>NZ_VDYZ01000001.1 GCF_007673095.1 Corynebacterium glyciniphilum AJ 3170
CGTGTTCACTTCTGTCAAGGACTTGAATGCGAAGATCCGGGAGTTTATCACCGGGTGGAACAAGCGCAAGCACCCGTTCGTGTGGACGAAAACGGCTGACGAGATCCTGGCGAAAGCGAACCGGCAACCAACTTCAGAAACGCGACACTAGGGGACTCAACCGCGGTAAGGCAGCCAAGATCAAGGAGAAGCGCTAAGCTTCCGCGGCACAGCCGCACTGAACACGGGCCCCGGCCTGCGTGTCGTCTGACTCGGACGTCCCGCGGTCCGGGGTTCTTTCGTGTATCCGTGGGGTGGAGGGCAGTACGTGTCAGAAGTCACGGCCAAAGGCCCTTGTCCGAGGTAAGGGGGCATGGATACGATTCCAATAGTGCGGTGGAAACGAATCCATCATCGAGTAGATGAGAACTCCACCGTTGCACCGGATCATCTCATGCAAAGGAATCTGCGACATGCCCACCGCGACAGCAGCAGCCCCCGAGGAGCATCCCCGGGTTGACGCCCCACCGGTGTCACACTGGAAGACGATCCTCATCGGGTTCGGGATACCGATCCTCATCACCGTGATCTTCTGGTTCAGTCCACACCCGGCTGAGCTGACCGACCAGGCATGGCGTATGTTCGGTCTCTTCGTCGCCACCATCGTCTGCATCATCATCGCCCCCATGCCCATGGGCGCGGTCACGCTTATCGGTATGATCGCCGCCGTCTTGCTGGGCCTGGTCCCCTTGGGACCGAGTAGCGATGACCCAGGTGCCCCGTATGCATTGGTCGGTTTCAGTAACGCCACCATCTGGCTGATCGTGATGGCGTTCCTGTTGTCCCGGGGATTCATCAAGACAGGCTTCGGACGGCGTATCGCCCTCTTCTTCGTCTCCAAGTTCGGCGGACGTATGCTCGGTGTCGGCTACGGTCTCAGCCTTGCTGACCTGGTGATGTCCCCGGCTATCCCCTCCGCCACGGCGCGTGGCGGTGGAATAATGGCGCCGATCATGACGTCCGTGGCGATGACGTATGACTCCGAACCCGGTCCCACAGCACGCCGAGCCGGGTCGTTCCTGTCCCTGGTGTCGTCGAACGCTAACTCGATCACCTGCGCGATGTTCCTCACCGCCATGGCGGGGAACCCCTTGATCGCATCGCTGGCGGCCCAGCAGGGTGTGGAGATTTCCTGGGCGACATGGGCTCTCGGAGCCATTGTCCCAGGGCTGACTGCTCTGATCGTTGTACCGCTGGTGATCTACGTCATCTATCCTCCGGAGCTGAAGAGCACCCCGAAGGTCAAGCAGATGGCGCGCGATGAACTCGACGCTCTCGGGCCGATGTCCTACGGGGAGAAGGTGCTGGCTGCCACGTTTCTGGTCCTGTTGCTGCTCTGGACGGTCGGCGACCTGGTCCTGGGGGTTTCCGCGACGACCACGGCTTTCCTCGGGGTGATCCTTCTTATGGTCTTTCATGTTCTGACCTGGGAGGATATCATCCGTGAGAAGGCGGCCTGGGACACAATGACATGGTTCGCGGTGTTGTACATGATGGCGACAACACTGTCGGCCTATGGTTTCATCGACTGGGTCTCCGAGCTGATTGCCGGGTCCCTGGGAGCGATGAGCTGGATCCCCGCCCTCGTGCTGCTTGTCGTCATCTACTTCTTTGCCCACTACTTCTTCGCGTCCGCCACAGCACATATTTCGGCGATGTACATCGCCTTCCTTGGCGCCGCACTCTCCCTTGGCGCACCACCGCTGCTGGCCGCACTGATCCTCGGTTACTGTTCGAATATCTTCCAGTCGCTGACCCACTACGCGGGTGGTGCCTCCCCGACATTGTTCGGGACGAAGTACAACACTGTGGCGCAGTGGTGGCGTGTCGGCTTCATTGCCGGAGTCGTCTCACTGAGTATCTGGCTCGTCGTCGGCGGTGTGTGGATGAATCTCATCGGGATCTGGTGAGCGACGATGCCCCGACAGCAATCCTCCCGTCCGTCACTCAAGGCCGTTGCTGAACGAGCAGGCGTCGGGTACGGTACCGCGTCCCGTAGCCTGTCCGGGTCCGGGCCGGTAGCCCCCGAGACGAGGCAACGTGTGCTGGACGCCGCCGAATCCTTGGGCTACGTACCGAACATGCTCGGCCGTGCACTACGCCGTCAGCGCACTACGTTCATCGGGCTGGTCTTACCGGATCTGGGCAACGAATACTACACCGAAGCGCTCGACACGATTCACCATGCGCTCGCGGCCGCGGGCTACCAGATGATCACTGTCGCCGACGCGACGTCCACGGGGCAGGACGCGCTGGTGTCGTCTCTGGCGCAGCAGCAGGTCGCCGGCATTATCCAAGTCCCCGTGGTGGGGGCTTCAGTCGTGTCGGGTCTGCCACTGGTGCAGTTCAACCGCTCGGAACTGGGAGCCGATGTTCCTTGCGTCCTGTGCGATGACGAGGACGGGTTTCGTCGACTCGCGGAGCTTGTGATCCATCACGGCTACCGGGATATCGCTGTGCTGCTGGGCGACTCCGCGATGTCGACGACGGTGGCACGCGCCGCAGGCGTGCACGGCGCAGTCTCCGGCACCGACGCCCGCGTGCGCTACTGTTACGGCAGCTATACCGCAGACTCGGGCCGGGAGATGATGGAAGAACTCCTCGACACTTCGGACGGCAGCGAGCGGCCCGATGCAGTGATCGTGGCGTCTCCTCGCCTGATGGCGGGTGTTGCCGCGGTGCTGGGGGCGAGGGAGATGAGTTTTCCCGGTGACATCGCCGTCGCTGCGTTCGATGATCCGGAATGGTATCGACTCCTGGGACCAGGGATCACCACATTTGATGCGCCTCAGCGACAGATGGGGCGGGCAGCTGTGGCTATGGTGCTGGACATGATCGAGTCCGGTGACCCCCCGTCCGACCCCGTGCAGGTTATTCCGGGGTCGGTGCTGGAACGAGGTTCATTGTAACGCGCTGGGTATACCGGCCCGGGTGTGATGCCCGGAGGAATTGTTGCGGATGTGTCATACCGACCGGGGTATCACTGTACATTTCCACTATGACGATTTCGTTCGGGAGCATCGCCCGCACTGCCCTGGCCGCTGTGGTGGCCGCTACTGGAGCAGCATTGTTCACCGGAGTTCCCGGTGCAGCTGCTGACACTCCTGACACCTGCCGTAACCATACTGCGGTTTCGGTGACCTGTGAGGTCTGGTCCGATTCAATGCAGAGATACATTCCTGTTGTGGTGAAGCCCGCGAGCACGCCGGGCAATGACAGGGTCATCCAGTTTCTCGACGGCGTCCACGGGGGAGACGGGTGGAGCAGCAGGGCGATGGACTACGTCGCCGACGATGACGCGACGATCGTCTTCCCCTCGGCAGACTCACGGTCTTTCTGGGTCGACTGGGACTCCACCGCACCGAACGGCAAAGAACTCAAGTACGAGACCTTTCTCACGCGGGAGCTGCCGGCCTATCTCGAGACCGAGTTCGATGTGCCGAACGGCGGACGTGAACGCACGGGGGTGGTGGGCTTGAGTATGGGAGCGTATTCGGCGGTGAACCTCGCCTCGAAACACCCGGGGATGTACCGGTCTGTTCTGGCGCTGAGCGGCTTCTACAACAACCAGATGCTGGCCGGACGACTGGCGGTGGACGGCACCGCGATCACCCACGGCGAGGACAACGCCGGTGTTCCATGGGACTCAGAACGTTCCCGGATGCAGGACAACCCGTGGATCAATGTCGACAACCTCACCATGCCGGTGCACATGGCGGTGGCTACGGGGCTCCCCGATCCACGCAGCAGCTACCCGCTTCGAACGACTGTCGACGGGGCCGTCATCGAGATCGGCAGCCTCGGGGCCACGGCGGCGTGGGACCTGTGGACCAGGTTGAATGGTAAAGACAATGTGACCATCACCTACACCCCGGTCGGCATCCACGCCTACGACACCTGGATCAACGCGGCGTTCAAGGACCAGAAGCTGTACTGGCGCTTCGCAGATTTCTGAGCCGGCAACCGGGTAGAAACGGGGGAGACAGGCTTCCACTGCGAAGCGGAACTGACGTCCTCGACTGGTAACGTCTGTTGCCGTGACTGATCCGAACGACCCCGATGACACGGGCACCACGACCGACGGCGCTGCTGCAGGAAGCGCAGGCCGCGCTGATGTGCCGGACACGACAGACGTGGACGACACGTGGGGGTCCCGTCAGAGTACTCCGAGCGCCGTCGAGCAGGCCCCGATGACGGAACGGCAGAAGGTGGCCGCGCGACGGGAGGAGGCTGCGCGGAAGAAGAAGCGGACGTACCCGTGGTGGGTCGAGTTCCCCATCATCCTGGTGATCGCGCTGGTGTTGCTGGCGCTGTTCAACTCGTTTGTCGGGCGCCCCTATCTGATTCCCTCGGAGTCGATGGAACCCACGTTGCACGGGTGTGAGGACTGCGTCGGTGACAGGATCTTCGTCAACAAGCTGTCCTACAGTTTCGGGGGTGAGCCGTCGCCGGGCGATGTCGTCGTCTTCAACGGCCCCGAGTCCTGGAACGACCAGTATGTCTCACAGCGGTCCGACAACAGCGTGGTCAGCGGTCTCCAGACCGCGTTGTCCTACATCGGCATCCTCGCTCCTGACGAGAATGCACTGGTCAAGCGGGTCATTGCTACGGGAGGGCAGACGGTGCAGTGTCAGGCGGGTGACCCCGGGGTGATGGTCGACGGTAAGAAGGTCGACGATTCCTACACGCGTTCACCACTGACGTACCAGGTCGATCCGATGACCGGCTCGGACGCATGTCAGGGCGCCTACTTCGGTCCGGTGACCGTGCCGGAGGGGAACCTGTGGGTCATGGGTGACAACCGGACGAACTCCGGCGACTCACGGTTCCACATCGGTGATGAACGCCAGGGAACGGTGCCGGTCGACGATGTCGTCGGCAAGGTCACGGCCAGGATCTGGCCGTTGGACCGTATCGGCGGTGTCGCTTCGCCGGATATCCAGCAGTAGAGGTGGCACCGGTGCGGAGTATGCCGGACGGCAGGACGCTGGAGTGGGCTGTGCACAAGGCCGGTCTGGGGCCGGTCGCAGGCGTCGACGAGGCAGGACGCGGTGCGTGCTGCGGTCCCGTGACCGTCGCGGCCTGCGTCCTTCCTCCCGGCCCGATTCCTGAGCTCTCCGGACTGACCGACTCCAAGAAGCTGTCACCGAAGAAGCGTGATCACTACTTCGACGTCGTCAGGGAGGTCGCCGAGGACTGGGCGGTGGTGCATGTCCCGGCGTCCTACGTGGACACCTGGGGATCCAGCACGCGAATCTGGGCGGGATGCGACGCGCCGTGGCGCGTCTCGACGTACGTCCCGGCTATATCCTCACCGACGCGATGAAGGTCAACGGTTTTTCACGTCCGCACCTTCCCGTGGTCAAAGGGGACCTGATCGCCCGGTGTATCTCCGCGGCAAGTGTGTTGGCGAAGGTCTCGCGCGACCGGCTGATGGGCCGGATGGACAGTGAATATCCCGGTTACGGACTGGCCGGACACAAGGGTTACGGTACCGCGTCGCACATGGCCTCGGTGAGTCTGCTCGGTGGGACCCCCGAGCACCGTTACACTTACTCCAATGTGGCCGCCGCCCACCGACGGTGGCAGGCCGGACCGCCGATCGAAGAGGGAGATGACCAGCAACCGTGAGCGCCGAGGAGCTTGAGGACTACGAGGCCAACGTGGAGCTGTCCATGTACCGCGAGTACCGGGACGTGGTCAGCCAGTTCAGTTACGTTGTGGAGACCGAGCGTCGGTTCTACCTCGCCAATGCCGTGGAGCTGTTGCCCCGTAACGCAAACGGAGAGGTCTACTACGAGGTACGGATGTCGGATGCCTGGGTGTGGGACATGTACCGCCCGGCCCGGTTCGTCCGCTATGTCCGGGTGATCACCTACAAGGACGTCAATATCGAGGAACTCGACAAGCCTGATCTGCGTATGCCTGACTGACCCCCTGAGCGGGGCCGTCGGCCGGGGCTGATGGCCCGTCTGTCCACAGGCACGCGGTTCTCCACAGCATCGTGCGGAAATGCCGGTGAACGGGCACGATGCAGTCCCGATGGTGTGCCAGAGTGCTGAGCTATGTCGCCAGCCACGAACCCTCCCAACTACAACCACCACAGTCACCGTGGTCCCCAGGACCCGTCTGCAGGTCCGGCCTCCCGCGGGATACGTCCGCGAAGAAATCTCCGGCAGGTCGGGAAAGCCGGTGAGGATGAGGCAGCCGCCTATTTCGTTGATCGTGGGTACCGCTTGCTCGACCGCAACTTCTTCACCGCGCGTGGCGAGGTGGACATCGTTCTCGCCGGTGGTGACGGGGACAACGACGACACCATCGTTTTCGTAGAGGTCAAGTGGCGTCTTGACGGTCGCTACGGCACCGGTGCGGAGGCGGTGACTCCGGCCAAGCTCGCGGCGATGCGGCACGCCGGCGCAGAGTGGCTCCGCCGCAATCCGGGCCACAGGGCCCCGGTGGTGCGCTTCGATGTCCTGGATATCACCGCAGGTGACATCACCCACTATGAGGGGGTGGGCTGGTGACCACGTTCAGTGAACGTTCTCCGGTACGGGTGGGGCAGGCGCGCGGAATGGCCCTGAGCGGGGTCAGTGGCACGCCGGTGATGGTGGAATGCGACATCAGCAGGGGGCTGCCCGGGATGAGCATCGTGGGACTGGGTGACACGGCGGTTGTCCAGGCGCGTGACCGTGTACGTTCAGCGATGATCAACAGCGGCCTGGAGTGGCCGAAGAGCAGGGTTGTCATGAGTCTGTCGCCGGCTTCTGTCCCCAAGAGGGGGTCGGGGTTCGATCTTCCGATGGTCCTGGCGATACTCGTGGCACAGGGAGTGGTCCCGGCCGAGGAATCCCGGTCGACGATCGTGCTTGGAGAACTCGGTCTCGACGGTACGGTGCGGCCCGTGGACGGTGTGTTGCCGATGCTCCTGGCAGCGGACCGCGCCGGCTTCTGCCGTGCAGCGGTTCCGCGGGGGAACCAGGTCGAAGCATCCCGTGCCGCGAGGGTGACCGGTCTGGAGGTCGTCGGCCTTACCCATCTACGAGACCTGGCCCCGTGGATCCGCGGTGAACTGGTGGAGGCCGTCGATACCGGTGAACTGCAGCAGCGAGATGTCCTGCCGTCGTCCGCCCCCGGACCGGACCTTTCGGAGGTGTGTGGTCAGGACGAGGCACGTCGTGGCCTCGAGATCGCGGCCGCAGGAGGACATCACCTGTGGTTGTCAGGGCCGCCAGGGTCCGGAAAGCCCGACCCGGTTTCAGGGTACGTTATGACCATGACACCTACACAGGAACAACCGCAGCAGGTCAGGGCAGCGATCTACTGCCGTATCAGTCGCGACAAGGGCGGTGAAGGACTCGGCGTCGAGCGGCAAGAGCAGGCGTGCCGGGCGCTAGCGGAGCGTGAGGGGTGGGCGGTAACGAAGGTCTACGCCGACAACTCGGTCAGCGCATACAGCGGAGCGAAGCGACCGGGATACCGGTCACTGCTCGACGCCGTGGCCCGTGGCGAGTTCGACCGGGTGGTGGCATGGGCACCCGATCGCTTGCACCGCCGTCCGATCGAGCTGAACGAGTACATCGACGCCACAGAGCAGGTAGGGGTGTCGACGCACACGGTCAACGCGGGGCATTGGGACTTGTCGACAGCCGGGGGCAGGATGTCGGCTCGTGTACTCGGCGACCTCGCCGCGTACGAGTCCGAACTACGTGCGGAGCGTGTCCTCGCTGCGCAGCTACAGGCCCGGCAGGCAGGCAAGCCGCGCACTGACGGTCGGCGATCGTTCGGCTACCACTTCGTCGACGGCGAGTACGTCGTCGACGAGCGCGAAGCTGAAGCGCTGCGCGAAGCAGCCCGGCAGATTCTCGCCGGGGTGTCGCTACGGCAGGTAGCCCTGCGAATGGCGGACGAGGGGATCACGTCGACCCGAGGTAACCCGATGAACCCCGAGTCGTTGCGGGATACGATCAAGACACCGCGAGTCGCCGGGCTGGTCAGCTGGAATCCGAAGGATCGCAAGGGAAAACGGCTGCGCTACAACCGGCAGATTCTCGACGGTGTCACCGGGCAATGGCAGCCGATCCTCGACGTCGACACGTGGCGGGCCGTCTGCGACGTCCTCGACAACCCGGCGAAGGAAATGAATCGCCGGGGCAACAAGAACAAACACCTCGGCAGCGGCATTTATCGGTGCGAATGTGGTGACACCCTGCAAATTAAGTACAAGACGAAGGCTGATGGTACACAGTTCCGGCGCTATACCTGCCGTCGTCGCGAGCCGCTGCGCGCCCCGGCGAGCGGGTTTCACTCGTCGATACACGGTGACTATGTCGACGGGACCGTTGTCGAGGTCGTGCTGCAGCGGTTGGAGAAGACCGACATACGCGCACACCTCGCGCTGACCTCGGGCCGGGTGGACGAGGTTAGTCGGCTGACCGACAAGCGGGCGCAGGTGCGGCAACGTCTCGACGACCTCGACGATCAGGTCGCCCTCGGGGCGATCACCCCGGCGGCGTATGCGCGTGTCGCCCCGAAAGTCGAGCAGCAGGTCGCCGAGCTTGACGCACAGCTCGCGGAGCTTGCAGGGCACGACAACGCGCTCGCCCCGCTCGCCGAGACCGACGATGTACGTCAGTGGTGGGCCGGTGCGGACCTCGACCTGCGCCGGGCAGTGTTACGGTCGCTGGTCGACATCACGATCACGCACGGCACGCCGGGGCGTAAGACTTTCGACCCCGAGCGGGTCGTGTTCCGCTGGAAAACCGGCGACGACGTCGTGAACGGCGAATGACAAGAAGTATCTTCGACCACTACATGTTGTGGTGTTACCTCCTATCAACACTCGACGTTGCCGCAGTTAGTAGGGCATTGGTAACAGTGCAATCCACAGAACATATGGTGTTTACCTGCACTGTTACTCACTACCGATACTTGGCGCGTGAGTATCCATATGTTGTATGGTCATTCCCATACGCCCCGAGTTGGCCGCACTAGTGTTCTGTCAGGCGACACGCGAAGGCTCGGAATACGGCACTGCCCGGCTGGAATGGCCGCACCCGTCCTGCAAGGAAATCACTCATGCCCCCTGCTCGCGCCCTCGTCGGCGCTAGAGCCGGGGCTACCTTGCAACGGAGCTACCCGTGTCCACGAGCACACCCACGAAAACGACCCCGGTCAGCCCGGCGGGGCGGCGAGCTAAAGAGCTAGCGTCACGTCTCGGTCAGCTGCGCCGGTGGCACCCTGACACCGATCACTTCGCCGTCGAGCAGGACGTCGTAGCGGCACGTCTCGACGTCGCCTTAGACCAGATCATGAGCGACTACAACGTCGCCGCCCTACGCCCTGAACAGGTCGCGTACTTTGTCGACCGACTGCTCGGGCGGGTGGTGTCATCATGACCGCCCCGGCCCCCGAGCAGCACACCCCCGACCCCGCTGTCGTCGAGTATGCGCGCCGGGTGGTCGCGGACGCCCCGCCGCTATCTGACGCGCAACTCGACCGCATCGTCGCCGTAGTCCGTGCCGGGGGAGGTGTCGCAGCGTGAAACCGCCGAGACATGGCAACGCCCCCGATGCGACCAACAACGGGGGCGAGTACCTGACACTTGCACGTTACGACCGCGACCAGCGGGTAGGAGACCGGGCGATCATGACCAGTATAGCACCTGACCAGCATGATAAGGCCGAGACCGTCGAGGAGGTGGTCGGCAATGAGTGACCAGATTCTCGACCCGGCGACCCGGCGCATGTTCAACGAGCAATGGTCGAAGGGCGAGTTCGACGACCACCTCGGCAAGCTCGGGCTGAAACAGGAGACAAAGGACGGCGACCGCCGGGTGCTCGTCGACAAGGCAGGGAACACCCGCGCCGAGCAGGTGGACGAACTGCCGGGCACCTACCGGTTCATTCACGACACCCGTGTCACGACGGTACGCAGGACAAAGTCGGTGAACAAGCACGACACTATCGACGCTGTGGGTGCGGTGGCGCTGTACAACGGTGCAACCGAAGCCGACACGGTGGCTGCGTCCCTCGACGGTGAACGGCAGCGTACCCAGCGCAAGCGGTCGAAGACGGTGACGGAGAAACTGAAGCGGCTTCGCGATGATGACGAAGCAAAGCAGCTGCGCAACGCCGAAAAGCTCGCCGCGCAGTACGAGGAAGCCGGACGCCGCCCCGGCGATTCGTGGGGTGCTCGTGACGACGACAGCGAGCTTGTGGCCGCTGTGTTCGCCGGGGAGGTCGAGCAGCCTACCCCGTCGGTCATGGCCCGAGTCGACGGGGCTGCGATGTTCTACCCCGGCAAGACGCACTCGGTCTACGGCGAGCCGGGCAGCGGTAAGTCGTGGCTGGTGCTCGCTGCCGCCGCCGAGCAGATCGCCGCAGGGCGGCACGTGCTGTACCTCGACTACGAGGATGGTCGGCAGACAGCGTACAACCGGCTGCGGCTGCTCGGTGCCAACGGTGACGACGTCGTACGGTACTTCCATCACCGCGAGCCGGACGAGCACCCGAGCACCCCGAAGGCGGGGGAGACCTCGGCGGTGGTGCTCGGGATTCACAAGGCGTTCGACGCGATGCTCGTCGAGCACGACTATTCCCTCGTCGTGCTCGACGGGGTGACGAACGCGCTGTCTCTCGCCGGGTTCAACGGCAACGACAACGGCGAAGCGACGATGTGGAACCGCGAAGTTCCGCGCTACATCGCCGACCACACCGACGACGCCGTCGTCGTCATGGTTGACCACCTCGCGAAGTCGCGGCAGGGTAGCTCGCCGGGCCGCTACGCGATCGGGGCACAGTCGAAACTCGGTGACATTACCGGTGCGGCATTCCGTGTCGACGTCGTCGAAGACCCGGCGGCAGTCGCGCACGCCCGATTGGACGTGTCGGTGACCAAGGATCGTCACGGTGGTGTGTTCGCACATAGCGCGTACATCGACCACGGGCACCTGTTCGGGCAGTTCTCGGTGACTACCGACACCAGCGGGGCCGAAGGGCAGTTCGTCGCTGCGCTCGTCGGGCCGGACGGGGCGGCGAAGTGGCACAGCGCACAGACGGCCCGGCGGCTCGCAGACACGCAGCCGGGTGTCATGGACCGCATTGTGTCCGAGAAGGGCGTCGGGCTGACGAACCCCGTCCTCGTCGCTGTAGCGATCGCGCACCTCGGCGGCGAGGACGGCGTCACCCGTGCGGAGCTTGAACAACAGCTGAAGGTGATCGCCCCGGCGACGTACGCCCCGTGGAAGCGCGGCGGGCACCTGAAGACCTACCTTGACCGGGCGAAGAAGTCCGGTCAGGTCGTATGGGCGAGCGGCAACCACAAGCGGCTACGCAGCGACCGCGACGCGCTGCCGGGTGACGCGGTCGCCGTGCTCGACGCGCTTCGGGCAGTCGGCGAGATAGACCAGCCTGGCGAGCTATTCGGGCCGCTGGAATAGTGCCTGACGCTGTGGGAAAAATCTGTGGGAGCTGACTACCTGTGTGCCCACAGCTGTGGGCTGTGGGCGCGGGGTCGATTGTCCGCACGTTTCCCCACACCAAAATCACCCAGTTACCGCAGGTGAGAGTATGTACCCGGCAGGATCTAATCGTGTGGGGAACACAGCTAATCTCACACACCTACAGTGCTACCCCTGCGTATGTGTGGGGTTCCCTTTAGGGAACCCCCACACGCGGGCTGTGTGGGGCGAGCGGATGGAGATAGATATTCCGCCGGGGTTGACGGACTACCGGATTCGCCGAACGGCTGCGCTACAGCCGGGGCGGTGAGATGATGACCTTGCACGTGCAGCCGGGGGGTCACCGTTTCGTATCTGGTCCCGGTGGTCTGCTCGGTTGAGTAGCGATCCCCCCTTCGCAAGGCCCGAGCTGTACCCGGCTGCGCGTGTGTCCCCTCGACGCCCCGCGACACCGGCCCACTCTCCACCTGCGAGCCTGTAGGCCCCGTCGAGTACTCGTGTGTAGGTTCGCCCCCTTCGACGCCGCAGACGGGCCGCACAGCGACAGCAGCAGCACGAGCAGCGCGAGACGGTGACAGCAGCACGACGAGCACGAGCAGCACGAGGGCAGCAGCAGCAGCGGCGAACAGACGAGCGACCTGTGACACCGCATGAATCGAATAAATCGCGTGCACGCATATAGATGGTTTGGGCGCGGTTTGGTCATGGTTTGGTTCGCGCTGAAGTGATGATGAACAGCAAACAGCAACAGAACTTCAGCGCGACGAACAGCTCGACGATGATCGAAACGAACGATGAACAGCAGGACGAAAGCAACTGAACTTTGTCGCTCGATGTAAAATCAATTTCTATCGAAATTGCGTTGATGAACGTTGTTCGTGAACGATCGCGAAGGTAAGTTTTCTTTGGGTTCGGGGTGTCGAAGATCGCAGGGGTGGCGGGTACCTCCCCGCGGTCCCCTTGCCTGGCTCCCCCCGGTATTGCCATGAATCCGAGACGGGCAAGAGTTCCGACCCAAAAACATACTCATCTTGCCTTAAGGTTCGCCCGTTCGGCCCCGCGCTCGCCGGGTGCTCGGTGACCACCGCAGGGCAGCTGGTAGTAGTCGAGGGACCGCAGGTCGGCGGGGATATTCGAGGTGCGGTAAGCGGGGGAGGGCTGCGTGTAGTGCTGTGATAATTCCGACACTGCAATCGGACTAAGGAGAAACACCGAGATATGGCACACACTTCATTTCAGCAAAGGGCCGACGAGGTCGCCGAGGGGCTGGAAGCTCTCGCCCTCGGGCCGATTCAGGCCCCGGCAACCCCCGAACTGATCGCCGCCGACGTCGAGGTCGAGAAGATCGTCGAGAAGGTGCGCGGGTCGCTCGCGAGTGTCCCGGACTACGCCGGGATCGCATCGAAGATCGTCGACGGCACCCACACCCCGGCGCAGGCGGCAAAGACTCTCGTCGCGCCCGCTCCGGCGAAGGTGGACAAGCTGTGCGCGGAGGTCGAACGCACCGCACGAGCGACGGCGGACCGCGATGAGTGGAGCGTGCCGAACCTCGCCCGTTCCTGCGCCCCGATCGTCCGAGACCGCATGGTCGCCCTCGCCGACGAGATGTCCGAATCTCTCGCGAAGTTGCCGCAGGTTGTGAAGGATCACCTGACGCAGCGCAGCGGCAACGGCTACGGCGAGACCTTGGGACCGTTGACCGCGGACCCGTTCGCCGCCGCGATTCAGGTCATTGCGCCCGGCGGCAACGTCTCCGGCGTCCGCGGGGCAGACCTCGACGCCGTCCGTCGGGCGTCCGCCGCGTTCCGGTGGCTGCAGGCCGATGACACCTTCAACGGCTGGTGGTACCTCGCCCACGGTGAGTTTTCCGCCGATGTGTATTCGGGTATGGGTGCACAGGTGAAGTACAAGAGCGGTGCAGAAACCGCACAGGCTGACTATGTGCCCGAGCTGCTGCTACTCGATGGTGACGACGTGCTGTTCGCCGCAGCCGGGGTGAAGCTCGCGCCCGCTATGGCCGCCGGGCTGGTGGGGGAACTGAAGCCGATCAGCGACCCGTTCGGCGACGGCGGCGACGCCGAGGAATACGCCCGCCGTCGCCGCCGTGCCCGCGAGTTCCTGAACTGGCGCAATGAGTGGACTATCGCTGTCGAGGTCGAAGCCGCGTACCTCATGGACGCCGCCCGGCAGGCTGAACTGAAGTCGCGGCTGTCCGCTCCGCCGCTGCGGGCAGTCGAGATGTTCAGGCTGTCGGCGCGATGAGCGGTCAGCTATTTGCCGACGGCGACCTGACCCCCGACGGGTTCTTTGCGCTGCCGGGGGAGGGCGACGAGGTCGAGCGGCCCACCTCGCCGACCATGACGACCCGAGAGGTTGCCGAGTGGTTGGGAATCAGCGAGCGATCCATCGGCGTCGCTGCCCGGAAACACGAGATTCGACGCACCTCGCCGGGCTTGTATTTGACCTCGTCCGTGGTCAGGCTCAGGCACGTTAGCGAGGTCTGTTCGACTGCACAGATGTTGTCCGTCCTCGGGGTATCGCCCTCGTGGTGGCAGGTAAACGGCTCGCGGCTGAAGGTCACGGGGTCGCCCATTGCTGGAATCCCACGGTGGCACTCGGAATCGGTCAATCGGCTTGCTGTTGCCCTGCGAGCCGGGACGGGGGCCACGGCGTGACCCGCCGGACGGGAAACCTGCCCTATCGCACCGAGCTTCGCAGGGGACCACAGCCGCCCGAGCCTGACGTGCCCGACTATGTAGGCGAACTGACCGGTCAACGGGGAATGAACGGCGTAGACCAACGGCGCATCGAATCGATCGTGTCGAATATGTATGACAACTAACTAGGAGAATATCGCTATGACCAGCACGAACAAGACCGTAACCCTGCCTGCTGATGTCGCCCTCGCCGGGGCAAAAGCCCGCGTGCATGACATTCGGAGCCGCATTGGCAGGAATCGGATGGGGCACCTGCTGCCGTTCGGCGACGACGCCGAACAGTGGCAGGTGCTTCGCGGCTACGTCCGCGAGCTGTCCGAACTGCTCGACCTCGTCGAGTCGCTGGAAGGGGCCGACGATGACCAGTGACGCCACGACAGACCAGACCCCCGGCGATGAACTGACGGTCGGCGAGCTTCGCCGACAGCTACAAGATCGTCACGGCACAGCGCTCGCCGACACCGACAAGACGCTGCAGGCCGTAACGGTGTCGACAGCACGACGGCAGGTCAGCGATCGCATGGTGCGCGCCGCCGAACGCCTGCAGACCGCCGCCGGGTTGATCGGCCGCGACCCCTGCGCGGTGCGGGGGATTCTTGACCCCGAAGACCCGGTGAAGGCGGCACACACCTCCCTCGTCGACTTGATCCAGCTATTCGGCGTCGCCGAAGTCCTCGCCGGGCGGGGCGCTCGGCGGGTCAGGGGTGAGTGAGATGGTGCCTGACGACAACATCGACACCGGACGTCGGGTGCTAACCGCCGAATTGGTCGCAGGTGCCCGGCAGCGGGTCGCTGCGGGCGAGTTGGTGTCCGCCGTTGCTGCGGACATCGGGATCAAGCACACGACGTTGTGCGCTGCGGTGACCGGTCGCAGTTGGTCGTCGGTCGATTCCGTAGTGCCGCCGGTGCGGCGAAACCTACCCACGGATCGCGAGCACTACACCGACGAGCAGCGGGCATCGGTAGTTGGTCGGGCGCTGACGATCCAGCGTCAGCACCCGACCCTCACGACCGCGGCGATCGCCCGGCTGCTCGACTTACAGCCCTCGACGCTGCGGGCGTGGCTATCTCGACACCGCAGGGCGCAGGGATAGCGTTGCTCACCGACATGCAGGTGATCGAAGCCAGGATCGCCGTCGCCGAGGAATCAAGGTCGATCGCGCAGCTTGCCCGGCGTTACGGAGTGGCCCGCCGGACTGTGCGCGACGCCGTCACCGGCAGGCTGTTCGGTCACCTCGACAACGTCGCGGCCCCGGTTCAACGGCAGCAGAGCACCGCGCAGGGCACACCTGCGGGCCGCACGCGGTGGCTGACGGGAAACTCGACCCTCGACGACACCGACCGTGCCGCCCTGACAGCCTTCGCGACGGAGATGATCGCCGCCGGGGCTGGCACCGACGAGGTCGCGGTAGATCTCGGGCTGACACCGGGGTTGCTGGCGAATCTGCTCGGTCATCCGGGACGTCGTCCGCATCACGCAGCAGGCGGAGCGCGGCTGTCGGTGCCGCTCGTGATCGAGCTACGACAGCGTGTCCGTGGGGGTGAGACTATCCAACAGCTGTCCCGGTCGACCGGGATACCTGCACCCACGATCGGGGCCGCGGTGCGTGGCACGACGTGGGCGAGTGTCGACGAGACCGAGCCACGCGTACCGGGACGTTCGCATACAGGCGCGGGTAGTCCTGTAGCGAAGCTGACCCCGCAGCTGGTCGGTGACATGCGCAGGCGCGTCCGTGGGGGTGAGCCGATCCGAGCTATAGCGGCGCAGATCGGCGTTAGTCCAACGAGCGTCAACAACGCCGTGAACGGTAACCGGTGGCCCGATGTGTACGAGCCACCGGTGAGACAGCGGCACTTCACCCGCACCGACCGCGACCCGGCGGACAAGGCGGCACTGGTAGCCCTCGCGAAGGCAATGACCGACGGCGGGTGCAGTTACATCGACGCTGCCCGTGACCTGAATGTCTCACACCACTCGCTGCGGAGCTGGACGACCCGCCGGTAGGGTTGTGGTGTCGAGAAAACGTACCGGTATCGACAGCGACGCCCCCGGCGAGGACACTAGGTCTGTTCTCGCCGGGGTGTCGTCGTATGTGGGGCTGCAGGTCTGCGGGTACGCCGGGCACCATAAGATCACGGCATGAGTATGGACGTGGTTATTCCGGCAGCGAGCGGTCTGTTTGGCGCGGGGATCGGGGCTGTGATCGCCGAGAGGTTCCAATCTCGTCGCGCAAAACATGAGCGAATGAACGCGATCAGGGTCGATCAGTTCGAGAAAGCCCGCGACTTCGCCGTAGATGCCTACGAGGGGCACCGTCACCTGCGACCCCTTGTAGACATCTTCGACAGAGTCGAACGCTCGGGCGACCATCACGAACCCTCCGTGGCGCTGTCGTCGCACGAGGGTTTCTTCGAGCAGGTACGTGCCGGGGTTGCAGTCGCAAAATACAGCGCGCCTGACAGGGGAGTGCGTTTCGCCTTAGACAGTGTGATCGCCGAGGTCGATGAGTTCGACAAGCTTTACAAGCAGATCAGGGCGGAAATCGGAGCGAGCGCGTCATATGCCGCGGCAATGGATACCGCCGCCGAGGTGGATAGCAAGCTGTCGAACTTCACAGAGGTGACCGATCAAGTGGTGGAGATAGCGCGTGCGTGGTTGTACGAGTCAACCTTTGAGCAGGGTGATGGATCGGGTTACTACGAATCGTGGTGGAAGCGGGTGAACCGACTACTCACGCGAACCTACGGCGGCAGAATAAAACGGGATCAGGGCCCTAGTATATAATGATCGCATGAACGACACCGTATGGGTAGCTACAATTACAGCAGTTTCAACGCTTCTGGCGGGACTCGGCGGACAACTTCTGACAAATGGGAAAGAGCTTAAGCGTCTACAGCGTGAACAGTTGGAAGCTGCAAGAAGCGAGCAATTAAACGCCGTCAGGACATTTATGGAGAGGGTTCATGTTCTCAGAATGGACTCGTTGTACGAGGCGATTCCCCTGACCTATACCCAAGCTGTTAGGGATCGGTTGGAATCTATGCGACGAGAACAGGCCGCGTATCGCGCTGTTTCGAAGTCCGCGAGGTGGTTTCGGTCTCGCTTGAGAAGCCTGACTATGAGTCTCGGACTTTTTCGGGGGAAGTCTTCTAAATCCGAAGCGAAATCGATCATTCATCAGCATAATTTCGGCGCTGACGAGCTTAGATTTAAACTCTCGAACGCAAAGCTCCGAATCGATATGCATAATGAATGGGAGATAATGTACATGTCTCTATCTAATGATCTAGTGAAAGATGGTGCACGGAAAGTTCAACAGCTATTGCGAGATGATTCTGTGTATATTGGCGCGTCTATTACTAAGCCGAGGAAGGAGGGGCGCGGAACTAGCAGGTATGTGCCGGGGAGGTTTGATGCTGCACTTGATGCCTTGAGGGAAGTTGCAGTGCTCGAATTGACTTAGTGGCGTAGGCGTTCTGCAGGCCAGAATCGGTGGAGTTCATCTATGTGCTCGTGGGAGCACCCCGTGCAGGAGGGGTACCTCAAAAGGGGGATTGGTAAATCGATGCTGGCAGAACGACTGCCGGGTATTCTCCCGCCTCTCCGGGAGGACGAACAGCTCGAAACGGCGGCGGTGCACTCGGTCGCCGGTGCCAGGGACAGGTTGGAGCAGGTCTCGTGTGGTCAACGGCCGTTCGTCGCGCCACACCACTCGGTCACACGAGCGGCGTTGACAGGTGGCGGCAGCGGCAGGATCCGTCCCGGAGCCGTGAGCATCGCACACAACGGTGTGCTCTTCATCGACGAGGCCCCTGAGGTCGCCGCCGGGACACTGGAGTTGCTGCGCACCCCGATGGAGACCGGTCATATCGACGTGGCACGCCATCATGGCACAGTGCGCTTCCCCGCACGGTTCCAGCTGGTGGTGTTTTGTATACGTCTGGACAGTGTTTAGTGATGCTCGACTGTCCCAGAGTCGCGCAGGTTGTCCGCTAGGCCGTGTCTCCTAAAGGTGCGAGCCAGGCGACGATCGTGGACAACACCGCCGCCGCCCGGTACACCACCGCCAACTTGTCGTAACGGGTCGCCAACCCGCGCCACTGCTTGACCTTGTTGAACGCCCGCTCGACAACATTGCGGCCCTTGTACGCCTCAGCGTCGAACCCCGGTGGCCTGCCACCGGCCGAACCTTTCCTCTTGCGGGCCCGGACGTGGTCGACCTTGTCGGGGATGACAGTCTTGATTCCCCGGCTGCGCAGGTACTCCCGCGTTCCCCGCGATGGATAGGCCCGGTCAGCCAACACCGCATCCGGGGTGGTGCGTGGCCGACCACCGCCGACCCGGGGCACCCGGATGTCGTCGATGATCTCGCGCAGTACTGCACCGTCGTTGCGCTGCCCGCCGGTGACCACCACCGACAGCGGCCGGCCGACACCGTCGACCCCGACGTGGCTCTTCGTAGACAGTCCGCCCCGTGACCGGCCTATACCATGACCTGCAGGTTCAGTCGGAAGAAAACCCTGCTTCGTGTAATTCGCCCGTGCCCCCTGTGTGCTGCTCCGGACGGGTTGTGTTCGTCGCATGCTGGTGGGCACGGTTGATTGTCGCGTCGACGGATATGGTCCAGTCGATGTCTCCGGCAGCATCCGCGTCAGCCAGGATCTTTGCCAGTACGGCGTCCCAGGTGCCGTCGGCGGCATAGCGGCGTTGGCGTTTCCATACTGTCTGCCAGGGGCCGAAGTAGTCGGGCAGGTCCCGCCAGGCGATGCCGGCCCGGTAACGGTAGATGATGCCTTCAACGACCCGTCGGTTGTTGGAAAACGGTCGGCCCCGCCGACCGTCGGAGGAGGGCAGGAGTTCTTCGATGCGTGACCACTGGGCGTCGGTGAACTGATGGAGGCGTGTTTCGTTCATACATTCCAGGCTGTCACGCACCGAGTCGACTATTTAGGAGACACGCCCTAGAGAGTGACCCGTGTCGACAACAACGCCGCTCACCGAACAGCTCCCAGATTGACGCGCTGCTTCGACATCCTGCGCCTTGGCGTGATCGATCTTTGCCAGCGCCTGGGCAGCCAGCGCAGCGCCCAGGCCGATCAGGAATAGTGCACCGACAATCAGCAGTCCGGCGATCGCCCACAGCCATCCACCTCGCAGGCTCACCGCGCCAGCAGCAACCAGGGCTATTCCCGCACCAACCCAGGGCGGACCGGCGATGCGATGGCCGGTGTTCCACATTTCTCGCGTCTTCCTCGTTTCCTGAAGCCGCAGTCTTATCCAGTTGTTGCCGGGAAGCTTGACCATGGTCGCCAAGATCCCGACAGCAAGAAGGCCGATACCGAACACGACGAGCAATACAGAGAGAACCATCATGTATTCACCTTAATCCAGAGACGCTGCGCCGATCTCTTTACCCCCCCTAGGGTATAGAACCTAAAGCAGGAATTATCCGCACAGAGATTCTGGCCGCACCGTGGGCTACGGATGCTGAGCCTTCAGGGGAACAACTGACGACGAAACCAATCCTGTGGAGTCCCAGGTCCAGGGCAGGTGCTGGTGACGGTGAATGTGGTGGTGGTCATCAAGGCCTCCTTGGAGGGATCGAGTGGAGAATGAGGGTGACGGGTTGTTCTACGGTGCGGTTGCTGCAGTGACGGTGCTGTCGGACTGGGGTTCACGGCTTAGCGTTGTGACTGCCAGTACGGCGGCGAGCAGCAGGACGCCGGTGCCGGTGAGCAGGGCCGTGCTGTACCCGTCGACCAGGGCCTCATGGCTTGCTGGGGTTGGCTGTCCGGCAGTGACGGTGGCTGCCACGGCGGCCAGGAGAGCTAGTCCGAGGGCTACACCGATTTGTTGGGACGTGTTCAACAGGGCCGAGGCGATACCGGATTTGTCCGGGTCGACCCGGTAGACCGCTGCCTGGGTCAGGGTGATCGAGCCGATGCCGAAGCCGAGGGCGACGAGGAACATCGCCGGGGCCATGCCGGTCCAGTAGCCGGTGTCGGTGCTGATGAACGAGAACCACAGTGCCCCGCCGGCGGAGACCAGGGCAGCGGTCCCGGCGATATAGCGTGGGCCGATTTTCTGCAGCAGTTGTGGTGCTATTGCCGCACCGACGACGATACCCAAGGCGAAGGGGAGCCAGGAGATTCCGGTGCGCAGGGGGCTGAACTCTCGGACCTGTTGCAGGTACAAGGTGATGACGTAGAAGGTACCCATCGGTCCGATCGCCAGGCACAGCATCGTCAGGTACGCCCCGGTGCGGTTGGTGTCGCCGAACAGTGACAGCGGGAGCAACGGTTGGGTGCTGGCACGCTGGCTGAGGATGAACAGGATCAGCAGGACCACGGCAGCGGCCACGAGGATGTAGGCCACCGGGTCGCTGAAACCTTCCTCGCCGAAGCGGGTGATCGCGTAGACCAGTGCCAGTAGACCGCCGGTGCCCAGGGCGGCACCGATCCCGCCGAGGCGGCCGGTGTGGCGGTCGGCGGTGATCAGGTGGCGGCTACCCAGCAGGACCAGCAGGCCGATGGGCACGTTGATGAAAAACACCCACCGCCAGTTCAACATGTCGGTGAGCACGCCGCCGAGGACCAGTCCGAGTACGATGCCCAGCCCGGACATCGCGCCGTAGAGCGACAGGGCGGTGTCCTGTTTCTTGCGGTCGTCGAAGGTGGTGGTGATCAGGGCCAGGGCGTTGGGTGCGGTCATTGCGGCACCGAGTCCCTGGACGGCGCGGGCGGCGATGAGCATTTCGGTGTTCTGACCCAACCCGCCGAGCAGGGAGGCGATGACGAAGACGGTGATTCCGAGCTGCAGGGTGCGTTGGCGTCCCCACAGGTCGCCGATGCGTCCGCCGAGTAGGAGCAGTGCGCCGAAGGCGAGGATGTAGGCGTTGACGATCCAGGGCAGGTGGACGGCATCGACGTGCAGTTCGTTCTGGATGCTGGGCAGGGCGATGTTCACGATGGAGTCGTCGAGCACGAGCATCAGTTGGGCTGTGGCGATCACCAGCAAGGGGATCACCCAGCTGGTTGGTGTTCTCGTTGTCGCCATGGGCGGAAGGCTCCTTTTCGTGAGGCGGCGTGGGTGACAGCTGCGGATATCGATATGCAGTCCGAGACGATACCCCCGCGGGGTATATTCTGGCTATCCGGTGGTGTGAGTCGACGTTTCGTAGGGCGAGCCTGTTCTCGAAGCGGGAACAAAGGTAAGGTAACTTTCACTAACTTACATTCGTTCTTCTTTCGAGATATTCTCCGACTCGATCTGCAATACAATATGATCTATCGCAATACCTGAATGTTCGGTAATGGCTGACTTTGCGTCAGTAAGTATCCTTTCGACGCTTTCGTTTCCTAGGAGTTCATCTTCGATGACAATGTGAGCACTCAGGGTGAGTAGGCCGGTAGCCACAGTGGAGGAGTGGAGGTCGTGGACTTCTATTACCCCCTCGACCCCTAGGATCTGGTCGCGCACTTTATCGAGGTCTAGTCCCTTGGGAGTGAACTCCATCAGTACACTCATCGTCTCGCGCATCAGAATGAATGCACGCGGAACGATCAGCGCTGCAATTAGTAAGCCGGCAATGGCGTCAGCACGAGTGAAGTCGGTGGTCGCGATGACCACCGCGGCCACAATTACCCCCAGTGACCCGAGTGCATCGTTGAGTACTTCCAGGAATGCTGCTCGCATGTTGAAGTTTGCGCCTCTGCTTGATGACAGAATCACGATGGCGACGATATTCGCCGAAAGCCCAATGATGCCGAATATCAGCAGTTCAGTAGCTGGTACTTCCGGAGGTTCGAAAAGTCGTCGAACCCCTTCAATTGCTGCGTAGGCACCTACGATTAAGAGTAGGATAGCTTGTCCCAGTGCTGCGATGACTTCGATGCGACGGTAGCCCCAGGTGCGTGTGCTTGTGGCAGGCCGTAGCATTAGCGTTGCTGCAATCAGGGCTACCAGTAGGCCAGAGGCGTCTGCCAGGGCGTGAGCAGTGTCCGTCAACAGTGCTAGGCTACCGGTCACTACAGACCCTACGGCCTGAGCGATGACGATTACCGAAGTGATCGTGAAGGCGATCCACAGCTTCGTGCGATGGTCCCGAGGGCTGCCTGCGCCGGCGGGGGAGTGTTGGTGATTGTGTGCGTGGCCTGAACTCATGATTTTCCATTCTCTGTTGACGGTGGGGTGGTGTCTTGGGGTCTGGTGTGAACGAGGTGGGAACAGGGTTGTTGCCGACCTCCTGTCGAGTCGAGCATCTTGTCGGCGGCGGCGAGGAGGATGCGCAGCAGTGCCGGTTCGGACAGGTAATACCAGGTCGCCCGGCCATCAGGGCGCATACTCAGAAGATGACACTTCTGCAGGAACTTAATGTGCTTGCTCACGGTTGACTGGGCCAGTCCCATGTGGTCGGCAAGATCGCCGACTCTGTGTTCGCCGGTGGCAAGGTGGTCAACGATCGCAAGGCGACTGGGGTCTGACAGGGCCTGGAAAAGGTGCGCGTATGTCACGGCATCGAAGTTCCCGGAACCGCCTGGATTCTCCGTGTGTTCACTAATCGACATGTGGCGATTATATCGCCGTTCGGCGATTATGGGAAGTTGGGGGAGCGGAATCACCGCGTGCTGTGCTACAGGGGCACCCTGTCTGCACTTGACCAGGGTGTTTAGACTTCTTACCCCAGCAGGTCCTCACCCCAGTAGCTGTCCTCGGACGTCCCGCCCGGGACGTGGAATACGGCGGAGCCGACGTGGGTGATCCACTCATTCAACCGGTCGCCCTCGGCGAGACGTCGCTGCACGGGGATGAAGGAGGTACCCGGGTCACGTTGGAAACAGGTGAAGATCAAGCCGGTGTCGGAGAGATCGATCAGGTCAGCGTCCTGCAGGCCGGCTGGTCCGGCGGTGACGGGAAGATCGTAGTTGTAGGCACGACGCAGCATACGTTCAGCGTCACCGTTGCGTGAGGTCGCCACGGCCACGTGGGAGTGCGCGTCGATGAGGGGGAGGCCGTCGTCGCCGATCTTGTTCACGTCGACGGCGGTGAACTCGTCGCCGCCGCTCAGTGGTGCTCCCTCGACGATGGTGCGTCCCATCGCGACTTCCCGGGTGCTGCGGTCCACGGACTCCCATTCGGGCATGTCGAAGGCGACGCGACGGACGATCATGCAGGTCCCGCCGTCGTCGTTCCAGACCTGGGCGTCGAACTCCTTCTCCGAGTGAGGGTTGACGGTGCCGTCCTTGAAACCGAAGAGGTTGCGCGGGGTGCCGTCCTGCACGTCCAGGAATCCGGTCTGGCTCCAGGACGGTCGGGCGTAGTCGGCGCCGCCGCGGACGAGGACGCGCAGCGCGTGGGAGACCGTGGTGCGGTCGTCGCCGCAGATCTGCAGGACGATGTCGCGGTCGCCCCAGGTGTCGTCGAGCCGGTCGCCGGTGAAGTGCGGCAGCGGCTTCAGCCAGGAGGGGGCTTTGTCGGAGATCCCGGCGGCGGCGTAGAGTCCCAGGCCGAAACCGCAGGTGACGGTGAGGTTGCCGGGGTTGGAGGCGAGTTCCGGTTCCAGGTCGGCCAGCACGGGCGTGCCGGCGCAGAGGCGTCGGGCATCCCCGGTCCAGATGCGAAGCAGGCGTTGGACGGCCCTGCGGTCGGCACCGTCACGCAGTGAGAATGCGACGGTGGTGTTGTGTGCCTGGGGTGGGGTGGCGATGCCGGCTTGATGGTCACCGTCGAAGGGGACTGTGGCCGTCTCCGGTTCTGCGGCGGCGTCCTGCCCGTCGGAGCAGGATGTCGTCACCGCGGCAGTGCCGAGGACGCCGAGAGTGCCGAGTCCGCCGAGGAAACCGCGGCGGGTCAGTCCCCGTGCCACGGTGTGCGGGTCAGTGCCCGGCATGCTCGTCGTCGCCACTGTCGCCACTGTCGCCACTGTCGCTGCTGTCTGGTGCGTAGTCTTCGTGGCTGGACTGTTGCACACGTACCGGCAGATCAGTCAGCTCGTAGGTGGTGCCGTCCTCGGCGGTCAGCGTCAGGGTGACAGCATCACCGGCGGCAATGTCGTCATGGTTCTGCAGGATCATGATGTGGTGTTCACCAGGGGCCAGCGCCAAGGACCCCTGCGCCGGCACGGTGAGGCCGTCGTCGGTCTGCTTCATGATTCCACCTGTCACCTCGTGGTACTGGAACAGTCCCTGGATATTTCCAGCGGCTTCGGTGAGGTGGATGTCCTCGTCGGTGGTGTTGACCAGTTCACCAAACACCGCTGTCATGTCCTGGTCGGGTGCTTTTGCCCCCACATACCCATTCCTGAGCTCAAGTCCGGCGTCCTCGGCTGTGACCGAACTGTTATCGGTAGAAGCGGGGGTGGATGGCCCGGCGGATACGCTGGTTTCGGGGTCGTCCGTGGTGCATGAAACTGTACTCAATCCGAGTGCGGTGATCGCTAGGGCACTGAGAGCGACCGTCATGACTCTCCGGGTTCCTCGCCACGAGCGTGGTGTCGGTGTTTTTGTGGGAGACAGCCGTGGGGTGGATAGTGAACGGGGCATTAAGCGGGATCCTTTCGGACAGGTACAGGCGGTGAAATGACGATGAGGATGTCGGTGCCGAGGCGGTGTGCTCTGCAGGGTGCGCGAGTAGTCATAGCAGGCTGCTCCAGTAGTCCCAGAACCGGTGTGTCACCAGGGCGACGATGACCAGGAGCCAGACAGTCAGCAGGGTGCCGCGGTAGTCAGTGACCAGTATGACTGCTCGGTGAACCCACGGTGGTCCGGTGTGCCTGACTGACTGGAGTAAGGCAACGGTGGTGTACCAGAATGCCGGGATCGTCACTGCCCAGACGACCATGCAGTAGGGGCACAACGCGCCGATACTGTAGAGACTCTGAGCGATCAACCAGTGCACGAAAATCACCGCGAAAGTGACCCCGAGTTGCAGGGACACCCGGAACCAGCGCGGCATTGTGAATCCGGCGACAAGAACGGTTCCGGTCATCGCCAAGACAGCGAAACCGGCGATACCGATGATCGGGTTGGGGATACCAAAGGCTTCGGCCTGGGCGGTGTTCATGACCGAGCCACAGGACAGCACAGGGCTGACGTTGCAGCTGGGAATGTGTTCGGGGTCCTCAAGGACGCTGATCTTCTCGACCAGTAGGGCAGAAGCAGCAACGAGCCCGGTGAGTCCGCAAACCAGAAGCAGGATTCCCAGTGGCCGGAGCACTCTTGGTGAGGACGTCGGCGAGATCTGCGAGGTTGGTCGGGGCGGTGTGGCCTGCTCAGTCGGCGAGAGCGTCATCGAAACTTCTCTTCAGATCATCGACCGTTTCCGGTTCCAGGCGCTCACCGTCGAGGAAGAACGTCGGGGTCCCCTCGACACCAACGTCCTTGCCGTCCTGCAGGCTCTGATCGATGCGTTCGGCGATCGCCGGGTCCGCCAGATCCTCGCGGTAGCGCTGCATGTCCAGGCCCATATCCTCGGCGTAGCCAGCGAAGACGTCCTCCTGCGATTCTTCCTTGTGGCCCCATTCTTCCGGGGTCTCGAACAGCCGGGTGTACATTTCCTCAAACTTTCCCTGCTCACCAGCTGCTTCGGCAGCTTTGGCGGCGTTGAGAGAGTTGCCGTGCAGCGGCATCTGGCGCACCACGAAACTCACCCGATCACCGTACTCGGCACGGAGCTGTTCGATAACCGGAAACAGGGCGATGCAGGCTTCGCACTCGAAGTCGAGGAACTCGACGAACACCGCCTCGTCGCCGCTGGACAATACCGCGCTGTCGTCGCGTACCAGCTGGCCCGAATTGACGGCGGTGGCGTCGGTGGTCTCAGGGGCGTCATCGTCTCGACCCGAGAAGTACAACAGCCCCCCGACGACGACGATGGCCAGGACGATCAGGATGGCGGACAGGGTGACGTTCTTGTTCAACGTGACATCAACTCTTCGTTGGTGGACGGTCAAGGACAGGACACAAGACTCCCGAACTGTGTGCGCAAGAAACGACAGTACAGCAGTCACTGACTGACCAGTGAATCCTGACTAGTTCTTCCGGGGGGTGCCCACCGACAGGGTGTCGTGCGCTCGTCGGGGTTCTGTGGCTGATCGTTGGCGCAGAGCAGCGATGATGCATGCCGCACTGACTAGTGCGAGGCTGCCACCACCGATCCAGCTGGACACCAGAGAAGCTGTGTATTGCTGTTCCGCCAGGTCCACCGGGAACGGCAGCTGCAGGGATAGGTAGTACTCGGCGGCGATAGGGGGGTCGATCTGCATCAATGCAGTACTGGCGACAATGTGGATCACGGTTGTTGCGAGTCCAATGCAGCACCGGGACTTCGAGCTGAGTCGCCGAGGTGGACTGTTCTTACTAATGAAGCCCCAGAAGAACAGTACACCGGACAAAAGGAACATTGCCACCAGTCCGACATGGCCGGCATGTTCGGCGGTCAGGACATCGAAAAGCCCGGTGAAATAGATGCCGAAGAAGACACCGGTAAACTGGATAACAGCGACAATCGGGTGGGTGAGGCAACGGGTGACGGGATTGTCACTCAACCAGGTCAACCACTGCGAGGCATCGGGCAGCCCTGAGGAGCCTGGGCGTGGTGTATCGCTGACGCCGCCAGCAGGTGTCGTTGAGGGCAGGGTGGTGCGCAACAGTGTTATCGGGGCGGCAGCGACCCAGAGCAGTGGTATGACGATGCTGAGCAGAATGTGCTGAATCATGTGGGGGGTGAACAGCGCCATAGCATAGCGTCCGAGTCCCGAGCACGTGGCCACGATAAGCACGAGGTTTCCCAGGGTCCACCAGAGCACCCGGTGGGCCGGCCACGTCAGTCCACGGCGACGAATGTTCTGCCATGCCCACAGGTAACCTAGCTGCAGCATCAGGGCGACGACACCGAAAACAAGATCGAACCTCCAATTGGTCACGACCTCGGAGAGGTTGAAGGCGGCGGTGACCGCAAAGCCCAGCACCATCTCTGCCTGGGTGATGTCGGCGTTGTACTCCACTGGCGGGGGAATTCGCGACAGAGAGACTGCGACGCCCACTGTGGCGGCCATGACCACAAGCTCGACGACCGCCAGACGGACAAATGGATGACGTCGTTTTGGTGAACCGGTGGGCTGAGGCGTCGGGGAGCTTTCAAGGGCGGGAAGAGTTGATTGGCGGTGACGGAGCCCGATCACAGCCAGGATGATGGTCAGGGCCGCTTTCACTGCGACGATGCGTCCGTAGTCGGTGGTGAACCATTCGGTGAAATCCAGGCGTACGGCGGCGTTAACGACCCCGGAGGCAGCGATGCCGGTGATGCAGATCAGTGCCAGGGTGGAGTACCGGCGGACCAGTCGAGCAAGGTGGGGCCCTTTGCGCGCGGCATGTGCGATCAGTGCCGCGAGCCCTCCGATCCACAGTGCGGCGAGGATGATGTGCCACAACAGTGAGTTCACGCCGATGTCGTGGTTTCCACCTGAGGCTGAGTGGCCTTCCACAGCCACCGGGATCAGGGAGGTGATGGACAGAAGAAAAAATGCCGGCTGCCAGGCCCAACGACGGGCAGGTAGCGAAATAAGAGCGGTTACCCCAGCGATGACGGCGACCTGGAGCATCGCGGTGGCGGTAGAAACCTGGCTGACTGCGGTGATCCACATCGACGGATGGAGAGTCTGGCTCAGTGGGGTTGCGGAGACGTCCGAAAGGTACAGCGGAATGAGCAGTAAGCAGCAGATCGCCCAGGCCAGCATGGAGAGGCTACCGGTTCGGGCGGCACGGTATCCGTCAAAATCGAGGAAGCCGTCAGCGCGTGCGGGGAGGCCGAACGCGCTGACAAGGAAACTTCCGATGCCCAGGCAGGCGAAGAAAGTGCCGGCAGAGCGAACCAGTGGTAGACCCCACGAGGTGGCCGGCCCCGGGTCGGGTATGCCCAACGCTGCCAGAGACTGGCCGAGAAAAGACACTCCAATCGCGGCACCGGTAATCCCGGCAACACCGGCTGCCAGCAGCCAGAGAACGACGGGCGCCCTGGTGGAAGCGGGGATTCGACGACGGGTTCGGGGGCTGGACTCACCGGCGGTGTTGGTCATGCTTGGGCAGCCTACTATGGGTGGGCGCGTTCGACTGCGTGCCCGTAGTCGACCTCATGGTCGGTCGCGGTCGCTGCCCTGTCGCCTGCCGTTGACAGGTGAGATCGACCTTGCCGAATAGTCACTAACCAATGTATGGTCACTGCATGCTGACCATTGCTTCACGAATTGACGTCATGAACCGGCTGGGTCGGGCGATGGCTGACCCGAACCGCTCCCGGATACTTCTGAGCCTGTTAGAGGCGCCCGGTTACCCCGCGCAACTGTCCCGTTATCTGGACTTGTCGCGTACCAATGTGTCCAACCACCTGGCGTGTCTGCGTGGGTGTGGCTTGGTGGTCGCCACCCCGGAGGGACGCCGCACCCGCTACGAGATCGCGGACCCGCATCTGAGTCAGGCACTGCAGGCTCTGGTCAATGTTGTTCTGGCTGTCGACGAGGGCGGAGAAGCCTGCACCGACGAGCACTGTGAGGTGCCGGGGTGCTGCGCGGACTGCTCGGACGATGCCAACGAGTCTCTTGCCCACTTCGATGGGGGATCGGGCCGGAAGGATCTGGCATGAGCGAGTTCTGCTGCGGACCAGAGGAACCACATACACCAGCTAACAAGTCCAGTCGGCCTGGTACAGGAGATTCTGATCGACACCGCCTGCAGTTGAGCACCCTGGCCGAGACACCCTCCACCAGTCACGGCCCGTGTTGCGACGGGCAGGACACCGCTACACCGGGCCGAACGCCTGTGCGCTACAGCGGTGGTGACGCCTGCTGTGGTCCCGACGAGGCTGACCCGGACGTCGACCAGGAGGTGACACCGCCCTGGTGGCGGGACACCGAACTGCTCCCGTCGGCGATCAGTGGCGTGGCCCTGGTTGCCGGTTACCTTCTGTTCTGGTCAGATGCCCCAATCGCCGCTGAGGTACTGCAGTGGATCGCTCTCCTCGCCGGTGCCTACACCTTCGTTCCCGGAGCCCTGCGCCAACTGTCACGGGGCCGTCTGGGGGTGGGGCTGCTGATGACCATTGCCGCGGTCGGTGCGGTGGTGCTGGGGCATGTCGGGGAGGCCGCTGCACTGGCTTTCCTGTTCTCCCTGGCAGAAGCACTCGAGGACCGGGCGATGGGCCGTGCCCAGGAGAAACTGCGGGCACTGCTGGCCCTGATCCCCGATACGGTGCGTGTCGCCCGCGGCACACGGACAGTCACTGTCGCCGCCGCCGAGGTCCGCAGATCCGACGTCCTGATCGTGGGCGCCGGCGAACGCATCGCCACTGACGGCGTGGTGGTGGAGGGTAGCTCGAGTATTGACACCTCCGCGGTGACCGGCGAATCCATTCCTGTCGCCGTCGAACCAGGTGACGAGGTCCCTGCTGGGGCGGTCAACGGCGCTGCCACGCTGCGTATCGAGGCGACAGCGGACGGGGTCGATAATTCCTTGACCCAGATCGTCAGTCTCGTCGAGCAGGCCCATGCCAGGAAGGGCGAACGTGCCCGGTTGGCCGACACCATCGCACGCCCCCTGGTGCCGACGGTGTTGATCGCCTCCGCACTGGTCGCGCTGATCGGGAGCATGCTCGGTGATCCCGCCACCTGGATTGAGCGGGCGCTGGTGGTTCTCGTCGCCGCCTCACCATGTGCCTTGGCTATCGCGGTACCGGTGACCGTGATCAGTGCGATCGGTTCGGCCTCGAAGTTCGGCGTGGTCATCAAGTCTGGTGAGGCGTTCGAGCAGTTCGGGACGATCAGGACGGTGGCCCTGGACAAGACCGGCACGCTGACCCGTAATGAGCCTCGGGTCGTTGACGTCCGGACCGCCGCTGGATGGGAGGGGGACGAGGTCATTGCCTTCGCAGCCGCCCTGGAGACGGACAGCGTGCACCCGCTCGCCGCGGCGATCACCACCGCTGCCGCAGCGCATCCCCATCACGTGCTCTCGGCCCGGGACGTCGTGGAAAACGCCGGTCACGGTATCAGTGGTCGTCTGGGGGAGAGGACTGTCCGGGTCGGCAACACCCGCTGGCTGTACCCCCGGGGGCTCGAGGTCGAGGCCGGGTCGATGGCCGACAACGGAATGACGGTGGTGGTCGTCGAGGCCGATGGCCGAATTGTCGGGGTGATCGGCATCCGCGACGAGCTCCGGACCGAATCCGCCGAGACGATCCGGCAGCTGCATGCACAGGGTCTTCGTACGGTGATGCTCACCGGCGACAATGAACGTACCGCGGGTGCAGTGGCGGATCTGGCGGGGATCACCGACGTGCATGCGGACCAGCTGCCGAAGGACAAGGCTGACGCTGTGACGGCTCTTGCCGCGGAACGTCCGACGGCGATGATCGGCGACGGGATCAACGACGCGCCGGCGTTGGCGAACGCGACGGTGGGTATCGCCATGGGTGCCAAGGGGTCGGCGGCGGCGATCGAGTCCGCCGATATCGCCTTCACAGGTCACGATCTCCGTCTGATCCCGGGAGCGCTGGCGCATGCCAGGCGTGGTCGGAGGATCATGACGGCCAATATCGTCCTGGCGTTGGCGATCATCGTCCTTCTGTTCCCGCTGGCTCTGTTCGGCGTCCTTGGTCTGGCGGGGGTGGTTCTGGTTCATGAGGTCGCGGAGATTGTCGTGATCCTCAACGGGGTGCGGGCCACCCGACGGCCGGCATCTGTGAGGGCCTCTCAGCGTTCGATGGCCGACGGGTAAGCCAACCCTCCACATAATGACCCAGTCAGCGTCAAACAAGCACACCACTGTGGTGACACTTCGAACCACGTGTACACCCGGTCGCCGACGGAGCTAAGCGCCCCGGCGGGCTCAGCCACAACCCTGCTTCCACCCTATGCGATACACCTGCATATCGTCCTACACCCTGACCAGGAGTCCCAGAGATGCCCACTCGGTACAGCCCTTCGTTCGTTTACGGATGGGGGAAAACCATAGGTCCGTTACTAACTGCTGTCGTCTTGGCTCTTGGGCTCTCCGGCTGTGGACAAAGTAGTGCAGACGATACATTCCAGTTTGTGTCTCCGGGAGGTCAGACCGACATCACCTACGCCGAAGCTGATCGGCAGCCCGTCGGGAACCTGCGTGGCGAATCGCTGATGGACGCAGGCGAGATGATCGGCCTGGATGACTTCGAGGGTAAAGTCGTTGTCCTCAACGCCTGGGGGCAGTGGTGTGGCCCATGTCGCAGCGAAGCAGATGACCTCGAGCGGGTCCAAGAACGCCTCGTCGCTGATGGTGGAGGAACCCTGTTAGGGATCAATGTTCGTGACTCAGTGCGGGAGAAAGCCCAAGACTTTGTCGCTGATAATGCTCTCACGTACCCGTCAATTTATGATCCGCCATTTAAGTCTGCCTTGGCCCTGGGAGGTTTTCCCGCCTCAGTTATTCCGACGACGATCGTACTAGACAAGCAACATCGTCCGGCGAAGATATTCCTTCGTGAAGTGTCCGACGAAGATCTCTGGAACGCTGTGGAGCCGCTGCTCAATGAATAGTCGCAGAGAAAGGATCAAGCATGTCTGAACTAGGATCTACGTTAGCCGATCTTGTTGTTAGCGGGCCGATACTACTTGGCCTTCTTGCGGCTGCGGCAGCGGGGCTTGTGTCGTTTGCTTCCCCGTGTGTCATTCCACTGGTGCCGGGGTATGTATCCTATCTTGCGGGGATTGTGGGAACAAAAACCGAGCACACGACTGACGGCGCACTCGTCAAGCAGCACCGCGGTCGGGTCGGTGGTGCTGCACTGCTCTTCGTGGCAGGTTTCACCGTGGTGTTCAGTCTCGCGACTGCAACGGTCTTCGGAGTGATACAAACTATTCAGATGAATCAGGAAATCCTGATGCGCATCGGTGGTGTGGTAACCATCCTGATGGGCGCGGTTTTCATGGGCTTTATTCAACCACTGCAGAATGACACTCGAATTGCACCCCGACGGTGGTCAACGGTCGCTGGGGCTCCTCTGCTCGGGGCGGTTTTCGCATTGGGATGGACACCGTGCCTTGGTCCGACACTTGCAGCCATAATCTCTGTATCTGCAGGTACTGAGGGAATGACTGCAGCGCGTGGAGTAGTGCTCATTGTCGCTTACTGTTTTGGGTTGGGGGTGCCGTTTATTTTGGTAGCCCTCGGGTCGGTCACGGCACTGAGGGGTGTCGGGTGGTTGCGGCGCCACTCTCGAACGATCCAGATCGCCGGTGGGGTGATGCTGGTTATCGTAGGAATTCTTCTCGTGAGTGGTCAATGGGCGGTATTTGTGGACTGGATTCGGCAGTGGCTGGTGTCTGGAACAACCATGCCTATATAAATATAACTCGACAAGGTCGCCGTGGATGTAAGCCGGTTATCGCTCCGAGAGCTCGGTACCGTTCTGATTATGGCGTATTAATTGAATGCTAATCCAGGCCGTGATGCGGTTCGACTTGTGGTCCAAGGCTCCTTGGGCTCCGGGATTAATCTTCTCGAGTAGGTCATCGGCCTCAGGCGTAATGGTCCAGACTGCGGCGACCCATGGGGCGAGCTGCGCGGGCGCCCCTACGCCTTACTGATCGTCTTGGCAAACATGCGCTGGGGAGGACGATGGTTGTTTCAGAGGTAGTAGATCTGTTCCTGGGAATTGGTCCGGGCCTATTTCTAGGTAGGTCAGGTCCGGGCGAGTCTATCGAGCAGTTCGCGACGAGTCTCAGCGATGTCGTCGAGGGTCGCAGCGGCGATCGTACGTGCGCACACAGCTTCCTCGGCATCCGTCGGCAAGTCGCGGTCGGATTGCTCGGTCACGGCGGTCGACTCAGGTTGTGACGTCGGCGGGTATGTGTCCTGGCTGTCGTCATGTTGGGACTGCTGCGCGGTTTCGGATCCGTGGCGGTTATATCCGACTGATGGTGAGGTGAGGCCGGACACGGGTTGGTGGGAATTGTTGGGCATTGGTGATCGCCATCCCTGTTTCGGGGTCATCCTGGTGGTCGGGCAGTGCACGACACAGTACTGCATCATGCTCGTTGGCGAGTGTCCTGTCCACCGGAGTGGTCGGCTGGTTGAGGGCAGCGGCAAGAGTGTCTCGATCGGCGTGGGATTCGCCGCGGTGGGCCAGGCCGTTGTAGTCGATGAGCGTGGGGGTATCAGTCACGGCAGTGGGGTGGTTCTCCGGCACAGGGCCTCCCACTGCTGGTGATGAACAAGACATAATACGTCGTACTCGGGGTAAAGGGAACAGGGAGCATCGTGTGGCGAGTTCTGCGCAGGATGACCTGTACCTACATCTAGGTGTAGTTCCCGGGGAGGTGCCTGCAATGAGGAACCCTGTGTGACGAGCTAGAGGCTGCGGACGATCATCATTAACTTCGCTAGAGGAGGTAACCTTCTCCGGGCATGGAGTCAGGAACGTGGGAGTGACGGCAGTGGAGAGCGAAGGGGCAGTAGTGACTCGGGAGGTTGTTGTCTTGCTGGGGGCAAGGGAGGAGCGTAAGGCGGAGCAGATTGAGCGGGGCCTGCATGGCGCGTAGCGTCGGCTCTGCTGGATGCGGTTGGTGAGCTGCGCCCGGTGGCAGGGGCTACTTGAGTTCCGCTGTTCGCTGGGTGTGGTTTGACGCATTGTCTGACGCCTTCGTTCTGGCCAGTTCGTAGATCCTGCGCGACAAGATATCACCGGTGAGCTTGCTCGCGTTTACCGCGACCCTGGCACGGTCCTGCCGTCGCTGTAGGCTTCTTCCGGCTTTCGGCGTCGTTGATCTCCTCGGATGATGCATCCCCGAGGCTGAATGTGTCTCATTCTCCCGCATTCATTGCTGATCAGCCAGGTCCAGGCGGACATCGCCGGGGCTCCGAGGTTTTCAGAACAGTGCGGCACTGCCGCCAGTGCTTTTTCTGTCTTGCGACCGCCACCTCCTCAGGTGACAAGATTGGGCTCCCAGTTGGGCGATCGCGGGCAGTCATCGTCTGAGCGCCATCCTTCCTCGCTCGTCCACGGCGGTTGAGTAGGTGAACCGGTGGCGTCCCATCGCCATATGTCAGGATGACGTCGTTTGGTGCTGGTCGTCGGCCGTGCTGCGAAGCCGAGCGTTTGTCCTGCGGGGACGGTGTAATGCCACCAGCATCCGACGCGATCTTGCCGGACGGTGAATGCTTCGGGATCGAAGCTGTACTTCCTGGCAAGCTCTGCGAGCACGGCGTGTGCATTGAACGGGCCGGGGTGAAGCAATACAGCGTTGAGATAAGCAGTGTCGAAGTCACAGGCGAAGTTGTGCAGCTCGGGGATGTGGCGGTCATCGACCATTCGACCCATCTCATCGAGTTCCTTCGAGCCGGCAACGGACTCTTCGTGGAGTCGGCGCAACCGAGCGCCGGCGTCATTCGCGATGCGCGGGAAATACTCGGCCAGAGCCGCGACGAGCACGATCGTCTTGGTCGAGTTCACTCGCGTCGCGTAACCAAGGTCTCGACCGTGCAGTACGCCGTGGCGGGAGACGAGGCCGAAGGCGCCGGACCTCTTTACATCCTCGGAGAAGACGCGGCGGACGACCGGCAGGTTCTCCTCCATCCCTGACAGAGTGGCATCGTCAAGGTAGGAGTCCGCGTTGGCCTTAGAGAAAAAGGACTGGCCGGTCAGGTCGCGACTCATCCCGTCGATCTGCGCCAGGATGATCGGGGTGGATGCCTCATACGCACCGGCGAGATGATGCTCGATCGCTTTCTCGATGAGGGCTACCCGATCCCAGAGCACCTGTTTGAACGGGTAGTGAGAGTTCGACCATCGTCGGATGGGTGCCGCAGCATGGCGGAGAAGCACTTGATTATCGGAGTTCCAGACGTCGGTGATCGCCTCATCAATCGTTGTGGGGTCGGCGCCTTCCGCAGCAAGGTGCAGGACGCGGACCGTTCCAGGATGATTCCATCGACCGCACATCGCCCATCCCAGCGGCGCGAACAGCGCGACAGCCTCTGCGAGCTGCGTCACCGCGGGGTGGGTGACGACTCCGAGGCGTCGCGCCACATCGGCTGCCAGCTTCGCTTGCGTCATCTGCGTCCGCTTCCACGAACCCGGTTTTTCACAGGGCCTACAACCGTCTTCAGCGGTCCCCTCGCTGCTGAAACGACTCCAAGCCTACCAATGACCATGACGGAGCGGCTTGTTTCAGGCGCTGATAAGTCTGATGCCCAGGTTGCAGTGCGGCTGAGTCTAATTCTCTGAACTCCTCCCCTTGCCTTGTGAGAGGTGTTGGCTGACGGCGATGCAGAAGCCGTGAGGGGAGTCAATGACGAAGTCTGTTTCGTTGGCGAGCTCGGGTTGCGCGAAGCCGAAGACGTACACGGTCGAGTTCTGCTGTTGGTGCTGGGCTGTCCGGTATTCCTGGTAGCGGTCCTTGAAGATTTTCTTGCGCTGGTCACTCCAGTCGCTCCACTGGACCCGCATCTGGTGGGGGTACTCGGGTAGCGTTTTCTTGTGCTTAGGTCCTGCGAATACTGGGATAGCTGCGTAATCCTCCCGGAAGTCGGGTGGGCTTGCGTACAACAGTAAGCCGCAGAGGATTCGTTGGGGTGCCTGAGTCAGATAAGGGGCTCTTCGTCTTCTAGAGTGCGTCGATCACGTTCCGCAACCCGCCTGAATGAATCAGTGACCGCGAGATGTAGTGGTTCATGTTCCTGAATCCCAGAGCGATCCCACGCAGATGCTCCAACCGCCCGTTGATCGCTTCGACCGGCCCGTTCGATGCCCCGGTATCGAAATAGGCCAGGATTGCCGCCCGCTTACGCCACAACGTCCGCCCCGACCTCGCCAGCTCCGCCAGTCCCTTGGGCACCCCGGACTTGATTCGCTTGATCAGCTTGAACAGGCGCTTTTCGCCGTCCCGCGGCCGCTGCTCGTCATAAGCGGCGATGACCTCCTGATAGAAGTCCCAGGTCACCTGCACTGCCACGTGCTCCTCTGCGGTCAGCACACCGTCGAGACGTTCCGCCCGTGTCGGGGTGACCAGGCTGCGGCGGGTCAGCATCGCCCGGCGGATGCCGTACAACGGATCGCCCTTACGGCCCCGATGCCCCAGGGTTTCGTTCTGCACCCGCTGACGACACAGATCCAGCTTGCCGGCGGCCAGGTGCACCACATGGAACGGGTCCATCACCTGCCTGGCCTTCCCGACCTGGTGACTGGCGGCTTTAGCGTAGCCGGAGTAGCCGTCCATCGTCACGGTCTTGACCGTGTCCCGGAAGCGCTGCGGTCGGGCGGCCAGCCAGTCGCCGAACGCATCAGCACTACGGCCGGGCACCATGTCCAACAACCGGGCTGGTCCGGTGCCGTCCACAGTCGGGGTCAGGTCCACAATCACCGTGACGAAACCCGGAGCACCGTCACCGCGGACGTGCTTCCACGTGTGCTCATCGACACCGAGGACACGGACGTGTTCGATCCGGGCCGGATCGCCGTAGGCCAGATCGCGGCAGGCCGACACCGCCAAGCTGCAGGCCTTCCTCCAGCCGATGCCCAGGGCTCTGGTGCAGGCTCTCACGCTCATCCCGTCAGTGGCCATGCGCTGCAGGATCCAGCGGGTGACCCGCCAGATCATCGACTGCTTGTCACCAGCGGTGTGGGCCAGGCGCATGCGGAAGATCCCCACCAGGCAGGCGTCGTTGCCGCAGATCAGTCGGGGCACGCGCACCTGCAGCAGGCTGGGGTGCCCGGCGATCGGCAGGTCAGTCAGGCGAGGTTCGACATGGTCGCGGACCCGGCAAGAGTGCCCGCAGCCAGGACAGGTGGTGTCGATGCGCGACGGGCGGCAGTACAGGTGGGTGACATCGCCAGCGTCGGCGGCGTCGTCGATACTCAGGCCGAGGTCTGCGGTGCGGCAGATCGTGTCGGCGACAATGTTCGGGGCGGCGGCAGGGGTGACGGTAGTCTGGGGCATGGATCCTGGAGTGACTGGATGGTGATTCGACACCTTCATCTTGTCACTGCAGGGTCCTTCAATCGCTCACGCCATGCCCCTAGATGTTGTGGTGACCTACCCCAGGTGCTTCACACCTCCTACGCACTCCGGAAGCCGAAGAGCCATTTTTCGTCAACGAAGCTCTAATCGGCGTACCTATTTCATTTTAGATTAATCGAGACGTCGGCATGTCTGTTATTAGAGGTCGGTGCGCATTGAGCTGTCGGCCTATGCCTAACTCGGTTGGTTTTGATTCAGCTCTATCGGCAGGAGGGGCATTCCCGAATGCATAGCCTCTCGTTTACGGGGGGGGGGGAGTAGCGCATGGTACTCGACTCGGCCGCGTTGAATCTTCAACTTCCGCTCATTGGGTCAGCTGTGACGGAGATGATCGCGTAGGAACGATCCTGAGGTGAGGCGTACAACCTATCGGGCGTCTCAGGATCGAGTGCTGGCGATCCGGGTGACGCTGCCGTGGTCGTGGAGCGTGTTCTGGAGTCGATCATTCTCGAGCGTGAGGCGTTGAATGTGAGCGATTGCTAACTCGAGTCGGTCCTGCGTCTGCTTCAGCTCCCGTCGTAAGCGATGAGCTGGGTCACTGGGCTGACTGTCAGGTCCGCGCAGCTCCCGCTTCACGTCCGTACCCCCGCGCAGGTGCGCACGGCGAGCGTCAGCGACCTGCTGGGCGATATCTCGGAAGTGTCGCCAAAAGGTAGGGTTGGAAAGCCCTAGCTCAGTCGCAAGAGCGCTTGCGCTTACTGGCTTGAGACTCGAGGTGCGCAGCGTCGCCAGTACGTCCAGTACCTCTTGGTCTGAGGGTAATGTTATTCGCGGTGTCACTGGGTCTCCTGGTGTCGTGAGAGGTAGGAAGCAACCTTCTCGCGGCGGGTCGTCAAACGGGCCCCAAGGGCTGGGGGCAGAAGTCCCGGCGAGGCGAGGATGCCGTCGAGCTTGTGAAGCTCCTCACGCCAGGTCTTGATGTTTTCGCCTGTCAATGCAACATTTCGACATGTTAAGGGCTTGCAGTTGGACATGTCTGGCACGTCTTCTGGATCAGGAGAAGCGCTCCGGCAAAGAGCACGTTCCTTGGTGTAGACACAGGTTACGTATTTCCCGGGGTACACCGAGGGGCCATTGTGTGTGATCAATCGCAGGAACCTGTGCCGGTCTGTGCTCACAGTGCCGAGAAACGCCGGATTGTGCTGCATTGCCTCGAGACGACGTCTAGCCTCGCCCGCGGCTGGCCCCGCTAGCTCTGTGTGTTCATTCCGGTCGATCAAGGCCAACAGTTCTTCGCCCCGCGCGAGAGCTTCCTCCGCTTCAACCTCGGCACGAAACCCAGATTCGCTCGTGCCAGCGTAGCCTTCGAACATCTGAATGCTGTGGTGTCTGTAAGCGATCGCGCCAGCGATTGATCCTCCGGGCCTTCGCGCTATGTACCACGCTAGAGTACGTCGGAATTGCGCGGTACTTAGCACCCAGGGCTTTCCGTCGACGTCGGGAATCGGGTCGTTGCGATTGCGTCGATCGCAGTAGGAATTGACCCAGGCGATGAACCGGTTGAGCTGCCGATTGCTGCCTGCGCTAGTCATCGCGGGGTTCCCGCCACGACCAGCCGACCCGGTACCTGGCCCTGTCTTCACTGGAGCGAACAGCCAGTCGGTGTGTCCGTGACCGCGCTGCTGGTGCACGCGTTCAAGGACCGAGATGGCACGAGCAGCGGGTCCACCGATGACCCACGTGGCAGTGACCCCGGTCGGATCCTGCTCGCCCTTAAATGCACGACTTGTAACAGTCCAACGATATGGTTGGCCATCGCCGCCAAGATGTGTCTGACAACACCCGGTGCGCAAGTGCTTCACTTCACTGTCTCGCATGCCAGAGAGGAACGCGACCAAAATATAGCACGCGGCCTGCAGCATCTGGGTTAGCACGGTCAGTGAATCGTCGCGGGCTGGGTCCAGTGAGACGCCCTCGATCCACGGTGCTGCTTCGAGGTGTCCGGTGACGTCCACACCAAGAGCTGCGTAGTCGGAGACCCCCACTATGGATATGGTTTCAGAAACCTGGTCTATGTGTCGAGTTATAACGCTGCGGTCGCAACCAATAATTCGAGACAGAGCTATAGTGTTCAGGTTTCCGTTAACCCCGGGGAGCGGTTGGTGCTCCTTGCGTGACTTGGCTAGGAATTCCTGCAAGTTCTTCAGAGCTGTACCTCGCGGTCCGCTCGCACCAGCGCTCCGTTGTCGCCGTCGATCCCAGATGGATATCGCCTGCAGTATGTCTTCGGCGAAGTTGTCCACGAATCGCAACGACCAGATAAGTAACCTGCTATGCACTTCCTCGGGGATTCGCGGAGTGGTGTTTTCAGCTGGGGCGGCGTAGCGTTCTTTCCAGCCGTTGATCAGACGTGGGTCGAATGACAGTGCATCTGGACCGAGTCCGCATCGATAGCGCCACAGGAAAACGACGGCGGAACGTAGCATATTTCGACGTGTCGCGCTGCGATAGGTCGTAAGAATGTACTGCTGGTATGAACGTAGAATCTCCTCGGAGATGCCATCTAGGCGCGGTGATTTGTGATGTTCGGTGAGCCAGCGGAGGAAAACGGCCAAATTGTAGTAATGTGAAACAATGGTTCCGATCGACGGGCGTTCCTCATCGAAAGGCAGATCGCCAGACAGCCCCGTATAGGCAAATTTTTTCAAGGCTTCCTGATACACGTCGGTCACGGTGTTGAATCGGAGGGTCAGGCCACGTTGCTGGCCTTGTATGGCTGCGGGTGCCAGCGGCCATTCGTCATCTGCATAGCGCGCTGTCTCAGTTATGTCGGTCCCGGGGCGTAGGGGGCGTGCGTGGAGGACGTATACGGTCTCGTTATGGTTGTCTTTGGCGGCGTTGTTCAATGGGGTGCTCAAGGGTGCTCCCAACTTGGCTCGGCGAGATCGATGTGGCTATCGTCGGGTTTATCGAGGTTTGCGTTATTGATTTCTGCCTCGCTGAAGGACGGCATAACTTCATGGCGGATTGCGGCCCACGTCGCACCATATTTTCTCCACCACGAATCGTCGCTCATTTGGGATCTTCTGGTTTCCAGGGCGTCCAGTAGGCTGAGTAGTTGGGGTAGGTGGTCGCCAGTAATGACACAGTTCGCACAATGGAAACAGTCAAGGAAGCTGACTGTGCATTCTTTCCCGGTCACTGGGTGGTGTTGGTAGTCGCTGCAAGTTGTCCAGGGAGTTTGCGTGGCGGCGGGACCAAGAGTGGTTGAATCTTCTGTCCGGATATCTAAATGTGTTCTTCCGTGTGAGTTTAGATTGCGTTGGTGGGCCTGCCATGCGGCATTTTCAACATCAATCAATGTGTCTGTCATGACCCCGTGTGCCCAGTCTATGGTCGATGGATCGCCGGAGAGATAGTTTCGGAATAATACGCCGGTGGTGTTACTCCGTGCTGCAGATGGGAGGTGGCCTCCTAGGTGCCGTGTGCGTCGTACGTCGATACTTGTCTTGAGACGGTTGAAGGTTAGCCTCAGGGGTGCGGGGTGCTGGTTTTCGCTGCTATCTTCCGTCAGTCCGTGCTTCCTTGTCCAAGGTCCGTTCTTGAGATGTCCGCTTATCGCTACGCCGAATGGATTACGGAACTGTGGGGAAGAATAACTACTCGAAATGGCCCAGAATGGTTCCCCTTCCAGCAGCGATCGCGCTTCAGACATGATCTCATGGAACAGAAGGTATAGGCCGCCTGGCGACGATAGCTGTTTATTAGGCGGCCCGATTTCCCAAGTAACGGTTTGATGCCATTTTCCAGCGCCGCGTCGGCGTTTGATAAGGGATAGCTCGACCGCGATGTCGTTTATCTTGCGATACTTGGACGGCAGCTCCTTGATTGTCTCGACGTTCCAACCAGTTGCAGCGACCAATAGTACTAGCATTGGGACTAATTCGCTGCGTGTCACGAATGGTCTGGAACTTGAGATCTGTTCGTCGGTATTAGCATCGCCGCCGTCGGATTGAGCACTGGTCAGTTGACCGGTAGATTGGCTTTTTCCTCGCGAATTTTTGTCGCTGTTTAGCGCGCCGCCGTTATTTCCGAATACTCGCTCTTTGATAAGGGTAACGTCGGCACGTGCAGCAGATATTATATCCCTCAGTTCGCGATCTGTGTACCCGGGTACCGGTCCATGCTTTGGTAGCATCTTTGGTCGAAGCCTATCGCGCACATCCGGCTTAACCAGTTCAGATAGTGGTGGATAATCAAAGGTGAGTGCAGCCATGTGGAGTTCTATCCGGGTCGATGGCTCGTCAAGCCTTTGCCGGCGGGACTCTTCGTAAAGCTCGATATGGCGAACGGTCAGGTCCTGAGGCTTACGTGGTGGATTCGGGACTGTGTCTAGAAATCGTATGAGCCTTCCGAGGCTGCCCCACCCAGATCGAGCGGAGGAATGTGTGCGTAAGGATCCCGCCGGTCCTATTCGTCGCGACCAACTTTGGGCGACGGCCTCGTGCCACCCTGGTAGTGGTAGCTTGCTGATATCGAACGAGTGGCTTCTTCCGTCTTCTCCGTGGAAGCGGACAACTAGGCCTGAAATGGGTGAGGGGGGCTCGTACCTTCCACGCGGCAGTCGTGCGGCGCGCCCTTTTCCAGTGGTTCCTCGTGGGCTCATAAGTAACCCCCGTCGATTGGGGTAGTCGCCGTGCTGCTTTCAGCGATGTCGGTCGCATCATCTCTGAGTAGCTTCGTGCGGGTCTCTAGCTCGAGCTCCTCTAGTGCATGCAGGTACTCTTGGGTTGTCGTAACGCTCTTGTGCCCAAGGCGTTGGCGGACCCAGTCGAGGGGGTCCCCGAACACTCTGGTGTATTGGGTGCGCTGGTGTTGTTGCAGCTGGCCGAGTTCGGCGATATGCCCGCGTTGAAGCTGCTCCAGGGTAAGTACTGCGAACGTGTGGCGGAGTTTGTGGGGGTGAGCGCGTGCGTCGACGCCATGTTTTGCACAGCGGCGGTTCGCTGTATGGAAGATATCCTGCCATGTCGACGAAGACATCGGGAGTCCTGCTTCAGTTAGCCAAAGTGACGCCGGTTCCCACCCGTCTGGCCCTTCTACCATTAGGCGCTGTCGTTCTTCGGTGGATAATTGGGAAATTCTTGCGTTGCATATTTCATTGGTTCGTTTACTGTGGACAGTGCTGGTTTTTCGATGTTCCGCGATATAAATATATCTGGTGGCAACGTTGTCGTAGGTCCCCTTTTTCTGTGCTTGTTTTACGCAAGCGCGCCGGTCGATGTTGATGTACCCCAATAGTGATCGCAGTACCTTCGTTGGGATGTATATCCATCGTGCTGACCCACCCTTTGCGATGGCGCCAGGTAGCCTGAATCGTTCGTATCCGTGCTTCCCGGAATCGCTCGGAATCTCTGGTGTAATAAGTGAGGATTGTTCGGTGAGACGGAGCCCTGTGCGGACCATTAGATCGCTGAACGCTGCGTTTCTTTCTGCCCATCGGCCCCGGAACTCCGGATCGGGAGTTCCATGAGCGGTGTACCCACGTAGGCCAACGTCGCGCCACTGCCTATAGGACGATGCAGGTAGCCAACTGACGTCTTCTCGTCGTGCCGAGCGTGAGTATGTCGCTGGGGTCTGCGCGTTTCCTTGGCGTCCTTGGTGGTAGCTCCCAGAGCGTTTTTGGCGCTGTGGGATCGGATTCTCGAGTGCGTGTCCTCCAAGTATCTGCCATTTGTAGAAGCGATCCACCGCGCTGACTTCTCTATCCCACGTGGACGGGCTGACTCTCGGTCCATCCGCGTCTTCTCGTCGCCATACTAGATAAGCGAGGTGATCGTCGGATGTGGCGGCGCGCCAATCTTTCTTCCCGCGTGCGTACTGGAGGAAGTTTAGGAACGCTTTAATGTCCCGCGCGTAGCCGAGGCGAGTGAGCATGCGTGCGGTGAGCATGTCTGCGGAGTAGAAAAACTTGTTGAGTTGAATGTCGTACTGTAGCTCCGGTGACATGAGGTATGGGGTACCGAGGGGCACGCCGTGGGTGGCTCGCCAGGTCTGCCAATCCACACCTTGGGGGAGGTCCACATCGGCCGTCGAGGTTGGCTCCGTGAGTACGTCGCTAACACGGTGGAGGCTCCACGCGGGTGTTGAGAGGTTCACAAAAAGATAGTATACTGCGGGCAGTGTCGTCAGGACAGTGGACACTGCCAAACACCCGTCACAAGCTTGCCTCGAACCCGTGTCCCTGTGGAGCGGCGGAGCCGGTGGACTGCCGGTGTCGGGGAGGCCTCCGGGACCGTTACCTTCACAGGCTGTCGGGGCCGCTGCTGGACCGGGTGGACCTGTCTGTGCGCACCTGGACCGACCCCACCAGTTGCCTCGTCCCCGCCGGTGACGTGGCACCTGTGTCCGGGGAGCCGAGCGCCAGGGTCCGGGACCGGGTCACCGAGGCGAGGAACCGCTCGGTGCACCGGTGGAAACACTGGGCCTCCAATGCTGCGGTGCCGGGCCCGATCCTGCGCCGGGAGTATCCCGCCGACGACGCCGGTATGGCACTTCTGCAGGAGAAATTGCGGGTGGGGGTGGTATCGCACCGTGGGGTCGACCGCACCCTGCGCGTCGCATGGACGATGGCAGACCTCAGCGGCGACGTCAGGCCCGGGACTTCCCAGGTCCTGGATGCACTTGAGTTGTACACCAGTCCGGTCGACCGGGACGGGGTGTGAGGGGAGTATGAGGGAGACAGAGATGGGGACAGAAATGGGGGACAATGACGTGTCGAGACAGAAAGCATGGATGTACCTGCGCCGGGTGGTGGAGGCCTCCCAGACGGAACTGCTGGAACTGCTGTGGCCTGACGACGGGCAAGACGGGACACCCGCGTGCGTGGACACGACCGCACCAGCAGATGTTGAACGAGCGGCTGGCATGATCCGTCGGCGTGATCCCGCTCTACCGGACGCCCTTCTGGAGAGTACCTGCCGTCGAGCCGACGTCGATGCCGAAAGTGATCTCAGATTCGCCCGGGAAAACGGGTGGAGACTGGTCACACCGGACTCTGATGAGTGGCCCACGGAGTTGCTCGCCGCGTCGTTCATGAACATCGGACCGGACACGATGGTCGACGGAATCCGGGGGCAGGCCACACAGCCCTTCGCGCTCTGGGCCACCGGCACCGCGAAGCTCAACGAGGTAGTCGACCGCAGCGTGGCGATGGTCGGTACACGGTCATCGACGGCGTACGGCAACCGCACCACCCATGCCATGGCGGGTGAACTCGCCAGCGCCGGGTACACGGTGGTGTCCGGTGGCGCTCTGGGCATCGACACCGCGGCCCACTCCGGAGCACTCAGTGCCGGAGGACGGACGGTCGTGGTCACAGCCACCGGGCCCGGCCAGGTTTACCCCAGGTCCAATGAACGTCTGTTCCACGCGGCGTGCGGCAGAGGACTGGTGCTTTCGGAATACCCGCCACACCAACGGGCGGCCCGGCACCGCTTCCTCACCCGTAACCGCCTCGTCGCGGCACTCTCACAGGGCACCGTCCTGCTGGCTGCGGGATACCGGTCGGGCGCAGTGAACACGGCGAACTGGGCCGACACGATGTACCGGCCGGTCATGGTGCTGCCGGGGCCGGTCGATTCCGCCGACTACATCGGATGCCACAAGCGGATCCGCGACGGCGCAGGGATACTGATCACCCGGGCCGCGGACATCCGTGAAATCCTTGAGCCGCTCGGGACCGTCGACACCGAACGTCAGCTCAGCCTGGAGTTCGGCGCCACGCCCGTACAGCAGCTCAACGCGGACCAGCTCCGGGTCTACGACGCCTGCGGGGTGGACAACGACACGCTCGGTGGGTTGGAACAGATCAGCGCCGAGACCTCCCTCCCGATCAACGCGGTGGCGAGGATCATCACGGACCTCGAGACATTGAATCTGGTGACCCGGTCCCGGGACCGATGGATCAAGACCAGGGAGCCCAGCAGCCGGACATAAGGACGTCGGAACCGGGCACGGAGGACTAGAATCAGTGGTCATGAGCAGTCACCGTGCCCCCGAAGATCCCGCCGACGCGGGCCCCGTGACCGGCCCCGTCAACGAAGCCATCGACTCCTACCTCGAGTATCTGTCGCTGGTGAAAGGGCGTGCAGCCAACACCGTCACCGCCTACGGTCGGGATCTCCGCGCTGCCTGCGAAGGGCTCGACAACATCGACCAGTTCACCCTCGACCGAGGTCGCGACGTCCTGGACTGGGCCCTGGAATCCGGGGCGTCCCGGGCCTCCGTGGCGCGACTCGTTTCCAGTATGCGAGGATTCGGCAGCTGGCTCAGCCACACCGGACGACTCCCGCATAACCCGGTCTCCGCACTACAAGCCCCCGGCCCCCAGCGGCATCTGCCGAGAGTGCTCGACAACGACCAGGCGGACACTCTGCTCGACCATGCACGGGAACGGGCCGAGTCGACGCCCGCTGACCCGGACAATCCGGCAGACGACCACCGCCGCACCCTGGCCCTGCGCGACTGGGCGATCCTGGAACTACTCTACGCCAGCGGTATCCGGGTCTCTGAACTCTGCAGCGCCGACCTGGCGGACCTCGGGGACCGCGACCTCCGGGTAACGGGAAAAGGAAACAAGACCCGCGTGGTCCCGTTCGGTTCCAGGGCACGCGAAGCGATGGACGCCTGGATCGCCGTCCGCCCTCGCTTGTCGGCACGCCGGTCCGGCAGCCAACCCACGGTGCCCGCACTGTTCCTCGGCAGCAGGGGAGGAAGAATCGACCAACGACGGGTCCGTGAGATCGTCCATACTGCAGCGAATGAGGCAGGAACTCCCGGCATCTCCCCACACGGGCTCCGACACAGCAGCGCTACCGCCGTCCTGGAAGGGGGCGCCGACCTCCGGGTAGTCCAGGAACTTCTCGGACACGCGTCGATGCAGACGACCCAGATATACACGCACGTCGGTTCGGAACGGCTCCGTCAGGTCTACCGGCAGGCCCACCCCCGGTCCGGATACCAGCGCTGACGGAACAACGCCCGGGCCCCCTTTTTCTGCCACCAGCGACACCGTCAGCTCCACAGCCGCACAACAACGGGTGCGAGCAGACTCATCGGGTCGATGTAACGTTCATAACCGTCGCCCGTGCGTGCACCCCATGACAGCCCGTCCTCGCGCCGGGCCGTCTCCGGCAGCGAGCCGGCATCGGCGAGGACACCGATGACCTCGCCCGAAGAAACGTGGTCACCTGCCGACACGCTGGCTATGACCGGCTCGTATGTGGTGCGCAGGGCCGGGGAGTGATTGATCGAGACCACAGGGTTTCCGGCCACTACTCCGGCGAAATGCACAGTTCCCCCGGCACTGGCTGCCACCGCGTCCCCGGGAAGAGCGTGGAGGTCCACGCCCCGGTGTCCCCGAAGCCAGTTCTCTGTCGGGATGTCCGCCGGACGCACCACCTGTCCCGGTACCGGCCGCACGTGGTGGCGTTCGGTCTGGGCTCCCGCCGGGGTCAGTGACGACACCGCGAGCATCACACCAAGCCATGCGGTGAATAGTCTCGGTCGTCGCTGTCGATGTGTCCCCGTCATCCCCGTCATGGCCTCATTCTCTCCTGTCTGCAGAGCATATGTCGGGGCGATGCCGAAGATGTGGACAACTCGCCCGTCCACGTCGGAGCAGCGGCACCGGGACGGGGCCAGAGTGGCGGGTGGGGCCGCAGAGTCCCGGGGTGTCGACGCCTGTCCGGTGCCTGGTGGGATTTGCGCACACCCGCCGGTGAAAGAGTTGTGGGATCCCCTGGCAGCAGGTAGATTCAACACCCGCAGTATGTCCGCCAGTACGGCGCGGCACTCAGCCGGCGCGTCCCGTCGGTTGCCGAGAACGGTCTCCGGGAATGTCACAGCCACACGCGATCTGTGCCAGGAACGGGGGAGGGCCCGAAACGCCGCTTCCGGCGGGTGTACTGACATCGCGTAGGTATCGCGTGATCCGACTCTGTGGCCCGTCCTTTAACGGTCCCCGCTGAACCAGCGGGGTTAAGTGGGCGGGGACAACCCGGGGATGCCTGCCAGGACGACCGATGAACCGACGGATACCGTGGGCAAGTCGGCCGTAGAAGAACCGTCAACCTGAACTTTTGAAAGCGAGGAAGGGGAGCGGCGGCCGGGAGAATCCCCCGGTCAGCGAACTCTCCTGAACTATCATGGCTGTTGTCACCATGCGCGAACTGCTGGACGCCGGCGTCCACTTCGGTCACCAGACCCGTCGTTGGAACCCGAAGATGAAGCGTTTCATCTTCACCGACCGTAACGGCATCTACATCATCGACCTGCAGCAGACTCTGACCTTCATCGACGAGGCCTACGAGTTCGTCAAGGAGACCGTTGCCCACGGCGGCAACATCCTCTACGTCGGCACCAAGAAGCAGGCCCAGGAAGCTATCGCCACCGAGGCGGAGCGCGTCGGTATGCCCTACGTCAACCACCGTTGGCTCGGCGGCATGCTCACCAACTTCCAGACTGTCGCGAAGCGTCTGCACCGTCTCAAGGAGCTCCAGGCAATGGAGGCCGCCGAGGACGGCTACAAGGGCCGCACCAAGAAGGAGGTCCTGATGCTGACCCGCGAGCGTAACAAGCTCGAGCGCGTCCTGGGCGGCATCTCCGACATGTCCAAGGTCCCCTCCGCACTGTGGATCGTGGACACCAACAAGGAGCACATCGCCGTCTCCGAGGCGAAGAAGCTCAACATCCCGGTCGTCGCCATCCTCGACACCAACTGTGACCCGGACGACGTCAACTTCCCGATCCCGGGCAACGACGACGCCATCCGCGCCACCACGGTGCTGACCTCCGTGATCTCCTCCGCTGTCGAGGCAGGGCGCACCGCACGTGCCGAGCGTCAGGCCGCTGCAGCCAAGGAGTCCGCCGGCGACGCCGAGAAGGCAGAGAAGACCGAGAAGACGGAACAGGCTGAGGCTCCCGAGGCTGACGCTGCTGCGGAGACCCCCGCAGCCGAGTCTGCAGAGTAATTCTCTCCACGTCTGTACTTTTCACTTCCACCATCTGAAGGAGGATCGCCTCACATGGCGAACTACACCGCCGCCGACGTCAAGAAGCTCCGCGAGCTCACCGGCTCCGGCATGATGGCCTGCAAGAAGGCCCTCGAAGAGTCTGAAGGGGACTTCGACAAGGCTGTCGAGATCCTGCGCATCAAGGGTGCCAAGGACGTGGGCAAGCGCGCTGAGCGCACCGCGGCCGAGGGCCTGATCGCGGTCTCCGGTAACACCATGGTCGAGATCAACTCGGAGACCGACTTCGTCGCGAAGAACTCCGAGTTCATCGAACTGGCCAACCGCATCGCCGAGGCTGCTGCCGCAGCCAAGGCCAACAGCCCGGAGGCTCTCGCAGCTGCCGACGTCGACGGCAAGTCCGCCGAGACCGTCATCCAGGAGCTGTCCGCCAAGATCGGCGAGAAGCTCGAGCTGCGGCGCGCCGTCACCATCGACGGTGACAAGGTTGCCGTCTACCTGCACCACCGTTCGTCCGACCTGCCCCCGGCAGTCGGCGTGCTCGTCTCCTACACCGGTGACGACGAGGGTGCAGCCAAGGCAGCTGCCATGCAGGTCGCCGCCCTGAAGGCCACCTACCTGTCCAGCGAGGACGTCCCGGAGGAGACCGTCGCCAAGGAGCGCGAGATCGCCGAGGCCACCGCTCGCGAGGAAGGCAAGCCGGAGAAGGCTCTGCCGAACATCATCGAAGGACGCCTCAAGGGCTACTTCAAGGACGCCTGCCTGCTGGATCAGCCGTCCGTCACCGAGTCCAAGAAGACCGTCAAGCAGGTCATGGACGAGGCCGGCGTCACGCTGAACGGTTTCGTGCGCTTCGAGGTCGGCCAGAGCTAAGCTCCCGGCACCCTCGTCCCGCCCACAGGCGAAACGGCACTGGACCCGTCGCCCCCGCTCATCCGGGGTCGGCGGGTTCAGTGCTGTCTGGAGCAGTGCGGCACGCTAGGATGATCAATCGGATACAGACCGCACCTACACCCCACAAGGAGATCCCACGGTGGCCGAAAGCACTGCAAGCACTGGAGACACCTCGACCGGCTACAAGAGGGTCATGTTGAAGCTGGGGGGAGAGATGTTCGGCGGCGGCAAGGTCGGTATCGACCCTGACGTCGTCGAGAACGTGGCCCGCCAGATCGCCGAGGTTGCGGCCACCGGTGCGGAGATCGCCGTGGTGATCGGTGGCGGTAACTTCTTCCGGGGTGCCGAACTGCAGCAGCGCGGCCTCGACCGCGCACGTTCCGACTACATGGGGATGCTGGGTACGGTGATGAACTGCCTGGCGCTGCAGGACTTCCTGGAGCAGCAGGGCATCGACTCCCGGGTCCAGACTGCCATCAACATGGCGCAGGTGTCTGAGCCGTACCTCCCGCTGCGCGCCGACCGGCACCTCGAGAAAGGTCGCGTGGTGATCTTCGGTGCGGGTATGGGCATGCCGTACTTCTCGACGGACACCACGGCCGCCCAGCGTGCCCTGGAGATCGGCTGTGAGGTCCTGTTGATGGCCAAGGGTGTCGACGGTGTCTACAACGACGACCCGCGCACCAATCCGGACGCCGAGCTTTTCCACGAGATCAGCCACCGCGAGGTCATCGAGCGTGGCCTCAAGGTCGCCGATGCCACGGCCTTCAGCCTCTGCATGGACAACAACATGCCGATGCTCGTCTTCAACCTCCTCACCGACGGGAACATCGCCCGTGCCGTGGCGGGGGAGCAGATCGGCACCCTGGTCGCGACGCCGGCATCCTGATCTCCGCGACCGTCTCTGACGGCAGAATTGACCACCCCTGCATGAGGTAGTGGTGAACTTCTGGGAAACTCACGTCCGGTGACTGGTAGATTCGTCACTGGAACAGCAAGACCTGCCCGCAACAGTTTCATCTTCGACAAGAGGACAGCAATGATTGACGACACCCTGCTCGAGTCCGAGGACTACATGAGCCGCTCGGTGGAGCACGTCCGCGAGGACCTGATGACCATCCGGACCGGCCGCGCGAACCCCGCCATGTTCAACGGCGTATTCGCCGAGTACTACGGTGTGCGCACCCCGATCACCCAGATGGCGACGATCAGCGTTCCGGAGCCCCGCATGCTGATCATCAAACCCTACGAGATGTCGGCGATGCAGGAGGTCGAGAACGCGATCCGCAATTCCGACCTCGGGGTGAACCCCACCAACGACGGCCACGTCCTGCGCGTGACGGTACCGCAGCTGACGGAGGAGCGGCGTCGCGACCTGGTCAAGGTCGCGAAGTCGAAGGGTGAGGACGCGAAGATCGCGATCCGCAACATCCGCCGGAAGGGCATGGACAGCCTGTCGAAGATCCAGAAGGACGGGGAGGCCGGCGAGGACGAGGTCAAGGCGGCAGAGAAGGAGCTGGACAAGGTCACCCAGCAGTACGTCGGGCAGGTCGATGCCGTCGTAGAGTCGAAGGAAAAGGAGTTGATGGAGGTCTAGTGTCTGCTGGACGTCCATCAGAGCCAGACGCCGCCGTGAATGCCGCGAACACCGTGGGACGGGACGGCTACCGCCTGCCGCAGCCGAAGAACTCCGCCGGGCGGAACCTTCCCGTCGCCATCGCCAGTGGGGTCGCCCTCGGCGCCCTGGTGGTGGCGGGCCTCGCGATCCCGTACGTCTGGTACCCGCTGATCGCCGCGGCCATGGGGTTGGCCACCTACGAGGTCTGGAGCCGACTGCGGGAGAATGGCTACGGAGTCAACCTTCCGGTCCTCCTCATCGGTGGACAGGCCATGATTTGGCTGTCCTGGCCATTCGGCGTGACGGGGCTCATCTCGGCCTTCGCACTGAGCGCCGTGGCGTCGGTGGTGGCACGACTCTTCCACAACGGCAGGACGGTGCCACCGACGAACTGGTTACGCGACATCGGCATCTCGCTGTTCGTCCTGGTGTGGATACCGATGTGCGGCGCTTTCGCAGGAATGCTGTCGCAGCTGACCTACCAGGATGTTCCCTGGTGGAGCCTCGTCCTGACGTTCATGCTCTGCGTGATTGCCTCGGATGTGGGCGGGTACGCCGCCGGTGTGTTTTTCGGAAGCCATCCGATGGTGCCCGCGATCAGCCCGAAGAAATCCTGGGAGGGGTTCGCCGGCTCGGTCATTTTCGCGGCACTGGTCGGCATGCTGTCGGTGCTGTTCCTTCTGGACCTGCGCGACCCGATGCACTACGTGCTGGGACTGTCGCTGGGCGCCGGACTGGCACTCTGCGCCACCGTGGGGGACCTCGTTGAGTCGCAGTTCAAGCGCGACCTGAAGATCAAGGACATGTCCGCGATGATTCCGGGCCACGGTGGACTGATGGACCGTCTCGACGGGATGCTGCCGGCGGCGATGCTCACCTGGATCGTGATGACCGCCGTCGCGGCACTGTGAGAGCGGACCCGGGGGTCAGCGGTTCTTTCCCTTGGTTCCCTTCCCGCGGGCGCTGTCCGGATGGTTGATCTGGCGTCGTAGCTGCAGGATCCTCACCGCGCCGACACATGCCATGACGAGTGCTCCGGCGATGGCGGCGATCAGCATGCCGACGCCGATGGGGAAGTTCCACTGCCAGACGAACATCTGCAGCCGGACCGAGTCCTGGTTCTGCAGGATGAAGACGAGCAGCAGAATCAGGATGACGGCGCCGATGGTCAGGCCCACCCACGTCGACCCCGCGATCGAGCCTGCAACGCTCGGCTTGTCGTCGGCAGGCGACTCCGAGACTGCTGATTCCCCCGTGGCTCCGGTGTCCACGGTGTCGGGACGGGTCTCCGAAGCTGTCGTCTCGGCGAGGTCTGTGCCAGTGGTGCCGGTACTGCTTTCGCCGTTCTCAGCTGCTTCCGCCGCATCGGTGGCGGGGACGGACAGGTCGTCTGAGTAATCATTCCCGGGGCTCGTAGTCATGCCGCCCAGTGTAGTGCCAAGACACGATGTGCTCACCCCCTCCTCGACGTGCAATAATGGCCGACACCATGACTACACCGGTACAACTGCAGTTCCGTGCCCCCACCAGGGGCATGCCACCCACCCATCTGGCTGACCTCACTGACGACGAGGTCAAGTCGGCGGTCACCGATGCCGGTTTGCCCGGTTTCCGTGCCAACCAGATCGCGCGTCAGTACTACGGGCGCCTCGAGGGGGATCCGTCGCAGATGACGGACCTTCCGGAGAGCCTGCGTGGCACCGTCAAGGACACGTTGTTCCCCACGTTGATGGAGTCGGTGCGCAACATTTCCTGCGACGAGGGCCAGACCCGTAAGACACTGTGGAAGTTGCACGACGCCACGATGCTCGAGTCCGTCCTGATGCGTTACCCGGACCGCGCGACCCTCTGTATCTCCTCCCAGGCAGGTTGCGGCATGGCCTGCCCTTTCTGTGCCACCGGTCAGGGCGGATTGGACCGTAACCTGTCCACCGCGGAGATCGTCGAACAGGTCCGTGCGGCAGCCAAGGCGATGCGCGACGGCGACGTCGAGGGTGGCGAGGGACGCCTGTCGAATATCGTCTTCATGGGGATGGGGGAGCCGCTCGCCAACTACAAGCGCGTGGTCAAGGCGATCAGGCGCATCACCTCGCCGTCTCCGGAAGGTTTCGGTATCTCGGCACGCAACATCACGGTCTCGACCGTGGGGCTCGCACCGGCGATCCGTAAGCTTGCGGACGAGGGCATGCACATGCGCCTGGCTGTGAGCCTGCACTGCCCGGACGACGAACTCCGCGACACCCTCGTCCCGGTCAACAATCGTTGGTCCGTCGACGAAGTCCTCGAGGCGGCACGGTACTACGCCGACAAGTCCGGTCGTCGCGTCTCCATCGAGTACGCACTGATCCGTGACATCAACGACCACCCGTGGCGTGCCGACCTGCTCGGCAAGAAGCTGCGGGGAGCGCTCGGCAACCAGGTGCACGTGAACCTGATCCCGTTGAACCCTACGCCCGGCTCGAAGTGGGATGCGTCGCCGAAGCCTGTGCAGGACGAGTTCGTCCGGCGGGTCGTGGCACAGGGTGTCGCGTGCACCGTGCGTGACACCCGCGGCCAGGAGATCGCAGCCGCCTGCGGACAGCTCGCGGCTGAGGAACGCTGATCGCCCCCGCCGGCTCCTGACACAGACGCTCCCGGTTGGTTTCCTGGACTGGAACCAACCGGGAGCGTCTGTGTGTCGTCCGTGCCGTCCGCGCTGTCCGGGTTCAGGGGCCCGGGACCGACGAAGCCCCGCACCATCCGGTCATCAACGGACGGTGCGGGGCTTCGTCGACGCCGGAGTGGCGACTCCGTTAGTGGTGCAGTGCGTGCTTCGGCGTCTCGACGTTCTCGACACCGTCGGACCCGACACCGGGCAGGTTCCAGGAACGGAGCTCTGCGGTGGTCATGTTGGCGTAGGCGCCGGTGAGGTTACGCTGATCGGCGGCCCAGTCCGGTTCCTGGTGTCCGGCCGGCTTGTTGTGCGCGGTCACCGTCGCACGGGCAGGCTTCGGCTTCCAGTTGGGGGAGGAGTGGCGTGCGTACAGCGTGGTTCCCAGCAGGACGAGGACACCGATGGCGATCAGCCAGATGTTCTCCACGTGACCCTGGTGGTTACCGAACAACATGCCGAACATGGAGAGCCCGCCGAGGTAACCGACGACGATCGTCGTCTTCCGGGGGAACTGGTGCCAGCCCCAGGCAGCGGACGGCTCATCCTCGGTGGAGACGCCGTTGTACACTGCCACCTTCGTGCCATGATTTCCGTGATCGGCCACGTCGATATCCTCCTGAACTAGGACGGCAGTGGTCACCTGCCGAATTATCGGTTCCATTGTGACACATCCCCGCGGTGGGGAGAACTTCCGACCCGGTGCGGGTTCCCCCGTTTGGGTCCGTTCCGCGCCCGTGACCCAGCCCGCGCCGTCCTCATCCTCTTGCTGACCGGCAGCTGGAGGCTTGCTGGAGGTCTCCTGGGGGAGTTGCAGGCGTGGCCTCCCGGCTACCGCGCGGTCGTGGAGGCGTGGAACAATGGGCCGGGTGAAGAAACGAGTAGTGGTGCTCGGAAGCACCGGTTCGATTGGTACCCAGGCGCTCGAGATCATCGCACAGAACCCTGACCGCTTCGACCTGGTCGGGGTCTCTGCACACGGGTCGAAGCCGGACGTCCTGCTTGACCAGATCCGGGCCTTCGGCCTGGCGCCCCATCAGGTGGCCGTCGCCAGTGAGCGCACCGCTGACGAGGTCGACCGGGAGTTGGACGGTCATGTCGTCCGCGGGGTGGATTCCGCCCGCCAGCTGGTGGAGGGACTGACCGACTCGCTGGGTCTGGGTGCCGAGGATGTCGTCCTGAATGCTCTCGTCGGTTCGCTGGGGCTGGACGCCACCCTGGCGACGCTCAACGGGCAGGTGCGGCTGGCGCTGGCCAACAAGGAGTCCCTGGTCGCCGGAGGTGAACTCGTGCTCACTGCGGCGGCGGAGGGACAGCTGGTGCCGGTGGATTCCGAGCATTCGGCGATGGCGCAGTGCCTCTGGTCCGGACGTCACGAGGACGTGGACTCCCTGGTGCTCACCGCGTCCGGCGGGCCCTTCCGCGGATGGACGCGTGAACAGCTGCAGGACGTGACCCCGTTGCAGGCGGCGAATCATCCGACCTGGTCCATGGGGCAGATGAACACGCTCAACTCGTCGTCGATGGTCAACAAGGGACTCGAACTCATTGAGGCGTCGCTGCTGTTCGGCGTTCCGGCGGACAGGATCGACGTGACCGTGCATCCCCAGTCGATCGTGCATTCGATGGTGACCTTCCGGGACGGCGCGACGATAGCCCAGGCATCGCCGCCGTCCATGAAGTTGCCGATCAGTCTGGCGTTGGGCTGGCCGGAACGGGTTCCCGGCGCCCAACGTGCCCTGGACTTCGCCACGGCCTCCAGCTGGGAGTTCGAGCCTCTCGACGATGAGGTGTTCCCGGCGGTCCGGTTGGCGCGGGAGGCGGTGTCCGCCGGCGGGTGTATGCCGGCCGTGTACAACGCCGCGAACGAGGAGGCGGCCGTGGAGTTCCTCGCCGGTGCATTGGCTTTCCCCCGGATCGTGGACACCATCGCCGACGTCATGGAGGACTGTGCCGACCGGGTCGGTCGCCCCCGCGACATCGGGGACGTCCTCGATGCGGAACGCGAGGCACGCGCCAGGGCCCACGAGAGGATGGGCCGGTGAGCTTTGCGCTAGGCGTCATCCTCTTCGCCCTGGGTATCGGTGTCACGATCGCCCTGCACGAGGCGGGCCACATGGTCGCCGCACGGGTGTGCGGCATGCGCGTGCGGCGCTACTTCATCGGCTTCGGCCCGACGGTGTGGTCCACCACGCGTGGACACACCGAGTACGGGCTCAAGGCCATTCCTCTGGGTGGTTTCTGCGACATCGCCGGGATGACGGTGAATGACCCGTGGACGGAGGAGGAAGAACCCCACCTGATGATCAACAAGTCCGCGTGGAAGCGGGTCTTCGTGATGATGGCGGGGATCATCGTGAACATCGTGCTCGGCGTCCTGATCATCTTCGGCGTTGCGGTGAGTTTCGGCCTGCCCGACACCACCCCGCCGCCGCAGCCTGCCACAGCTGCCGATCTGGTCTGTTCCCCGGAGAGCGACCAGGGGGACACGTCCTGCTCCGGCGAGGGTTCTGCGGCCGCGTCCGGTGTGCATGTCGGTGACACGTTCCGCGAGATCGACGGTGAGGCGACCGAAGAGTTTCCGGATGCTGTCGCCGCGGTCCAGGATGCTGGACGAGCCGCCGGTGACGGCGGAGCGGCCGTGGGGGATACCGTCACCGTCCCCGCGACCATCGAGCGCGACGGGCAGGACCGGAACCTGGATCTGCAGGTGGAACTCGTCGAGCGCGATGGCCAGACCGTCGGCGCTATCGGTGTGCAGTTCGAGCCCCAGCCCACGCCGAACGTCGACTACAACCCTGTGACCGCTGTCGGAGGCACTGCGGACTTCACCTGGAACCTCGGCAAACAGACAGTGGATGCCCTCATTGACCTGCCGCAGCGTTACTGGCCGGTCGTGCAGTCCATCTTCGGCGCCGAGCGTCAGATGGACAGCCCGGTCAGCGTGGTCGGTGCCTCCCACATTGGTGGGCAGATGGTGGAGCAGAGCCAGTGGATGAGCTTCCTGCTGCTTCTGGCGAACCTCAACTTCTTCCTCGCGGTGTTCAACCTGGTGCCGCTGCCGCCCCTGGACGGTGGGCATGCGGTCATCGTCATCTACGAGAAGCTCCGTGACCGGTTGCGGCGGCTGCGGGGGCTGGAGGCCGGTGGTCCGGTCGACTACGTCAAGGTGATGCCGGTGACTTACGTCGCCACCGCGATCCTGCTGGTGTTCGGGCTGACGGTGATCGTCGCCGACGTGGTGAACCCACTGCAGCTGTTTTAGCCCGTCACGGTAGGCGGGAGTAGACTGAGCACGTAGATCCACACGGAAAGAAGGACTAGACCACACATGACCGGAATTTCCCTCGGTTTGCCCGACGCCCCGCCGCCGGTGCTGGCTCCCCGTCGCAAGACCCGCCAGCTCATGGTCGGCAACGTCGGCGTCGGAAGTGACTACCCTGTCAGCGTCCAGTCGATGACGACGACGAAGACGCACGACGTCAACGCGACCCTCCAGCAGATCGCCCAGCTGACCGCGTCCGGCTGCGACATGGTGCGCGTCGCCTGCCCGAAGACCATCGATGCCGAGGCGCTGCCCGCCATCGCCAAGAAGTCGCCGATCCCGGTGATCGCGGACATCCATTTCCAGCCCAAGTACATCTTCGCCGCGATCGACGCCGGCTGTGCCGCGGTGCGGGTGAACCCGGGCAATATCAAGGAGTTCGACGGTCGGGTCAAGGAGGTCGCCAAGGCTGCCGGAGACGCCGGCATCCCGATCCGTATCGGTGTCAACGCCGGTTCCCTCGACAAGCGCATCATGGAGAAGTACGGCAAGGCGACCCCGGAGGCGCTGGTCGAGTCGGCGCTCTGGGAGGCGAGCCTGTTCGAGGAACATGGCTTCGGCGACCTGAAGATCTCGGTGAAGCACAACGACCCGGTGATTATGGTCGAGGCCTACCGTCAGCTGGCTGCGCAGTCTGATTACCCGCTGCACCTCGGTGTCACCGAGGCAGGCCCTGCCTTCCAGGGCACCATCAAGTCCGCGGTGGCGTTCGGTGCACTGCTGGCGGAGGGCATCGGCGACACGATCCGTACCTCCCTGTCGGCTGACCCGGTGGAGGAGATCAAGGTCGGCGACCAGATCCTGCAGTCGTTGAACCTGCGTCCCCGGAAGCTGGAGATCGTGTCCTGCCCGTCCTGTGGACGCGCCCAGGTGGACGTCTACAGTCTCGCCGAGCGGGTCACCGCCGGTCTGGAGGGCATGGAGGTCCCGCTGCGTGTCGCCGTGATGGGCTGCGTGGTCAACGGTCCGGGTGAGGCCCGGGACGCTGACCTGGGTGTCGCCTCGGGTAACGGCAAGGGCCAGATCTTCGTCAAGGGCGAGGTCATCCGTACCGTTCCGGAGGACGAGATCGTGGAGGTCCTCATCGAGGAGGCGATGAAGATCGCCGAGGACATGGACCCCGAGGTTCTCGCCGCGGCCGGTCTCACCGGCACCCCACAGGTCAAGGTCACCAGCTAGACACTCGTCCTGGACGCATCATCCGCCGCGACAGCGTGGCAGATGATGCGTTCGTGTTTGTGCGGGGAAGCAGCGCTGTGCGCTGCTAGCGTCGGAGCATGATCCAGATTCCGGGGACGCAGGCCCCGAGACGCACCATCGCCGCCACCGTCCTGTGTCTGATCCTCACCACCGTCACTGTCGCCGCCACCGCGTGTACCCCACGTCCGGATGTCGCCGACGACGTCATCGGCGACTTCCTCGCTGCCGTCGAGTCACGGGACATCGATGCGGCCGCTGACCTCACCGATGATTCACCGGTGGCGTCCACGGCGTTGGACGAATCCTGGTCGGCGCTGCAGGCGGAGTCCCTCGACGCCGAAGTGCGCGACGTCCGGACCGACGACAACGTGGCCACCGCCGACTACACGATGGCCTGGACCCTGCCGGGAGACCGCACCTTCCGGTATGACGCGACCCTGACCGCCACCCGCACCGACGGTGACTGGACGGTGCGGTGGCGGTCGTCCGTCCTGCATCCCGACCTCGGGGCGGACCAGCATCTTGAACTGCGTCGCGTCGAGGCTCAGGTCGCTGACATCGTCGGCTCCGACGGTGCCGTCCTCGCCACTCCCGGCACAACCTGGCGGATTCTGCTGGACACGGATGAAGCGAAGGAGAACGGCGGCATCCAGGGGACGGTCGATCAGATCGCACGTGTGCTCGATGCAGCACACGCAGACGAAGAGGCGATCCCCACGATCGACACAGCGAGGGTGTCCTCGGCGGCGTTGGACGCCGACGGGACCTACTCGGTGACGACGATCCCGGGAGAATTCGGTGACCGTGTCCGACAGGACCTGGAGTCTGTCAGTGGTGTCCGGCTGAACGAAGAGCCCGACATGGTGCGCCCGGATCCCGGTTTCGCGCCGGACATCATGTCCCGTGTCACCCAACTGGTAGAGCCCGAGCTGGCAGGTGAACCGGGATGGGAGGTCGTTGCTGTCAACCAGAACGCGTCGGTGGTTCGCACCATGGAACGTACCGCCGCCGAACCGTCACCCGCGGTCAAGGTGAGCTTGTCGAGGCAGGTGCAGGAGGCGGCTCAGAAGGCAGTCGACACCCGTCCGAATGACCAGGCGATGATGGTGGTGATGCGTCCCTCCACCGGGGAGGTGCTTGCCGTCGCGCAGACAGCGGAAGCGGACAAGCAGGGTGACGTGGCGTTGTCGGGACAGTACCCGCCGGGTTCGACCTTCAAGGTGATTACCGCCGCGGCCGGAGTGGAGAAGGAGAATCTGACCGCCGACTCGACGGTGTCCTGCCCGTCGACCCAGGACATCGGTGGACGTATCGTCACCAACTACAACTCCTTCTCGCTCGGGGATACCTCGATGCGCAACGCGTTCGCGCAGTCCTGCAACACCACGTTCGCCCGTATCTCGACGGACATGGCACCAGGGGAGCTGAAGGAGGAGGCCAGGAAGTTCGGTCTGGGACGCGACTACGACATCCCGGGACTGACCACCATGACCGGTCAGGTGCCGGAGGGTGAGGTCATGCTCGACCGGACCGAGGCAGGGTACGGCCAGGGGCTCGACCTGGCCAGCCCGTTCGGTATGGCGCTGGTGGCTGCCACGGCCGCGAACGGCCGTACCCCGGTGCCGAACCTCATCGACACCGATGACGTGCACACCCTGGACCCCGACGGCAAGGATGCCGTGGAGGGCGAACCGCTGGACCCGCACGTCCTGGATAACCTGCGGGACATGATGCGGGCGGTGGTGACCAGCGGCTCAGGTTCGGCGATCTCGGGTGCCGGCGAGGTTTACGGCAAGACCGGTGAGGCTGAGATCAACGAGGGGTCCCACGCGTGGTTCATGGGCTACCGCGATGACCTGGCCTTCGCGACGATGATCGTGTTGGGCGGTGGCTCCGAGCATTCGGTGGCGGTGACCCAACAGTTCTTCGACAATCTTGACGGGGAGTAGGCTGGGGCCTCATGAGTAGAGCGCTTCTGACACCCGGTACACCCACCCCGATCCGCAAGGTTCCGGACAGTATTGACCGTCCGGAGTACGTGTGGAAGGACTCCGTCCGGGAGAACGTCGGTGAGCCGTGGGTGCAGACGCCGGAGGTCGTGGAGGCGATGCGTGAGTCGTCGCGGATCGCCGCCGGCGCACTGTCCGCTGCCGGAGCTGTGGTGGCTCCGGGGGTGACCACCGACGAGATCGACCGTGTCGCGCACGAGTACATGTGCGACCACGGTGCCTACCCGTCGTGCCTGGGCTACCGGGGTTTCCCGAAGGCGTCGTGCGTCAGCCTCAATGAGATCGTCTGCCACGGCATTCCGGACACCACCGTGGTTCAGGACGGCGACATCGTGAACATCGACGTCACCGCCTACAAGAACGGCGTGCACGGTGACACGAACGCAACGTACCTGGCGGGGGATGTGGCAGAGGAGCACCGTCTGCTGGTCGAGCGGACCTATGCCGCGATGTGGCGGGGCATCAAGGCGGTGAAGCCCGGTCGGGAGATCAATGTGATCGGCCGGGTGATCGAAGCGTACGCGAAGCGGTTCGGGTACTCCGTGGTCCGCGATTTCACCGGCCACGGTGTCGGCCCGACGTTCCACAACGGCCTGGTGGTACTGCACCACGAAGAGCCGGCCTATGACACGGTTCTGGAGCCGGGGATGACGTTGACGATCGAGCCGATGCTGAATCTCGGCGATCTTCCCTACGATATCTGGGACGACGACTGGACCGTGCAGAACAAGGACGGCAAGTGGTCGGCTCAGTTCGAGCACACGATGGTCGTCACGGAGACCGGTGTGGACGTTCTGACCCTGCGTGAAGACGAGAAGGACCAGACGGTCAAGTAGCGCCCACCGGCTGCCCAGGGACGAATTCGCTGAACGACGTCGCCGGTGTGGGGTCTCAGGTAGCGTGTTGGGGTATGAACGTATCTGGTTCCGAGTCAGTGTCCATGGAGGGTGCGAGGCGTATCGTGCGTCCCGGCGAGAAAGTGCCGGGTGTGCGAGAGCTGGGGGTTGTCAACCACCTCATTGCGCGTCTCGGAGCCCGGGTGCAGGGCACGGAGACGATGGGGGTCTTCTCCACGATCGGGCGGGCCCGCCGCCTGTTCAAGGCGTGGCTGGCGTATTCGGCGACGATGATGCCGTTCGGCTACCTGTCACGTAAGGAGACGGAGTTGGTGATCCTCCGTGTCGCTCACCTGAAGGGGTCGGAGTATGAAGCGGCCCACCATCGGAAGCTCGGTGCGTCGGTCGGGCTGACCGGTGCCCAGATCCAGGCGATGGAAGGGGAGTCACACGGGCAGACACGTCGTTGGGGCGTGATCCTGGATGCGGTGGATCAGATCGTGACCGTCGGTGAAGTCGATGAATCGACCTGGTCGGCTCTGGCCAGCTATCTGTCTGACCGGGAGCTTGTGGCTCTGGTGATGCTGGTAACGAACTACTCGGGTCTGGCGACGGCGTTGTCGGTGCTGGGTACTCCGGTCGACAGGAAGAAAGGGCAACGAGGGTAGTTTTGCCTCTGGACGTGACTGTGAATGTGGGTTACTGTGTGATGGTCTGACCCATTGGGGGTGTGGGCGGGGGCCACGGGGAACAGTGGCTGTCTGGACGTAGTGAAGGGGTGGGGTGGGGCCTATGGTCCACCAGGATTCTGTTGTGGGGGATGACGGTTCGCACCGGTTGCTGGTGGTGCCGTGCGCCCTGGTCGTGCTGGTGTTGGTGCTGATGGTTACGGCCTGTTCATCGGTGGGAGAAAGAGCGGGCGCCGGGGAATCTTCCGGGGAAGAAGAGTGGCCCACTGCGGCTGCCGCAGCTCCACCGGTGGGAGAGGGGGTTGACGAGCCCGTGGTGACGGAGGACGGTCGGATGATCCAGCCGACTGGGCACACGGGACTCTGGTTTGAGACGGAGCCTGCTGACCCGTTGGAGAAGCTGGTCTATGAGTCGCAACGTTTCGTCGGTCACCCGGTTGCTCTGGAACCGATCGGGGAGAGGGCGCTGCTACCGCAGTGGGAGGACATGCCTGACCCGTGCCATCCGGAGGTGATCCGGAGGATGGAAGAGCTTGGTGTCGACATTTTTGAAGATGACGACGTCAGCTATGGGTATGCACAATGCGCCGGATTTAAGTTATCGATAAAACCTTCCTCGAATATATCTTTCGAGTGGGGCGTGACAGGGGACATTGTTGGGTACTCGATGGTGGAAGATTGGAATAAGGGACAAGATCTAGATTCGGGATTTATCGATTTTGGCGAAAGGGCAGAAGAGCTGGGATGCATTTCGTACGAGTCTTCGATCGGAGATAAGTACTTTGCTTTTTCTGTAGTATCCCCCCTGTCCTATATAAATGGATGCTCGAGTTCAAACTCTACTAAGAATATATTTAAAAATGCTGTTGGGGGAGTGTTATTCTAATGAAGTTTAATGATGGAAGTCTACGTGATGTCGTGCGGTCAATTGTCGAGGCAGATCTCTCGCTTCGTTCTGTGCGGAACAGCGGTCTTGCTGCCACTACATTCACAACCTCACCCGCACTCGGTGCAGTGGCTACGCAGTACTCTGCGTACCTGGGTGCGCATCCTGGGTCTCTGACCGTTGCGACGCAGGCGGCAACCACAAACGTACAGTGGTTGCACGATTCGCTCGTACCGTTGATCGGAGCATTGACGGAACAGGAGTACCTGTCAGTGGACACATTTACCGGGATGCTCAGTTACACGGACGCACCAGACAAGGAAGTCCACTTCGGGATGCCACCGCGACCGGAAGTTCCGGTACTCGACCTCGCCTACGTGCCGCCGGTAGCGGCAATCGAAGCCGCCACTCCGCTGAAAGCTCTCACCGCGATGTTCGCCGGAGATGACAGTGGAATAATTGCCGCCTCCGAATCCTGGGCCTCCGCAAGCCGTCGTATGCTCCAGGCCTCGGAATCTCTCCAGAGCGCCGCGGCTCTTATCGCCGGTACCACCGAAGGTAGTGCTTTCGCCATGGCGGAACAAGCGATATCGACCATAGCCAACCAATGCGCGACAGTTGCGGCTAACTCAACGGCAATGTCAACCTCCATGCTCCAACTGCCGCCCATCAGAGCGGCGGCACACGCCCAACTTATCGCCATGGAAGCCGAGCTGGCGGCCGAAACCACCGCAGCGGGTGCTGCCACCGGCGGGGCGGGTGCCGCTGCCATTGCAGCAAAATCCCAGGCCCAGGTCGCAGCATTCGTCGCCGGTTACCTGCAACCCGCGCTCGACACGGCACGTCCCCTGGTAACCAATCTGTCCGTTCCAGTGGTCAATCACACTGGCGGCGGGGCTCTGAACTCTGGAGGTGCTGCGACCATGGCTGCCCAGGAGTCCATCACCCAGGTCGCCGGTGGTGCCACAGCTCCCGGAGTCAGTCAGGCGGCGGCCCAGCCCAATACTGCAGCGCCACAGGCCGGACAAGTTGCTACGACTCCTGCCGGTGCCTCACAGGCAGCCCAGATCGGACAAGCGCCCGTGGGTCCGGCCGGCGGCACCCAGAATGTTCCTGGTGGAATGCGGGCGACCTCACCCGCCTCCACCACTGTGGCACAACCGGCGACGAACGGTGTCGCCACCGGCCAGGGAGCCAATGCCCCTCGGTCAACGTCCACTAGCGTCGCATCGCCGGCGAACCCCCGGCCCATCGGCGGCGGCGTCACGCAACCCCTGCTCCCGCGAGGTGTCAGTATCACCGCGCCCGGCTCACCCTCGCCGGGCCACGCCACGGGCGGCGGTCCTCACCAAGGTGCGGGGCCAGGCACTTCCCACAATGGAGCCGGCGCACGAGGCAGCTCCCCCGGAGTTGGCGGGGCAGCACCCGCAGCAGGAAACAGCAGCAGTAATCACGGTCATCGTGCGGGCAGCGCCGGTACCGCACCTGTCGGTGCAGCCGGGCACAAGGGGACCAGAACGGGCCAAGGAAAAAGTGCTTCGACAGGTTCCCTGTTTGGTAGCGGGCAGGGTAGCCGGCCGAAGTCCCGTGGGACGAAGACAGGCAGCTCCCTGCTGGAGACCTATTTCCGCCGCCAGTTCCTGGGAGAGAAGAGGACAACAGTGAAAAAGGTTATCCGGTAGCCCTGGGTTCAGTCGGGGCCGTCTGGCAGCCCCCTGTACAACGAGGGGCCCGAAGATCAGTGAATGATCTCCGGGCCCCTTTCTGTAGCGCGGGTAGTACTGCGCACTACAGAGTCGTTCTATTCCGCGTCGACCGCGTCCTCGCCGTCGACGATCTCGAGCTGGTCACGCAGCTGTTCGAGCAGCCACGCATTCGACAAGGACGACGGGATGTTCAGCGCAGCCATAATCGGCTTGTTGTCCTCGACCACGGCACCAGACTCCACCTGCGGCAGCTGGTCGTAGCCGGCGATAGCACGGATCTTGTCCATGCCCTCCGTGGCGTACATGCCCATGAAATTCGCCGCCAGGTCCGACACACGCTCGTAGGAGATCGGAGCCCGCCCGTTCTCGACCTTCAGGGTGCCGTCGGTGAACGATGCCGGCAGCGTCATTCCCAGTCGGGAGTAGAACTTGTTGGCGATATTATCTGCCCCTGCGATAGCGACGAACTGACCGCCGCGATCCTGCACGGTCAGAGCAGTCTTGCCCTCGAGACCGGGCAGTTCCTCGCGCACAGCAGCGAACGCCTCCTCATCGTCATCGATGACCTGCTGGGCCTCATCCTCGAGGCCGTAGATTTCCCCGAGGGCCTGCAGCTGCGGCTCCCAGTTCGCATCCTGGTCCATGCCGGGCAGCACGTTCGTGACCTTGGACAGTTCGTTGTAGGTGTCCTCGTCGATGCGGTAGGTATCACCGACAACCAGGTCGGGGTCGTGGGAAGCGACCTCCTCGAGCGGAAAATCCTCCGACACCGGGATGCGTTCGACGCCCTCCAACTGCGGGTTCTTCCAGTCTGCGTCGGCGTCGTCGCCGCGTTCGACGATGACGTCGGGCGTGATGCCGAGTGCCAGGAGATTGTCCACCGCGGTGCCGATGGCGACAACGGTCTCCGGGTTGGTGTTGTAGGTCGCCTCACCGTACATGTTCTCGATGGTGACCTCGGACTCCTCGGCGCTGGCAGCGGCACTGTCGGAGGAGGTGTTGTTATCCGAGCCGTTGTCGGAGTCATCGGAGGAGCAGCCGGCGAGGACCAGGCCACTGGCGAGGACGGTGGCGGTCAACGTCCGACGGACGGTTCGCATGGGGAAGCGACGGGCGGTATGCAGCATGAAGGGGGTTCCTCTCCTGCCCGGCGAGGAGGGCGCGAGTACCGTGGTCGGCACTCTGCCGGGCTGTTGTTTCGGCGAAACGTAGATAACCGTAGGCTACGGTTACTTGTAGTAGGCCGTACCGAACCTACTACAGCTGAAACAGCCCAGACAAGAGCCCGACCGGGTATGTGTTACCCCCGTTCACACATGCAGCGACGTGTCGAGGGCGGCGTTCGCACCCACGCCGTGCAGGGGCCACAGAACCCTCGCGTAGGGCGGTTGTGCGTGGGGCAGCCGTAGCCGGCTCTACCTGCCTGCGAAGAACTCCCAGATGGCGCCGGGACCGTCGTAGCGGGCGCCACCGGTGTTGCCCCAACGTCCGGTCGCGGTGGGGAAGGAATGGCCGCTGTGGTCCACCGCGACGAGCCGGACACGAAACTCGCCGTCCCAGGTGGTGATTTCGGCGTCGCCGTCGCGTGTGGGCGAGGACGTGGCTTCGGCCGGGAGGCCGTTGCGCTGGGCGAACCACTCGGCACTGTCGTGGGCGGAACGGACCTCACCCCGGCTCTCCGCGAAGAAGCCCGAGCCGACGATGACCTCGCCGCCGTCGAAGGGGTTCATCGGGTCCTCGCGGCCCTGGATGAAGATGGCGGGGACAGGCTCGCCAGAGTCTGTGCAGGCGTTGTTGTCGTCAGTGGGGACGTTCGCGTTCACCGAGGCGATGCCTGTGACCAGGTCCGGAGCTTCGTAGGCCAACCGTTGCACCATGTGCCCGCCACTGGAGAAACCGACCGCAAATGTCCTGGAGACGTCGACGGTGTCCGCGCCGAGATCATGGTGGATACGGTCGACGACGTGGCGCATCAGGCCGACATCGTCGAGGTCCTTCTCCTTCGCCGCCCACTCTCCTTCGGCGCGGCACTCATTCCAGTTGTTCTCGTGGCCGTCGATGTAGGCGATGACGAATCCGTGCTCGTCGGCCTCGCGTTCAAGATCTTCGCCGATACCGGAGCGGATACCGTCACCGGTGTCGCCGGTGCCGTGGACGACCAGCACCACCGGCATCGATGTACGGTCGGTGTCGCCCCTGTCGGGGGTGTAGACGCCCCAGGTGCGTTCGATGTCGTTGACTGTGGTGGAGTGGCGTGTGTAGGCGCCGGAGGACATTGGGGACACGGTGTCGTTCCTTTCCACTGTGGCGGTGCTACTGCCACCTCCGGTGAGAGCATCCGGCATGCAGGCGGAGAGGGGGAGCGTCACCGCGAGAACGGTGCCGGCGATGACCACACGTTGACGGTCTCCTGCCCGCTGAATCCGTCCCATCGTCTAGGTCCCGAAGAAGACGACTCGGTCAAGGTCGGAGACGGTGCAGTGGGCAAGTACGCGGGTGATCATGGTGGTTTCCTGTCCTGGCGACGGTGGCGGTGGGCACCCTGTCCGACCACGATACGACAGGGGGGCCGGAGCTGTCACCGGCCTCGTCGGCCGTCGCCGTACCGGTCATCCCTCCGGACGGTAGGCCACCTGCGCCACGGCGAGATCCTGCCAACCCATGCCGACCGTCTTGAAGAACCTCGGCCCGGGGGCGTCGACCGGTCCGTGGTTCACCAGGTCACTGAGAGCGTGCAGCGCATCGACGCTGACTGTCCCGTTGTCGACCGCGATACGTACATCACCGGCCTCGCGCAGGGCGGTGTCGACGTCCTCCACATAGACCGTCGATCGTGCCAACAGGGCATCGTCGGTCTCGCGGGCGTCGGGTTCGTGCGACCCCATCGCCACCACCAGTGCGCCGTCGCTGACCAGGGCACCGTCGAACAATGGCTTGCGGGCACTGGTGCAGCAGAGCACCAGATCGGCTGCGGGGATATTCTGTGTCGCATCCGTGCCGGCCCGGGCGGTGACACCGTCAGCGGCAAGGCGGTCCACCAACTGCGTGACCTTCTCCTCGCGACGTCCGAACACCGTGACCGAAGCGATGTCGCGCACAGCGGCGGTGGCATGGACGTGGTGGTAGGCCTGCGGCCCGGTACCGAAGAGAACGACATCGAGCGGTTTGTCCGCTGCCAGATGGCGGACGCCCAGAGCGGACAGGGCAGGAGTGCGGATCTCGGTAAGTGAACTTCCTTCCATCACCGCGGCCGGTTCCAGTGTCTCACCGTCGAAGAGGAGGTAGAGTCCCTGGATCTTCGGTAGCCCGGCGGCCGGGTTGGCCGGGGCGACCGAGGCGACCTTCACCCCGGCGGAGCCGTTGATCTCGGCGGGCATGAGGAGGAAACTCCCGCGATCGAGGGGGACGCTGCTGCGTGGCGGCGCCGTGGCGGCGTCGAACCCGTCGTACAGGGTCTGCTCGATCGCATCGACGGCCGCGGTCATCGGTACCCGTTCACGGACAGTGTCGGCGGAGATGAAGGGGATAGTCATGGTGGTCCTCATTCAGAATCGGTTGGGAGACAGATCGGTGAGAGTGTCGGCAGAGGTTTCGCCCGAGGCTAGTTCGGCGATGAGCCGGCCGGTGGTGGGGCCGAGGCTGATCCCCAGCATCACATGCCCCGTGGCGACGAGCACATCCGGGTGGCCGGCCAGTGGCCCGATCATCGGCACTCCGTCCGGGGTCGTGGGGCGTAGGCCTGTCCAGGGTGTCCTGGCATGCCCGGTGTCGTCGACGGCGGCCTGTTCGGCACGCTGGATCCAGTCAGTGAAGTACTCCCGCGCCCCGGAGAGGATTCCTCCGGCCCGCACCGGATCGACCGTCTCGTCGATGCCTGAGAACCCCATCGTGCCTGCCAGTCGTACGCGGTCGTTGAGGGGGGTGATCGCGACCTTCGCCTCGGCGAGGTAGACGGGTTCACTCGGACCGTGGTCGACGACGGGGAGATCGTAGCCGTATCCCTTCCCCGCCTGGAGAGCGACCCGTTCTCCGATTCCAGAGAGGAGTTCATTGGTCCATGCCCCTGCGGCGACGACGACCTTGTCCGCCCGTAGCCGTTGTCCGCCAACCTGAACGGAAACCTCGACTCCGTTGTGGCCGCGACCCTGTGCTGCGGGACTTGTGACCAGGGCGGCGGACTCACCGAGCCGGAGTTCCACTCCGTCACGTTCGCACGCCGCGGCGAGTCCACGGACGAAGGATGCGGGGTCCACCGACTGGTCGCCCTCGGACTGGATGCCGGCGACGACGGTATCCGAGAGTGACGGTGCGTGTTCGTTCAGTTCGCCGCGACTCATGTGGCGCCACGAGAACCCCGGGAGCTTCCCGTCCAACGTCTCGAGTTCGTGCACCCGCCCGTCGACTTTGTGCTGGTCGGTGAAGAGCATAGTCAGCGGGTCACGGTGGCGTTCGAACTCCACACCGTCTGCGGCGAGGTCGTCGAACAGAGGTAGTGAACCTGCGCTGAGCCGGGCGAGGGTCTCCGCTCCGCGGTTGAACCTGGACTCTGTGCAGTGCTGCAGCATGCGCAGGAGAAAACCGAGGAAGTGGGGGTCGGCGGACGGGCTGATGTAGAGAGGGCTGTCCTTCTTCGTCATCCATTTCAGTGCCTGGGGGAGGACGCCCGGGGCAGGCACAGGCGTCGACATGCTGGGAATCAGCCAGCCGGCGTTGTGCCCGGATGCCCGGGCCGCGAGAGGCTCCGGGTCGATGACGGTGACGTCGAAACCGGTTTTCCTGAGGTAGTAGGCACTGGAAAGGCCGATGGAGCCGGCTCCGAGGACAACGGCGGTGCGGGAAGTCATGAAATCTTGGCCTTTCGTTCATTCGGGTCAATGTCAGAATCATTGTCAGGGTCTGTACCGGTGCCAGCGCCCGCCGGGTCTTCCGGGAACGCGTCGCGGTCGACCGGCAGGATAGGGGAGTTCGTCGCCCGGGCCCATATGAGGCCGACGATGCCACCGATGACCGCAGGCAGAACCCAACCTGCGTTGTCGGTGAACAACGGGAGGAAGGAGAACCAGTCGTTGATCTGGTCGGTGAGGATTCCGGCGGTCTTGGCGGCGTCAAGCACGGCGACGAGCCCGGCACCGATGACAGCACCGACGTAGACAGGCCGTCGTCCCCCGAAGAAGCGGTCGAGCAACGTCAGCACGATGAGGGTCATTCCCAGCGGATAGAGCAGGAAGAGGATCGGCAGCGCGGTGTCGAGGACCGTCTGCAGCCCGAAGTTGGCGACCACCAGTCCCAGTCCGGCGTGAACGAGCACCCACTGCCGGTAGGTCAGCCAGGCGAAGCGGCGGGAGAAGTAGTCGGCCACGGAGGTGATGCAGGCGACATTGGTTGTCAGGCCGGTGAGGAGGACGACAGTGCCGATCATCGCGAGTCCCGGCGTGCCCAGCAGCGTGCGAGCCGATTCCGCCAGGACGGTACCTCCGTTGTCGGGGCGGCCGATGGCGTCCACGCCGGAACCGCCGAGCCAGGCGGTGGAGATGTGCAGCAGCGCCAGCCCCACGGCGGTAATGACACCTGCCTTGAGGAAGACGGAGGCGGTGCCGGTGCGGGAGGTTACGCCCTGCAGATTGATCTGTTGGATGAAGACACCGGCGAACACCAGTGCAGCCAGGACATCCATGGTCAGATAGCCCTCGGTGAGGCCGAGTAGGAAGCCACCTTCGTCGTAGGGCGCGACAGGGTCGTGGAGGGAGCCCATCGGGGCGACCAGGGACCGGACGATGATGGTCACCAGCAGGACTGAGAACACCGGTGTGAGGAACTTCCCGATACGGTCGACGAGTTTGCCCGGGCTCAGTGCCAGGTAGATCGACACGGCGGTGAACAGCGCAGAGAAGATCAGCAGCACCCAGGCGCTCCCTGCCAGATCGGCGGGGAGATTCGGCTTCACCGTGATTTCGTGGACCACGGAGGTTGTGCGGGGGATGACGTACAACGGCCCGAGGGTCAGGAACAGGAGGAAGCAGAAGGCGGCGGCGAACCGTGGGGAGACTCTGCCGGCGAGTCGGAAGACGTCACCGCGGACAGCGGTCAGGGCGATGACGGCCAGCAGGACAAGTCCGACGCCGGTGATGAGGAAGCCACTCATGGGTTTCCACATCGTGTTTCCCGCGGCCTGGCCGACCATCGGGGCGAAGATGATGTTCCCGGCTCCTAGGAACATCGCGAAGAGCAGTAGTCCGAGAGCCAGGATTCTGAGTGGTGAGAGTTTCCGGTCACCTGTCTGCGGCATGACGACGGGGTCCTTCCTGGGGTGTGTGGTGTGCATCATTGAAGCAGTCACCCTGTGATCCACGCTTCGTGCAACTCGCTGAAGTATTCTGGAGTCAATTGGAGGTTCGCACAAAGATCCGGGTCGGGCGGTAAGTGAGGTGAGCGGTCGTGGAAGAAGGCGACGACGTCGGGATAGAGGTCGAAGTTCTGGTGTCTACGCTGGATCCGCTGGTCACAGCGGTGTCGCCGATGGACCGGGTACGACCGGTGGCAACAGTCGCGATGGTCGACCCAGGGGACATCCGGTCCCAGGTGGAGTTCCGTCAGCCTGTGCTGCCGGACGTGGATCTGGTGATGACTGTCGGTGTCACGGAGGAGTTGGCGGTCCAGTGGCTGGAATCCCTGTTGGATCACCCTGTTGTCCTCATGGTCAAGGAGGATGCCGTCGGACAGGCGCTTCGCAGGGCGGCTGACGCAGTCGGGGTGGTGGTGGTTGCTGTCGACACTCGGGCACGGTGGGACGTGGTCTTCTCACGTATCCGGCGCATGCTTGACGAAGACTCGGAGACGCCGGGGGTGAACCCGGCCGACGGAGTGCACGGTTCCGTGGGGAGTTTGTCCGGACTGGCGAACCTGATCGCCGATGGTGTGCACGGGATGGTCACCATCGAGAACCGGACAAACCGGGTGTTGGCGTACTCACCGTCGGAGAGCACGGCCGACGAACTGCGGACCCGCGCGATTCTCGGACGTGCGGCCCCGCCTGAGGTCATGGAAGCGTTCACCAGGTTGGGGGTCGTGCAGACCCTGGCGAGTACGACAGAGGTGGTGTCGCTGCCGGCGAATCCGGATATCGGCATGCGGCGACGGCTGGTGACCGGGATCCACGGACCGGAGGGGGAACCGTTGGGGTCAGTGTGGGTCCAACAGGGGGAGAGGGAGTTCGCCGAGGACGCTGAGGTGATGCTGCGTGGCGGCGCTGTGAGTGCGGCCGCACTGATGATCCAGGCACGAGTGGCTCCATCGTCGAAGCAGGAGGTGATGATCCGGCGACTGTTCGGCGACGACGGCGGGGTAGACGGGCGGACCGCGGCAACGCTACTGCAGGTGTCCGACGAAGACCGCTACGCGGTGCTCGGGTTCACCTCCGGGCACGGTGGGGCCGACACCTCGACCGAGGTCCTGGAGTTCCTCGGGCAGCGTCTCCAACTCCATGTACGCGCCTACGCTTCTGCCGGACTGGTGGCTCTTCTCGGGCAACGCGCCTATGTACTGGTTCCGGAGACGGCGGACGACTCCCGTCTCTTTCCGTGGGTGGAGCGGTTGCTCCGCCGTTTCGACGATGATGACCGGGTCGACACCAGGCAGGTCCGGGTCGCGGTCGCCTCCCCGGTGGAGGGCCTCGATGCTGTCGCGTCGGCACGCCGCGAAGTTGACCGGGTGTTGGACTCCCCGGCGGCCCGTCGGCATCGGGTGACGTCGCTGAAGCAGTCCCGGACGTCAGTGTTGCTGGGGGAGGTGTTCGGGCTCCTGAGTGAGCACCCGGAGCTCGAGGATCCGCGGTTGGCGCAGGTGACAGCATATGACGAACAGCACGGCGCGTCACTGGTGGCGAGCGTGGACGCGTACCTTCGGGCGGGAAGGAACGTCCGCGACGCCGCTGCAGAACTGACGGTGCACCCCAATACCCTGCGTTACCGGGTGGAACGCGCTCAGCAACTCTCGGGCCTGGATCTCCGTGACCCGGGGGACAGACTGTTGACCGAGCTGCAACTACGGTCCCGTGGCTAACGGGGCAATCCCGTCCAGGTGGTGAAGTCCGGCAGCGAGACCTCGTCCGGTGGTGTGGCCGTGATGAGCGCCAGGAATTCTTCGGCGGCGGGGGAGAGCGTGCGCGTGGTGTCCACCAGGACACCGATTCTGCGGGTCACGGGCTCTCCCCGGAACGGGCGGAGGGCGACGCCCGGCACGCGGGTCATCGGGATGACGAAGCCGGGGACCGCGGAGATCCCCAGATTCGCCGCGCACAGTCCCGTGACGGCGGAGATCGTCCCGGCGGTCACTGTCTGGGACGGGTGGATGCCGCGGGCCGCCAGCTCGCGGTCGGTGATACGTCGCACCGAGCTGGCTTCGGTGAAGGAGACGAAGGAGCGCCCCGCCAGATCGTCCCAGTCGATGCCGGGCTTCTGGGCCAGGGTATGGGTGGCGGGCAGGATGCAGGCGAAGCGCTCCTCGGCGATGGGGGAGAAGTCGAAGTGGTCCGGCAGGCTTCCGATGAGTTCCGGGTCCTCGGCGGTGATGGCGAGGTCCACGGAGCCGTAGCGGCATTCCTCGATGATGTTCGCCGCCATGAGGTCCTGGAGGTTGATGCTGACGTTGGGGAAGACGCGCCGGAACCGGTCGATGAACGGGGGCAGGAGTGTCGCAGCCAGTGACGGCAGTGTGGCAAGACGCAGATGACCGTTGGGGCCGCTGATGTAACTGGCGACGTTGTTCATCTCCCTGTCATAGGTCTGCAGGATCACCCGCGCGGCGCGGAGGAACTCGGTGCCGGCGTCGGTCAGGGCGAAACTGCGTGTGGTCCGCTCGAACAGCCGGGTCCCGGCGGCCTTCTCCACCTGCGAGACGATCCTGCTCAGGGAAGACTGGGACTGGCTCAACCGTTCGGCGGCGGGGGTGAAACCTCCCTGGTCGGCGACACACGCGATGACTCGCATCTGGTCGACTGTGATGTCAGTTATCCGCATACTGCAAGAATCTATGCAATATTGTTGTTTGACGCAACTAAATGGCATTGTTCATACTGAGGACGTCCACGCGACCCAGGTCACAGGCAGTCACAGGTTGTTGGAGCCTGTTCCAGGCCACAGGGTCGCCATTACGTCGATAGGAGAGCCACGTGCTTGCTCTGTTCGGATTCCTCACGGTGGGAATCTTCCTGGCGCTGACCCTGTTCACCCGGACCTCGGTCCTGGTGGGCCTGGTGCTCGTGCCGATCATCTTCGCGGTCCTCGCCGGGCACGGCGGGGACCTCGGGGACTTCATCGGCCACGGCCTGCTGCAGGTCGCTCCCATTGCGGTGATGATGACCTTCGCCATCCTGTTCTTCAGCGTGATGATGGAGGCAGGCCTGTTCGACCCGCTGATCCGACGGATGGTCAGCTGGGCCAAAGGGGACCCTGTCAAGATCGCGATCGGAACCGCACTGGTCACCATGTGCGTCCACCTCGACGGCGACGGTGCGGCGACCTTCCTGATCACACTGTCGGCCTTCCTGCCGATCTACCGGCGCATCGGTATGCGACCGCTGGCACTCACCGCCATCGTCGCCCTCGGGGCCGGGCTGATGAACATGCTGCCCTGGGGCGGGCCGACGATCCGCGCGATGGCCGCGCTCGACCTGTCGGCGTCGGACGTCTTCACCCCGATGATCATCCCGATGATCGCCGGTGGCGTGTGGGTCCTCGTCGCCAGCTATCTCATCGGGCGCATGGAGCGCAGGCGCCTCGGGACGATCTCCCTGGACACCCCGGCACCGGTGGCAGTGGGCTCCGGAGGCGACGAGATCCCCGCGGACGACGGAACCGTCGTTACTCCCGCGGAAGAGGATCATGCCGATCATGCCCGGCGCGACCACGATGTCCCGCGGTGGCGCATGGCGGTCAACCTGATCCTCACTCTGGCGCTGGTGGTCGTGCTGTTCACCCACGCGGTCCCGATGGAGGTCTGCTTCATTGTGGCGTTCACCGTCGCCGCCTGCGTGAACATCCCGAAGTGGAAGGACCAGCAGCAGCTGTTCCGTGACCACGGAGCCAACGTGGTCCTGGTGACCTCCATGGTCTTCGCCGCCGGCGTGTTCACCGGCATCCTCGGCAACACCGGGATGATCGAGAACATGGCCCAGAGCCTGGCGGACGTCATCCCCGAGAGCTTCGGCGGATTCCTGCCCGTCCTGGTGTCGATCGTCTCGATGCCGCTGAGCCTGGTGTTCACCCCGGACGCCTTCTACTTCGGTGTCCTGCCGGTCTTCGCCCATACCGCGGACGTCATGGGCGCCGACCCGGCGATGATCGCCCGCGGTGCCATCGCCGGGCAGATGACCACCGGCTTCCCGCTCAGCCCGCTGACCGCCTCCACGTTCATCCTCATCGGCATGGCGAAGGTGGAACTGGGTAAACACCAGCGCTTCACATTCCTCTGGGCATGGGGTACCACCCTGGTGATCACCGTGACCGCGATCATCACCGGCGCCCTGACGTTCTAGCTTTCTAGGAGATATCTTCGATGCCAACCATCAGAATCGGATCCGGTGCAGGATTCGCCGGTGACCGTCTCGACCCGGCCGTGAAACTGGCCCAGGACGGCGACCTCGACTACCTCGTGTTCGAGTGCCTCGGGGAACGCACCGTCGCCGCCGGGCAGCTCCGCCGACTCAGCGACCCGAACACCGGCTACGACCCGCTGCTGGAGACCAGGATGCGTGCCGTCCTTCCGCACACCGTGGCCCAGGGAACGACCGTGGTGACGAACTCGGGTGCCGCAAATCCCGAAGCCGCCGCCCGGCTGATCGCCCGTGTGGCCGCCGAGGTGGTGCCGGACCGGACGGTCACCGTGGCCTACCTGACCGGCGACAGTGTCCTGTCCGAGATCCGCTCCGAGGATCCGGACGTCTGGGAGACCGGCTGGCCGCTGTCGTCCGACGACGCCGGACTGGTCTCTGCGCACGCCTACCTCGGCGTCGAGCACGTCCTGCCGGCTTTCGGGGCAGGTGCGGACGTCATCGTCACCGGACGGCTGGCCGACCCCTCTCTGTTCCTGGCGCCCATGGTCCACGAATTCGGCTGGCAGCTCGACGACTGGGCGCGGCTGGGCGCGGGGACGTTCGTCGGCCACCTGCTGGAATGCGCCGGGCAGGTCACCGGCGGCTACTTCGCCGACCCGGTGACCAAGCCCGTGCCCGGCATGGCGGACCTCGGGTTCCCCTTCGCCGACATCAGCGACGACGGCACCGCGGTGCTGGGCAAAATCGCCGACACCGGCGGCATGCTCACCCGGCAGACGGTGCGTGAACAGATGCTCTACGAAGTCGCCGACCCGTCGGCCTACCTCACCCCGGACGTGACCGCCGACTTCTCCGGCGTCCACCTCGAGGAGGTGGGGGCCGACGCGGTACGGGTCAGCGGGGCGACCGGACGTCCCCGCACCGGGACGCTGAAAGTCACCCTGGGGTTCCGGGGCGGCTGGCTCGGTGAAGGACAGATCACCTACGCCGGGCCTCGCGCCCGACAGCGCGCGGAGATGGCCTGGGACATCGTCCGGCACCGGCTGGAGCACGTTCACGGCATCGACCCGGCGACCGTCAGCGTGGAATTCATCGGCGACGGCGCCGCCTTCCGCGGCATGATGCCGGTGACGGACCGTCCCGACCCGCCGGAGGTCCGCCTGCGCGTGGCCGCACGCGTGGACACCGCCACCCAGGCCCGCGCGATCGGCTGGGAGGTCGAGGCTCTCTACTGTGCCGGACCCGCCGCCGGCGGGGGAGCACGCACCGCGAGCAGTGAAGTCCTCGCCATCCGCTCGGCACTGCTGCCCCGCGAACGTATCGCCGCCCAGGTCACCACCGTGAAAGGAGACCGCTGATGAACACGCTCGACGACTACGCCGACGCGCGCACCGGCGACAAAGGTGACACCCTCATCGTCGCCGTCCTGCCCCGCACCCCTCACAACTACCGGCAGCTGCGCGCACACCTCACCGAAGACGCCGTGGCAGAGCACTTCTGCTGCGATGTCCGGGACGTCACCGTCCGGGACGTGGCCACCGTCGAATCCTTCGTCTGCGAACTGCGCGGCGTGCTCGGCGGCGGCGTCACCGGCTCCCCGGTGCTCGACGGGCACGGGAAGACACTCAGCTACCACATGCTCACCCTCCCGATCCGTGAGCACGACGACCGAGAAGGAGAACAACGATGACCGACTCGCCTCACCACACCAGCCTCGCAGCGAAAGTCGTCGCGACACCGCAGAAGGCCGTCCGCGACATCGCCGACGGTGCACGCCTCGCCGTCGGCGGCTTCGGACTCAACGGCATCCCCGACACCCTCATCGCCGCCCTCGTCGACACCGGCGTCGGCGACCTGGAGATCTACTCCAACAACTGCGGCGTCGACGGCTGGGGTCTGGGCCTGCTGCTCAACAACCGCCAGGTCCGCCGCGTCGTCGCATCGTACGTGGGGGAGAACAGGGAGTTCGCCCGCCAGTACCTCGCCGGGGAACTCGAGGTTGAACTGACCCCGCAGGGCACCTTGGCCGAGAAGCTGCGTGCCGCCGGTATCGGCGTCCCCGCCTTCTACACCCCGGCCGGGGTGGGCACACCCATCGCCGACGGCGGACTGCCGTGGAAGTACCGGGAGGACGGCTCGGTCGCCGTCGCCTCCCCGCCCAAGGAGGTCCGCGAGTTCGGCGGACGCCGGTACGTCCTGGAAGAGGCACTGCCCGCGGACGTCGCCCTGATTCACGCAGAGATCGGCGACACCGAAGGCAACCTGGTGTTCGCGAAGTCCGCGATGAACTTCAACCCCCTGTGCGCCATGGCGGGAACGGTCACCATCGCCGAGGTGGAGCGGCTCGTGGAACCCGGTGAGATCGATCCGGCGCAGGTCCACCTTCCCGGCATCTTCGTGCAACGCGTCGTGGAGACCGGTCCGCAAGAAAAGAGGATCGAGAAGAGGACCGTGCGGGACGACAACCACGAGAGCGAGCAGAAGCGATGAGCTGGACGAAAGAACAGATGGCGGCACGCGCCGCGCAGGAACTCGAGAACGGCCAGTACGTGAACCTCGGCATCGGCATGCCCACGCTGATCCCGAACCACCTGCCCGACGGCGTGCACCTCGTCCTGCACAGCGAGAACGGCATCCTCGGCACCGGACCGTACCCGACTCCGACGGAGCTGGACCCAGATCTCATCAACGCGGGCAAGGAGACGGTGACCGTGAACCCGGGTGCGGCGTTCTTCGACTCCTCCCTGTCCTTCGGCATGATCCGCGGGGGACACGTGGATGTTGCGGTGTTGGGAGGAATGGAGGTCTCCCGGCACGGGGACCTGGCGAACTGGATGGTGCCCGGAAAGATGGTCAAAGGCATGGGCGGGGCCATGGACCTGGTGCACGGAGCCCGGAAAGTCATCGTGCTGATGAACCATGTGGCGAAGGACGGTTCACCGAAGATCCTGCCCGAATGCACGCTGCCACTGACCGGACAGGGAGTGGTCGACCGCATCATCACCGACCTGGCGGTCATTGACGTGGTGCGTGAGGGTGGCGCGGGTGCCGGTGGTGCGGTGCTGGGTGGCCACCTGGCCCTGCGGGAAGTCGCGCCGGGTGTGACGGTGGAGGAGGTCGTGGCGGCGACGGGTGTGGAGCTGGAGATGTGACCGGGCCGATCTCGGAGGTCCCGATTTCCCCCTGAACTGAACTATTCTTTCGAATCGACTGTTCGCTACGTGAGAATCCTGGAACGGACTGGCACACCACAGACAGAACCACACGGTGGCAGCCGCGGTAGCTCCCTAAGGCCCGTAGGATACGCTTGCTCAGAGTGACCTCTGTCCCCGCCGGGGGTGGTGTGCCGTGTCAGCGTCCTGGTGCTCAGGTGGGGGCGATGGGTCATAGGGACTTGCCGTCGTTGAGTGCGGATTAGATCCAGATGCGTTCTTGGAAGCTGATCTGTTTGCGGCCTCTGACTCTCGGTAAAAGGTCGGGTTGCGGTGTAGTATCTGGTCGTGGTGACCATCATGGCCATCGTGGGGAAATGGGGTAGGGGGACTCACCGGCCCGAGTGCTGCTTCGATGATGCGAACGGGTCGCGGCTATTGTGATGAATCTTTTATTTCAGTAGGAGAACCTAGCAAGAATGGCCAATTTCGAGCATGGGATGGAAAGTGGATTATTTCGAGGTGTAGTCCTATCTTAAGTTCCGGATTCAGGTGCGGTAGATTAGCGGTGTTCTGAGGCGCCAAACTAAGTAAAGAAATGTGGAAAGAATGAGTTGAGGGAAGGAAGCGCACTGAAGAAACATCACCTACCTTATCGATTCTCCCCTTCCGTTTTTGAGGGGCGAGACAGTGCGGATCGAAGTTTTTCAGCTACCCTGCAATGCACTGGCGAATTGCTGTGACCATGAGAAGAATCGACGTTTCTTATTATTCCGTCGACCCTTAAATTGGGAGAAGATAGCTGGATTCTGGAAACTAAAAGACTCTGTAATAGGTACATTATTGCCGAAAATACCGAGGCAACAGTCAGTATAACTACCGCGTTTATCCAAGGAGCATCGGAGTTCGAGGAATAGTTATTCATACTCACAAGGTGACTAAGGCAGGAAAAGACATAGAAGAGTGGAATCAGTGGCGATAGGCAAGAAACAAGTATCGCAATACGAATATTGTTTTTGGAGAGTGAGAGGTTCCATCCGGAGGCCTTCTCGACGGATACGATTATCTTCTTTCTGTAATATTCGTAGTTCTTCGAAAACTTCCTATGGTTGGGTCGAGATGCAAGAACCTTGTCTAGGTAGACATTTCTCCTTTCCGCCTCTGAATTCACTGAACGGTGACGAGCGCATACTAGAAGAATGCAAGCAAGTATGGATATTAAAAATAGCTGAGTCGTTGTTGCTGCAATATCGGACACGCCGACTCCACTGTCGAAGAACCCGCCTAGGGGGATATGCTCATTTTCTTCTCCGCGGTTTGAAGAAGCATTTTCTATAAATGCATAAAGGCCGAGTAGGTATAGAAATCCGCAGAAGAGAAAACTGACGAGTGAGAAAATCCACCATCTGCTGGGTTGGATATTGTACTGGGAGAACAGGCGGGACTCTAGGTCGACTTGCGCCCATTTGATGTCCTGAGAAACATATCCAGATGGCTCCCATAGGGAACTCGTGGTTACTGTATTTTCCGGTAGTCTTCTTAGCTTCTTTCCTGTATTTAGATTAAATACTGCAGCAAGTGCTGCGGTAAGGAGGGGAATGATGGGTATTATGACTTCTATAATTTTGGATAGAAACTCTGACATTTAAGAACCTAGGACCTTTCCTGTCGAATACGGTAACTTTTTGAAGTTGTTGTGATTTCTAATACGCAACCATTGCGGAAATTGGCACATCCGTTAAGTAAATTATTCGTTATGGTGACGGTGTGGGGAGTAGTCCCGAGGGCTGGCCCAACACTGTCACCATCAGCCCATCTCGAGCGCGTGAGGCAGCCACATAAAGGAGTGCCTGTTCGCGCTGCAAGATGTCCTCCTTCTCCGCATCAGCGAGCCCTCGCATCCGGGACTGCTGAGGCATCGACGTAGCGTCGACTCCCATCAGTACCACGTGGGTGAACTCCAGTCCCTTCGCGGAGTGCATGATCATCACCGATACGGCCTGCTGGGCAGCCACGGAGGCCTGTTTCGTGTCCGTCGCATCCAGGCCCGCTGCATACAGGGCACTCGCCAGCTTCCGGACATGGGCGCGGGACCGGGCTAGCACGACGACACTCACCTCGCCCGCGGCGGACTCCTTCCACTGCTCGATCTGGGCGGCGACCTGCTGCACCTGCTCCGACTTAGTCGAGGCTGTCATGACGATGGGTTCATCACCGTGTGTTTCATGTGGTCTCATCGACGGAAAGAGGTCAAATGTACCGGGACAATAAGTCGCCATACGGCGACATATGGTGTTGTCGCTGTATGACGACAATAAGTGTCCATCGCCCCGACGATCTCGGGCCTCTGCTCGGGGATGTCCGCCTGGAGCTGGGGGTCACGCAGTCAGCGTTGGCGGCGAAGGCGAAGGTTGGACGCGAGTGGCTCAATGCGTTTGAGTTGGGGGACAAGTGGACTGCGCCGTTGGACATGGTCTATCGGGTGTTGAGCGCCCTGGAGGTTACGGTGGAGATGGTGCCGGAGCCTGCGCCACACCCCGACCCCGATGACGATCTCATTGACCTGAATGAGTTGCTTGACAGGACGCTGGAACATTGAGCGCGCGGCCCGGCCCTCGCTCCGAAGAAACCCTGGCCGTCGTGATGAACGGCAGGGTCGTCGGCACGGTCCGTCCGTTCAGAGCGACTGGAGGCCGCGTTGTCACGCAGTGGCGGCCTACGACCCGTGGGCAACTCCGAGGTCGGCGACATGTTGCGTAGGGCGATGGCGGATCTTCCGGTGTCGTCGTCGAACGCTACGGCCGCGCTCGTCTTCCTGACGGCCGGTGGGTACGCGTGCACCTGGAGGATATGTGCCAGGCAACAGGGACACCGCAATTTAGCAAGTATGAGTCACAGCGGGGCCCGGGTGCACGCGAGGTGGCGGAACTTATCGCGAATGTCAGCAGTAACGCCCACGAAGACACTCGGCGTTTCGTCCAGGCGTTGATCTTCAACTGGTTGATCTGCGGAACAGACGCCCATGCGCGGAATTACTCAGTTGTTCTGCGTGGTGGGAACGTGCGGCTCGCCCCGCTGTATGACGTCAACTCCCATCTTGCTTACACCGACGGGGGTTCCAGCGATCTGTCGATGGGGATCGACGGCATCTTCCGGGCGTCCCTACTGACCCGCCGACGGTGGGGTTGACGAGGCGATGCACCTCCATGTGGATCCTGACTGGATGGTCACGGAGATTGATCGGCAGATGGCGCGTCTCGTCGATAGTATGCATGCGGCGGCAGACGTGGACAGCGTCAGCAGGTACGGGAGTTCCGTGGTGGCGCGGCTGCTGGAGGCGACTGAGCGGTGGGTTGGCCGGCTGGAATGAGACTACTGGTTGAAAGTGTGGGGGCACGCCTACGGTGACGCCGTCTCTCAAGCTCATGATGGTCAGTGCCGCTTACTGACAATCCTGGGATGTGTCGCCAATTGACGACACAGTTCATTGGAGTCATTCACTTGTGAGACGGATTGCCGGTAGTCGGCCTTGCCGGATTCAGCCAACAATCGCGTGAGCGTCGCGCCCGCCAGCGTGGGCAACAGGATGAATGTCTTCTGACTTCAGTGTATCGGCGGCATTCTGGTGCGGGCCGGACCCTGTTAGATTGGGCGCCGACTCAATGAGGGTAGGGCCATGTGGTGCAGGTGTGCGATGTTGGCCATCCTGGCGGTCAGATTTCCCTTAGTGTATCCGTTGTGAATGTCAGTTCCGTGTGTACCCGAGGAAAGCAGCGCAGATGATCGCTACCATCCGCTCCGGCGGCCAGTCGGGTGTCGACAGGGGAGCCCTCGATGCTGCCCGAGCTGCTGGTACTCCCGTCGTGGGCTGGTGCCCTGCAGGCGGATGGGCGGAGGATCACCCGACGCCTCCGGGGCTCCTGACGGACTACCCGGAGTTGACGGAGACTCCGTCCTCGGAGACGAGGCAACGCACCGAGTGGAACGTCCGTGACAGTGACGTCTCGCTCATACTGACCGCTCCGGGCGGGACGTCTCCGGGGACCGATCTGACGGTGGGGTTCGCGAGCCATTGGCAGCGTCCCCACCTGGTCCTCGACGCCTCAGCATGGGGCCGGAGCGACATGACGGCAGTTGCACACGATGTGTCAGAGTGGCTGCGACAACAGGGGAGTGGACTCGTGGTGAATATCGCGGGACCGCGCGCCAGCGAGTGGGCAGGAGCGTACGCAGCCAGCTACCGCCTGGTCACAGCGCTCCTGGACGCCGGCGCTTAATAAGCTTCCCTGCCACGGTAGTCTGTGCACACTCTTATATTTTCGATACTAGGTGGGAGAACACACTGTGACTGGCCCGGAATTCCAGAGCTCTCAAGGCTCCGACAATGAACGTAGTGCAGATGGCGCCGGAGGGCGGTGGTCCGGAGAGGCTATGCCGGGTAGTCCTTACGGTAGCCCCGCCACGGGAAACCAGACCCAAGCGTACGGCGCTCCCCAGGGGCCCGGGAACGGCCTGCCCGGCTACCCGGGGCAGTACGGCAACCCGGGCCAGCCCGGCCCCTACGCGGGCGCCGCCATGTACCCGGGGTATCCCGCCCCGCCACCGTCCACCAAGAAGAAGGTCGTGGCGGCACTGCTGGCGTTCTTCCTGGGCGGCACGGGCGCCCACAACTTCTACATCGGCAATAAGGGCCGCGCGATCGCCCAGCTGATCTTCCTCATCGTCACCTGGGTGATCGTGATCGTGGGGTATTCGCTCGCCATCGCCGGTACCGGTACCGAGATGGTCAGGACCTACTCCGGCGAGACCTATTACGTTGACGAGGACCCGGACATGATCATCGGCGGCGGGCTTCTCGCGATCCTGGGCTACCTGATGATGGGAGCTCTCTGGATCTGGACGATGGTGGAGTTCATCATGATCCTCACCAGCACCGGCCGCTATGGTCGGGATCGCGAGGGCTACATGCTGGTGTAGAGGGTCCCACCATGCCGGTAGGACAGGGAGCGGCCGACCCCGGGGGTACTGTCGTTCACCGGGGAAAGGCACAACGCCGTGGGGCGGTCTATACTCTGAGTTGAGACACTGAAAGAGTCAGCTCTCTCCCACTTTCTGAAAGGTAAAATCTTATGGACACCAGCATCATCAGTTCCCTCGGCGACGGAATCTCCACGCTCCTCCACGGCCTGTGGCAGGGCTTCAAGCAGCTGATCGACACCGTCGGCGGCAGTGCGGCGGAACTGGAGAACGGCATCGGCAGCGGTGAGCACAACCAGGACGTCGCAGGCTCCATCGCCGGTGTCATCGGCAGCTCGGGATCGTCCGAGTAGTCCGGACAATCCGGGAACAGCACGCAGGGGCCGCACTCTTTCCTAACGGGTGCGCCCCTGTTCTGCGTCTGCGGCGGCCCAGCGGAACCCCCGGTTCAGTAGCCGCATCACTCCCCGGTACGCCCACGGGAGATTGACCTGCGCCCAGCGCCCCAGACGGATATCGCCGCTGGTGTAGAGCAGGTACCTGCCTTTCCGCGTCCCGTCGACGATCTTCTGCGCGGCCTGTGAAGGGGTCGCCGCATGCCCCTGGAACAGCTTCTTGACCTTCTGCACCCGCTCCGCGGTCTGGTCCACCCCGTCGATGTCGATGGTTCGCACGAGGGGAGTGTCCACCGCCCCGGGGACAGCGACATGCACACTCACACCGTGCGGGGCGAGGTCGAAACGCAGGACCTCACACATACCCAGTACCCCGCCCTTCGAGGCGGAGTACGCCGCGTGCCACGGCAGCCCGATGAGCCCCGCGGCCGAGGACACGCAACACAGGCGGCGTGGCCGCGCCCGCCGACCCGTCCCGACCTTCCCCGCCTCCGTCATCGCCGGGACAAGAGTCTCGACGATGTGCACTGTACCCATCAGGTTCACGTCGATGACCTTCGCCCACTTCTCGTGCGGCAGGGTCCGGGGATCACCCCAGATCGCGATGCCGGCGACATGGAAGACCTCGTCCGGAGCCCCGAACTCACCGGTGATCCGCGACACCCAGGAACGGACCTCGTCGATCTCGGTGATGTCCAGGGCCTGGTCGTCCAGTAACGCCCCCGGACGGATGTCGGTGATGTCGTGCGCCGTCGTGTCCAGGCCGTCCTCGTCCCGGTCGGTGATCATCACCTCGTGCCCCTCACGCGCCAGGAGTAACGCGACCTCGCGCCCGATACCGGACGCCGCTCCCGTGACCACACACCGCATCGTCGTTCCCTTTCCGGCGACCGGCGTCGACCCGACCGCACACTAGGTTCCCCTACAAACCTAGCGCAGATCCAGGCCCAGGACGGCGTTCTCCACCAGCTCGCTCAACGAGGGGTGCGGCCAGTACTGCCTGGTGGCGAACTCGGCGAGATCCAGGTCGAACTCGATGGCGGTCACCAGCAGCTGAATCAGCGTCGCGGCCTGCGGGCCCATGATGTGGGCCCCGAGCAGGCGGTGCGAGTCAGCGTCCGCGATCAGCTTGCAGAACCCGGTGGTGTCCTCCATCGCCCACCCGTAGGCGATATCGGCGTACTCCTGCACCTTCACGGTCACGGTACGGCCGTTCTCCTGTGCCCAGGTACGCGCCTCGTCCTCCGTCATGCCGACATACCCGATCTGGGGGTGGGTGAAGATCCCGCCCGGGACGTTGTCGTGCTTGAACTTCTCCAGCTCGCCCTCCGATGCGCCGACCTTGCCGACCTCGGCAACATTGTGGAAGACCGCGCGGGCCTCCTGGTTCGCCACATGCTTGAGCTGCAGCTCATTGGCGGCATCGCCGAGTGCCCACACCCCGTCCGCGGACGTCCGGCCGTAGTCGTCGACGAGGATTCTGCCGTCCTCCGCCAGGTCCACGCCACCGGCCGAGGCGTTCAACAGGTCGCCGTTGGGTACGCGCCCCTGGGCGAGCAGCACCTCATCGCAGTCGATCTCCCTGCCGTCGTCCAGCGTGAGCGTGACCAGGCCACCCTCGGCACGGGCAGCGGTGACTGTGTGCCCCAGGAGATTCGTCCACTGCGACCCCGCCAACTCGGTGAATCTCGAGGATACGGTCGCGTCGAAACGGCGCAGCAGGGACTCCGACCGGTTGATGACGATCACCTCCACACCCAGCGCAGAGAAGATGTGGGCGAACTCCACCGCGATGATCCCGCCACCCAGGATCACCAGCGTGCGCGGCAGCTCGTCCATCCTCATGATGTCGGCGTTCGTGCGGTAGGGGATGCCTGATTCCTCGATCACCTCCGGCACCCACGTCCGCGTGCCCGTGGCCAGGACAATCTGGTCACCGGTGATTGTCCGGGCGCCGTCGCCCTCGCCGATACGCAGCGTGCGCTCGCCGGTGAAGGAGGCCATGTCACTGAACAGGGTGATATTCGGGGTCTCGTCACCGCGCCGGTACTCCTCACCGCCCCGGGAGATCGGGTCGATACGTTTCTCGAAGACCCGCTCCTTGAGGTCGTCCCAGTTCACCCGCCAACCGGCCACCGGCATCGGCGCGGCCGCCGCCCCGCCGATCGGATAGAGGTTGTACCGGCCGGCGTCCGCCAGCTCGCGCGCCACATCGGCGGCGTAGACGTACATCTTGGTCGGAATACAGCCGACGTTGATGCAGGTGCCGCCGAAGACACCTTTCTCGACAACGGCGATCTTCCGGTCGTTCAGGTCCTCGGGAATGGAATTCCCCGAGCCGGTGCCGACGATGATGAGGTCAAAGTGTTCAGGCGTGTCAGTCATGGCACCGATGGTACGTCCACCCACGCGTCGATGGCGGCAAAGGCCGCGGCCCTGACATCCGGACGTGAGAGGAAGACGTCATGCATCGCTCCGGGGATGACACGGACCTCGCAGTCCGGGTCCACCAGAGGGGCGGCCGCCTGCATCTGTGACGGTTTCAGCACCGTGTCGGTCACGAAGGCCTGCTGTTCCGGGACGTCTACGCCGGTGCCCCTGCCGTCGGCCACCATCTTCCCTGCACTGTGGGCGTCCGAGCACAACAGCAGTGTTGGGACTCCGGTGGAGAACGACCCGCTGTGCAGCTTGTTGATCTCCCGGCTGACACCCACCAGCCAGCTGACCTGTTTCGGACGGGGGAGCGGTGGCTTGAACTCCAGGTCGTAGTCCCATTCACCGTGCTTGGAGACATGCAGGCTCTGCCCGTAGGTCGGATTGATGCCGCCGGGGACGTGCCAGGTCGGCCAGAAGCGGGCGAGATGGGGGAAGATGCGGCGGATGATCAGGTTCGTCGCCCGGTCGAACTGCAGGTCCAGCCACGGGCTGTTCAGGATCACCGCGTCAATGCTGGCGTGCAGCGCGGCACGCGCGGTGTCACCGAGCTGTGTCGCCGCGTGCAGTCGGGAGACGAACATCGTCACATCCAGTCCGCCGGTCGAATGGCCGACCAGGGTGGTGGAGCCGTGTCCGGCGCTGAGCAGTGACAGTGCGACCGCGAGGTCCTCGTCATAGAGTGACTGGGAGGTCACATGGTGCCAGGTCTGCCCCTCGCGATGCGACCGTCCGCACTTGCGCAGGTCGATACCGTAGACGGCGTAACCCAGGTCGTGGAAGTGCTCGGCGACGTGGGTCTGGAAGAAGAAGTCGGTCATTCCGTGGACGAACAGGACGGCGGGGCGCTCCCCCCATTCCGGTGTGTCTGTCGGTCGGTAACGGACGAGTGTGGCGCACACTGTGCCCGGTGCAGCCTCGGGCTCGCCGTCCGGGTCGGCACCGAAGTCGATGGTGTGGCGCGTGTACCCGTCGCCCAGGATATCCGGCGCAAAGTCCAGTTCATGGACACTTTGTCCCAATGGATGGGAAAGTACGGTGGCGAGATTCTGGTGGCTGAGAGCATTCACGGGATGCCAGTGTAATGCCCCTGACCGCCTGTGTTCGTGCGTCGGAACCGGTTCAGAAGAAGGCCCGTGGTTTACACGGGCGCAGGGGCGGGTTGTACCGGTAGCCACGATGGCACGTATCATCGTGCCATTGTGGACGCCGCGTGTGGTTTATGGCAGTGCCCAGAACGCCACCGGCTGCGGCGAACAAGCAGCGATGAAAAGGATTGAGCTTAACGTGTCACCTTCCCAGAATGATCACGTCGACGTCGCCCTCATCGGCGCCGGTGTCATCTCCACCACCCTGTCCGTGATGCTGCGTCAGCTCCAGCCTGACTGGAGCCAGCTGATCATCGAGCGCATGGACGTCCCCGGTGCAGAGTCCTCCTCGCCGTGGAACAACGCCGGCACCGGCCACTCGGCCCTGTGCGAGCTCAACTACACGCCCGAGGTCAACGGCAAGATCGACATCTCCAAGGCTGTCGGCATCAACGAGAAGTTCCAGGCCTCCCGTCAGTTCTGGTCCTACCTCGTGGAGAACGGCACCCTCGGCGAGCCCAGCGAGTGGATCAACCGCACCCCGCACATGTCCTTCGGTCACGGTGCCGCACAGGCGGACTACATCAAGGCCCGCTATGAGGCACTGAAGGACCACCCGCTCTTCCCGGACATGCAGTACACCGACTCGGAGGAGGTCTTCAGCGAGAAGCTCCCGCTCATGGCGGACGGCCGTGACTTCTCCGAGCCGGTGGCGATCTCCTGGACCGACGCCGGTACCGACATCAACTACGGTGCGCTGACCCGCCAGTACCTGGACGCCGTCACCGCCGAAGGTGTCGAGGTCCGCTACGGCAACAACGTCACCAACGTCACCCGCGACGGTGCGGGCTGGAAGCTGGAGGTGAAGAACCTGCACAACGGTGACACCTCCACCGTGCGCGCGAACTTCGTGTTCGTCGGCGCCGGCGGTATGGCCCTGCCGCTTCTGCAGAAGGCCGGCATCCCGGAGATCCGCGGTTACGCCGGTTTCCCGATCTCCGGCGAGTGGCTGCGGTGCACCAACGAGGAGGTCATCGAACAGCACTCCGCGAAGGTCTACGGCAAGGCCGCCAAGGGCGCCCCGCCGATGTCGGTGCCGCACCTGGACACCCGCATCATCGACGGCAAGAAGGGCCTGCTCTTCGGCCCGTACGCCGGCTGGACCCCGAAGTTCCTGAAGAACGGCTCCTTCCTGGACCTGTTCAAGTCCCTGCGCCCGGGCAACATCCCGTCCTACCTGGGTGTGGCGGTCCAGGAGATGGGCCTGACCAAGTACCTGGTCGAGGAGGTCCTCAAGGACCAGGCGGCCCGTGTCGAGTCGCTGCGCGAGTACATGCCCAACGTCAACGGCGACGACTGGGAGCTGGTCACCGCCGGACAGCGCGTCCAGGTGATCAAGCCGATCGGTGCACCGAAGTTCGGTTCACTGGAGTTCGGCACCGCACTGGTCAACTCCGGTGACGGCAGCATCGCCGGTCTGATGGGCGCATCCCCGGGAGCATCCATCGCCCCCTCGGCGATGATCGAGGTGCTGGAGCGGTGCTTCGGTAACCGGATGGCAGACTGGGCCCCGAAGCTCAAGGAGATGATCCCGTCCTACGGCGGTCGTATCTCCAAGGACACCGCGCTATTCAACGAGCAGTGGGAGCGCAGCCAGAAGACCCTGAAGCTCGAGAAGTAGCAGGGGACTAGACTCTGAACCCATGAGTCTTGTGTTGACCGGCGTGCCGGTGCTCGTGGTGGACGGCCCGGACGCCTCCGTCGCCGCCGAGCTGCTCCGTGACCAGGGTGCCGTCCCGACTGTCGGTTCCGTGCCGGCGGATGCGCATATCGCCCTGGTGCGGGTGCCTGCGGGCACACCGCCTGCTGCGGCTGCCGACGCCCTGGACTGGGCGTCAGCCCACGGTGTACCGGTGGATGACCGGCGGGGGGCGGGGGAGACGCCGTCGGATCCCGAAGCGGGCTCTGCGCGCGGGACGCACACTGCCGCTGACAGTGGGGTCGGCACTGTCACCCTCGTCGGCGGCGGCCCGGGGGACGCGGATCTGGTCACCGTCGCCGGAACCCGGGCGGTGCGGGAGGCCGACGTCGTCCTCACCGACCATCTCGGAGCTGTCGCACTCGCCGAGGACGCCGCAGAGCGGGGAGCCGAGGTCATCGACGTCGCCAAGATCCCGTACTCCACCCAGGTCCCGCAGGAGCGCATCAATGCGCTGATGATCGACCGGGCGACGGCCGGCAAGCACGTGGTACGTCTCAAGGGTGGGGACGCCTACATCTTCGGGCGGGGCCATGAAGAGGTCGTGGCGTGCGCGGAAGCAGGGATTCCCGTGAGGGTGATCCCGGGCGTGACGTCGGTGACGTCCGCGCCGGCGGCAGCGGGAATCTCGCTGACCCACCGGGGGCTGAACCACGACGTCACCGTGGTCTCCGGCCACGTGCCGCCGGGACACGCGAAATCACTGGTGAACTGGTCGGCCGTCGCCGGTCTCACCGGCACCCTGGTCCTGATCATGGCGATGCGCCACGCCGGGGCTATCGCCGCGGAACTCATCGACCGTGGACGTGACGGCGCGACTCCGGCGGTCGTCGTCGAACATGCGTCGACCCCGCAGCAGCGGGTCACGGAGGCCACGTTGGCCACCCTCGGCGAGACCATCGAACGCGAGGGGCTGGGATCGCCGGCGATTATCGTCATCGGTGAGGTCGCGGCCCGGCGGGTCGACGCCGCGGGGCTGTTCAGCTGATCCGTCGTACCGTCCCGCTGCCCCGGAGCCAGTCGCCCAGGTAGGGCAGTGTGAACTGCACCTTGCCCCAGCCGGCGGGGGAGATCAGGTCCCGGTCGATCAACTTCGCCCGTGGATCGCTGGCGGCCCGCTGGGTCTTGCCGAGGCGTCCGGCGATCGCGGCGGTGGCGACCGGGCCGTCCGCGTCCTCAGGTCCGTCGACCGCAAGCGCAGCCATTGCCTCGAGGTACTCCCGTTGAACGGTGGGCACCCCTTTCAGTGACGGGTGGTGCACCTGGGCACCCATCGTCGACACCGCCTCGTCCCTGATCGAGTCAACCTGCTGTGCTGAGATCACGTCCGTATCGGCACGGCGGGCGGCGTTCCAGGCCAGGGATCCCACCAGCTGCACCAGGTAGGGGTAGCCGGCGGCGAGGTCGACGGCAGAGGCGAGGCCCGCTCCGTCGAATGCCAGACCGGAGTCCCGTGATGAGGTGGCCAGCACGTCTGTGGCATCCTCCCTGGTCAGTGGCCCCAGGTCGTAGCGGTGTGCCCGTCGCATGAAGGTTGTGCCGGGCAGGTCGAGCAGTGCTTCCACCCCGTGGGTGAGTCCCGCCATGGCCAGGGAGATCTCCAGGTCGTCACGGATGAGGTTCTGGTAGGTCGTGGCAAGCCGACTCAGTGCATCGCGGTCGGCGTCCTGGATCTCGTCGACGGTGATCAGCACCCCTGTGCCGGACATCAGCGCCAGCAGATCCCGTAGCCGTGAGTCGAGCGTAGGACGGGGGAGGTCGTGCTCGTCCGGGCCGGTGAGAGAGGTCTTCACCGAGCCGAGGCCGGTGATGCCGACACCGGTGACCCGACGGGTCGTCGGTGGACTGAGCTCCTGGATCTTCGCCGGTATCACCGAGTCGACGAGCTCGGCGACGATGTCGCCGCGGGCGGAGGCGCGCAGGATGATCCAGCCGTGGGTCGCGGCGATGTCCTCGAGTTCGTTGAGCAGGACGGTCTTGCCGATCCCACGTGATCCGGTGATCACCAGTGTGCGTGCGGCTGCGCCGGGGCCGGAGGCCAGGGCGTCGGCGTAGTCGTCGAGGATGATCCGTCTGCCAGCCCAGTAGTGCGGGGACGCTCCGAAGGTCGGTCGGAAAGGGTTGGTCATGTCACCGAGTGTAGCGCCGATGCCTCCGTCGATTGAGACTTTGAGAATTTGAGAAGTGTTGACGGATTGAGAATTTGAGAATCCACGCCCGGTCAACCACCTGGCCCTATGGTGGCGGCCACGGGAAGTCTTACCACTTCAGAGTGATAGGTTTTTCTCTGACCTGGCCTTTCGCGGAAGAAGAACTCTGAAAAACGGTAACACTTCGCCGGCTCCGCCCCAGTTACACTCAGCTGTCACTGCTCACACCACCAGTGTCAACGAGTCCTTCGCGGAATCCCCGTCATTGACTTCCACGGTCATCCCGGCGCGCCGTGCGATGTCGGCCACGCCCTCGACATCCCCGGGGGTGCTCAGATCGGTGTCGGCGGAGGCCAGTTCGCGGGCCAGCAGTCCCTTGTAGTGCTTGTTGAAGTGGCTGACAACTTTCCGGGAGCCGTCCTCGCGGACGGACTCGACGCGCACGGTCACCGCACCGGGCAGTCGCCCCAGTTGCTGGTAGCCGCCGGAGCGCAGGTCGACGACGGTGCCGGGGACCTGTCGCAGCGCGTCGGTGACGGCCGATCCCCAGCGCGCCTTCATCGTCGGCAGCCTGTCCGTTGCGGTCCCGGAGTACGGCAGTTTCGTCCCGGCGGACAACCGGTAGTGCGGCACCGGGTCATCGGCGGAGAGCAGACCGAACAACGCCGACCCCACCCCCAGTCGCGTGCGCGCGGAGGGGGCCAGGGTAGATACGTCGAGAGCGTCGTAGAGGACCCCGGTGTAGCGCATGACGGCCGGGACGGTCGGTGCCTCGCGCAGCCGGTTGTTCGCCTCGGCTTCCCCGCGGAGCTTCTCCGAGATACCGAGAACCTGCAGCGCATCGTCGGGGTCGAGGGCGGAGAGATCCTCGATGTTCTGCCGCCGGACCTCGTTGAGGGAGGGGAAGGAAAGTCCCTCGATATCCAGTGCGGGGCCGTCGCCGCCGGACGCCTTGGTTTCGGACGGGGGGAGCAGGATAAACATGCGCTACACCCTAGCGATACACACATAGTGCTTTGAACTAGAGTACCGGTCATGATCACCCGGATGTCGTCTCTTTTCCTGCGCACGCTGCGCGATGATCCCGCCGATGCGGAGGTCCCCAGCCACAAGCTTCTCGTTCGTGCGGGGTATATCCGGCGGGCGGCTCCGGGCGTGTACTCGTGGCTGCCGCTGGGGCTGCGGGTGCTGCGCAACGTGGAGAAGGTCGTGCGCGAGGAGATGGGCGCCATCGGCGCCCAGGAGATCAGTCTGCCGGCTCTGCTGCCACGGGAGCCGTATGAGACGACGGGGCGCTGGACGGAGTACGGCGACGCGTTGTTCCGTCTCAAGGACCGCAAGGGGCAGGACTACCTTCTCGGCCCGACCCACGAGGAGTTGTTCGCGTCGCTGGTCAAGGGGGAGTACAGCTCCTACAAGGACTTCCCCGTCACCCTCTTCCAGATCCAGACGAAGTACCGGGACGAGGAGCGCCCCCGTGCGGGCATCCTGCGGGGGCGCGAGTTCATCATGAAGGACTCCTACTCCTTCACGATGGACGACGAAGGGCTCGAGGAGGCTTACCAGGCACACCGGCGTGCCTATCAGGCCGTCTTCGACCGGCTCGGAGTGGAGTACGCGATCTGCGCCGCCACGTCCGGAGCCATGGGTGGGTCGGCTTCCGAGGAGTTCCTCGCGGTCTCTGCGAACGGTGAAGACACGTTCGTGCGTGCGTCCGAGGGGAACTACGCCGCCAATGTCGAGGCCGTGGTCACACCCCACCCTGAGACGAGGCCGGTCGAGGGTCTGCCGGAGGCGACGGTCTACGAGACCCCGGACGCGCCGACGATGGACACACTGGTGGAGTGGGCGAGGTCTGAAGGCATTACCGTGGACGGCCGCGACGTCGAGCTCGCGGACACGCTCAAGTGCCTGGTCGTCAAGGTGACCGAACCCGGCGGTGAGCCGGAGTTGACGGGTATCCTGCTGCCGGGGGACCGCGAGGCCGACATGAAGCGGTTGGAGGCGTCGCTGGAACCGGCGACGGTGGAGCTCGCCGAGGACAAGGACTTCGAGGCCAACCCGTTCCTGGCCAAGGGGTACGTGGGCCCGAAGGGGCTGGCGGACAACGACGTGCGGGTACTCGCGGATCCGCGCATCGTGACCGGCACGTCCTGGATCACAGGTGCAGACAGGAAGAACCACCACGTGGTGAACATGGTGGCCGGGCGGGACTTCACCCCGGACGGCTACATCGAGGCGGCGAACGTCCGCGAAGGTGACGCAGCCCCGGACGGGATGGGCACGCTGACCCTGGAGCGGGGCATCGAGATCGGCCACATCTTCCAGCTCGGCCGCAAGTACACCGAGGCCTTCGACATGCAGATCCTCGACGTCAACGGCAAGCGTTCGGTCCCCACCATGGGCTCCTACGGGCTGGGGGTCTCACGGCTCATCGCCGTGATGGCAGAGCAGATGCACGACGAGAAGGGACTACGGTGGCCCAGTGAGGTGGCGCCCTATGACGTCCATGTCGTCATCGCGAACAAGGACGCCGCCGCCGGCGAGGCGGCGGAGAACCTGGTCGACCGGCTGGCGGAGGCGGGGCTTGAAGTCCTCTTCGACGACCGTCCGAAGGTGAGCCCGGGTGTGAAGTTCAAGGACGCTGAACTGCTGGGCGTGCCGCTGGTGTTCGTGGTCGGCCGTGGGTTCGCCGACGGGACGGTCGAGCTGCGGAACCGCTTGACCGGTGACGTCGACAACATCGCCTACAACACCGCCGTGGATCTTTTCCTGGAGCGCCGCGGGCGGTAGAGCCCGGACACGCCTGCTAGTCTGCGTCCTGTACCAGGGGCGTCTCCGCAGGACGACCCGTGACCGGACGCGGGAGGTGAGATTCTCGGACCACGCGAACTGGAAGATGTCGCCGGAGCAGCTGCAGGAGCACCTGAAGCTACGCACCCGGGCACGACGCATCCCCGACAAGAGGAAACAGTACGACCGAAGGGCCTGCCGGAACACCCGGCGGGCCCTTCCCGCGTGCCGGGACCGTCTACTCGCCCCGGATGCTGACGGCCAGCGGATCCTCGCCCAGTGCGTCCTCCAGGGCAGCCTCGGAGCGTGCTGACACGGCACAGAGCATCGCGGCCAGGGCCCGGTCGTCGTCGCTGACCTCGTCGACGGCGTCGCGCAGGGACACGGTCACCGCGTGCACGGCGTCGAGAAGAACGGATGCGGCGGACGACGCGTCGGTGGGGGCTGTGAAGTCGTCAGGTGTGCTGTACCCGGCCTCGGCGGCGACGCCGGACGCGGGGGTCACCGTGTCGCGGATGGTCCGCATCCGGGTGCTGACTGTCGTGACGGTGTCCCGGTTCGCACCGGCGACTGGCAGCACGACCCCGGAGAGGTACACCGCCTGGTTCACCAGTTCCGTCGCCGGGGCGAGTGCGGAAGCGGTGTCCTCGGAGACGTCAGTACCACCGTCGAACCCTGCGTCGATCATGTCCTGGTCGATCGCGGGGCCGCCGGCGGAACTGTCGTCGACGGTGGCGAGTGCGGCATGCAGCCCGGTGAGTAGGACGGCGCGGTCACGTTCGCCGTCGTCGTCGGGTGCGGTGTCACTGTCGGCATCCTCGCCGTCGATGAGCCGGAGCATCCGGGACCGGACGTCCTCTACCGCCGGGGCGTCCGCGAGGGCCTCGAGAGTCTGCGCCCCGCAGTTCTCCGGGGGCTGGCCGTCCCGGTCGGTGCCGCACTGGCGGACGATCTCCCCGGAGATCGCCTCGGACTGGTCGGCGAATATCGCTGTGCCGCCGGCGACGGGTGTGCCGTCGAGGGCGTCGAGCTGCTGGACGAGCGACTCCAGGTTCTCGTCGGGCCGTGGAGGCTCTGTGGAGCAGGCGGTGACCGACGCTGCCGCGACGGAGAGCGCTGCGCCGACGGCAAGCACCCGTCGGGCGGCGGGACGACGCCGTTGCATCGCGGTGGCGGAGGCGGAGGTGGGTGAGGAGACGTGCACGGTCCCATAGTGCCATCCCCGGTCGGTGATAAGGTTCACGGCATGGCTTTCCCTTCTGAACAGGACCTTGCCGAGGTTGTCGGCCCGCTGGCCGGGGAGCTCGGCCTCGACCTTGAATCGATCACCGTGACCAGGGCGGGGGCGAAGTCCGCGGTCCGTGTGGCCGTCGACGCCGACGACCGGCCGGACCTCGACCAGCTCGAGGAGCTCAGCAAGGCGGTGTCCGAGGAACTCGACGTCCGTGAATCTTCCGGGGCACTGAACTTCGGACCGGGCTACACCTTCGAGGTGACCACACCCGGGCTGGAGACCCCGCTGACTGCGCTGCGGCATTTCCGCCGCAATGTCGGCCGCCTGGTGAACGTCGACGGGGCGCAGGTGCGTATCGCAGCAGTGGACGGGGACACCGACGAGGTCTGGCTGATCCGTCCGGGGGAGAAGAAGAAGGACGCCCCGCAGGTCGAGGTCCGCGGATTGGCTTCGGTGGCGGGGGCTTTGGTAGAAGTTGAGTTTTCCGAACCCCCGGCCGAACAACGTGACCTGGTGGGTCTTGATCCCGAGAAGTACCGTGCGCTACGAGCGCAGAAGGACGACAAGTGAAAATTGACCTGAGTGCCCTGACCGCCCTGGAGAACATCGAGCACGTGCGCAGAAGCGCGCTGCTGGGCGCGATCTCCGCGGCACTGCTGGACTCCTACCGCGAGCTGACCAAGGTGGACGGACCTGCCCGCGTGGAGATCGACCGTACCGACGGGACGGTCACCGTCCTGCGACTGGAGAAGGACGAGGACGGCAACACCACCGGCGAGTTCGACGACACTCCGGAGGATTTCGGTCGCGCCGCCGCGAAGGCGGTCCGGGACGCCATCCGTGGACAGATCAACATCGCCCGGGCGGACACCACGTACACGAAGTACGCGGACCTGGAGAGCACTGTGGTCTCGGGCGTGGTGAACCGTGACGCACGAGCCAACGACCGCGGTATCACCGTGGTCCACCTCGGCACCGAGGCAGACGGGCAGGACGGTCTGATCCTCGCCGCCGAGCACATGCCCGGTGAGAAGCTGGAGCACGGCGACCGGGTGAAGTGCTACGTCACCGCCGTGAACCGTGGCCAGCGTGGCGTGCAGATCCTGCTGTCCCGGACCCACCCGGAACTGGTGCGCGGACTGTTCGCTCTCGAGGTTCCCGAGGTCGCGGACGGGTCAGTGGACATCACCGCGATCGCACGGGAGGCGGGCCACCGGTCGAAGATCGCCGTGACCTCCACGGTCAACGGGCTCAATGCCAAGGGTGCCTGCATCGGTCCGCGTGGACAGCGGGTCACCGCGATCATGGAGGCACTCGGTGGAGAGAAGATCGACATCGTGGACCACTCCACCAACCCGGCGGTCTACGTCGGTAATGCGCTGGCGCCGGCGAAGGTTGTCCGGGTCGACGTCACCGACCATGACATGCAGATCGCCCGGGCCGTCGTGCCGGATCACCAGCTGTCACTGGCGATCGGCAAGGAGGGGCAGAACGCGCGTCTGGCCGCTCGGCTGACCGGGTGGAAGATCGACATCCGCCCAGAGTCCGCCCCTGATGAGGGTGCTGACGGTGCCGACGGCACTGACGGCACTGACGAAGCCCTGCCGCAGATCTGACACCGTTGTCATTCACGACCGGCCGTGCGGGCAGGTGTGGAGGACGGTGCCTCCGCCACGCTATGGCTGGTCAGGAGCATCGTCGCCCGTCCTGCAGAGATGCCTCGTCGTGGCGGTTGGCCCCGCGGGGCCGTCGCGCGTTAGACTGTGTACCGGTCTGACGACGAGGAGAAGGAGAACACGCATGTCTGATCGTGTTCCCGGCTCCCCGCCGGATGCGGGTCCGCTACGGACCTGCATCGCCACCCGTCAGGTTCACCCGGCGACGGCGCTGTTGCGCTGTGTCGTCGAGAGGAACAATGAGGGTGGAGGATCGGGGTCGGTACGTGTAGTCCCCGATCCCGGACGGCGCCTGCCCGGTCGTGGTGCGTGGATCACCGCGACGGTCAGCGCGTATGAGACCGCCGTACAGCGTCGTGCTTTTGCGAGGGCGCTGAAAGTGCCTGTCGAGGCGGACACGGCTCCGGTCCTGGAGTATCTCCGGCTCCTCGGTGAGAACCGGGGGAACGGAGCGTCGATGTCTCGGAAGGTGCCGCATCTGACCACCAGCCCGGTGGCCGAGAAGGAAAAGGAAACCGATTACTGATGAGCGCACGATGAAGCAGCATCAGCGATGAGTGTCCAACTGACCTGGAGTCGTACGTAGTCGTCCTCGTGGAATGAAGAACCACGGGTGGCCGGCCTGCGACTCCACCATTACGAAGGAGAGCAGTGCCCGGAAAGCTACGTGTCCATGAGCTTGCGAAGCAGCTCGGAACGACAAGCAAGGAACTTCTCGCCACGCTCAAGGAGCAGGGTGAGTTCGTGAAGTCGGCGTCCTCGACGGTGGAACCGCCGGTCGTCAAGAAAATGAAGAACCACTACGGAGCGGGTGCGGAGTCCAAGAAGGACGACGCCGCGCTTCCGGACCTGAGCGGTCAGCCGACCGCCCAGGCATCCAGCTCTACCGCGACGACGGCCGAGCCGGCCGGCTCAACCCCCGGCGCAGCGAAGCCGGGTCCGAAGCCCGGTGCCGCGAAGCCGGGGGCAGCCAAGCCCGGTGCCTCGGCCCGGCCCGGCCCCGCCAAGACATCGGCCAAGCCCGGTGCGTCCGCCAAGCCGACGCCTGCCGATGCACGCCCGTCCACCACCGCGGCTGCGTCGCCGGCGGCAGCCGAGAAGGCCGCGCCGAGCCCGAAGCCGCAGGCTGACCGCCCGAAGCCGGGTGCGGCGAAGCCTGCCGCGAAGTCCGCCCCGCAGGACGCGCCGTCCTCGAAGCCGGGCCCGCGTCCCGGCCCGAAGCCCGGTGCTGCCCGTCCGGGTGCCAAGCCGGGTCCGAAGCCCGGTGGCCGCGCACCCCGTGTCGCCAACAACCCGTTCTCCTCCGGGACCGAACGGCCGTCCCCGCGTCCCCAGGGTGGTCAGGGCGGACAGGGCGGTAAGTCTGACATGCCGCGCCCCGGCGGTTCAGCAGGACGCCCGTCCCCGCGTCCGGGTGGTAGTGGCGCGGCGAAACCGGGCGGACGTCGTCCGAGCCCCGCGTCGATGCCCAGTCACCCCAGCCCCGGGCAGATGCCGGCGAAGGCCAGCACCGGTGGTGGCGGCGGCCGTGGCCGTGGTGGCCAGGGCGGTCCCGGTACCGGTGGTCCGGGAGGCCCCCGTGGTGGTCGCGGCGGACGTCGTGGCGGTACCGCAGGTGCCTTCGGTCGTCCCGGTGGCGCACCTCGTCGTGGGCGTAAGTCGAAGCGGCAGAAGCGTAACGAGTACGAGGCGATGCAGGCTCCGAGTGTCGTCGGTGGTGTCAAGCTGCCGAACGGCAAGGGCGCCAAGATCCGTCTGCGTCGTGGTGCGTCGCTGTCGGACTTCGCCGAGAAGATCAACGCCGATCCGGCTGCGCTGGTGCAGGCGATGTTCAACCTCGGTGAGATGGTCACCGCGACCGCGTCTGTCCCGGACGACACCCTGAAGCTGCTCGGTGACGAGATGGCCTACACCGTCGAGGTCGTCTCCCCCGAGGACGAGGACCGTGAGCTGCTGGAGTCGTTCGACCTGCAGTTCGGTGAGGATGTCGGTGGTCAGGACGACCTGCAGCACCGGCCGCCGGTGGTCACCGTCATGGGTCACGTCGACCACGGTAAGACCCGCCTGCTCGACACCATCCGCAAGACGAACGTCGGCGGTGGCGAGGCCGGTGGCATCACCCAGCACATCGGTGCCTACCAGGTGCCGGTCGAGGTCAACGAGGAAGAGCGCCTGCTGACGCTGCTCGACACCCCCGGTCACGAGGCGTTCACCGCCATGCGTGCCCGTGGTGCCAAGGCGACGGATATCGCGATCCTGGTTGTCGCCGCGGACGACGGCGTCATGCCGCAGACCGTGGAGGCGATCAACCACGCCAAGGCGGCCGACGTCCCGGTCGTGGTCGCGGTGAACAAGATCGACAAGGAGGGCGCGTCCCCGGACAAGATCCGTGGTCAGCTCACCGAGTACGGCCTGGTCCCCGAGGAGTACGGCGGCGAGACCATGTTCGTCGACATCTCGGCGAAGCAGGGCACGAACATCGAGAGCCTCCTCGAGGCCGTGGTGCTCACCGCCGATGCGTCGCTGGAGCTCGTCGCCAACCCCGACATGCCCGCCCAGGGTGTGGCCATCGAGGCACACCTCGACCGTGGACGTGGCCCGGTGGCCAACGTCATCATCCAGCGCGGTACCCTGCGCGTCGGTGACTCGATCGTCGTCGGTGACGCCCACGGACGTGTGCGTCGTATGGTCGACGAGCACGGTGAGGACGTCAAGGAGGCAGGTCCCTCGATGCCGGTGCAGGTCCTCGGACTCACCAGCGTCTCGGGTGCCGGTGACAACCTGCTCGCCGTGGACGATGACCGGACCGCCCGGCAGATCGCCGACCAGCGCAACGCCCGTCGCCGTAACGCCATGCAGGCCCGTTCCCGCAAACGGATCAGCCTCGAGGACCTGGACAAGGTGCTCAAGGAGACCAGCCAGCTCAACCTCATCCTCAAGGGCGACAACGCCGGTACGGTCGAGGCGCTGGAGGATTCGTTGTTGCAGATCGACGTCGACGACGAGGTCAGCCTGAACATCATCGACCGTGGCGTGGGTGCCGTCACCCAGACCAACGTCGACCTGGCTGCCGCGTCCGACGCGATCATCATCGGCTTCAACGTCCGCGCAGAGGGTAAGGCCACTGAGGTCGCCAACTCCGAGGGCGTCGAGATCCGCTACTACTCGGTCATCTACGATGCGATCGACGAGGTCGAGCAGGCGCTCAAGGGCATGCTCAAGCCGGTGTACGAGGAGCGGGAGATCGGCACCGCCGAGATCCGTCAGCTGTTCAAGGCTTCGGCTGTCGGCCTGATCGCCGGTTCGATGGTCCAGACCGGGAAGATGCGCCGCAATGCGCAGGTGCGCCTCATCCGCGACGGCAGTGTCGTCACGGAGAAGGCCACGATCGAGTCGCTGCGACGTGAGAAGGACGACGTCACCGAGGTCAACCACGGCTACGAGTGCGGTATGGTCCTGTCCTACCCGGACATCCAGGTCGGGGACACGATCCAGGCGTACGAGCTCGTCGAGGTTCCGCGCGACCAGGTGAAGAAGGACGGCAAGGACAGCTAGAACAGCTAGAGGTCCTTTCCACCCGGCCCCGCCACCCCGGTGCCGGGGGACGTATGAAGATATGTCCCCCGGCACCGGGGTGTCGCTGTGTCTGCGGCTAGAATCATCGTCGGGAAGCTCGACCACACCAACAATCAGAAGGGGTGCCACCGATGGCAGACCACGCCCGCGCCGCCCGTATGGCCAAGCGCATCATGACCATTGTCGCGTCGGCGATCGAGCGCGACGTGAAGGACCCGCGGCTGGAGTTCGTCACCGTGACGGACTGCCGGGTCACCGGCGACCTGCATGACGCCACGGTGTTCTACACCGTGCGTGGTCGGACGGTGGAGGAGGAGCCCGACACGGAGGCTGCGGCTGAGGCTCTCCACCGTGCCCGCGGGCAGCTCCGGAAGACCGTCGGCGATCAGCTCTCCGTCCGGTTCACTCCGACGCTGCGGTTCGAGCTGGACACCGTTCCGGAGGCGTCCGCCCACCTGGAGGAGCTGCTGGCCAAGGCCCGCGACATCGATTCCAGGGTGCGGGCCCAGGCGGAAGGCGCGACCCCGGCGGGGGAGGCGGATCCGTACCGCTCACCCGCGGACGAGACAGAGGAGTGAGTGCGGCACCTCCTGCCGGTGTGAGGGCGGACACCCGGACCATTCTCGGTCTGGCGTGGCCCGCCCTCGCGGTCTTAGCGGCGACCCCGCTGTACCTGCTGTGGGACACCGCGGTGGTCGGACGGCTCGGTGCCACGGACCTGGCCGCCCTGGCGGCGGGCGCGACCGTGCTGGCCCAGGTCACCGTGCAGCTGACCTTCCTGTCGTACGGGACGACGGCCCGTGCGGCGCGTAAGTACGGCGCAGGGGACAGCGCGGGAGCTGTCGCCGAGGGCGTCCAGGCTTCCTGGGTCGCCGTCGGTGTGGGGGCCGTCCTTGCGGTCCTGGTCGCGGTCTTCGCCACGCCGGTGACGGGCTGGTTGACCGGTGGATCCGCCGACGGTGGATCCGTGGTCGCTGACGAAGCGGCCTCCTGGTTGCGGGTGACATCGCTGTCGGTGATCCCGGCGTTGCTGACGATGGCCGGCAACGGGTGGCTGCGTGGCGTGGCCAACACCCGCGCACCGCTGTACTTCACGCTGGCCGGTGTCGTGCCGATGGTGGTGACGGTCCCGTGGGCCGTGGACCGCTACGGCCTGGTCGGTTCGGCGTACGCCAATGTGCTCGGTGAGCTGATCACCGCGACGTGTTTCGTGGTGGCGGTCATCGTGACCTGGCGCAAGGTCGGCGACGGCCGGTCCCTGCGGCCCAGCTGGGCGGTCATCCGCCCCCAGTTGTCGATGGGCCGTGACCTCATCTTGAGGTCGATGAGTTTCCAGGTCGCCTTCATCTCCGCCGCAGCGGTCGCCGGTCGGATGGGGGACGCCTCCCTCGCCGCCCACCAGGTGATGCTGCAACTGTGGAACTTCCTGACGCTGGTACTGGACTCGGTTGCGGTCGCGGCCCAGACCCTGGTCGGGGCGGCGTTGGGTTCTGCGTCGGTGCGGGCGGCCTGGCAGGTCGGCCACCGCGTTCTGCGTTTCTCCGTGGGGGCCGGCCTGGCCCTCGCCGCCCTGTTGGCGGCCGGCGCGTTCTTCATCCCGGGGGTCTTCACCGCCGATGAGACGGTGTTGTCGACGATGTGGGGTCCATGGTGGATCCTCGTGACGATGGTCGGGCTCGGCGGTGTCGTCTTCGCGATCGACGGCGTCCTGCTGGGTGCGGGGGATGTAGCGTTCCTCCGGACCGCCTCGATTGTCTCGGTGCTGGCAGGTTTCCTCCCGGGCGTGTGGCTGTCCTGGATCTTCGATCTGGGGCTTACCGGGGTCTGGTGCGGTCTGCTCGCTTTCATCGTGATCCGGTTGGCCGCGGTGGTATGGCGCTACAGGAGTGGACGGTGGGTCCGCACCGGAGACTGATTTCTGTTTCAGAAGTGACGTATGTGGTTGAAGTGACTAGAGTGGCGTAAATGGTGAGTGGGAGCGACGTGGAAGAGAGTGCCGAGACAGACACCGGCGTGCAGCGCCGGACGCTGTGGGCGGTCTCGGACCTGCACGTGGCGGCCCGCGGCAACCGGGAACTCGTCGAACGCACCGTACGCCCGGAGAACCCCGGTGACTGGCTGATCGTGGCCGGCGATGTCGCGGAACGCACGTCCACGATCCTTGAGACCCTCCGCTCGTTGTCGGAGAAGTTCGCCCAGGTCATCTGGGTCCCCGGCAACCATGAGCTGTTCTCCCGGTCGTCCGATGAGGTGCATGCGGCACAGAAGTACGATGAACTGGTCAAAGGCTGCCAGTCGATCGGCGTGCTCACCCCTGAGGACCCGTACCCGAGGTTCGCCGGACGCACCATCGTGCCGATGTTCACGCTGTACGACCATTCGTGGCGGGACCCGCTGATCACGGTGGAGCGGGCCCTCTCCGCGGCGGAGGGCAACGGCGTGGTGTTCACCGACCAGGTCGCGATCGCCCCCTATGTCGACGTTCCGCTCTGGTGCCAACGTCGCCTGGGATACACTGTGCGTCGACTGTCGAAGGTGTCGGGGCCGACGGTGCTGGTCAACCACTGGCCGTTGGTGCGTGAGGTCACTGCGCGGCTCCGGCTGCCGGAAGTCGCGTTGTGGTCGGGGAGCCGGCATACACAGGACTGGCCGGTGCGCTTCGGTGCGGAGACGGTGATTTACGGGCACCTGCACATCCCGGTCGTGACCGAGGTGGACGGTGTCCGCCATGTCGAGGTGTCGCTGGGCTACCCACGGGAACGTGAGCGGACCCTCGACCAGCGCCGCGAACGGAACCTCTGGCCGTATCCGGTGCTGACCGAGTCAGCCGGAGAGGAAGCGGGATGATCATCTCAGCACCGTATGTCGCTGTGGGGTTCGGTGACACTGACCGGACTCCGGTCGTTCCCCGCGACCTCATCCCCGCCGACGCCGGCCTGGTGGAGTACCACCCGGGGCGGGTCATCGACCTGACCCACTACGACGAGCTCGACGAGGAGGAGAGACGAATCGTCGGCGCGGCAGTGGATTCCCGCAAAGCCGAGTTCGGCGACGGTCGGTGGTGTGCTCACCGCGCGCTGCGCGGTCTGGGGATCGACGGCCCCATCCTGCGCGGTGACAAGGGACGGCCTCTGTTTCCGGGGCCGGTCACCGGCACCATCTCGCACACCCGGGGCCTGCGCGTCGCACTCGTCGGCCGGACGGACCGGTGGCGCAGCCTGGGTCTGGATGTGGAGGTCGCACAGCGACTGCCGGACGGTGTGTTGTCGGCCGTCAGTTCCCCGCTGGAACGCCGGTCGCTCCAACGCGCGGCGCAACGGGCACCGGGGCGTTCACTGGGCACGGTGCTGTTCAGCGCGAAGGAAGCGGTCTACAAGGCGTGGTTTCCTCTGGTCGGACGGTTCCTCGACTTCGATGAAGTCGAGCTTCACCTTGATGTGAGTCCGCGGGACGACACAACCTCCGTCGACGAGGTCGGCGGAGGTTGGCATGCCCGCGTGCTGTCCCAGCCGAGCCCGGTGCCCACCGTCGAGGGGCAGTGGGTGATCCGGGACGGTTTCGTGGTGACCGTCTGTGCGATCCCGGGGTGACACCGGCGTGGTTCAGCAGGGGTACGTCAGTAGTACCCGCCCTGGCGGAAGTCCCAGGAGTTGAACTGCTCGGCGAGGATCAGCACGATCTCGTCGTTGTAGATGCCCTTGCGGATGAGTGTGGGGCAGGGGGTGATGCCGCGTTGCCCGTTCTGCTCGGGAATCAGCGTGCCGTCGTCGTCAACCATGGAAACCATGACGCCCTGCTCGTAGCGGGTGTCGATGTTCTTGTCCGGCTGGATCGAGGCGACATAGTCATTGCCCTCGATGATCAGGTCGGCTTCGCCCGCGATCTCCTCGCCGATGCCCTCGATCAGTCCGCGGTTGCCCTGGCCGGAGGGGTTGGCCGATGACGCGAAGACCAGGCGGCGGTCCTTCTCCCACAGTTCGCGCGCGATGTTCTCGCCAGGCGTGCCGAACTTGAGCACGAAGCAACTGGTGTTGCGGGTGTCGGAGGCGAGTTCACCGGCGCCTTCCGGCATGTACTTGTCCTGGGCGCCTTCCTTCCACGGGAGGATGCAGCCCATCAGGATGTCGCGGTCCACGCAGGTCTGGTAGAACTTCTCGATCTCGGGGGTCAATTGAGCGAGTTCCTTGAGCTGCTCGATCGACCCGCACAACACGACACCGGGTTTGTTGCGCTTGCGGTGCTTGACAGCGAACTTGCGCTCCAGGCCCTCACGGTCGCTCGTGGCGATGATGTAGCCGACCTTGGTCGGGGTGACCACGATATGTCCCGGGGTACGGAGCAGGTCGACGGCCTCCTGCTGCAGTCCACCATTCCACTGGATCTGGCGGGAGTTCTCGTTCTCTGCCATGTGTTCCTCTCTGAAGTCCAACTGTTGTTCGGGTGCATCTCGGGGTGACAGCGTCTCACTGGTCGGGAGAAGCTATCTCACGTTCTGGCATTCTAGTGCACCGTTGCGGCGCCTGCTGAATCGGGGCCGGGGAGCACCGTTGCGACGTCGGTGGCCGGGTGCGATATGTCACAAAGGGTTGAACTTGGCGTCATGAGGTCCAGTATGGGAGGTGAGGCAAGCCTAATGGTCGCTGTCGTCCATTCCGGGATGCCTCAGAGGAAAGGAGCAGGTGATGACAGAAGTACAGGAACTCGCCACTTTCGTGGAAAAGGCAGATCTCAGTGACCTCAGCCCGGAAGCTCTTGAACAACTCAAGATCCGGGTGCTCGACACACTCGGAGTTGCCGTCGGTGCGCTCGACGCTGAACCGGTCAACGCGATCAGGGGGCTCCTGGAGGACCTCGGCGGGAGTGAACAGGCGACATTGATCGGCGGGGGAAAGACCTCGCCCGAGAAAGCGGCCTTCTTCAACAGTGCGCTCAGCCGCTACCTCGACTTCATGGATGCCTATCTCGCGAAAGGTGAGACCAACCACCCCTCAGACAACTTCGGGGCAGTCCTCGCCGCGGCCGAGAGCGTTGATGCCAGTGGGGCGGAGCTGCTCACCGCTTTCGCGGTGGCGTACCAGGTCCATACCCGCCTCTCGGACGTGGCACCGGTCCGCGCCCTCGGATTCGACCACACCACCCAGGGGGCCTTCGCAGCAGCGTGTTCGGCGGCCAAGGCACTCGGTCTCGAAGCTGACCAGATCGCGAATGCCGCCGCCATGGCAGGCACGGCGAATGTGGCCCTGCGTGTCACGCGCACCGGCAACCTCAGCCACTGGAAGGGGCTGGCGTACCCGCATGTCGCCAAGGAGGGGGTGTGGTCGGCATTGTTGGCGTCCCGAGGGATCACCGGGCCCGGAGAGGTCTTCGAGGGCAACAAGGGATTCAAGGATCTCGCAGGCGACTACACGCTGGACTGGTCGTCCGAGGACCTGGAGAGTGTCACCCGGACAATCATCAAGAAGTACAACGCCGAGATACATTCGCAGTCCGCATTGGAGGCCGTCCTGGATATCCGCTCCCGGGAGGGCTTCGACCCGTCGCATATCGACACTGTCAGGCTGTCCACGTTCGACGTCGCGTATTCGATCATCGGCGGCGGCGAGGAGGGGGACAAACAGACCATCCGCACCAAGGAGGAGGCGGACCACTCGCTCCCGTGGATGCTGGCCGTCGCTCTCCTCGACGGTGAACTCAATCCTGGTCAGTATGACCCGTCGCGCATCGTCGCCGAGGACGTCCAGCAGCTCATGGCCAAGGTCACGATCACGCCGGACGACGCGTTGTCCGACCGCTTCCCGGAGGAGATGCCTGCGGAAGTCACCGTCACCCTCGATGACGGGACGGAGTTCAGTGCCGAGAAATCCGCCTACGACGGATTCTTCACCCGCCCCCTGGGCTGGGACGCGGCCTGCGTGAAATTCAACGTCCTCACCGCGCCATTCGCTGACCGGGCGCTACGCGACGAGATCAGTGACATCGTCCATGACCTCGACAACCGTCAGGTCACCGACTTGACCTCCGCTCTGGGGAAGGTCTCCACCACGCGCACGGAAGGACAGTCATGACCGCCGACCCCACCGGCACGACCGGACGACTCAGTCCATTCCCGCCGGGCGTGCCACGAAGACGCTGGCTGCGCGTGTGCCTTTCTCCTCGAGGAGGGCCACGGCCCTGCCGTCAGGGGTGACGGCGGCATAGACGCCGCGCCTCCCGACCGGGGAGAGCCACTTACCCAACGACAGTGCGTCTCCGTCCGCACCGGAGACCTCACGGACCGGGAAGCAGGTCGACATCGCCTCGTCCAGGGACATCGTCAGTGCGGGGGAGGCGTCGGTGTCGTCGCGGACGGCGGAGAGCTCATCCAGCGTCCGGGCCTCGGTTACGGCGAAGGGTCCTGCGCTCGTACGCCGCAGTGCGCTCAGATGACCGCCGACACCGAGGTTCTCACCGACATCCCGTGCGATTGACCGGATGTAGGTGCCCGAAGAGCAGTGCACGCTGATGTCCGCCTCGGCGACCCGCTCCTCGCCCTCACCGTCGATCCGGATGTCGGTGACGACGAGTTCGTGGACGGTCACGGGTCGCTCGGGCAGCACGACATCCACACCCTCCCGGACGAGTTCGTGGGCCCGACGGCCGTTGACCTTGATTGAACTGACACTGCTGGGGCGTTGCATGATCTCGCCGGACTGTGTGGCGAAGGCCTCCCGGACACCGTCGACCGTCAGGGAGTCCATCGCCTCGGCAGGTGCCGTGGAGATCGTGTCGCCCTCGATGTCGTCGGTGACGGTGGCCGACCCGAAGCGGACCGTCGCGTCGTACCGTTTGTCGTGTGTCACCACGTGTGCGAGGAACTTGGTGCCGCGTTCGACTCCGACGACGAGGACGCCGGTGGCCATCGGGTCCAGGGTTCCGGAGTGCCCGACCCGTCGTGTGCCGAAGATGCGTCGACACCGTGAGACGACGTCGTGACTGGTCATTCCGGCGGGTTTGTCGACGATGACGAGACCGGACCGGGCGATGATCCCGTCGGCTGATTCTCTTCCAGGCATGGAGCACAGTCTAGGTGGTCTCCGGAAGTGTCGTAGTGTGGTGTCCGTGGATATCTGGAACGGACTGGACGAGGTTCCCTCGGACCTCCAGGGAAGCGTGGTGACGATCGGTGTCTTCGACGGAGTGCACCGTGGGCACCAGACGTTGATCGACACGGCGGTCACCAAGGCACGGGAGCTCGGTGTGCCGGCGGTGATGATGACTTTCGACCCCCACCCGACGGTGATCTTCCTGCCGAAGAGCGTCCCGCCGTTGCTTGCCACGGTCGAACAGCGGGCGGTGAGTGCCGCCCGGTACGGTATCGACGCGATGCTCGTGGTCGCCTTCGACGACGAGATCATCTCCTGGAGCCCGGAAGAGTACTTCCGGCGGGTCATCGTCGATCTCTTCAAGGCTAAGGCCGTGGTGGTGGGGGACAACTTCACCTTCGGGAGCCAGGCGTCCGGCACCTCGGAGACGATGAAGGAACTGGGGAAGCGCTACGGTGTGGACGTCACTGTCCACGGACTGCTGCGTGACGGCGACGGCACCGACGGTCACACTGTGTGTTCATCCTGGATCCGTCAGCAGCTCGCCGCGGGGAATGTCGCAGGTGCTGCAGGTGCCCTGGGGCGGAACTTCACCGTCCGAGGTGTCGTGACCAGGGGGGCAGGCAGGGGAGGTGCCGCCCTGGGGTTCCCGACGGCGAACCTGTATTTCCCGGACAGTCAGGCCCTGCCGGCGGACGGCGTCTACGCCGGGGACCTCCGTATCCTGCCGACCCAGAAAGATCCTGTCGGCGCCCTGGTCGGCGACATGCCCGTCGACGTCCACCTTCCTGCGGCGATTTCGGTCGGTACGAACCCTACGTTCGGCGACGAGACCCGTAGCGTGGAGGCATTCGTCCTGGACCATGAAGCCGACCTCTACGGCAGGAAAGTCACCGTCAGTTTCATCGACCACATCCGTGGCATGGAGAACTACGACGGACTCGATGAACTCGTCGAGGCCATCGGCAATGATGTCGAGGCCACACGGAGATTGGTGCCCCGCGAGCGGGGATGATAGTGTCATCCGGTCTGTGACTGTGGTTCGCGGTAGTCACAACGGCGCTCGCCCCAGGGCGGTACGTCCTCATTTTTCGCGCGGACTGAAACAACCATCAGGAGAATCACCATGGCTCTGACCAAGGACCAGAAGGCCGAGACCCTCAAGGAATTCGGCGTCCATGAGACCGACACCGGCTCGCCTGAGGCGCAGGTCGCGCTGATGACGGTGCGTATCCGTCAGCTGACCGAGCACCTCAAGTTCCACAAGCACGACCACCACTCCCGCCGCGGACTGCTGCTGCTGGTCGGTCGTCGCAAGAGGCTGCTGAAGTACCTGCAGGAGAACAACGTCGAGCGTTACCGTTCCCTGATCGAGCGCCTGGGTCTGCGTCGCTAGACGTCCCCAGCGCCGGCACTGACCCCGCAGACCGTCACTGACGGTGTGCGGGGTTTTGTCGTCCCAGTATTCAGAGGGCGTGTTTCAGCCGGTGGTGGTGTAGGATGATCTGCGGTAATTGTCCAGAACACTAGAATCCGTACCCGAGGCCGGCACCGACGACCGGCACAGGGACCGAAAAAGACGCAGAAGGTATACGCACCAACGTGACATCGCAGAACGAGAACGACACCCAGCCGAAGAAGGCCTCGACGAAGAAGGCACCGGCCAAGAAGACCGCTGCGAAGAAGGCACCAGCGAAGAAGACGGCTGCTGCGGGGGCGACGGGAGCTGCCAAGGCCCCGGCCAAGAAGGCTCCCGCGAAGAAGACGCAGGCGAAGAAGGCTCCCGCGAAGGCTGCTCCGGAGAAGAAGACGCCGGCGACCAAGACGCCGGTCGCGCCGACCCACACGGCTGAACTCATCGACGCCGAGTCCGGTATCTGGGAGTCCACCGCAACCCTCGACAACGGTGACTTCGGTACCCGGACGGTCTCCTTCGAGACCGGTCTGCTGGCACGCCAGGCGGACGGGGCCGTCACCGCCTACCTCGACGACGACACCATGATGCTGTCGACGACCACCGCATCGAAGAAGCCGAAGGAGAACCTCGACTTCTTCCCGCTGACGGTCGACGTCGAAGAGCGCATGTACGCCGCAGGGCGCATCCCCGGCAGCTTCTTCCGTCGCGAAGGCCGGCCCGGCACCGAAGCCATCCTGGCCTGCCGTCTGATTGACCGGCCGCTACGCCCGACCTTCGCCAAGGGAATCCGCAACGAGGTCCAGGTCGTGGTCACGGTCATGTCCATGGATCCCGACGACATGTACGACGTGGTCGCCATCAACGCCGCCTCCGCGTCCACGCAGCTCTCCGGCCTGCCGGTCTCCGGCCCGGTCGGTGGCGTCCGGATGGCCCTCGTCGTCGACGAGGACCATGCCGAAGGCCAGTGGGTGGCCTTCCCGACCCGTCAGCAGCAGGAACAGGCGGTCTTCGAACTTGTCGTCGCAGGCCGCGTCGTCGAGCCGGTCCGTAAGGGACGTGGTCGCCGCAAGCCCGTTCCCGGTGAGAACGTCGCCATCATGATGGTTGAGGCCGGGGCCACCGACTCCGTCGTCCAGCGCGTCTCAGAAGGCGCCCCGGCGCCGACGGAGGCCGTCGTCGCCCAGGGCATTGACGCCGCACGTCCCTTCATCGCTGAACTCTGCGGTGCCCAGGCGGCACTGGCCACCGCGGTCGATGCCCAGGCACGCGCTTTCGAGCTGTTCCCGCCCTTCGGCGAGGATGTGTTCGCAGCCGTCGAGTCCGAGTCCGCAGACAAGCTCTCCGGCATCATGTCCATCGCCGACAAGGCCGAGCGCGATGACGCGCTGTCCGAGGACATGGCCGCGACCGTCGAGGCGCTGGAGGACCAGTTCGAGGGCCGCATCTCCGAGATCCGCAACGCCCACAACGAGGTCACCCGCCAGCTGGTGCGGACCCGCATCCTCACTGACGGCTTCCGCATCGACGGCCGTGACGCCACGGCCATCCGCGATCTCGGCGTGATGATCGACCTGGTGCCGCGTGCACACGGTTCCGCCCTCTTCGAGCGGGGCGAGACCCAGATCCTGGGCGTGACCACACTGGACATGCTCAAGATGGAGCAGAGCATCGACAGCCTCGGTCCGGTGGACTCGAAGCGGTACATCCACCACTACAACTTCCCGCCGTACTCCACCGGTGAGACCGGACGTGTCGGATCCCCGAAGCGTCGCGAGATCGGTCACGGTGCCCTGGCCGAGCGTGCCCTGCTGCCGGTGATCCCCTCCCGCGAGGAGTTCCCGTACGCGATCCGGCAGGTGTCCGAGGCACTGAGCTCGAACGGATCGACGTCCATGGGATCAGTCTGTGCCTCCACCCTGTCGCTCTACAACGCCGGCGTGCCTCTCAAGGCTCCGGTGGCGGGCATCGCCATGGGTCTGGTCACCGGTGAAGTCGACGGCAAGGAAAGCTACGTCACCCTCACCGACATCCTCGGTGCCGAGGACGCTTTCGGCGACATGGACTTCAAGGTCGCCGGCACCGCCGACTACGTCACCGCCCTGCAGCTGGACACGAAGGTCGACGGCATTCCGTCAGACGTTCTCGTCGCTGCGTTGGCCCAGGCCCGCAGCGCGCGCCTGGAGATCCTGTCCACCATGGGTGAAGCTGTGGCAGGACCGGAGGAAATGAGCGAGTTCGCCCCGCGGATCACCACGGTCAGCGTCCCGCAGAACAAGATCGGTGAGCTCATCGGACCGAAGGGCAAGACGATCAACCAGATCACCGAGGAGACCGGTGCCAACATCTCCATCGAAGATGACGGAACAGTCTTCATCTCTGCTGCGGACGGCAAGGCAGCCGACGCAGCCGTCGACAAGGTGAACTCGATCGCCAACCCGCAGTTGCCGAAGGTCGGGGACCGGTACCTGGGCACCGTGGTGAAGACCACGGCCTTCGGTGCCTTCATCTCCCTGCTCCCGGGCAAGGACGGACTGATCCACATCTCGAACCTCGGCGGCGACCGTCGGGTCGAGAAGGTCGAGGACGAGGTCTCGGTCGGTCAGGCCCTCGAGGTCGAGATCGCCGACATCGACAACCGGGGAAAGATTTCCCTGGTCCTCGTTGACGCCAACTGACCTCTCCGGACGTCAACCGCCAGCCACACACCACCGGAATGATTCAGGAGTAGATGCACATGACGAAAGTCGGAGTTCTCGGAGCCCACGGCAGGGTCGGCACCGCCGTCGTCGCCGCCGTGGAGAAGACAGACGGTCTCGAACTGTCTGCGGCCCTCGACCACGGGGATGACCTCGCGGCGTTGGTCGACAGCGGTACCGAGGTTGTCGTCGACTTCACCGTTCCGGACGCCGTCATGGGCAACCTGGAATTCTGTGTCGCGCACGGCATCCACGCGGTCGTCGGAACCACGGGCTGGACGCCGGAACGCTATGACACGGTCCGGGGGTGGCTGGAGGACTCACCCGCGACCGGAGTCCTGGTCGCCCCGAACTTCGCCATCTCCGCGGTGCTCACGATGAAGCTCGCTGAGATCGCCGCGCCGTACTTTGATTCCGCCGAGGTCATCGAACTCCACCATCCCAACAAGAAGGATGCGCCGTCCGGGACCGCGGTGCACACCGCGGAGGGCGTGGCACGGGCCCGGCGTGCGGCAGGCCTGGGAGCGCAGCCTGACGCCACCGACCAGTCACTGGACGGTGCCCGTGGCGCCGATGTCGACGGTGTCCCGGTTCATGCGGTGCGTATGACCGGCATGGTCGCTCACGAGCAGGTCATTCTGGGTGCTGCCGGACAGACCCTGACCATCAAGCAGGATTCCTACGACCGGGAGTCCTTCGTGCCCGGCGTGCTGCTGGGCGTCGACAAGATCGCGTCGACTCCGGGGCTGACCGTCGGCCTGGAGAAGTTCCTCGGTCTCGACTCGCTCGGTACTCCCGCCGAGTAGGTCGCGCTGCCCCTCCCCAGACACCTTCGAACGACAGGGAAGCGTACACAGGCGATGCCCACCACCTCCGAGTTCTCCGCCAGGCTTGTTTCACAGACGACGTTCCTGCCTCCAGTGGATGTGCCCTGGGAGCCCTCGGAGACGGGCGGAGACGCGTCGAACCTCGTCGAGTTCGCCGGTCGCGCGTGCTACGAGACGTGGGACCGCCCCAACCCGCATACCGCGGAGAACGCCGCCTACATCCGGCACATCCTTGATGTCGGTCACCTGAGTCTGCTGGAACACGCCTCGGCCGGGGTGTACCTGCGCGGTGTCTCACGGTCATGTGCACACGAGATCATGCGGCACCGCCACTTCTCCTTCAGCCAGCTCTCACAGCGCTACGTGCCGCCGGGACAGTCGGAGGTCGTGGTCCCCGACACGATCGGCGCCGACCCCGAGATCGCCGAACTGCTGCTCCACGCCACCGATGTCGCACGGGACGCCTACGAGGAACTGCTGGAGGCGCTTGAGGCCCGGTCCACCACCGAGGCCAACTCCGTACTGCGGGCCAAGCAGGCCCGTCAGGCCGCCCGTGCGGTCCTGCCCAATGCCACTGAGACCCGTTTCGTGATGACGGGGAACATGCGTTCATGGCGCCACTTCATCGGGATGCGCGCCGCAGAGCATGCCGACCCGGAGATCCGCCGCGTCGCCGTAGAATGTCTCGGCCTGCTGCGCGGGGTCAGTCCGGAGATCTTCGATGATTTCACGGTCACTGAACTGCGCGACGGCACCATGATGGCGACCAGCCCATACGTCGCCGACATCTGACGGCCCCGGCGCGTCGCCGGGGGTCCTGGTACACATCGGGGCCCGTGGGCGGTAACCTATGCTGACATGAGCACAGGTATGACAGCGACAAGAGGAGCCGAGTTCTTCGGCACGGTCTCTGTGGCGATGGTGACGCCCTTCGCGAAGGACGGCAGCATCGACCTGGACGCCGGTGTATCCCTGGCGGGACACCTGGTGGACCAGGGTTGTGACGCTCTTGTTCTGAGCGGCACCACGGGTGAGTCACCCACGGTCCGCCCCTCGGAGAAGATCGACCTGCTCAAGGCGGTCCGCGCTGAGCTCGGCGACCGGGTGAAACTCGTCGCCGGCAGCGGTACCTACAGCACCGCGGACTCCGTGGAGCTGTCGAAGGCATCGGCGGCTGCCGGTGCGGACGGCCTGCTCGTGGTCACCCCCTACTACTCCCGACCGAGTCAGGAAGGGCTCTACCAGCATTTCACCGCTGTGGCGGATGCGGTGGACACCCCGATCTGCCTCTACGACATTCCGTCCCGGTCCGTGGTCCCCATCGAGTCCGACACACTTCGTCGGCTCGCCGACCACCCGAACATCCAGGCGGTCAAGGACGCCAAAGGTGATCTTCCTGCAGCGATGCAGTTGCTGGAGGAGACGGAACTGGCGTGGTACTCCGGGGATGACCCGTTGAACGTGCCGTGGCTCGCTGTCGGCGCAACCGGCATGATTTCCGTCATCGGACATGTCGCCGCCCCACAGCTGCGCGCACTCCGCGACGCCGTCGACGCCGGTGACATCACCGGCGCCCGGTCGATCGCCAACCGCCTGATCCCACTGACCCGCGCCCAGGCCCGGCTCGGTGGGGTGGCATTCGCCAAGGCGGCACTCACACTTCATGGAATTGAGGTGGGCGCACCGCGCCTGCCCATCATCGAACCCACGTCGGCGGACATCGACCGACTGGCAGAAGACCTGCGGAACGCAGGGGTATAAGGACACTATGACTGAGAACCGTTCCCGGGCACGCAAGGTGACCCGGAAGGCCGCTCCGCCGAGCGCTGACACCAGTGCCGCGGACGTGACCGCCACCTTCAATGACGGCGGACAGGCCACTGACTCCGCTCCGGAGACGAACAGCAATACCGGTAACACCGACGGCGCGTCGGACTCCGGTCCCTCGGCGTCGTCCAACGCGGACACAAACTCCGGCAACAACTCCGGCGGTGGAAGCCGCTCCCGGTCACGCCGATCCAGGGGCCGCGGTAACAACGGCGGAAACGGCGGAAACAACGCCAACAACGCTGGCAACAACCAGGGCGGCAACAGCCGTAACCGCGGAGGCCGTAACCAGGGGGGCCAGGGCAACCAGGGCAACCAGGGCGGTGGCAACCGTAACCGGGGTAACCGGAACAACCAGGGTGGCGACCGTCGTCGCAACGCCGTGCAGACGATGCAGGGTGCGGACCTGACCCAGCGGCTGCCCAAACCGCCGAAGGCCCCGAAGGACGGCCTGCGCATCATCGCGCTCGGCGGTATCTCCGAGATCGGCCGCAACATGACCGTCTTCGAGTACCACAACCGCATCATCATCATCGACTGCGGTGTCCTCTTCCCCTCGTCGGGGGAGCCGGGTGTGGACCTGATCCTGCCGGACTTCTCCTACCTCGACGACAAGTGGGACCGTGTGGAGGCTCTCGTGGTCACCCACGGTCACGAGGACCACATCGGCGCCATCCCGTGGCTGTTGAAGCAGCGTGCGGACATCCCGATCATCGGCTCGCGGTTCACATGCGCGCTGATCGCCGCGAAGTGCCAGGAGCACCGGCTGCGCCCGAAGCTCATCGAGGTCGACGACACCTCCCACGAGAGCCGCGGTCCCTTCGACCTCCGTTTCTTCAACGTCGGTCACTCCATCCCGGAGTGCCTCGGCATCGCGTTGAAGACCGGTGCGGGGCTGCTCGTCCACACCGGTGACGTGAAGCTCGACCAGACTCCCGCGGACGGGCGTCCGACCGACCTCCCGGCTCTGTCCCGGTTCGGTGACGAAGGCATCGACCTGTTCCTCTGCGACTCGACCAACGCCACCACACCGGGTGTCTCGCCGTCGGAAGCGGCCATCGGGCCGAACCTCCGGCGCATCGTCACTGAGGCGAAGCAGCGCGTCATCATCGCGTCGTTCGCCTCCAACGTCGCCCGTGTGCAGATGGCTGTCGACGCGGCCGTGGCCGCCGGACGCAAGGTAGCGTTCAACGGTCGATCAATGATCCGCAACATGGAGATCGCCGAACGGCTCGGACTGCTGACCGCTCCGCGTGGCACCATCGTCTCGATGGACGAGGCCAGCCGTATGGCTCCGCACAAGGTCGTGCTGATCACCACCGGCACCCAGGGTGAGCCGATGGCCGCCCTCTCCCGTATGGCACGTCGTGAGCACCGCCAGATCACCGTGAGGCCCGGCGACCTGATCGTCCTGTCCTCCTCGCTGGTGCCCGGCAACGAAGAAGCCGTTTTCGGGGTCATCAACATGCTGTCGCAGATCGGTGCAGAGGTCATCACGGGCAAGGACGCCATGGTGCACACCTCGGGTCACGGCTACTCCGGGGAACTGCTGTTCCTGTACAACGCCGCACGCCCGCGCAACGCCATGCCGGTGCACGGCGAGTGGCGGCACCTGCGTGCCAACCGTGAACTCGCGGTCTCCACCGGTGTGGCACGTGACCACACCGTCCTGGCGCAGAACGGTGTCGTCGTCGACCTCGTCAACGGTCAGGCCTCGGTCGTGGGACAGATTCCGGTCGGCAACCTCTACGTCGACGGCGTCACCATGGGTGACGTGGGAGCTGAGGAGCTCGAGGACCGGACAGCGATGTCGGAGGGTGGCCTGATCTCGGTGACCGTGGTCATCGACAACCGGACCGGACGGCCGCTGGAGGACCCGCAGGTCCAGGCCCGTGGTTTCTCGGACGCGTCCAAGGACATGATGCGTCAGGTCGCTGAACTTGTCGACAACGTCATGCTGGACCTCTCCGGCCAGGGCGAGAACGACCCCTACCGGATGGCGCAGACCCTGCGCCGGAAGGTCGGCAAGTTCGTCAAGGACAAGTGGAAGCGTGAGCCCTTCATCGTTCCGACGGTTGTGCCGATGACGAGCGAGATCGTCGAGGAGCTCGACCCCGAGGACCACGTCCCCTCCCTGTAGGACCTGCCTCGGACGCCGACGGTCCGCCAGCAGCCCGCGTAGCATCGGGAGACATGACAGTCTCCCATGACGAACGCCAGGCGCTGGCGGACCTTCTGTTGTCCCTGGGCCCCGACCAGCCCACGCTGTGTGAGGGGTGGATGACCCGCGACATGGCGATTCACCTCGTCCTGCGTGAGTACCGTCCGGACGCGATGGCGGGGATGTTCCTGCCGCCGTTGGCGGGGCACCTGGCGTCGCTGAGTCGACAGTACGAAAGCCGGGATTTCGAGGAACTGGTGGAGCTCTACCGCGCAGGACCGCCGGTGTGGAACCCGATGCGCCTCGGCGACCGGTTCATCAACCTGGGGGAGAATTTCGTCCACCATGAGGATGTACGTCGCGGGGGAGGGGAGTGGTCGCCCCGTGGCCTGCCCCGAGAGACCAGGGAGACGCTGTGGGGAGCGGTGAGACAGATCTCCCGTGGTCTCATCCGGGGCTCTGGTGTCGCGGTGAACCTGGTGCGTACCGACGGGGCGGGCGAGTCCGTGAAAGTAGGTAACGGCTCGCAGGAGGTCACCGTGACGGGTGAAACGGGCGAACTGTTGCTGTGGATTTACGGGAGGATCAAGGCTTGTGACGTGACTGTGGTCGGGGATGAGGATGCGGTCCGTCGGATCAGTCTTTGAGTGATGGTGTTGTAAGTGTCACTGGTGTGACGCGTGTTGCGACTGTTAAAGGTGGGGTCCTCGGGCTAAACTGGCGCGCATGTCAACGACCAGTCGCACGCGTACTTCTCCCGGGGCCTCCTCCCGGCGCTCCACTGGGCGATCATCCCGTCCGTCCACGGGTTCGTCGGCGAAAACACCGTCGGCCACTGCCCGTACCCGACGGACCCCGTCGTACGACACCGCCGACTTTGAACGGACCGGCGGTGCCTTTGGCGCGGTCGGGTCGTCCGTCGGTTCCATGGTGGGGGGAGTGTCCCGCGGCCTCGGTGGTCTCGCGCGGAAGCTCTCGGTGAAGGTTCCGGACGCCCCCGATACCGGCGTGGTACAGGACGACGCGCCCGACGAGTTGCCGACCACCGTGCTGGACCGGGCCAGCGTCTCGAAGAAGAAGAAAGCAGCCCGCACCCGGTCGAAAGGAGCGAACGACGACGTGGAGGCCCATGCCACCCCGGATGGTGCTGAACAGCCGACGGAACACGACGACAGTCGCGGGACCAGGGTTCGTGTGGGCGGCCATTCCGACGGTGCCGCCCTGGGGGCTCTCGCGCTGGCACTGATCATCGCGGGCACCTCGTGGTTCGGGGTCGGCGGCACGGTGGGAAGCGGCATCGACTTCGTGCTGACGTACCTCATCGGCGCAGCGGCATTGCTTGTCCCGGTGTTGCTCGCAGGGACGTCGTGGGTGCTCATGGTGGGCGTCGACACCACGCAGCGTTCGCGGCTGCGTCTCGGTATCGGCATCGGCATCATCGTGCTCGCTGTCCTCGGGACGATCCACATCCTCGCCGGGCAACCGTCGGAGATCGAGGGGCGGGCGTCCGCCGGCGGGATCGTCGGCCAGTTCGTCGGTACCCCCATGGCCGTCGGATTCAGTGAGTATGTCGCCGTTCCGCTGCTGCTGATGGTGATCGTCTACGGTGCTCTCCAGCTGACGGGTATGACGGTACGGCAACTGGTCGGCTCGCTCGCGGGCTGGCTGGGGTACCGTGCACGCGGCCGCCGCGACGGCTACGACCCCTACGATTCCTACGACGGGTCCGACGATGACGAGTACGACGAGTACGCATCCGTGGACCGTGAACTGGACGATGCGGTGCGGCAGGACCGTGCCCCGCGGGCGACGTCGCGTGAGCGTCACAGCCCGTCCGCCGACGCTCCGTACCGACCGAGGTCCCGTCCCCGGCCGTCGCGCGCGGCGACGCCGATGGACAACTACCCCGTCGATTCGGAGGCAGACGACCAGGCGACCCTCGTCTTCCGCGGTGATGCAGCCACGGCTCCTGTCGAGGACGACCTCGAGGCACCCACCGTGGACGACGCGGCGTCCACTGACACCGGGCGGGCTGCGGCGGCCCGCCCGTCCCGGACAGCCCGTCGGGCTACCGAGACGACGTCGACCATTGACGACGACCTGCTCGCCTCGCCGGTCACGTCAACGGCAACTCCGGCGACCGAGGAATCGGCGCCGACCGAGCCCACCTCTCCGGCACGGCCGGCCCCCGTTGTTCCGACGGAGCGGCCGACGGCGGGCGCACAGTCGGCCGCCGATGAACGGGAGGAGACCAGGCGACGCATCCTGGCGCGTTCGGGTGCCGACGTCACTGCGCCGTCCGCCGACGGTCCGGGTGCGGGGACGGCCGGCGACGGGGACGACGTCGGGCGTGCCACGGACGTCACCTCCGCGGAGTACCTCCTGCCGTCCACGGAACTGCTCGTGCCGGGAGAGACGGCGAAGACCCACAGCGCCGCCAATGACCGCATGATCGAGGCGATCACCGACGTCTTCGAGGAATTCAAGATCGACGCCCAGGTCACCGGATTCTCCCGGGGTCCGACGGTGACGCGCTACGAGATCGAACTCGGACCAGGAGTGAAGGTCTCCAAGATCACCAACCTGCAGTCGAATCTGGCGTATGCTGCAGCGACGGACAACGTCCGGCTGCTCACACCGATCCCCGGAAAGTCCGCCGTGGGTATCGAGGTGCCGAACTCCGACCGCGAGATGGTGCGTCTCGGCGACGTGCTCACCGCCCAGAACGTGAGCGCTGACCCTGACCCGATGCTCATCGGCCTGGGTAAGGACATCGAGGGCACATTCGTGGCCCACTCGATCCAGAAGATGCCGCACCTGCTGGTCGCGGGGTCCACCGGCTCGGGTAAGTCCGCGTTCGTGAACTCCCTCCTGGTGTCGTTGCTGACCCGCGCCACCCCGGAGGAGGTGCGACTGATCCTCATCGACCCGAAGATGGTCGAGCTGACTCCCTACGAGGGGATCCCGCACCTGGTTACGCCGATCATCACCCAGCCGAAGAAGGCTGCTGCGGCACTGACCTGGCTGGTCGAGGAGATGGAGCAGCGGTACATGGACATGAAGTCCACCCGGGTGCGTCACATCAAGGACTTCAACCGCAAGGTCAAGTCCGGTGAGATCACCACTCCAGCCGGGTCGGAGCGGGAGTACCGTCCCTACCCGTACATCGTGTGTGTGGTCGACGAGCTGGCCGACCTGATGATGACGGCGCCGAAGGAGATCGAGGACGCGATCGTCCGGATCACCCAGAAGGCGCGCGCTGCAGGCATCCACCTCGTTCTGGCGACGCAGCGGCCGTCGGTCGACGTGGTCACGGGACTGATCAAGACCAACGTCCCGTCCCGCCTGGCTTTCGCGACGTCTTCGCTGACTGACTCGCGGGTGATCCTCGACCAGGGCGGGGCGGAGAAGCTCATCGGCATGGGCGACGGACTGTTCATTCCGCAGGGCGCGGGTAAGCCGTTGCGCATGCAGGGCGCCTTCGTGACCGACGAGGAAGTCCAGGCCGTGGTCGACGCCGCCAAGGACCAGGCGGAACCCGACTACACCGACGGTGTCACCGAGGACAAGGCCGCCGAGGCGAAGAAGGACATCGACCCGGACATCGGCAATGACCTCGAGGACCTGCTGCAGGCCGTGGAGCTCGTTGTCACCAGTCAGTTCGGGTCCACCTCGATGCTGCAACGTAAGCTGCGGATCGGATTCGCCAAGGCAGGACGGCTGATGGACCTCATGGAGACCCATGGTGTCGTGGGGCCGTCCGAAGGCTCCAAGGCCCGGGACGTGCTGGTGAAGCCGGAGGAACTGGACACCATCGTCTGGATGCTCAAGGGAGCTGACCCCGCCGAGGCGCCCAGGGAACTCCAGGGAGATGCAGATGACGGCGCAGAATACGATGCACCCGCTGCCGCTCCGGGTGGCTACACCGGTCAGGACGGTGACCCCACCGGTGAAATTCCCGTGGTCGATGACGGTCAGACCAGAGTCGTCCGGGCGGATCCCTCTCATACGACGGGTGCTTTCTAGCAGTCTTCTGGTAGAGTCCGAATCTGTCAGGAGGGGAGTACCCCGCCCGCGGCACTGATCGTCAACACGGCGACCGCCTTCGGTCCCCGGTCGTGCCGGCCATCACGAGTAGTCCGTGGTGGTGGGGGAGACCTCCGGTCCACCTAGCCGACCGGAGGTTTCGACCAGTCATGGAAGTCAATGCACTCACCTGGATCATCACCATTGCGGTGATCGCCGGGTTCTTCATCTTCGATTTCTACACCCACGTGCGTACACCCCACGCGCCCTCCATCAAAGAGTCAGCCTGGTGGAGCCTGTTCTACGTCGGGCTGGCCTGCGCGTTCGGCGTCTTCCTCTGGTTCACCTGGGGTGAACCGGGAGACCCGCACGCACACGGTGTCGAGTTCTTCACCGGGTACGTGACCGAGAAGGCCTTGAGCGTGGACAATCTGTTCATCTTCGCCTTGATCATGGGCACGTTCAAGGTCCCCCGCGAATACCAGCAGAAGGTGCTGTTGATCGGGATCGCTCTCGCCCTGGTCTTCCGCGGCATCTTCATCGCTTTCGGTGCTGCAGCCATTGAAGCCTGGTCCGACGTGTTCTACATCTTCGGGATCTGGCTGCTGTGGACGGCATACACCGTGGTCCGGGATGAGCTGTCGGACAAGCCCGCCCGCGATCCCAGTGACATGAAGCTGATCAAGGTCCTCAACAAGGCGGTCCCCGTCGCTGACGACTACAGCGGTGACAAGCTGCTGGTGCGCCGGCTGGGCAAGCGTGCGGTGACTCCCCTGCTGGTCTGCCTCGTCGCCATCGGCATGACGGACCTCATGTTCGCCCTCGACTCCATCCCGGCGATCTACGGCATCACCCAGGAGCCGTACATCGTCTTCACCACGAACGCCTTCGCGCTGCTGGGCCTGCGGCAGATGTACTTCCTGCTGGACGGCCTCCTTGACCGGCTGGTGTACCTGCCCTACGGGCTGGGCATCATCCTGGCCTTCATCGGTGTGAAGCTTGTGCTGCATGCTCTGCACGAGAACGGTCTTCCTTTCATCAACGGTGGCGACCCCGTGCTCAATGCGCCGGAGGTGGAGACGGTGGTCTCCCTGTTGGTCATCGTCGGCGTCCTGGCCGTAACTGTGGTCGCCAGTCTGGTGAAGTCGAAGCGCGACGCAGCGAAAGAGTCTGCTCCAGCAGCGGACTCCTCCGTCGAGAGCGCCGCTCGCGACTGACACCAGCTAGCGCCGGTGCACCAACTTCCGCGTGCACTGGGTAGGATGTGAAGGGTGCAAGAGACGCAGCACGAGATGCAGAACAGTGACGGGAACGGCAACAGCGGCCACCATGGGGCACCGGTCGGTGTCGGCAGGTCGCAGTTCGGTCGCGCCGTCCACCGGTTCAACCTCCCGAATGTCCTGACCACGGTCCGGATCATCCTGATCCCGGTCTTCGTCTGGCTGTTGATCGCGGCCGGGCCACTGGCGGGGGACCGGGACCTCGACAGCGCGTTGCGCTGGTGGGCCCTGTTGTCTTTCTGTGTGCTCATGGCCACGGATCAGCTGGACGGTTTCCTGGCGCGCCGTTACGAGGTGATCACCGACTACGGGAAGCTCGCTGACCCGATCGCAGACAAGGCGTTGATGATCTCGGCGATGGTGTCGCTGAACATCCTGGGCGACCTGTGGTGGTCTGTCACCGTAGTCATCGTCTTCCGGGAGCTCGGCATCACGGTATGGCGGATGGTTCTGGCACGTAAGGGCAAAGTCGTTCCGGCGTCGAAGGGCGGAAAGCTCAAGACCGTGTTGCAGACGCTGGCCGTTGCGATGGTCATCGCGCCGTTGCCGGACTGGACCAACTGGCTCACCTACCCCCTGATCGCCGTGGCGGTCCTGGTGACCGTGGTGACCGGCGTGCAGTATCTCCTGGATTCCCGGAACCGGTCCGATGCCTGAGCCGTCGGGCCCGTCCCTTCCCGCGATCCTCGCGCGTCGGCTGGTGTCGTCCGCGACGTCGGCCGGGGTCACGGTGGCGACCGCGGAGTCGTTGACCGCCGGTGACATCGCGTCGACCATCGCGGGCGTCCCCGGTGCGTCTGCCGTGCTCCGGGGTGGCCTCGTCGTGTACGCGACGGACCTCAAGGCGACGCTCGCAGGCGTCGACGAGTCCCTGTTGTCGGCCCAGGGTGCCGTCGACCCTGATGTGGCACGCGCTTTGGCGAGGGGCGCGGCGAGCCGGTGTGGCGCTGATATCGGGCTCGGCGTCACCGGTGTCGCGGGCCCTGACAGGCAGGACGGTCACCCCGTTGGTGAGGTCTACATCGCGGTGTGGTCCGCGCCCCGTCACGGGGAGGAGGCGATCGACCACGTGGTGTCCCTCGGTGACGCGGAGCTCAGCTCGTCCCGCCAGCAGGGGCAGGACCAGCGGGGGGCCATCCGTTCAGCGACGACCGCACGTGCACTGTCACTGGCCGTCGATGCCGTCGACGCCCTTGATGCACTCACCGCGGTGGCGGACGACGACTGAGAGCCCCGTGGCACGGTTACCGCGACGCCGGTGGAGACGGTGGACTAGACTTGGACGGGAACAAAAAGGGATCCCCAACCGTTGGAGACGGTGATGGCAAAGCACACTTCGGTACTCGAGAAAGAACGACCCGACGTCGACCTGGCGGGAGTTGACGCGGTCTCAACGACCCTCGCCGAACCGCTCCTGCGTGAGGCCCTGGGAGCGACGCTCCGCGGCTTCCGGGAGGATTCCCACCGCACCCTCCGCGAACTTGCGGTCGCCGCGAACGTGAGCCCGGGCTACCTCTCGGAACTGGAGCGTGGCCGCAAGGAGGTCTCCTCAGAACTCCTGGCCAGCGTCTGCATGGCGTTGGGGATCAGGGTGTCGCAGGTCATCATCGAGGCGGCGGCGATGATGGCGTTCGATGCTGCCGCGGCCGAACTTACCGCGGCAACACCGGTCGAACCGGTGTCCGTGGCTTCCCACTGATATACTTTCCTGGTTCACGACAACCCTGCGACTGCCCCGCCCCGTCCGAAGGAGACGTTCAGACTCATGGCAAACCCGTTCTCTAAGGCCTGGAAGTACCTCATGGCGCTGTTCGACTCGAAGATCGAGGAGAATGCAGACCCGAAGGTGCAGATTGAACAGGCCATCCGCGAGGCGCAGAACCAGCACCGGCAGTTGTCGCAGCAGGCGGCCGCCGTCATCGGCAACCAGCGGCAGCTCGAGATGAAGCTGAACCGCCAGCTGGCGGAGATCGAGAAGCTTCAGGCCAATACGAAGCAGGCACTGACCTTGTCCGACAAGGCGCGTTCTGAAGGGGACAACCAGAAGGCCGTCGAGTACGAGAACGCGGCTGAGGCTTTCGCCGCCCAGCTGGTGACGGCGGAGCAGTCCGTGGAGGACATGAAGCAGCTCCACGACCAGTCGCTGCAGCAGGCTGACCAGGCGAAGAAGGCCGTGGAGCGGAACTCCATGCAGCTCCAGCAGAAGGTGTCCGAGCGCACGAAGCTGTTGAGCCAGCTGGAGCAGGCGAAGATGCAGGAGAAGGTTGCGGAGTCGCTGCAGTCGATGGACCGCGCCGCCAGTGCGGATTCGCCGAACCTGGACCAGGTCCGTGAGAAGATCGAGCGGCGTTACTCCAATGCACTGGGACAGGCTGAGCTGGCTGAGAACTCCGTCCAGGGCCGCATGGCTGAGGTCGAGCAGGCAGGTGTTCAGATGGCCGGCCACTCGCGTCTCGAGCAGCTGCGTGCTGAGATGGGGTCGGGAAACGCCGGCCAGAACGCCGTGGCGGGCGGCAACAACGCCCAGCAGGCGATCAATCAGGCGCAGCCTCAGGCACAGGCCGTCAACAATGACGCCGTCGCCCAGAAGATGCGGGAGCTCCGCGGCGAGTAGCGTCGGTTCAGCTTTCGGACGGGCGTTCAGTCTGCTGCTCCGCGGGCCCGGAGAGCATCGGCGATCGCCCGGGCACGCAGAATCGTCCTCACGATCACCGGTACGCCGAAAGCGGTCAACGACAGCCCGACTGAACGGTTTCCACGGGCTTTCCGCGCGTCCAGGACTTCATTGACCGCCTGAACCTGCAGGGGAATGAGTCTGATCGTCAGCGTGAGCGCCAGACTGACCTGTTCGACCGGAACTCCGATACGTGCACACGGGGCCAGGAGGTGGTCAAAGGTGTCCATCAGCTCAGAGACACGGGTCGTCAACGTGAGCGTGACGGCTCCTGCGACGGCGGCGAAAAGGACCAGGACCATGGTGGCGGCCTGGTGACCGTCGGCTCTCCACCAGAGCATGAGTCCGAGGAAGACCAGGAGCGGTAGGGCGCCAGCTAGCTGACGCATCAACAGTCTGGGAGGAAGGCGTCCGACGAATGCAGCCAGGGCGACGAACGCGACGCTGACGGCTCCGCCGACCCATGAATCCACGGCAACTGCAGACACGACCAGGAAGATGCTGAGTACGGCCAGCTTGATTCCGGGGGAGAGGCGGTGAAGGGGGGAGGCACCGGGGTGGTAGACCCCGAGTGGCACCCGTGAGGGGCTGATCATGGTGTGCTGGCCTCATTCATCCGTCGGACGTAGGCGGATATGACCTCGTCCGGGGGCCCGTCGTCAATCACCCGGCCGTCCGCGACACAGATCGTGCGCTCTGCGTCGGCGGCGAGCTCCAGGTCGTGGGTGACCGTGATGACTTGTTGAGAGAGGGAACCGAGGGTCTTCCGGAGCTGGTTGCGGTTGACCAGGTCGAGAAGACAGGACGGTTCATCAGCGACGATGACCTGTGGGTCGAGAGCCGTGATCGATGCCAGGGCCAGCATCTGCTTCTCACCTCCGGAGAGCAGGTGAGGCGACTGTTCCTCTTTGCCTGTCAGGCCTGCCATGGTCAATGATGCAGTGACCCGCTCCGTGACCTGATCACGTGTCAGGCCGGCGCCGCGGAGTGAGAAGGCGACGTCTTCGGCGACGCTGGGCATGATGATCTGATTGTCCGGGTCGGAGAACAGAAAGCCGACAGCGCCTCTCACCTTCCTTCCCCGGCGGCCGACGGGAACGCCGTTGACCTCCACGGAACCGGATGTCGCCGACGTCAGTCCGTTGATCATCCGGATCAGAGTCGACTTACCTGACCCGTTTGCACCGATGATGCTGATGCGCTGTTCCGTGAGGTCCAGGCTGACCGGGTGCAGGATGGTTGTGCCGTCAACGGCGACCGACGCGTCACGGAAGCGGACAGTCACTGTGTCACCCCTGTGTGCCGGGACGAGGGGAGAAGGTCAGGGACGGCACGGACGACTGCTGCGGCGATAACGGCAGCGACGAGCACCTTCACGAGGTCACCGGGAATGAACGGCGTATTCGACATGAGTGCACCGGTGAAGTCCATGCCGGTGCGGAACACCAGACCGACACTGCCGCAGAGGTACTGCACGCAGACTCCGACGAGCCCCGCTACGACGAAAACGACGACACGGCCGACATGACGGCGTGGTGCGTACTGGGCGATCGCCCCGATGACGACGGCGGACACGATGTACCCGAGAACGTATCCGACCGTCGGCCCTGCCACGGCAGCCAGAGCGGGTTTCCAGCCGGCCATGTTCGGGACGCCGACGAAACCGACGGCGATGAACAGTGCCACGGCAAGTCCGCCACGCTTCCAACCCAGGATCATTGCTGTCAGGGCCACCCCCATGTTCTGCAGGACGATGGGCACACCGAGTCCGCCGACGGGGATCGTCACGGCGCCGAGCACGATGATCAGTGCAGCAAAGGTCGCCATCAGAGCGATGTCCGCGGCGGGGGACCGGCGTGCGGGCAACGCCCGGGAACGGATCGAAGAGTTCACCATGTGAAGAACTCTAGACCGAAACTTGTACGCCGTTCAAGATCGTGGTCCCCGCGGCGCGTCTGTTAGCGTGGTGGCCATGCGACGTACCGAGTTCGACCGACTTGTCCACGGGGAGTTCGGGGACTCTTTCGGTAGCTGGATCGCCGGGAGTCACGTCCTGGCGGGCATGGGGGCGACACCGGGGGAGCTGATCGAACAAGGGCACGACCTCAGGGACGTGTGGCTGGCACTGTGCGACGACTTTGATGTTCCGCCGGAACGCCGTCTCGGTGAGGATGTCTGACCGCGCGATCCGGCGTCCGGCGCGTGTGATCTGTTATCGAACACAGGTTCGTGTATTGTCTGGTGTGTCCACTCGGCACGGTAGATGTATTCTTCGATGCCGACAGTCCCGTGGAGGGAACCTCCGGGGGCGCCGGAGAGTCTCTCTGCACTGAGGGAACAACGGCCGCTGCTTACCGGCAGTGTCGAGAACGAGAACGGAAATGAGGGCACATGGCCATGGCCACCAAGAAGAAGAGTACCTCCGGTAACGCCGGTGCTGACCGTCAGAAGGCACTTGATCTGGCGATGTCGCAGATCGAGAAGGATTTCGGCAAGGGCGCGGTGATGCGTCTGGGTGATGACAACCGCCCTCCGATCCAGGTCATCTCGTCGGGAAATATCGCGATCAACGTGGCACTGGGCCTCGGTGGTTTCCCCCGTGGCCGTGTCGTCGAGATCTACGGCCCGGAATCCTCCGGTAAGACGACGGTGGCCCTGCACGCGATCGCCGAGGCGCAGAAAGCCGGGGGAATCGCAGCCTTCGTCGACGCCGAGCACGCACTTGACCCGGATTACGCCAAGAAGCTGGGCGTCGACACCGACAACCTCCTGGTCTCGCAGCCCGATACCGGTGAGCAGGCGCTGGAGATCGCCGATATGCTCGTGCGGTCCGGTGCCATCGACATCATCGTGGTCGACTCCGTGGCTGCCTTGACCCCGAAGGCCGAGATCGACGGGGACATGGGCGACAGCCACGTCGGTCTCCAGGCGCGTCTTATGAGTCAGGCGCTGCGCAAGATGACCGGCGCCCTGCATCAGACCGGCACCACCGCTATCTTCATCAACCAGCTCCGCGAGAAGATCGGTGTCATGTTCGGCTCCCCGGAGACCACCACCGGTGGTAAGGCGTTGAAGTTCTATGCCTCCGTGCGCTGTGACGTCCGACGGATCCAGACGCTGAAGGACGGGCAGGATGCGGTCGGCAACCGTACCAAAATGAAGATCGTGAAGAACAAGGTCTCCCCGCCATTCAAGATCGCTGAGTTCGACATCCTCTACGGAGAGGGCGTTTCACGGGAGGGGTCGATCATCGACCTCGGTGTCGACAACGGTCTGGTGAAGAAGTCCGGGTCCTGGTACACCTACAAGGGCGACCAGCTGGGGCAGGGCAAGGAGAAGGCCCGCGAGTTCCTCAAGGGTAACCCTGACTTGTCTGCCGAGATCGAGGACAGCATCATGCGTACCCTCCAGGTGGGGCCGTATGCCGCCGGTAATTCAGCTGATACGGCAGCCACGGAGGACGAGGGAGCCATGGACGTGCCTGGCATCGAGGATCCCGACAATGTTCCGATCAGCGTGGTCCCCACCTTTGACGATGAGGACGACGACTAGGTCGGGTGGATCGAATGTCTCGGTCGGATGGCGACACTGCATCCACCATTGAGCAGCTTCAGGCTGCTATCGCCGCAGTCCAGCGCGGTGAAGGCAACGGTGACATCATCGACGAGCGGCTGGAGGAGCATCTTGCGCCGTTGAAGAATAAAGCGACCCGCCTCATCAGCCACCGCGACCGGTCGGTGGAGGAACTCCGCCGACGGCTGTCCGATACGACAGGCCCGGACGGCGGGACCGCCGATCCCGATCTGGTGGAGTTGGTGATCGAACGGTGTATCGCCAACGGCATGCTCGACGACGCACGTTTCGCTCACGAATGGGTGCGGCAGCGGCAACAGAACCAACGAAAGTCCGTGTCTGTTCTCCGACGCGAGCTGGTTGACAAGGGGGTGTCTGCTCCGGTGATTGAAAGTGCACTCGACCAGATTGACGAGGGTGACCAGGACGCCATCCTGCGGGATGTGGTCACGAAGAAGGCGGGCACCGTGTCCCAGGTGCCCGCTGACCGACGCGAATACGACAAGGCTCTTCGCCGCATCGTGGGGGTAGCAGCGAGGCGAGGATTCCCCGAGGGGCGGAGCCTCGCGGTAGCCCGGGAAGCCCTCGAGCTCAGAATCGAAGAACTCGGCGGATGATCCGCGGGATCGAGGAACTAGTCAGCTGTTGATCTGAGGTCCTTGTGTCCCTCTGCATGCCAGTCGACGTTCACCGTGTCCTTCGTGTCGATACCCTGATCTTTCTGGTGCGGGACCTTCGCGGCAATATTCCGGCGAGCACGGCCGGCGCGCAGCTGCTGTTCGATACGCTCCGCCAGCTTGGACAGTGCGAAGTTGATCAGGATCATGATCGCCGCGGTAACCAGCAGCGCAGGAAGCATCGCTCCGTAAAACTCACCGAGCTGGCGCCCCGACCGGACGACTTCGACGAATCCGATCATGTAGCCCAGGGCAGAATCCTTCAAGGCGATGACCATCTGCGAGACGATCGCCGGGAGCATGGCGGCAACGGCCTGTGGCAGAAGGATCTTGCGCATCGTCTGGCCCCAGGAGAGGCCGAGCGCAGAAGCCGCCTCAGACTGTCCCTTCGGCAGAGACTCGATACCGGAGCGAAGGACCTCGGCGATCACCGAGCCGTTGTACATCGTCAAGGCGAAGACCACCGCAGCGAAGCCCATCATCGATGACGGGAACACCGCGTAAAGACCGAAGAGGGCGTAGGCGAACAGCATCAGCACCAGCACCGGAATGGCCCGGAAAAATTCGACGATGATGCCGCAGACCCATCGGACTGCACGAATCGTGGACAGGCGGCCGATACCCAGAACCGCTCCGATGAGCAGGGCCAGGATGATGGAGAATACGGCCGCGACAATCGTGTTGAGGAGACCAGGAAGGATGTAGGTCGTCCACGTGGTGGAGTAGAAGAAGATCTCCCACTTGTCCCTGTCCAGCTGACCTCCGTCACCGAGCTTCCACAGCACAGAGGCCAGGATCAGGAGGAGGACAACGACCGTCGCCACGGTGAGGATACGGTTGAATCTCACGGCCTTGGGGCCGGGTGTGTCGTAGAGGACTGTCGCGCGTGTGGACATCAGCGCTTCACCGCCCAACGTTTCCCGGCCCAGCCGAACAACAGTCCGGTAGGCAGGGTGAGGATGATGAATCCTGCCGCGATGATTGCGAAGATGACGAGCAGGTCACTGGCGTAGTTCTCCGTCATGGTCTTCATCAGCAGGGACGCTTCTCCCACGCCGATGACTGAGGCGATCGTCGTATTCTTGATCAGGGCGATCAGGGTGTTGCCCAACGGGACGATGGCGCCACGGAAGGCCTGGGGGAACACGACGTAGCGGAAATTCTGAGTGAAACTCAGTCCCAGGGACCGGGCGGCCTCTGCCTGGCCGAAAGGCACGGTGTTGATGCCCGACCGGAGAGACTCCGCGACGAAGGTCGAGGTGTAGAGGATGAACGCCAGCACCGCGAGTCGGAAGTTCTGCTGCTCGATGAAGCTCTCACTGGAGTTCGATGCGAGCAACAGGTTCAGCTGGTAGTAGAGACCCAGTGCCATCAACAAGGCGATGAGGGTCAGGGGGGTGTTGCGGACGGTGTTGATGTAGACGGTCGCGACCGTGCGCAGGATGCCCACGGGGCAGACGCGCATCGCAGTGAGGATCGTGCCGAGGATCAACGCGCCGACGGCAGACCAGAGGGTGAGTTTGATGGTGACCCAGAACACCGGTAGCAGCTGCGGGCCCATTTCGGCCCAGAGATCGGGATTCATGTCGGGACCTCCTTCCTTTCAGTGGTGGATTCAGTCTTCCGTGAACGAGAGGTCGCCGATGTCAGGCTTCGGCCCGATCTCGAAGTCATCCCCGAGGTTGTCCTTGACGATCTCATCGAATGCTCCGGAGTCGTACATCTCCTCCAGCGCCTCGTTGACCGCCTCGCGGTCGGTGCCGTCGCCCTTGGGCAGACCGATGCCGTAGTGCTCGTCCGTCCAGAAAGAGCCGTCCGGATTCTGCAGTTGAATGACGCGGAAGTCGTCGTCGTAGCGTTCCTTGTACCGCTCCGCGAAGCCTGCGAGGATCGTCGCATCAGTGGTCAACGCATCCACGACGCCCTGTTTCACGCCTTCGGCGCAGGCTGCGTAGGTGTCGAACTCCTGGAGCTGGACTCCCGGCAGCGCATCCTTGACCTTCTGCGCCGGGGTGGAACCGGACACCGAGCACAGCCGCATACCGTCCTTGACGTCGGCAAGGCCGGTGATGCCTGTATCGGCCTCAATGAGGAGACCCTGGTGGGTCACCATGTACGGGCCGGCGAAATCGACGGCGGCCAGACGTCCGGCGTTGATCGAGTAGCTTGCCGTGATCATGTTGACTTCGCCGTTGTTGATCAGCGTTTCACGCTGTGCTGACGGGGTCTCCCGCCATTCCATGTCGGGGACGTTCCAACCGTGCTTGTCGGCGATGTAGGTGATGACGTACCGCGAGACATCGACGTCCATCCCCTCGAAATCCTTGTCCGGCGTGCGCTCACCCAGACCGGGTTGATCGAACTTCGTGCCGAGGGTGACACTGCCGTTCTCGATGTCATTGAGCAGCGAGCGTGGCTCCGAGTTTCCGCAGGCCGCCAGACTGACTGCTCCGGCAGCGACGATGACGGTGGCAGCGACCCGACGCAGGAATCTGCTGTTCTTCTTCATGGATGTCACCACCTCCTAGTGTCCGACGATCTTCGCCAGGAAGTCCTTGGCACGGTCCGACTCCGGGTTGGTGAAGAAGGTCTCCGGGTCGGTGTCCTCGACGATGGCACCGTCGGCCATGAAGAGGATGCGGTCAGCCGCGCGGCGGGCGAAGCCCATCTCGTGGGTGACCACCACCATCGTCATACCGCCCGCGGCGAGGTCAGCCATGACATCGAGGACTTCGTTGATCATCTCGGGGTCCAGGGCCGAGGTCGGCTCGTCGAAGAGCATCACCTTCGGTTCCATCGCCAGAGCACGGGCGATGGCGACACGCTGCTGCTGACCACCCGAGAGCTGTGCGGGGTACTTGTCAGCCTGTACGGCGATACCGACGCGGTCGAGGAGGCGGTCGGCGCTCTCCGAAGCATCGGCCTTGGACGTCTTCCGGACCTTCATCGGAGCCAGAGTGACGTTGTCCCGGATGGTCATGTGGCTGAACAGGTTGAACGACTGGAACACCATGCCGACGTCCGATCTCAGACGGGCGAGGTCTTTGCCCTCTTCGGGCAGGAGCTCGCCGTCGATGTGGATCTCGCCGGTGTCGATGGTTTCGAGCCGGTTGATCGTCCGGCACAGGGTGGACTTGCCGGAGCCGGACGGTCCCAGCACCACAACCACCTGGCCTGAGGGGATGTCCAGGTTGATGTCCTTCAATGCCTGGAAGTCGCCGAAGTACTTGTTCACCCCGGTAAGGGTGATCATGCTTGATGCATTCTCTTGAACAGTCATAGGTGGAGTCTAATGTTATCTCCGCCATTCTGGTGAACCCCGTGAGGTCTGAGTCACGTTACAATCTCGTAAACACCGGGTATTCGCAGTTCCGGCCTGGTACGTCGAGGGTGCCCGTTCGGTCTCCCGGGGGTGCTGGACTACACTCGGGGACCGTGGTTGAATCCCGTAGTACTGCAGAAATGACCCGGTCTGACCGCCGGAGCACCCGAACGTACGAGGTCCGCACCTTCGGGTGTCAGATGAACGTCCATGACTCCGAGCGATTGTCGGGGCTGCTGGAGGACTCCGGTTACGTCCCCGTCGCCGGCGAAGCGACTCCCGACGTCGTCGTGTTCAACACCTGTGCGGTGCGCGAGAACGCCGATAACCGTCTCTACGGGACGCTTGGCCAGCTCAAGGAGGTCAAGGACCGGAACCCCGGCATGCAGATCGCCGTCGGGGGGTGCATGGCGCAGAAGGACAAGGACGTCGTCGTCGACAAGGCACCGTGGGTGGATGTCGTCTTCGGCACGCACAACATGGGGTCGTTGCCTGCCCTGCTCTCGCGCAGTGCACACAACAACCGCGCTGAAGTGGAGATCGCCGACTCGCTTGAACAGTTCCCGTCCGTTCTCCCTGCGAAGCGTGAGTCCGCCTACGCCGGTTGGGTGAGTGTGTCGGTCGGGTGCAACAACACCTGTACCTTCTGCATCGTCCCGTCTCTCCGTGGCGCGGAGCAGGACCGTCGTCCCGGCGACATCCTCGCCGAGGTCAAGGCTTTGGTCGACCAGGGGGTCACCGAGGTCACGTTGCTCGGGCAGAATGTCAATGCCTACGGTGTGAACTTCTCCGACCCGTCACTGGACCGTGACCGGACAGCATTCTCGAGACTTCTCCGTGCCTGCGGGGAGATCGAGGGGCTGGAACGACTGCGGTTCACCAGCCCCCACCCCGCGGAATTCACCGATGACGTGATCGAGGCGATGGTGGATACCCCTGCAGTGTGCCCGCAACTGCACATGCCTCTGCAGTCCGGGTCCGACCGAATCCTCAAGGCGATGCGACGGTCCTACCGATCGAAGAAGTTCCTGGGGATCCTGGAGAAGGTACGCGCGCAGATGCCGGACGCGGCCATCACCACCGACATCATCGTGGGCTTCCCCGGCGAGACGGAGGAGGACTTCCGGGAGACGCTGCGTGTCGTCGAGGAGTCGCGTTTCACCAGTGCCTATACGTTCCAGTACTCACCGCGGCCCGGGACTCCGGCGGCAACACTGTCCGACCAGATCCCCAAGGCCGTGGTACAGGACCGCTACGAGCGACTGGAACGACTGCAGGAGCGTATCAGCGGCGAGGACAATGCGGCCCAGGTGGGCCGACAGGTCGAACTCCTCGTACAGGATGGTGGAGGACGGAAGAACGCACAGACCCGGCGCATGTCCGGGCGCGCGCGCGACGGTCGTCTGGTCCACTTCTCGCCGGGGGAGACGAAGGTGCGCCCCGGTGACGTCGTGGAGGTCACCGTCACGGGCTCGGCACCGCACTTCCTTCTGGCGGATTCCGCTGTCCACACCCATCGGCGGACGGTCGCCGGCGACATGTCGGAGGCGGGTACCGTGCCTACCACCGGCCCGGTGGGCGGGGTCGGCCTGGGGCTCCCCGGTATCGGCCGGCCTGCCACCCGGACGACACAGAGTGGAGGCTGTGGTTGTGAGTAAAGCAGTGGACAAGAGCGGTGACAGCCGTGAGGCGATCAACAGGCGGCGCGTCGAGGCGCTGGACAAGCACCTAGAGAAACTCGAACGTGACGCAGGTGGCGACCTCGCCAAGGCCGAACGGCGTGCTGCGGGGACGATCGTGCTCGGATCCTCGTTGCCGGTCCTGCTGTGCGGGATGATCGTCGTTCTCGTGTCGATCTTCATGCCGCATTCCGGCGAGGTGCACGGGTACGATGTCCTGTTCTACTCGGACACGGCACAGACGTTCGTCACGACACTGCCTGAGCGTGTGTACGTGTGGCTCGCGCTGGTCGGTGGAGTCCTGCTGACACTGGGAACGGTCATCTCCCGCTCGTCCCTGGTGGCGTGGCTCAACTGGATCTTGACGGGAATAGGATGGGTCTACGCGGTCCTCGCGATCGGTATGCGTCAGTCGCGTCCACCGACAGAACCAGGCGACGGCCCGTCTTTCGGACTCATCATGGGATTCGTGGGGATGGTGGTGATCTTCATCGCCCTGTCGAGCAGGCTGCTACGGCGTGGCGCCGTGCAGAAGGCGATCGCCGCCAGGCGGCGGGCTGAAGCAGGGAAGGACGAGGAGTCCAGGGCAGCGCAGCTGGTACTGCGCACCGGTCTTGCCCCGCGTCAGGACACCGAACTCGTCGACGACCGCAGGGACAAGGTGCGTGCCCGGAGACAACGGGCTGAGCGTACCGGTGACACCGGAAATGGTGCTGACGGTCCGGAGCAACCGGATGCCCCGGAGGATCCGGAAGACGACAACTAGTCGCAACTAGCCGCGGGCGGCGTCGGCCGCTGTCTGTGCCCAGGAGCGCCATTGTTCTGCCTGGCCCCGTAGCTCCGCGGCCTTCGCGTCGCGTCCCCGGGCCTCGGCCGCGTCCGCATCAGCGGTCAGCTGGTCGACTTTCGCCTGGAACTGCGCGACCCGTGCCTCGACTTCCGGATCGGTCCTGCGCCACTGCTGCTCGGCATAGTCGCTGACCCGTGACTCCAACGCCCCGATCTTGTCCTCGAACTCCTGGACGCGCGCGCGGGGGACGAAGCCGATCGCGTCCCATTTCTCCTGGAGTTCCCGCAGGAGATCACGGGCACGGTCCTGGCCGGCAGCCGGGTCGATACGTGCGTCGTACTCGTCCAGGAGGGACTGCTTGGCTTCAGCGTTCTGCTCGAACTCCGCATCCTTGCGACGGTTGTCCTCGTCCCGTGCGCCGAAGAAGACGTCCTGCGCATGCCGGAACTCGGCCCACAGCCGGTCGTCATCCGCGCGGCGGGCGCGTCCTGCGGCCTTCCATTCTGCCATCAGGTCCCGGTAGGCTCGCGCGGTCTCGTTCCAGTTCGTCGAATCCTGCAGGGCAACGGCCTGTGCGACGAGCTTCTCCTTGGCCCTGCGGGCAGCGTCCCGTTGTTTGTCGAGATCAGCGAAATGGCTGCCTCGTCGACTGTTGAACGTCTCACGGGCGACGCGGAAACGCGCCGCCAGGTCCTTTCCGGCCGCCCGGTCTCCACCGGCGGCGTTCCAGCGCTCGCCGATCTCCTTCAACCGGTTACCGTCCGACTTCCAGTCCGAACCGGAGTCGGCGATCCGCTCCGCCTCCACCACCAGTTCGACACGGTGCTCGGCCACCCGGGCCTCCACCTGATCGGCGGTCGTGAGTAGTTCTGAGAGTCGTCGGTCGAGCCGTGCTACGTCGCCGAGGACCGCGGCCTCGGGCAGGCCTTCCCGCAGTCGCCGTGCGTCGTCCCGGACCCGTGCGACGTCCTCCGGGTGGGTACCCAGCCGTGCGACCAAGACCTCCACCTCGGTGGCGAGGTCGGCGAAGCGCCGCGCATAGTGGGCGAGGCCTTCGGCGACGGTGCCGGCCTTCCATTCCCCGATGCGACGCTCCGTGGACGGGCCGTCCCCGTCAGCGGCGGGGACGGTGAGCCACACGACCCCCGCAGCGTCGATGCGGCCGTGGGCGGCGGCGTCCTCCACGGAGGGAGCGACGGTCGTGCTGACGGGGGCAGCGCCGGCCTGGGGCCCGGGACGCACTCCGGGACGTGCTCCGGGTCGGGGGCCGGGCTTCGGGGCATTCATCGGTGGTCCTTCGGTCGGTTGACGGTTCTGCCTGACATTATGGCAGACCCCGTCGGGTACCATTACCGCACTGTCGGTACCGGCCGTAGACTCAGGTGACATGACAGAACACCAGCGACTGCCCCGTCCTGTGGCGGTGGTCGGGCCGACGGGGGCAGGGAAGTCCGACACCGCTCTGGCCGTGGCGGAGGCGGTTGACGGCGAGATCGTCAACATCGACTCCATGCAGCTGTACCGGGGAATGGACATCGGCACGGCGAAACTTCCGCCCGAGGACAGGCGCGGGATACCGCACCACCAGCTCGACGTTCTCGACGTCACGGAGACAGCCTCTGTCGCCCGTTACCGCGACGCGGCAATCGCTGACGTGGAGGCCGTCCGCGGACGGGGACGGACGCCGGTGGTGGTCGGTGGGTCGATGATGTACATCCAGGCACTCCTCGACGACTGGGATCTTCCACCCACGGACGCGGCAGTACGTCGCCGGTGGGAGCAGGAGTGCGACCGCATCGGGGTAGAACGGCTGCACGCCGTACTGGCGCAGAGGGATCCGGAGGCGGCGGCGGTCATCGAGACCAGGGACAGACGCCGGACGGTGCGGGCGTTGGAGGTCATTGAACTCACCGGCCGGCCGTTCGCGGCCTCCCAGCCACCGAAGGACCGACCGACGCGGTGGCGTACGGCGATTGTCGGACTGTCCGCGACGGCGGACTGGTTGAATCCGCGACTGGAGACCCGCGTCAACCGCATGTTCGAGCAGGGACTCGTCCAGGAGGTCCGCTCACTGGTGGACCGGGGGCTGCGACGGTCGTCGACAGCGGGACAGGCCATCGGCTACGCACAGGTTCTCGACCATCTCTCCGGGGAGCTGACCCTCGACGAGGCCGTCGAACGCACGGTGACAGGGACCCGCCGCTACGCCCGACGTCAACGGGCGTGGTTCCGGCGCGACCCCCGGATCACGTGGTTCGACGCTTCCGCTCCTGACGTCTCCGAGCAGGTGGTGGCCGCGGTGCTCGAGGCGGTGGGTCAGACGTCGGGGGAGTCGGCGAGGCGTTAGACTCTCAACCATGGATGGGCGCACACAGCTAGAGGTAATCAAGGGACACGGAACCGGTAATGACTTCCTCCTGATCCCTGACCCTGAGGCGACGGTGGACCTCACGGATGACCTCGTGCGCTCGCTGGCTGACCGTCATCGAGGCATCGGTGCTGACGGAGTGATCAGGATCTCCACGGCGGGAGTGCTCGTCCGCCAGGGCGTTCTGGCACGTCTGCCCGACGGTGTGCGGAACGGGGACTGGTTCATGGACTACCGCAACGCTGACGGGTCTGTGGCGGAGATGTGCGGCAACGGAGTCCGCGTTTTCGCCCATGCTCTCAGCGCACTGTCCCTGACGACGCCGGACTACCGGAATGCCGACGGAACCTGGCCGGTCGGTACCCGGGCCGGACGTCGCGACGTGAAGATCCATGCCGCGACCGCCACTGATGCTGAGGTCAGTGTGGACATGGGCGTGCCATGCATCACGGGCTCCTCCGTGGCGACACTGGACGGTGTCCGGTACGAGGGTGTCGGAGTCGACATGGGGAACCCCCACCTGGCCTGCGTCGTTCCCGGGCTCACCTCGACGGAACTCGCTGAGCTCAGGGTTGACCTGCGCCCCGACTACGACAGGTCATTCTTCCCGACGGGGGTGAACCTGGAGATCCTGACAGCGCTGGAAGACGGGTGCGTGCACATGAGAGTGCACGAACGTGGAGTCGGCGAGACATTGTCCTGTGGTACCGGCACTGTCGCAGCCGCCGTCGCTGCCCTGCATGACCGGTTCGACGGCCCGTCGCGGGCACCGGAAGCGTGGGAGGAGACCGTGCGTGTCGTCATTCCCGGAGGGGAAGTGGCCGTCACGGTGGGTGCGGACGAGGCCGGGCGGCCGGTCCCCGCCACACTCAGAGGGCCGTCACGTCTCGTGTTCACCACAACGGTCACCGCTGCAGTGCTCTGAGGCCAGTGTTCTGGGGCCTCTGGTCAGGTCAGTGATGACGTGAACTGACGGAGTCCTGGCGGGCGCGGTCCCAGAGTCTCTGCAGACTCAGCGCGCGTTGGTCCGTCTCATGCAGGAGTTCTGTCAGGGATGTGACCGTCGACAAGGACGTCGTGCGTTCGGGAAGATGCCGGAGGAACCGCTCACATGATCCGGCGGCCGCATGGAACCGTGACACGCTGGAGATCCCGGAGCGGGCGTCGCAGAGCTCCGGACGGTGCAGCTGACGGTCACGTACCCGGGCTGGGTCACTGGAGTTCCGGAAGTCGTCCCAGTCGTCGAGAATCGCCGCGATATCGGTGGCCGACAGGTCAATGGACCGCTTCAGCGACGCGATCTCGCGCTCGGAATCCTGCCTGATGACCGTGACTGAGGCGGTGATCACCAGGATGACCGCGATGAGTATGCCGAGTCGGCCGAGGGAACTGATCACGACCCATGACAGTACGACCACGAACGCCGCCACGAGCAGGATCTTCGGGACGCTCCTAACCACAGGATCCTCCGCAACCTCCTGACCCGCAACCACACCCGCCGGAGGAACAGGATGCGGGATCCACGGCAGTGGCGGTGAACTGGACTGACCCGGCAAGGATCGTGCCGGGCAGGAGGTCGTCACCGCCGTCGTCAGGAACGACCACGGTGAACTCGAACGGGGCCGCGACCGTGCACACCCAGAAGGACTGGCCGGTCAAAGCTGCCGTCCTGCGCTCGGCGGTGGAGACCTCCACTGCCACCGACGCCGCCGCATGGGGCGTGACTGCCCCGGAGTTCAGGTCGGTGAGACCGGTGGACTCCACTGAACCGACCCGCAGGACGCCCGCACGAGCGGCGTCGTCCCGCGTGCGGTGGACGGCCACGTCCGCGGCGAGCGCGGTCACCTGCATCGGCTGGTAGGTCAACGTCCCCTCGTCCGACAACAGGGGACCCTGAGCGATGGTGGCGGTCAGCGACGCGATCACAGGTGCGCCCTCGGCCCGGACCTGCAGGAGGGGAGAGTCGGCCACGATGTCGAGTACACCGACGATGTCGTCGACCATGCTGAGGTGCGCAGAGGCTTCCGCACCACCGCTGAAGCTGGCGAAGGAACCGTAGGGTGGGACAGCGAGGATGACCAGACGTGCACCACTCGGGTCGTCGTACTGCAGTACCTGTCCGTCGCGGACCTCGCCGGTGACCCGTAAAGCCCCTGTCCCGTACGCTGCCTCGAGAGCATCCTGCCAACGGCTGAAATCCAACCCCACACTTTTCAGTTCCGGAATCATGGGAGTGACTCTACTCTGTGGCCGCGACTCGTGGAAAGATGGTGGGTAATGACAAGCATGAACCAGAACCCTGAAGAGATCCACGCGGAGACGACAGTCGGAGAGCTGGACCTCGAGCAGCGGTCGAGTCTCCGGAGACTCAGCCGTGGGACGAACGTCCACTCCACCGAACAGGACGACGGCTATGACGTCGAGTACCGTAAGCTCCGGCTCGAGAAGGTCGTGCTCGTCGGTGTGTGGACCGAAGGCAGTCTCGAACAGATCGAAGCCCGCCTCGCAGAACTGGCGGCACTGGCGGAGACCGCCGGCTCCGAGATCGCCGACATGCTCTACCAGCGACGGGACAAACCGGATGCAGGCACCTACATCGGGTCCGGCAAGGTGGAGGAACTCCGCCAGATCGTCGTCGAGACCAACGCGGACACGGTCGTCGCCGACGGTGAGCTCAGTCCGGGGCAGATGATCGCCCTGGAGAAGGCACTCGACGTCAAGGTCATCGACCGGACGATGCTGATCCTCGACATCTTCGCGCAGCACGCCAAGTCCAAGGAGGGCAAGGCACAGGTCGCTCTCGCACAGCTGGAGTACCTCATCACCCGCGTGCGTGGTTGGGGCGGTGCCCTGTCACGGCAGGCCGGTGGACGTGCGGGCTCCAACGGCGGAGTCGGACTCCGTGGACCTGGTGAAACCAAGATCGAGGCCGACCGTCGGCGACTGCGCAGCGAGATGGCCCGGCTACGTCGCGAGATCCAGGGCATGAAGAAGTCCCGTGACATCAAACGTGGTCGTCGTGACGCGTCCGCCATAGCGAAAGTCGCCATCGCGGGCTACACCAACGCAGGCAAGTCGTCCTTGCTGAACTCGCTGACCGGTGCCGGGGTCCTGGTGGAGGACGCGTTGTTCGCGACCCTCGACCCCACGACCCGCCGCGCCGAGCTTGCCGACGGGCGCGCGGTGGTCTTTTCGGACACGGTCGGTTTCATCCGGTTCCTGCCGACACAACTGGTCGAAGCCTTCCGTTCCACCCTGGAGGAGGTCATGGCCGCCGATGTCGTCCTGCACGTCGTCGACGGATCCGACCCATTCCCGATGGAGCAGATCGCTGCGGTCAACAAAGTCATCGGTGAAATTGCTGAGGAGACCGGGGAGCCGGCGCCACCGGAGATCCTCGTGATCAACAAGGTCGATGCCGCGGATCCACTGGTGCTGGCTGAACTTCGCAGTCGGCTGGATGACGTGCTGTTCGTTTCGGCCGCCACCGGGGAAGGCATTCCGGCACTCGAGAGCAGGTTGGAGCTCTTCCTCAACTCCCGTGACGACCATGTGGTGCTGCAGGTGCCATTTGACCGGGGTGACGTCGTGGCACGCCTGCACGAGTACGGCACCGTGCTGAGCCAGGAGTACACCGAGGACGGCACCCGCGTGGAGGTGCGCCTGCCCGGGATCATCGCGGCCGAACTGTCGGACCTGCGAATCGCGGTCGGCGAGGGGACAGAATAAGCTCGTCCGAATGGACGAGATGAACACGCGGACGGACCGCGTCCCCGAGCAAGCCCCGCGAGGAGCTTTCTTCGGGTGGAGGATGCACGGAGACGGAAGAAACATCAGGCCCGGGGCGGTCGTCGCCCCGGAGGAACGGTTGACGTGGCCACGGACCGTCGGCATCGGCATGCAGCACGTCATCGCGATGTTCGGGGCGACGCTCCTGGTGCCCGCGCTCACCGGATTCCCGGTCAACACGACACTGCTGTTCTCCGGGATCGGCACGATTCTCTTCCTGCTGATCACCCGCAACCGGGTCCCGTCCTACCTGGGCAGCTCCTTCGCTTTCATCGCGCCGTTGACGGCGACCCAGGCGGAAGGGTTCGCGGCCCAGCTCGGCGGTGTGCTCGTCGCCGGTCTCGTACTGATCCTCGTCGGTGTACTGGTCAAGGCTGCCGGCCGTCGTGTCCTCGACGCCGTCATGCCGCCGGCGGTGACAGGTGCCATCGTCGCGTTGATCGGGCTGAACCTTGCACCGGCAGCGACGTCCAACTTCGCGGAACAGCCGTTGGTCGCCGCCGTCACGATGTGTGCGGTGCTCATTGTCACAGTTGCCGGACGAGGCATGATCGGGCGTCTCGGGATCCTCATCGGCGTCATCATCGGATGGGTCTTCGCCGTGGTCACCGGGAACATCGCCGACGATGCACGCGGTGTCATCGGCGATGCCGCATGGTTCGGTCTCCCTGACTTCCACACCCCGGAGTTCCACGCCAGCGCGGTTCTGCTGACCTTGCCTGTCGTGGTTGTCCTCATCGCGGAGAACGTGGGACACGTGAAGGCAGTTGCCGGGATGACGAAGAGAAACCTCGACGACCAGGCAGGCCCGGCACTTATCGGCGACGGGCTGGCGACCACGCTGGCCGGCGGGTTCGGTGGATCAGGCACCACAACCTACGCGGAGAACATCGGGGTGATGGCCGCGACGAAAGTCTATTCGACAGCCGCCTACTGGGTCGCCGCGGCGACCGCGGTGATCCTGGCCTTCGTCCCGAAATTCGGGGCGGTGATCAACACGATCCCGGCAGGCGTGCTGGGAGGGGCGACAATGGTCCTCTACGGGATGATCGGTCTGCTGGGCATCCGGATCTGGCAGGACAACAACGTGAACCTGACCAACCCGGTGAATCTCTCGGCAGCGGCCGTGGCCCTGACGGCGGGGATCGGGAACCTCACCCTGCAGATCGGCTCACTGGAGCTCGAAGGCATCGCCTGGGGCTCCGTGGGCATCATCGTCGGGTACCCGATCCTGAGGTGGCTGTTCGAGAACATCGGTGAAGGCCGAGACCTGTCGGTCCGGGACTACCACCTGAAGTCCTGACCTTCGCGCTACTCCTCGTCGAGGTTCTTGGTGATGAGCGCGGCGATGGCCTCGACGGCTTCGGCATTGTCGGAGGAGACGGTGACCTCGTCACCGTGCTCGGCGCCCAGCGCCATGATCATCAGCGAGGATGATGCGTCCGACGGCTCGTCGTCGTCCTCCCCCGGGAGGGAGAGCAGGATCTCATCGTCGTAGTTGGCCGCTGCCTCCGCGATGATGGTGGCGGGACGGGCATGCAGGCCGACGGTGGAGCCGACGGTGACAGTGGTGGAGGCCATGGTTCTCAGGTCCTTTTCGAGTCGTCGTATCGTGTCATCGAAAGTGCGGGCGCGCCGAGTGTGGAGCGCCTCACTCCCTTCCAGACAGCGTAGCTGAACGGCGGCGAGTTGTGCTGCACCTACCTGCGCCCTCCGGAGAGTCCCCCGGTCGTCAGGGCCGTCGCCGTCGTCACGCCGTGACGACTGTGACGTCTTCCGCTGTAAACGCCTCGAGGTACTGGTGCGGAGCCGCGTCGTCGGTCACGAGGACGTCGATCTCGGGCACATTGGCGAAGCTGACGAGGTAGTCCCTGCCGAACTTCGTGGAGTCGCACATGGCGACGACGCGGTCCGAGTTCGCGATCATCGCCCGTTTCACCGCGGCTTCCTCCGCGTCTGCTGTCGATAGACCATGGTCCATGGACAGGGCGTTGGTACCGATGAACGCGATGTCGGCATGGTGGACGCCGATGGTGCGCAACGCGATGTCACCGACGACGGCCTGGGTGATGGGGCGGATGTGTCCGCCGATCAGCTGGACATCCGACAGCCCGGCCGCGGACAGACGGACGGCGAGGGGGAGGAAGTTGGTCAGTACCGTCAGGTTCCGGTACGGGTTGTCGTCGGGACGCCCCGCCTCTGCGATGGCGTGTGCGAGCATGGCGGTGGTTGTGCCGGCGTCGAGGAACACGGTGCCGGTCCTCGGCAGAAGTTCTGTTGCCGCCCTCCCGATCCGGATCTTCGCCTCGGTGGAGGTTGTGCTGCGTAGCTCGATCGGTGTCTCGCGGGTCTGGAATGTATTGGTGGGCACTGCCCCGCCGTGGACCCGGTGCAGTGCACCGTCATTGTCGAGGACCGTCAGGTCACGACGGATCGTCTCGGGGGTGACGGCAAAACGCTCCGCGAGTTCGACCACGGTGACACGCCCGTTGACTGCGGTCAGTGACGCGATCTGGCGGCGACGTTCCTCTGAGTTCATGATGTGCATTGTATGGGGTCGAGGGGGTGCAAACCTCGATTCGGGGGTGAGGAGCCTGACGGGGTGGCCCCGGCGAGCCCCGAAAAGAGGGGGAGAAGAGGGTACTGTGGACGTCAACCTAATACGTCAACCGATGTCTTTTCAGATGTCCATCCTGAATACTTGTGGGAGACCAGACACTATGGCAGACACGAAAACCTCCGCACCCTCCAGCGACGGTGAGCCCGTCGCTCTGAAGGGGAAATCAGTGGTCCCCGGTACTGTCTTCGCACCGGTGACCTGGGTGACGGACCGCCCGGAGCTGCCGGGGCCGGACAAGACGGTCGCCGAAGGGGAGAGGGAGTCAGAGTTCGAGGCGTTCACCAGGGCCGTCGACACCGTCTCGGGGCGACTCAGTGCACGTGCCGCGACAGTCGAGGGCAATGCCCGCCAGGTGCTTGAAGCCACGGTCGCCATCGCGAAAGACCGTGCGTGGGCCAAGAAGGTTCGTAAGTCGGTCAACGCAGGTCAGACCAATGTCTACGCGGTCAAACAGGCGACGGACGATTTTGTCGAGATGTTCCTCAAGGCGGGCGGTGTGATGGCTGAGAGGGTCACCGATCTGATGGATGTCCGCGACCGTGTGATCGCGGAGCTTCGTGGAGAACCCGAGCCGGGGATCCCTGACGTCGATTCTCCCCATGTCCTCTTCGCTGATGACCTGGCCCCCGCAGATACCGCGACCCTTGATCCTGAACTGATCGTCGCTGTGGTCACGGAGAAGGGCGGAGCGACGAGTCATACCGCGATCATCGCCCGTCAGCTGGACATTCCGTGCATTGTGGCTATCGGGTCGAATCTACGTTCCATCGCCGCGGAAACCGAGGTACTGGTTGACGCGGCCATGGGCACCGTGGAGACAGGAGTGGATCCGGCCGACGTCGAAAAGAGGGTGACGGCGGCCGCCGAACTTGCCTCGAAGGTGCGTGGATGGCACGGACCGGCTGAAACTGCCGATGGTCACCGGGTTCAGCTTCTCGCCAACGTGCAGGACGGTGCCGCCGCGAGGCAGGCCGCGGAGTCAGTCGCGGAAGGCATCGGGCTGTTCCGGACCGAGCTCGGCTTCCTCAGCGAAACGACGGAGCCGTCGGTCGAGGAGCAGGCGGATCGTTATGCAGAGGTGTTGAGTGCCTTCCCGGAGGGCAAGGTGGTCATCCGGACGCTGGATGCGGGGTCGGACAAGCCGGTTCCTTACGTGATGGCGGAGAGCGAGGAGAATCCGGCACTCGGTGTCCGTGGGCTCCGTATCGCACGGACGAATCAGGAGCTGCTCGAGCGTCAGCTCGACGGGATTGCGCTGGCCCTGAAGAAGTCGGGCCGGGAGGAGTCGTCCGCGCAGACCTGGGTCATGGCGCCGATGGTGGCTACGGTGTACGAGGCACAGTGGTTCGCAGCGTTGTGCCATGAGCGGGGACTCGTTGCGGGCGCAATGATCGAGGTTCCCGCGGCGGCGTTGATGGCAGACAAGATGATGCCCTACCTGGACTTCGTCTCCATCGGTACAAATGATCTGACGCAGTACACGATGGCGGCCGACCGTATGTCAGCGTCCCTCGCCCATCTGACAGACCCGTGGCAGCCGGCAGTGCTGAGGTTGGTGCACACCACCTGCCGCGCCGGTGCGGTGACGCGCACAGCAGTCGGGGTGTGTGGTGAAGCAGCTGCCGACCCGATGCTCGCGTGCGTTCTGGCGGGGCTCGGGGTGACGTCCCTCTCGGCAGCTCCGCCGGCGTTGGCGGCAGTCGGCGCTCAGCTTGGTGAGATCGATTTCGCGGTGTGCCGGGAAATGGCGGCGGCAGCGCTTGACGCTGACGGGGCAGAAGAGGCGAAGACCGCCGCAGCGGCGGTCCTCGGCCTCTAGTTCCACGCCGTCGGTGGTGTCAGGAACCCTGAGGAGGTCCGTCGACGGGCCGGTCAGATCTTACGGAGGACAGCGACGACGCGGCCGAGGATGTCGGCGTTGTCACCGGGAATGGGCTCGAAGAGATCATTGTGGGGGAGAAGCCAGACACCGCTGCCGTCCTTCTGGAACTCCTTGACTGTTGCCTCGCCGTCAATCATGGCCGCCACGAAGTCTCCGAGTTCGGCGACCTTCTGTGACCGCACGGCGACCCAGTCGCCGTTGAAAATACCTGCGTCCCGCATGGACTCTCCCACCACCTGCAGGAGGAACAGTTCGCCGCTGCCCACCAGTTCCTGCGGGAGCGGAAAGTGAGCTTCCACGTGTTCCTCGGCCAGGATCGGTGAACCGGCAGCGATCTGGCCCACCACAGGGACGAACGACGGAGCGGGCATCCCTTCCGGGCGAGGGGTGGATGCAGGCTTGGGACCCGGTCGGGACCCCACCTCGTCCTCGAAATCCCGGATGTCCACAGCGCGAGGTTTGTTGTCCTCGCGCCGGAGATATCCCTTCCTTTCCAGTTCTCGCAGGTGGTACGACACCGATGACGTGGAGTTCAGGCCCACGGCATCGCAGATCTCCCGGATGCTCGGCGGGTAGCCCCGGAACCGCGTGGCGTCCTTGATGACGTCCATGATGCGGCGCTGACGGTCGGAGAGCTTCTCCCTGCCCTTGTCGTCGCTACCAGCTCCCGCACTGGCGAGGGCGGCACGCTTTCTGCCTCCCGGAGCTGCCCCCGTGGAGGACTTCTGTTTCTCTGCCATCTGACCCACTCCTGGTCTTGTTGTACCGATCGTGGTGTCGACAGTACATCACCGCACCGACATTGTTCATAAGGGTGTTCGAACGTGTCGCAGAAGTTGTGGACTTCTTCGAACACCCGTGCTAGCGTCTGGGGCGTAGATCAAAGTTCGAACACACGAACGAAGATTGCGATCATGGCGCGAGATGATGTCCGACTGCAGTGCTGTCATGGTCCTGTCAGATTCCGCAGATCAGGTTCGTTTTCACGGAAAGTGGGTTGTCATGAGCACGACGTCGGTACGTAATCGCCCGGATATTGACCGTCTCCCTGTCTACCGTCGTCCCGAGTGGACACGTGTCGTCGAGACGGGGCGATCGAACACCTGGGGGCACGGTGCGGTGCGGCATCCCTCTGCAGTTCAGATGGAACGTCGCAGGTTCCGCGGGGCGTGTGAAGAACGTCCGTTCGATACCGTGTCGCGGGTGCGTCGCGTACGTCGCCGTATGTCTTCTGTCCTCGGTTCTCCGGGCGTTACGCTGGTGTCACTCGCGTCGCTGGTGGTGATGCTCGCCGCGTCACCGGTGTTGACAGGTCCGGATGAGGGGGCTGTCACACCTGCCAGGACTGCGACGGTCACGGTCGGGGACGACACCAGCTTGGCCGACATCGCCAGGGAGCACGTCCCGGGGGCGTCGGTGGGTGACGCAGTGGCGAGGATCGCGTCTCTCAACGACGTCAGTGAATTCGGTGCGGACGGTGGTGGCCACACCGGTGCGGGGGCCACGCCACAGGTCGTGATCCCAGTCTACTGACCGGACAATGGTCGGGGAAGGCTCCAGGGGTAGCATATGAGGCCGTACCGTTCCACTGATCTCTGTAAGGGAGAACGTCGTGCTTTGTCCCGCGTGCCGCTCCGAAGACTCCCGGGTGGTGGATTCGCGTACGGTCGAATCCGGTTCGGCGATCCGCCGTCGACGCGAATGTCTGACCTGCAGAACCAGGTTCACGACACTTGAACGCTCGGTGCTCCTGGTGACCAAACGAAGTGGCGTGACCGAAGAGTTCCGCCGCGACAAGGTCATCAGGGGTGTAGGCCGCGCCTGTCAGGGGCTCGATGTCTCCGGGGACGATCTCAAGATACTCGCGCATGACGTCGAGCAGTCGCTTCGTGCGTCCTACGGTTCGCAGGTGGCTGCGGACGATATCGGCCTGGCGATTCTCGAGCCTCTGCGTAACCTCAATGAAGTCGCGTACCTGAGGTTCGCCTCAGTGTACAAGTCCTTCCGGTCCACCGAGGACTTCGAGACGGAGATCCGGGCCCTTCGTCAGCGTCGTGAAGACGCCGCTGAATAAGTCAGCGGATCTTCGCGAGCGCCTTCTTCACCCGTGCCGCACTGGCAGGACGCGAGGTTCCCAGGTTCTGGGCGAACAATGACACCCGGAACTCCTCGACCAACCACTCAACGTCCTTGAACTGGGGAGACGCCGAGCGTGCGGCGGGGAGCCGCTTCCGGGTCTCGGCAATGGCCTCCGTGCACTCCCTGACCTGGTCATCTAGCGCCGCCTCACGGTCCGGGTCAGACTCCATCATCGAAAGCCGGGACTTCATCGCGGCCACATAGCGCGGCACATGGCGTAGGTTCTCTACTCCGTTCTTCGCGACACGATGGGGCCCGAGATAGAAGTCCAACTGCCCCCTCATCTCATCGATCGCCGCGCCGTCCCAGCCCTCCAGTTCCTGCGACATATCTGAGACAGCCAGGACAGCGGGGGAGATCGCCACGAAGATCTGCCGCACCAGCCCCGGGCCCTTCTCGCGTGCTGCCGTCACTGCTTCTGCGCAGCGTTCCGGGTCGCGGATGACCGGGCCGAAACGGTTCAGCAACTCGCGGCACGCGAGGACACGGCAATCATCCACCAGAGCTTCCGGGCCGCCGTGGGGATACGTGTCGACCGCGACGCGCTGCCTCAACGGCAGCCCCTTGACCGTCTGTTTGGTGGACACCTGGCACGCGTCCACCATCATCTCGAGGACCGTCGAGAACTGTTGACCGGCGGCCGCCTGGAGTGTCGGAAATGCCTTGAGAACAACACCGTCCCGCCCTCCTGGAGCGGCCGCAACGAGCGCGGGGTAGGCGGATGTCGTCTGACCGTCCACCACCGTTTCCACGGACTCAGGTATCGTTCCGATTCCCTCGGCTGTCCAGTCCTCCGACCTGGCGAGTATTCCGCCTCCCCCCGCAGAACCGCGCTGGTCCTTCTTTCTCTTTCCCGAATGCTGGTGGGCAGCGGAATCGCGGGGACTGGGGCTGGACGGGTCGTGGCCCTGCGATGAACGCGCGGTCGCCGACGCGATCGACTGGGTGATTTCGCCGGAGAGTCTCTCCTGGAGCTCACCGAGATCCTTGGAGGCCGCAATGACCTTGCCGCGTCGGTCCACCGCCGCATATGTCATGCGCAGGTGGGCCGGAACCCGATTCCAGTCAAAGTCGGTGGCGCCGATCCCGGTGCCTCCCAAAGAGCGGAGTGCGTCAGCAAGCGCCTGGTCGACCGGGCCGTCATAGGGGGTCATGCGGTCCAGCGCGGCGCGGGCGAACTGGGCCGCCGGGACCACAGATGTCCGTAACGGTTTCGGCAGGGTCCGGATCAGAGCGACGCAGAGCTCCTCACGCATACCGGAGACCAGCCACTTGGTGTCGCGGTCGGTCACGCCTGCCAACAAAGGAAGTGGAATGCGCATGGTGATTCCGTCCGCGGGGTCCCCTGGACGGAAGACGTACGTCAGGTCGAACTCCATCGAACCCTGACGCCACGTGTCGGGGAACTCACGGGCCTGGGCGGCTCCTCCATCCGAACCGATGAGGGCCTCAGGGGTCATGTCCAGCAGGTGCGGGTTTTTCTGCCGGGCCTTCTTCCACCAGGAGTCGAAGTGTCGGGCCGAGACGATACTCGCCGGGAGACGCTCATCGTAGAAGCTGTAGATCGTTTCGTCGTCAACGACGATGTCCCGACGACGTGCCTTGTCCTCCAGTTGGCCGGCCTCGTCCAGAAGCTCACGGTTATGCCGGAAGAAGCGGTGGTTGGTGCGCCACTCACCTTCGACGAGCGCATTCCGGATGAACATGTCCCGGGCGCCCTCAGGGTCCGTCTTGGACAGGTTGACCCGCCGGTCGCTGATGACGGGAAGACCGAGCATCGATGCCTTCTCGACCGCCAGTGCGGCTCCTTGCTTACTGGACCAGAACGGTTCAGCGTAGGAGTACCGCATCAGCTGTGGGGCGATCTCCTCGATCCACTCCGGCACCACAGGTGCCACGGTCCGGGCGAAGACCTGCGATGTTTCCACGAGTTCAGCGGCCATCACCCACTGGGGCGGCTTCTTCGCGAGATGCGAGGAGGGATGTATCACGAAGGAGGTGTTGCGGGTCCCGGTGAACTGACGGGAGTTCCCCTGGCGCATGCCGACGTTGGTGACGAGCCCGGCCAGCAGGGATTTATGGATTCCGGTCTCGTCGGGGGAAACCGGTGAGCCCTCGTCCTCCCCGAGGTCGAAGGTCAGTTCGCGGAAATGACGGACATTGGGGATCGACCATCTCAGCTCCTGGATCACGGTGAAGAGCTGGCGGACGAGGTCCATCCACTCGAGGACGCGGACGTAGTGGATGAACTCGTCACGGCACAATCTGCGGAATTTGTTCCCAGAAAGCTCCTGGCGACGTGCCTGCAGATAGTTCCACAACTTAAGAACGGAAATGAAGTCGGAGTTCGCGGAGAACCTCGCGTGGAGCTGGTCTGCACGGGCCTGGTGCTCCGCCGGGCGTTCCCGGACGTCCTGGATACTCAACGCCGCGACAATGACGGCGATCTGTTCGAGCACCCCGTTGTCATGAGCCGAGGAGAGCATCTTCGCCAGGCGGGGGTCCGTCGGGATGCGCGCCATGTCCCGACCGGTGTCGGTCAGGGACGGCGTCGACGTCGATGTGTCGGCCGTGTCGAGCGCTCCGAGCTCCTGGAGAAGTTGCACGCCGTCACGGACCGACTTGGAGTCCGGCGGCTGGAGGAACGGGAACTTCCGGATGTCGCCGAGGTCGAGTGCGGCCATGGACAGGATGACGCTGGCGAGGTGGGTACGAAGGATCTCCGGATCAGTGAACTCCGGCCGTGCCTCGAAGTTCTCCTCCGAGTACAGACGTATCGCGATACCGTCGGATGTGCGCCCGCACCGGCCCGAGCGTTGTTTGGCGGAGGCCTGGCTGATCTCCTCGACGGGCAGACGCTGGACCTTCGTGCGGTGCGAGTACCGCGAGATGCGCGCATAACCGGTATCGATCACGTACTTGATACCAGGGACCGTGAGTGAGGTCTCGGCGATGTTCGTCGCCAGCACGATGCGGCGACGACTACCGGGGGAGAAGACACGGTGTTGTTCCGCTGACGACAGACGTCCGAAGAGCGGAAGCACGTCCACGCCACGGAACTTCTCGTCCTGCAGGGCATCCGCCGCGTCGCGAATCTCGCGCTCACCGGAGAAGAAACAGAGGATGTCTCCCGGTCCTTCGGCGATGAGCTCACGGGTCGCATCGAGCAGACCCTCGAGCGGATCGGTCTCGACCTCCCGGAACGCCGGGGTGTCCGCGCCGCTCCTGTTGTCTTCAACCAGGCGGGTCAGCGGACGGTAACGCACCTCCACCGGGTAGGTACGGCCGGAGACCTCGATCACCGGTGCGGGGGTGCCGTCGGCGTCGGCGAAGTGTGTGGCGAAGGACTCCGGGTCGATCGTCGCCGATGTGATGATGACTTTCAGATCGGGCCGTCGGGGGAGAAGCTCCCGCAGGTAGCCCAGGAGGAAGTCGATGTTCAGGCTGCGCTCGTGTGCTTCATCGACAATGATCGTGTCGTAGGCTTTCAGAAGCCGGTCACGCTGGATCTCGGCCAGGAGGATGCCGTCGGTCATCAGCTTGACCGCCGTCGACCGGTTGACATGGTCGTCGAAGCGGATCTTGTAACCGACGCGGCTACCGGGCTCGCCGGCCTTCTCACCGAGTTCGTCGGCGATACGGTCGGCGACGCTGCGGGCGGCGATACGCCGGGGTTGGGTGTGACCGATCCTCTTGTCCGCACCGCGTCCGAGTTCGAGACACATCTTCGGTAGCTGTGTCGTTTTCCCGGACCCGGTTTCTCCGGCGACGATGACAACCTGGTTGTCCCTGATCGCCGTCATGATCTCGTCCCTGCGGGCCGACACGGGAAGAGATCCCGGGAAAGAGAGGTTGTCGGCCAGGTTCAACCGCGGAGACCGCCGTGGAGCATGTCCTGACTTCGAGCCGCGTTGGCGCCCCCGGCCCCTCCTGCGGCCTTTCGGCCTGCTGCCACCTGCATTGTCTTCGTCGGAAACCACCCGACGATTCTACCACTGGACGTGAAAAAGCCCGTCGCACACCGGTGCGCGACGGGCAGACGGCAACGCTCTAGCGTGCGTCCTCGATGTCGATCGCCTGGGCGACACCCTGGACCACGGCGGCGACCTTGACTGCCTCGAAGACCTGCTCCTTGGTCAGACCTTCATCGCGCACGGTCTTCTCGTGGGCGATGGTGCAGTGCTCGCAACCGTTGATGGTCGACACGGCCAGCGAGAAGAGTTCGAAGTCGACTTTCTCGATTCCCGGCTTGCTGATGACGTTCATCCGCAGACCCATACGGACCTGGGTGTAGTCGTCACCGAGCCAGCCACGGGCACGGTAGGCGACGTTGTTCATCGCCATGATCGACGCTGCAGCGAGTGCGGCTTCGTAGGCCTCGTCGGACAGGTGCGACTTGGCCTCGTCGGAGATCTCGGACAGAACCTGGTCGTTGCGGGATGCCGCCGCGGAGGCGACGAAGGTACCCCACAACTGCTGCTCGGTCAGCTCCGTGGAGCGTGCGAGGCTGCTGAGGTTGAGCTTCAGGTCCTTGGCGTACTCGGGCAGACCGGACTTCAGGTTGTCGATCGACATATTACTTCAGTGCCTCCTGGACGACGTCCATCTTGTTGATGTTCTTGGTGGGGTCGTTGGCCTGCCAGTTGCAGGCACAGACCTCTTCGGACTGCAGTGCATCGAGGACACGCAGCACCTCGTCGACATTGCGGCCGACAGCATCCGGGGTCACCGAGACGAACTGGATGACGTTGTCGGGGTCGACGATGTAGGTGGCGCGGTCCGCGACGCCGTCGGCGTTCTCGACACCCAGGGCGCGGATCAGGTCGTGACGCACATCAGCGAACATGGGGAACGGGACACCCTTGAGTTCGGGGTGGGTTGCACGCCAGTTGAAGTGGGCGAACTCGTTGTCGGTCGAGCCGCCGAGGATCTGCGTGTCGCGGTCCTGGAACTCCTCGTCCAGCTTGCCGAAAGCGGCGATCTCGGTGGGGCAGACGAAAGTGAAGTCCTTCGGGTAGAAGAACACGACCTTCCACTTGCCCTGGTACTTGTCGAGGCTCACGTCCTCGAAGTAGTCGTCCGGCTGCTGGGCGTTCGCCTCGTGCAGGTCGCCGCCCTTGAGCGCGGTGAGATTGAACTCGGGGAAATGGTCACCGACGGTGAGAATGGACATGGTTCATGCCTCCTGGGGTCGTGAAATTCGGACGCTCGTTGTCGTCTTGAGCACGGTCGATTATGCCATGAATCCAGAACTTGTGCAAAGGTATAACTGATTGATCGTCGCAGACAGATAGCTATGTCCTATCGTCCATAGTGGATAGGTTTAACTTTCGTGGATAATGTAAAGTGATAGGCATGGTCAATAAGGATTACCGGCCGACGATCGCGCAATTGAGGACCTTCGCCACCGTGGCTGAACACGGGCATTTCGGCGCTGCGGCCCAGCAGCTGGGGATCTCCCAGCCATCGCTGTCGCAGGGGCTCGCCGCGCTGGAGAACGGTCTGGGGGTCCAGTTGATCGAGAGGTCAACCCGGAAAGTCATCGTCACCGACGTCGGACGGGACCTGCTGCCGTATGCGCAGGCCACCCTTGACAGTCTCGACACTTTCATCAGCCATGCACGGGGAGCTCACGGTGGGCTGGCCGGTTCCATGGCACTGGGGATCATCCCCACCATCGCACCCTTCATCCTGCCGGCTCTGCTTCAGTCGCTCCCCTCGGTGGCACCCGAACTCGAGCCGAAGATCGTCGAGGAGAAGACGAGCAGCCTCGTCGACTCCCTCCGCCAAGGCGGGCTGGATGCTGTGGTCGTCGCTTCTCCTGTCGCGGGCGCCGGTATCGAACAGATCGAGCTCTACCGTGAGGAATTTGTCCTCGTACTTCCGGAGAACCACCGTCTCGCGGGCCGACGTGATGTGACCCTTGATGAGCTGGACTCCCTTGACCTGCTGCTACTGGACGACGGGCACTGTCTCCGTGACCAGGTGCTGGACCTGTGCCGGTCGGCGTCGCTCACCGTCGATCCCGCACGGTCAGTTACCAGGGCGGCGAGCCTGTCGACGGTGGTTCAGTGTGTCATCGGCGGTCTGGGCTGCACACTGGTGCCGATCAGTGCGGTCGCGGCCGAGTGCGATCGCCCCGGGGTCGCGCTGGCGACATTCGACGGTGGTGCTGCGACTGCGGGGAGGACCGTCAATCTGAGCTACCGTTCCAGCTCCAATCGGGACGATGCCTTCAGGACCATCGGTGGCATCGTGACCGGTGCCTTCAAATCGGGTGTGGCGACGAACCGGGAGGTACTGGAATCCCGTCTCAGCCCTGGATCACCCGGAGCGCACTGAGCCGGACATCCCCGGCCTCGTCAGAGGCGTCCAGGTCCACGACGCCTTCAAACGCCCAACCGTGGTCACCGTCGGGGTCGTCGAGAATCTGCCGGACATTCCAGTACTTCGGTTCCTCAGTGATGATGACCATGTCAGGGGAGCGCGCCCCGGCATCGACCCCGATATCGGCGTATTCGTCAAAGTAGGCGTCCATCTCCGCGGGCCAGTCCGGAGGATCGGTGAGGTAGTCGTCCATTGCCGCGAGCTCGTTCTCCTTCTCGAAGGCGAACAGTTCCACATGCCTGAAGAAGTGGTTCTTCACCATGCGGCGTAGAGCCCGGGGATTGGCACTGAGCCTGGTCGGGTCGTCCACGCCGAAAGCGTGCTCCGCCACCTGTTCGTCGGTGACCGGTTTGTCCGGATCCGCCATTGCAGACCATTCATCGACCAGCGACGAGTCAACCTGGCGAATGAGTTCGCCGAGCCAGACGATGATGTCCTCCAGCTCATCGCTGCGGTGCTCCGGCGGGACGGTGTGCGAGAGGGTGCGCCAGGCATCCGTGAGATACCGCAGCACCACGCCTTCTGATCTCGCCAGTGAGTAGGTGGCGATCAGGTCGGAGAAGGTCATGGCCCTCTCTATCATGTCCCGGACCACTGACTTCGGTGCCAGGTCGAACTCCGTCGCCCAGGGGTTGGACTCGCAGAAGATGTCGTAGGCCTGCTCAAGTTCCTCTTCGAGGGGTTTCGGCCACGTGATGTCTTCGACGATGGCCATGCGTTCGGTGTAGTCGACCCCTTCGGCCTTCAGCGCGGCGATCTCCTGACCCCGACGCTCGCGCTGCTGCGCAGTGAGGACCTGGTTCGGATTGTCCAGGATGGCCTCGACGGTGCTGATCACGTCGAGCGTGTAGGTGTCGGATTCCGGATCGAGGAGATCGAAAGCAGCGAGGGCGAAAGGCGACAGGGGCTGGTTGAGGGCGAAGTCCCGTTGTAGCTCCCGGGTCAACCCTGCGTCCTTCCCGGATGGCGTGTCAGCCTCGACCTCCTCGACGATCTGGGTGCGCAGCAGCCCGCGGTACAGGTCGATGGTCATCAGAATGTCCCGGTTCTGTTTGGCACGGGTGTCGTGGTTGTCCCTCAGGAGTCCTTTCAACGCGGAATAGGTCCACTCATCTCGGGCGACCACGTTGATCAACATCGAGTGTGACATCTGGAACTGGCTGACGAGTTCTTCGGGTTCGGCGGTGGTGAGCCTGTCGAACGTCGACTTCGTCCACGTCGCCCGACCCTCGGGGGCCGACTTCTTCCGGAGTTTCTTCAGTTTCTTCGGGTCTGATCCGGCCCGTTGACGGAGACGGTAGTTCTCGATCTCGTGCTCCGGTGCCTCCACCACCACGGTGCCCTCGGTGTCGTAGCCGGCACGCCCCGCGCGGCCCGCGATCTGATGGAACTCACGGGACTTGAGAATGCGGTGCTTGATTCCGTCGTACTTCGCCAACCCGGTCATCAACACCGTGCGAATCGGCACGTTGATGCCGACGCCGAGTGTGTCGGTGCCCGAGATCACGCTGAGCAGTCCCTGTTGAGCGAGCTTCTCGACCAGCCTCCGGTACTTCGGCAGCATCCCCGCATGGTGGATGCCGATCCCCTTCCTCAGAAGGCCGGACAGCGTCTTACCGAAGGCCGAGGTGAACCGGAAGTCGCCGATGGCCGATGCGATCTCTGCCTTGCGCTCTTTGTCGACGAAGGTCATGCTGGTCAGTGCCTGTGCGCGTTCGACAGCTTCACGCTGGGAGAAATGGACGATGTACACCGGTGCTTTCCCTGCGTCGACGAGGTCCTGCAGGGTCTCGTGCACCGGCGAGTACACGAAGTCGAAGTCCAGTGGCACGGGTCGGACGGTTCCAGTCACCGGTGTTGTCGTCCGCCCGGTGCGACGAGTGAGGTCGTCTTCCAACCACGTCGTGTTGCCCAGGGTCGCACTCATGAGGAGGAACTGGGCCCGGGGAAGACTGAGAAGCGGCACCTGCCATGCCCACCCGCGATCCGGCTCCGAGTAGTAGTGGAACTCATCCATCACCACCTGGTCTATATCCGCTGCAGCACCGTCGCGGAGCGCGATATTGGCGACGACCTCGGCTGTCGCGCAAATGACGGGCGCGTTACCGTTGACCGTGGCGTCGCCGGTCATCATGCCGACATGCGCAGGACCGAAGATCTCACAGAGGGAAAAGAACTTCTCACTGACCAGCGCCTTGATCGGTGCGGTGTAGAAGGTACGTTGGCCGTGTGCGAGGGCGATGAAGTGGGCTGCAGTGGCCACCAACGACTTCCCGGACCCGGTCGGGGTCGCCAGAATAACGTTGTCGCCGGCGGCGAGAGCCACCGCAGCCTCCTCCTGAGCGGGATACAGGGAGAGCCCGCGGTCGCGGGCCCAGGCCAGGAACGACTCGAGAACCGCGTCATCGACCAGACTCTCCGGCACTTCATCGAGATCGGGCAGGAGGGCGGAGAGCGTGGAGTCAGTTGCGGGTGTCGTCACCTGTGTCGTTACCTGTCGCGGTTGTCGGGATCGTCGTCTGTGGGATGCTGGCCGTTCTCGGCATCGTCGCCATCGTCGCTGTCGTCAGCTGACCCGTCGCCATCGTCGCTCGCGTCGATGGCACTGGCGAGGAACCGCTCGACTTCGGCGCTGATCTCCTCACCCGACGGCACCTCTTGGCCGGGAGCGAGGAGTGCGTTGTCCTTCCGCTTGCGCTGGCGGGACTGGTCCTCATCGTACTGCCGCTCGAGGGCACCGACGACGGAGGCGATCTCAGCCGAGTCGTCGACCTGGTCCGCCAGCTGCTGGCGGACCTTGTCCATGTCCGCTTCCAGGGCGCGGAGGGGCAGGTTGAGGTCGGCGACAGACTCGAGGGTGTGGAGCAGGCCGTAGGCAGCTTCCGGGTAGTCAGATGCCGCGATGTAGTGGGGGACGTGGGCGGTGAGCCCCAGAGTGGAGAGGCCGCCCCGCGACAACAGCAGTTCGACGTCCAGCATCGCGGACCCGGGAATGATCATCCGTGACTCCCAGCTACGCAGGTCCCGGGTCAGGGAGGAGTCTGAGCCGTGGGCCGTGACGATCAGAGGACGTGTGTGAGGCACGGTCATCGGTGCGGCGTAGAACGTGACGACACGGTCAACCCCGGAGCGTGAGGCGAGTTCGGCGACAGCCCTGCTGAAGGCCTCCCACCGTAGATCCGGCTCAGGCCCGGAGAGCAGCATGAACGGCTGGCCGTCCGAATCCTCCATGCGGTACAGGGTCAGTGTCAGGTTCTCCCGGTCCACGACCCGCCCGTGGTCGAGGGTGACCCCGGGGCGTCGCGACCGGTAGTCGATCAGTTCGTCGACATTGAACGTGGCTACCGCTGAGTGATCGAGCGCCTGGAGGAGGTGCTGGCTTGCCTGCCGCACCCCCTGACCGGCGTCGGCGTAACCCTGGAGAGCGATGACCATTGACAGACCGTCTTCTCCGTCGCCGGACTGAGCCGAGGGGCCGGGGTACTCAAGTTCGTACATACGATTGCTGTCGGACATATGCGGTGTGCTCCCTTCACTGACGTGCGACGCAGTGCAACTACTCTACCAGTCGCCGTTCCCGCACCAGGGGATCTCCACAGGGTGCGGATTGTCCACATGCTCCTGGCTGAACCGTCGGAGCAGAAGAATCGCGGGCTGTTCTCCGGTGGAGGATGTCTCCATGACTTCCACACAGCACAACAGATCGCGCGGCCCCGGAATTCCCGGTGCCGGGGGCCGGCGCGAATCCAGGGATTCCGGTACGCCCGTCGTCATAGACAGTGGTCCCGGTGGGCTCATCGCTGCGGTCCCTGGACTTCTCGGCTTCACCCCGACGGCCAGCATCGTCCTTATCGGCCTGACCTACCACCAGGAGCGCCTCGAGTCCGTCGGACCTGTCGTTCGAACCGATCTTGTACCGGAGGCGGCAGCTGCGGGCGCAGACGCGTTGTGCGGGGCAGTGTACGACATGCCCGGCGCAAAGGCAGCGGTCGTTGTCGTCGCTCCCGGTGTCTGGCCCTTTGACGGTCTTACGTCGGACGTACTCGGAGCGGCACTGTGCGAGTTGTACGACAACGCGGTCGATGTGAGTGGGGTATATGTCACTGAAACCCTTCATGACGGCGGTGTGTGGTGCCATGTCCACCAGGAGGGCCAGGACGATGGATGGCGGATCCACTGTCGGGGCAGCATCGATGATCCGCAGGTCAGTCCGATCCTGTCGTCGGGGGATACGACGGTGCACGACTCGGGGGCCACATCGGAGTCGATGGACAGGGAACTTGACCCGGTCGACGATGAGGTGGTGCGGTCGCTGCTCCCGGCGAGCTGGACCACCGGTGTTGCCACTCCCGGACACGGCAGATCCTGGTCTCCGGAGGACGTCTGCCGACTGGTGGCAGGGATACGTGGGGAGGTGGAGTCGCGGGACCCGGGGGACACCTCCATGCTCCTCAGCGCGCGTCGTGAGGTTCGGCGGGCACTCGCCGTACCAGGCACGGCCGAACAGCTTTTCACGTTCTGTACCCGGGTCAGTTTGTTCCCGTCGCTGGTGGCGCTGGCAGCGGGGGGTAGCGCGACCGTCGTGATGGCACTGCTGCTGGAGACAGCGGCGTTGGGACGGCGCTCGCTCCGGAGTCGCGCCCTCCTCCTGATCTCGGTACTGGGATGGTGCGGAAATCACGGGGCCTTGGGACACCGTGCAGTACGACGGTGTCTCCAGGAGATGGACGAGGGACGTGGCGCGGGAATGTTGCCTGAGGTCATCGACAATACCGAACAGCTCGGGGATGAGCTGTTGACGATGTCACTGGCGGGCGTCATATGGGACGGGGTGTCGGACGGGTCTGCCGCCAGGGCGGTCCGGAGCATCCTGGACCAGGGAATTACCCAGCTCGACGACGAGAAGAAACGGGATCCGGCAGGCACCGACAGCGGCTATGCGCGACTACTGGGTTCGATCCTGGACCGTCAGGCGCTCACCGTCGTGCGAAATGCGCTCGGTCGCCGAGCCGGGAAGTGAAAGCCCACGCATCCGAGACGATGGTGTGCAGGTCGCTACGCGTGGGGGACCAGCCGAGCTCGTTGATTGCACGGGCAGAGGACGCGATCAGTGTCGCGGGGTCGCCGGCGCGGCGGGGTGCGGTGACCGCCGGAATGGGGTGCCCGGTGACCTCCCTGCAGGTGTCGATGACCTGTTGGACGCTGTAGCCGTCCCCTGAGCCGAGATTGAAGATGCGGTGAGTACCGGCGGAGTTCGAACGTGCGGCGAGTAGATGCGCATCGGCGAGATCCCGGATGTGGATGTAGTCACGGACGCACGTGCCGTCAGAGGTCGGCCAGTCGTCGCCGAAGACCATGATCCGGTCACGTGCGTCCAGCGCAACCTGAAGAACCAAAGGGATCAGATGTGTTTCCACCACACGGTTCTCGCCGGTGGGGCCGTACGCACCGGCCACGTTGAAGTAACGCAGACTCGTCGCGCCGAGCCCGTAGGCGTGCGCGTAAGAGGTGATGATCTGGTCGATCGACAGTTTGGAGGCACCGTAGGGGTTCGTCGGGGAGGTGGGCATCTCCTCGGTGATCGGAACTTCCCCGGGCTCGCCGTAGCAGGCCGCAGTCGAGGAGAAGACCAGATTGTCCACTCCGTGGGCCCGCATCAGGTCGAGAAGTTGCAACGAGGTGACCACGTTGCCGTGCCAGTAGATGTCAGGTGACTCGACGGATTCGCCGACGAGGGATTTCGCGGCGAAGTGAAACACTGCGGCGCAGTCGTCCGCGAGAGCTTCGGGAGCCCGATCCAGGACATCGCCCTCAAGGAAAGCCGCGGCGGCAGGGACGGCCTCACGGTTACCGGTGGAAAGGTCGTCGATCACCGTCACCCGGTATCCGTGTTCACAGAGCACTGTGGCGCACACGCTCCCGACATACCCGGCACCGCCGGTGACGAGGACGTGGTCTCCTTCAACGAGCCCCATCAGCGACTAGTTCTCCTCGACGACGATACGGATGGCATGGCCCAGTTCCTCCGGGACGACCACACTGTCACCTTCGGGTGTCTGCAGCGTGAGGCCCTCCGGTGTGTCCTGGATCGTCACGGTGGTTCCTGGTCGGATACCGTGCTGTCCCAGCTTGCCGATGACCTTGTGTTCGACCTGGACGATCTCGTTGAAACTGACGATCGTGGCCTTGCGCGGGGAGCTCAGGTCGATATCTGAGGCGCGGTGGGAATTGTCCGGGTTGCCGACAGAAGACTCGCCGAGCTTCTCGAGACCCGGCACCGGGTTGCCGAACGGAGAGGTGTTGTGGTCGTCGAGGACCGCCAGCAGACGCTTCTCGACCTCATCGCCCATGACGTGCTCCCACCGGCATGCCTCATCGTGGACGGACTCCCACGGCAGCCCGATCACGTCGACGAGCAGGCGCTCGGCCAGACGGTGCTTACGCATTACCGCGGTAGCGTGCTCCCGGCCTTCCTCCGTCAACTTGAGGGAGCGGTCGTCTGCGATCCAGAGCAGGTTGTCCCGTTCCATGCGGGCCACGGTCTGGCTCACAGTTGGACCGGACTGCTCAAGACGCTCGGCGATCCGCGCGCGGAGCGGAGGAATGCCCTCCTCCTCCAGTTCATAGATCGTCCGGAGGTACATCTCGGTGGTATCGACGAGGTCCTTCACTCGACCATGGCCTTTCTCTGACATATGCGACCAGAGAGATTCACGGTCGCATTCGCGGGTTTATTCACACAGTGGTGACCTACAACGTACACGGTTAAGGACGCACGTGGTTGAGTGGTCGGACCCGCCCAGCGAGGCGGTCGGGTCGAGAGCTCGTCCCTCCCCGTCAGACCGCGTATTCGCGCAGCCGGGCTGCCCGGTCACCTTCACGGAGCTTCGTCATGACCTCGCGCTCGATCTGTCGCACGCGCTCTCGCGACAGGCCGAAACTCCGGCCGATCTGATCGAGAGTACGGGGCATGCCGTCGTCGAGCCCGTAACGCAGTTTGATCACGTCCTGTTCCCGCTCCTCCAGCGTGTCGAGTACGGCACGGACGTCTGAGTGGCGCAGAGAAGCGACGACCGCAGCCTCGGCGTCGGTCGCCTCGGAATCCTCGATGAAGTCACCCAGCGGTGCCTCCTCGTCGGAACCGACAGGCATGTCGAGGCTTACCGGGTCGCGGGACTGTTTGAGGAGCATCTCGATCTTCGACTCGTCGATCCCCGACTCATCGGCGAGTTCCTCATTGGTCGCCTCACGTCCCAGGTGCTGGTACATCTCCCTCTTGATCCGGGAAAGCTTGTTGACCTGCTCGACGAGATGCACAGGCAGCCGGATTGTCCGGGACTGGTCAGCCATGCCCCGCGTGATCGCCTGGCGGATCCACCAGGTGGCGTAGGTCGAGAACTTGAATCCCTTGGCGTAGTCGAACTTCTCCATCGCACGGATGAGCCCGAGATTTCCTTCCTGGATCAGGTCGAGCAGTGGCATGCCACGGCCTGTGTAGCGCTTCGCCAGGGAAACGACGAGCCGGAGGTTCGCTTCCAGGAGATGGGTGCGCGCTGCACGACCCTCACGGGCGAGGACCTTCATATCACGCTTGGCTGCGCGAGTCAGCTTGTCACCACTCTCAAGAAGGTGTTCGGCGTACAGGCCGACCTCGATGCGCTTGGACAGTTCCACCTCGTCGTCGGCGGTCAGCAGTGCCGTCTTCCCGATGCCGTTGAGGTAGACACGGACCAGGTCGGCCGACGGGTTCTCGTTGTTGCCCCGGCGGCGGCCCTTGTCCTCGGAGGCCTCGTCGTCCGATGCGTTCTCGGTAATGTTGTCCGAGGTGCCTTCGTCTGACGGTGTGGCTGTGACATCCCCGAGCTCGTCGATTTCCGCCGGGGTATCCGCGCTGTCTCGGGTGGTCTCCAAGATGTCGTTCTCGTCCGGTGTGCCGGAGTTCTTCGTCGTGCGGGTGCCCATCTGGTTGACCTCCTGGGTTCGGTGTCGGAAGCTCTGACCAGTCCAACGGGTCGCGGCCGGAAATTGTTCCGGGCCTAAGTGTCTCGCGGGAAAGGGGAGTGAATGCGCAGGTGGAGGGCGCGTAAAAGCACTTTCGGTTCCCCTATTGTGGGGGGTGTCACTATCGTGCGGCCACCCCCGCCCTTAGGGGGCGTCGACCGTGACCGTGTAAGGGCCGAGATTGGTTGAACTGACCTCCATCATGGCCCCGAAAGTTCCGGTCTCGACCCGGAGGCCACGGTTGCGGAGGTCCTCGGTGATCCGGGAGATCACTTCTTCAGCGACGCTCCCCGGTGCGGCGGCTGACCAGGACGGGCGCCGCCCTTTGGCGGTGGCACCCATGAGGGTGAACTGGCTGACCAGGAGGATCTCGGCACCGTTGTCCTGGGCGCCTGCATCGCGGCCTTCCTCCCATGACGCCCCGACAGGTGGGAGGATCCGTAGCTCCGCGATCTTCCTGGCCATGGTCCGCCAGGCGTCGGGGCTGTCGTCACGCCCGACACCTAGCAGGGCCAGGAGAGCACCCCGTCCTTCACCGTTCCGGTCGGCATCGACCGAACCCACGGTCACGCCGTCGACCGTCACGTGTGCGCTGCCGACTGTACTGATGACGGCCTTCATCGGGCGTCCTCGAGGAGCGCCGAGGGGAGAACCATGCCGTGGCGTACGAGATCGACGATCAGCGGGACAAGCGCCCGGGTGAAGTCGTGATCGTCGAGGTCGTTGACCGCACAGTACAGTCCGGCGATGTCCCGGAGACTCAGGCCGTGGGGAGAGAGTCCGGCGAGCACGGATGAGAGGGCTTCGTCGATGTCGTGGCTGAAGCCGGGGCCGTCGGTCCGGGTGATCCTGATGGTTTCAGGCCGGAAGCCGGGGTCGGTGCCGGGGTCGGTGTCGTCGCCGGGCACTCCGGCCCGCGAGAGCTCGATGTTCTCGCGGGCGAGTCCGGGGCGCAGCTGGAACCGGTTGTCCAGGATGTCCTCGGCGTCCTGGTGGGCCAGCCATTCTGCGCGTGTGAAGTACTCTGCGACCTCGTCCCCGAAGTAACCGAGATCAGGCGAGTCGATAACCTCGAACGTGACTTCGGACGGGCCGTCAATGCGTTGCAGGTGGACGTACCCCATGCCGATCCTGGCGATGTCCCGGCTGCCGAGGTAGTCGAGCCACCGCCGTACTTGTGCCTGGCCCGTCTGCGTCCGTAGGTCGACTGACGCGTCGGCGGTCCAGGTACGGACATAGAACGACGGGGTGACCTCATCGCGCTGGACAATCCAGGCGCGGATCCCCTCTGCAGGGATCCAGCTGGCGACACGGCTGGCGGCGGATTCAGCGAGGGATGTCGCCCACGCCCCGAGGAGGTGGGCGGTGCCGCCGGGGGAGAGGTGCTTGACCGCGCCCTGTACTACTGTGCGGGTGGCGTCGTCGAGGTCGAGACCGGAGTCGCGGTAGATCTGGCCGTCCACGGGAGGGCCGACGACGAACGGTGGATTGGAGACGATACGGTCGAACTCTTCGCCTGATACCGGTTCGAACCAGCTTCCCCGACGCCAGTCGATGGTTCGGTCAGCCACTGAGCGCTGCGAGGCCCGGGCGAATCCCAGTGCGCGGTTGTGAATGTCCGTGGCGACGGTCTCGTCAGCGTCCACCATCATCGCCAGAACGCCGGAGCCGGTGCCGAGGTCGAGTAGCCGACCGGCGGGTGTGGACGGGACCTGGTTGAGCAGCGTCAACGGCGCTTGTCCGACGCCCGGCACATGGTCGGCGCGAGGAATTCTCACTTCAAGCGAGGCGTCCGGGTCCGAGACGACAAGTGTCTCACTGCCGTCCGGCCGGTGCGCACTGTGCGCCACGGGCCGGACGTCGACCTGCGAACGGACCGCGGTCGGTCCTTCGGTGTCCGGTGCAGTGGACAGAGCACCGGCCGTGAACAGTTCCTCGACGAGCGAGGTTCCCAGGACCCGGGCGAGTTCACCACGGTCGACGGGCATACGCAGGAAGAAAGCACGCGTGACCAGGACGTCGCGGGGTGAGACGCTCCCGCCTTCTGCGGTGGCACGGTTCTCAAGGTGCCATTCGGCACCTCCCGGGTTGCCGGCGAGCGCCTCGGCATGGCCCTGTCTCCCGAGACTCCGGAGAAGCAGCGGGGTGCCGTAGTCCATGGCCGTGAGCGCGAGAACGAGGTCTCCGAGGCATGGGGCATCGGCGTCAACGGCGTCAACGGCGTCAACGGCCAGTGTCGTCTGGGTGGTCGGTGTCGTCGGCGTCTTCATGTCTCTCCCATGCGGAGGTATCGGGGTTGTCAGTGGGATCAGGGTGGATGGGCCCGTCAGTTTCTGCGTCGATCACGGTGTACCCGGTCCCTTCACGCGGTGCGTCGAGTTGTCCGCGGACGGTACCGCCCACCTGGGGATTGCTGATGCTGTCGCGGTACTGCCGGGCGAGCGCCGGTTTGTACACCTTGGGCTGGCCCTTCTCCCGGTCGTCGGTCTTTTCGTTGGCCAACAGGACCGCAACCCAGGGGAGCGGCAGGGAGATCACCGCGAAGACTGCAGCGAGGGCGGGACTGTGCAGCCAGGCGTATGCCGCGACCGCGGCGCCGAGGAGCGGAATGCGTGCCAGCTGCAGTGCCGCATACAGGTGCCGTCGGTGGCGCCAGTCGTCCAGGGGCGACCGACGGGCATCGGTGATGACCGACACGTCGTCACCTCGACGCCGACGGGACTGGTGCTGGGACATGGCCACAACCGTAGTCCCGTGCCCGCCGACCACAACCCTCGGGACCGCCCGCAGAAGCATTCGTCGACCGGCGCGGGTGGAAAACACGGGCAGGGGAGGGCATCATGGGGACGTGACTACTCCTGGAACGACAACGATTGAGCGGCCCGACGTCCGGACCGAAGACAAGACCTCGGACGACACCCCGAAGTTCTTCCACTACGTCAAGAAGGACAAGATCGTCGACTCCGCGATCAACGGGAAGATGGTTGTCGCCCTCTGCGGCGAGACCTTCCCGGTGACCAAACAGGCGAAGCCCGGATCCCCGGTCTGTCCCGACTGCGAGAGCATCTACCAGGGGCTCCGGAAGAAGTGAGTCAGGCCACCGCATACGGCACACTCCGTGCCTGGCAGCAGGCCGCACTCCGACGTTACATCGACGCTGCACCGCAGGATTACCTCGCGGTGGCGACTCCTGGTGCGGGAAAGACCACCTTCGCGTTGACGGTCGCCCGCATGCTGCTCGACAGCCGCGTCGTGCAGCGACTGGTCATCGTGGTGCCGACCGAGCACCTCAAGACCCAGTGGTCCCAGGCCGCCGCGCGGCAGGGGATATCCATTGACGCGGAGTTCACCAACTCATCGGCGGTGAACAACGCCCACGACGGTGTGGCGGTGACGTACGCCCAGGTCGGGATGAAACCGACGAAGCACTACCAGGTCGCCACCGCCCGCAAGACGTTGGTGATTCTCGACGAGATACATCACGCCGGCGACGCGAAGAGCTGGGGTGACGGCGTACGTTTCGCCTATGAACAGGCTGAACGTCGACTCGCCCTGACCGGCACCCCGTTCCGGTCGGACGATTCGGAGATCCCTTTCGTCCAGTACAAGGACGTCGACGGGGCCTTGGTCTCCCAGTCCGACTACACCTACGGCTACTCAGACGCACTCGCGGACGGTGTCGTGCGGCCGGTGGTCTTCCTGGCCTACTCGGGTCAGGCACGGTGGCGGGACAGCGCGGGTGAGGAGTACGAGGCTCGCCTGGGAACTCCTCTGAACGCCGAGCAGACCGCGCGTGCCTGGAAGACTGCGTTGGACCCCAAGGGCGAGTGGATCCCCGCTGTGCTCAGTGCAGCGCATACCCGCCTGATGCAGCTGCGCGAGTCGATTCCGGATGCCGGTGGCCTGGTCATCGCCACGGACACGACGACGGCACGTGCGTATGCCGCGATTCTGGAGAAGATCACCGGTACGAAGGTGACGGTCGTCCTGTCCGACGAGCAGGGCTCCAGTGACCGGATCAAGGAGTTCTCCGATTCCACCGAACAGTGGATGGTCGCGGTGCGCATGGTCTCCGAGGGAGTTGACGTTCCACGTCTCGCGGTCGGCGTCTACGCGACCTCGGCATCGACTCCCCTCTTCTTCGCACAGGCCATCGGCCGTTTCGTTCGTTCTCGGCGACCTGGCGAGTCCGCCAGCGTCTTCCTTCCCAGCGTGCCGGTGCTGCTTGACCTGGCGTCCAACATGGAGCGTCAGCGAAATCACGTCCTCGGTAAGCCGGACCGTCCCAACGAAGGGTGGGACGACGAGTTGCTGGCACAGGCGAACAGGGAGGAGACGGAACCCGACGAGCCCGGTGGTTACGAGACCCTGGGGGCGGAGGCGGAGCTGGAGAGCCTCATCTTCGACGGGTCCACCTACGGCACCGCCACGATGACCGGATCCGCGGAGGAACAGGAGTATCTCGGGCTGCCGGGACTTCTTGACGCCGAACAGATGAGGACGCTGCTCCGGGCACGGCAGTCCAGTCAACTGGACAACCGGGAGCGCGAGGCCAGACAGGCAGGGCAGGCACGGGCTGCCGGTTCGGAAGGCGGTGACGACAGGTCCCGGAAGAAGGTCGCCAGTGAGGAGCTTCCCGCGTTACGCAAGAAACTCAACGCACTCGTCGGCGCGAAGTCCCAGCGCACCGGACGGCCTCACGGAGCCATCCACAACGAGGTGCGACGGAACTGCGGTGGCCCACCGACAGCCCTCTGTACCGCGGAGCAGCTCCGCGACCGTATCGCGTACCTCCGGGACTGGTGATCGCTTCCGGGACAGCGGGTTGCGTCGGTTAAACTGGCGGTATGGCGAAGAATACTCCCGGACGGCGTCCCGACAATCCCGGAACGTCGGTACCGGGTTCTCCGCGCACCCAGAGCAGACTGGGACTGGCGGCTGTCGTCCTGGCGGTGCTGGCCCTGCCTGCGGCACTGTTCCCGTGGCTGGGCCTGATCATCAGTGTAGTCGTCCTGCTGGTTTCCCTGATCTCCCTGATCGTCGCGCTGCGTTCGACACACCGGAGCCGTGGTTATCCGATGGTCGCGGTCGCGGTCTCCATCGTTGCGGTGGCACTGGCCGGTGTCGTGACCAACAGCACCGCACAGTCGCTCGAGGACTGCTCGTCGACCTCCACTGACGAACTACGTCAGTGCATGGAGGATCGTCGCGACGGCACGACATAGACGTCACCCCCGGGTCGTGTCGGTGTTCTGAGGGAAACCGACACAACCCGGGGGTGACAGCGGGGGAGCGCTGGCCGGGCTCAGTCCAGGTAGTCGCGCAACACCTGTGAGCGGGAGGGGTGACGCAGCTTGGACATGGTCTTCGACTCGATCTGACGGATGCGCTCACGGGTCACCCCGTAGACCTGCCCGATCTCGTCGAGGGTGCGCGGCATACCGTCGGTGAGGCCGAAGCGCAGCTTGACCACGCCCGCCTCGCGCTCCGACAGGGTGTGCAGCACATCCTGGAGCTGGTCCTGCAGCAGGGTGAAACTCACCGCGTCCACGGCGATGACCGCTTCGGAGTCCTCGATGAAGTCGCCGAGCTGGCTGTCGCCTTCATCACCGATGGTCTGGTCGAGGGAGATCGGCTCCCGGGCGTACTGCTGGATCTCCAGCACCTTGTCCACGGTGATGTCCATCTCGCGGGCCAACTCGTCCGGGGTGGGTTCGCGGCCCAGGTCCTGGAGCAGCTCGCGCTGGATACGGCCCAGCTTGTTGATGACCTCGACCATGTGCACCGGGATACGGATGGTGCGTGCCTGGTCGGCCATGGCGCGGGTGATCGCCTGGCGGATCCACCAGGTGGCGTAGGTGGAGAACTTGTAGCCCTTGGTGTAGTCGAACTTCTCGACCGCGCGGATCAGACCGAGGTTGCCCTCCTGGATGAGGTCCAGGAAAGCCATGCCGCGGCCCGTGTAGCGCTTCGCCAGAGACACCACCAGACGCAGGTTCGCCTCGAGAAGGTGGTTCTTGGCCTTACGACCGTCCCGTTCGATCTCACGGAAATCCCGTCGCTGCATGGGCGAGACTTTCTCACCGCTCTGCTTGAGCTCGTCCATCTTGTGGTGCGCGTACAGGCCGGCCTCGATGCGCTTGGCCAGGGAGACCTCCTGCTCGGCATTGAGCAGAGCGACCTTGCCGATCTGCTTGAGGTAGGCACGCACGGAGTCCGCGGATGCGGTCAGTTCCGCATCCTTACGCGCCTGACGGAGAGCGGCGGATTCGTCCTCGTCCCAGACAAAGCTGCCGGACTCCTGTTTGGCGTCGTCATCGTCCTCATCGTCGTCGCCGTCGGTGACGGCGCCCGCCGGGGTCACGACGGCCGGAGACGTGGTGTCCTCATCCTCGTCGTCCACGTCATCGACCTCGTCGACGTCATCTCCGTCGATCTCGAGGTCGTCGTCCAGTTCATCGATGTCGTCGAAACCGTCGGCGGACTCGTCCTCGTCATCCTGGCCGTCGGCGGCGTCCGGGTCCGCGTCCTTCGCCTGGCGCCGGGTCTGTTCGGAAACGTTCGCGAGATCCTCGTCACCGGTCACAGCGGACGTGGCCGCGCGTCCAGCAACCTTCTTCGCGGCTGTCTTCTTCGCCGCGGTTTTCCTGGCGGTCTTCTTGGCGGCGGTCTTCTTGACCGCAGATTTCTGGGATGTCTTGCGGGTCGCCTTCTTGGCCGCAGACTGCTTGGGGGCACCCTCGTCCGTGGAAGGAGCGGTGGAGGAGACGGGGGACGACTCGGCTGGAGCCGAGGACGCGGTCGGGGCCACCGGAGACGCCGCCTTGCGTGCGGCCGTGCGGACGGTCTTCTTCGCGGTGGTCTTCTTGGCCACCCTTCGACCGGCCGACGATGCCGAAGTGCCGGGGGCGTCGATGCCCTCGGCGTCGTTACCGGAGGTGGAACTGGTGTGGGCCGCCACGAAAGACCTTTCTTGCGGGGTCAGGGGACTTGCAGTGTGTGGTCCTTGGTCAGGAGCACAGTCGACCCCCAATTATAACCCAGTTGCGCTGAATTTCAGCGATCAGGGCCGCATCTTGTCACGGACGGCCAGTGCGGCCCCCACGATACCGGCGCGGTTGAGTAGTGCCGCGGGAACCACTTCGGCGTCCACGGTGAGCTCGGGGAGCCACTTGTGGTGCTTCTTCGAGATCCCGCCGCCGACGATGATCCTGGCCGGATTGAGGATGCGGACGTATTCGTGGAGAAGCCGGTCCACGCGCTTCGCCCATTCCTTGTAGCTGAGGTCCTCCCGGTCCCGTACGGCGGAGGACGCCCATTTCTCGGCGTCCATCGCGGGAAAGTTCAGGTGCCCGAGTTCGGTGTTCGGGAACAGTGAACCGCTGTAGAGCAGGGCGGAGCCGATCCCGGTGCCGAAGGTCAGGAAGAGCACCGTGCCCTGGTTCGTGGATGCGTCACCGTAGGCAGCTTCGGCCATGCCGGCGGCGTCGGCGTCATTGAGTACGCTGACGCTGCGACGGTGCCCGTCGACAGCCAGGCGCTCGCCGAAGAGTTCCTGGCAGTCGGTGCCGATCCACGCGGGATCGATGTTCGCCGCGGTGACCGCGACCTGGTTACGGACCACGGCCGGCACGGTGAGACCGACAGGACCTGTCCACCCCGCGTCGTCCAGCAGCGCAGCCACAGTGTCGGCGACAGCTTCAGGAGTGGCGGGCCGGGGAGTGTCGACCCGGATCCGGTCACCGATGAACTCCCCGGTGTCGAGATCGACCAGGGCCCCCTTGATCCCGCTGCCCCCGATGTCAACCCCGTATCCGGTGTTCACTGACTCCTGCGTGGGTGTTTCAGTCATGACAACGCATGCTACCGCAGTCATGGGGGCCGGGCGCGGGGACGCAGGGTGCTGGCAGGATGTTGGGCATGAGTGATCTGATCCGACTTGACCGGGACACGACCGCCTCCGACCCTCACGCACCGCAGAAGCGACTCGCGGGCCGTTCGCCGGACGATCTCCGGCATATCGCTGCAGCGGTTGCCTCCGAGGCCGCCGCACATGTACAGGGCGAGCGGGCTCTCGCGGTCGGCACCTCAGGACGCCTCGACGTCGAGGACACGAAGTCGTCCGACGTTGACCCGGTCACCGCGATCGACCGTTCGAGTGAGGACCTGATCCGGGGACGTCTCCGTGAGCTCACCAACCGCGGGGCCGGTGCAGATCCTGTTCTGGGTGAAGAGGACGGAGGGGCTCTGGCAGACAAGGGAGTCACGTGGGTGGTCGATCCGGTGGACGGCACGGTCAACCTGGTGTACGGAATTCCTGCGAGCGCCGTGAGTATCGCAGCGTGCGTCGACGGCATGCCGGTTGCGGGAGCGGTGGCCGACATCTCCCACACAACCGTGTACTCGGCATGCGCGGGTGGTGACCTGGTGACGACGGTGTGCGGTGAGGACCACGTGACCGACGGGACCGTACCGAGGGCACTGCAGCATTTGTCCACGGCCCTGGTGGGAACCGGTTTCTCCTATGTGTCTTCCCGCCGACGTGCTCAGGCGGAACTCCTCGTCGACCTCCTCCCGGAGATCCGCGACATACGGCGGATGGGGTCCGCGGCGCTGGACCTGTGTGCCGTGGCGACGGGACGGCTCGACGCGTACTACGAACACGGGTTGGGACCGTGGGACCATGCTGCCGGCAGTCTCATCGCGGCACGGTCAGGAGCTGTGGTGTTCATGCCTGCGCTGGTTGCCGGTCAGGATGAGGGGGCGGGAATCCTCGCAGCCGCTCCGGGTATCGCTGATGAGCTTGCAGGCAAAGTGCTCGGCATCACCTTTCCTGTGTCCGAGGGGCACCCGTGACCGGCCGTCTTCCCGCTGGTCGCGGGCTTGTACCCGGTGTGGGTGGCGGTGATGGCGGTGCGGTGAAGTGACAATGGTTCGCTGCTGCTTTAGTATGCGCGTCAAACGCCGGGAATATCCGCCGCTGACGCTTCGTTACCGGCAGGGTGTTCCACGGTCGTTGCGTGAGGGTTTCCGGTGACTTGACGGGCTCCGGCTCTCGCTGACACGTGACCACACCTGCATATCTGTAACTTCACAGCCTTATCCGGCATCGGATCTGTCCCCGCCGGGTAACGGAACCAAGGAGCATCATCATGGCGACTGACTACGACTCACCCCGTACCCGCCCCGAAGACGAGATCGAGACCGACTCCCTTGAGGGGCTGAAGGCCGCAGAGAAGGCCGAACCCGCCGTCGACGACACCGACGACGGAGACATTGTCGAACCTATCGACGTACCCATGGCGGACTTGTCCGGCGAGGAACTCAGCGGTTCGGTGATTCCCCGTCAGACCGACGAGTTCACCTGCTCCGTCTGCTTCCTGGTCCAGCACCGTAGCCGGATCGCCGAAGATGACGGCAAGGGGAACCTGGTCTGCATCGACTGCGCGTGATCCGCCGGAGGAAGTAGCCACGGAGGTGTGCGCACCGAGCCTGCCGCGGGGCTGTACAGGCCTTTCTCAGCCTCTCCTCTAGACCTGGGGGGTCCCCAACGCAGTCAACAACTGCTCGGGTTCGCTGGTGGACACCAGCCAGTAGGGGGTGGGGTCGTCAGGGTCCTCCAGCACCAGCATCGCCATGGAGGGGATCCAGGGGCGGTGGTAGACGAAGGCGGCGGGGTCGAGTTGACGACCCATGGCAGCACTCCGGGCGGAGGGGGGGACCGGCAGGCTGCGACTGACGACCGAGGTCGGTAGGGAAGCCTCCCCGGCACGCAGCCAGGTTTCCCCGTCGGCGTCCTGTTCGACGATCAGCTCGTTGCTCGACAGGTGCACAAGTGCCCAGACGACCGCAGCGAGCACGAGGAGACCGAGTGCGAGCCCCCAGTACCATTCACGGCTCATCTGCCCCTGGAAGCCGATCAGCGTGCTGACGCCCAGGCCGATCAGCCACCAGGACAACGGGACGCGCTGACGCTCGCGGTAGAGAACGGTCGGACCGGTCACGCCGGGCCGGCTCTCTCCGGAATCCTGTGGCACGTCATCTCCTGTCACCTCGGGCTCGCTCACGATCCCTTAGTCTAACCTGCGGGCGCTGCTGTCAGTAACCGGGAGCCGACGGTAGACTCCGTGACCATGACCGACAGTCTCGACACACCGTTGCGCATTGTGCGACTCGACCCTGACCTGCCCGTGCCGTCGCGGGCACATCCCAGCGACGCCGGACTTGACCTGCACTGCGCCGAGGACGTGACGCTGGCTCCCGGCGAGCGGGCACTGGTGAGGACCGGAGTAGCCGTCGCACTCCCGGTCGGGACCGTCGGCCTGGTTCACCCCCGGAGTGGTCTGGCCTGGAAGAAGGGGATCTCCATCGTGAACTCCCCGGGGACTGTGGACGCGGACTACCGTGGTGAGGTGAAGGTCTGTCTGATCAACCTCGATCCTGCGGTCCCGGCGACGATCAACCGCGGTGACCGTATCGCCCAGTTCCTGGTGCAGGAGGTGTCGCTCTGTTCCGTGGAGGAAGTGGCTGACATCGCCGGGCTCGGAGACACGGCGCGTGGTGCGGGTGGCCACGGCTCTACGGGCGACTGAAAATATACGTACATATCCGTCGCATGTCCGTGGTCCGAGTTTCCACCCCATCACTGTCCACCATCGTGCCCGCCCCGTCCCTTTCCCCGAGAAGTGAGGAGTAACCCAACCATGTGGCCCTTCAGCAAGAAGAACGACGGTAACGCCGGTGCAGACGCCGGCACCGGTGAGACCGGCGAGTCGGAGTCGACCCCCTCGACCGCCCCTGTTCCGGACACCGGTCCAGACAGCGCCGGATCGCAGGAGCTGCCGTCTGTTCCCGAAACAGCTTCAGCCTACGACCCGGTCAACGGGGATTTCGGCCCCTTCGACGGGGACAAGGTGGACTACTCCACGTTCGACTACTCGGATTTCGCGAAAAGTGGTCTGGATCTCGGATCCCTGCGTGTGCCGGTGCCGCACAACGGTGAGGTCCAGGTGGAGATGGGCCCCAAGGGGCCGCAGATGATCCATATTCTCACTCCTTTCGGCCGACTGACCCCGGTGGCTCTGGCGGCCCCCCGTTCCGGACGGCAGTGGGAGGAGAACATTCCCGAGATCACCAAGGGGATGAGTGCCGATGGCCTCGAGGTGCGGCAGGGGCAGAGTCTCTGGGGGACCGAGCTTGTCGGCACCATGAAAGCCGGCACCATGCGTGTGGTGGGTGTCGACGGCCCGCGGTGGATGCTGCGGATGACGCTGGCGGGCCCGGCGGACAAGGCGGACCAGCTTGCGGAACTCGCCTACGAGGTCATCTCACGTACCTTCGTCTACCGCGGCGACGATCCTCTGCCCGCCGGCCAGGCGCTGCCGGTCACGATCCCTGCGGCCATGGCGGAGGAACTGCGTAAGGTCGTCGAGCAGCGGCAGAAGGACGCCGCCAAGGCGAAGCCGGAGGACGGGGAGTGACCGACGGGACCCCGGGCCCCCGGGAGGAGTCGGAGGAGACGGCCGCACCGACTGTGCTGGAGCAACTCGGAGGACTGTCGGGGCTCGTCGCTTCCGTGCTCCCCGTGCTGGTCCTGGTGCCGGTGAACTCACGCTGGGGCCTGGCTCCGGCACTGATCGCCGCTGTCGCCGTCTCCGTGCTGGTCTTCCTCTGGCGTCTGGCACGCAAAGAGACGCTGATGCCTGCGGTGTCGGGGCTGATGGGGGTGGGGCTGTGCGCGGTCATCGCCTGGTTGTTGGGCGATGCCAAGGGGTACTTCGCGTACGGCATCTGGTACTCGCTGGTGGCAGGCATCGTCTTCATTGTGTCCATCGTGGTCAGGTGGCCTCTCGTGGCCGTGATCTGGCACGGTATTAACGGGTCCGGTCACCGTTGGCGGAGTAACCGGACTGCGGTGCGGGCCTACAGCCTGGCGACTTTCGCCTGGTCCGTGGTCTTCTTCGGGCGCTTCATCGTCCAGCAGTGGCTCTACGTCCAGGACGATGCCGTCGGCGCGCTCGGTGTCACACGGATCATCATGGGCCTGCCGTTGACGGCAGTCGTGGTCCTGGTGACCGTGTGGGCCGTCCGGAAAGCCAATGCTTCTGAGCGTGCGGCATGACCGGTCCAGTCACCACCGTCGACATCCTCGGTCCCGCCCACGGAGGGGCCGGTGTGGCACGTGTGGACGGCCAGGTGGTGTTCGTCCGTGGCGCCTTGCCCGGTGAGAAGGGCGTGCCTGTCCACATCGACGACGGAAAGGCCGGCAAGCGGTTTCTCACCGCCACTGTGACGGACGCCCGGGCTATCGGGGAGGCCTCTCCACACCGTGTACCGGCCCTCTGCCCCGCGGCCGCCGCGGGGGCGGGGTGCTGTGACCTGGACTTCGTGGACCAGGAAGGGTCACTCGCTGTCAAACGGCGGGTCGTCGCCGAACAGTTCCAGCGAATCGGTGGCATCGACCTGAATACCGCCTCGGACGGGAAGGCTCCGGAGTGTGTGTCGGCGGACCCGTTCACCGGTTACCGCACCCGGGTACGCCTCGGCGTTGACCCCGACGGGCGCGCCGGTCTCCGTCGCAGAAGCAGCGCCGCGGTGATTCCCCTGAACGGCCCGGACGGCCCGGACAGCCCGGCGGTGCAGTGTGCCCAGTGGGCGCCGGATCTGGCGGAGGGGCTGTCCACCGAACTCGCTGCACACAGTCTCACCCCGGGCGCTGAGGTATGTGTGGCGCTGGGGGACGACGGTGCCCGCAGTATCGTCGAGGTCCCACCGCTACCGCGCCCGCAGCGGAGTCGACAACGTGGCAGGGCCCGGGGCCGTCGTCACGACACTGTGCAGCGCCGGGTGCTCAGCGGGACCGGGGATGTGGTGCGCACCGTCGGGGGACGCTCCTGGCATGTTCCGGCCGAGGCGTTCTGGCAGGCCCATCGCGCTGCTGCCGGGATGTACTCCGGATGGGTGACAGCGCACACTCCGGTGGACAGTGAACTGGCCTGGGACCTCTACGGCGGCGCCGGGGTGTTCGCCGCTGCACTCTGCGATGCGGCACCGGGTGTCGCTGTCGACTGCGTGGATATCGCCTCGCCTGCCACCGCGGCCGGGCGCGACACCCTGGCGGACCGCGACGTCCGGTTCGTGAACGGAGATGTCGCGGGACGCGTCGACACACTGCGTGGGGCGGCGCCCGGGGCCACGCCTCCGTCGGTGGTCGTCCTGGACCCGCCGCGCACCGGCGCGGGCCGGAAAGTCATTGAGACGGTCGCTACACGTGGTCCCGCCACCGTCCTGCATATCGGCTGCGATCCGGCGACGGCGGCGCGTGACGCCGCGGTTTTCGCCGAACACGGCTACTGTCCGGACTCCGTCACGGTCGTCGACGCTTTCGGTCTGACCCACCACGTCGAGGTGCTCGTACGTTACGTTCGTTAGACCGTGCGGGGAAAGCCGCCGGGGAAGCGGCCGGGAATGCCCAGGCCCAGACGTAATAGTGCGGTCCGATGATGTGAACGCGGCGTCGGCCCGTAAGATGGGCGGAGTGCCTGTGACTCAGGCAGTACGACTGAAGCGTAGGTTGTCGGCCGTCGACCCCCGGTGCCCCGGAATCATGGGGCACAGAGGGCCGGCGACGACAGGGACGGAGAAGAGAGAACGGGTATGTCGATTCTTGAAAAGATATCGTCACCGGCGGACCTCCGGACGCTGACTCCAGGACAGCTGGAAACCCTCGCTGGCGAGATCCGGGAGTTTCTCATCGAGAAGGTGTCCGCGACCGGTGGGCACCTGGGACCGAATCTCGGCGTTGTGGAGCTGACGATCGCACTGCACCGCGTCTTCGACTCGCCGGTGGACCCGATCATCTTCGACACCGGCCACCAGTCCTACGTCCACAAGATCCTCACCGGCCGCAGGAACCTCTTCGACACCCTCCGTCAGCGTGACGGGTTGTCGGGATATCCGGACCGTGCGGAGAGCCCCCATGACTGGACCGAGTCCTCCCACGCCTCTGCGTCCCTGTCCTACGCCGACGGCCTGGCCAAGGCGTTTGAGTTGACCGGCCAGACCGAACGGCGCGTCGCCGCGGTCATCGGTGACGGCGCCCTCACCGGGGGAATGGCCTGGGAGGCATTGAACAACATCGCCGAAGGCAAGGACCGCCCCTTGACGGTCATCGTCAACGATAACGGCAGGTCCTATTCTCCGACGATCGGCGGGCTGGCACACAGCCTCGCCGGCATGCGGATGCAGCCGGCCTACGACAAGGTCATGGAGCAGGGCAAGAACTCTCTCGGTCGCCTCGGAGCCGTCGGTGAGCACGCGTTCAAACTGCTCCACAGCTTCAAGGAGGGCGTCAAGCATGCCGTCATCCCCCAGGAGCTGTTCAGTAACCTCGGCCTGAAGTACGTCGGGCCCGTTGACGGACATGATGTGCGTGCCGTGGAAGCGGCGCTGTCCTACGCCCGTGACTACGGCGGGCCGATCATCGTCCATATCGTCACCAAGAAGGGCAACGGCTACGCCCCGGCTGAGAACGACGAAGCCGACCAGATGCACTCCACCGGAGTCATCGACCCGGTGACCGGACGGGCCGTCCAGGTCAGCGCCCGTGGCTGGACCGATGTCTTCGCCGATGAGCTCATCGAGATCGGACGTCGCCGGGACGACGTCGTCGCGATCACCGCGGCGATGGGGGGACCGACCGGTCTCTCCCGTTTCGCCGAGGTGTTCCCGGAACGGACTTTCGATGTCGGGATCGCCGAGCAGCATGCGGTGACCTCGGCGGCCGGGCTCGCCCTCGGCGGACTGCACCCCGTCGTCGCGGTGTACTCGACCTTCCTGAACCGGGCGTTCGACCAGTTGCTCATGGATGTGGCGCTGCTGCATATGCCGGTGACGTTCGTCCTTGACCGTGCCGGTGTCACCGGGTCCGACGGCGCCAGCCACAACGGCATGTGGGACCTGTCGATCACGGGAGTCGTCCCGGGCATCCGGGTGGCGGCCCCCCGGGACGGCAGGCGCCTGGTCGAGGCACTCAACCGTGCCGTCGCCGTCTCGGACGGCCCCTCCGTGGTCAGGTTCTCGAAGGGTGCGGTCCCGGCCGACGTACCGGCGGTGGACTCCTGCACTGACTACGACGTCCTCGTCGCACCGGAGGAGACGGATCTCGCGGACGCCGACTCACTCAAGGTGCTGGTGGTCAACTACGGTCCGTTGACAGCACAGTCGGCCGCGGCCGCGGATGCACTCGCCGCCGAAGGGCACGCGGTGACCGTGGTCGACCCGGTCTGGGTCACTCCGGTGTCACCGGATGTCGTTGAACTGGCCCGGAACGTCGATCTGGTGGTCACGGTGGAGGACAACGGGGTACACGGCGGGGCCGGCCAGATGCTCGCACGCGCGGCGTCCGAGTCATCGGTGTCGACGCCGATCCGCTATCTCGGCGTTGACCAGCGGTTCCTCGCGCACGGTTCGAGGGCAGAGGTGCTCGCCGAGGTGGGCCTGGACACGGAGTCCGTGGTGGAGCAGGTCCGGAGTTGGGCGGCCAGCGAGATTCGGCGTCGCGCGGAGACGACCGACGTCAGCTGACCTCGTCGGCGACGACCGGGGCGAAAGCGTCGATGAGCAGGTTCACCTGCCACCGGCGGCACTGCTGGTCCTCGAGTGCGTGTCCCAGCATCTCCTCCAGCTCGCTGACCGGGTCGTCTGTTCCCTCTCTGACAAGCGACGGGCGTGTCCTACCGGCGCGGAGCAGTGCACAGGAGACGTCCCATGCCACCGACCGGAGGGCACGGACGGTGAGAAGGTCCTCGACCCGGATCCCGGTACGGTCGGACACCACCGCGAGAGCGTCGCGGAAACCGGTCGACAGACGGTAGGCCAGCGGGTGGTCGCGCTCCCACGTGCGGTGGTCGGGTCGTCCGGCTGACGATGTCGGCCTGTCCGGGAGGCTCGCCGGATCCGCAGAAACCGCCTGTCGCACCGCGGAGGACAGGACTGCCGTCAGTTCACGCGCGAGCCCCGGTCCCCGCGACGTCCGCGCCAGGCGGGAGGCGCCGGACACCTCGCGCCGCAGCTGCTGGTCCGCACGCCCGGGCTGTTGGGCCAGATCCAGAATCGACGAACCGCGCAGCACGTGTTCGGGCGGCACGTCCCTGTCCCGCGCGACGGAGGTCCGGGCGTCGACCAGACGTCGGACGATCTCCAGCCCCCGGGGGTCCCGGACATGACCGATACCGCGGAGTTTTCGCCAGTCGGGTTCGGGGACGGGGAAGGACCATCCCCTGCTGACATGGTCGCACTCCTGCCGGTACCAGTCGTCCCGGCCGAGGTCACGGAGCCGGGACAGGGTGACGTCGCGCAACTCGATGAGCAGCTCCACGTCAAGGGCGGCGTAGGAGAGCATGGCATCGGGGATCGGGCGGGCAGACCAGTCTTCGCGCCCCTTGTCCTTGGCCACCGTCACCCCGAGAAACTCCTCGAGCATGCCGGCCAGCCCGATCTGGCCGTAACCGAGCAACCGTCCGGCGATCTGGGTGTCGTGGAGTTCCGGTGTGTGCCAACCGAGCGACGTCAACGCCGGAAGGTCGCTGTGGGCGGCGTGCAGGATCCACGGTGCCGTGTCCATGACCGGGGCGAGGATCTCTCCGGCCTGCGGCACCGTGGCGGGGTCGACCAGATGCGTACCGGCACCGTCCCGCCGCAGCTGGACGAGGAACGCCCGGTCGTCGAACCGGAAACCCGACGCACGTTCCGTGTCGACCGCGACGGGGCCGCGTCCGCGCGCGAGGGACTCGGCGACGGCGTGCACCGTCTCCGGTGTGTCGGACAGGGCGGGGACGCCGCCGCGGGGGGAGGAGAGGTGTTCAGCCACAGCTGTCACCTTACCGACCGCTGATGGAGGTCACCCCTTCGGGAGGAAGACCGGCGACGTTGGCGAGCACCTTGGAGAACGCGGTGACATGCCCGGAGAGGTCGGTGCCGGCCGCGCTCCACGAGGCACGCATCTCGATCTGGAACGCGTTGGCGGGGCCACCGATGTCCCCGAAACGGCTGGAGGCGGTGGCGGTGACGGTGCCGCCGAGGTCGCTGACGGCGTTGCCGGTGAGTCCTTCGGTCAGCCAGTCCCAGGCGACCTCGGGAAGCAGCGGGTCCTCGGCGACCGCCGAGTCGAGGTCGGCCTGGATGTAGGCCACGAGCTTCATCATCCCCGGCCCCTCCGACCCCCTGGGGTCGTGGAGCAGGATGAGTCTGCCGAATGCGTCACCCTCGGAATCTGTGGGCACGGCGGCTTCCCCACCGTCGCGCCCGGACGTCCCGACGGCGTCGGTCACTCCCGGTAATCGGTCGACTTCAAGGCCGATCGCATGGCTGTAGGGGGCGAGTTTCCGCGGCGGACGGATGTCGGTCACAGTGATGCCACTGCGGACCGGTGCGGCATGCATGGAGGTGACCGCCTCCCGGAACGGGCCGGGGACAGCCTCCGTGGCATCGGCCGTCGCGGCCTGACCCGGGTTACCTGTCGTCTCTGAATCAACGCTCACAGGGGTCAACATAACCGGCGCAAATCGTGATGTGGTGCAGGCGCGCCGTCGGTGGTCCACTTCGTCGGGGAACTGGCATAATCTGGAGACATGGTTGACCAGAATTCGTCCCCGGTCGGCGTCGCCGATCTCCGTCCGACTGAAGAGGCGATCGGCACGGCGCGCTCCGCCCGACGTGCCTCCCCCGATGCTCCGCTGCTGGCGGCCGTCCGGGGGGACGTCCCGTCCCGTCGTCCGATGTGGATGATGCGCCAGGCCGGGCGTTCCCTGCCCGAGTACCGCGAGATCCGTAAGGACGTCGGGATGCTCGACTCCTGTTTCCGTCCGGACCTCCTCGCCGAGATCACCCTGCAGCCGGTGCGCCGCCACGATGCTGACGCGGCGATCCTCTTCTCCGACATCGTCGTTCCGTTGAAGGCGGCGGGGGTGGGGGTGGACATCGTCGCCGGACGTGGGCCGGTCCTGGAATCACCGGTACGCACGGCGGAGGCGGTCGAGACACTTCCGGTCGTCGATCCCTCGCAGCTCGGGGCCGTCGTCGAGGGGATCGGCGGGATCCTCGAGGAGTTGCGGGACGACCAGGTTCTCATCGGCTTCGCCGGTGCTCCGTTTACTCTGGCGTCCTACCTGATCGAGGGCGGGCCCTCGAAGAACCACGGTGTGACGAAGGCGATGATGTACTCACAGCCACAGTTGTGGCACGCGCTGATGGAGAAGCTGACACCGACCGTGGTCCGGTTCCTGCAGGTGCAGATCGAGGCAGGGGCGGATGCGGTCCAGCTCTTCGATTCCTGGGCAGGATTCCTCAGCCTGCGCGACTACCGTGAGTTCGTCGCCCCGTACTCGCACAGGATCATCGAGGCTGTGCGCCCGTACGGTGTTCCGGTGATCCACTTCGGGGTGAACACCGGAGAGCTGCTCGGAGAGATGGCGGCAGTGGGGCCGGACGTGGTCGGCATCGACTGGAAGACCCCCCTGGACGTGGCTGCACGCCGGGTCACCTCGTCCTTGACCACCGCCCACGAGTCCGGTGACCCCCGGGTCCCGGCTGAGCGGCGTGTCCGTGCGATCCAGGGAAATCTGGATCCGGCCATCCTTCTGGCAGGACCTGAGGTGATCGCTGACCAGGTCCGCCGCGTCTGTCGAGAGGCCGACCGGGCCGTCAGCGCCGGTGATGCCCGGGGCCATGTCTTCAACCTCGGGCACGGTGTTCTCCCGGAAACCGATCCGGACGCGATCACCCGGGCCTTCGCGGAGGTGCACGGGCAGTGACGGATCCGAGTATCAGCACCGGGCCGCGTGTCGCCGTCGTCGGAGGCGGCGTCAGTGGCCTGTTCGCCGCCTGGGAACTACGGCGTCGGCTGGGCCCCGGTGCCCAGATCCTGGTTCTCGAGGCGTACAGCAGACTCGGCGGGAAACTGAAGACCGTCGATTTCGCCACCGGCCCGGTTGACATGGGGGCCGAGGCGTTCCTGACCAGACACACCGGGATGGCACAGCTTGTCGAGGATCTCGGGCTGGGGGAGGAGCTCCGGACACCCTCGGGGGCGCGGAGTGCGTTCCTCGTCGACGGTGAGCTCGTGGACATCCCGCCGGCGACGGTCATGGGCATTCCCGCGAGAGGTTCAGACGTGGACGGTGTGCTCAGTCCGTCTGCACAGGCGATGGTGGATTCCGAACGCGACGGCGCTGCGCTGCCGTGGATCGTCGGGGACGACGTCAACGTGGGTGAACTGGTACGCCGACGGTACTGCGACGAAGTCGTCGACCGTCTGGTGTCTCCCATGCTCGGCGGGGTGTACTCATCCTCGGCCGATGATCTCGGGTTGCGGGCCACGGTTCCCCAGATCGCGGAGGCCATGGACGATATCGCGGCACGGGGGGACGACGTCTACCTGTCCACGGCAGTGGCCGAGGCACTGGCACTGCGGGCGTCGTCCACCACGGCTGCCGCCGGACCCGCGTTCAACTCACTGGCGACCGGGTACCGGACGCTTATCACCAGGCTCGCGGAACTCTCCGGTGCGGACATACATGTCGACACACAGGTGGAGGAGATCGGCCGTTACAACGGACGTATCTACCTTGAACCGGTCGGTACCGTTGATGCAGTCGTCGTGGCGACACCGGCCCCGACGGCGTCGGTTCTGCTCAAGGACCTGGTCCCGGATGCCGCGCAGATCCTCGGTGGGGTTGACCTTGCAGGATCGGCAGTGGTCGGTCTCAGCTACGGCGGTGCCGACGGTGGCGCAGGGATCCCCGACCGGTCGGGGATCCTCATCGGTGCGGACGGCCCCACCCACGCCAAGGCATTCACGTTCTCCTCCCGCAAATGGCCTCATATCGGTGAGCGCCACGGCAGGGACGGCGGTTTCGTGCGTGCCAGCTTCGGGACGTTCCGGGACGGCCGTCTCCTCGACGCCGACGACGACACCCTCGTGGGGTACGCCGTCGAGGACCTGGCACGTGTCGCCGGTGTCACCCGGCGTCCTACCGAGACGTTCGTGCAGCGGTGGTGGGGCGGGCTTCCCGTCTACGGTGTGGGACACACCGAACTCATGGGCATCGCCGAGGCCGCGGTCGACGAGGTTCCCAGAATTGCGGTGGCTGGGGCGTACCTCCACGGTGTCGGCGTGCCCGCCTGCGCGGAGACAGGTCGGGCTGCGGCGCGCAAGATCGCTGACGAACTCTGACGGACTCCGACGTGTGTCCCGCGCTCCCGCTGGTCGGGGCGCGGGACACGGTGGCTAAGATCAGCCAGGACACATACAACAGGTCGACGGACAGGACAGGTGGTTGAGAACCATGGCGAAGCTTGATTTCAGGGAACTCAATGAGAAGTTGCAGTACACGATGTGGTCGGTGTTCACGGTCCGCAACGGGGAGCTGCCGGACGACGGTGAGGCCCGGGCTGCGGTGGCCGCGGACCTGGAATCCTTCCTCGCCTCCTTCGACGACGAGGAACTGACCGTCCGCGGTGTCTACGACCTCACCGGGCAGCGGGCGGAGGCGGACATCATGATCTGGTGGCACGCCGAGAAGTTCGAGGACCTGCAGCGGGCGTACCGTCGGTTCCTCAGGGAGACCACCCTCGGCCGCGCCTGCGACGGGTACTGGTCGAATTCCGCTCTGCACCGGCCGGCGGAATTCAACAAGTCCCACCTTCCCTCGTTCATCATGGGGGAGGACCCGGGGGACTGGATCGCGGTGTATCCGTTCGTCCGTTCCTATGAGTGGTATCTGCTGCCGGACAAGGAACGCCGGACGATCCTGGCTGAACACGGCATGGCGGCACGGGGGTACGACGAGGTCCGCGCAAACACCGTCCCCGCTTTCGCCTTGGGTGACTACGAGTGGATCCTCGCCTTCGAGAGCCCGACCCTGGACCGCATCGTCGATCTGATGTACAAGATGCGTTACACCGAGGCGCGGCGCCACGTCCGGGAGGAAGTCCCCTTCTTCACGGGGCGTCGAGTCAACGGCGACGCCGCCGAACTCGCCACTTTCATCTCCGAGCTTCCCTGAGGCGAGTCGGGGCGAGTCAGCTCTCCTGAAGGCGCAGGGCGATCCCGTTGATGCAGTAACGCAGGTCAGTGGGAGTGTTGTAGCCCTCGCCCTCGAACACGTGACCGAGGTGCCCACCGCAGGTGGCGCAGACGACCTCGGTCCTACGCATCCCCAGTGAGTCGTCGACGCGTGTCTCCACTGCGTCGGAGTCGGCCGGGTCGAAGAAGGACGGCCACCCGCAGTGGGAGTGGAACTTCTCGGTGGAACGGAAGAGTTCTGCACCGCACCCGCGGCACAGGTAGACGCCTTCCGTCTCTGCGTCGGTGTATTCACTGGTGTAGGGACGTTCCGTCGCCGAATTCCGCAGCACCTGGAATTCATCGGGGGACAGGCGCTCGCGCCACTGTGCGTCAGTGAGCGTGGAGAAGTCTTCGAATGGGCGGATGTCGGGCCGGTTCTCGGTCATCGTTGTTACCTCTGTTCGGATCGGAGTTCCTCGGTTGCGCCCGGTGCCGTCGTGGAGTCACGGTCGTTAGTCTGACGACGCCAGTCGGTGACGAGCCAGACGACGACGGATGTCGCCGCCGCGAGGATGATCAGGCCCCATCCGACGGTACCGCGTGTGTATTCGACGATACGCCCGGGCCACTCCCAACGGTCGGAGTTCCACGAGTCACCGGACATGCACCAGTAGACCCCGATCCAGGTGACCGGATTGTGCATCACCGACAACCGGCAGAAGATGGTGAAGATCATCGGCAGCAGCATCATGGAGTAGTACATCTGCCCCAGCGAACTCACCATGAATACCCCGGTCATCAGGATGCCCGTGGTGGTTGACGCCCACATCAGCGGGTCGGAGTTCCGCCAGCGCAGCAGTCCGAGGACGGTGACAGCGACGCCGAGGGCGAAGATGGCGCGCAGCGCCGTGATGAACCAGTCGTCCATGCCGAAGTAGACCCCGACGCCCGATATCGACGAGTTGGCGTAGTCGCGGACTTCGCTCAGATAGGGCATGAGCTTGTCGAGGTAGTCGGAGGGTTGTGTCATCAGTGGCCAGGCGGCCAGGTTGAACACCACTGGCACCGCGATGCCGGAGACGAGTGCCCACCATTGACGTTTGACGAGTGGGAGGAAGAGCAGGACGGCGAACTGCGGCTTGACCGTGATGGCCAGGCCCACCGCGATGCCTGCGAGGACCGTGGCCAGCGTGCTGCGTTTCCCGGTGCCGGGGCTGAACCTCCAGGAGAGGTTACCGGAGCCGACCAGCAGCCACCAGAGGAAAACTACTTCGACGACCAGCAGAATCCCGTTGATGTTCGAGAACAGCAGGGTGTTGGTGACGGACTCGCTCGCGAAGACCAGGAGCGCCGCCACGGGGAGGACCGGTCCGGTGAGGGGACGACGGGCCAGCTTCGTCAACACGGCGAGCGCGACGAGGACGGCCACGCCGTTGGCGAAGATGAAGAGGATACGGCCGATGTCCCAGGACGGCAGAAGGGCCAGGGGGCTGAGCAGGAGGGTGCCGCCGGGGGAGTAGAGGTAGTGGGGGTCGACGAAGCTGTAGTTCTCGTCGTAGACCGGTACACCGTCGATGAAGCGGTGCAGGGCGTCCCAGACGGTCGTGAAGTCGTCGGTGGGGTGGCTGTTCTGCGGGTTGAGGAACACCCGGTGGATGATGGTGAAGATAGCCAGCGGCCAGGCGGCCATGGTGAACGCGCCGGCCGGTGTCCGGAGACAACTACGCAGTCCACCTGATCGGTGCGTCGTGGTGCTGTCGGTGTCTCCGTTACCGCCAGCGGCATCGGCTGGGGTCATCTGTGCAGTCACTGTGTGAATTTTAGTGGCTGAGGGGCGCATGCCCGGGACCGCCACGCACCCGGCCCACGCTGCGGCCCCGGAAGGCATGGGTCAACACGGGTCGGCACGGACGCCGAAGGCCCGTCGACGGTGGTCGACGGGCCTTCGGCGATGGAGCGGATGACGAGACTCGAACTCGCGACCCTAACCTTGGCAAGGTTATGCGCTACCAACTGCGCTACATCCGCATTTTCTAGCAATCTTACTGCTGAGCAGCCCCGTGAGGGACTGTTCGTGCGCGATACTGGGATCGAACCAGTGACCTCTTCCGTGTCAGGGAAGCGCTCTCCCGCTGAGCTAAACGCGCGGGCTCTCCATCCTCGCGGCACCCGATGGGTGCCGTTCGGGGGAGTGGAGCGGATGACGAGACTCGAACTCGCGACCCTAACCTTGGCAAGGTTATGCGCTACCAACTGCGCTACATCCGCATTTTCTAGCAATCTTACTGCTGAGCAGCCCCGTGAGGGACTGTTCGTGCGCGATACTGGGATCGAACCAGTGACCTCTTCCGTGTCAGGGAAGCGCTCTCCCGCTGAGCTAAACGCGCGTGGAGCGAGGTGGAAACGGGAATCGAACCCGTGTACACGGTTTTGCAGACCGTTGCCTAAGCCACTCAGCCATTCCACCGTGGCGTCGCCGCCTCGTGCCGGATCTCGACCCTACCGGTCGGGGACCGGAAGAGGAAATGAGAACCCGAGCGGATGACGAGACTCGAACTCGCGACCCTAACCTTGGCAAGGTTATGCGCTACCAACTGCGCTACATCCGCAAGCACCGTGAAGTACCGGTGCGACCCAGAACTCTATAGGTTTCGTCGACCGCACACAAACAGCCAGGTAGGCGCACCTGTCGCAGGAACTGTGCCGACGGTTCGAACACCACGGGTGTCATTCGACAGTGGTGCGCGGCCCGGTGGCACCGGCTCGCCCCGTCGATATGTCGTGCAACATGTCGCGCCCCCGGGGCTCTGGAGGAGTCCCTGTCCCCGGAAACACATGCCACCGCTGTGACGTGCGGAGTTGCGCGCTTTACGGTCGGTGATGATAGATTACCTCTCGTTCCACCGAGGTCCCATGGCTCAGTGGAAGAGCGTTCCGTTCACACCGGAAAGGTCGCTGGTTCGATCCCAGCTGGGACCACCTTCAACGCCTCCGTCAGGCAGTGCCACGCACTGCCGGCCGGGGGCTTTCGGCGTGTCCGGGGCAGTGCGCCACACCGGGGGACTTTCACGTGGAAGTGCAGTTAGGATGGGTGCTCTACACCTGTGGACATACCTTCCCCGGTGCCAGTCGAAGGAAAGGACCGTCAATGTTCCGTCTGCCGTCCCATCGTCCGCCCCGGCGATCCTCACTACGGGGGACCAGCGGTGTCGGTCTGATTGCCGCACCAGCAGTCGCCCTTGCCCTGGCGGCTGCGCCGGTCGTTTCCGGGGCGGGATCTTCTCCCGGCCTCCCGGAAGCCTCCGCGCACGATGCGATGGTCGGGTCAACTCCCGAACAGGACAGTACCGTCAGTGAGGCCCCCGACTCCGTTGAACTCGAGTTCTCCGGCATTCCGCGGGACGACTTCAACACCGTCGCCCTGTCACGTGACGGTGAGGTGCTGGTGACCGGCGAACCCACGATTGACGGACGCACCCTCACCCTGGACATCCCCGGAGACGTGGAGATGTCCGACGGCGAGTACACCGTCGGCTACCAGATCACCTCGTCTGACGGTCACGCCACCCGCGGCAGCTACGCCTTCACTCTCGCCGCGGACGGTGGTGGCTCCGGCTCCGAGCCGTCTCAGGAGGCAGACGATTCCGAAGACAATGCCGACGACGATGCAGGTATGCCGTCCTGGGCAGGACCCGCACTCGGCATCGCCGGCGTGATCGTTGTCCTGGGGGCCCTCGTCGTGGCGATCACCCGTTTCCGGTCGATGTCTTCGGGATCATCCGGCGAATCGGGCGATTCCGGCGATGACGGACGCCGGAACTCCTGAACCTCGTCCGGGCCGGTCCGGGCCGGGTGGCCGCAAGACGCGAGGCGGCAGGTAAGGTAGTGCTCGACTTCTGACTGTCACCAGGTATGTGACCGTCATCATCTGCCGTGTAAGGAGCACACCACCCGTGAGTGAATCAGCACTGGACGCCGCACAGGAACCCGCCGTGAAGGCGCCTGTGACGTTCACCGTTCCCGCCGGAGAGTCGGCGGGGGCCGCCATGCGTCCGTTGGAACTGCCGAACAAGGGGACCGACGCCATCGTCTGCGTCAAGGACACCGAAGGGGCCCTGCGGGACCTGGCTTTCGTTCCGGAGACCGATACCGAGGTCACTGCTGTCGCCGCAAACACCGCGGATGGTCGCGCCGTGATCCGGCACTCCTGTGCCCATGTCCTGGCACAGGCGGTCCAGAAGGAGTTCCCCGGGACGAAACTCGGCATCGGCCCCGCGATCGAGAACGGGTTCTACTACGACTTCCAGGTCGATGAGCCGTTCACCCCGGAGGACCTCAAGACGCTCGAGAAGCGTATGAAGAAGATCATCAAGTCAGGGCAGCGTTTCGAGCGCCGTGTATATGACTCGGCCGATGCCGCGGCTGAGGAGCTCGCCGCCGAGCCGTTCAAACTCGAGCTCATCCAGGACAAGGGCAACGTCGACCCGGATTCGGACGAGGCCACCGAAGTCGGGTCCGGTGAGCTCACCGCCTACGACAACGTCAACCCGCGCACCAGCGAGGTGGAGTGGTCTGACCTGTGCCGTGGCCCGCACATCCCGACGACGCGCTACATCCCGGCCTTCGCCCTCACCCGGTCGTCGGCGGCGTACTGGCGTGGCGACCAGTCCCGCGAAGACCTGCAGCGGATCTACGGGACGGCCTGGGAGTCCAGGGAGGCCCTCGAGGAGTACCAGCACATGCTGGCGGAGGCCGAGAAGCGCGACCACCGGCGTCTCGGCCAGGAGCTCGACCTTTTCAGTTTCCCGGACGACCTCGGTTCGGGCCTCCCCGTCTTCCACCCGGACGGAGGCATCGTCCGTCTGGAGATGGAGGAGCATTCGCGCCGCAGGCACATCGAGGCCGGGTACTCCTTCGTCAACACCCCGCACATCACCAAGGGTGACCTGTACGAGCGCTCGGGTCACCTGGGCTTCTACAAGGACGCGATGTTCCCGCCGATGCAGGCCGACGGCGAGTGGGACGAGGACGGCAACTGCACCAAGCAGCCGCAGGACTACTACCTCAAACCCATGAACTGCCCGATGCACAACCTGGTCTTCGACTCACGCGGCAGGTCCTACCGTGAGCTGCCGCTGCGGTTGTTCGAGTTCGGTACGGTGTACCGCTACGAGAAGTCCGGGGTGATCCAGGGGTTGACGCGGGCCCGCGGTTTCACGCAGGACGACGCGCACATCTACTGCACGGAGGACCAGCTCGAGGAGGAGCTGACCACCGTGCTCGAGTTCGTGATCTCCCTGCTGCGGGACTACGGCCTGGACGACTTCTACCTCGAACTCTCGACCCGGGACCCGAAGAAATCCGTGGGTTCGGACGAGATCTGGGAACGTTCCACCGAGACGCTGCGTCGGGTGGCCACCCAGTCCGGCCTCGAGCTGGTCCCGGACCCGGAAGGTGCCGCGTTCTACGGCCCGAAGATATCGGTGCAGGCGCGGGACGCCATTGGACGGACCTGGCAGATGTCCACCGTGCAGCTGGACTTCAACATGCCGGAACGGTTCAACCTCGAGTACACCGCCTCCGACGGGACCAAGAAGCAGCCGATCATGGTGCACCGTGCCCTCTTCGGCTCGATCGAGCGGTTCTTCGGTGTCTTGTTGGAGCACTACGCCGGTGCGTTCCCCGCCTGGCTGGCACCGCACCAGGTCACCGGTATCCCGGTGGCCGACGAATTCGTCGGCTACCTGGAGGACATAACGGCTGACCTGCGGAGCAAGGGTATTCGAGCTGCCGTGGACACCTCTGATGACCGCATGCAGAAGAAGATCCGTAACCACACCACCGGCAAGGTTCCCTTCATGCTCCTGGCCGGCGGACGTGATGTCGAGGCAGGCGCCGTCAGCTTCCGCTTCCTGGACGGTACCCAGGTCAACGGTGTGCCGCGTGCGGACGCGGTCCGTATCATCACCGACTGGGTCCGTGGCCGGCGCAATGAGCAGCCGAGTGGAGAGAACATTGGCGAGCTCAGCTGACGGCGCACCGGACGGCCTTGCCCGACTGTGGGCCCCGTACCGGTCCGCATATCTCGGGGAGCAGGGCAACGGCGGTGATGACGGGGACCGCGGGTCTGCGGACCCTGACGACCCGTTCTCCTCGCTGCCCGCGAAGTCGGACGAGGACGCCCTGATCGTCGCCCGCGGGGAGAAGGTGTTCTGCATACTGAACCTCTACCCGTACAACCCCGGGCACATGATGGTGCTGCCGTACCGCAAGGTGGCGTCGTACGAGGAGCTCACGGACACGGAGACCCGGGAACTGGCGGAGTTCACGAAGAAGGCCATCCGTGTCCTGCGTGCTGTCTCAGGGCCGGACGCCCTGAATGTCGGGATGAACCTCGGACGGGCGTCGGGTGGGTCGGTACCGGGCCACCTTCACCAGCACATCGTGCCCCGGTGGCAGGGTGACACCAGTTTCATGACGGTTCTGTCAGGCTCCAAGGTGCTCATTCAGCTCCTCGGGGAGACCCGCGAGCTCCTCGCAACGGCGTGGCAACAGCTCGACTGACACGGAACTGAGAGAATATCGGCGGAGATGAAGTCAGAAAGCACGGCAAGGAGACCTGAGACATGTTGAGCGTTCGTGGACGCCGGCCGGCGGCGGTCGTCATCGAGCCGATCGCCCGACGGTTGGTTAACTGGGGTGTCACCCCCAACGCTGTGACGGTCACCTCCACCGGGGTCGCTGTGGTCCTGGCCGTGACCCTGATCCCGACGGGCCATCATTTCCTCGCCGGAATCCTGTTGGGCATCACCGTGGCGACCGACATGATCGACGGCACGATGGCGCGGATGCTCGGTGGTGGCACGAGGTTCGGCGCCACCCTCGACGCCACCTGCGACCGGATCACCGACGGTGTACTTTTCGGGGCGATCGCCTGGTGGATGGCCTTCCAGCATGACCACGAGCCGTACAAGGGGCTTTTCGCCGCAGCGCTGGTGATCATGATCGCCAGCCAGGTGACCTCCTACGTCAAGGCGCGCGCCGAAGCGTCCCAGATCAAGGTCGACGGTGGACTGATCGAACGTCCCGAGAGACTGATCATCGGTCTGGTCTCCCTCGGACTGTCTGGACTCGGGGTGCCCTACATTCTGGGGGCCGGGCTCATCCTCCTCGCCGCCGGTTCGGTCTACACCGTGTTCGAACGTCTCGTGATCGTCTCCCGCTCGGATGCCGCGTCAGAACGCATTGCTCCGCCCACGGGGGCCAAGAGCTTCGGTGACAATGGCGATGATGGCGATGATGGCGACGACAGCACCGCTGACACCGACAGTGAGGGAAGCAGGACCCATGAATGATTCGAGCACTCTTGCCGAACGACTGAGTTCCTTCGGTTACCAGGCGGGGTGGGCGCTGACGCGCCGCCTTCCGACACCGGTCGCGGACCGGCTGTTCACCTGGGTGGCGGACAAGGTCTCGGACGGTGGCCGCGGTCCGGAGCAGTTGCGTGCGAACCTCGGTCGCGTGGTCGGTGACGCCAACGTCACCCGCGAGCTTGTCCGTGATTCGATGCGTTCCTACATGCGGTACTGGCGGGAAGCCTTCCAGTTGCCGAGTATCGCAGGACCGGAGTTGGCGGCACAGGTCCACTCCGGTTTCGGGGCTGCCGATGTCCGGCGCCTCGATGACGCCATCGGCCGCGGCAGGGGAGTCGTCCTGAGCCTGCCGCATTCGGGCAACTGGGACATGGCGGGTGTGTGGCTGGTCGACCATTTCGGTCAGTTCGCCACGGTCGCCGAACGGCTCAAACCAGAGAGCCTGTTCGAGGCGTTCGTGGAGTACCGTGAATCGCTCGGATTCGAGGTACTGGCGCTCTCCGGCGGTGAGGCACCTCCCTTCGCACGTCTCCGGGAGGTACTCGACGAAGGCGGGATCGTCTGTCTGCTCGGTGAGCGGGACCTGTCTGGTCGGGGAGTCGAGGTGTCGTTCTTCGGGGAACGCACCTCGATGCCCGCCGGGGCGGCACGCCTGGCACAGGAGACCGGGGCGGCCCTGATGGTCTACCATTCGTCGTACGTGGCCGGCGGGTGGGCATCGAGTATCAGCGAGGAGCTCGACACCAGCGTGCCGTTGGCGGACATCGTCCAACAGCAGGCTGATATCTTCGCACGCAACATCGCCGCTGCACCTGCCGACTGGCACATGCTCCAGCCCCTGTGGTTCTCTGACCTGTCGACGTCACGGCGTCAACGCCTGGGGCTGGAGTCTCCGGGCGCTGGCGATGCCCGGCACGAGGCGGAGGCCTGATGAAGATCGGTATGGTCTGTCCGTACTCCTTCGATGAACCCGGTGGCGTGCAGATCCACGCGCTCGACCTGTGCACGGAACTGATCCGTCGGGGACACGAGGTGAGCCTGATCGGACCCGGGGGTGGGGATGCCGACGTCCCGGATTTCGTGGAACTGGGCGGTGGCGCGATTCCGATCCCCTACAACGGGTCTGTCGCGCGGCTCGCCTTCGGCCCCTCGACATGGCGTCATCTCGGCGACTGGATCGACCGCCATGATTTTGACGTGGTCCACATCCACGAACCGAATTCCCCGAGTTACTCGATGATCACCCTGGCCAAGGCTGACGGGCCCATCGTGGCGACCTACCACGCGTCAGCGAGTGAGTCGCTGATCCTGCGGATCTTCCTCCCGGTGCTCCGACCGTTCCTGGAACGTATCCAGGGAGGGATCGCGGTGTCGGAGGAGGCGCGGCGGTGGCAGGTCGAGATGCTGTCGGGGGACCCGGTGCTGATTCCCAACGGTGTCGACACGGTGACCTACCGTGAGGCGGACCCTATGCCGGCGCTCGACCCCACCCGGCCACGGATAATGTTCCTCGGCAGATTCACGGAGTCGCGGAAGGGGTTCCCGCTGCTCATGCGGGCGCTGCCCGCGATTGTCCGGGACATCCCGGCGGTCGAGGTGGTCGTCGTCGGTGGTGGGGACACTGGGGAACTCATCCAGTCTCTGCGGAAAGCCGGAGTGAGCTACGTGGAGGGCGTCGGGGAGTCGGACGCCACCGTCCGACTCCTGGGACGGCTCAGTGAGGCCGACAAGGCTGCGGCCCTGGCCGCGTCGGACGTCTACGTCGCACCGAACACCGGCGGCGAGAGCTTCGGGATCGTGCTGGTGGAGGCAATGGCTGCGGGGGCGGCCGTCGTCGCAAGCGACATCCCCGCATTCGCGGCGGTGACCGATCACGGCTACGCGGGCCGGTTGTTCTCCAACGGCTCCCGGAGGGAGCTGGCACGCGCGGTGACCGCCGTGCTCAAGGACAGCGATACCCGTGAACTGCTCGTGAAGCGGGGCTATGAGCGCAGCCGCGACTTCGACTGGGACCGCGTGACCACTCAGGTGGAACGTGTCTACGAGGCCGTGGCCACCGACGGACGAAAGGTACGGCGATCATGATTCCCCTGTGGGCGCTGGTTCTGGTCATCGTCGTGGCGGTCGCCGCGCTGCTGGGACTGTGGCTGTCGTTGACGGCGTCGCGCCTCAACAGGCTGCACATCCGCACCGATGCTGCCCGGCTCAGTCTTGAGGGGGCACTCCAGGCACGTTCTGCGGTGGTGTCCGCGATCCACCCGGACCTCGTCCGTGCGGCGGGACGTACCACCGCCGTCGCCCTGAAGGCGTCGGACATGGACGCCCGCTCCGACGCCGAGAACATCCTCCTGCGTCAGCTGCGCGACGAGGATGTGACCAATCCGGCGTTCGTCGAGGCGTCGGTGAAGGTGGACATCGCGGCACGTTTCTACAACGATGCCGTGGGAGACACGCGCGACCTGCGGAAACGTCCGGTGGTCCGCGCGTTCCGCCTGGCCGGGTCCGCCCCGCTGCCGGCCTTCTACGAGGCGATGTCGGTGGGCGACGGCACGGTCTGAATGGCATCACCGACCCTGTGGACCGCATGGTCTGTCGTCAGCGGTAGAATGCGCGTTGATCACCGTTAGGCTACCGAGGTCACTCGAGAATCAGAGGTCATGATGACGCAGAACAGTACCGACGCCGTCGGCGCCAGGGGAACCGGTCGCGTGAAGCGCGGACTCGCCGACATGCTCAAGGGGGGAGTGATCATGGACGTGGTCACTCCTGAGCAGGCGAAGATCGCCGAGGACGCCGGCGCGACCGCCGTGATGGCTCTGGAACGAGTGCCTGCCGACATCCGTGCCGAAGGCGGTGTCTCGCGGATGTCAGACCCCGACATGATCGAGGGCATCATCGAGGCCGTAACCATCCCGGTCATGGCGAAGGCCCGCATCGGCCACTTCGTCGAGGCGCAGGTGCTGCAGAGCCTCGGCGTCGACTTCATCGACGAGTCCGAGGTCCTCACCCCCGCCGACTACTCGAACCACATCGACAAGTTCGACTTCACCGTGCCTTTCGTCTGCGGCGCGACGAACCTGGGCGAGGCGCTCCGGCGTATCAACGAGGGTGCGGCGATGATCAGGTCCAAGGGCGAGGCCGGCACCGGTGACGTCTCCAATGCGGTGACCCACATGCGCACGATCCGTGCCGAGATCAACCGGCTGACCTCCATGGCACCCGACGAGCTCTACGTCGCGGCCAAGGAGCTCCAGGCCCCCTACGAACTGGTCCGTGAGGTTGCCGAGAACGGCAAGCTCCCGGTGGTTCTGTTCACCGCAGGCGGCATCGCCACCCCGGCTGACGCCGCGATGATGATGCAGCTGGGCGCGGAGGGTGTCTTCGTGGGCTCGGGGATCTTCAAGTCCGGCGACCCGGAGAAGCGTGCGCGCGCCATCGTCCAGGCGACACTGAACTACGAGGACGCCGCCACGGTCGCTTCGGTCTCCCGGGGGCTCGGCGAGGCCATGGTGGGGCTCAACGTCGACGAGATCCCCGAGCCGCACCGTCTGGCAGAGCGGGGCTGGTAGATGTCCTCCGGTCTCGAGGGGCAGGCGGCCCACGGTCGTCGACCCCGTATCACCGACGTTCTCGACCTGGAACAGATCGAGCCGGGGATCTTCCGTGGTCAGGTGATTCCGTCGGCGCTGTCCCGGACATTCGGCGGACAGGTCGCGGCCCAGTCCCTGGTCGCGGCGACCAGGACCGTGGGGTCGGAGTACCGGGTCCATTCGCTGCACGGTTACTTCGTCGGCCCTGGGAACTCGGACCGTCCGACGGTGTACCTCGTTGACGAGGTGCGCAACGGGCGCTCGTTCCGCGTGCGGTCGGTGCGGGCCGTGCAGGACGGTCGGACGCTGTTCATCATGCAGGCGAGTTTCCACATCCGGGACGACGAAGGTCCGGAGCACTCCGACATGGTCCGGCGTGTCCCGGGGCCCGACGAGATCGATCCGGAAGGTGGCCGGGGCCGTCCGCTCGGGCGCGCCTTCGCCAAGGACTGGGAGGACTGGGACATCCGGATCGTCCCGCAGGACATGTGGGAGCAGAGCCCCGGAGCGGCGTCACAGCAGGTGGTGTGGTTCAAGTCCAAGGTCCCGTTGCCTGATGACGAGAAGTTCCATATCTGCACGTTGGCCTACATGTCGGACATGACGCTCCTGGGTTCGGCGCTGGTCCCGCACAAGGACGAGCCGGTGCAGGAGGCGTCGCTCGACCACGCCATGTGGTTCATGCGTCCGTTCCGGGCGGATGAATGGCTGCTCTACGACCAGTCGTCACCGTCCGCTCACGGCGGCCGTGCGTTGACGACGGGCAGGATCTTCAACCAGAGTGGAGACCTGGTCGCATCGGTCACCCAGGAGGGGCTGACCAGGACACTGGCGGAGGGGAAGCAGTCGGTCCCCATCAAGACGGATCTGCAGGGGCAGTAGGTGGACGCTAGCCCCTTGATCGGAGTCCTCGCCCTGCAGGGAGGCGTCGTCGAACACGTCAGGATGCTGGAGCGGTGTGGTGCGCAGACACGGCTGGTGCGCCGACCGGAGCATCTGGAGGGACTGGACGGTCTCGTCTTCCCCGGCGGTGAGTCCACCACCATGTCCAAGCTCCTCGAACTCGGGGGAATGCTGGAGCCGCTCCGCACCCTCATCGACGCCGGCCTGCCGTGCTACGGCACCTGTGCCGGGCTGATTCTGCTGGCCACCGAGGTCCTCGACACCAGGTCGGACGCACATAGTCTGGGAGCGCTCGACGTCACCGTGCGACGCAATGCTTTCGGACGCCAGGTCGACTCCTTCGAGACCGACCTCAGTGTCGACGGTGTCACCGGCTCCCCGGACGAGCGGACACGGGCTGCAGAGGATGTTCCCGTCCATGCGGTCTTCATCCGTGCCCCCTGGGTCGAAGAGGTCGGTCCGGGGGTTCAGGTCCTGTCACGTGTCAGCGACGGTGGTCCGGCACACGGCGCGGTGGTGGCCGTGAGGCAGGGCGCGGTGCTCGGCCTGTCCTTCCACCCGGAGCTCACCGGCGATGACCGTCTGCACCGTTGCTTCCTCCGCATGGTCGCGGAACAGCGGGTAAAACCGGGCTGATGCGGTGCGGTGGCCCGGCACAGCGTCCTGGTGCACTATCATGGGTTCGTCAAGCACCCGACCAAGGGAGATCAGGTAGACGATGAGCGGCCACTCGAAATGGGCGACAACCAAGCACAAGAAAGCTGCGAATGACGCCAAGCGAGGCAAGGAGTTCGCCAAGCTGATCAAGTACATTGAGGTGGCGGCCCGGACCGGTGGCGGAGATCCCTCCGCCAACCCGACCCTCGATGACATGATCAAGAAGGCCAAGAAGGCCTCGGTGCCCAACGACAACATCGAACGCGCCCGTAAGCGCGGTTCCGGTGAAGAGGCCGGCGGAGCGGACTGGGAAACCATCGTCTACGAGGGCTACGGGCCCAACGGCGTCGCGGTCCTCATCGAATGTCTCACCGACAACCGTAACCGGGCGACGACGGATGTCCGCACCGCGATGAACAAGAACGGCGGCAACATGGCGGATGCCGGTTCGGTGTCCTACCTGTTCAACCGTAAGGGTGTCGTTATCCTCGACAAGGGGGACAACACCGAGGATGACCTTCTCATGGCGGTATTGGACGCCGGAGCCGAGGAAGTCAACGACCTCGGGGAGAAGTTCGAGGTTGTCTGCGAGCTCTCGGACCTGACCAAGGTACGTGAGGCGTTGGACGAGAACGGTATCGAGTACGACTCCGCCGACCCCGACTACCGTGCCGACGTCGAAGTACCCCTGGACGCGGACGGTGCGAAGAAGATCTTCCGTCTCATCGACGCCCTCGAGGAGTCGGACGATGTCCAGGACGTCTTCACCAACATGGATGTGTCAGACGAGGTGTTGGCGGAGCTCGACTCCTGACCGGATGCCCCTGGTGAAGGCTCAGCCGAACGGCGGGCCGACGATCAGGAGCGCACCGAAGACAACGAGGACCACAACGGCGAGTGCGGCGGCTGACGCATACGGACGACCGACGAGTACCGCGAGGACCCGGTCACGCATCGGCGCGCCGGCACCGGCATCGGTTCGCCAGGTACCGTCCAGGCCACCGCGCCGTGCGACGGCCTGCTCGAAGGGGACGGTGGCGAAGGGGATCACTGCGGAGAACAGTCCGAGCAGTCCCTGTCCCACACTCCACCTGTTGTTCATCCACACCAGGATGGTCACGACGACGAAGGCCAGGAATGCGAGACCGTGGACGGGGCCGGCTGCGGAGACACCGGCCTCGGTGACGCCGGTGTACTTGAGAACCATTCCGAGGATGAGGAGTCCCCAGGTCACGGCTTCGATGATTGCGGTGGTCCGGTATATTTTCAGAGGTGTCATCGAGAGATGACGATACCCGAACCGGATACATAAGTACTAAGTCCCGGAGGCTCACCACGGGTGGGGCACGCCTCATCTTTCGCACATGTGTGCTATGTTCATGCTCTGCGGACATGCGTGCGACATACGCCGGGGACGACAGTGCGAGGAGGCACCGGAGAGTGGCAGGACAACTACAGGCCGACAACTCCCTGGTGATGGGCATCGATCCGGGCCTCACCCGGTGTGGCCTGTCGGTGGTGCGGTCCGGGCAGGGGCGTTCCGTCGTTCCTGTGGCGGTCGGGGTCGTGCGGACACCGGCCGATGAGACCCTGCCGTTACGCCTGCGGCGCCTGTCGGAGGCCGTGGAGAGCTGGATGGACGACTACCGCCCGGATGTCGTCGCCATTGAACGGGTCTTCGAACGTGGCAATGTGTCCACCGTGATGAACACCGCTCATGCGGTCGGGGTGCTGATGCTCAGTGCGGCGCGTCGAGACCTTCCCGTGCACCAGTACACCCCCAGTGAAGTGAAGAAGGCCGTCTCCGGGAACGGTCGGGCCGACAAGCGCCAGATGACCAACATGATCACCCGTATCCTCGGGTTGTCGGAACCGCCGAAACCGGCGGATGCGGCGGACGCGTTGGCCCTGGCGGTGTGCCACTGCTGGCGCTCCCCGTTTTCTACGCTGGTCTCAGAGAGGAAAGGTTCACTGTGATTGCTTCGTTGAGAGGCACCGTCATCGACAAGGGACTGGATTCCGTCGTGATCGAGTGCGCCGGTGTCGGGTACCTGTGTCAGGCCACCGCTCCGACCTTGGCCACGCTCCCGCGTGGCGAGGAGGTGTTCGTGCTCACCACGATGGTCGTGCGTGAGGATTCCCAGACACTGTTCGCTTTCCCGGACGCCGCCTCGCGCGAGGTGTTCGGACTGCTCCAGTCGGTGTCCGGCGTCGGTGCCCGGCTGGCGATGGGGGTGATGTCCGTGCTGAGTCCCGGGGAGCTGTCCCACGCCGTGGCGGACGGGGACGTCAAGGCCCTTCAGCGTGCGCCCGGCGTCGGTAAGAGGCTCGCCGAGAGAATGGCTGTCGACCTCAAGGGCAAGCTCGACGGGTTCGCTGATGCGCTGGTGGGTGGGGTTGCCGCGCAGGAGGACGGACAGGCGACGCCTGTCCACAGTGAATCTACCCGGCAGGTCGTCGAAGCTCTGACGGGGCTCGGTTTTCCTGAGCGTGACGCGGAGAAGGTCCTGTTTGAGCTGGGGGATACCGACGGTCTCGACACGGCTTCGGTACTGCGCCAGGCGCTGGCGCGCCTCGGTGGACGACGGTAGTGGCGGGAAAGGCACGACACCATGAGTGATATCGAGCGCACTGAATTCGATACCGGCCCCGCGCCGTCAGAACCGCCACAGGGGCTCCCTGGAGGTGACCTCTCGCCGGTCCCGCAGCCGGGGGAGGGTGACGCAGAGCTGTCACTCCGGCCCCGGTCGCTCCGCGAGTTCATCGGGCAACCCAAGGTGCGCAGTCAGCTTGACCTGGTTCTCGGAGGCGCCAAGGCACGCGGTGTCTCGCCGGACCACGTCCTGCTGGCAGGCCCTCCGGGACTCGGCAAGACGACCATGGCCATGATCATCGCGCAGGAGCTCGGTTCATCGGTCAGGATGACCTCGGGGCCTGCCCTGGAACGTGCTGGCGACCTGGCGGCGATGCTGTCCAACCTCATCGAGGGTGACGTCCTGTTCATCGATGAGATCCACCGGATGGCACGGCCCGCCGAGGAGATGCTCTACATGGCGATGGAGGACTTCCGTATCGACGTCATCGTCGGCAAGGGCCCCGGAGCCACATCGATCCCCATCGAGCTGCCGCAGTTCACCCTTGTCGGTGCGACCACGAGGGCAGGGATGCTCACGGGGCCGCTGCGGGACCGGTTCGGGTTCACCGCGCAGATGGAGTTCTACGACACCCCTGACCTCACCCGGGTTGTCACGCGAGCTGCCGGGATCCTCGGCGTGACCGTCACCGACGATGCGGCGGTCGAGATCGCGTCCCGTTCCCGGGGGACACCGCGTATCGCCAACCGGCTGCTGAGGCGTGTGCGTGACTACGCGGAGGTCGAGGGCGACGGCATCATCACGGTGGAGGTCGCGCGGTCGGCGCTGGAGATCTTCGACGTGGACGAACTCGGTCTTGACCGCCTCGACCGTGCCGTCCTCGATGCCCTGGTGCGGGGCCACAACGGAGGTCCGGTGGGCGTCAACACGCTGGCGGTCGCGGTAGGGGAGGAATCTTCCACCGTCGAGGAGGTGTGCGAACCGTACCTCGTGAGGGCGGGGATGGTCTCCCGGACGCCACGTGGACGGACCGCGACACCCGCAGCCTGGCGGCATCTCGGCCTCGAGCAACCGGCTGATAGGTGACAAAACCCCAGTATGGCAGACTGGCGACATGGAAATTTTCCTTCTCATTCTCATCGTCGTGGTCTTCCTGGGTCTGCCGGTCATGTCGATGCGCAAGCAGTCCAAGCAGATCAACGAGATCAAGTCGTTCCAGTCGCAACTTGAACCGGGGATGATCGTCCAGATGACCTCCGGCATCCACGCACGTATCGCCGAGGTGGGTACCACCACGGTCGACGTGGAGCTGGCACCCGGTGTCACGACGACCTGGGACCGCAGCGCCGTCATGAAGCTCGTGGACACCCCGGACTCGCCCGAGGACGACGTCCAGGAGGTTGGTGACGCCGCAGAACAGGTCGACAGCTCCACCTTCGAGGACTTCGACACGGTCGCGCCGTTCGAGGACAAGACAGACAAGGCCGACAACGCCACCGACGACACCGACGACACCGCGGAGAATCCGTTCGCCGGACGTGACGGCGACGAGGCTGACCGCCCGGACTCCGGGGACACGCCGAAGTCCTGACGCCGCGGCGTCCGCGTCCCCAGCATTTTCATCCCCTCAGGGCACCGCCGGGACCCTCGTTGCCAGACAGAGGGTCTAGACTCATTCGTCGACACGGCGGTGGTTCTTTTCTCATGCCTACATCGCCGATATCCCCGAGACTTCAGGAGTAACTCGAGTGAGTTCACAGGGCTCAACGGCCGCGCGGGCCAGAACGTGGCCGAAGAAGGCGCTTCTGCTCTTCATCGCCGTCGTGGTCATCATCTACGGCCTCGTTTTCCTCACCGGAGACAAGAGTCCCACGCCGAAGCTGGGCATCGATCTCCAGGGAGGCACCCGCGTCACGCTGGTTCCCCAGGGTGAGCAGCCCACCGGTGACCAGCTCGACCAGGCCCGCCGGATTCTGGAGAACCGCGTCAACGGTATGGGTGTCAGCGGTGCACAGGTCGTCTCCGACGGAGACACGCTTGTCATCAGCGTCCCCGGCGAGGATTCCTCTGAGGCCCGTACACTGGGCCAGACCTCGCAGCTGCTGTTCCGCCCGGTGATGGAGGGCGGGATGCCGGAGGACGGTCTTGAGGACGTCCTGACGGAGATGGCCGACCGGTGGGTGAGCACAGGCATCCTCACCGCCGACGAGGCCGACGGCAAGTTGGAGGACGCCGCCGCCACGCTGGAACAGATGGGGATGGAGACCGCCGGCGACCTCAGTGTCAACGCGGAGGAACCTGCGGAGCCTGCCAACTCGATCGAGGAGGCCGACCGTCGCCAGGAGACCACGGATGTTCTCCGCGACGACCGGCAGTCCGAGGACACCAACGCCCAGATCGCGGCATCATTCCTGATGACCTGTTCCGACGGCGTCGACCCGCTCGCGGGTGCCGATGATCCGGCCCGCCCACTGGTCAGTTGCAGCGAAGGGCAGCCGATCCTGCTGGAACCGGCTCCGTTGCTGAACGGTCAGGAGGACGAGGCGAACGGTACGCGCCTGACCGGCGACATGATCGACACCGACTCCCAGATCTTCGGCGGCCTGGATTCGGAGTCCGGTCAGATCAAGATCACCTTCCGCTTCAAGACGGGGGAGGCGACCCCCGGTGGCGAGACCTGGCAGCGCATCGGCCAGGAGTACGCACAGAAGCAGGTCGCAATCACCCTGGACAGCCAGGTGCTCTCTGCACCGGTGATGCAGTCGCCGACGCCCCCCGGGCGCGACTCCGAGATCACCGGTGACTTCACCGAGAGCGAAGCCTCCGATCTCGCCAACAACCTGCGCTACGGTGCCCTGCCGTTGAGCTTCACCGGTGAAAACGGTGAACAGGGCGGTACAGCCGAGACCATTTCGCCGACGATGGGCAGTGCCTCACTCCAGGCCGGTCTGATCGCCGGTCTCGTCGGTCTGATTCTCGTGGCGATCTGGTCGCTGATCTACTACCGGGGCTTCGGTGTGGTCGCGGTGTTCTCACTGGTGGCTTCAGGGCTGCTGATCTACGGGGCGTTGATCCTGCTGGGTCGGTGGATCGACTACAGCCTGGATCTGGCCGGTATCGCCGGTCTGATCATCGGTATCGGTACCACCGCGGACTCGTTCGTCGTCTACTTCGAACGAATAAAGGACGTCATCCAGCAGGGCCACAGTTTCCGGTCCGCTGTCCCACGCGCATGGAAGCGGGCCCGTACGACGATCATCACCGGTAACGTCGTGTCGATCGCGGCCTCGCTGGTGCTGTACTTCGTGGCGGTGGGCGACGTCAAGGGCTTCGCCTTCACACTGGGGCTGTCGACCGTCTTCGACGTGGTCATCGCCTTCCTGGTCACGGCACCACTGGTGATCCTGATGTCCCGTTCGGAGAAGTTCGCGTCCCCCAGGCTCAACGGCCTGCGCTCGGCCTTCCGCTCCGCGGAGCGTCGTCGTGCCGACGAACATGCGACGGCAGGTTCTTTGCCGGAGAGCGAACCCCAGGGCGGCATCTCGTCCACCACTGACACCGGAAAGGACCAGTGAGCATGAACGCGACGACCGAATCCAAGCCCGCCGGCTTCTTCGAGAAGATGTACAACGGCGAAAGCAACTTCGCCTTCGTGGCCAAACGCCGCCGTTGGTACTGGATCTACGCACTGTTGACCCTGTTGTGTTTCCTGGTCATCGCACTGAAGGGATTCACCCTGGGGATCGACCTCGAGGGTGGCACAAAACTGACGATGCCGCCGGCGGACGGGGCGACCGAGACCTCGGTCACCCAGGTGATCGAGGACGCCACGGGGGTCACCCCGCAGTCGGTGCAGACGGTGGGGACAGGCAACAGCCAGAACATCGAGGTCGCCTCGGAGCGGTTGTCGGACGACCAGATCCGCGAAGCCCGTGTCGCCCTCTACGACGAGTTCCAGCCGGCCGATCAGACGGGGAATCCCAGCCCCGACGCCATCAGTGACTCGACCGTCTCGGAGTCCTGGGGCCAGTCCGTCACCCAACGCATGGTGATCGGCATGGTGGTGTTCCTGGCGGTCGTGTTCGTGTACATCACGATCCGTATGGAGCGGGACATGGCGATCTCCGCGATCGTCACCCTGCTGTTGGACGGCATCTTCGTCGCCGGAATCTACTCACTGATCGGTTTCGAGGTGTCGCCGGCGACGATCATCGGTCTGTTGACGATCCTGGCGTACTCCCTGTACGACACGGTGATCGTGTTCGACAAGGTCCATGAGAACACCCAGGACGTGTTGAGTTCGACACGGTCGACCTACGGTGAACAGGTCAATCTCGCGGTCAACCAGACCGTGATGAGATCCCTGAACACGTCGCTGTTCTCGGTGGTCCCCATCGCGTCGTTGCTCGTCGTGGCAGTCTGGCTGATGGGTGTCGGCACCCTCAAGGACCTGGCACTGGTGCAGTTCGTCGGCGTGATCGCCGGAACGTTCAGTTCGATCTACTTCTCCGCGCCGCTGCTCGTCACCCTGAAGAGCCGGCAGAAGAAGATGGTCGAGCACGACCGGAAGGTCGCCCGTGCCCGCGAGCTCGCCACCGACAGGGGGAACGTGCCGGCGGCTGCCGGGGAGAGTCAAGCCCCGATGGAGGACGGTACGGCAGAGTCCGGGAATGACACCGACGCTGCTCAGCGACGGACCGTGACGCTGCCTCCGCGCACCCGCGGTTCCGACAGCGAGAACAGCGGCGTAAACGGCGAGGACAGGGGCCGCACCTGGCGGCCCGGCATGTAGAGGAAGTCAGGAACGATGACGCTTCGGTTCCGCCGTCCGGCGGTCTTGCTCACAGCAGCGGCACTCACTTTCGGGGTGACCGCCTGCACTTCTGACGACGGCGTGGAGGACGCGGCGGACCCCCTGTTCGGGTACGCCCTCCCACGTCCGATCGTCACCCTCAACGCCGCAAGTACGCTCGGAGCGGCGACCGATGCGGCGAAGGTGTCCGCGCGTCTCTACCCGGGCGCCTACCTGACCGGCCCCGACGGCCGGTTGCTGCCGAACACCGACCTGGTCACCGCGACGCCGTCGCCGGACAACGGTGACATCGTCGACTACCGCATCAGCGAGTCGGCCACGTATTCGGACGGCGCCCCGGTGGTGTGTGACGATTTCCTGCTGACCTGGGTCGCAGCCAAATACCCCGACCTGTTCTCATCGGACCTCGGTCTGACCGAACGGGTGAAGGACATCAACTGTGACGCCGGTGACCGTGACTTCACCATCGAGTTCGACCGGGGGATGGGGAGCCGCTACCGGGAGCTCTTCAGCGTGGGTGAAGTTCTTCCTTCCCACACGGTCGGCCAACGTGCCGGGGTGGACAATGTCGTGGAGGCGATCGATTCGGGAAACTCCGACCAGCTGGCCGCGCTCGGAAAGGCATGGTCGTCCACGTTCACCGTGGCCGAGACAGACCCCGCGGACGTACCCACCTACGGCCCGTTCCGTGTGTCCTCGCGCGGGGAGGACGGGTCCCTGGTCCTGACCGTCAACCCGGAGTGGACCGGCGTGCGTCCCGGCCTGGACGAGGTGGTGATGTGGTCAGGACCGGGCGCCGGCATCGACGGGCCGGACTTCGAACAACTCGCCGCCGACTACCAGTTGTACGTCGCCGATGTGCCACCGGAGACCGATCCGGTCTCAGCCGGACTCGCCGTGCCGTCCGACACGTCTGCAGCGAGCGAGACCTCGAGTTCGTCGGGACCCCCGTCGGACACCGGGACGCCTGAACCGTCCGACAGCCCAGCCGGCGGAGACGGAGACGAGGATGATGAGGGGATCCGGGCGGGAGCCGACGAAACTGCCCCTGACCTGTCCGACGCCGACGATGTATCGGGACGTTTCGCCGTCACCCGGGACTCCGGGACACGTGTGGACAGCCTGACCCTCGCCGACTCCGGGATCTTCGAGACACGTGAGAACCGGCAGGCCTTCGCCAGGTGCGTCGATCGTCGGGCAATGGCGCAGGCCGTCGCGTCCGAGTCAGGAATCGCCGTCGACGAGGCCCCGTTCCGCACGATCGCCCCCGGAGCACAGTCGGGGGAGAACCTGGGGGACGTGGCGGCGCGCAACAACAACACCGACACCGGACCGACCTCGGACAGGCTCGGGGGATCGACGATCCGGGTCGGATACTTCGCCGACGTCGACCGGTACGCCGCGATGGTGGACACACTGGTCGACTCATGCGCCGCCGCCGACGTGACCGTGGAGCCGGTGCCGTTGAGCGTCGACGACTTCGGAGAACTCGGCTCCGACTACGACATCCTCCTGGAGACCCGGTCCGCTTTCGGGCAGAACCCCGAGGTGTCGTTCCCCGCGTCGTCCGGAGCGTCCGGGACGGCGACCGTCAGGCAGCTCCGTGACGCGGAGAATGCCTTGGCCGACGCCACCTCCACGGTGCCGCTGACTGCTGAGCCGCGGTCCGTCGCCGTGGACCGTGGGTTGTCCAACGTCGTCGACAACCCGGGCGAGACCGGAATGAGCTGGAACATGGACCGGTGGGTGTCCCCGGACTTCCCGACGTCCACCGCACCGTCCGCGACCACTGCAGAGGACACACCATGAGCGCGTACCCCGACGCCAGATCGGCACTGGCGGCAAGAACCCGGTTCGTGCCGGATTTCCCGAGCGACGGCATCATGTTCCAGGACCTCACACCGGTGCTGGCCGACGGTGAGGCGTTCCGGACGATCGTGACCGAGATGGCGGAGGTCTGTCGCACCCTCGACGTCGACGTCGTCGCAGGTCTGGACGCCCGGGGATTTCTTCTGGGGTCCGCTGTGGCGCTGGAGCTCGGGGTGGGTGTCCTGGCGCTCCGCAAGGCAGGGAAGTTGCCGCCACCGGTGATCCGGCAGGAGTACGACCTGGAGTATGGCACCGCCGCGCTGGAGATCCCCTCCGAGGGGCTTGATCTCCATGAACGTCGGGTCCTCCTCGTCGATGACGTGCTGGCCACCGGCGGTACCCTGGTGGCCGCACGGGCGCTCCTGGAGACTGCGGGAGCCCGTGTCGTGGGTGGCGCCGTCGCCCTGGAAGTGCAGGAACTTGAAGGGGCGAAACGTTTGGGGGACCTTCCGTTGTACGTGGTTTCCCGCGGACAGTAGGCTTGTCGTTCACACGCTGCACACAGTAGGGAAACGGTGAGGCATGACGAACGAGAAGAACTCGCTGTGGATGGCCGCGCGTATTGCGCGCAGCCTCACCGGCAAGAGCAAGATCAATCCGGTCCTCGGCCCATTGATCGCCGTGCACCGGCGTTACCACCCGAAGGCGGACGTCGAGATCCTGAATCAGGCGTACACGACGGCTGAGCGTCTCCATGCCGGCGTCCTACGTAAGTCCGGGGAACCGTACATCACCCACCCGTTGGCGGTCGCGACCATCGCGGCGGAGATCGGCATGGACACCACCACACTGGTGGCGGCACTGCTGCACGACACGGTGGAGGACACCGACTACTCGCTGGACGACCTCACCCGCGACTTCGGCGCCGAGGTCACCCTGCTGGTCGACGGGGTCACCAAGCTGGACAAGGTCGCTCTCGGCTCGGCGGCCGAGGCGGAGACGATCCGCAAGATGATCGTCGCCATGGCCCATGACCCCCGGGTCCTGGTGATCAAGGTCGCCGACCGTCTCCACAACATGCGCACGATGCGTTTCCTGCCGCCCGAGAAGCAGGCGAAGAAGGCGCGGCAGACCCTGGAGGTCATCGCCCCGCTCGCTCACCGCCTGGGTATGGCGACGATCAAGTGGGAGCTCGAGGACCTGTCCTTCGCGATCCTGTACCCGAAGAAGTACGAGGAGATCGTCCGTCTCGTCGCCGACCGTGCCCCGAAGCGCGACCAGTACCTGGCCAAGGTCATCAACGAGATCCAGTCCACGCTGCGTGAATCGCACATCACCGCCGAAGTCGTGGGGCGTCCGAAACACTACTGGTCGATCTACCAGAAGATGATCGTCCGCGGCCGCGACTTCGACGAGATCTTCGACCTTGTGGGTATCCGGATCCTCGTCGACGAGATCCGGGACTGCTATGCGGCGGTCGGTGCTGTGCATTCCCAGTACCAGCCGATGCCCGGACGGTTCAAGGACTACATCTCCCAGCCCCGTTTCGACGTCTACCGGTCGCTGCACACCACGGTGATCGGTCCCGACGCCAAGGTACTCGAAGTGCAGATCCGCACCCATGAGATGCACTACCAGGCCGAGTACGGTATCGCGGCACACTGGCGTTACAAGGAGACCAAGGGTTCCCACAAGGGCGATGCCGCCGAGGTCGACCAGATGGCCTGGATGCGCCAGCTGCTGGACTGGCAGAAGGAAGCCGCCGACCCCAATGAGTTCCTGGATTCCCTGCGCTACGACCTGTCGACCAACCAGATCTTCGTCTTCACGCCGCGCGGCGACGCGGTGACGCTCCCCACCGACGCCACACCGGTGGACTTCGCCTACGCGGTGCACACCGAGGTCGGGCACCGCTGCATCGGTGCGAAAGTCAACGGCAAGCTGGTCGCACTGGAGTCCCCGTTGAAGACGGGGGACAAGGTGGAGATCTTCACCTCGAAGGACGCCACCGCCGGTCCCTCGAAGGACTGGGAGAAGTTCGTGGTGTCGCCACGGGCACGCAACAGGATCCGCGCGTGGTTCAACAAGGAGCGTCGCGAGGAGACCCTGGAGAAGGGGAAGGAGGCGCTGGCCGCGGAGGCGCAACGGACCGGCATCCCGTTGCAGCGGCTCGTGACCGCGGCGGCCCTGCGGACGGTGGCGACACAGTTGTCACGCGACTCGGTGGACGACCTCTACGATGCGATCGGCAAGGGGGGTGTCACCGCCGGGCATGTCGTGCACATGCTGCAGGACATCTACCAGGGTGACGCGGACGAGGACGACTCCCCGGTCGCCCCCGCGCCCACGGTGCGCCGCACCACCCCCCAGCAGTCGGTGCAGTCCGGGCGGGGCGACGGTTCGGGCGTGCTGGTGCAGGGAAACTCGGACTTCTCGGCGAAACTGGCCAAGTGCTGTACCCCGGTTCCCGGCGACGAGATCTTCGGTTTCATCACCAAGGGGGGCGGGGTGTCGGTGCACCGCACTGACTGCACCAACGCCGAGAAGCTGCATTCCGAGCCCGAGAGGCTCATCGACGTGGCCTGGGCCTCGGACGTGCGCGACGCGGTTTTCGTGGTCACCCTGCAGATCGAGGGGTTGGACCGCACCGGACTGCTCAGCGAGGTCACCAGGGTGGTCAGCGAGCAGAAGGTACCGATCATCGCGACGAGTACCCATGTCGCCGAGGACCGGGTGGCGATGTGCCGGTTCACCTTCGAGGTCTCCGACACCAAGCAGCTGGGCTACCTGATGAACCAGCTGCGCAACGTGGAGGGCGTCTACGACGTCTACCGCGTGACGACAGGCGGCTGAGCCCCCGGCAGACGGGACGGGTCAGGCGTCGACCGTCGCGGTCTCGATGCGGACCTCGTCGACCGGTGCGCCGTCGCCGTTGTTGTCCTGGTTCTCGCCCTCGTTCTCCTCGATGATGGAGTCCAGGGTGGACAGGCCGTCCTCGGAGATCGTGCCGAAGATGGTGTAGTCGTTGGGCAACTGGGTCTCGTCGTCGACGAGGAAGAACTGCGAGCCGTTGGTGTTCTCACCACCGTTGGCCATGGCCAGGACGCCGCGCTTGTACAGGCCCTCGTCCTCGACCTTCTCACCGTCCTCGTTCCAGACAGGGTACTCGTCGGGGAAGGTGTAGCCGGGGCCGCCGGCGCCGTCGCCTGAAGGGTCACCGCACTGCAGGATCCTCATGCCGTCGTTGACGACCACGCGGTGGCAGACGGTGTCGTTGAAGTAGTCCTGTGAGGCGAGGTTCTCGAAGTTGTTGGCGGCGCACGGAGCCTGGGCGTAGTCCACCGTGACGCCGATGTCACCCTTGTTCGTCGCCAGGGTGATGTCCGAGGTGCCGTCCTCCCGGAGGTTGTCGGCGTCGGGGGCCGAGGCCTGCTTGGCGGCGTCGCCGGACTCGGTGTAGGCGCACTCCTGGGGGCCCTGGGGCTCCTCGGCGGCGGTGGTCTCCCCGTTGAGGGCGTCGTCCGCGAGATTCTCGGAGTCGTCGCTGCCACGGGTGGCGGCGAACCAGATCCCACCGACGAGGACGACCAGGACCACCAGGGTGGCCAGGGTGACGCCGAGGGGCCGCATCTTCTCGCGGCGGGACCGCGACTTCAGTTCCTTGTCGAGATTCTTGAGTGCCGCATCGCGGCGGGAGGAGTTGTCGGACAAAGCTCCGTGGCCTTTCCCTCGGGGGTGGTCGTAGATCAACGGCCCCATTGTTCCACCCCGGCCCCTCCGACTCCACTACCGAGGCCTCCTGGTTGCTGTGTGTTCCCCGTGGGATCGCCGACGGGTTTCTCGGTAGGGTGGCTCCCATGGCGAATCTGACTGTGGAAGTACTGCCCACCGGTCCCTTCGAGATGAACTGTCTGCTGCTGCATGACGGGGCGGACGCGACGGTCGTCGACCCCGGGATGGGGGCCGGAGAACTCATCGCCCGGGCAGTCGAGCAGAAGGGGCTGCGGATCACCGGGATCGTGCTCACCCACGGCCACATCGACCACGTCCGCGACCTGCCTGTGGTCCAGGCTGCTTACGGTGTCAGCTCCCACATGCACCCGGCGGACAACGTCTTCCTGCAGCGCGAGGTGCTCGACGGGATGGGCCCGTCGGGGGAGGCCCACGACGTCGCCACGATGGAGACCCCCGAGGTTCCCACCCCGGTGGAGGACGGGGACGTCCTGACGATCTGCGGGGTGGAGTTCGTCGCACACCACATGCCGGGCCACTCTCCGGGGTCCGTCATGTTCCGGGGTGTCGTGGACGGTCAGGGGTTGATCCTCGGAGGCGACGTCCTGTTCCGCGGTGGTGTCGGACGGACCGACCTCCCGTTCTCGGAACCGGCCGCGATGGTGGAGAGCCTGCGGCGCCTGGTGACGACCTTCGAGGACGACGACACCGTCGTACCCGGTCACGGGCCCACCACGACCGTCGGTGCTGAAAAGGAGCAGAACGGGTTCCTGCAGGGGGTGGTGTGAGCCCGTCGGCGGGTCGCTATAGTTGGTCCCCGTGAGTGACACCAGCAGCACCGGTTCCACCGGACAGGTCCAGACGTTCGCCGGCCCCAAGGGGGTGCCGGACTACGTACCGCCGGCGTCCGCGGCGTTCCATGCTGTGCGCAGCACCTTCGAGGACGTCATCCACAAGTCGGGGTACGGTCACATCGAACTGCCGGTGTTCGAGGACACCGCCTTGTTCGCCCGGGGGGTCGGGGAGTCCACCGACGTGGTCTCCAAGGAGATGTACACCTTCGAGGACCGGGGCGGCCGTTCGGTCACGTTGCGTCCGGAGGGTACCGCGGGAGTGATGCGTTCCGTCATCGAGCACAACCTTGACCGCGGGCAGCTGCCGGTGAAGTTGACCTATTCCGGACCGTTCTTCCGGTACGAGCGGCCCCAGGCCGGGCGGTACCGTCAGCTGCAGCAGGTCGGTGTCGAGGCGATCGGGGTGGACGACCCGGCCCTGGACGCTGAGGTCGTCGCGATGGCTGACCGCTGCTACCGGGCGCTGGGCCTGTCGGGATTCCGGCTGGAGCTCTCCACCCTCGGTGACGAGACCTGTCGACCGCAGTACCGGGCGAAGCTCCAGGAGTTCCTGTTCTCCCTGCCCCTGGACGAGGAGACGCGTCGCCGGGCGGAGGTCAACCCGCTGCGCGTGCTCGACGACAAGCGCCCGGAAGTCCGGGAGATGATGGCTGACGCCCCGCTGATGCCAGACCACCTCTCCACCTCGGCACGTGGACATTTCGAGACCGTCACCGGCACCCTGGACGACATGGGCGTGGATTACACCCTCAACCCGCGGCTGGTCCGCGGGCTCGACTACTACACCAAGACCTGCTTCGAGTTCGTCCACGACGGCCTCGGGGCACAGTCGGGGATCGGCGGGGGTGGACGCTATGACGGGCTGATGGCCCAGCTCGGCGGCCAGGACCTCTCCGGGATCGGCTTCGGCCTCGGTGTCGATCGGACCGTGCTGGCGTTGGAGGCCGAGGGGGTGTCTCCCACGACAGGCCGGCGCGTCGACGTCTACGGCGTCCCGATGGGTGTCGACGCGAAGCGTCGCATGGCCGTGATCGTGGACCGTCTGCGTCGGGCCGGGGTGAGCGTGGACATGTCTTACGGGGACCGGGGGCTCAAGGGAGCGATGAAGGGTGCCGACCGTGCCGGAGCTCTCTTCGCCCTGGTCCTCGGTGAGAACGAGCTGGACAAGGGCACCGTCGTGGTCCGTGACCTGTCGACCCGACAGCAGGAGGAGGTCACCGTCGAGGACGTGGAGCTCGTGGTGAAGAGGGCCCTGGCGGAGGGCTGACCCTGCCCCCAGGGGGAGTTTTCTGCGCCTGTGCGCTAGCCTGGTTTCTGAATCCTGAAAGTTCTATTCATGACAGAGATCTGAAACTGAGCTCATAGGAGTAATTTTATGGCTGAATCTTATTCTTCAGGGAATGAGGAATCTTCACACGCAGGGAAAAGTTCCGCCGTCAACTGGCCCGTGTTCGCGGTATCCGCCGGGCTGATGACGGCGTTCGTCATCTGGGCGTGGCTGGCACCCGACCAGGCGGACACCGTGATCAACGCGGTGAAGGACTGGGTATCCACCAACCTGGGCTGGTACTACGTCCTCACCGCCGGTGTCGTCGTGGTGTTCGTCCTGATCATCGCGTTCCGGCGGGTCGGCAACACCAAGATCGGCCCCGACCACTCACAACCCCGTTTCGGTTTGTTCACCTGGGGCGCCATGCTCTTCGCCGCGGGCATCGGGGTCGACCTGATGTTCTTCGGGGTGTCCGGCCCGGCGACGAACTTCCTCACCCCGCCGGAGACGGCTGAACTCTCCGACGAGGCGGCACGCATGGCGCCGTTGTGGACCATGTTCCACTACGGAGTCCCGGGGTGGGCCATGTACGCCCTGATGGGGATGGCCTTCGGACTTTTCGCGTACCGCTACCACATGCCGTTGAGCATCCGTTCCGCCCTCGCACCGGTGTTCGGCCGACGGATCCACGGCGCTGTCGGACACGGAGTCGACATTGCCGCGGCCATCGGAACCGCGTTCGGCATCGCCGTGTCCCTGGGCATCGGGGTGGTCTTCCTCAACTACGGGCTCTCCGAGATCTTCGGGATCCCGACGAACACCGGTGTCCAGATCGCACTGATCGGACTGTCCGTCCTGATCACCGTGATTTCCACGGTCTCGGGTGTCGACAAGGGCATCCGTCGGCTCTCCGAGCTCAACGTCTGGCTCGCCCTGGTCCTGATGGCGTGGATCGTGGTGATGGGGAAGACCGCCGACCTGCTCAATGCACTGGTCCAGAACATCGGTGACTTTGTCTCCAGGTTCCCCTCGATGATCCTGAACACCTTCGCCTACAGCGACGGCGCCGCCGATTACCCGGCCGACCAGTGGCAGTCGGACTGGACACTGTTCTTCTGGGCCTGGTGGATCGCCTGGGCACCGTTCGTCGGTCTGTTCCTGGCCAGGATCTCCCGTGGCCGCACCCTGCGCCAGTTCATCCTGGGGGTGCTGGTCATCCCGTTCACGTTCATCGCGGTCTGGATCTCGATCTTCGGCAACGCGGCCCTCGGATTCTTCCGGGACGGCGACGAGGAGTTCCTCGAGACCGCGGTGAACACACCCGAGTCCGGGTTCTTCCTCCTGCTGCAGCAGTATCCCGGGGCGACTTTCGCCGTCGCACTCGCCGTGGTCACCGGCCTGCTCTTCTACGTCACCTCCGCAGACTCCGGGTCGCTGGTGATGGCCAACATCACCTCGAAGCCGAGTGTGGAGGACTCCGACGGCCCGCCGTGGCTCCGCATCGTGTGGGCCGTGCTGACCGGCGCACTCACTCTGGTGATGCTGCTCATCGGCGGCGTGTACACCCTGCAGGCGGCGACGGTGCTCATCGGACTGCCGTTCTCGGTGATCATGTATCTGCTGATGTTCAGTATCTGGCGTGTGCTGGGCGCCGAGGCACACTGGCTGCAGTCCCGCTCGTTGTCGTTGCCCGGGGCCCTGTCGGACCGGACAGGAACCCCACAGCCACGGTTGGCCTGGAGAAACCGGCTCAAACGCAGGATGAGTTTCCCGTCGGCAGCCGAGACCCAGGCCTATGTCGAGAACACCGCGGCCCCCGCGATCGGTGAGGTCGCCGATGAACTTCGCGAGCTCGGCCTGGATGTCACCCTCACCCGGGAATCACATCCCGAGTACCCGATCGACTTCGTCGACCTCCTGGTGAAGTTCCCGGGGCAGGACGACTTCAAGTACCAGGCGTACCCGGTGCCCGGGCAGGTCCCGAACTTCGCGGTAAACCTCAACGTGGACCACGACGTGTACTTCACGCTGGAGATCTTCTCGGCCACGGGTTCCCGGGGCCACAACATCCTCGGGTACTCCAAGGAGCAGGTGATCGCCGACGTCCTGGACGCCTACGATACGCATGTGGAGTACATGTCCCTGACCGGTGACAGAGGTACTCCGACCGCCGATGTCCACGGAACGGCACCGGCACTCTGGACAGACGACGACAACGACTCTGAAAAGACAGGAAGCGAGCACACATGACTGACACACCACAGACGCTCTACATCGACGGACAGTGGGTGGGCGCGACCGACGGCGGCACACGCACAGTCACCTGCCCGGCTGACGGCACGGTCGTCGCCGAGGTATCCGAGGCGACCGCAGCTGACACGGAGAAGGCCATCGCGGCCGCCCGACGCGCCTTCGACGCGGGGGAGTGGTCGTCCACCTCGGCGGCCTACCGTGGAGATCTGCTCCTGAAGGTCGCCGACGCCATGGCGGAGCGCAAGGATGAATTCGCCCGCGCCGAGGCCCTGGACACCGGCAAGCGCCTGGTCGAGGCCGAAGGCGACATGGACGACATCATGAACTGCTTCCGGTTCTTCGGCAAGATCGCCGACCAGCACCCGGGCCGCCTCGTCGATGCGGGCGACTCCTCGGTGATCTCGCGGGTGGTCTACGAGCCGGTCGGTGTCTGCGGCATGATCACCCCGTGGAATTTCCCGCTGCTGCAGGCCAGCTGGAAGATCGCCCCGGCGATCGCCGCCGGCAACACCTTCGTGCTCAAGCCTGCTGAACTGACACCGCACACCGCGATCCTGATCATCGACGTGCTCGACAAGCTCGGTGTGCCGGCAGGTGTCGCCAACCTGGTGCTGGGTGCCGGAGCCGAGGCGGGTGCGCCACTGTCGTCGCATCCGGACGTCGACATGGTCTCGTTCACCGGTGGACTGGTCACCGGTCGTCGGATCGCCGCGGCAGCGGCACCGACGGTCAAGAAGGTCGCACTCGAGCTCGGCGGGAAGAACCCGAACGTGGTCTTCGCCGACGCCGACTTCGACGCTGCGGTGGACAACGCGCTGAACGCGGGATTCCTCGACTCCGGCCTGGTGTGCTCGGCGGGGACCCGTCTCATCGTCGAGGAGAGCATCAAGGAGAAGTTCGTCGACGAGCTGGTCCGCCGGGCCGAGGGCATCGTCATGGGAGGCCCCTTCGACGAGAAGGCCGAGACCGGCCCGCTGATCTCCGCGGAGCACCGCGACAAGGTCACCGACTATGTCCAGCGCGGTATCGAGGCTGGCGCGACACTGCGCTGTGGCGGCCACTGGGGCGGCCCGGAGCACGAGAAGGGCTGCTTCTACGCGCCGACGGTCCTGGACAACTGCACGTCGGACAACCCTGCTGTCGTCGAGGAGGGATTCGGCCCGGTCATCACGGTGGAGACCTTCACGACGGAGGCGAAGGCGATCACGACCGCCAACGACACCGAGTACGGTCTGGCCGGTGCGGTGTGGACCTCTGACCGTGGTGTGGCCAACCGGGTGTCGCGGGCACTGCGCCACGGCACCGTGTGGATCAACGACTATCACCCCTACGTGCCCCAGGCAGAGTGGGGCGGATTCAAGGCCTCGGGTACCGGACGTGAGCTCGGGCTGGCCGGCCTTGAGGAGTACCGCGAGGCCAAGCACATCTACGAGAACACCGAACCGGCCGCAAGTGGCTGGTTCCCCCAGAAGTAGCACCCGGACACACGATAAGGAGAAGATATGCGAGACAACTACGACTACATCGTCGTCGGAGCAGGTTCTTCGGGAGCCGTGGTCGCGTCCCGTCTGAGCGAGGACCCGGCCGTGACCGTCGCGTTGATCGAAGCGGGCCCCACCGACGTGGACAAACCGGAGATCCTCAACCTTGCGGAATGGCCCGGTCTGCTGGAGTCCGGGTACGACTGGGACTATCCAATCGAGCCCCAGGAGAAGGGGAACTCCCACATGCGTCACGCCCGGGCGAAGGTTCTCGGTGGCTGCTCGTCGCACAACTCCTGCATCGCTTTCCACACCCCGGCGCAGGATCTCGACCACTGGGTGTCCCTGGGTGCCTCCGGCTGGGACTCGGAGACCGTGCTTCCGCTGATCAAACGCCTGGAGAACAATGACCGTGAGGGCGAGCACCACGGGCATGACGGTCCCGTCAGGTTGCGCTCGGTCCCGCACGAGGATCCCGTGGGTGCGGCGATCATCGAGGCCTGTGGACAGCAGGGGCTTCCCAACACCCCGTTCAACGAGGGTGCCACGGTGAACCACGGTGCCGACTGGTTCCAGATCAACGCCACGGACGAGAATGTCCGGTCGTCCTCCTCGGTGTCCTACCTGCACCCTGTCCTCGACCGGGAGAACCTCGACATCCTCACCGATCGCCAGGTCTCACGGGTGATCTTCTCCGAGGGGCAGGACGGCACCCCGCAGGCCGTCGGCATCGAGTACCTGGACAACCCCTTCGGCCGGCTCAAGACGGCGACCGCCGCACGCGAGGTCATCATCTCTGCGGGCGCGATCGACAGCCCGAAGCTCCTGATGCTGTCCGGAATCGGTCCGACCGCGCATCTCGCCGAGGTCGGTGTGGAGACGCTGGTGGACGCACCCGGTGTCGGTGAGCATCTCCAGGACCACCCTGAAGCGGTGATCTCCTGGGAGTCGAAGGTACCGATGACCCGCGACGCCACCCAGTGGTGGGAGATCGGCATCTTCGACATGGTGGACGACGGTGGCGCCGACGGCCTGGGCCTGCCGGACCTGATGATGCACTACGGATCGATGCCTTTCGACATGCATACCCGGCGACAGGGGTACCCCACCGCCGACGAGTCGTTCTGCCTGACCCCGAACATCACCCACGCCAAGGGACGCGGCACGGTCCGGCTACGTTCCTGCGACTTCCGGGACAAACCGAAGGTGGATCCGCGCTACTTCACCGACGAGGACGGTTACGACATGCGGATCGCGGTGGAAGGAATCAAGCTCGCCCGGAAGATCGTCGCGCAGCCCGCCATGGCGGAGTACGCGGGACGGGAACTGTTCCCCGGGACCGACGTCCAGTCCGACGAGGACATCGCCGACTACGTGTCCAGGACGCACAACACCGTCTACCACCCGGCCGGCACAGTGCGTATGGGTGCCACGGATGACCCGATGGCGCCGTTGGACCCGGAGCTGCGCGTCAAGGGTGTGACGGGTCTGCGGGTCGTCGATGCCTCGGTGATGCCGCAGCTGGTGGCGGTCAACCCGAACATCACCTGCATGCTGATCGGCGAGCGGGCGGCCGACCTGATCCGCGAAGCCTAGGCGTGTCTCCCGGACGTCAGCGGAAGTCCTGTCGGCAGGATGCCATGGTTCCGTTGTCGTACCCGGTGGTGAACCAGTACTGGCGCTGCTCGGAGGAACCGTGGGTCCAGGCGTCCGGGTTGACCTGCCCGCCCCCGGCACTCTGGATCGCGTCGTCACCGATCGCCTGGGCCGAGGTGATGGCCTGGTTGACCTGCTCGGGTGTCACCGGGTCCAGGACGGCGTCCTCGCCCTTGTCGGCATGGGACGCCCAGACGCCGGCGTAGCAGTCGGCCTGCAGTTCCATCTTCACGGCGTTGGAGTCTTCACCCGGGTCGTCGTAGTCGGACAGTCCCAGGTTCCCCTCGAGATTCTGGATGTGGTGACCGAACTCGTGCGCGACGACGTACATCTGTGCGAACGGCCCGTCGGATCCGCCCATGGACGACAGCTGCGAGAAGAAGTCGTCGCCGATGTAGACGGTCTCGTCGCCCGGGCAGTAGAACGGTCCGGTCTGCGCCGTCGACGCGGTGCCGCATCCGGTGTTGACCTGGCCGTCACCGATGACCAGGCCAGGCTCCGAGTAGTTGATCCCGGACTGTTCGGGCAGTAGGAACGACCACACGGTGTCGAGCGAGATGGCGGTGCCTTCGATCCGGCAGTCGTCGTAGGTGTTGGCGTCCTCGACGGTGGTGCAGTGCTCCAGGTTCCCGCCCGCCCCGCTCGCCCTGTCCGGGCCCTGTTCGCTGTCCGTGCTGAACATGCCCAGCCCACCGTTGGCGACGAAGATCACAGCGGCCACGACAAGGATCCCGGGAATACCGAAGCGCCGGCCGACCCTGCTCATCAGGAGCATGCCCAGGATCCCACCGCCGCGGTTGCCGCCCGGGCGCCCACCGCCACCGATGCCGAAACCACCGCCGCCTGAACTCCCACCGGAGCGGGCCCGTCCACCCATACCGGACAGGTTGTTGTTGAAGGACATGGTGGCAGTGTAGCGGGCAGGCGGCGACCGTAGGGACGCGTAGACGCGTGTGGCTCATGTGACTCATGTGGCACGGTGCAGCTGCGCTTTGTGACGCGGAAGACTATACTTCGATTCACATCTGCCGTGAATCACGGCAGGGATGACTGACAGAGACCCCCAACGACCCGCAGGAGTACCGGAACAATGGACATCATCGCCCTCGCACAGCAGGCCCTCGACGCAGGGGACTGGGCGGCCTACAGCAACTGGGACATCGCCCAGCAGATCTACGACGCCACCCTGGGCCGGATCAACTGGGACGGCATCGGCGCCTGACGGGCTGTAACGGTGGGTGCCGACCTGGCGGCGGTCAGATGACCCCGGCCGATTTCAGATCGCTTCCCAACCTCGCCAGCAGGAGACCGATCACCGACAGCATGCTGATCCCGAGACAGGCCATTCCGCTGATCCAGGAGCTCTCCGTCCCTGTCGCCATGCCGTAGATCAGCGCGACGGCGGCGACCAGAGCGGAGACGAACAGGACGATCTGACTGGTCAGCCAGAACAGTCGGTACGGGTCCCGCGAATCCAACGGAGTGACCACCGTGTCCTCGACGGTGACCTGGTCGGCGATACCGTCGGAGTCGGGGTGGCGTTGCCGCCCCTGGGCCTGTGCGCCGTCGTCCGGTGTCGGGGAAGCATTCTCTGCCATGATGACCGTCCTTTCATCTCGGTCGACTTTCGACCTCACCCTCCAGCATGCCACCGTTGTTCCCCGTGCGGCGACGGGGTAGTACACTGGGCCGCTGATATCGAGCCACCGGCGGCATCACCGTGCCGACCGGGGTTATTCCGAACTATCCGAAAGGACAACGCGACGTGCTGCGGACCCATCTTTGTGGTGACCTTCGCTCCGACCACATCGGCGAGGAGGTAACCCTCACCGGATGGGTCTCCCGTCGACGGGACCACGGTGGAGTGATCTTCATCGACCTGCGTGACCGCTCCGGACTCGCCCAGGTGGTGTTCCGTGAGAACGAGGTCGCCGAGCGGGCGCACGCGCTGCGTAGCGAGTACTGCCTGCGTGTCACCGGTGTCGTGGAAGCCCGCCCGGAAGGTTCCGAGAACCCGAACCTGGCGTCGGGTGACATCGAGCTCAACGTCTCCGGCCTCGAGATCCTCAACGAGTCCGCGGCACTTCCGTTCCAGATCGACGACTCCGCCAGCGGGGGAGAGGTCGGCGAGGAGACCCGCCTGAAGTACCGCTACCTGGACCTGCGCCGGGACAACCAGGCCCGCGCACTGCGTCTGCGCTCCAAGGTGAATGCCGCGGCGCGCAGCGTCCTGATCGACCAGGACTTCACCGAGATCGAGACGCCGACCCTCACCCGCTCCACCCCCGAGGGGGCCCGGGACTTCCTGGTACCGGCCCGCCTGCGCCCGGGAAGCTTCTACGCCCTGCCGCAGTCTCCCCAGCTGTTCAAGCAGCTGCTGATGGTCTCGGGCATGGAGCGTTACTTCCAGATCGCGCGATGCTACCGCGACGAAGACTTCCGTGCCGACCGCCAGCCGGAGTTCACCCAGCTGGACGTGGAGATGAGCTTTGTCGACCAGGAGGACGTCATCGCCCTGGCCGAGGAGATCCTGGCCGCCGTGTGGAAGCAGATCGGTTACGAGATCTCCGCCCCCATCCCGCGGATCACCTACGCCGACGCAATGCGTCGTTACGGGTCCGACAAGCCTGACCTGCGTTTCGACATCGAGATCACCGAGTGCACCGAGTTCTTCGAGAACACGTCCTTCCGCGTCTTCAAGTCCGACTACGTCGGTGCCGTGGTCATGGACGGCGGTGCGTCGCAGCCCCGTCGTACCCTCGACGCCTGGCAGGACTGGGCCAAGCAGCGGGGGGCCAAGGGACTGGCCTACATCCTCGTCGGCGAGGACGGCACGCTGTCGGGCCCGGTGGCCAAGAACATCACCGAGGCCGAACGTGAGGGCATTGCCGCACATGTCGGCGCGAAGCCGGGCGACTGCATCTTCTTCGCCGCCGGCGACGTGAAGTCCTCCCGCGCGCTGCTGGGTGCCGCCCGCGGCGAGATCGCAGAGCGGCTCGGACTGATCAAGGACGGCGACTGGGCATTCACCTGGGTCGTGGACGCGCCACTGTTCGAGCCCGCGGCCGACGCCACCGCCTCCGGCGACGTCGCACTCGGGAACTCGGCGTGGACCGCGGTCCACCACGCCTTCACCTCTCCGAAGCCTGAGTGGATCGACACCTTCGACGAGAACCCCGGCGAGGCCACCGCCTACGCCTACGACATCGTCTGCAACGGCAACGAGATCGGTGGCGGGTCGATCCGTATCCACCGCCGCGACATCCAGGAGCGGGTCTTCGCGGTCATGGGCATCTCCGAGGAGGAGGCCCGCGAGAAGTTCGGCTTCCTGCTCGACGCCTTCGCCTTCGGAGCCCCGCCCCACGGCGGCATCGCCTTCGGCTGGGACCGCATCGTCTCTCTCCTCGGCGGTTACGACTCCATCCGTGACGTCATCGCATTTCCTAAGTCCGGTGGCGGCGTCGACCCGTTGACCGACGCCCCCGGCGAGATCACCGCGCAGCAGCGCAAGGAGTCCGGGATCGACGCAAAACCCAAGAAGAACGCCTGAGTCCTTCGACCATGGAGGGACGTCCGAGAGAGGACAACGACGTGCTGAGCATAGACGACGCACTGGCCCGTGCCACACACCTGCTGGGGAGCCGTTTCGGCGGTACCCCGGAGCTGACGCACCCGGAGAATCTCGGGGGCAGCGGGGATTCGCTGGTCATCCGGGTGAAGGTCTCGCCGAACCCGTTCCTCCAGGAGCGCACGGTCGTCATCAAGCAGCTGCCACCGGTGACGTCGGGGGAGAACGGCCGACGCGGCGACGCGGATGCCGAGGCCATCTCGGCGATGATCCGAGAGGTGGTGGCCTACCAGTACACCAACACCCTCGCCGAGGAGCACCGTCCCGGGCCACAGCTGCTCGCCCATGACATCGACGAGCGCATCATGGTGCTGTCGGATTCGGGTGACGGACGCAACTACTCCGACATCCTCACGATGGACGATGAGACGGACCGGGCCGCCGCGCTGCGCAAGCTGGGGCGGGCCCTGGGACGCATGCATGTGGCGACCGCAGACGGCCAGGAGGCCTTCGACACGCTCAACCGTCGCCAGCACTCGCGGCACAACCTTCCCGCCTCCCGCGTGACCGACCGGGACGTCGACGTCGCCGCCCTGGTCGAGCAGGGTCTCGACCTGCTCCGTCGCAGCGGTGTCACGGTCGACCCCACGGTGGAGGAGTTCGCCCACGAGGCCGGTCAGCGCCAGTCCCGTACCCGGGTGCAGGCGTTCACCCCGTTCGACCTGACCCCCGACAACATCATGCTCGCCGACACCGTGGTCTTCCTCGACTACGAGTGGGCGGGGTTCCGTGACATCGTCTCGGACGTCGCCTGCGTGATCGCCGGCTTCCCCCACGACATCACCACTCCGCTGCTGGACTCCGAGGAACTCCGCGAGTTCATCGAGTCGTGGTCGACCGAGGTGTCGGTGGTCTGGCCCGCGGTGCGTGAGGAGGGCCGTCTGGAGAAGGCGTTGATGGCTTCTCTCGTCGGTTGGGCGCTGATGAGCCTGTCCCTGCTCTACCACGGCACTCTCGCGGTCATCGAGACCTCCGGTTCCGCCGCCGAGGGGGTGCGTCGCCTCGACCACATGCCGAGTGAGCACCTCTCCGACCTCGCCACGACAGTGGAGGCCGTACGTCGGTTCGCCGACCGTAACCAGGTTGACGAGCGGTTCACCGCCGTCCGCGACTTCGCCGCCGAGCTGCTGGCCACCCTGGCCAAGCTCGGGGCACAGCCACAGATCCGTTAGAGCCGGTCGGTGTGATGAACGGAGACGACAGCCTCTTCGACGTCCCTGCCGCGGGTGGCGGTGACGGTGAGCCCGCACCGACCCGGTCGGCGGACTCCTACTTCCACCCGGGGGCTCACGCTCCGCTGGCGGTCCGGATGCGTCCGCGTTCGCTGGACGAGGTCGTCGGACAGTCCCATGTCCTCGGGGACAATTCTCCGCTGCGTCGTCTCATCGACGGCCGTGGGGACTCCTCCGTCATCCTCTACGGCCCTCCCGGGACGGGCAAGACCACGGTGGCTTCCCTGGTGGCCGGCGCCTCCGGCCGCCGGTTCGAAGCGCTGTCCGCCCTGAATGCCGGGGTGAAGGAGGTGCGCTCGGTCATCGACAATGCCCGGCGGCTCCTGAGCCGCGGGGAGTCGACGGTGCTGTTCATCGACGAGGTCCACCGTTTCTCCAAGACCCAGCAGGACGCCCTGCTGGGGGCGGTGGAGAACAGGACCGTGCTGCTGGTCGCCGCCACCACCGAGAACCCGAGTTTCTCGGTGGTGTCACCGTTGCTGTCCCGCTCCCTTCTCGTCCAGCTCCGACCGTTGCAGGACGACGACATCGCCACCCTGCTCTCCAGAGCCGCGGCCGATCCGCGGGGGTACGACGGCGCGGTGACCCTCGAGGACGACGCCCGTGACCTGCTCGCGGCTCTCGCCGCCGGCGACGCCCGACGGGGGTTGACCTACCTGGAGGCAGCGGTCGAAGGGATCGGGGACCGGACGGTACTCACCGTCGAGGATGTCCGGGCCTCCACCGACCGCGCCGTGGCACGGTACGACCGGGACGGTGACCAGCACTACGACATCACCAGCGCCTTCGTGAAGTCGTTGCGCGGCTCGGACCCGGATGCGGCCCTGCACTACCTGGCACGCATGATCGACGCGGGGGAGGACCCCCGGTTCATCGCCCGCCGGCTGGTGATCCACGCCTCCGAGGACGTCGGCATGGCCGATCCGACGGCACTGCAGGTCGCCGTGGCCGCCCACCAGGCGGTCAGCTTCATCGGTATGCCGGAGGGACGGATCCCCCTGGCGCAGGCCACGGTGCACATCGCCACCGCTGCCAAGTCGAACTCGGTGATCCGGGGTATCGACGCCGCCTTGGCCGATGTGCGGGACGGCCGCGGTCCGGTGGTGCCGCCGCACCTGCGGGACGGCCACTACTCCGGGGCGGAAGCACTGGGCAATGCCGTCGGCTACCGCTACCCGCACGACGACCCCCGTGGTGTCCTCCGGCAGGACTATCTGCCGGAGGATCTCGCCGCGGCACGGTACTACGAGCCGACCGACCACGGTCGCGAGCACACCCTCCGTACCCGGCTGGAGACCCTTCGCGGCATCGTCCGGGGTAACGGGTAGACTGTTTCCGGTTAAGACACCGTGTCGACGATTCAGCTATCAAGAAGGTTCCGTAACTGTGCAGACTCATGAGATCCGCGAGCGATTCCTCAATCATTTCGTGAAGGCAGGTCACACCGAGGTTCCCAGCGCCTCATTGATCCTGGACGACCCGAACCTGCTGTTCGTCAACGCCGGTATGGTCCCGTTCAAGCCTTATTTCCTCGGTGAGCAGACACCGTCGTCGTCGCGGGCGACCTCGATCCAGAAGTGCGTGCGCACCCTGGACATCGAGGAGGTCGGCATCACCACCCGGCACAACACTTTCTTCCAGATGGCGGGGAACTTCTCCTTCGGCGACTACTTCAAGCGCGAAGTCATCCGTTTCGCCTGGGATCTGCTGACCAACCCGGTCGCCGAGGGTGGGTTCGGTATGGACCCGGACAGGCTGTGGCCCACCGTCTACCGCACTGACGACGAAGCCGCCGCCATCTGGCACGAGGACATCGGGGTCCCGGAGGAACGGATCCAGCGCCGCGGTGGCGAGGACAACTACTGGGACATGGGTGTACCGGGGCCCGGCGGCCCGTGCTCGGAAATCTTCTACGACCGTGGGCCGGAGTACGGTGTCGACGGCGGCCCGGCCGCGGACGAGAACCGGTTCATCGAGATCTGGAACCTGGTGTTCATGCAGGACATCCGCGGTGAGAAGAGCCCGAAGGAAGGCTTCGAGCCGATCGGCGAGCTGCCGCAGAAGAACATCGACACCGGCATGGGCATCGAACGGGTCGCCTGCATCCTGCAGGGGGTCGAGAACGTCTACGAGACGGATCTCCTGGCACCGGTCATCCGGGTCGCCGAGCAGCTCACCGGCTCGGTCTACGGACGGGTCGAGAACTCCGTCGAGGACGTGCGCTTCCGTGTCATCGCCGACCACAGCCGCACCGCACTCATGCTGATCCTCGACGGCGTGACTCCGGGCAATGAGGGCCGCGGCTACATTCTCCGTCGTCTGCTGCGCCGCATCATCCGGTCTGCCCGGCTCCTCGGGGCCACGGGTGCCACCATGGAGAAGTTCATGGACACCGTGCGCAGCACCATGACCCCGTCCTACCCGGAGATCACCGAGAACTGGGAGCGCATCCGGGCGGTCGCCGTCGGGGAGGAGACGGCGTTCCTCAAGACGCTGGAGTCCGGCACCCGGTTGTTCGAGGATGCCGCTGCCAAGGTCAAGGCTGCCGGCGGGACTGAACTCGGCGGCGACGCCGCTTTCGTGCTGCACGACACCCACGGGTTCCCGATCGACCTGACCATCGAGATGGCCTCCGAGTCCGGTCTCACGGTCGACAAGGACGGTTTCGACACCCGCATGGCCGAACAGCGTGCGCGGGCCAAGGCCGACAACCGTGCGAAGAAGCAGGTCCACGCCGACGTGTCCGTGTACCGTTCCTTCGTCGACAACCACCCCACCGTGTTCCTGGGCTACGAGACCACGGATGCGGAGGCCCATATCCTGGGCCTGGTCTCCGGGGGTCAGATCGTGGACCGGGCACCGGAGGGCAGCGAGGTCGAGGTCATCCTGGACCGCACCCCCTTCTACGCCGAGTCCGGCGGCCAGATGGCCGACCGCGGCACCCTCACCGGCCCCGGTGGTCTGGCTCAGGTCCAGGACGTTCAGAAGACCGGACGCAAGGTCTCCCTGCACCGCGTCACCGTCACCGGCGGTGAACTGGCCGTGGGCGACACGGTCGCCGCCCATGTCGACCACGCCTGGCGTCACGCCGCGCGTCAGGCACACTCGGGCACCCACCTGATCCATGCCGCGCTCCGGGATGTGCTGGGGCCGACGGCGGTGCAGGCGGGGTCCATGAACAAGCCGGGGTACCTGCGCTTCGACTTCACGTACGGCACCCAGCTCACCGACGACCAGCTGCGTCGGATCCAGGAGATCTCCAATGAGGCCGTGGACACCGACTACACGGTGAACACGATCGAGACCAGCCTCGACGAAGCGAAGGCCATGGGTGCGATGGCCCTGTTCGGTGAGAACTACGGGTCCCGCGTCCGTGTGGTCGAGATCGGTGGCCCGTTCTCCATGGAGCTGTGCGGCGGTACCCACGTCGACCACTCCTCACAGGTGGGCCCGGTCACGATCCTGGGCGAGTCGTCGGTGGGGTCGGGGACACGGCGTATCGAGGCCTACACCGGCATGGATTCGATGCGTTACCTGGCCGGCCAGAATGCCGTGGCGGGTTCCCTGGCCTCCCGTCTGAAGGTCACCTCCGAGGACCTTCCGGAGCGTTTCGCCCAGATCAGCGAGCGGCTGCAGGCCGCGGAGAAGCGGATCAACCAGTTCCGTACGGCCGAGCTGACCGCCAAGGTGGGTGACTACGTCATGCAGGCTGTCACGGTGGACGGCGTCCGCGTCGTCGCCGCCCGCGTCGCCGACGGTATCGCCGGCGGGGACCTGCGGACGATCGCCAATGACGCCAAGGCACGGTTCGGGTCCGACGAGGCCGTGGTTGTCTTCGCCTCTGCCGACCCGGACTCCGGCAAGGTCCCGTTCATCGCCGCGGTCACCGACGCCGCCGTCGCCCGCGGCCTGTCCGCCGGCGAGGTCGTCAAGGCGATCGGCCCGCTGATGGGCGGTCGCGGTGGCGGCAAGCCGTCGATGGCGCAGGGCTCCGGCAGCGACGTGTCGGGCATCGACGCGGCGGTCGCGGCCGTCCGTCCGCACGTCGAATCGGCCCTGTCCGGCGCCAACTGATGGCTGTCCCGGAGCGTCCCGGTGACGACGACCCCGGTCGGGGCCGTCGTCTCGGACTTGACGTGGGCACCGTGCGTATCGGGGTGGCACTGTCCGACCCTGACGGCATCCTCGCCACGCCACTGGAGACCGTCGCAGCGGAGAAGGGCAGCGGCAGGCGCCCGGGGTCCGAGTTCGGCCGGGTCCTGGAACTCGTCGAGGAGAACTTCGTGGTGGAGGTCGTCGTCGGGCTACCGGTGACACTGCGGTCGCGGAAGACGGAGAGCACCGTGCGGGCCGAGAATTACGCGGCTGCACTGCAGGAGGCACTGGACGGGATCCCGGTCCGGCTCGTCGACGAACGGATGTCCACGGTCGCGGCGACCGGCGCGATGCGGGCGTCCGGGGTCAGTGAGCGTAAGGGGCGCGCACGTATCGACCAGGCGGCGGCGGTGCATATCCTGCAGGGTTGGCTTGACGCCCGAACCGCCCGTAAACGGGTGTCCGATCAATGAACTTCGGCCACCTCGTGCGAGAATGACCCGCAACAGTGTTTTCATGACGTTTTGACACCTTGTACACACAGTAGAGACGTGGGAGTGAACCTTGCCTCGAAAGATCAGGACCGAACCCAGGTACCGCCGTCGGAGACAGTGGTCGATAGCCATCAGCCTCGCACTGGTCCTCCTGCTCGTCTTCGTCGTGGCCTACGTCTACTACGAACGCGAGGTGGTGGGCACCCGCGACTACGAGGGGGCCGGCGACGGTAACGCGGTCCTCATCCGGGTGGACGAGGGTGACACCGTCTCCGGTCTGATCCCGCAGCTGCTCGAGGATGACGTCGTCGGTTCCCGTTCGGCGATGCTCAGTGCGGCCGACGAGGCCGAACAGCGCGGCGAGAACCGTGGTCTGGAGGCCGGCTACTACGCACTCCAGCAGAAGATGTCCGCGGACGCCGCCATGGGGGCGCTCACCGACGACGAACGGCGTCTCGGCGTCATCGACATCCCCACCGGGCTCACCCTCGAGGACGTCACGGTGGTGGGAGGGGAGACCCGCGAAGGTATCTTCACCTCCATCGCGAACAACTCCTGCCGGGAGGGCCTCACGGACGGTCTGGAGGACTGCGTCAGCGTCGACGACCTGCGCGAGACCATCGCCACGACCCCGGCCGCCGAACTGGGTGTCCCGGAGTGGGCCGTGGACAATGTCGAGGCCCGCGGGGACGACCCGCGACGGATCGAGGGGCTCATTTCCCCGGGCGTGCACCTCTTCGACCCGACCGCAGGCCCGCAGGAGATCCTCACCTCGCTGCTGGAGGACTCCACGGAGGTCTACGAGGGCACCGGGCTGCTCGAGGCATCGGAGGGTGTGGGTCTCAGCCCGTACGAGATGGTCACGGCCGCCTCGCTGATCGAGCGTGAGGCTCCGGAGGGCGACTTCGACAAGGTTGCCCGGGTGATCCTCAACCGGCTGGACGAGGACCAGCAGCTCGAGTTCGACTCCACGGTCAACTACGACGTCGCCGCCCAGGAGGTCGCCACCACCGACGAGGACCGCGGACGCGACACCCCGTGGAACACCTACGCGAAGAAGGGGCTGCCGGACACCCCGATCGCCTCGCCCGGCATCACCGCCCTGCAGGCGGTCGAGCACCCGGCCGAGGGGGACTGGCTGTACTTCGTGACCGTGGACACGGACGGGCGCACGGTGTTCAACCGGTCGTTCTCCGACCATGAGGCGGCGATCGAGGAATCGCGGCGCAACGGCGTGCTGGACAGCGCACGGTAGACAGAGAGGTGGATGGGACCATGGTGAGGGAAACCGGGAATGACGCGGCCGAGGTGTACAGCGTGGAGGAGTTCCTCGCTCTGGCGGCCGGGCTCCAGGACGAGGCGGATGCGCCGGACGGACCCGCCGTCCAGCTGTGTGCCGTGCTCGGACGGCCGGTGGGGCACTCGCTCTCGCCCGTGATCCACCTGGGCAGTGCCGCGATGCTGGGCAACGAGTCGCTGGTGTACGTCCGCGTCGACGCCGGGGAGCCTTCCGAGGTCCGTAGGTTGATGCAGCAGTCGCCTGCCTGTGTGCGCGGGTTCTCGGTGACGATGCCCGGCAAGTCCGCCGCCCATGACCTCGCCGACACCGTGACCGACCGTGCCGCCCTCATCGGCAGCGCGAACACCCTCGTCCCGGTACGGGACGCCGGGGGACAGCCGACCGGAACGTGGCTGGCCGACAACACCGACGTCGACGGCCTCTCTGCCTGCCTGCGTGCCGTGCTCGGCGAGGACCGTGCCGCGGGTGCGGGACGGGGCGTGGTCGTGGGGAACGGCGGCACGGCACGTCCGGCCGTCGCCGCATTGGCCGCCGGGGGCTTCACCTCGGTCACCGTGCTCGCCCGGTCCGAGCGGGCGTTGAACCTGCAGAGCCTGGTGGAGTCCTACGGGATGACCTTCGACTGGCTGCGGCTGGACGATGACCGCCTGGGCGAGGTCTGTGCCTCCGCGGACGCACTGATCTCCACGATCCCGGCGGCCGGTGCCGCCGCCGTGGCCGAGCATCTGGCGGCCGCGGCGGCGGTGGTCGACGTGATCTACGACCCGTATCCCACACCGTTGATGCTCGCGGCGCGGGGTGCCGGACGCCCGGTGTCCGACGGGCTGCTGATGCTCGCCGGCCAGGGTGTGGAGCAGTTCCGCCAGTTCACCGGGGAGACGCCGTCGACCGAGGGGATGTACCGGTTGCTGCGGGCGCACCGACGCACCCTGGAGGCGCAGTCGGGGGACACGGGGTACACGGCGGACACGGGGAGTTAACTGCAGGTGGGGGTCATCGGGGGGTTGATCGTTCTGGTGTGGGCGGGCACGCTGGCCGTGTACGACATCCGGTACAGGCGGTTGCCGGACTGGTTGACCCTGCCGGCGGTGCCGGCGGCGTGGGTGGGGGTCATTCTCCTCGGCCACGGCTGGGCTGTCGTGGGAGGAGCGGCATGGTTCCTGTTGTGCGTGCTTCCGGGGATGCTTTCGGCCCGGCTCCGGGCCGGTGGGGGCGATGCGAAACTCGCCCTGAGCCTCGGAGCGGTCGCCGCGGCCGCCGGGGGAGTAGTGGGTCTGGCGGCCACGATCGCTGCGGCGTCGGCGGTGACGCTGCTGTTCGCGCTGTTCCCGACGGTCCGGTCCTCCGCCCTGCCGCACGGACCGGGGATGCTCATCGCCACGGCAGCGGTGACCGGGGTCATAAACAGTGGGGTGTGGTGACGTCGGTCCGGTGATCATGCGACAATGTAGGGCATGCTTCGATGGACGACTGCCGGGGAATCGCACGGCCAGGCCCTTGTTTCCGTTGTCGAGGACATTCCGGCAGGGGTGCCAGTCACCCGCGCCGAGGTGTCCCGGCAACTCGCCCGACGGCGTCTCGGTTACGGCCGCGGCGCCCGCATGAAGTTCGAGGCGGATGAGGTGACCTTCCTCGGCGGTGTGCGGCACGGCCTGACGATCGGCTCACCGGTCGCTGTGATGATCGGCAACACCGAGTGGCCGAAGTGGACCACGATCATGTCCGCCGACCCGGTCGACATGTCGGACGAGGCCGTGGTCAAGGAGATGGATTCGGGCCGCGGCGCCCGCCTGACCCGGCCGCGTCCCGGCCACGCCGACTTCTCCGGCATGGTCAAGTACGGGCACGACGAGGCCCGTCCGGTCCTGGAACGCTCCAGCGCCCGCGAGACCGCTGCCCGGGTGGCCGCCGGAACCTTCGCCCGCGCCCTGCTGCGTGAGGTCACCGGCGCTGAGGTCGTCAGTCACGTCCTGTCGATCGGCCCGTCGGAGACCTACACCGGACCACCACCGGCCCCGGCTGACCTCGACGCGGTGGACGGCTCGCCGGTCCGCGCCTTCACCGTGCACGGCGACAGCCATGAAAAGTCGATGATCGCCGAGATCGAGGCCGCCCGGAAGTCCGGTGACACCCTCGGTGGCGTCGTCGAGGTGGTCGTCTCGGGGCTGCCCATCGGGCTCGGCTCCCACGTCAGTTGGGACGCACGCCTGGACGGCCAGCTGGCCCAGGCGCTGATGAGCATCCAGGCCATCAAGGGAGTGGAGGTCGGCGACGGGTTCGAGGAGGCCCGTCGTCGGGGCTCGGAGGCGCACGACGAGATCGACCGGGTGGACAACAGTTCCGGTGTGTCACGACGGACCAACCGGGCAGGCGGTCTCGAGGGCGGCATGACCAACGGTGAACAGCTGCGCGTCCGTGCCGCGATGAAGCCGATCTCCACGGTGCCGCGTGCCCTGGCGACGGTCGACATGGATGACGGGCGCCCTGCCACCGGTATCCACCAACGCTCGGACGTGTGCGCGGTGCCGGCGGCCGGCGTCGTAGCCGAGTCCATGGTGGCCCTCGTGCTGGCCCGTGCCGTGCTCGAGAAGTTCGGCGGCGACAGTGTCGCCGAGACACGCCGCAACTACCTGTCCTACCTGGACGACGTGGACAAGCGCCTGACCTGGGGAGAAGCGTAGATGAGTGCCAGTACTGACCATTCGGCGGCGGCTCCCCGGGTCGTCCTCGTCGGCCCACCCGGTGCGGGGAAGAGCACCGTCGGACACGCCCTCGGCGAGGTCCTGCGCTGCGGGGTGGTCGATTCAGACACACTGCTCGAGCGCGACAACAGCATGTCCTGCGGTGAACTGTTCACCCTGCTCGGGGAGCCGGAGTTCCGGCGGCGCGAGGAGATTTACGTTGCCCAGGCACTGATGTCCGACGGTGTCGTGTCCCTCGGCGGTGGTGCCGTCCTGTCTGCCGCGACACGTCGGCTGCTCGCCGAGCATACCGTGGTCTACCTGCGGGTCTCCGCAGAGGAGGGCACACGCCGCACCGCGCACCTGGCGACTCGCCCGGTACTCGCCGCCGCCGACGGTGCGGACCCCTCTGAGCGGTACCGCGAGATCCTCACCCAACGTGAGGAGCTCTACCGGGAGGTCGCGACCCACATCGTCGACGCCGACGGACGGACGCCGCGACACACCGTAGCCGAGGTGCTCGCCCTCATCGGGGTGCACGGCGACCATGATGCAGATGCCACCGGTGACGCCGGCGACGCCGGCGACATACACGACCCCGGGCAGGAGGCACGGCTGTGACCGGACCGAGCACACGTACCGTGCACGTCGCCACGGACCACCCCTACGACGTGGTCATCGGCCGCGACCTGACGGCCACAGTGGCTGACAGCGTCCCCGACGCCCGTCGTGCCGTGATCCTGCACCAGCCGCCCCTGGCCGGTCTCGCGGCCCGCGTCGCCGACGGGCTGCGCGCCGCCGGCCTCGAACCGGTCCTGTACGAGACTCCGGACGCCGAAGCGGCCAAGACCGTCGCGGGTGCCGCGGCCTGCTGGGACGTCTGCGCCGGGGCTGGGCTCTCCCGTCAGGACGTCATCGTCGGTGTCGGGGGCGGGGCGACCACCGACCTGGCCGGTTTCATCGCGGCGACCTGGATGCGCGGGATCCGCGTCGTCCAGTACCCGACGACGCTGCTGGCCATGGTCGATGCGGCGGTCGGCGGGAAGACCGGCATCAACACCGCCGCGGGCAAGAACCTCGTCGGTGCCTTCCACGAGCCCTCGGCCGTCCTCGTCGATCTCGACGTGCTCGAGACGCTCCCGCACCCCGAGATCGTCGCCGGCAGCGCGGAGATCATCAAGGCCGGTTTCATCCGCGACGGTCATATCCTCGATCTCTACGAGTCAGACCCGGTCGCCGCATGCGACCCCCACGGCACGCTGCCGGAGCTCATCGAGGCCGCGATCACCGTGAAGGCGGACGTGGTGGGGCAGGACCTCCGGGAGTCCTCCCTGCGTGAGATCCTCAACTACGGCCACACCTACGGTCACGCCGTCGAGCAGCATGAGAACTACCGCTGGCGGCACGGCCACGCGGTCGCAGTGGGCATGGTCTTCGAGGCCGAGCTCGCCCACGCCGCCGGCCTACTCAGCGGGGAGGCCGTCAACCAGCACCGGCGCATCCTGCAGAGCGTGGGCCTGCCCACCAGCTACGGTAACGCCTCCCTGGAGGAACTGGCCGAGGTCATGGCCCGGGACAAGAAGAACAGGGACGGCAGCCTGCGGATCGTCGTCGTCAGCGACGATACCGGCTCCTATGCCCCCCGGACGCTGGTGGACCCGTCGCAGGACGACCTCACCGCCGCCTACCTCAACACCACCCCTGACAACCACCAGTAGAACAGGAACACCACCATGCGCATCGTCGTCCTCAACGGCCCCAACCTCAACCGCCTGGGCCGCCGCCAGCCCGAGATCTACGGGTCGATGACCCTCGCCGACATCGAGGACGGGCTGCGTGCCGACGCCACACGTCTCGGCGTGGACATCGACTTCCTGCAGTCCAACCACGAGGGTGCGTTGATCGACCGGGTGCACCGGGCCGCCGACGACGGCGACGCGGTGATCATCAACCCGGGCGGGTTGACCCACACCTCCGTCGCCCTGCGCGACGCCCTGGCCGAAGTGGCCGACGGTCCGGGTTTCGTGGAGGTCCACCTCTCCAACATCCACGCCCGCGAGGCCTTCCGGCACCACAGTTACCTCTCTCCGATCGCCCGCGGCGTGATCGCCGGTCTCGGTGCGCAGGGCTACACCATGGCAGTGGAGTACCTTGTACGGCAGGAGAGTACCGGGGCGTAGCCTGGGGGCATGACAGACTTCCTCAGCCGCCGTCAGGCCGTCGCCGACACCCTCTCCACTGCAGGTCACCGGTTTCTTCTGGTCACCGATCTGAAGAACGTCCGCTATCTCACCGGGTTCAGCGGCTCCAACGCCGCCCTGCTCCTCGACTCAGGGGGCCCTGAAGGTTCTGAAGCGGCCGTCACCCTGGCCACTGACGGCCGCTACGACACGCAGGTGCGACAGGAGACGTCCGGGACGCCCGGGGTGGACATCCGGATCACCCGTGACCTGCTCGGGGAACTGCGGTCGGTCGCGGGGGAGAGCGGTGTCGCCGTTGAGCCGGGCATGACCGTCGCCGATGCACGCGGCCTGGGTGACCCGCCGATCCTGGAGGGGGCGGTGGAGGCCGCACGTCTGGTCAAGGACGCCGCAGAGCTCGACGCACTGCGTGAGGCCGGGCGCCTGGCGGACTCCGTGTTCTCCGACTTCATCGCCGCAGGGGGGATCCGCGAGGGGATCACCGAGATCGAGGCGGCCGCGGACCTGGAGCACCGGCTACGCTCGGCCGGCGCCGACGGGCTGAGCTTCGACACGATCCTGGCCTCCGGCGTCAACGCCGCCAAACCCCATGCCGGGGTGTCCCGTGACGTCATCGTCCCGGGCCTGGTCACCGTGGACTTCGGCGTATGGCTGGACGGTTACGCCTCAGACCAGACCCGGACGGTGTGTGTGGGGGAGCCGGACACGCTGTCCGCGGAACTCTACGACCTGGTCCACCGCTCCTTCAGTGCCGGTGTGGAGGCGGTACGTCCCGGTGCGGGGCTCTTCGACGTCGACAAGGTCTGCCGGGACATCATCGACGAGGCCGGGTACGGCGAGTACTTCGTCCACTCCACCGGACACGGAGTGGGCCTCGACGTGCACGAGGCCCCGTACGCCGCGTCGCGCACACCCCGGGACAAGACCCTCGCGGAGTCGATGACCCTGACGGTCGAGCCCGGTGTCTACCTCCCGGGGCGCACGGGGCTGCGCATCGAGAACACGTACATCGTCACGGCAGAGGGCGCGGAGTCGGTCAATCCCTCGTCCACCGGGTTACGGGTGGTCTGACGGCGGGCTGCTAGACTGTTCGGCTGACCACCCAACCAAGATATCCAGGGAGCATACACGTGGCGACAACCGCGGATTTCAAGAACGGTCTCGTGCTGAAGATCGACAACAAGCTGCAGCAGATCATTGAGTTCCAGCACGTCAAGCCGGGCAAGGGCCCTGCTTTCGTCCGGACGAAGCTCAAGGACGTCGTCTCCGGCAAGACCATCGACAAGACCTTCAACGCCGGTGTGAAGGTCGAGACCGCCACCGTGGACCGCCGTGACATGACCTACCTGTACCACGACGGCGAGAACTTCGTGGTCATGGACGACAAGGACTTCGAGCAGTTCGAGGTGCCCTCCGCCAAGTTCGGCGACGCGGGCCGTTTCCTGCTGGAGAACATGCGTGTCCAGCTGTCCTTCCACGACGGCGAGATCCTCTTCGGCGAGCTGCCGGTGTCCGTCGACCTGGCCATCGAGCACACCGACCCGGGCCTGCAGGGCGACCGCTCCACCGGTGGCAGCAAGCCGGCCACCCTGGAGACCGGTGCCGAGATCCAGGTGCCGTTGTTCCTGGAGACGGGCAACGTCGTCAAGGTAGACACCCGCACCGGCGAGTACCTCTCCCGCGTCAACAACTAGACCTCATGGCAGACAAAGAATCCGGCGAGTCCTATCGCCGCCACGGGGCCCGCTACAAGGCCCGACAGCGCGCCGTCGACATCCTCTTCGAGGCGGAGTTCCGGGACATCGACCCCGTCGAGATCGTGGAGGACCGTGTCGAACTGGCCAGGGACGAGTCGAACCAGGTCAAGCCGGTCCCGGAGTACGCCGCCCGGATCGTGCCCGGGGTGGCCTCGGCTCTCGACGAGATCGACGAGGCCATCGCCGCACACCTGAGCAGTACCTGGCGTCTGGACCGACTTCCCGCGGTGGACCGTGCCGTGCTGCGTGTCTCGGCCTGGGAGCTGCTCTACAACGAGGAAGTCCCGGCCAGGGTGGCGCTCAAGGAGGGCATCGAGCTCGCCTCGGAGTACTCCCATGACAAGGCCCCCGGATACGTCAACGCCGTCCTCGACGGCATCGCCCGGGACAAGCGTCTCGCCGACGAAGCGGCCGCAGCGGCCCGGGCCGAGCAGGACGCCGCCGAGGCGAGGCGGGTGCAGGACGCCGAACGCGCCGAGGCGGATTCCCTGATCGACCACATCGTCGACGAGACGCCTGACACCCCGGATCCTTCGGGGGAGACCGGGGAGAGGTAGCTCCCCGCCCGTGCTAGACTTCAGCACGGAACATGGATCCGGTCCCTGGCCGGCATCCGACCACCTTTAACGATCCGTCCAGTGAGGCGGGGAAGGAGGTCACGATGAGCACACAGCATTCCGACGGAACCACCGTCGCCCTCATGGGCGCGGACGACGTCGGACGTACTGTCGCACGCATCGCGCACCAGATCATCGAGAAGACAGCGTTGGATGCGCCCGGTTCGGACCGGGTCGTGCTCCTGGGGATCCCGTCGGGGGGCGTGCCGTTGGCGGCGCGACTGGCGGCCCGGATCGAGGAGTTCAGCGGGGTCAGCGTCTTCCACGGCTCCGTGGACGCGACGCTCTACCGGGACGACCTGACGTCGACACCGCACCGCGCCCTGAAACCGACCAGCGTCCCACGCGAGGGTATCGACGGCGCGACCGTCCTCCTCGTCGACGACGTCCTGTTTTCGGGCCGGACGATCCGTGCTGCCCTGGACGCCCTCCAGGACGTGGGCCGGGCCCACATCGTCCAGCTCGCCGTCCTCGTCGACCGCGGACACCGGGAACTGCCGATCCGTGCCGACTACGTGGGCAAGAACATCCCCACCTCCACGAGTGAAGACGTCCGTGTCTCCCTCGCCGAGATCGACGGCGCCGACAGCGTGGAGCTCCTGCGCCCGGCGGACAACGCGCCCGAAGGAGACCACGCATGAAGCACCTGCTGAGTATCGCCGACCTCGACGCCTCCGAGATCACCCTGCTGCTGGACGAGGCGGACCGTTTCGCCGATTCCCTGCGCGACCGTGAGGTCAAGAAACTGCCGACACTGCGTGGCCGCACGGTGTTCACCCTGTTCTACGAGAACTCGACCCGCACCCGCTCGAGCTTCGAGACCGCCGGCAAGTGGATGAGCGCCGACGTCATCAACATCTCGGCGTCGTCGTCCTCGGTGAAGAAGGGCGAGTCACTCAAGGACACGGCCCTGACGCTGCGTGCCGTCGGCGCGGACGCGATCATCATGCGCCACCCGTCCTCCGGTGCGGCGCGCCAGGTCGCCGACTGGGTCGGGACCGGCCGTGGGGGCATCAGCGTCCTCAACGCCGGCGACGGCTCCCACGAGCACCCCACCCAGGCTCTGCTCGACGCGGTGACCCTGCGCAACAGACTCGGCACCCTCGAGGGAAGCCACGTGGTGATCGTCGGCGACATCCTGCATTCGCGCGTGGCACGGTCGAATGCGCTGCTGCTCACCGCACTGGGTGTGGACGTGACCTTCGTGGCACCGCGCACCCTGCTGGCCCCCGGGATCGAACACTGGGTGAACCCGCACGGCGGTGCCCCCAGCACCGGCACCGTCCGGATCAGCCATGACATGGACGAGGCGATCGCCGGCGCCGATGCGGTGATGATGCTGCGTGTCCAGGCCGAACGTATGGACGGCGGATTCTTCCCCTCGCACCGCGAGTACGCCACCCGCTACGGGCTGTCGCCGGCGCGCCTGGATGCGCTGAAGGATGACGTGGTCGTCCTGCACCCCGGTCCGATGCTGCGCGGCATGGAGATCAACGACGCCGTGGCCGACGCGCCGCAGACCGTGGTCCTCGACCAGGTCACCGCCGGCGTGCACGTGCGCATGGCCGCCCTGTTCACGCTGCTGGTCGGCACCGACGGTACCGACAACACGGCCAGCGCCGCGAGTGCATCGGGGGACCACCGATGACGACCACACCCACCCCGGAGGAGAAGAACGTGAACGACTACCCGGCCACTGGTGCCCTGCACCCCGCCGCCGAGGGTGAGGTGCTGCTGCGCGGCGTCCTGCCTTACGGCGAAGGTGACCCGCAGGACGTCCTGGTCCGCGACGGCGTCATCGTCGAGATCGCGCCCGCAGGTACCGTCGACCCCGGCGACAGCGCAGGGGCCGTCGAGATCCTGGACCTCGACGGCCAGGTCCTGCTGCCGGGGCTGGTCGACATGCACGTGCACATGCGCGAGCCCGGCCGTGAAGACACCGAGACCATCGCCACCGGCTCCGCCGCCGCGGCCCGTGGCGGGTTCACCGCCGTGTTCACCATGGCCAACACCGACCCGGTCACCGACACCCCCGCCATCGCCGAGATGGTCTGGCTCAAAGGCCAGCAGAAGAACCTGTGTGACGTCCACCCGGTCGGCTCCATCAGCCGTGGGCTCGAGGGCCGGGAACTCACCGAGTTCGGCATGATGGCCGACTCGGACGCCAAGGTCCGGATGTTCTCCGACGACGGAAAGTGCGTCGACGACCCCCGCCTGATGCGCCGCGCCGTCGAGTACGCCGGCGGGCTGGACGTCCTGCTCGCCCAGCACTGCGAGGAGCCCCGCCTCACCGAGGGCGCCGTCGCCCACGAGGGCGAGACCGCCGCACGCCTGGGCCTGCGGGGCTGGCCGCGCGTGGCGGAAGAGTCGATCGTCATCCGCGACGCCCTGTTGGCCCGCGACTACGGCGGACGCCTGCACATCTGCCACGCCTCCACCGAGGGCACCGTCGGGCTGCTCGGCTGGGCCCGCGACCACGGCATCCCCCTGTCCGCGGAGGTCACCCCGCACCATCTCATCCTCACCGACGAGAAGCTGGAGACCTACGACGGGCACTACCGGGTCAACCCGCCGCTGCGCGAGACCCGCGACACCCTCGCCCTGCGACAGGCACTGATCGACGGAACCGTGGACTGCGTGGCCACCGACCACGCCCCCCACGGTTCGGAGGAGAAGTGCTGCGAGTTCGACAAGGCACGCCCCGGGATGCTGGGCCTGGAGACGTCCCTGGCCATCATCGCCCAGCTGTTCGTCACCGATCCGCCGGAGGACCAGGAACGCCAGGACTGGCGGTTCGTGGCCCGGGTGATGTCGGAGCGTCCCGCCGAGATCCTCAAGCTGCCGGGACACGGCCGTCCGGTGGCGGTCGGCGAGCCGGCGAACCTGTGTGTGGTCGACCCGGGGCACGGGTGGACCGCCCACGGCGGGGACATGGCCTCGAAATCCTCCAACACCCCCTACGAAGGGATGGACCTGCCCGTGAAGGTCACCACCACGCTGCTGCGTGGCCGGGTGACCTGCCGTGACGGCAAGGTGAGCGACAAATGACCGACAATACGACAGAGAAGAGTACTGCTGTGACTTCCTCCCGCACCCCCGCGCTGCTGGTGCTCGGCGACGGACGGGTGTTCCGTGGCCGGGCCTTCGGTGCCACCGGCACCACCCTCGGTGAAGCCGTGTTCACCACCGGCATGACCGGCTACCAGGAGACGATGACCGACCCGTCCTACCACCGGCAGATCGTGGTGGCCACCGCCCCGCAGATCGGCAACACCGGGTGGAACGACGAGGACGGCGAGTCCCACGGCGACCGGATCTGGGTCGCCGGTCTGGTCATCCGTGACCTGTCGCGCACCGTCTCCAACTGGCGCGCCGACCGCAGCCTGTCCGAGGAGATGGAGAAGCAGGGTGTCATCGGCATCCAGGGGGTCGACACCCGTGCGATCGTGCGCCACCTGCGCGACAAGGGTTCCGTCGCCGCCGGCGTCTTCAGCGGTGAGGCCGCCGGACGCCCGGTCGAGGACCTCGTCGCCGAGGTCAACGCCCAGCAGTCCATGGCCGGGGCCGACCTGGCCACCGAGGTCTCCACAGACGAGACCTACGTCCTGGAGCCCGAGGGTGGGGAAGATGCCCGCTTCACCGTCCTGGCCTACGACATGGGGATCAAGACCAACACCCCGCGCAACTTCGTCTCCCGTGGCATCCGTACCGTCGTCGTCCCCGCCAACAGCCCGGTGGAGCCGCTCATCGAGCAGTACTCGCCGGACGGCGTGTTCATCTCCAACGGCCCCGGCGACCCCGCCACCGCCGACGTCATGGTCGAGCAGGTCCGTACCGTGCTGGCGAAGAAGATCCCGCTCTTCGGCATCTGCTTCGGCAACCAGATCCTCGGCCGTGCGCTGGGCATGGACACCTACAAGCTGAAGTTCGGCCACCGCGGCATCAACGTGCCGGTGCTCAACCACCTCACCGGGAAGATCGACATCACCTCGCAGAACCACGGGTTCGCGCTGAAGGGCCGCGCCGGTGAACCCTTCGACACCGACTTCGGCACCGCCCAGGTCACCCACACCTGCCTCAACGACGACTGTGTCGAGGGCGTCGCCCTCGACAACGGCCTCGCCTTCTCCGTCCAGTATCACCCCGAGGCCGCCGCCGGTCCTCACGACGCCAATCCGCTGTTCGACCAGTTCATCGAACTGATGGAAGGGAACAACTAAATGCCGAAGCGCACCGACATCAACCACGTCCTCGTCATCGGCTCCGGCCCGATCGTCATCGGCCAGGCCTGCGAGTTCGACTACTCCGGCACCCAGGCCTGCCGCGCACTGAAGGCCGAGGGCCTGCGCGTCTCGCTGATCAACTCCAACCCGGCCACCATCATGACCGACCCGGAGTTCGCCGACCACACCTACATCGAGCCGATCCAGCCCGAGTACATCGAGAAGATCTTCGCCGCGGAGAAGGAGGCCGGGCACCCGGTCGACGCCGTACTGGCCACCCTGGGTGGACAGACAGCACTGAACGCCGCGATCCAGCTCGACCGGGCCGGCATCCTCGCCAAGTACGACGTCGAGCTCATCGGCGCCGACATCGACGCCATCGAGCGCGGCGAGGACCGGCAGAAGTTCAAGGACATCGTCGCCTCCATCGGCGGCGACTCGGCCCGCTCCGCCGTCTGCCATGACATGGACGAGGTCCACGACGCCGTCGCCGAGCTCGGGCTGCCCGTCGTGGTCCGCCCGTCGTTCACCATGGGTGGGCTGGGCTCCGGCCTGGCGTTCACCTACGAGGACCTCGACCGCATCGCCGGTGGTGGACTCGCCGCCTCCCCGGAGGCCAACGTGCTCATCGAGGAGTCCATCCTCGGCTGGAAGGAGTACGAGCTGGAGCTCATGCGCGACGGCGACGACAACGCCGTGGTCATCTGCTCCATCGAGAACGTCGACGCCCTCGGCGTGCACACCGGTGACTCGATGACCGTCGCACCGTCGATGACGCTGACCGACCGCGAGTACCAGATCATGCGCGACCAGGGCATCGCCATCCTGCGCGCCGTCGGTGTCGACACCGGTGGCTGCAACATCCAGTTCGCCGTCAACCCCGAGGACGGCCGCCTGATCACCATCGAGATGAACCCGCGGGTCTCGCGGTCCTCGGCCCTGGCCTCCAAGGCCACCGGCTTCCCGATCGCCAAGATCGCCGCCCTGCTGGCCATCGGCTACACCCTCGACGAACTGCGCAACGACATCACCCAGGGCACCCCGGCCGCGTTCGAGCCGACACTGGACTACGTGATCGTCAAGGCCCCGCGTTTCGCCTTCGAGAAGTTCCCCGGCGCCGACGACACCCTGACCACCACCATGAAGGCCGTGGGCGAGGCCATGTCGGTGGGCCGCAACTACATCGCCGCACTGAACAAGGTGCTGCGCTCGCTGGAGACCAAACCCGCCGGGTTCTGGACCACCAGCGACGAGTACTTCGCCGGTGAACGTGCCACCGACCTGGCCGCCGTCCTGGACGACCTGGGACGGCCCACCGAGGGCCGGATGTACGACATGGAGCTCGCGCTGCGCCTCGGCGCCACCGTGGACCAGGTCCACCGCGCCTCGGTCGGGGTGGACCCCTGGTTCCTGCACGAACTCAAGGCGCTGGTGGACTTCCGTGCCGAGCTCGAGGACGCCCCGGTGCTCTCCGAGGAGCTGCTGCGCGAGGCGAAGTACCTGGGCCTGTCCGACGCCCAGATCGCCGCGCTGCGCCCCGAGCTGGCCGGCGAGGACGGCGTGCGCTCGCTGCGCTGGTCGCTGGGGATCCGTCCGGTCTTCAAGACGGTGGACACCTGTGCCGCGGAGTTCGAGGCGCAGACCCCGTACCACTACTCGGCCTACGAGCTGGACCCGGAGGCGGAGTCCGAGGTCGCCGAGCAGCGTGACCGCGACAAGATCATCATCCTCGGCTCCGGGCCGAACCGTATCGGCCAGGGCATCGAGTTCGACTACTCCTGCGTGCACGCCGCACTGGAGCTGTCCCGGGTGGGCTACGAGACCGTGATGGTCAACTGCAACCCTGAGACCGTCTCCACCGACTACGACACCGCCGACCGTCTCTACTTCGAGCCGCTGACCTTCGAGGACGTCATGGAGGTCTACCACGCCGAGACGCAGTCCGGCACCGTGGCCGGGGTGATCGTCCAGCTCGGCGGGCAGACCCCGCTGGGCCTGGCGCAGCGCCTCACCGACGCCGGTGTCCCGGTGATCGGCACGACCTCCGAGGCCATCAACCTGGCCGAGGACCGCGGCGAGTTCGGCACCGTGCTGGAGAAGGCCGGCCTGCCCGCCCCGGCCTTCGGCACCGCCACCACCTTCGCCGAGGCCCGCGACGTCGCCTCCCGCATCGGCTACCCGGTGCTGGTCCGCCCGTCCTACGTGCTGGGCGGCCGTGGCATGGAGATCGTCTACGACGAGCCCTCCCTGGAGGACTACATCGACCGTGCGACGGAGATCACCTCGGACCACCCGGTGCTGGTCGACCGGTTCCTGGACAACGCCATCGAGATCGACGTCGACGCCCTGTGCGACGGCGAGGAGGTCTACCTCGCCGGCGTGATGGAGCACATCGAGGAGGCCGGCATCCACTCCGGCGACTCCGCCTGCGCTCTGCCGCCGATGACACTGGGAGAGGGCGACATCGAGAACGTGCGCCGCTCCACCGCCGCCCTGGCCCACGGTATCGGCGTCAAGGGCCTGATGAACATCCAGTTCGCCCTGAAGGACGACATCCTCTACGTCATCGAGGCCAACCCGCGGGCATCGCGCACCGTGCCGTTCGTCTCGAAGGCCACCGGCGTGCCGTTGGCCAAGGCAGCCTCGCGGATCATGACCGACACCCCGATCCGGGAGCTGATCGCCGAGGGCCTGATCCCGGGCGACCGGGACGGCGGTTCGCTGCCGCTGGGCCACCCCATCGCGGTCAAGGAGGCGGTCATGCCCTTCAACCGCTTCCGCAGCCCGGAGGGCGAGATGCTCGACAGCCTGCTCAGCCCGGAGATGAAGTCCACCGGTGAGGTCATGGGGCTGGACTCCGACTTCGGCACGGCCTTCGCCAAGTCCCAGGAGGCCGCCACCGGCTCCCTGCCGACCAGCGGCCGGGTGTTCGTCTCGGTCGCCAACCGCGACAAGCGGACCATGATCCTGCCCATCCAGCGTCTGGCCTCCCTCGGTTTCGACCTGGTCGCCACCGAGGGCACCGCGGCGATGCTGCGGCGCAACGGACTGGAGTGCGAGGTCGTGGCCAAGCAGACCGACATCGAGTCCGGCGCCGCCACGTCCGGGGCACGCTCGGTGGTCGACCTCATCGACGAGGGGTCGATCGACTTCATCCTCAACACCCCGGCCGGCACCGCCGCGGCCCGCGGGGACGGCTACGACATCCGTGCCGCCGCCGTGCGCCAGGGCGTCTCCTGCGTCACGACCGTGCAGGGTGCCGTCGCCGCCGTGCAGGGCATCGAGGCGCTCAAGGGCTCCACCACCGTGGTGCGGGCCATCCAGGACGTCAACCATGACAACTACTGACAACCCGGTGTCCTCCGGCACCTTCGGCGAGCGTTACCTGGAGCGTTCCCGGGACCTGGGACGGTTGTGTGTGGGCATGGACCCGCATGCGGGCATCCTGGAGTCCTGGGGCCTGGGGGTCGACGTGGCCGGGCTGGAGGCTTTCTCACGTATCTGCGTGGAGGCCTTCGCCGACACCGCCTGTGTGGTCAAACCCCAGGTCGCCTTCTACGAGGCCTTCGGGTCAGCCGGGCTCGCCGTCCTCGAGCAGGCGCTGGCGGAGCTGAGCCGGGCGGGCACCCTGGTGATCGCCGACGCCAAACGCGGGGACATCGGCACCACCATGGCCGGGTACGCCCGTGCGTGGTTGTCCGATGATTCACCGCTGTGCGCCGACGCCGTCACTGTCTCGCCTTATCTCGGCCTCGACTCCCTGGCCCCGGCGCTGGAGGCCGGTGACGCCACCGGCAGGGGAGTGATCGTGCTCTCGGCGACCTCGAACCCGGAGGGCCCGCAGTTCCAGGCCCTGGCCACCGACGGTGGGCGCAGCGTGGCCCAGACGGTCGTCGACTGGGCCGCGGAGCACAATGCGGTCCACCCCGGCGGCGGGAATGTCGGCGTCGTCGTCGGCGCAACCGTCGCTGACCCGCCGGATCTCACCGACGTCGGCGGCGTCGTCCTGATGCCCGGCGTCGGCGCCCAGGGCGGTGCGGCCGACGACATCCGCCGGATCGCCGGAGCCGCGGAGAAGTGGGCCAGCCCCAACATCTCGCGGTCGGTGCTCTCAGCAGGCCCGGATGTTGGGGACCTGCGACAGGCCGTCGCAGACTCCTCAGCAGCGTTCCCGCAGCTCTGAACGTCCGGCCTGTCGACGCGCCGAGGAGCGCGAACTGGGGGTTTGTTCAACATCCCCGGGTCGTAGTGCTACACTTGGCGCGTTGTTTCATGGTCGCGACCTGCGACGCTTCTCCCGTGTGAACGTGGGGGCGGTGCAGGACGTCCAACAGACACCAGGCGCGTACTTTCCGTGCGGGGCTGTTGCTATTCAGCACAGCCCGTCGCTAGGATTCGTCGAGGTTGACGGTCGGGCACAGGTCCGGCCGACTGAAACACCTGAAGTACCCCAAGCAAGTGACATCGAACCACAGAACAAGACGGAGGAACCCGTGGCCCTTCCCCAGTTGACCCCGGAGCAGCGTGCAGAAGCCCTGAAGAAGGCCGCCGAGGCCCGTAAGGCCCGTGCCGAGCTCAAGGAGAAGCTCAAGCGTGGAGGCACCGACCTCAAGCAGGTCCTTGCTGACGCCGACGAAGACCCGATCATCGGCAAGATGAAGGTGTCCGCCCTTCTCGAGGCCATGCCCAAGGTCGGCAAGGTCAAGGCGCAGGAGATCATGACCGAGCTGGAGATCGCCCCCACCCGTCGCCTCCGCGGCCTCGGCGACCGTCAGCGTCGCGCCCTGCTGGAGCGCTTCGGTTTCGAGGTCTAGGAGCCTTGACCCCGCAAGTGCAGGCCGAAGCGCAGGGCACGGACGTGTCCGGTCCGCACCTGGTCGTCCTGGCGGGACCGTCGGCGGTCGGGAAGTCAACGGTCGTCGCACAGTTGAAGGCGTCGGTCCCGGACCTGTTCTTCAGCGTGTCGTGGACCACCCGGGCCCCTCGTCCCGGTGAGGTCGACGGGCAGGACTACCACTACGTCACGCGGGAACGCTTCCGGGACGAGGTGGACAGTGGCCTCATGCTCGAGTGGGCGGAGATCCACGGAGGGCTGCAGTTGTCGGGTACCCCCCGGCAGCCGGTCACCGAGGCGCTCCAGGCAGGCCGCCCGGTCCTGGTCGAGGTTGACCTGGCCGGGGCCCGCAACATCAAGCGGATGATGCCCGAGGCACTCACGGTGTTCCTGGCCCCTCCCACCTGGGAGGACCTGGTGGAGCGGTTGACCGGCCGTGGCACCGAGAGTGAGGACGTCATCCGGCGTCGCCTGGAGACCGCCCGTGAAGAGCTCGCCTCCAAGGAGGAGTTCGACCGGGTCGTCGTCAACCGGGACGTCACCGAGGCCGTCGCCGAGATCAGCGCACTGCTGACCGGGCACGCACAGTAAGACTATTCGAGAAACAAAGGTGTGGAGTGGAAACCAACGACAACTCAACCGTCTTCGACCCGGCGGTCGGCATCACGAACCCGCCGATCGACGATCTGCTGACCAAGGTGTCCTCGAAGTACGCCCTGGTGATCTTCGCGGCCAAGCGTGCGCGCCAGATCAACAACTACTTCCAGACCGTCGGTGACGGCGTGTTCGAGTTCGTCGGCCCGCTGGTCACCCCGGAAGCACACGAGAAGCCGCTGTCGGTGGCTCTGCGTGAGATCGAGGGCGATCTGCTGGAGCACACCGAAGGCTGATCGACCCCACCGCGTCAGGCCCGTCACGCGACGTCCGTGGCCACAGAACTTCCACTGTGGCCGGACGTCGGGTGACGGGCCTGACCCGTTCCCGGTCCACAGCGGGCTGACGCTGTGGGCTAGGCTGGTTTCCCGTGAGTGAAAACAATCTGAACGTGCTCGTCGGCGTGGGCGGCGGTATCGCCGCCTACAAGTCCGGCGCACTGGTGCGCTACTTCACCGAGGCCGGGCACGACGTCCACGTCATCCCGACGGAGTCGGCGCTGCGGTTCGTCGGGGCCTCCACGTTCGAGGCCCTGTCCGGTAACCCGGTGTCCACCACCGTGTTCGAGGGCGTCGACGAGGTCCGCCACGTCCGACTGGGGCAGGACGCCGACCTGATCGTGATCGCCCCGGCGACGGCGGACCTGCTCGCCCGTCTGGCCCACGGCCGGGCGGACGACCTGCTGACCGCCAGCGTGCTGGTGGCCACCTGCCCGGTGGTCCTGGCCCCGGCGATGCACACGGAGATGTGGCAGAATCCCGCCACCCGGGAGAACGTGGCCACACTGCGTCGTCGCGGCGTCACGGTGCTGGAGCCCGCCCACGGCCGGTTGACCGGTACCGACTCGGGTGCCGGGCGGCTGCCGGAACCGGAGCACATCGGTGCGCTGGCCACGGCGGCGCAGGACCGGTTCGGCATCTTCCGGCAGTCGCTGGCGGGCCGTCGGATCCTGGTCACCGCCGGTGGTACGCATGAGGCGCTCGATCCGGTGCGCTACCTGGGCAACGCGTCCTCGGGCCGCCAGGGGTTCGCGCTGGCCGACGTCGCCGTGCAACGGGGTGCCCAGGTGGAGCTGGTCGCCGGAGTCACCGAGGATCTCCCGGTCCCGTCAGGGGCCCGCCTCACCCGGATCAGAAGCGCCCGTGACCTGGAGGCCGCCGTCGGTGAACTGGCCGGCGGGGTGGACGCGGTGGTCATGGCCGCCGCGGTGGCGGACTTCCGTCCGGCGAGCGAGGCCGGCGCCAAGCTGAAGAAGGGTGGGGAGGACGACCTGTCCACCCTGGCGTTGGCGGAGAACCCGGACATCCTGCAGGGGCTGGTGGAGCGACGTCGGGCCGGCGGGCTTCCGGAGGACCTGGTGATCGCCGGATTCGCCGCGGAAACCGGCGACGAGCACCACAGCCCTCTGGACCACGCCCGGGCGAAACTGGAGCGTAAGGGCTGCGACCTGTTGATGTGCAACGCCGTCGGCGACGGGGTGGTGTTCGGTCAGCACGACAGCCAGGGCTGGATCCTCACCCCCGGGGACCGCCCGGGCGCCGAGGAGGTCACCGAGGTTCCGGCGTCCTCGAAACTCGTGGTCGCCTCGTACATCGTCGACGCGGTCGAGGAGCTGTTGCCCGGCTGACCCAGGATTAGTCACGCGACGGGGCCGGGCCCGCCGTCACCGCCTTCCAGACTGCTTGGTCTAGGATGGTGACGTTCGGGCGCGCACCACGCTCAGGAAGCACAAGTTACATCACGACAGGAAGTCAGGAAGTTCAGGACAGTGACCACTTCGTCCAATGCAAGCCCCCGCCTCTTCACCAGTGAGTCCGTGACCGAAGGCCACCCCGACAAGATCTGTGACGCCATCTCCGACACCATTCTCGACGCACTGTTGCAGAAGGACCCGCGCTCGCATGTCGCCGTGGAGACCATGGTCACCACCGGCCAGGTCCACGTGGCCGGTGAGGTCCGCTCCGACGCCTACGTCGAGATCCCCAAGCTGGTCCGTGAGACGCTGCTGAGCATCGGTTTCACCTCCTCCTCTGTGGGCTTCGACGGCCGCACCTGCGGGGTGAACATCGCCATCGGCGAGCAGTCGCAGGAGATCGGCGACGGTGTCGACACCTCCCACGAGATCCGCAGCGGCACCGCCGACGACAAGTACGAGGACGTCGACCAGGCCGGCGCGGGCGACCAGGGTCTGATGTTCGGGTACGCCACCGACGAGACCCCGGAGCTGATGCCGCTGCCGATCGCCACGGCCCACCGTCTGTCGCGTCGGCTGACCCAGGTGCGTAAGGAAGGCATCGTCAACCACCTCCGTCCGGACGGCAAGACGCAGGTCACCTTCGCCTACGACGCCGACGGCCGCCCCTCCCACCTGGACACCGTGGTCATCTCCACCCAGCACGACGAGGAGATCAGCCAGGCGGAGCTCACCGAGCAACTGCGCACCCACGTGGTCGACTGGGTCGTCGAGGACGCCGGGCTGCAGGACTTCGTCACCGGTGAACTGACGCTGCTGATCAACCCGTCGGGGTCCTTCATCCTCGGCGGGCCCATGGGCGACGCGGGCCTGACCGGCCGCAAGATCATCGTGGACACCTACGGTGGCATGGCCCGGCACGGCGGCGGCGCCTTCTCCGGCAAGGACCCGAGCAAGGTCGACCGGTCCGCCGCGTACGCGATGCGGTGGGTCGCCAAGAACATCGTCGCCGCCGGACTGGCCCACCGCGCCGAGGTGCAGGTGGCCTACGCCATCGGCCGGGCCCGCCCGGTCGGCCTGTACGTGGAGACCTTCGGCACCGCCCAGCACGGGCTGACCGACGAGCAGATCCAGCAGGCGGTCAGTGAGGTCTTCGACCTGCGGCCCGGGGCGATCATCCGGGACCTGGACCTGCTGCGTCCGATCTACGCGCAGACCGCCGCCTACGGCCACTTCGGCCGCACGGACATCGACCTGCCGTGGGAGAACACCGACCGCGCCGAGGCACTGACCGCGGCGGTCGAGGAGATCGTCGCGGCGAACGTCGCGCAGTAGGTTCCGCCGGTGGCCGACGTTTCCGACGCTGCGGCAGCTGCCGTCCCTGAGGTCGACGACCCGGTCGCCCGGGTGCTGCCGTTGCTGGGCATGCCGCACCTGGACCGGCTCTTCGACTACGCCGTCCCGGCGAAACTCGCCGAGGAGGCCCGCCCGGGTGTGAAGGTCCGGGTGCGGTTCGCCGGTCGCCTGGTGGACGCCCTGCTGGTGGAACGGCGTCGGACCACCGACCATGTGGGCACGCTCGCCCCGCTGAACCGGGTGATCAGCCCACTGCAGCTCGTCCCACCGCACCTGTGGTCGCTGGTGAACCATCTCGCCGACCGGTACGCGGGCACCCGCTCAGACGTGATCCGGGCGCTGGTGCCCGCCCGCCACGCTTCGGCGGAGAAGGACGGCCTGTTCGGTGGGGGTGCCGACTGGGAGGAGCTCTACGGCTCCCTGGTGTCCCGGGAGGACCTGGTGGAGGCACCGCGTCAGGCTGCCGCCGCCGGATGGGCGGGGTACCGCCATGCCGACAGTTTCCTGCGTGCTGTGCACGACGGACGCCCGGCGAGGGCGTCGTGGCTGTGGACCCCGGGGGAGGACTGGTCGGCACGGGTCGCCGAGGCGGCGGCCTCGGTGGCCTGGGACGGTGGCGGGGTGCTGGTGGTGGCGCCGGACCAGCGTGACGTGGACCGTCTCGTCGGCGCGCTACGGGTGTTCCTCTCCGCGGCGCAGATCACCGAACTGACGGCGAAGGTCGGTCCGGCGGCTCGCTACCGGCGGTACCTGTCGGTGCTGGCGGGCCAGGGGCGGGTGGTGGTCGGTACCCGGTCGGCGGCCAGCGCCCCGGTGAAGGACCTGCGTCTGATCGTGCTGGTGGGCGAGGCCGACGACAACCTCGTCGACCCGCGCTCTCCCTACCTGCATTCCCGTGAGGTGCTGCGTCTGCGCTCGGAGTTGGAGGCCACGGCCCTGCTGGTCGGCGGGGCGCACCGGTCGGCGGAGGTCCAGCAGTGGGTGGAGGAGGGTTTCACCCCGTCCCTGCGTCCGGAGCCTGAGCTGCTCCGGGAGCGGATGCCGTGGATCCACGCCCTCGACGACATCCATGACCCCCATTCCGGTCACGCCCGCCTGCCGTCTGCCGCGGTGAAGGCGATGCGACGCAGTCTGGATGCGGGGATGCCGTGCCTGGTGCAGGTCCCGCGGCGTGGTTACGCCCCGGCGGTGGCGTGTTCGAGCTGTCGGACGCCGGCCCGGTGCCGTCGTTGCAACGGCCCCCTGGAGTTGCCGGCAGGCCCGTCCGACGGTGCGGCGGCAGCACCCCGGTGCCGCTGGTGCGGCGCGTTGGAGGGCCATTTCACCTGCGGGACCTGCGGTGGTCATGCATTGCGGATGTCGGTGGTCGGCCAGGAGCGTACCGCCGAGGAGCTGGGCCGGGCGTTCACCGGGGTGCCGGTGGTGGTCTCCGGCGGTGGCCAGATGCGCACCCACGTCCCTGACCGGCCCGGTCTGGTGGTGGCCACACCGGGGTCGGAGCCGGTGGTCGAGGACGGTGGCGGTTACGGTGCGGTCGTCGTCCTCGACACCTGGCTGACACTGGGCCGCGAGGACCTGCGGGCCGGGGAGAACGCCCTCCGGCAGTGGATGGAGGCCGCGTGCCTGGCGGTCCCCCGTGACAGTGGTGGTGAGATGGTGGTCGCCGTGGCGCCGGACGACCCGACGGTGCAGGCACTGATCCGGTGGGATCCGGAGGGTGCCGCCGCCCGTGAGCTGGCGGGACGCCACGACGCCGGATTCCCGCCCGCGGTGACGCTGGTTGCGGTGGACGGGACGTCGACGTCCCTCGAGCAGTTCGAGGACGCCTGGACCACACCGGATCAGCTCGGCGGCGTGGAGCGTCTGGGACCGGTGGAACTTCCCCCGGGGGTGCGTCTCCCGGCCGGACTGGGGGAGCCGGAGGCCGATCAGGCCCGACGGCTGATCATCCGGGTGCCGGTGCCTCCGGGGGCCGCGGGAGAGACGGTCGAGGCCCTGGGTGCGTCGCTACGGGCGGCGCAGTCGTTACGTGCCACGCGTCGTCAGTCCGACCCGCTGCGTATCGTCGTCGACCCGGTCCGGGTGGGGTAGCGGTCCTGCCGCGGGAGCCGGCGTCCGGTGCCCGGTGGTAATGCCTGAGCAGGGCTGGATGGTGGGGTCGCCACCGGCTCCGGGGAAGTGTTACCACGTCAGGCTCCGCCACAGCGGCAAAACCCCAGGTCGTGAAAAATATTACCATGTTGAAGTGGTAACACTTCCGGAACCGCCGCCGGGGCCGCCCACACGTCTCGTCGGTACCGGTGACCCCATGAGTAGACTGTGACGTCATGACCGTTCTCGATATCCGTCTCTTCGGTGACCCCGTGCTGCGCACGGTCGCCGACCCGGTGGCCGACCCCACCGGTGACGATGCCCTGCCCACCCTCATCGACGACATGCTGGAGACCATGGATTCCGCCGGGGGAGTCGGCCTGGCGGCCAACCAGGTCGGCGTGACCCGCCGGATCTTCGTCTACGACTGTGACGGCGACAGGGGCCACATCATCAACCCGGTGTGGGAGGCGCTCGGCGAGGAGGTCCAGACCGGACGGGAGGGCTGCCTGTCGGTCCCGGAGACGGGTGGCCAGGTGACCAGGTACAACCGCGTACGCGTCACCGGTGTCACCGTCGACGGCGAGCCGGTGGACCGTGAGGTCAGCGACCTGATGGCGCGGTGCGTGCAGCATGAGACCGATCATCTGGACGGGGTGATGTTCTTCCAGCGCATGGAGCCGGCCGACCGGCGCGCCGTGATGGGCGACATCCGGGGAAGCGAGTGGTTCAACCGATGAAGATCCTGTTCGCCGGCACCCCGGAACCCGCCGCGGTCACCCTGGAGTACCTGCTCACCGGGTCGGAGCACGAGGTGGTGGCCGTGCTGACCCAGCCGGACGCCCGCCGTGGCCGAGGCCGGAGCCTGCATCCGTCGAGGGTGGCGGAGGTCGCCGACGCCCACGGGGTGCCGGTGCACAAGTTCACCTCGTTGAAACCGGACCGTGAGGACGCCGGGCAGGTCCGCGACATCCTGCGCGGCTACGCCGAGGACGGTGTCGGGGCGGTGGCCGTGGTGGCCTACGGGCAGATCCTGCCGGGGGATGTGCTGGGGATCTTCACCCACGGGTGGATCAACCTGCACTTCTCCCTGTTGCCCCGGTGGCGTGGTGCGGCTCCGGTGCAGGCGGCGATTGCCGCGGGGGACGACGCGACCGGGGCGACGACGTTCCGCATCGTCCCGGAGCTGGACGCGGGTCCGGTCACCGGCGAGGTCACCGAGACCATCGGGCTCGAGGACACCGCCGATGACCTGCTGACCCGTCTGACCTACGCCGGTCGGGTACTGCTTGCAGACACCTTGACCGGGCTGGAGTCCGGTGCGGTAGTGCCCGTGGAGCAGGCGGACGAGGAGTCGACCTACGCGGCGAAGATCAGCAGTGCCGACGCCCGGATCGACTGGCGCGGGCCGGCGATGGTGGTCCAGCGCACCGCGCGTGCCCACACGCCGGCACCGGGGCCATGGACGGTGATGGACGGGGAGCGCTACAAGTTGGGCCTCATGCTGCCGGTCGGTGACGGTGGCACCGTGGGTCCGGCCAGCGGTCTCCGACCCGGCCAACTCCACGCGACGAAGGAGGCACTGTTCGTCGGCACGGGGGACGGCGTCCTGGAGATCACCCGGATCCAGCCGCCGGGCAGGAAGATGATGGCCGCCGCCGACTGGGCCCGTGGCCGGGCCGACCTGTTCGGGGACGGTCGTACGGTGGTATTCGAGAGCACAGCAGAGGGAGAGTCCTGATGGCAGGTTTCCGCGCACGGTCAACCTCGGGGGAGCCCCCGAAGGGCCGCCCCGGGCAGAAGAGCAACTCCGGCTACCGTCGCCGCAGTGAGTCGCACCGGCAGGAGTACGCCGAGAAGCAGTCGGCGAAAGGCTCTGGCGACCGGGTGCGTGATGCTGTCTTCGCCGTACTGCGACAGGTCAGTGCACAGGACGCGTACGCCAACCTGGTGTTGCCGGGTGCGTTGACCTCCGCCGGGTTGACCGGCCGCGACGCCGCCTTCGCCACCGAGCTGACCTACGGCACGCTGCGCGCCCGGGGGCTGCTGGACGCCGTCGTCGCCGAGGCGGCGGGCCGTCCGGTGGGCAAGATCGACGAGACGGTGCTGGATGCGCTGCGTCTGGGCGCCTACCAGATTCTGCGGACCCGGGTCGACGACCATGCCGCGGTGAACACCACGGTGGAGCTGGTGAAGGCCAACGGTGAGGAGAAGGCCGCCGGGTTCACCAACGGTGTACTGCGACGGATCACCCGGTCGACCCCGGAGCAGTGGTTGGAGACGGTCACCTCCGGCGTCGAGGATCCGGTCGGTGCCCTGGCGTTGCGGCATGCGCATCCGGCGTGGATCGCCGAGGTGTTCAACCGTGCGCTCGGCGGTGCCCCGGATGCGCCCGCCGCGGAGCTGGAGGAGGCGTTGTCTGCGGACGACCGACGTCCGGTGGTGCACCTGGCGGCACGACCGGGGCAGATCTCCGCCGAGGAACTCGCGCTGGTCACCGGTGGGGAGGAGGGCCGGTGGTCTCCCTACGCGGTGTACCTGTCGGAAGGGGACCCGGGCAAGCTGGAGCCGGTGCAGGAGGGACTGGCGTCGGTGCAGGACGAGGGCAGCCAGCTCATTGCTCTGGCGATGCTGCGTGCCGAGGTCGCCGGCGACCGGGGTCGCTGGCTGGACCTGTGTTCGGGTCCGGGCGGCAAGACGGCGTTCCTGGCGTCATGGGGGATGGGTGACGGCGCCCGGGTGGATGCGGTGGAGTCGGCCGGGCACCGGGCGGAGCTGGTCCGTAAGGCCACCCGGGGCCTGCCGGTGAGTGTCCATGTCGGCGACGGCCGCGACCTGGCGGGCATCAACGGGTTGCAGACTCCCGACGACGGCTACGACCGGGTCCTGGTGGATGCACCGTGTACCGGTCTGGGTGCGCTGCGTCGGCGTCCGGAGGCCCGATGGCGCAAGTCCCCGGACGACGTCGCACCGTTGGTGTCCCTGCAGCGGGATCTGCTGCGCTCGGCGGTGGGGGCGACCAGACCCGGCGGTGTGACCGTGTACTCGACATGTTCACCGCATCCGGCGGAGACCACGGAGGTGGTGCGTGCCGTCGCCGAGGAGACGGGGGCGGCCATCGAGGACGCTGCGGCACTGTTCCCCGGCCTGACCCACAATGACGGCCCGTTCGTGCAGCTGTGGCCGCACCGCCACGGCACGGACGCGATGTTCTTCGCGGTGCTGCGACGGTCCTGAGCCGAGTCCACACCGACCCGCGATACGATGGACGGCATGAGAAGACAACCTCAGATCGCCCCGTCCATCCTCGCCGCTGATTTCGCGGACATCAGGGGCAGCATCGCCCTGGTGCCGGGGGCGGACTGGTTGCACATCGACGTGATGGACGGGCACTTCGTCCCGAACCTCAGCTTCGGTCTGCCGGTGGCCGAGGCTGTGCGCCGTTCCACGGACACCTTCCTGGACGTGCACCTGATGATCGAGGATCCCGCACGGTGGGCCCCGGATTACGCCGCCTTCGGCAACGTGACGTTCCACCTGGAGGCCGTGGAGGACCTCGACGCCGCGGTCGCTCTGGCAACCACGCTGCGCGAGGCGGGTACCAAGGCCGGGGTGAGCATCAAGCCGGGCACGGCGGTGGAGCCGTTGCTGGATCACCTGGGGTCCTTCGACACGATCCTGGTGATGAGCGTCGAGCCGGGCTTCGGCGGCCAGTCGTTCATGCCCGAGGTCCTGGACAACGTCCGTGCCCTGCGCGCCCGGATCGACGCCGACGGCCTGGACACCCTCATCGAGATCGACGGTGGTATCGGGCCGGACACCGTGGGGGTCAGCGCGGAGGCCGGGGTGGATGTCTTCGTGGCCGGTTCGAGTGTCTTCGGTGCGGAGAATCCTGAGGCGTTGGTCACCGGGCTGCGGCACGCGGCGGTACAGGCGGTCGCCGGGGCATGATCCCGCTCGACAGGGTTCTCGAGGACGCGGTGCGCCGGGCGGATGCTGCCGGACATACGGTCCGGGGGACAACGTCGCCGAACCCGCCGGTGGGGGCGGTCGTACTTAATAGTCACGGCGCGGTGGTCGGTGTCGGCGCCACGAGTCCGCCCGGTGGTGCCCATGCGGAGGTCAATGCCTTGGCCGACGCGGGGGAGCGGGCGCGGGGCGGGACGGTGGTGGTCACGTTGGAGCCGTGCAACCACACCGGACGTACCGGCCCGTGCAGCCGTGCCCTGGTGGCGGCGGGGATCGCCCGAGTCATCTTCGTCTTCGCTGATCCGGGAAAGGTCGAGGGTGGTGGGGCCGAGTTCTTGAGGGGCCACGGAGTCGAGGTCACCGGGCCGCTGTATGATCCCACGGACATGCCAGCCGGGGTTCCGGTGTTCAGCGTGGAGCCGTGGTTGGCCGCGCAGCGCCTGGGCCGCCCGCATGTGACCGTGAAGTACGCGGCAACGATGGACGGTTTCGCCGCCGCGACGGACGGGACGTCGCAGTGGATCACGGGAGTGCAGGCGCGTGAGCGCGTGCATCTGGACCGGTCGCGGCGGGATGCGATCCTGGTGGGTTCCGGGACGGCGGCGGCGGACAATCCGCGTCTCACGGCCCGACGACCCGACGGATCACTCTACGATCACCAGCCCTTGCGGGTGGTCGTCGGTGCGACGGAGCTTCGCGAGGACGCGGCAGTCAGACCGGCGCTGCACATGCCGACCCGTGATCTGCAGGAGGTTCTGCGTGAGTTGGCGAACAGGGGAGTAGTGGATGTTCTCGTGGAGGGCGGCCCGCATCTGGCGGCTGCGTTCATCGACGCCGGGTTCGTGGATGCGGTGGAGGCGTACACCGCCCCGGCACTGCTGGGGGCAGGGCTACCCGCCGTGGCTGCAGGGGCTGCAGTGCAGACCACCATCGGCGGCATTCAGCGTTTCACGTTGCGGGAGACTGCAACAGCTGGGGGAGACGTACTTGCTGTGGTGACGCGTCGGTGGCTACCACCCAGGGGAGTCCGCGCTGAAGAAAACTGACCGGCCCCGCTGTACACCAGCCCCTCGTCCTGTCCTACACTGAACAGTTATGTTCACCGGAATCGTCGAGGAGACGGGCACGGTCGCCGAGGTCGACAGCACCTCAGACGCCCAGCGCATACGCATCTCCTGCCGCCAGGTCCTGCAGGACGCCACCCACGGCGCCTCCATCTCGGTCAACGGGGTCTGTCTCACCGTCACAGAGTTCGACAGCACCGGCTTCTGGGCCGACTGCATGAAGGTCACGCTCGACTACACAGCCCTCGGGTCCGCCCGACCCGGTGACCGGGTCAACCTGGAGCGCGCCACCCCGACCGGCGGACGGCTCGGCGGCCACATCGTCCAGGGCCACGTCGACGGCACCGCCACCCTGGTCTCCCGCACGGCGGGCAGCGAGTGGGAGGTCTTCCGCTTCGCACTCGCCGACGGTGACAGCACCAACAACACCGACAGCACCAGCCTCGCCCGCTACATCGCCAAGAAGGGCAGCATCGCTGTCAACGGTGTCTCGCTGACCGTCGCCGAAGTCGGTGACGTCACCGACCCGTGGTTCGAGGTCTCCCTGATCCCCACGACCCTGGCCGACACCATGCTCGGCGACCTCGCCACCGGCGACACCGTCAACATCGAGTGCGACGTCCTGGCCAAGTACCTCGAACGGCTCGCAGAGGCAGCAGGACCAGCACGATCAGAAGGATCAGAGGGAGACGTCCAGTGAGCGATCAGAACGACACCTCCAACCCTGCGGCATCCGGCGACCGCACCAGTCTGCTCGACCCCGTCGAGGACGCCATCACCGACATCGCCGCCGGTAAGCCGGTCGTGGTCGTCGACGACGAGGACCGGGAGAACGAAGGCGACATCATCTTCGCCGCCGAGAAGGCCACCCCGGAAACGGTCGCCTTCACCGTCCGGCACTCCTCGGGCTACATCTGCGCCGCGGTGCCCGACGAGGAGGCCGACCGTCTCGGCCTGCCGCCGATGGTCGCCCGCAACGAGGATGTCCGTGGCACCGCCTACACCGTCACCGTCGACGCCGCCGCGGGCATCACCACGGGCATCAGCGCCACCGACCGTGCCCACACCCTGCGCCTGCTCGCCGACCCCGACGCCACCCGCGAATCCTTCAACCGCCCCGGCCACGTCGTACCGCTCCGTGCCAAGAAGGGTGGCGTGCTCCAACGCGGCGGCCACACCGAGGCATCCGTGGACCTGGCCCGCGCCGCGGGTCTGCGTCCGGCGGGTGTGCTCTGCGAGGTCGTCTCCGAGGACGACCCGACCGGCATGGCCCGCCTGCCGGAGCTGCGCCGGTTCTGCGACGAACACGGTCTGTCGCTGATCTCCATCGAGCAACTCGCCGAATGGCGCCGGGTGCACACCCCTGTCGTCGCCCGCAGTGTGGAGGCACGGCTGCCCACCCGTTTCGGCAACTTCCACGCCGTGGCCTACAACGGTCTCGTCGACGGGGTCGAACACGTCGCCCTCGTCGCCGGAGACCTGCGTGCCGACAACGGTGAGGACGTGCTGGTGCGCGTGCACTCCGAATGCCTCACCGGGGACATCTTCGGTTCGCTGCGCTGCGACTGCGGTGAGCAACTCTCCGCCTCCCTCGACCTGATCACCGAGGCCGGCAGGGGAGTGCTGGTGTACCTGCGTGGCCAGGAGGGCCGCGGCATCGGACTGGTGCCCAAACTCAAGGCCTACAACCTGCAGGACACCGGCCTGGACACCGTCGACGCCAACACGGCCCAGGGGCTGCCCGTCGATTCGCGCGAGTACAGTGCGGCGGCCCAGATTCTCCGGGACCTGGGCGTCACCTCGGTGGCCCTGCTGTCCAACAACCCGGGCAAACGCCTGGACCTGGAACGCCACGGCATCCCGGTGACCCGCCGGGTCCCCGTGGAGCTGCCCGCCAATCCGGAGAACGAGGCCTACCTTCGTACCAAGCGCGACCGGATGGGCCACCAAATCGACTCGCTGACCCCTGCCGCGCCCTGAGAAGGAGACATCATGCCCTCGGACGGACTCGCCGACATCACCCTCACCCGTGACTCCGGTGCCGGATACCGCATCGCCGTGATCACCGCGTCCTGGAACGCCGAGATCACCGACCGGTTGCACGACCACGCCGTCAGCGCACTGCGCGACACCGGTGCCTTCGTCGGACAGTGGCGGGTGGCCGGCGCCGTGGAACTGCCCGTCGTCGCGGCCGAGGCCGCCAAGAACTTCGACGCCGTCGTCGCCAACGGATGCGTGATCCGCGGCGAGACCGCCCACTTCGACCACGTCTGCAACGCCGTGACCTACGGTCTGACCCGGGTGTCGCTGGACTCCGGCAAACCCGTCGGCAACGGCGTGCTCACCGTCGAGAACCAGGAACAGGCCGTCGCCCGGGCCGGGGGCACCGGGGCGGTGGAGGACAAGGGCGCCGACGCCGCCCGCGCCGCCCTGCACTCCCTGCTCGTGCTGCGTGACATCCGCTCGGCACGGTAAGCGCCGACGGGGGCGTTCAGTTTCGTCGTCGTCGAACCACAGGGGTAGGCTGGTGAGCCGTGAGCAGCTCTGAATCAGTGTCCAAGACCGCCGAGTCCGTTCCCGGACAGGACGCCGCTGTGGCGTCCGGTAGCGCACACCAGGGCCGGAAGAACCAGCAGGGGGAGTGGCTGCTGACCGTCACCTCCACCAGCCTGCGCTGGTGGGCGGTCATCGGCGCGGTGGTGGTCATGGCGGTGCACGTCTTCATGGCGGTCGTCTCCGGCGTGGGGGACACCGGAGCCACCGTCAGCGCCGTCGACCAGTGGGCGTTCATCGGTATCGGTGTGATCATCTCCGGGATCGTCCTGATGCTGCTGCGCCCCCGGGTGCGCGTCAACGAGGAGGGCGTCGAGGTGCGCAATATCTTCGGTGCCCAGTTCTACCGCTGGTCGATCATCCACGGCCTGTCCTTCCCCCGTAACGCCCGCTGGGCACGGCTGGAGCTCCCGGACTTCGAGTTCGTCCCCATGATGGCCTTCCAGGTCGCCGACAAGTCCACGATCGCCACGAAGGTGGAGGACTTCCGGGTCCTGGAGGACCGTTACATGCCCGACGAGTAGGAGGGTAGGCTCCAAGTTCATGGCCGACCCCGCCTCCTACCGTCCCGCCCCCGGAACGATCCCCACCAGCCCGGGGGTCTACACCTTCCGCGACTCCGATGACCGGGTCATCTACGTCGGCAAGGCAAAGAACCTGCGTAGCAGGCTGTCCAACTACTTCCAGGACCCCGGCCACCTCGAACCGCGGATCCGCACCATGGTGCACACCGCCGACCACGTCCAGTGGACCGTCGTCGGCAGCGAGATCGAGGCATTGAACCTCGAGTACACCTGGATCAAGAAGTTCGCCCCCCGGTTCAACGTGATGTACCGGGACGACAAGACCTACCCCATGCTCGCCGTGAGCGTGAAGGAGACGTTCCCCCGGGCGTTCCTCTACCGCGGGCCCCGTAAGAAGGGCGTGCGGTACTTCGGTCCGTACCCCAAGGCGTGGGCGATCCGGGACACCCTGGAGTCGCTGACCCGTGTCTTCCCCGTCCGCACCTGCACCGCCGGGGTGTACCGGCGCCATGAACAGCTGGGGCGGCCGTGTCTGCTCGGCTACATCGACCGCTGTTCGGCCCCGTGCGTCGGCCGGGTCTCGCCGTCGGAGCACCGTGAACTGGTCGACGGGTTCTGCTCCTTCCTCGCCGGCGGCAACACCGACAGGGTGATCCGTGAGGTCCGGGGCGAGATGTCCGATGCCGCCGAGAACCTCGACTTCGAACGTGCCGCGTCCCTGCGTGACCAGCTCGGCGCGATGGAGAAGACCGTGGAGAAGCAGTCCGTGGTGTTCTCCGACGACACCGACGCCGACCTGGTCGCCGTCGCCAGCGACGAACTCGAGGCCGCCGTGCAGGTCTTCCACGTCCGCGGGGGACGTATCCGCGGCCAGCGCGGCTGGGTCGTCGAGAAGAAGGCGTCCACCGCCGACACCGCCGAGGGTCTCGGCGGCGCCGACAGCATCGACAGTGCCGACAGCACGGACACTGCCGACAGTGCCGGTGACGCCACCTGGCCCACCCTGCTGGAGGACTTCCTCACCCAGTTCTACGGCGAGAACGCCGAACTGGCCGACGCCACCGAATCCGCGGTGGGCGGAAACTCCCGCGTCAGCGAACCCGACGGCGTCTCACTGGAGCCGGTGCCCCGCGAGATCCTCGTGCCGGTCCTGCCCACCAACCGTGACCGGCTCACCGACTGGCTCACCGTCCTGCGCGGCGCACGGGTGACTCTGCGCGTCCCGCAGCGCGGCGACAAGCGCTCGCTCATGGAGACCGCCACCACCAACGCCACCCAGGCACTGCGCCAGCACAAGATCGCCCGCGCCGGTGACCTCACCACCCGCTCGGCGGCCCTGCAGGAGCTGCAGGAGGCCCTGTGGATGGACGATTCCCCGCTGCGCATCGAGTGCACCGACATCTCCCACATCCAGGGCACCGACGTGGTGGCCAGTCTCGTGGTCTTCGAGGACGGGTTGCCGCGGAAGTCCGACTACCGCCGCTACCGGATCCGGGAGGCCGCCGGCGACGGGCACTCCGATGACGTCGCCTCGATCGCCGAGGTCGTCCGGCGCCGGTTCAAACGTCACCACAAGGACCGCACCGCCGTGCCCGAAGGTGACGACGGCGGCGACCTGCTCGACGGCGAGGTCACCGTGGAACAGGCCGAGGCCGGATCGAGGAAGTTCGCCTACCCGCCGCAGCTCTTCGTGGTCGACGGCGGAAAACCACAGGTCAACGCGGCACAGGAGGTCCTCGACGAACTCGGGGTCACCGACGTCACCCTGGTCGGGGTGGCCAAGCGTCTCGAGGAACTGTGGGTGCCCGGTGACGAGTACCCGGTGATCCTGCCCCGCAACTCGCAGGCGCTGTACCTCATCCAGCAGTTGCGCGATGAGGCCCACCGTTTCGCCATCACCTTCCACCGCGCCAGCCGCGGCAAGAGGATGACCCGGTCCGCCCTCGACGAGGTCAAAGGCCTGGGCCCGAAACGTCGTGCCGAGCTGGTGAAGACCTTCGGCTCGGTGGCCAAGGTCCGCGACGCCGGGGTGGAGGGGATATCCCAGGTACCGGGCTTCGGACCGGCACTGGCCGAGGCCATCATCGACGCCCTGACGGAGCCGGAGGGTTCGGTCTAGAATCGTGGCATGAACGATGCCACCCGAGACACGGGAACGCGACCTGACCAGCAGGAGGCGTCGCTGGTCCTCATCACCGGGATGTCGGGGGCCGGCCGTAAGGAGGCCGCCACCGTCCTGGAGGAGCTGGGCTGGTACGTCGCCGACAACCTCCCGCCGGAACTGATCATGCGCATGGTCGAGCTCAGCTTCGAGTCCGACTCCCCGGTGGAACGCCTGGCCGTGGTCACCGACGTGCGCTCCCGCGACTTCGTCGGCTCACTGACCGAGGTACTCACCAGCCTGCACGACTCCGGCCGGCGCCCCGTGGTGCTCTACCTCGACGCCGACGACAGGACCCTCATCCGCCGCTACGGGCGCGTCCGCCGCACCCACCCGCTGCAGGGCGACGAGACGCTGCAGGCCGGCATCGACCGGGAACGCGAGATGATGGAGGGCATCCGCCAGCGCGCCGACCTCGTCGTCGACACCTCCGGAACCAGCGTGCACGACCTGCGCCGCAACCTCGAAGGGTACTTCGAGGCCCTGTCCGACCGGCGCGAGCACATCACCGTGCAGTCCTTCGGCTTCAAGAACGGCGCCCCGCGCGACGTCGACATCATGCTGGACGCACGCTTCCTGCCGAACCCGCACTGGGAGGAGGACCTGCGGGACTACAGCGGACTCGACACCCCCGTCGCCGAGTTCGTCCTGTCCCGACCCGAGGCGGTGGAGTACCTCGACGTCATCGAACGCCTGGTGAACACCGCCCTGCCCGGCTACCGCCGCGAAGGCAAGCGTTTCATCACCCTGGCCATCGGCTGCACCGGGGGCCAGCACCGCAGCCCGGCGGTGGCCGAGGCCATCGCCGCACGCCTCACGGCGAATCCGGACCTGGACGTCCGCACCATCCACCGTGACCTCGAACCCGGGCGCCCCGGACGGACCAGTGCCGGGACGGGAGCCACCGCATGAGCGAGACAACCACCGGATCCACCGGATCCACCGGATCCAACGGCTCCACCGACATCCCCCTCGGCCGGATCACCGCACTGGGCGGTGGCCACGGCCTGTTCGCCACGCTGCGCTCGGCACGCGCGGCCGCCGACTACGTCACCGCCGTCGTCACCGTCGCCGACGACGGCGGCTCCTCGGGCCGGATGCGCCGCGAACTCGGCTCCCTGCCCCCGGGTGACCTACGGATGGCCCTGGCCGCGCTGGTCCGTGACACCCCGCGTGGCCACCTGTGGGAACGCACCCTCCAGCACCGGTTCTCCGGCCACGGGGCGCTGGCCGGACACGCTGTGGGGAACCTGGTGCTCACCGGGCTCTCCGAGGTCCTGGGCTCCAGCATCGAGGCCCTCGACGAACTCAGTGACCTGCTCGGTATCCGCGGGCGCGTCCTGCCCATGTCCCCGGAACCGCTCGATCTGGAGGCCGAGGTCCAGGGCATCGGCGACGACCCGCGGGAGGTCAACTCCGTACGCGGCCAGGTCGCCGTCGCCTCCACGCTGGGGCAGGTCCGCCGGGTCCGGCTGATCCCGCAGAACCCCGAGGCCTCACCCGAGGCCGTCCAGGCGATCCTCGACGCCGACCTGGTCACCCTCGGACCCGGCTCCTGGTTCTCCTCGGTGATCCCGCACCTGCTGATGCCCGGCATCGTCGAAGCCCTCGCCGAAACCACCGCCACCCGTGCGGTGATCATGAACCTCGTCGCCGAGCCGGGGGAGACCAGCGGGTTCTCCATGGAACGGCACATCCACATGCTGCTGCAGCACTGTCCCACCCTCACCGTCGACGTCGTCGTCGTCGACACCTCCGTCCTGCTGCCCGGCAATGAGCGCCGCCACATGGAACGCGCCGCCGCACGGCTGGGCGCCACGGTGCTCTACCGCGACGTGCGTGAGGACGATGACCGCGGCCGGTGGACCGACCGGCACTCCTCGGAGAAGCTCGCCGGTGTGCTGCGTGAGCTCGCCGACTGGGAACGTCCCACCACCGCCACGGTAGGATCACCCGGTACACACGACGAGCCGGGGCACCCGGAGGAAAGGGGCGACAGCCACAGTGGCACTGACGTCTGAGGTGAAGGATGAGCTGGCAAGGGTCACCGAGACCCGGCTGGAAGTCATGACCGCCGAGGTCTCCGGCCTGCTGCGCTACTGCGCGGGGCTGCACCTGGTGGCCGGACAGATCGTCGTGGAGGCGGAGGTCGACAGCGGCGCCACCGCCCGACGGGTCTCCCGCTTCGTCGAGGAGCTCTTCGACCTCACCGCCGAACTGCAGGTCGTCGGGGGAGGGAACCTGCGCAACTCCTCACGCTACGTCCTGCGCTGGGCCCACGGAGGCACCGAACTGGCCCGCCGCACCGGCCTGATCGACCGGGCGGGACGTCCGGTACGCGGGCTGCCCCCGTACATCATCGGCGGGACCGCCGACCAGTGCACCGCCGCGTGGCGGGGCGCGTTCCTGGCCCGGGGGTCGTTGACCGAGCCGGGCCGCTCATCCTCGCTGGAGGTCACCACCCCCGGCAACGAGGCCGCACTCGCCCTGGTGGGGGCGGCACGCCGGATCGGCGTCACCGCGAAGACGAAGGAGACCCGCGGGGTCATCCGCGTGCTCATCCGGGACGGGGAGACCATCGGCGACCTGCTCACCCGGATGGGTGCCCAGCGCACCCGCCTGGACTGGGAGGAGCAGCGCATGCGCCGCGAGGTGCGGGCCACCGCCAACCGCCTGGCCAACTTCGACGACGCCAACCTGCGCCGGTCCGCCCGCGCGGCCGTCGTCGCCGCAGCCCGGGTGGACCGGGCGCTGACCATCCTCGGCGACGACGTGCCCGACCACCTGGTGCAGGCAGGGACGCTGCGGGTCCAGCACCGTCAGGCGTCCCTGGAGGAGCTCGGCCAGCTCGCCGACCCGCAGATGACCAAGGACGCCGTCGCCGGCCGGATCCGCCGCCTGCTCACCATGGCCGACCAGCGTGCCGCGGAGCTCGACATCCCCGACACCCACGCCGCCGTGACCGATGACATCTTCGACCTCGACGACGGTGTCGACGCTGACGACGCTGACGACGCTGACGCCAGGGCCGATGACAGCGATAAGCGGATCACCTCCGACAACCCCGACGGGGAATAGGTCCCCGGCACCCTGCCCGATTCCGCTGTAGTCTGGACATCGGCAACTCACCACTCATCGAGAACAGGAGCTTCATCGTGACGGTACGGGTAGGAATCAACGGGTTCGGCAGGATCGGCCGCAACTTCTTCCGCGCTCTCCGCGAAAGCGGCGCTGACCTCGAGGTCGTCGCCTTCAACGACCTCACCGACAACAAGACCCTGGCCAACCTGCTGAAGTACGACTCCATCCTGGGTCGTCTGGACGCCGAGGTCAGCTATGACGACGAGTCCATCACCGTGGACGGCAAGCGCATCGTGGTCACCGCCGAGCGCGACCCCCAGAACCTCACGTGGGGCGAGTTGGACGTCGACATCGTCATCGAGTCGACCGGCTTCTTCACCGACGCGACCGCCGCCAAGGCGCACATCGACGCCGGCGCGAAGAAGGTCATCATCTCCGCGCCGGCGAAGAACGAGGACGCGACCTTCGTCGTCGGTGTGAACCACACCGACTACGACCCGGCGAAGCACACCATCATCTCCAACGCCTCGTGCACCACCAACTGCCTGGCGCCGATGGCGAAGGTGCTCGACGAGGAGTTCGGCATCGTCAAGGGTCTGATGACCACCATCCACGCCTACACCGGCGACCAGCGTCTGCACGACGCGCCCCACAAGGACCTGCGTCGAGCCCGTGCCGCGGCCCTGAACATCGTGCCGACCTCCACCGGTGCGGCCAAGGCCGTGTCCCTGGTGCTCCCGCAGCTCAAGGGCAAGCTCGACGGCTACGCCCTGCGCGTGCCGGTGCCCACCGGCTCGGTCACCGACCTGACCTTCGAGGCGTCCTCCGAGGTCACCGTCGAGCAGGTCAACGCCGCGATCAAGAAGCACGCCGAGGGTGAGCTCAAGGGCGTGCTGGCGTACTCCGACGATGAGCCGCTGGTGTCCACCGACATCGTGGGCGACTCCCACTCGTCGATCTTCGACTCCGGGCTGACCAAGGTCATCGGCAACCAGGTCAAGGTCGTCTCCTGGTACGACAACGAGTGGGGCTACTCCCGCCGCCTCGTGGATCTCGCCGCCTATGTCGGTGAGCGTCTCTAGGTCGTCCAGTAGTCTGGTAGCAGTACCGGCCGGTTCCACCGGTCCCACGGCGGGTCGGCACATGCCGACCCGCCGTCACCCTGTCCGCACGTCCTGACCTCCCGTCCTTCCCGTCAACCACTTACCCCAGGAGACTGACCCATGACCGTGAAGACCATCGACGACCTCATCGCCGACGGCGTCGAGGGACGACACGTCCTCGTCCGCGCCGACCTGAACGTCCCCCTCAAGGACGGCGACATCACCGACCCCGGCCGCATCGACGCCTCCGTCCCGACGTTGCGCCGCCTGATCGACGCCGGAGCCCGCGTCATCGTCACCGCCCACCTCGGCCGGCCGAAGGGCGAGACCAACCCCGAGTTCTCCCTGGCGCCGGTCGCCGAGGCACTGGCCGAGCGTCTCGACCAGTGGGTGCCCCTGGCCCAGGACGTCACCGGCGAAGACGCCCACGAGCGTGCCAACGGCCTCAACGACGGCGACATCCTGCTGCTGGAGAACGTCCGTTTCGATGCCCGGGAGACCTCCAAGGACGAGGCCGAGCGCCAGGCCTTCGCCAGCGAACTCGCCGCGCTGACCGGTGACAACGGCGCCTTCGTCTCCGACGGTTTCGGTGTGGTGCACCGTCGGCAGGCCTCGGTCTACGATGTGGCGGCACTGCTGCCGCACTACGCCGGCGGCCTGGTCCAGTCCGAGCTCGAGGTACTCAGGAAGGTCTCGGAGGACCCGGCACAGCCCTACGCCGTGGTGCTCGGTGGCTCGAAGGTCTCCGACAAGCTCGGGGTCATCGAGGCGCTCGCGCCCAAGGTCGACACCCTGATCATCGGGGGCGGCATGTGCTTCACCTTCCTCGCCGCGCAGGGCCACTCCGTGGGCACCTCGCTGCTGCAGGAAGACATGGTCGACACCTGCCGCGACCTGCTGTCACGCTTCGGTGACGTCATCTCCCTGCCCACCGACGTCGTCGTCGCACCCGAGTTCGCGGCGGACGCACCCGCCACCACCGTCGCCGCCGACGCCATCCCCGACGGCCAGATGGGCCTCGACATCGGACCGGACTCCGTCGCCGCCTTCGCCGAGACCCTCGGTGCGGCCAGGACCGTCTTCTGGAACGGCCCGATGGGCGTCTTCGAGTTCCCCGCCTTCGCCGACGGCACCAGGGGAGTGGCCGAAGCCATCATCTCCGCCACCGGCGCAGGGGCCTTCTCCGTCGTCGGTGGTGGCGACTCCGCCGCCGCCGTGCGCACCCTCGGTCTCGACGAGGACGGCTTCAGCCACATCTCCACCGGTGGCGGCGCCTCCCTCGAGTTTCTCGAGGGCAAGGAACTGCCCGGTATCACCGTTCTCGAGAACTGAGGAGCACCCACCATGTCACGCACCCCCCTGATCGCCGGCAACTGGAAGATGAACCTCAACCACCTGGAGGCCATCCAGGTGGTCCAGAAGTTCGCCTTCGCCCTGCCCAAGGACTACTACGAGCACGTCGATGTCGCCGTGATCCCGCCGTTCACCGACATCCGCAGCGTGCAGACCGTCGTCGACGGTGAGAAGATCCCGCTGACCTACGGTGCCCAGGACGTGTCGGTGCACGAGTCCGGCGCCTACACCGGCGAGGTCTCCGCCGCCATGCTCGCGAAGCTCGGCTGCAGCTGGGCCGTGGTCGGCCACTCTGAGCGGCGTCAGTACCACGGGGAGGACGACGCCACCGTGGCCGCGAAGGCCAAGGCCGCCCTCGGCTCCGGCCTCGCCCCGATCGTGTGTGTCGGTGAGCCCCTGGAGGTCCGCGAGTCCGGTGAGCACGTCAGCTACGTCGTCGACCAGACCCGCGCCTCGCTGGAGGGCCTCTCCGCCGCCGACCTCGGTACCGTCGTCATCGCCTATGAGCCGGTGTGGGCCATCGGCACCGGCAAGGTCGCCTCCGCCGCCGACGCCCAGGAGGTCTGCGCGGCGATCCGTGGGCTCGTCGCCGAGCTGGCCGACCAGGCGACCGCCGATGGCATGCGCATCCTCTACGGCGGATCGGTGAAGACCGACTCCGTCGCCGAGATCGTCGGCCAGCCCGACGTGGACGGCGGGCTCGTCGGAGGCGCCAGCCTCGACGGTGAGGATTTCGCACGCCTGTGCGCTGCCGCTGCGAAGGCCGGCAGCTAGAGGCACAATGGGGGAATGACTTCCCCCTTCGATGATTCTGACACGACGGTGCCCGGCACCGCCATCCCCGTCGTCCCGCCGTCCCGGGACGAGCCGGAGATCGTCCCCGGGCTGCGGCAGGACCTGCGCTATCTCGGCGCCATCCTCGGCGACGTCATCCGCGAGCAGGAGGGGGAGGACGTACTCGCCCTCGTCGAAGAGACACGCAAGGCCGCGTTCAGCGTCCGCCACGGCGAGGGCAACCTCACCGACCTCGCCGACCGGCTCCAGGATCTCCCGGCGGACCGGTCCCTCCCGCTCATCCGGGCGTTCTCCCACTTCGCACTGCTGGCCAACCTCGCCGAGGACCTCCACGAGGAACGCCTGCGGGAGCGCCTCGCCGACGAAGGCGAGCCCCCGCACCGCGCCACTCTGCAGGCCGCCTGGCAGTCCCTCGACGACGGCGGGGTGACCGCCGAGGAGGTCTCCGCGGTGATGCAGTCCGCCCACGTTGCCCCGGTGCTCACCGCCCACCCCACCGAGACACGTCGCCGCACCGTCTTCGACGTGCAGTGGGACATCACGCGCCTGATGCGCAACCGTGGGCGCATCCTCAACGCCGGACGGACCGCACGCAGCGATGAACGCCTCGCCGGTATCGACCGCAACATCCGTCGTCGTGTCACGATCCTGTGGCAGACCGCACTGATCCGGTCGGTACGTCCCCGCATCGAGGACGAGATCAACGTCGGGCTGCGGTACTTCACCATCAGCCTGCTGCAGGAGATCCCGCAGATCAACCGGCGTGTCACCACCGAACTGCGCGAACGCTACGGTGCCGGCGTCCCCTCGACCCCGGTGGTACGCCCCGGCAGCTGGATCGGCGGCGACCACGACGGCAACCCCTTCGTCACCGGCGACACCGTCGACTACGCCACCTCGCGGGCCGCGCAGACCGTCTTCGACTGGTACCTCGGCCAGCTCCACGACCTCGAACACGAACTCAGCCTCTCCAGCCGGCTCGCCAGCGTCACCCCGGAGCTCGACGAACTCGCCGAGCAGGGGCACAACGACGTACCGTCGCGCGTCGACGAACCCTACCGGCGTGCCGTCCACGGCATCCGCGGCCGCATCGCCGCGACAGCCACCGCCCGGCTCAGCGACATCGTCCACCCGGAGACCGACACCCTGGGTCCCCATGAGCCCTACACGGATGCCGCCGACTTCCTCGCCGACCTGCACACCGTCGACGCGTCCCTGCGGGCCAGCGCCGACGACCTGATCGCCGACCACCGGCTGGCGACCGTCATCGCGGCCGCCCGGTCCTTCGGGTTCCACCTCAACAGCCTCGACCTGCGGCAGAACTCCGAGAGCTTCGAGAGCATCCTCACCGAGATGTTCACCCGCGCCGGAGTCACCGATCACGACGCCGACTACGGCACCCTCGACGAGAGTGAACGCGTCGACCTGCTGACCCGGGAGCTGCATTCGCCGCGCCCGCTCACCGACCCGCGGGCCCGCTGGAGCGAGGCGACGGACCGCGAACTCGGGATCTTCCGCGCCGCCGCCGACGCCGTCGACCGGTTCGGCCCCGAGGCCGTCCCGCACTGCATCATCTCCATGGCGTCCAGCGTCTCCGACATCCTCGAGCCGATGATCCTGCTCAAGGAGGTCGGTCTCATCGACGTCACCGACGGGGCGGTCACCGGTGGGGTGGACGTGATCCCCCTCTTCGAGACCATCGACGACCTCGCCCACGGTGCCGCGGTCATGGAGGAACTGTGGGGGCACCGGTTCTACCGTGACTACGTGACCCAGCGCGGAGGGGTCCAGGAGATCATGCTCGGCTACTCCGACTCCAACAAGGACGGCGGGTACTTCGCGGCGAACTGGGGCCTCTACGACGCCGAACTGTCCCTCGTCGCAGCCGCCCGCGAGGCAGGAGTCGGACTGCGGCTGTTCCACGGACGCGGCGGCACGGTCGGACGTGGCGGTGGCCCCAGCCACGAGGCGATCCTCGCCCAGCCGGAGGGCGCGGTGCAGGGCAGCGTGCGGATCACCGAGCAGGGGGAGATCATCTCCGCCAAGTACGGTGTGCCGTCCGTCGCCCGTCGCAACCTCGAGGCCCTGGTGTCTGCGACCCTGGAGGCCAGCCTGCTGCCCGTCGACCGCATCGACGACCCCGACAGCGCCTACACGGCGATGCGGGAGATCGCCGAACTCTCGCGGTCCGCCTACTCCTCACTGATGCACGAGGACGAGGGGTTCATCGACTACTTCACCACCTCGACGCCACTGGCGGAGATCGGCAACCTCAACATCGGCTCGCGGCCCAGTTCACGCAAGCAGACCACCAGCATCGCCGACCTGCGTGCCATCCCGTGGGTGCTGTCCTGGTCGCAGTCACGCATCATGCTGCCGGGCTGGTTCGGGGTGGGTTCGGCCCTACGGGACTGGATCGCCGCCGGGAAGGACGGCGGGGACGGCGGGGACAGCGAAGACTCCGGGGACCGGTTGGAGTACCTGCGGGAGCTTCACCGCACCTGGCCTTTCTTCCGCTCGGTACTGTCGAATATGGCGCAGGTGATAGCCAAGGCGGACCTGTCGGTGGCGAAGCTCTACTCCCGGCTGGTGCCGGACGCCGACGACGCCGAGCGCATCTACGACACCATCGTCGACGAGTTCCACCTGACCCTGCAGATGTGCCTGGAGATCACGGGCCAGGACAGCCTGCTCGCCGACAACCCGGCGCTGGCCCTCTCGGTGCGTAACCGCTTCCCGTACCTGCTCCCGCTCAACCTGCTGCAGCTGGAGCTACTGCGCCGTTACCGTGCCGGTGACCGCAGCGAAGACGTCCTCGACGGTATCCGGTTGACGATGAACGGCCTGGCGACCGGGCTGCGTAACTCCGGGTAGTGTCGCAGGTGTCCCGTACACCTGAGTTGGGCTATGATGGTGTGGTTATCGCATGGCCCCGACCGACGTAAGGCAGTTCGCATGGTACTCACCCTCCAGATCGTTCTGGTGGTCACCAGCCTCATCCTGGGGCTGTCCGTTCTTCTCCACAAGGGGAAGGGCGGCGGTCTGTCCAGCCTCTTCGGGGGCGGTATGCAGTCCAGTCTCTCCGGGTCCACGGTCGTGGAGAAGAACCTCGACCGGCTGACGGTCACCACCGCCGTGGTCTGGATCGCCGCCATCGTCGGGTTGAACCTGGTCGTCCACTACAACGTGGGCTGACCCGACCGACCTGTACGCGACGAAGGCCGTTCCCCCGAGAAAGGGGAGCGGCCTTCCGTCATGTCAGCCCCGGGACGGTCACCGGGCGGGCAGGTCACGGATTACGCCTCGACTCGTCTGCGACCTGGTGTTTCCCCGAGTGACTGTCGGTCAGAGACGTAATCGGTGACACCACCCCTGAAACGTCCGAGGAGCGTCCCGACGTCCCACCGTCTCAGCGGGGATCAGCCGCCGCATCGACGTGCAGGACGGTGCGGCGGGCGCCGGACACCCCGGCGGCGGGCCACCGGGCAGGATCCGCACCGCTGACGACCTCCCCGGCGGCCTCACGCTTGGCGTCACCGGTGACCAGCAGCCAGACCTCCGTCGCCGTGTGGATCGCCTCGCGGGTCAGTGACACCCGCTCGGCCGGGGGCTTGGGGCAGTCACGCACGGCGACCACCAGCGTCCCGGGTTCCGGGGTGAGCTCACCGGTATGCGGGAAGAGGGAGTTGACGTGCCCCTCCGGCCCCATCCCCAGCAGATGCAGGTCAAAACCGTCAGGGGCGAACGCCGCCACGGCCTCGGCGTAGTCGACGGCGGCGGCGTCGAGGCCGGACCCGTCGGCAGGCCCGTCGTCACCGGGGACGCCCACCCGGTGGACGTTGGTCTCGGGAATGTCCACGTGGCTGAGTAGCTCGGCGTCGGCCAGCTCGTCGTTCCGGGCGGTGGCGCCGGTCGTGCCTGCGGGGACGAATCGTTCATCACCGAAGAAGACGTGCACCTTCGTCCAGTCGACCGTGGTGACGGGGAAGGAGTCCGCGGCGAGGCGCGCCGCGTGGTCCAGGGCGGCAAGCTCCCGGAGCACCGCTCCACCGGCACCGCCACCGGTGAGCACGATCCGGGCATAGCCGTCGTCGCTGACTCCACCGTCGCGCTGAACGCCGGCCAGCAGCTCGACGATCTGCCGGGCGACGCCCTGGGCAAGACCGTCACCGGAGTCCCATCGTCTGACCTCGAGGTGGCGGGTGTCGTTCATCGGGTGCTCTCCTGTGCGGAGAAGGGGATCGAGGCACTCATGCCGTCCCGCGGGGTCCGGACCCGGGGCAGACCGTGCAACGCCTGGCCGAAGGCACGGTCGGGTTCCAGGTGCCGCAGCTCCTCGGCGAGGCAGTCACCGACGTGGCGCCGGGAGAGGTTCACCGTCGTGTCCGTCCCCACACCGGTGCTCACCCGCACGGAGCGGTGGTTGACCACGGTGAGCTCCACCGTGCCCCCCGAGCAGTAGATGACGGTGCGCTGGATCGGCGACATCGGTTCCCCCTCGTCGTCGAGCGGCACGGCGGGCGAACCGTCGGCGCAGCGGGTGACCGGGACGTTGAGACGGTCCGCGAGCCAGCCGGCCGCGATGTCGACGGCCGGATCATCGGCGGGGCCGGAGACCTCCGCCGACGTGATGGTGTCCCCGGCACGCTGGTCGAGCGCGCTGGACAGCAGCCCACGCCACGGGGTGATCCGGCTCCACACCAGGTCCGAGTCGCCCAGAGCGTAGCCGATACGGCGACGGAAGATCGCCTCGGTGCCCCGTCCCGCCGCAGCGTCGGCGAAGCTGTCGGTGATACGACGGGTCGCCAGAGCGCCCAGCGAATCGGCGGTCGGGTTCCGGGGGGAGGTGAACGGCCACCAGACAACCACCGGGGTGTCCGGGAGCAGCAGGGGGGTGACCGCATTGTCGGCATGGTCGGCCAGTGCGCCGTGCAGCCGCATGAGGATCATCTCGGAGGCACCGGCGGTACCACCCAGGTGGATAGCGGCGTCCATGCTGACCTCAGAGGTCGACCGGTCGTGGACGACGAAGATCACCCGGGCCGGATGCTCACGGGAGGCCTCGACGGTGGCGTTGACCACGGTGTCGAGGTCCTCTTCGGAACGCACCGAGACGATGAGCGTCAGGACACGGCCGGTGGCGATCTCACCGCGCTCTTCACGCAGCCGGTGCAGCTGGTCGGTCAGCTCGTGGGTGGTCGTGGTGCCCAGGTCGACGACGGCGGCGTGGTCGCCGGCGTCGGTGAATGTGGTCGATGGCATCAGGGACGCCTCCATTTCCTGCCGTGTCGGGACAGCATCCGGTCGGCACCGGAGGGCCCCCAGGTACCGGACTCGTAGTCTTCGGGACGTCCTGCGGTGGCCCAGTAGTTCAGCACCGGGTCCAGGATCCGCCAGGACTCCTCGACCTCCTCGTTGGTGGGGAAGAGGCTGGCCTCGTCCAACAGCGCGTCGAGGATGAGACGCTCATAGGCTTCCGGCGACTGCTCGGTGAAGGCCTCGGAGTAGGAGAAGTCCATGTTCACGTCGCGGACGTCCATCGCGGAGCCCGGCACCTTCGAGCCGAAGCGCAGCAGCACACCTTCATCAGGCTGGACCCGGATGACCAGGACATTCGACTTCTGTGCCTCGGTCTGTTCCGGGCTGAAGGACTGGTGCGGGGCGTCCTTGAAGACCAGGGCGATCTCCGTGACCCGGCGGCCCAGCCGCTTACCGGTGCGCAGGTGGAACGGCACGCCCGCCCACCGGCGGGAGTTGATCTCGAAGGTGGCGGCGGCGTAGGTCTCCGTGGTGGAGGCGGGGTCGAAACCCTCCTCCTCACGGAGGCCGGGCACGTACTCGGAGCCCTGCCACCCGGCCGTGTACTGGCCCCGTGCGGTGGTCTGCGCGAACGGGCCGACCGGGCGGGTCGCCTTGAGGACCTTCAGTTTCTCCGCCTTGAGTTCGTCGGGGGAGAAGGTCACCGGTTCGTCCATCGCCACCAACGCAAGCAGCTGCAGCAGGTGGTTCTGCATCACGTCGCGGGCTGCACCGATGCCGTCGTAGTAGCCGGCCCGGCCGCCCAGGCCGATGTCCTCGGCCATGGTGATCTGCACGTGGTCGATGTAGCCGGAACTGAACAGCGGCTCGAACATCTGGTTGGCGAAACGCAGCACCAGGATGTTCTGGACGGTCTCCTTGCCCAGGTAGTGGTCGATCCGGAAGACCGAGGACTCCGGGAAGACGGAGTTGACGATGCGGTTGAGCTCGGTGGCCGAATCCTCGTCATGCCCGAAGGGCTTCTCGATGACCACACGCTTCCAGCCGTCGGTGGAGTCCGCCAGTCCTGAACGTTCAAGCTGGTTGCAGACCTCCGAAAAGTACTGGGGTGGTACTGAGAGGTAGTAGGCCCAGTTGCCGCCGGTGCCCCGTTCCTCGTCCATCCGGCGGGTCATGGCCGCCAGGTCGTCGAAGGCGGAGTCGGTGACGAAATCGCCCTTGACGAACTGGATGCCGACGGCGAGCTGCTCCCAAACCGCATGCCGCCACGGAGTGCGGACCCGGTCACGGACCGCGTCGAGCACCTCGGCCTCGAACTCCTCCTTGGTCCAGTCGCGGCGTCCGTAGCCGATGAGGCTGAAGCCCGCGGGCAGCAGGCCACGGTTGGCCAGGTCGTAGACCGCCGGCAGCAGCTTGCGGCGAGCGAGGTCGCCGGTCACTCCGAAGATCACCAGGCCGCTGGGCCCGGCGATCCGCGGGACACGACGGTCCGCCGAATCGCGCAGAGGGTTCTCCCACAGGGGGGATCCGGAACTCACAGACGCTCCCCGATGGTGTCGAGCAGCTCCTGCCAGGAGCCGACGAACTTGTCGACGCCCTCGTGCTCGAGGACGACGAAGACGTCGTTGAGGTCGACACCCAGGTCCTCCAGTGCGGCGAAGACCTCGCGGGCGTCGTCCCCGGTGCCGCTGAGGGTGTCACCGGAGACCGTGGCGTGGTCGATGGTGGCGTTGAGGGTGTCCTCCGGCATCGTGTTCACCGTCTGCGGGCCGACGAGACCGGTGACGTACAGGGTGTCGGGGTAGTCGGGGTTCTTGACGCCGGTGGACGCCCACAGGGGACGCTGCGGGTGGGCACCGGCGGCCGCCAGCTGCTGCCAGCGCGAATCCTGCAGCAGGTCAACGGTGAACGCCTCGTAGGCCAGCCGGGCGTTGGCCAACCCCGCCTTGCCGCGTACCGCCAGGGCGGCTGCGGTGCCGATCTCGTCGAGTCGGCGGTCGATCTCGGTGTCGACGCGGGAGACGAAGAAGCTGGCGACGGAGTGGATCGTCGTGAGGTCGTGCCCGTTGGCCTGTGCCTGGGTAATGCCCTCGATGAAGGCGTTGATGACCTGACGGTAGCGGTCGACACTGAAGATCAGTGTGACGTTCACGCTGATCCCGGCGGCCAGCACCTCGGTGATCGCCGGCAGGCACGCCTCGGTGGCCGGGATCTTGATCATCACGTTGTCGCGTCCGACGTCCGCGTGCAGCTTCTTGGCCTGCGCCACCGTGGCCCCGCGGTCGTCGGCGAGCCGGGGGTCGACCTCGATGGAGACCCGTCCGTCGACGCCGTCGGAGGCCGAGTGGACCGCGGCGAAGGCGTCGCAGGCGTTGCGGACGTCCTCGACGGCCATGGCGAACACGGCGTCGGTGACGTCGGCACCGGCGGTTTTGAGTTCGCCGACCTGGGCGTCGTAGGCGGTGCCGGCGGACATGGCCTTGCCGAAGATCGCCGGGTTGGTGGTGACCCCGACGATGCCGGAGTCCCTGATCAGCTCGGCGAGGTTACCGGTGGTGAGGCGGTCGCGGGACAGGTCGTCCAGCCACACGGAGGTACCGGCGGCGGCGAGTTCGGTTACGTGGTTCACGGGTGTTCAACCAGCTTTCTGTGCGTGGGGGGTTCTGAGGGTGTCAGAGGTGTGGTGATGGTGGTGTGGGTGATGCGGGTCAGAGAATCTCGCGTGCGGCGGCGGCGACGGCCTCAGCGGTGATGCCGAACTCGCGGTACAGCGTCTTGTAGTCGGCGGACGCGCCGAAGTGCTCCAGGGAGACATTGCGTCCCGCGGTACCGGTGTAGCCCTTCCACGGCATGGCGATACCGGCCTCGACGGACACCCGGGCGGTGACCGAGGAGGGGAGGACGGACTCACGGTAGTCGGCGTCCTGCTGGTCGAACCATTCCATGCAGGGGACGGAGACCACGCGGGTCCCGATGCCCTCGGCCTCGAGCGCCGCGGCGGCATCGACGGCGAGCTGCACCTCGGAACCCGACCCCATCAGGATGACCTGCGGGGTGTCGGTGGAGGACTCTGCCAGGACGTAGGCGCCGCGTGCGACGCCCTCGGCGGCCTTCTCCTGCGTACCGTCGAGCACCGGCACACCCTGGCGGGTGAGCACGAGAGCCTTCGGTGCAGCCGGGGCCTTGAGCGCGGCGGACCAGGCCTGCGCCGTCTCATTGGCGTCCGCCGGACGGATCACCGAGAAGTTCGGGATCGCCCGCAGCGCCGCGAGATGCTCGACCGGCTGGTGGGTCGGGCCGTCCTCGCCCAACCCGATCGAGTCATGGGTCCAGACGTGGTAGACGTCGCTGCTCATCAGGGCGCCCAGGCGCACCGCACCACGGGCGTAGTCCGAGAACTGCAGGAACGTCGCGCCGTAGGGGCGGGTCGCGCCGTGCAGGGCGATACCGTTGAGGATCGCGGCCATACCGTGCTCACGGATACCGAAGTGCAGGTTACGTCCGTAGGGGTGGGCCGACCAGGCGTCGGTGGAGATGGACTCCGGCCCGACGCTCTTGTCGCCCTTGATGATCGTGTTCGTGGAGCCGGCGAGGTCGGCGGACCCGCCCCACAGCTCAGGCAGGGTCGCACCCAGTACCTGGAGGGTGGCCTCCGAGGCCTTCCTGGTCGCGAGGTTGTCGCCGGCGTCCCAGGACGGCAGGTCAGCGTCGAAGCCCTCCGGCAGCTCGCGGGCGGCGATACGGTCGTGCAGCGCACGGGCCTCGGGGTTCTTCTCCGACCAGGCGTCGAACTCGCTCTGCCACGCACTGTGTGCCTCACGGCCGCGCGCGACGAGCTCACGGGCGTGGTCGAAGACCTCCTTCTCGACGGGGAAGTCCTCGTCTGTGGGGAAGCCCAGTGCCTCCTTGACGGCGGCGACCTCGTCGCCACCGAGGGCGGCACCGTGGGCGGCACCGGTGTTCATCTTCGTCGGCGCCGGGTAGCCGATCACCGAACGGACCCGGATGAAACTCGGCCGCCCCGTGTCCGACTTCGCCTTCTCCACGGCGTCGAGGATCGCCGTGACGTCCTCGGCGTTGACCTCGAGGGTCTGCCAACCGTAGGCCTCGTAGCGGGCGACGACGTCCTCGCCGAAGGCGATGTCGGTGTTGTCCTCGATGGAGATGCTGTTGTCGTCCCAGAAGACGATGAGATTGCCCAGCTGCTGGGTACCGGCGAAGGACGACGCCTCGGAGGTGACACCCTCCTGCAGGTCGCCGTCGGAGGCGATGACGTAGATGTGGTGGTCGAAAGGCGACTCGCCCTCGGCGGTCTCCGGGTCGAACAGGCCACGCTCACGACGGGACGCGACGGCCATCCCCACCGCCGACGCGAGACCCTGCCCCAGGGGACCGGTGGTGATCTCCACACCGTCGGTGTGACCGACCTCGGGGTGTCCCGGGGTCTTCGACCCCCAGGTGCGCAGCGCCTTGATGTCGTCCAACTCGAGCCCGAACCCGCCGAGGTACAGCTGGATGTACTGCGTCAGCGAGCTGTGACCGGCGGACAGCACGAACCGGTCGCGGCCCGGCCAGTTGTGGTCCGAGGGATCATGGCGCATCACGCGCTGGTAGAGCGTGTAGGCCAGCGGGGCGAGGGACATCGCGGTACCGGGGTGCCCCGAACCGCACTTCTCCACAGCGTCGGCCGCGAGGACGCGGACCGTGTCCACTGCACGGGTATCCAGCTCAGTCCAGTCATCCGGGTACTTCCGGACCGTGCGGGCTTCGAGGTCCTTGGGGAGTGTCACGCTGGGTAGCCTTCCTGTCGTCTGGGACATAAGAGGACACGGGCGCAGTGACCACAGCTGGTCGCAGGACGCGGCCCGTGTAACCCGGACCAGTGTAGTGTCCCGAGGTCGACCGTGTCACTGGTGGATCAGGTGGGTCACCGGTCGCCGGGAGGGGGAACAACGGTTTTCGGTCCCACCACCGGCTCAGGTAACCTGTCCGTTTGGCAGATCCGTGGGGTTTCTGGCGTTCCAGTACCCACGGTGACCTATGGCGTTTATGGAGGCGGACTGACCGGTGGACAAGATCAAGGCGTATATCGCGCTGACGAAACCCCGAGTCATCGAGCTGCTGCTTGTCGCCGCCATCCCGTCGATGCTCCAGGCACAGCGGGGGGAGATCAACCTCGGGCTGATCCTGCTGACACTGGTCGGCGGGTGGATGGGTGCGGCGGCGGCCAACACCTTCAACATGGTCGCCGACTACGACATCGACCAGAAGATGCGCCGTACACACCGCCGCCCCCTCGCCAAGCACACCGTCAACAAGACGGAGGCCAGGATCTTCGCCTGGTCGCTGACGGTCGCCAGCGTGCTGTGGCTCGGGTTCCTGTGCAGCTCGTGGCTGGCGGCCGGGTTCATCCTGCTGACCATCTGGTTCTACATCTTCGTCTACACCAAGTGGCTCAAGCGTCGGACCTGGCAGAACGTGATCTGGGGCGGAGCCGCAGGCTGCATGCCGGTCATGGTCGGCTGGGCCACCGTGACCGAGGCCAACGGCGGATCCTTCAACGCGGGATGGGCGTCCTGGGGCCAGGCGCTGCTGCTGTTCCTCATCATCTTCTTCTGGACCCCGCCACACACCTGGGCCCTGGGCATGCGTTACCGCGAGGACTACGAGGCCGCCGGCGTGCCGATGATGCCCGTCGTCAAACCACCGCTGGAGGTCACCCGCCAGATCCTCTGGTACACCTGGGCGACCGTGATCACCTCACTGCTGCTGGTTCCCGCCACCGGCTGGGTCTACGCCGTGGTGGCGCTCCTCAGCGGCGCCTGGTTCATCCTGCGCGCCCACGGACTGCACAACGGGGTGAAGAAGGGGGTCAAGGTCAAGCCGATGAACCTCTTCTTCCTGTCCAACAACTACCTCTCCGTGCTGTTCGTCGGCCTGTCCGTCGACGCTGTGCTCGGGCTGGAGACGGTCTCCGGGATGCTCGGCCTCTGAAGACAGGCCGATCCGCCACCGTCCGTCCGCCGTGCAGCAGCGAAACCCCAGGGTGTCGCACGCGTCTGAAATCACCCTGGGATTGCCGTGTCAGCGGGTCTGCGTACAGCGACATCCGCTCCCGCGACCCGGATCGACGTTCCAGGGTGGATCCACCCCCATGCGACCACCCTGCAGTTACCGTCCCAGAATCTCCCAGTCCCAGCCCAGTTCCCGCCCCGGCCCCCTGAGTGAGTGGCGCGGTGATCAGCTGGTCGCTGCGGCCTCCTCACTGACGGCGTCCTCGATGTCGTAGTCGCGGTCGGCGGCAGCCTCCCCGCGCCGGAATCGCATCGCCCAGAGTAGACCGGTCGCCGCCGTGACGATGGCCGAGCCGACCACGTGCAGCGGCACGGTCCAGCGGGGGACACCCAGGTTGTACTGGACGACCCCGACAATGCCCTGCACGATGATCCCGGCGATCAGCACCAGCGCCGCCGTCTTGATCCGACGATCCACATGCACGGCCAGCAGGCCCGCCAGCAGGCCGATCGTGATGCCCATGTAGAGGTACATCGCGTGGGCGTGCATGTTCGCGATCTCGAAAAGGGCGATCTGCAGGCGGTCGCCCTCCTTGATGGCCTCATCCCCGGCATGCGGGCCGGAACTGGTGGTCATGGTGCCGGTCACCAGGGTCACGGCCAGTCCCAGCGCCGAGCCCCACGTCGCCCACCGCAGCGGCTTCGGCATGGTCGCCCGGCGGGGGGCGTCGTCGTCCTCACCGATCTTGACCACCATCACCGCGGCGAAGAACACGAGCACCATGGACGGCAGGAAGTGCGCCATCACGATCCACCACGCCAGGTCCAGGTGCACCGTGATACCGCCGATGACCGCCTGCGCGATGATGCCGATTCCCTGGAGGAAGGCGATGTGCAGGATGGTGTTTCGCCGAGCGGCCCGCAGGACGGCGAGGAACGCCACCAGCGCGGCGATGATGAGCACGAAGGTGAGCATGCGGTTGCCGAACTCGATGGCCTGGTGGATGCCCGGCGTCGTCCCGGACTCCGGGACCAGGGACCCCGGGTGGCACTGGGGCCAGGTCGGGCACCCCAGCCCTGAGCCGGTGACCCGGACCAGCGAACCGGTGAAGGTGATCCCGCCCTGGCACACCATCAGGATGACCGCGTACAACCGCTGCCGACGCACGGTGGGCACGGGGGTCCGGGCGCACAGCACCAGGATCGCGGTGTAGAGCCGGAGGAAGAACCGGTTGACGGGGTGGGTGGTGGTGGACACCCGCTCCCGCATCCGGATCAGGGTGGTGTCTCTCACCCTGGGTGCGGGGGCCGGGTTTTCACTGGCCGTCGGGCTGTCGTCCTGGGTTTTCTGCGAGACCATCACGGTCGTCCAGTCTATCGCTCCCGGACGCGCCGTCCGTAATCAGCGATCAGTCGTCGTCCATGGTGAAGGAGAAGAACCGCACCGCCAGCGCACCGCCGACCGCGCCCCAGGCGGCCAGGACGAGAAGAGCCGCGACATTCAGCGTCCCGGAGGCGGCGTCGACCAGCCCGTCAGTCAGAGCCACGGACGGCAGCGCCCGGAGTACGGCATGCACAGGGCCCGGAATGTCGGTGTCCAGGGCCGTCAGGACGGCGGCACCCATCAGGACGAACCAGATGGTGTTGCCCAGTGCCAGGACGAGTTCGGAGCTCAGCGTCCCGCCGAGCAGCAGACCGAGCGAGGTGAAGGTGGCGACGCCGATCAGGATGAACACCAGGGCCGGCAGGAAACCCGCGGCGCTCGGCGTCCATCCGAGCAGCAGGGCCACGAGCGTCAGGACGACGAGCTGGACGAGCACGGCGGCCCCGACGGCCATGACCTTTCCGCTGATCAGGATCCGGCGGGGGACGCCACAGGCGCCGATACGTTTCAGGGCGCCGTAGCGCCGGTCGAAGGCCACGGCGATGGCCTGGCCGGTGAATCCCGCGCTCATCAACGCGATCCCCACCGTCATCGGGTAGACCTGCTGCACGGGGTCGTCCAACGGGACCATCGGGATCAGACTCAGTGCGATCAGCAGCCCCAGCGGAATCACCAACGACAGCAGCTGCTGTTCACCGTGGCGCAGGAACAGCAGCGTCTCGATCCTGGCCTGGGCCAGGAGCATGCGTCCGGTGGGCGCCTGGCGGGGGCGGGGGGTGAACTGACCGGGGGTGAAACGCCCCATGGTCTGTCGGGACCGGTTCATGCCCGGATCTCCCTTCCGGTGATGTCGAGGAAAACGCTCTCGAGACTGCGCTGATCGACGTCCAGTGAGGTGACGAGCACCTCCTGGCGGGCCGCTTCCGCGGTGATCTCGCTGATCAACGCCGGGGTGACGGTCGCGGAGACCGAGACCAGGGTCGGACGGGTGACCGAGACCGTGGCACCCAGCGGTGCCAGTCGGGCGGCCATCGCGTCAAGATCGATCTCCCGGTCGGTGGACACAGCCACACGGGGGTCGGCACTGCTGGTGAGTTCGCTGATCGTCCCCTGCGCCACAGCCTGGCCGTGGTCGATGATCACGACCTGGTCGGCCAGTGCCTCCGCCTCGTCCATCAGGTGGGTGGTGAGGACCACGGACACCCCGTCGTTCCGCAACGCGGAGATCAGGTCCCACACCGCCAGGCGCGACTGTGCGTCCAGCCCGGCGGTGGGTTCATCGAGGAAGACGAGTTCGGGACGTCCCACCAGGGCCAGTGCCAGGGAGAGACGCTGCTGCTGTCCGCCGGACAGACGGCGGTAGTTGGCTTTCTCATGGCCGCTGAGTCCCACCGTCTCCAGCAACCACGCCGGATCCAGCGGGTCTGCGGAGTAGGACGCGGCGAGTTCGAGCATCTCGCCGACGCGAATCCCCGGGTAGGCCCCACCGCCCTGGAGCATCACCCCGATACGTCCCCGCAGCCGGTCGGTGTCCTGGCTGGGATCGGTGCCGAGCACCTCGACGGTGCCTTCATCGGGCACGAGGAATCCCTCGCACATCTCGACGGTCGTCGTCTTCCCCGCACCGTTGGGGCCGAGGAGCGCGAGCACCTCGGCCTGTCCGACCGTCAGGTCGAGACCGTTGACCGCGGTGACGTCCCCGTACCGTTTGACGACGCCCCGCAAGCGGAGTGCAGATCGACTGCCCGCGTCCATCCCTGCGCTAACCACGGTCCCAGAGTCTAGCCGGTGGTCTTCCGGCGTTGGTAAAGCAGCCAGCCGATGATGATGAACACCACCGAGAACAACGCCGACATCAGGTACATCACCGACACGGTCGACGGCGGGAGGTTCAGGCCCCTGGGCAGGATGAAGTAGCTGAGGATCACCGAGTACGCCACGACCGCCACCCGGAAGGTGCTGCGGTTGGCCCACGCCGCAAGCGGCATGACCGCCCAGAGCACGTACCACGGGTGGACGACCGGGAAGAACACCACGAGGAAAAAGGTGGCCACGCCCAGGCCGCCGACAGGGTGGACGCGACCGCGGAACGAGGCCCACAGCATACGCACCACCCAGAAACCGCCGATCAGCAGACCGATCATCCGGGCGGTCGACAGGGCCGCGTCCGTGTGGTCGCCCAGTCCCAGCCACGATCCGCTGTTCGCGGTGAGCAGCCCGATGTCGGTGGTCACCGACATCCAGCTGATCACCTCGGTCGCACCGCCCTGGACCAGGATCCATCCGAAGCCCAGGCCTGTCCCCAGCGAGACCGCAACGACCACCGCGGCCGTCCCGGCGGCGTACACCAGCGCCGCGGCGACAAGGTCGCGGAACCGTCCGCCGAGATACCGGGCGAGGGCGACACCCACGAAGCCGAGCGCCAGGAATGCGGTGACCTTCACCATCCCCGCAGCGCTGATCAGGACGACGCCGGCCGCTCCCCACAGCCAACGTCCGGACACGGAGCTGCGGTCCGGGTCCACGGCACGCAGGCCGCACTCCACCCCGGCGAGGAGCAGTCCCATCATGATCGCCTCGTTGTGGACGCCCGCCACCAGGTGCAGGTACACCAGCGGGTTCAGGATGCCGAGCCACAGGGCCGCCTGCGGCTGCACACCGCAGCGTCGCGCCAACCGGACGACTGCCCAGGCGGCGACGAAGACCCCGGCCACCGAGATCAGCCGGTGGATGATCACCCCGGCGGCGATGACGTCCCCGGTCAGTTTCGAGATGACCGCCGCCATGCCGACTGCCACCGGACCGTACGGGGCGGGGGAGTGCGACCACTCGAACGGCACCGACCGGGCGAGGTCGTTGTCCACCCCGAGCAGGTCGACCGGCCCGGCGGAGTAAGGGTCCATCCCCTGGGCGGCGATCGATCCCTGGGCGAGATAGGAGTAGATGTCCTGGGTGAACATCGGTGCCGTGACCAGCAGTGGAAGTACCCAGAGCACGCCGACACGGACCAGTGAGGCCATCGGCAGCAGGGGAGAGGACTCGTCCCTGGAAGGCACCCTGGAGGGCACACAGTACCGCCAGAGCAGCAGCCAGCCCACGATGAGCAGACTGATACCGACGAACACCGCGACGGTGGTGGTGTGCAGCATGCGGGAGAGGAAACCACTCACCGGCAGCGACCACAGTGAGTTGCCGACGACCGGGAGCGCACCTGCGCCGACCCCTCCCACACCGATCAGGACCGATCCCACGATCCCGGTGAAGATCCCGAGCCGCAGCCGCAGCAGTTCCGCACCCGTGAAAGGACGTGCGGTACCGACGGGACTGTCGGTGTGCAGCAGGGCGCTGCGTGAGCCGGCGGTGCCGATGTTCGGCAGGAGACCGAACATGCCCCCGAGGCCGCGGGTCCGTCGACCTCCGTCGGCGGCGACGGTGCTGTCTGAGGGGGGTGGCTGGGTCACACCGGCATTCTACGGGCCGGGGTGCCCGCGGCGGGAAGGACACCCGTCTGTTGCGAAAATGCCGGGTTCGGTAGAGCAGAGAAACAACAGGTCAGCCTGCCCTTATTGGACAACGGGAATGATTTACGCGACACTCGTGTTGTCTAATCATGACCCGCTGTCACAACTGTCGTCGAGGAGGGAACAGCTCATGAGCGAACGGGACACCCGCCGTGAAGTTCTGGCGCAGATCCTCCGGAACGGTCCGGTCAGTGCCACCGACATCAGCGAGGCGCTCGGTCTGAGCGCTGCCGGTGTCCGTCGGCACCTCGACAACATCGTCTCCGACGGACTCGCCGAGACAGTCGAGGCGCCCCGGTCCGTCGGAGGGCGCGCCCGGGGTCGCCCGGCCAGGCTGTACCGGCTGACCGACGCCGGACGAGGACGTTTCGGCCATGATTACGACACACTCGCGCTCCTGGCCCTCCGGGCCCTCCGGGAGACGGGCGGTGATGACGCGGTCGCCGAATTCGCCGACCAGCGGATGCAGGACCTGTTCGGATCAGTCGACGACTCCGTCCCGGAGACCGTCGTGGACCGGGCGGAACGCATCGCCGAGGCGTTGACCGATCGCGGCTACGCCGCCACGGTCGACGAGGCGGCGACCGGCGTCCAGATCTGCCGTCACCATTGTCCGATTCAGGATGTCGCCCACGAGTTCCCCGAACTCTGCGCGGCGGAGCACCGGGTGGTCACCGAACTCCTCGGCCACCACACCCAACCGCTGGCGACGATCGCCGACGGTAACGGCATCTGCACGACACATATCCCGCTGACCACAATCCACCCTTCATCCACGAAGGAGAGCTGACATGACTCAAGCTGCACAATTACCCGACAACAAGGCCCAGAACGCGCCGAAGACCGATGACGAGATCATCGACTCCATCGGCGCATACGGCTACGGCTGGCACGACTCCGACGCCGCCGGCGCCGCTGCCGAGCGAGGCTTGTCAGAGGCCGTCGTCCGGGACATCTCGGCCAAGAAGAACGAGCCCGAGTGGATGCTCGAGCGCCGTCTCAAGGCCCTGAGCACCTTCGACCGCAAGCCGATGCCGACCTGGGGCGCCGACCTCGACGGCATCGACTTCGACAACATCAAGTACTTCGTCCGGTCCACGGAGAAGCAGGCGCAGACGTGGGAGGACCTGCCCGAGGACATCAAGGAGACCTACGACAAGCTCGGCATCCCCGAGGCGGAGAAGCAGCGACTGGTCGCCGGTGTCGCCGCCCAGTACGAGTCCGAGGTCGTCTACCACCAGATCCGTGAGGACCTGGAGAGCCAGGGCGTGATCTTCCTGGACACCGACACGGCGCTCAAGGAGTACCCGGAGCTGTTCAAGGAGCACTTCGGCACGGTCATCCCGGCGGGCGACAACAAGTTCTCCGCCCTGAACACCGCCGTGTGGTCCGGCGGGTCGTTCATCTACGTGCCCAAGGGCGTGCACGTGGACATCCCGCTGCAGGCCTACTTCCGGATCAACACCGAGAACATGGGCCAGTTCGAGCGCACGCTCATCATCGTCGACGAGGACGCCTACGTCCACTACGTCGAGGGCTGCACCGCCCCGATCTACAAGTCGGACTCCCTGCACTCCGCCGTGGTGGAGATCGTCGTCAAGAAGGGCGGCCGGTGCCGCTACACGACCATCCAGAACTGGTCGAACAACGTCTACAACCTCGTCACCAAGCGCACCCGTGCCGAGGAGGGCGCCACCATGGAGTGGGTCGACGGCAACATCGGTTCCAAGGTCACCATGAAGTACCCGGCCGTGTGGATGACCGGACCGCAGGCCAAGGGTGAGGTCCTCTCCGTCGCCTTCGCCGGCGAGAACCAGGTGCAGGACACCGGCGCGAAGATGGTGCACATGGCGCCGTACACCTCCAGCAACATCGTCTCGAAGTCGGTGGCCCGCTCCGGTGGTCGTGCCGCCTACCGCGGCCTGGTCCAGATCAACAAGGAGGCCCACCACTCCAAGGCGAACGTGGAGTGTGACGCCCTCCTGGTCGACTCGATCTCGCGGTCCGACACGTACCCGTACAACGACATCCGCAACGACCACGTCACCCTCGGTCACGAGGCCACCGTCTCCCAGGTGTCCGAGGACCAGCTGTTCTACCTCATGAGCCGTGGGCTCGAGGAGGACGAGGCGATGGCGATGATCGTCCGCGGCTTCGTCGAGCCCATCGCCAAGGAGCTCCCGATGGAGTACGCCCTGGAGCTCAACCGCCTGATCGAACTGCAGATGGAAGGATCGGTGGGTTAACCGATGACCACTCCCGTAACAACCCCGGCGACCACCCCCGCCAACAGCATGCCCACGAAGGGCGACCGGTTCCAGTCCGCCGACCCGGCGGCATTCCCGGTCCCGCACGGCAAGGACGAGGACTGGCGTTTCACCCCGCTGCGCCGTCTGCGCGGCCTCGAGGACACCTCGGCCGGGAAGGCGGCCCCGGCTGCCCGCCCGACCGTCACCGTGGACACCGGTGACCAGGCCGGTGTGAGCTACACCGAGCTCGCCATGGACGACGAGCGCACCGGCCGCGCCGGACTTCCCGTCGACCGCCCCGCCGCCGAGGCGTGGGTCAACAGCACCGTGGCCGACCACGTGCTCGTGGCGAAGGACACCGTCCTCGATGCACCGGTCATCGTCACCCTCACCGGTTCCGGCGACGACGTGACCACCTACGGCACGACCGTCATCGAGCTCGAGGCCCATGCGGAGGCCATCGTCGTCCTGCGCTACCAGGGCGAGGGGGTCCACTCCGACAACCTGGAGTTCGTCGTCGGCGACGGCGCCCGCCTGACCACCGTGGTGTGGGAGGACTGGGGCCGTACCGCGGTACACCTGTCCAACTCGCACATTCTCGTCGGCCGGGACGCGACGGTACGGCACACCGTGGCCACCTTCGGCGGCGACGTCGTGCGCTCCGTCCCGCACGTCCGGTTCACCGGCCCCGGCGGGGACGCGGAACTGTTGGGCGTCTCCTTCGCCGACGCCGGGCAGTACTTCGAGCAGCGCCTGCTGGTCGACCACAGCGAGCCGAACTGCCGCTCCAACGTGCTGTACAAGTCCGCGCTGCAGGGCGAGACCGGACGCCACGGCTCCGAGGCCCGCACCGTGTGGATCGGCGACGTGCTGATCCGGCCCGAGGCAACCGGCACGGACACCTATGAGACGAACAAGAACCTCGTGCTCACCGAGGGCGCACGCGCCGATGCCGTGCCGAACCTGGAGATCCAGACCGGTGAGATCGTCGGTGCCGGCCACGCCGCCACCGTCGGGCGCTTCGACGACGAGCACATGTTCTACCTGAAGTCCCGCGGCATCTCCGACGAAGAGGCCCGCCGACTGATCATCCGCGGCTTCTTCACCGACGTCATCCGCCGCGTCCCGGTCGAGAGCATCCGCGAGAACCTCGAGGACGTCGTCGAGCAGGAACTCGCGAACACCGTCCTCTGATCCAGCTGAATATTCTTCACACTCCAGGTTAGGAACAACGAACACACAATGAGCACTCTCGAGATCAAGAACCTCCACGCACAGGTGGTCCCCCAGGACGAGAACGAGGATCCCAAGCCGATCCTCCACGGCGTCAACCTCACCGTGAACTCCGGTGAGACCCACGCCATCATGGGCCCGAACGGCTCCGGCAAGTCCACCCTGTCCTACGCGATCGCCGGCCACCCCCGGTACGAGATCACCGAGGGCGAGGTCCTCCTCGACGGCGAGAACCTGCTGGACATGGACGTCTCCGAGCGCGCCCGCGCCGGACTCTTCCTCGCCATGCAGTACCCGGTGGAGGTCCCCGGGGTCTCCATGGCCAACTTCCTGCGCTCCGCGGCCACCGCCGTGCGCGGCGAGGCCCCGAAGCTGCGCCAGTGGGTCAAGGAGGCACGCACCGCCATGGACGAGCTGGAGATCGACCCGGCCTTCTCCGAGCGTTCCGTCAACGAGGGGTTCTCCGGCGGCGAGAAGAAGCGCCACGAGATCCTGCAGCTGTCCCTGCTGAAGCCGAAGTTCGCCATCCTCGACGAGACCGACTCCGGCCTGGACGTCGACGCCCTGCGCACCGTCTCTGAGGGCATCAACCGCTACAAGGAGCGCGAGGACGGTGGCCTGATCATGATCACCCACTACCAGCGCATCCTGAACTACGTGAAGCCCGACTTCGTCCACGTCTTCGCCAAGGGACGTGTCGTCGAGTCCGGCGGCCCCGAGCTCGCCCAGGAACTCGAGGAGCACGGCTACGAGCGATTCACCGCAAAGGCCTGATAACGAATGACCCCACTGGACACCGCCGCCATCAGGGCGGACTTCCCGATCCTGTCACGCACGGTACGGGACGGTCGTCCACTCGTGTACCTGGATTCCGGTGCGACCGCGCAACGGCCGCTCCAGGTCCTCGACGCCGAGCGGACCTTCCTCACGGAGCACAACGCCCCCGTCCACCGTGGTGCCTACGAGATCGCCGAGGAGGCGACCGACTCCTACGAGACTGCACGCGACGCCGTCGCACGGTTCGTCGGTGCCGCTGACGAGGAGATCGCGTTCACCAAGAACGCGACGGAGGCGCTCAACGAGGTCGCCTTCATGCTGGGCGACCCGCGTGCGGGTGACCTGGCGGTCGGTCCCGGCGACGAGATCGTCATCTCGGAGATCGAGCACCACGCCAACCTCGTGCCGTGGCAGGAGCTCGCGCAGCGCACGGGTGCCACCCTGCGGTGGTATTCGGCCACCCCGGACGGGCGCATCGACCTCGACAGCCTCGAGCTCTCCGAGCGCACCAAGGTCGTCGCGCTGAGCCACCAGTCCAATGTGACCGGTGCCCAGCTCGATGTCGTGGAGGCCGTGCGCCGTGCCCGGGCCGTCGGCGCTCTCTTCGTCCTGGACGCGTGCCAGTCCGTGCCGCACATGCCGGTGGATTTCCACGCCCTGGACGTCGACTTCGCCGCGTTCTCCGGGCACAAGATGCTCGGCCCCAACGGCGTCGGCGTGCTCTACGGCAAGTCGCACCTGTTGGAGACCCTGCCGCCGTTCCTCACCGGTGGGTCGATGATCGAGATCGTCACCATGGAGAAGACGACCTATGCGGCTCCTCCGCAGCGTTTCGAGGCCGGAACCCAGATGACCTCCCAGGTCGTCGGACTGGGTGCCGCGGTCGAGTACCTGCGGAAGATCGGCATGGACAACATCGCCGCACACGAGCACGACATCACCGGCTACGCCCTTGAGCGGCTGTCCACGGTCGAGGGTCTGCGGATCATCGGACCGACCGAGAACGTGGACCGGGGCTGCGCGGTCAGTTTCGTCGTCGACGGAATCCACCCGCACGACCTCGGACAGGTTCTCGACGACAACGGTGTGTGCATCCGGGTCGGCCACCACTGTGCCTGGCCGGCCCACCGTGCCCTCGGTGTCCAGGCGACGGCCCGCGCCAGCTTCTACCTGTACAACACGCTCGACGAGGTCGATGCACTGGTCGACGCGATCCGTGCCGCCCAGCGGTTCTTCGGTACCGTCGCCGAGGAGGACCAGAACGTGAGGCAGCCCCAGTGAAACTTGAGCAGATGTACCAGGAGGTCATCCTGGACCACTACAAGCATCCGCAGCACGCGGGGCTCCGGACGCCGTTCAACGCCGAGGTCCACCACGTGAACACCTCCTGCGGCGACGAGGTCACCCTGCGCGTCACCTTGTCGGACGACCTCGGCACGGTCACCGACATCTCCTACGACGCCACGGGATGCTCGATCAGCCAGGCCGCGACGTCGGTGATGGCTGAGGAGCTCACCGGTCTGAGCGTGCCCGAGGCCATGGCGAAGCTGGCGGAGTTCGAGAAGATGGTGACCTCTCGCGGCACCGTCGAGGGTGACGAGGACGTCATCGGCGACGGCGTGGCCTTCGCCGGCGTGTCCAAGTACCCCGCCCGCGTGAAATGCGCACTGCTGGGGTGGAAGGCCTTCGAGGCCGCCACGAGCGAGTCAACCAACAAGAAGTAAGGATCCACCATGAGTGACGACACCACCACCGACACGGCCACCGGCACCGCCGCCGAGCCGTCGTCCCCGCAGATGGACCCCAATCCGCTGGACGCCGTCCCGGAGCCTCCGAAGGAGATCTCGCAGGAGGACGTGATGCTCTCCGACCAGATCGAGGAGGCGATGCTCGACGTCATCGACCCCGAGCTGGGGATCAACGTCGTGGACCTCGGCCTGGTGTACCAGGTCTGGGTAGAGCGCACCGACAAGGGCACCGAGGCGGTCATCAACATGACGCTGACCTCGCCGGCGTGTCCGCTGACCGACATGCTCGAGGACCAGGCCACCACTGCCGTGGTGGACGGGATCGAACAGGTCTCGGCACTGCGGATCAACTGGGTCTGGTCCCCGCCGTGGGGCCCGCACATGATCAACGCCGACGGCCGGGAGCAGCTGCGTTACCTCGGTTTCAGCGTGTAACGGGACGCAGACACTTTCGACCCGGAAGTAACCACCATGTGGGGTACGCGTACAGGCCTGTACGCGTACCCCACGTGGTGGTTTTTTCTGGTTCCCCCGTCAGGACGAGCGACGGGCGAAGAACATGTCCCTCAGCACCCCGGGCAGCGGACGGAGGAACGGCAGCACCCGCCGCGGATACCTGGCCAGTGACAGCATCGTCACGGCGACCCGTCCTCCGTGCTGCCCGGCCAGGTAGGAGGACTGCAGTCGTGGCGGCAGGTCGAAGAAGGCGTCGAAGAAACGCCGTAGTGTCGGCCCGTCGGAAACAGTGACCAGTTCAGCACCGAACAGTCGGAGCCGGTGGGCCAGCGCCGCCGAGAGCCGCTCCCTCCGGGGGAGTGTGCCGTGTTCGAGGAGATGCAGCATCCGGTCGACGGTGGCCGCTGATTCGGCGACGGAGTATCCGGTGGCCGGATGTGTCATCCCGCCCGCAGCCCCGAACACCGCGACGCCGTCACGGATGCCCGTGTACCAGCCGCGCACCCGGCGGTCGACAGGGAAGTGGACCGTCTCGGTGGTGATGACGGGCGACAGTTCCACTCCCGCGCCGACAGCGGGGACACGCGCGGTGAGCCGTCGCTTCAGAAGGTCGGTCATCGGCCGGGTCTGTTCCCTGGTCACCAGGATCGTCTCCTCGTACAACATCCCGTCCTCGACGGGCTGCACGTACAGGAAACTGGGTGGATCCGGCAGCTCCGCGGGGTCCTCGTCCGGGGCGGCGGGACGCCAGTCCATGAAAACCGGGGGGCCGTCGTGTTCACCAGGTTCCAGGACAACGCCGTACGCGATCTGACGGATGGCCCCGGGACGGTCGACGACCCCCCGACAATCGACGACGACATCGGCCTCCAACAGCCCCGGGTCCAGGTCGTCGATCTTTCTGCGGTGCAGGTTCAGTCGCTTCCCGGCGGTGGACAACCGCTGCCGTGTGGCGTCCCGGTCAATCATGCCGTACCGCCGCCCGGTCAGTGTACGTCGACGGGGAGTGTGCACCTCGAGGGCCGGGGAGACGGCCGAGAACGTGAGCACGGTACGCGCCCACGCGGGAAGATCGTCCAGGAAGACGCCGTAGGTGTTGGTCCACCGGGGAAGCAGGAGGTCGCCGGTGGTGGTCACCTCGCACCGCGGGTCGTAGGCGTCCACCGTCCAGCCGGTCGTCGCGGCTCTGTGGGCGAGCAGCGCTCCGGCCGGGCCGAGGCCGATGACGGCGATGTGCATGCTGGCGGGCTCCTGGATCGATCGTTCGGCAGTGGGCGACGGGGTGCCCGGGTCGACGGGGTTGAAACAGCACCCCCGCACCCGTGGCTTTGCTGTAGGCTTCCTTATCATCAGCAAAAGGTAGGCTCATAAGCATGAATGCAGGACATCGTCGCCGTGTCTTGTCCCATCCTCGTACATGACTCTACCCCCGAGCCTGATGCGCGGAGTAAGTATCGTTCACGAAACACTATCCAAATGAGCGTAAAAAGTTTATATTGATATCTGTCCAACAGGCCGAGGCCGGAAGGACCAGATGTCCGGAGGCCCGGGGGGCCCTGCTGTTCCGGAACTCAGCGGAAGTGGTGGGTGGGTCGCCCGCGAACCTCGACCAGAGGATCGACGCGGCTCTCTCCCTAGGGGGGAGAAGGAGAGCGCGGCGCCCACCTCCACGACTGCAGGGCCTCGGTGATACGATGGACCGTTGTGATTGTTACTCAGGACCTCGAGGTGCGGGTGGGGGCTCGCACCCTCCTCAACGCGCCCGGCCAGCAGCTCCGCGTCCAACCGGGGGACCGTATCGGCCTCGTCGGCCGTAATGGTGCCGGGAAGACGACCTCCATGCGCATCCTCGCAGGCGAGGGAGAGCCCTACGGCGGCACCGTGACCCGCGCCGGTGAGATCGGCTACCTCCCGCAGGACTCCAAGGAGGGCGACATCGAACAGACCGCCCGCGACCGTGTGCTCTCGGCCCGGGGTCTGGACCAGCTGCGGTCCTCGATGGACCGCCAGCAGGAGCTCATGGAGTCCGGCACCGACTCCCAACGCGATGCCGCCATCATCAAGTACAGCCGTCTCGAGGAGCGGTACGCCTCTCTCGGCGGTTATGAGGCCGACTCCGAGGCTGCCCGCATCTGTGACGGTCTCGGCCTGCCGCAGCGCATCCTCGACCAGCAGCTCAAGACGCTCTCAGGTGGCCAGCGTCGCCGCGTGGAGCTCGCCCAGATCCTCTTCGCCGCGACGTCCGGGTCAGGGCGCTCGGAGACGACGCTGCTGCTCGACGAACCCACCAACCACCTCGACGCGGATTCGATCTCCTGGCTCCGTGACTTCCTGCAGCGCCACGAGGGGGGTCTGGTCATGATCTCCCACGACGTCGAGCTCCTTGAGGCCGTCGTCAACAAGGTCTGGTTCCTCGACGCCGTGCGTGGCGAGGCCGACGTCTACAACATGACCTGGAAGAAGTACCTGGACGCCCGCGCCACCGATGAGGCCCGTCGGCGTCGCGAGAAAGCCAATGCGGAGAAGAAGGCGGGGGCCCTTCGCCAGCAGGCGGCGAAGCTCGGGGCGAAGGCCACCAAGGCGGCCGCAGCCAAGCAGATGATCGCCCGGGCGGACCGCATGATCGACGATCTCGACGAGGTCCGCCAGGACGACAAGTACGCCAACATCTCCTTCCCCGAGCCTGCGCCCTGCGGGAAGACACCGATGAACGCCACGGGTCTGACGAAGATGTACGGCTCCCTGGAGGTCTTCGCCGGCGTCGACCTCGCCGTCGACCGTGGTTCGCGTGTCGTCGTCCTGGGCTTCAACGGTGCCGGTAAGACGACCCTGCTGAAGCTCCTCGCCGGTGTGGAGCGGACCGACGGAGAAGGTGGCATCGTCAGCGGGTACGGCCTCAAGGTGGGCTACTTCGCCCAGGAGCACGACACGATCGACCCGGACGCCAGCGTCTGGGACAACGCGATCCAGGCATGCCCTGAGGCCGGTGAGCAGGACCTCCGTGGTCTCCTCGGTGCATTCATGTTCTCCGGGGAGCAGCTCAACCAGCCGGCCGGGACGCTCTCGGGCGGTGAGAAGACCCGGCTCGCCCTGGCGACGCTGGTGAGTTCGCGGGCGAACGTCCTGCTGCTGGACGAGCCGACCAACAACCTCGACCCGCAGTCGCGCGAGCAGGTCCTCAATGCGCTGCGCACCTACACCGGTGCCGTCATCCTGGTCACCCATGACCCGGGAGCGGTGAGGGCACTGGAACCGGAACGTGTGATCGTCCTACCGGACGGCGACGAGGACCTGTGGTCGGACGCCTACATGGATATCGTGGAACTCGCCTGACCGGGGTATCCCGGAGGATACTGTCGGGGGATGGAAACAAACCACACCCCCGACACCACCCGACCCGGCGCCGGCCGTGCACGGCAGGACACCATCTACCGCTCCGGAGTGTCCGGCATCCGTCCGGCCGTCCCCACCGACGCTGCCGGCCTGGAACGTGCGGCCCGTCGGGCGATGTCCCGGAAGGCGTGGGCCTACATCAACGGCAGCGCCGGCGAGGGGCGGACGCACGACAGCAACCGGGCGGCTTTCGACAGTTACCGCGTCGTGCCCCGTATGGCACACGGCGTCAAGGAAAGAAACTTGTCGACGACGGTATTAGGTCAGGAGCTGTCGTCGCCACTCCTTCTCGCCCCGGTCGGCGCCGGCGCACTCGTCCATCCGGACAGTGACCTCATGATCGCCCGGGCGGCAGGACGCACTGACGTCCCGTACGTGGTGAGCAACCAGGGCAGCTCCGCACTGGAGGACATCGCCGCGGCATGCCAGGGCGCACGGACCCCCGAAAAGTCAAGGGAAAATGCTGGACACTGGTTCCAGTTGTACTGGTCGACGGATGAACAGTTGGTCGACAGCCTCATCGCCCGTGCGGAAGACAGCGGTGCCGGGGCACTGGTGGTCACGCTCGATACCACTGTGCTGGGCTGGCGCCCGCAGGACCTGAACCTGGGGTCCCTGCCGTTCTCCCGGGGACAGGGCATCGCCCAGTACACCTCCGACAACCGGTTCCTGCGGATCGTCCGGCAGCGTCTCCGCGACAAGGACTCCGGCGGCACCGCCGGGGTACGTGTCACGCCGGCGGCGGTGGCGTCCCTGCTCTCCATCGCCCGCCGCCATCCGGGCCCCACGCTACGCAATCTTCTGGCCCCGGAGCCCCGGGCGTCCGTGGAGACGTTCCTGGACATCTACTCGAACCCCGGCCTGGACTGGGACCTGCTGGCGACGCTGAAGCAGCGTACATCGCTACCGGTCGTGTTCAAGGGGATCCTGCACGCCGATGACGCGGAGCGCGCCTTCGAGGTCGGGGCGGACGCGATCATCGTGTCCAACCACGGGGGACGTCAGGTGGACGGTGCCGTGGCCTCGCTCGATGCCCTGGTCGAGGTCAGGGAACGCATCGGCGACGGTCCGACCGTCCTGCTGGACTCCGGTGTCCGGACCGGACGGGACGTCGCTGTCGCGCTGGCTCTCGGTGCGGACGCCGTCCTGCTGGGGAGGCCCCACATGTACGGACTCGCCGTGGCCGGCGAGCAGGGCGTCCGCGAGGTCGTGGAGAATGTCCTGGCCGACCTGGACCTGACCATGGCACTGGTCGGTGCCCCGGACGTCGCCGGACTCCGGGAGATGGAGCTGCGGCGCTCAGTCCCGGCCCCGTCCCGGGTCACCGCACGCCGGCAGCTCTGAGAGCGGCACCGATCTGCGTCAACGACAGGTTCGTGGTGACGGTCGCGGATGCTGCCATGGTCTCCGTCGAACCCGCCACATACCGTGCGACAGTCCAGCCGTTGGTGTACTCCGGCTCGAACGCGTCCACCGGGTTCGGGGCACTGACCAGGTCGTGCGGGGCGCCGTCATGATTGGCCAGTGCCTGGAAGGGATCCGTGACCACGGTGAACGTCGGGCTTCCGTCAGTGGGGTGCACCTCCACCACGGCCCGGAACCAGTACCTGTTGTCCTGGTTGGCCCCCTGACTGTTGGCCCTGCCGTGTGTCACGCGGCGGTCGACCCACACCGCCCCCACCCGGGCAGGCGCGAAGCGGAGCCAACCGTTCTGCCATGCCGTCGCCAGCGCCACTAGTCTTCTCCGGCGACTCCGCGCGGACAACACCGTGAACGCCAGTATCCCGGCCCCCAGCACGAGCAGGACGCTGCCCACGCCCACGCCGGACACTGAGCCCGCACCGAGCAGGAGCAGGCCGACGAGGGCGACGGCGCAGGCGGACACGACGAGCACGAGTTGCGCGGTCGCCAGCCCGAAGAGCCGGGCACCGGCGACGGGCATCGTCCCGTTGTCGCGCAGCGCCTCCGTCACCGCGGCATCGTCCGGGGGCAGGGGACAGGGGGCGCTGAACCTCCCCTCCGCATATGCCGTCGAAATCAGGTCACCCGGATCGGCGATGACGGTGGCGCTTCGGGCGTGGGTGAATATCCTGGGCACGTCCGTCGGTCCCCTCAGTTACGGAACCCGTGGACCGGTGCGGGGATGTAGCCGCCGCGTGCGATGAACTCCGCGCTGCTGACGGTACTGACCGGCATGACCGGTGCATGGCCGAGCAGGCCGCCGAAGTCGACGTCGTCGCCGGGGACAGTGCCGACGGCGGGGACCACCCGCACGGCGGTGGTCTTGTGGTTCATCACGCCGATGGCCGCCTCGTCGGCGATCATGCCCGCGATGGAGGACGCCGGGGTGTCACCGGGAATCGCGATCATGTCCAGGCCGACCGAACAGATCGCGGTCATCGCCTCGAGCTTCTCGATGGTCAGATTTCCGGCCCGGACCGCCTCGATCATCCCGGCGTCCTCCGACACCGGGATGAAGGAACCCGAGAGCCCTCCGACGCGTGAGCAGGCCATCATGCCGCCCTTCTTCACTGCGTCGTTGAGCAGTGCCAGGGCGGCGGTGGTGCCGTGTCCGCCGACCTGCCCGAGCCCCATGTGCTCCAGAATGTGGGCGACCGAGTCACCGATGTCGGCGGTCGGTGCGAGGGACAGATCCACGATCCCGAAGGGGACGCCGAGACGGTCGGCGGCCATCGTGCCGACGAGCTGCCCGGTGCGGGTCACCTTGAACGCCGCCTTCTTGATCTCCTCGGCGATCTCGTTGAGGGAGGCCTCCGGCCCCAGGGCGGCGACAGCGCGGTCGACGACCCCGGGCCCCGAGACACCGACACTGATCACGCAGTCGGGCTCCTCGATCCCGTGGAACGCCCCGGCCATGAACGGGTTGTCCCCGACGGAGTTGGCGAAGACCACCAGTTTCGCGCAGGCGATGGAGCTGCGGTCCGAGGTCGCCTCGGCGCAGTCCTTGACGACCTGGCCCATCTCGCGCACGGCGTTCATGTTGATGCCGGCACGGGAGGACGCGATGTTCACCGAGGAACAGACCACGTCTGTCTCACTGAGCGCCTCCGGAATCGACCGGATCAGACGCTTGTCCCCGGCAGAACCGCCCTTCTCGACGAGCGCGGAGTATCCGCCGATGAAATTCACCCCGGCGGCCACGGCCGCGCGGTCGAGGGCGCGGGCGATGTCGACGGGGTCGCAGCCCGGGACCGCCGAGGACACCAGGGCCACCGGGGTGACGGAGATGCGCTTGTTGACGATCGGGACCCCCAGTTCCTCCTCGATGCCGCTGCAGACGGGCACGAGGCTCTCGGCACGGGAGGTCACCAGGTCGTAGACGGCCTCGCAGGTGGCTTCCGGGGTGGCACGGACCGCGGGCAGGAGGTTGATCCCCATGGTCACCGTGCGGATGTCCAGGCGGTAACGCTGGATCATCTCGATGGTCTCGAGGATCGAGGACGAAGGCAGGAATGCAGTCATTGGTCGGCGTACCTCAGATCTCGTGCATCGCGTCGAAAATCGCCTGCGACTGGATCGTGATGACCAGCTTCTCCCTCTGCTCCACCTCGGACATCCGCCCGTTGACATCGGTGACCGACAGCGCGTCGGGAAGCTCGACGTGCAGGATCATCGTGAACCAGTCGTCCATGATGGTCTGGGAGACGTTACGGATGTTGATCTCCAGCTCAGCACATGCGGTCGACACGGCTGCGATGATTCCGGTGTGGTCTCGTCCGGTAACGGTCATGATCGCGATCATGGGACACCATGCTACTTGTCTGGTAAAGGATGGCACCCACCGGGCCGGTAGGGCTCTGATCGGTGGGTGCCGTGTGCCGAGCGGTGCGAGGGCGTGGTGGTCAGGCCCGGTTCTCCGAGGAACGCAGGGACTGCTCGACGATGTCGAGCGCCTCGGGGAGCAGGCCGCTCTCACGGTCCGACACCAGGTGCGCCATGACCCCCTCCAGCACCAGCTCCAGTAACTGGAGCGTGGTGGCGGTGGAGATGTCGGTACGGAGCCTGCCGGACTCGCGTTGTTCCTCGAGTCGCTCGGTGACCGCCGTGCGCAGGGCGTTCTGGTCCTGTTCCCAGACGTCCCGCAACTGGTCGTCGAGGCGGATCCTGCGGGTGATCTCCACCCTCAGGCCCCACCATTCGGCGAGTTCGGGGTCCTCGAGGAGGTACCGGATCAGGCCGATCATGCCCCGGTTCCCGGCGAGGTCGGTCATGCGGACCATGTCGCGGTGGGCCACTTCCCGGAACAGGGTCTCCTTGTTCCGGAAGTGGTGGAAGATCGCCCCCCGCGACTTGCCGGTCTCCTTCTCCAGTCGCGAGACCGTGGCGCCGTCGTACCCGTAGGTGACGAAGCAGGTCCTGGCCGCGCGCAGGATGTCGGTGCGCCGCTCGGAAAGGTCGGTTTCACTGACCTTAGGCATGGACAGTGCCCCTTTCCGGTACACGTCCGCCCGCCTCACGGAAGCCGCGGGGCGGGCGGGTGATGAACACGGGTCTTACTTGTTGTTCATCATGTTGCGCAGGACGTACTGCAGGATGCCGCCGTTGCGGTAGTAATCGGCCTCACCGGGGGTGTCGATACGGGTGACCGCGTCGAACTCGATGACGGTGCCGTCTTCCTTGGTCGCGGTGACGTGGACGGTGTCCGGGGTGGATCCCTCGTTCAGCGCCTCGATACCGGCCAGGTCGAAGGTCTCCGTGCCGTCCAGGCCCAGGGACTTCCAGGACTCACCCTCGGGGAACTGCAGCGGGATGACGCCCATGCCGACGAGGTTCGAGCGGTGGATACGCTCGAAGCTCTCGGCGATGACGGCCTTCACCCCGAGCAGTAGGGTGCCCTTGGCTGCCCAGTCGCGGGAGGAACCGGTGCCGTACTCCTTACCGCCGAGCACGACGAGGGGAGTGCCCTGCTCGCGGTAGTTGACGGAGGCGTCGTAGATGAAGGACTGCGGTCCACCCTCCTGGGTGAAGTCGCGGGTGTAGCCGCCGGTCACGCCGTCGAGAAGCTGGTTCTGCAGGCGGATGTTGGCGAAGGTACCGCGGACCATGACCTCGTGGTTACCACGACGGGCACCCAGGGAGTTGTAGTCCTTGCGCTCGACGCCCTTGGAGTCGAGGTACTGGGCGGCGGGGGTGCCCGGCTTGATCGACGATGCGGGGGAGATGTGGTCGGTGGTGACCGAGTCTCCCAGCAGTGCCAGGACACGGGCGCCCTCGACGTCGGTCACCGGGCCCGGTGTGGGCTCCATGCCGTCGAAGTAGGGGGCCTTGCGGATGTAGGACGAGTCGTCGTCCCAGGCGAAGGTCTTGCCCTCCGGCACGGGCAGGGACTGCCAGCGCTCGTCGCCCTTGAAGACGTCGGCGTAGTCCTCGGAGTATAGCTCCTTGGTGATGGAGGACTTGATGACCGACTCGATCTCCTCGGTGGACGGCCAGATGTCCTTGAGGAAGACGTCGTTGCCGTCGTTGTCCTGGCCGAGCGGCTGGGTCTCGAAGTCGAAGTCCATGGTGCCGGCGATGGCGTAGGCGATCACGAGGATCGGGGACGCCAGGTAGTTCATCTTGATGTCGGGGGAGATGCGTCCCTCGAAGTTACGGTTACCGGACAGCACGGCGGTGGCTGCCAGGTCGGCTTCGTTGATGCCCTCGGAGATCGGCTCGGGGAGCGGGCCGGAGTTACCGATGCAGGTGGTGCAGCCGTAACCCACGAGGTAGAAGCCCATGGCCTCGAGGTCCTTCCACAGGTCCGCCTTCTCGAAGTAGCCGGTGACGACCTGGGAACCGGGGGCGATGGAGGTCTTGACCCACGGTGCGGACTGCAGACCCTTCTCCGCGGCCTTGCGGGCCAGCAGGCCGGCGCCGACCATGACGGAGGGGTTCGAGGTGTTGGTGCAGGAGGTGATGGAGGCGATGCCCACCATGCCGTGGTCGAGGACCATGTCCTTGCCGTTGTAGTTGACCTCGATCGGGTTGGTCGGACGACCCTGGTTTCCGGCGGCCGCGGACGGGAGGTTGCCCTTGGCGTCGGCGGCGGTGGCCGGGGTGCCGGTGTGTCCACCGACATTGCCGCCCTCGGCGACGAAGTCCTGCGCGTCCGGGTTGCCGGAGTTGCTGTCGGCGTAGTTGTGCAGGTCCTTGCGGAACTGTGCCTTGGAGTCGGAGAGCTCGATGCGGTCCTGGGGGCGCTTCGGGCCGGCGATGGAGGGCACGACGGTGGAGAGGTCGAGCTCGAGGTACTCGGAGTACACGGCGTCGTTCTCCGGGTCGAGCCACATGCCCTGTTCCTTGGCGTAGGCCTCGACGCGGTCCAGGGTCTCCTGGTCGCGACCGGTCAGTGCCAGGTAGTCGATGGTCTCCTGGTCGATCGGGAACATCGCGGCGGTGGAGCCGAACTCCGGGGACATGTTGCCGATGGTGGCGCGGTTGGCCAGGGGCAGCTCCGCGACACCCTTGCCGTAGAACTCGACGAACTTACCGACCACGCCGTGCTGACGCAGCATGTCGGTGATGGTCAGCACCACGTCGGTGGCGGTGACGCCCACGGGGATCTCGCCGGAGAGCTTGAAGCCGACGACGCGCGGGATGAGCATGGAGATCGGCTGGCCGAGCATCGCGGCCTCGGCCTCGATGCCGCCGACGCCCCACCCCAGGATGCCCAGGCCGTTCTCCATCGTGGTGTGGGAGTCGGTACCGACACAGGTGTCGGGGTAGGCCATGCCGTCCTTGTCGAAGATCGACCGTGCCAGGTACTCGATGTTGACCTGGTGGACGATGCCGGTTCCGGGCGGGACGACGCGGAAGTTGTCGAAGGCACCGGTGGCCCACCGCAGGAGCTTGTAGCGCTCCTCGTTGCGCTGGTACTCGATCTCCACGTTGCGCTCGAGGGCGTTCTCGTCACCGAACGCCTCGATGATGACGGAGTGGTCGATGACCATCTCGGCCGGGTTCAACGGGTTGACCTGGTCGGCGTCGCCACCGAGGGCGACCACCGCGTCACGGATCGTCGCCAGGTCGACCACGCAGGCCACACCGGTGAAGTCCTGCATGACGACACGGGCGGGGGTGAACTGGATCTCGATGCTGGGGTCCGCGGACGGATCCCAGTTGGCGATGGCCTCGATGTGCTCGCGGGCGACATTCGCACCGTCCTCGTTACGGAGGAGGTTCTCACCGAGGACCTTCAGCGAGTAGGGAAGCTTCTCCATGCCCGGGACCGCGCTGAGACGGTACATCTTGTAGGACCGGTCACCGACCTCGAGAGTCCCCTCTGCTCCAAAGGAATTCTTGCTTTCAGTCACGACAGTGCTCCTGAATCTCTTCTCGTTATCGTCGTCAGTTGTGTGACGTTCGTCTGACGTCATCCCGCCGCGTGGACCTGCGGACCTCGTCTGGACCTTGTCCCGGCACCGGGAAGAGTGGCGCCGACGCGGACTGCCACCATTGTGTCAGCAGTCATCGCGGATTCCGTCAGCACCACTATAACAGTACGAACGTAATGCTTCATAACCGCAGGACGGAGTGATTCCGGCCCCCACATGACCGCGTGTCGGCACCCCCGAACGCCCCGCGAGGATGCTAAAAATCTATACAGCCAGATAACAACTCCCGCCCCGCCAGGAAATGAGTCAACCGTGGATTTCGAGAATGTCGACCTTCAGGCGGTGCTCGACGACATCGCCGAGTCCGGGTTCTCGGACTCACAGGCAGGCGACGACCTCACCCCGTCAGAGGTCTCCGGTTACCGGGATCTCGCGGACAAGGGGATAGACGTCGTGATCCTCGACAGCACTTCCGCAGAAGGGACGGGGCTGCGGAATCTCGCGCAGACCGTCAAGGACTCCACGGGTTCCGACGATTCCGGCGGGGCACAGACGGTCGTCGTGCGCGCCCCGCACAACACGCAGGTCGTCAGCGACGACATGTCCCGCTTCCAGATCGAGTCCAACCAGGGGATGCTCCATGGCTCGACGGCCCCGCAGGACGTCGTGGACTTCCTCGCCGATGCTGACGCATCCGAGCCGGACTTCACCGCCGTCGTCGTGGCCGTCATCGTCGGCCTCCTCCTCACCGTGGCAGTGTCCGCCGCCTTCGCGACCCTGAGCTACCGCCGCTGACCACGCGGTACGGACCACTTCCGCACCAACCCCGACCGACCCCGACCGACCCCGGGGTCGGGGCAGTGAACCACGTTGCCACCAGGTCAAGGTCGGTGCCTTGTCGATGCTCAAGTCAAGGTTCAGAGTTTGAGTATGATGGGTTGCATTCTCGCAATCAGACACGCCGGCAGCACCATCAATGTGACAAAGATCACATTATGACTGTATGCGATCTCCTACGCAGGTCAAGGCACACAGCGTGACAAATGTTTCTCGTGATTCTTATGTGATTAGTGAGGTTCGGGTTTCGCATGTGTCTTGAGTGTCTTACGGTTCAGTTGTCGTCAATTGGTAACGATCCGATATCGGAACGAGACCTGTTCGTGACAATTCCGGCGGTGAACAACCGGCCCTCCGGAACCTGGGTATCGGGCCCTGGACCACCTCGCGGGGAAGCGCGGTGGACAGGTGGCCGTACCGGGATAATGTCAAGGACGACGGCTTGACCTAGTTGACCCGGTACGCCACCCCAAGGAGAGACTCACCGTGGCACTTCGACTGAACGCCCGCGGCACAGCCCGCAGGTCGACCGTCCGGTCCACTCGGGCACTGCTGTCTTTCGCGGTGGCCGCAGGACTCACCGTCCCCGCGGCGACCGCCGTCGCGGCCCCCTCCGACAACTCCTCGAGCTCCTCAGACCAGACCGCCGAGGCCTACCTCGCTGACCTGGTCGGTGCAGTGTCCACGACAGAGGGCGAAGTCTCCTCCCTGGAGCTGGAACTCGGCGGCCTCCGCGAATCCGTGAACAAGGCCCGCGTCGATGTCGACCGGAGCCAGCGCGCAGCCCAGGAAGCCCAGGACAACGTCACTGAGGCCCGCGGACGTCTCGATGACTCGGACTCTGACGTCCAGGACGCGCAGTCCACCCTGGACGACATCGCTCGCTCCGCCTACACCCAGGGCGGAGACGCGGCCCCCGTCGTGCTCGCCTCCGGATCGGACGCGGCGGCCGACAACATCGACCGCGCAACCTACATGCGACTCGCCGCAGAGAAGCAGCAGGCGGACATCGACCGCCTCGACCTCGCGCGGACTCAGGCAGCCAACGAGGAATCGTCGCTCCGCGTGTCCCGTGACGACGCCGACGGTCTCGTCCAGGCCGCGCTGAAGGCACACAGCGCGGCCGAGCAGGCGTTCACCGACGCACAGTCGTCGATCGCGGAGAAGACCAAGGAGCTCACCCGGGTCAAGAACTCGCTCTCCGAAGCGAAGGACCGGCTGGCGGCGGCGAAGAAGGCGGTGGACAAGGTATCCGCGAACGCTGCGGCCAGTTCCTTCGACAAACGCCGGGCGGCTGAAGCCGCCGCCGACCGCGTCGAGGCGAGCGACGACACCTCCAACTCTGCAGACACCGGGTCCGCCGGGACCACCGACGCCTCCGGCACCTCGGGTAACTCAGGTACCCCCGGCGCAGTCGGCATGAAGGACGAGGCCGTCGGGCCCGAGACCCCCGACCCCTCCTCCGGCTCCGTCGACGGCTCCGCTGTCCCCGACGATGATCAGACGGTCCCCGAGGTCCCGGACGAGGCCACCGCCGGCAGCGTCGGCAGTGACGGGGCCGAGGTGGATCCTGAGGGTGAAGAAGTCCCCGACGTCGAGGGCGCCCCCGCCGAAGATCCTGCCGCAGGCTCTGCGGAGGTCCCCGGGGTCGACGCGATCCCCGGGAGTTTCGAGGGCAGCTCCGAAGGCGATGAACTCCGACAGGCGGCGATCGACGGGCTCGTCAATGCTGCCGGCCAGGCGGCGTTCGCGGGGATCAACTCCCACCTCGAAGGCAACCCTGACGGAGCGTTCGAGGCCGCGGCCACCGCAGGGCGGGACGCAGCGGCGGAAGCGTACGCGAATCTCCCGCAGGGGCAGGAGGGTGTCGACCCCGGCCTGCCGCCGTCGAACCCCGGTGGGGAACAGCCCGCCGAACCCGACGCCTCCGGTACCCGCGAGGAACAGATCGAACGGGTCATTGACCGTGGCATGGGCCAGCTCGGTGTGACGTACGCCTGGGGTGGCGGCAACCAGGACGGTCCCACCCTCGGTGTGCGGGACGGCGGAGTAGCTGACTCCCACGGGGACTACTCGAAGGTCGGCTTCGACTGCTCCGGTCTCATGGTCTACTCGTTCGCGGCGGTCGGGATCCAGCTCGAGAAGTACTCCGGCTACCAGTACACCTCAGGCACACAGGTTCCCGTCGGCGACGCCCAACGCGGCGACATGCTCTTCTGGGGAGCGGGCGGAAGCTCACACGTGGCGCTCTACCTCGGCGACGGGACGATGCTCGAGGCACCCCAGTCCGGCGACGTCGTCAAGGTCTCTCCGGTCAGGTGGGACGGTATCGAGCCCATGGCCGTGCGCATGATCGAATAGCCGGTACCGACGTACCGACGGCAGAATCACCGCAGGAGTTCACGCATCGCGTGATCGACTGCGGTGATTCTCGCTGTGCGTACCGCGCCCGCCAGGGGGAGCAGATGGGGGTCGAGCGTCGCACCCTGATCCGTTGAGCGGGTGACCTCGATGACCGAGGCGACGACGTCGGCCCGCGCCATGAGCTTCTCGGCGCGCGGCGACACCCCGGCGGGCAGGCCGGGAAGTCCGAAGAAGTCCGTCAGTGCACCGACGGCGAGACGGGGGGAGCGGTGCCGGATCTTCGTGTTCCCCGACTGTTCGACCAGGGACGCCGCAGTGTCGGTGGCTTCCCTGAGCTTCGCGTCTGCCTCACCGGGACCGTAGAACTCGCCGGCCCGGACTCGTCCGACACAGCGGTACCACACCCACTGCACCAGGGACGTGTCCACGACCTCCGGCACCACGACATGGGTGACCAGGGGATCTATGTCCGCGACAGCTATTCCTGCTCCTACCCGTGAGACAGCGGTCGCCCCACGTGATCCCGCGGGGAGCGCCGGTGGGTCACCGGGCCCGGCGAGGACGAGGCTGACCAGGGGGCGGGAGGAAATCTCGACGGTCAGATCCCTGGTCACCTCGCGCACCGCGTGCAGCAGGTCGACGAGTCCCGTCGGCCGGTCGCTGAACCGGCCATCGAAGGGATCGTCACCACCGGGATCAATGAGCAGGGCGTGCGCCGGGCCCTGGACGTCCTGGAATGCGTCGATGACGTCATCGGCGGACACCACTCCGTGGAGCCACCATCCCAGCCATACGGTGGTGTTCTGCACCGGGGACCACAGTTGCTCACGCAAAGGGGTACCCCTCATCATGCCGGTGGTGTCACCGGCGGGGTTACTGGACGACATTGCACCTAGCCTAGAGTCGGTGTCCATGAGCTTCAACGACAGGTACGGCCGTGACATTCTCGGAGGGTCCTCATCCTCCCGATCTTCTGTCTCCTCCGGGCACGCCCGGCGCCCCGACCTACCTGAGGTACCGGCAGCGCCCGGCACCGTCGTGGAGGTCGCCGACGGCGGCTGGGTCGGTGCGGTGGTCGGCTTCGAGAAGACCTATGACGGGGAATTCGTGCGTCTGGAGGACCGGCACGGGCGCGACCGACTGTTCAAGATGCGCCCGGGCGGGTTCCTCATCGACGGACGACCGGTGACTTTGACCCGCCATGTGGCGGCGTCGGAGACCCCGCAGGATCCGCAGCGGTCGAACTCCGGTTCCCGACGGGTCAGGGACGTCCGTGCCAAGGTCGCCGCACCGTCCAGGATCTGGGTCGAAGGTCTGCACGACGCCGCCATCGTCGAGCAGGTCTGGGGGCATGACCTGCGTGTCGAAGGAGTGGTGGTGGAGTTCATCGAGGGGCTCGACAACCTCCCGGCCATGCTCGAGGAGTTCCGTCCCGGCCCCGGTCGCCGGGTCGGTGTCCTCGCCGACCACCTGGTCGAGGGTTCGAAGGAGTCCCGTCTCACCCGGGGACTCGGGCCGGACGTCATGGTGACCGGGCACCCGTACATCGACATCTGGGAGGCCGTGAAGCCCGAGACGGTCGGTATCCGGGCCTGGCCGACGGTTCCCTACGGTGAGGACTGGAAGACCGGGGTGTGCCGACGCCTGGGATGGGGCACACCCACGGACGGCTGGCGGCACGTCTACTCGAAGGTGAAGACATTCCGCGACCTGGACGCCACCCTGATCGGCGCAGTTGAGCGCCTGGTTGACTTCGTCACGGAGCCTAACCTCCCGTGAACTGATATTCTGCGGCCATGGGCCCGATTATCTGGTTGATTGCAGCAGCCGTCCTCGCGGTCGGCGAGTTCCTCATCATGGACTTCACGCTGCTGATGCTCGCGGTCGCCGCCCTCACCACCGCCGGTGTCTCGGCGATCGACATACCGGTCTGGGCCGAGGTCGGGGTGTTCGGCGTCACCTCCGCCGCATCCCTGCTGCTGTTGCGGCCGGTGCTACGCCGCCGCTACATCGCCCAGGGGGAGGTGCGCGAGTTCACCTCCAAGGAGCTCGAAGGACAGTCCGCTGAGGTGCTCAGCGAGGTCACCTCCGACAATTCCGCCGGACAGGTGAGTATCGCCGGCGACATCTGGTCAGCCCGGGCGGCACACCCCGGCACATCATTCGCTGAAGGGGACCGTGTGCAGGTCGTCTCCATCGAAGGCACCACCGCTGTGGTGTGGAAGGGAGTGTGAACCATGGGTCAGTTGAGCATCCTGCTCATCATCCTCGTCATCCTGGTGGCGGTCGCGCTGTTCAAGTCCGTGGCGCTGATCCCCCAGGGGGAGGCGGCCGTCATCGAGCGCCTCGGACGCTACACCAGGACGGTGTCGGGTGGTCTGACCATCCTGGTCCCGTTCATCGACCGGGTACGCGACCGGGTGGACACCCGTGAACAGGTGGTCTCGTTTCCTCCACAGGCCGTGATCACCCAGGACAACCTGACCGTCGCCATCGACATCGTGGTGACGTTCCAGATCAACGACGCCGCACGCGCCATCTACGGGGTCAACGACTACATCATCGGTGTCGAGCAGATCTCCGTCGCCACGCTGCGTGACGTGGTCGGTGGCATGACGCTCGAGGAGACCCTCACCTCGCGCGACGTCATCAACCGTCGGCTGCGTGGGGAGCTGGACGCCGCCACCACCCGGTGGGGCCTGCGGATCAGCCGCGTGGAACTCAAGGCGATCGATCCGCCACCGTCGATCCAGCAGTCGATGGAGATGCAGATGAAGGCCGACCGTGAGAAGCGGGCGATGATCCTCACCGCGGAAGGTCAGCGTGAATCCGACATCAAGACCGCCGAGGGCAAGAAGCAGGCCCGGATCCTCGGGGCGGAGGGCGACAAGCACGCACAGATCCTCTCCGCGGAGGCCGAACGACAGGCCCGGATGTTGCTGGCCGAAGGTGAACGTGCCGCGAAGTACCTCGAGGCACAGGGACAGGCGAAGGCCATCCAGAAAGTCACCGCGGCCATCAAGTCGTCCCAGGTCACCCCGGAGGTGCTGTCCTACCAGTACCTGGAGAAGCTTCCCGAGATGGCCCAGGGCGACGCGAACAAGGTCTGGATGCTGCCGATGCAGTTCGGGGACTCCCTCGAGCAGTTCGCCAAGGCGTTCGCGAACAAGGACGACGACGGTACCTTCCGCTATGAGCCGGCCCCCGTGGACGAGTCACTGCGGGACGTCGCCAATGAAACGACGTCCGATGACTGGTTCAGCACCGAGTCCGCCCCGGAGATCGCCAAGGCGGTGGCTGAGGCGAACGCCGTGGCCAACCGGTCGGTCGATGACCCGGAGAACCCTCCGGCGCCGTCGGGGACCGACCAGACAGCACAGTCCGCGGTCACGTCGGGTGAAGAGTCTCCGTCCTGGCCAACATATGGACAGCAAGAAGCCACCCCGCCTGCTCAGCCTGCCACCCCGCAGCAGCCAGACGCTGAGACATAGCCTGCTTCGAGATCCCCACCATCTCAGCGGCCTCGCTCTGCAGATGCCCCTGTCTCACCAGTGCCGTCGCTTCCCTCCCCTCGGAGGTGCGGCGGCTCAGCACGTGGGAGACGAGAGTGAATGCCGCGGCGATGTCTCCGGCGATGTCAGCCCCGAGCCCGGAGGCCTGCACACCTCCCGGGCCGGGCGTCTCGACTCTCGCCTGGATGATGCCGGGACGACGCGCACCGCGGACCGCACGTGCCGCGGCGGCGACGAGATGGTCCTGCAGGGCCGCATCGGCCGCGTCGGCCGTGTCATCCGTGGTGTCCCCACCGTCGCCGAGGACTGCACCGATTCCGACCGCGAAATCACCGGCCTGTATGAGGTTCATGACCACGCCGGCCGCACTGTCCGCGTCATCGGCGAGAACCGTGAACTCCTCGGGACCGTGAACCCGGACCCCGACGACATTGTGGGCGTTCCCCAGTGCGTCAGCGACCTGTCGGACATATTCGGCGCGTCGGAGCGAGGTGCCCCGGTAGGTGGCGTGGACGGAGTACATGCCCGCCATCATACAGTGTCTGTCTACGGTGAGGGCTTGACCGTAGTGGGTTCCACGGACACCCGGGCACGTACCCGCCGCCATTCACCTGCCGTCAGAAGGACACCGGTCGTCGCGAGGACCGCACTCACCGCAAGGAACCAGGGTTCGCCGCCGTTGACGAGCACGTCGGAGGAGGCGACGACGGCCACCGTCAGTGGCGTCGATCCGACAACGGTGGCCAGCACGCAGGGGAGCAACGGGATTCGACTGAGCCCGCAGGCGTAGTTGAGCAGACTGAAAGGGACCACGGGGATCATCCGCAGGCCGAGGACCGCGACCCATCCGCGGTCCTCCAACGCCGCCTGGAGAGACCTGAAGCGCGGGCTGCGTTCGGCCCGTCGTACCGCCGGGCCGCCGATCCACCGGAGGAGGACCAGCGACAAGGTCACCGACACCGCCATGCCTGTGAGTGCGAGAAGGCTGCCCACGACCGGGCCGAAAAGCACGCCTGCAGACACGGTCCACACGGTGCGGGGAACGGGCAGCTGCGTCGCCCCGACCATCAGCAGCAGAAAGGCGCCCCAGGCGAGGACCCCGGTGCCCCGGACACTGTTGCGGACCGTGTCGACCCCCGGGGTGGGGAGCAGGATCATCGCCGCGACGACGACCAGTGCAAGAAAAGCGAGTCCGATGAACGACCACCGCTGGCTCCTGGTCATGTCCTGCCTCTTTTCCACGACGGTGCCTCCCGCACGCGGGGTGAACGAAAAAAGAGACCCACTGTAGTGGGTCTCTTCCGTGGTGTCCGGAGGGGGACTTGAACCCCCACGTCCGTTAATAGGACACTAGCACCTCAAGCTAGCGCGTCTGCCATTCCGCCACCCGGACATGGATGCGGACGCCGAACACGGTAACGGCTGAAGATCAACCCTGTGTCCGTCGCACTCCGGTAACTATAACGAGTCGGCAGGACGGTGACAAATCATCGTCCCGTCCCAACAGGAAACACAGGTCAGCCGACTGTTCGGGGAGTCCGGGCGACAGACACTGCCACAGGCCTCCGGGCGTCACGGCACCTGAATATACGGACAGAATCAGTTTCTGCAGGGCAGGTACTCCTGCGGCATACTGGGGGACATGAGCGACTCACCCCGTAACCACCAGCCCACGTACCTCGACGACCGCTTCCCTGCGGCAGACCCGTACGCCCCACTCACGGACCTCCCCGGGCTCACCGTCACCAGCGCGGACTTCAACGACGGCGACCGGCTGCCCGCCGCCCAGCTCGGTGGCAGTGACGTCTCCCCGCAGCTGTCCTGGTCCGGCGCCCCTGAGGGCACCGTGTCCTACGCCGTCTCCTGCTACGACCCGGACGCGCCGACGACGTCGGGTTTCTGGCACTGGGCCGTGTTCAACATCCCGGCATCAGTCACGTCGCTGGACGCGGGAACCGGCGACGCGGAACTGGCGGGGCTCCCGGACGGTGCTGTCGCTCTCCGGGGAGATTCAGGCAGTCGTGGGTACTACGGTGCCGAACCCCCTGCCGGCCACGGGCCCCACCGCTACATCTTCGCCGTCCACGCGCTCCCGCAGTTCCTGGAGATCGACGACAGGTCCACGCCGACGATCCTCGGTTTCAACCTGAACTTCACCGCCACCGCCCGTGGCCTGCTGTGGGGCTGGGCGGAGAACTGACCGGCTGAACGGCGTCAGTCGATCCAGGGGAGGTCTGCGCCCACGGCTTCCGAGAGATTCGACAGTCCGTGTCGGCGGACCTGCTCTGCCAGCCCCAGGTGAATGTCGCGGATCCAGTCCGGTCCACCGTAGATGAAACCGGTGTACCCCTGGAGAAGTGTGGCACCGGCCCCGATGCGCTCCCAGGCCTGTCCCGGAGTCTCGATGCCACCGACGCCGATGAGGATGAGCTTGTCTCCAGCGCGTGACCGGATCCTGCGCAGAACCTCCAGGGACCGGGCGGCCACAGGGGCTCCCGAGATGCCACCGGCGCCGAGCGCGGCCACGTCGGACGACGGCGTGCGGAGGTTCTCCCGGCTGATGGTCGTGTTGGTGGCGATGAGCCCGGTGAGCCCGAGTTCCAGGGCCAGGTCGGTCACCGCGTCCACGTCCGCGTCGCTCAGGTCAGGCGCGATCTTCACGAACAGGGGACGGTCGCTGGCCCGGCGGACGGCGTCCACGATCGGCCGGAGGCTCTCCACTGCCTGCAGGTCCCGCAGACCCGGTGTGTTCGGCGACGACACGTTGATCACCAGGTAGTCGGCGACCTCGTCGACAGCCCTGGCCGACTCGAAGTAGTCCGCCGGAGCCCGGTCCGCCGGAGTCGCTTTCGTCTTCCCGAGGTTCACACCCACGGGCTCGGACTCGACACGGGTCCGTAGACGGTTCGCGGCGGCCTGTGCCCCGTCATTGTTGAAACCCATCCGGTTGAGCAGGGCACGGTCCTCGGACAACCTGAACAGTCGGGGAGTGGGGTTGCCTGGCTGACGTACCGCGGTGACGGTGCCGACCTCGGCGGATCCGAACCCCAACGGCCCCCAGACGTCGGCCTCCGTCGCATTCTTGTCGAATCCGGCGGCCAGACCCAGCGGGCGTGGGAAACGGATGCCCGCCACCGTCTGGGCGAGCACCGGATCGGTGACGACGAGGCTCCGTCGCAGAGCCGCACGCACCGACGCCGACCGCGCACCGGCGGCAAGGACGCCCGACATCAGCCCGTGAATCCGTTCGGCGCGGAGACGGAAGAGCTGTTTGAGGGAGGTGCCGTACACCGTCCCCCGAAACTTGCGGAAACCGGTCATCGAGGTCACAGGGGGCACGGGGGACACGGGGTCAGTCCTTTCGGGGGAGGTCGTCAGAGGAGATCAGTTCACGTGTGCCGTCTGCGGTCACCAGGAGCAGATCCCCGCTGCCGTCATCGATGATGTGGCGGACGTCGGGCGCGGTGGGCACCTGCCCGACCTCCACCGGGGTCCCGGTGGACAGCTCGTAGCCGGTCAACATGTTGTCCCCGGTGGTGGACACCCACATCACCTCGCGCTCCGAATCCCACAGCACTGCCCAGGCCCCCTCACCGGTGGGGACGGACTGGGTGTGCCGGATGACGTCGGTGAGTGTGTAGACCAGTGCCTGGTTGCGGCGTGCATCGGACGCCACCAGGACACCGTCCGCCGCGGTCCCCGCCGAGACGGTACCCACGCCCTGCCCGATGCGCAGTGCCGCGACCCGGCTGTGGTCGGCGATGTCGATATCGGTGACACTGGTCTGTGCCGCGTCGATCAGCGCGGCCCGCCACTGCGGGTCGTCCTCCTCGTCACGGGTGTTCCCGACCAGCTGCATCTCGCTGGCGGTGGCGGTCATGTCCTCGGACCGGGCCTCCTCACCCTCGGGGGTGAACCAGTACACGTCGCTGTCCGAGTCCACGGTCAGTGCCACCGTGCCGTCGGGGTGGACTGCCGCCGAGGTCACCTCACCCGGGGCGTCGACGCGGCGTTGTTCCTCGCCCTCCGCGTCGAGGATGCGCACCGACGTCCCACATCCGAGGACGACACCGTCCACAGCTCCGGTGACGGTGGTGCAGCTGTCGTCGACCTCGACCGTGTCCGCCCGTCCGGCGGCGACGTCCTCGAGCGACCCGATGCTCAGCCGGCCCTGCTCCAGGGCGGCGACCGGGGCGGGGGAGCCCGCCGAGACCGTGTCGCCGAGACCCGCACGGACCAGGCCGAGGACCTCGTCCCCGTCGTCGAGTGTCCCCGTCGCGTCGGAGGCCCCGGACGTACCGGGGGAGTCCGACGGCTCTGCGGCGACGCCCACCACGGTCTCGCCCTCGCCGTCGGGACCGTCCTCACCGTCGGTACCGAACATCTGCTCGGCACATCCGGTCAGCGTCAGGGCCGCGACCGCCGGGAGGGCCACGACCGCCGCCATACTCTTCTGCGGCCACGTCCAGGGCCGGTTCACCAGGCTTCTCACGCCAATCACGCTACTACACCCGGTGCGGTACGCCGTCCCCGCCCGAGGTGAGGGCACGCGCCCGGCAAGGTACGCTTCTCTGCCATGGAGCTCTCCTCACATCTCGCCGCCGAGGCCGGCGACGCCGTCACCACCACCGACATGGGGTGGGTGCAGACCGTCATCCTGTCGATCGTCCAGGGACTCACCGAGTTCCTGCCCGTCTCATCGTCCGGGCATATGCGTATCGTCTCCCAGCTCATCTGGGGGGAGGACGCCGGAGCGTCCTTCACCGCGGTCGTCCAGCTGGGCACCGAACTGGCCGTCCTGGTGTTCTTCGCCAAAGACATCTGGATCATCCTGTCTGCCTGGTTCGCCGGGGTCTTCGACCGCACGAAGCGGGACAACCTGAACTACCGCATGGGGTGGATGGTCATCGCCGCGACGATCCCCGTCGGGCTGATCGGTTTCCTGGCCAAGGACCTGATCCGCGACAATCTGCGCAACCTGTGGATCACGGCGATCGTGCTGATCCTGTTCTCCTTCGTCTTCATCTGGGCGGAGAAGGTCGGGACCCACCGGCGCACCTACGAGAAGCTGACGATGAAGGACGCGCTGATCATGGGTTTCGCCCAGTGCCTTGCCCTGGTTCCGGGCGTGTCCCGGTCGGGTGCGACGGTGTCTGCGGGTCTTTTCCTGAACCTGGACCGCGAGGTAGCCACACGGTTCTCCTTCCTGCTGGCCATTCCCGCCGTCCTGGCGTCCGGTCTGTTCAGCCTGCCCGATGCCTTCGACCCTGCAGCGGGCCAGGCGGCCAGCGGAGTCCAACTGGTCGTCGGCACCTCGATCGCGTTCATCCTGGGCTACATCTCGATCGCCTGGCTGCTGAAGTTCGTCGCCAACCACTCCTTCGCGTGGTTCGCCCTCTGGCGGATCCCGGTGGGTGTCGCCGTGCTGATTCTCCTGGCGACCGGAACCATCAACGCCTGACGGACGGACCGGTGGGCAGGCGCCACCGTTCCGGTGACTAGAATCAGGCCCCATGCGTTCATGGTCCACCCCCGACGTCCCCGCACTGGCGGGTGACGGTGTTCCCCTCACACTCCACGACACTGCCGCCGACCGCGTGCTACCGGTCGACACCGGCCTTCTGACCGGTACGGGGGAGGTGGGGGTCTATGTCTGCGGCATCACCCCCTACGACTCCACCCATCTCGGTCACGCCGCGACCTACGTCACCTTCGACCTGGTGATCCGTCAGTTGCTCGACAACGGGCACGGCGTGCACTACGTCCAGAACATCACCGACGTCGACGATCCGCTGTTCGAACGTGCCGAACGCGACGGAGTCGACTGGCGTGACCTCGGGGCGGGTCAGATCGACCTATTCCGCTCCGACATGGAGGCACTCTCCGTCCTCCCACCCCGCGACTACGTCGGCGCGATGGAGTCCGTGGACGAGGTCATCGACATGGTGGACCGGCTACTCACCGCCGGCGCCGCCTACCGGATGGACGACGAGTTCCCGGACATCTACGTCGACTACACCTTCACCGAGCAGTTCGGGTACGAGTCCCGCTACGACGAGGAGACGATGAGCCGCTTCTTCGCCGAGCGTGGCGGGGACCCGGAGCGTCCCGGAAAACGCCACCCGATGGACGCGCTGGTGTGGCGTGCCCACCGGGACGGTGAACCCGCCTGGGATTCACCGTTCGGCCCCGGGCGCCCCGGATGGCACGTCGAGTGCTCCGCGATCGCCACCAACCGGCTGGGGACGTCCTTCGCGATCCAGGGCGGTGGCAGCGACCTGCGGTTCCCGCACCACGAGTTCTCCGCCGCGCACGCCGAGGCCGCCCACGGTGTCGACCGGATGGCCGGTCACTACGTGCACACCGGCATGATCGGTCTGGACGGCACGAAGATGAGCAAGTCGCTGGGCAATCTGGTGTTCGTGTCGCGGTTGACCGCCGACGGCCACGACCCCTCCGCGGTGCGGCTGGGGCTGTACGAGGAGCACTACCGGCACGACCGCGACTGGTCCGCAGACGTCCTGGAACGGGCTGAACAGCGACTGGACCGGTGGCGTCGGGCGGCCGTGGCGGCCGGGCAGCTTCCGCAGTCCCGTGTCGAGCACCTTGTCGCCGACGTCCGGTCGGCTCTGGCGGACGACCTGGACACCCCGCGTGCCGTGGCGTTGATCGACGCCTGGAGTGACAGCGTCACGGCCGGGGACGGTACCGCCACCTCCCGAGGGGGCGCAGACACCGCGCCGGCCGACGGTTCTGCCGGTGCCACGCTGCGCACCCTGTGCGCCTCCCTGCTGGGGGTGGCACTGTGAGCGCCTCCGACGACAACAGCTTCGCGGCGGCCACCGACGCCGCCCGGCATGAGTTCATCGAGAATCTGTCCTCGATGGCCACGGGGAGCTACCTGCGGGACGAGGACAGGGAGTTCTGGGAGGCTCCTTTCCCCACCTCTGCGGTGGACGAGGCCGCCGAGATCCTCCACCGGCTGGTGTCCGGCGTGCGCGCCGACCCGTCCGGTGAGGTCGTCCTGCAGGTGATCTCCGCACACGACGCACTACGGGCCCTGAGCGACCGGCATGCCGGCGCCGTCTACGAGGACGAGGAGGTCGGGGACTTCCGCAGCCTGGTCACCGTCCTGTGCGAGGAGGTCGGTGCGGACGCCCGGCAGGTGCTGGACGACCTCGACCGCATCATCGAACAGGAATGACCTGCTCCGGCCGCTAACCGAACTTCTGGAGCAGGAGCGACTGGTTCGTCGAACCGATGGGGCCGCGCTCGTCGCACAGCCGCCCGATCGTGAGCCCGGCGCCGTCGGGACCGAAGTTCGCCTCGGCCCGCACGCCGATCCACTCACTGACAGGAAGGCGGTGGAGGGACACCGTGAGGTCGGTGTTCATGAACAGCCACTCCTTCGGGTCCAGGACACGGTCCGTCCCGTTGGCGACGTCCGCCACGGACATCAGCCGGCTCCACGGCGTGTCGTCGACACCGGCCACCACCGACATCCTGCTGCGTACCCACAACTGCCCCGGGGCCGGACGGATGTCGAGTGACGCGGTGTACGGTCCGGGCCATGCCGTGAGGAACGGTGTGTCCGGGTCCGGGGCACTGGAGTCGCTCAGCGGCACCAGGTCGGCCGCACTGGGCACGTCGGGGTTCTCCAGTTCCGTGGTGTCGTGGGTACGCACCCACCAGGCGCTGCCACGGACGACTTCACGTCCGGCGTCGTCCCTGACGACAGCTTCGAGGTAGCAGATGCGGCGTCCGGGCCGCACGATCCGGGCGGTGGCGTGGAGCCGTGCCACCGGCACCGCACCGAACAGCTCGGTGGTCACCCGGACCAGACGACCGCCCTCCGGGGCGATGCGTTCGATGGCGTGGGTGACCAGTGCCGACGGGGGAGCGCCGTGCTGCAGGTCCGGTCCCCACGGGCTCACCGTGTGTTCTGTGGCCGTGTATTCGGTCCACACGGTCCCGGAGTCGTCGGTGGAGGATACGCCCTGCAGGAAGTAGGCGTCGGAGTCGCTGGTGATGAAGCTCATGGTGTGCGATCTTATCGAGCCGGGCATGATGGCAGGGATGAGGGCGATACTCTGGGACATGGACGGCACACTCGTCGACACCGAACCACGGTGGGGCGAGGCGACATACGCGATGGCTGCGGCCATGGGACGCGAGCTGACCCCCGAGGTACGGGCGGCGACGGTCGGGGGCACCGCCGACGGGACGGTGCGCCTGTGCGCGGAGTGGGCGGGGCTCGATCCCACCGATGACGAGGTCGAGGGCTGGATCAGGTGGCTCTACGACCGGGTCTCGGTCCTGTTCGCACAGGGGCTCGAACTGTTGCCCGGCGTCCCGGGCCTGCTGGCGGAGGGCAGTGCCTCCGGCGTTCGGATGATGGTCGTGACCAACACCTTCCGGTCCCTGACCGACCAGGCTCTCGAGACCATCGGTGCGGACGCGTTCGTCGGTTCGATCTGCGGTGACGAGGTCTCCGCGGGTAAACCCGACCCCACCTGTTATCTCACCGCCGCTGACCGGCTGGGCGTCGCACCTGACGACTGCCTGGTGCTCGAGGACTCCACCAACGGCATGACGGCAGCGGTACGGGCCGGGTGCCGGGTCGTCGGGCTCCCCGCCGCCGACACCGAGGTTCCGGCAGGTGCGGTGCCGGTGACCGCACTGCGTGGGGGATCCACGGGCCTGGACGGTCTGGGCATCGCTGACCTGCAGGGGTTCTGGGAACACCTGGGGCGTAGCCGCGTAGGGTGACCGCATCACCGCGTCGGTGCAGGATGTGACAGAATGAGTGCCGTGAAGAACTTCGACTCCCTGTTTGAGGAACTGTCCCAGCGTGCCGCGGAACGTCCCGCCGGCTCCGGCACCGTGGAGGCACTCGATGCCGGGGTGCATTTCCAGGGCAAGAAGATCGTCGAAGAGGCCGGCGAGGTCTGGCTGGCAGCGGAGTACCAGTCCGACGAGGAGCTCTCCGAGGAGATCTCGCAGCTGATCTACTGGCTTCAGGTCGTCATGGTCGGCCGCGGGCTGAATCCGTCCGACATCTACAAGTTCCTCTGAGGGGTCCTGCTGTGACTGTGTCTGAATCTTCGTCGTCTGCTGCCGGAAACCAGCCCGACCTGCTGCGTGTCGCCGTCCCGAACAAGGGCTCACTGTCCGAGACCGCCACGGAGATCCTCTCCGAGGCCGGATACCCGGGCCGTGGCGACTCGAAGTCGCTCACCGTCGTCGACGCCGACAACGGTGTCGAGTTCTATTTCCTGCGCCCGAAGGACATCGCGATCTACGTGGCCAGCGGCCACCTGGACATGGGCATCACCGGCCGCGACCTCGCCGCCGACACCCGCGAGGAGACCGAGGAACTGCTCGAACTCGGCTTCGGCGACTCCACGTTCCGTTATGCCGCCCCCGCCGACGAGGACTGGACCGTGGAGGCCCTGGAGGGACGCCGCATCGCCACGTCCTACCCGAACCTGGTGCGCCGTGACCTGGCGGCACGCGGTATCGACGCCACCGTCGTGCGGTTGGACGGTGCCGTGGAGATCTCCATCCGTCTGGGCGTGGCGGACGCCATCGCCGACGTGGTGTCGACGGGACGCACTCTCCGGCAGCAGGGCCTGCGGCCGTTCGGTGATCCGGTGATCAGCTCCACCGCAGTGGTGGTGGGCCGCCGGGGGGCTTCCGTCGATGAACGCCAGCAGGTGCTGCTCAAGCGGATCGAGGGCATCCTGCACGCACGCAACTACGTGATGCTCGACTACAACTGCTCGCGTGACATCCTCGACAGCGTCGCGGCGATCACCCCCGGCCTCTCGGCACCGACAGTCTCGCCCCTGGCCCAGGACAACTGGGTGGCTGTGCGGGCGATGGTTCCCCGCCGGGACGCCAACACACTGATGGACAATCTCTCGGCACTGGGTGCCGAAGCCATCCTCGCCAGCGACATCCGCATCGCGCGTATCTGAGACCACACCACGAGTCGACCACACCACGAAAGGTTCGGACCACCATGACTGTTCCCGAGTACCACCCCGAGTCCACGCCTGTCACCTCCTCGACGCAGTTGATCACGGCGGCCGAGACCCATTCGCTCAGCGCCCACGCCTCCGACAGCTTCCGTACGGAGGAGGACCTGCTGGGCACGATGCAGGTCCCTGAGCACGCCTACTACGGGATCCACGCGTTGCGCGCCGTGGACAACTTCCAGATCTCCCGGACGACCCTCAACCAGCTGCCCGAGTTCATCCGTGGGATGGTGCAGGTGAAGAAGGCTGCGGCGATCGCCAACCAGCGGTTGCACGCCCTGCCGCGGGAGAAGGCGGAAGCCATCGTCTGGGCCTGTGACCAGATCCTCGTGGAGCACCGGTGCATGGACCAGTTCCCGATCGACGTCTACCAGGGCGGTGCGGGCACCTCGACGAACATGAACGTCAACGAGGTCGTCGCGAATCTCGCCCTGGAGTACCTGGGGGAGGACAAGGGCCGCTACGACATCATCAACCCCAATGACGACGTCAACATGAGCCAGTCCACCAATGACGCGTACCCGACCGGTTTCCGTCTGGGCATCCACACCGCCTTCCAGGATTTGATCCGCCACCTCAGCGCACTGGAGCGGGCGTTCTCCAACAAGGGCGACGAGTTCCGCGACGTGATCACCATGGGACGCACACAGCTGCAGGACGCGGTGCCGGTGAGTCTCGGTGACGAGCTCACGGCCTTCGCCCAGAACCTCTCCGAGGAGCAGTCACAGCTCAACCGGGCCGCGGACTTCATGCTGGAGGTCAATCTCGGCGGTACGGCGATCGGCACCGGAGTGAACGCCCCTTCCGGGTACCAGCAGCAGGTCGTCGCAGCGCTGCGCGAGGTCACCGAGCTCAAGGTGCTTGCGGCCAGTGACCTGTTGGAGGCCACCAGCGACACCGGTGCATACGTCAACGCCAGCTCGGTGGTCAAGCGCGTGGCGATGAAGCTGTCGAAGATCTGCAACGACCTGCGGCTTCTCTCGTCCGGCCCCCGCGCCGGACTGAACGAGATCAACCTGCCGGAACGTCAGGCGGGGTCGTCGATCATGCCGGCGAAGGTGAATCCGGTGATTCCGGAGGTCGTCAACCAGATCTGCTTCAAGGTCTTCGGCAATGACGTGACGATCTCGATGGCTGCCGAGGCGGGCCAGCTCCAGCTCAACGTGATGGAGCCGGTCATCGCCCAGTCACTGTTCGAGTCGATCCGTCTGCTCGCCCGTGCGTGCACCACGTTGCGGACGTTGTGTGTCGTGGGAATCACCGCCAACGAGGAGGTGTGCCGGTCCTACGTGGAGCACTCCATCGGTATCGTGACCTACCTCAACCCGCTGATCGGGCACCACAACGGCGACCTGGTGGGCAAGGAGTGCGCCCGTACCGGCAAGTCGGTCCGGGAGGTCGTGCTGGAGCGCGGACTGCTCGATGCGGAGACGGTCGACCAGGTACTCAGCAAGGAGAACCTGCTGCACCCGGTATGGCGCGGAAAGCTGTACGTCGAGTCCTGAACGGACATCGGGGGTGATCCCCAGGGGTCCCCGGACGAGGGTGGCGTCGCCCGCCCTCCCGCCACCAGTTAGTTCATGCAGCTAACATTGTCGGTGTGACATATCCTGCCGACACCGCCGCCATGACTGCCCCCACCTACCGCTCCATTCTGCGGGACATCCCCTCGTCCGGACGTGGTCTCCGACTGACCTGGGAGAGCGGCCGCAGCGATGACTCATCCCGTTCCTGGGGACTGAGCCTGCCACACGGACTGTCGGACGGCCGGGTCGCCAACGGCCCGGCGGAAGCACACCCCCCGAATGCGGGGTTCCAGAAACTCTTCGTCGTGGACCCGGGAGAAGCTCACCGCCACCACCTGGCGCGGGTGTTCGGTATCCGTACCGCCCAGGACGTCCTCGACACCGCGTCCGCCCGTCTCATGGACGCCGGCGACGCGGACTACCGGGAGCACCGGCCCCTCCTGGAAACACTGTGCAGCACCACGGGCCCGGAGCGTCCCGCAGCCCACACCGTGCTCGGCCCTGTCGACCCCGCGCATCACCACCTGGTCATCCCGTTCCTCCAGGACGGTGCCTCCACGGCACTCCCGGAGACGCCGCCGCAGGACACGACCGCCTGGGACATCTCGGTTGCGGCGCACCTGCTGTGGTTAGCTCACGGCGGCGGCCTCGTCACCGAAGACCAGTGCTCCGGGATACTGGCCCGCGCCCTCGACCTCGCCCAGGCCTCCTGCCCCACGTGGGAGGATTTCGCCGACGGTGTCGTGGTGGGCCGCGCGGTCGCTGACGGGCGTCTGGACGACTCCTGCATCCGCTTCGTCCAGGACATCGCCGTGGTGCTGAACCACCCCGACTCCCCGTGGTTCCGGCTGCCCTTGCGGGCGTAACCTGAGGGGATGCTCCCTGATCTCGTGGCTCCGGCCCACCGCTCGGCCCTGCGGTCCATCGCCCGCGTGGTCTCCGAGACCACGACGCCGACGTCGCCGGAGGTCGCGCTGTCGTCGGTCGCCGACCAGCTCCGTCAGTCACCCGCCCTGGTGGTCACCGGTGCCGGGGTGTCCACGGACTCCGGCGTCCCCGACTACCGTGGCCCGTCGGGGTCACTGACGCGGCACCGGCCGATGACGTTCCAGGAGTTCCGCCATGATCCGGACGCCTCGCACCGCTACTGGGCGCGGTCCTTCGTCGGGTGGCGCCGAATGGCGGCGGCACGCCCGAACCTCACGCACTTCATTCTCACCGAACTCGAGCAGGCGGGGCTGGTCACCGGGGTCGTCACCCAGAACGTCGACGGCCTCCACGCCGACGCCGGCACCCGGAACCTGCTCACCCTGCACGGCGACCTCTCACGGGTGATCTGCCTACGGTGCGGCCACCTCGAGGACCGCCGGTCGCTCGACGCCCGGCTGGTGGAGCATAACCCCGGCTACCTCGAGAGCATCGACCTGGACCCGTCCCTGGTCAATCCGGACGGCGACGTCACACTCGACGAGGCCCACGTCCGTGAGTTCTCCATGGTGGGGTGCCGGCGGTGCGGGTCCGTACTGCTCAAACCGGACGTGGTCTACTTCGGGGAACCGGTGCCGCAGGAACGCAAACAGCGGGCGTCCCGGATGCTGGCCGAGGCCTCCAGCCTGCTGGTCGTCGGATCGTCGCTGGCGGTGATGAGCGGCTACCGTCTCGTCCTGGACGCACGGAGACAGGGCAAGACCGTCTCCGTCATCAACGGCGGTCCGGGACGCGCCGACCCCAAGGCCGATGTCGTCTGGCGGACACCGGTCGCCCCGGCGTTCCTCGACCTCGTCGACACCCTGGGTATCTCCTGAGGCACGGCCACCGGTCAGGCGAATTCCTCCGGCACGCCCGGGTACTCGGGCGGAGTGCCGTTGAAGGCGGGGCATACAGCCTGGAAGGAGCACCAGCCGCAGAGTTTCGAGGTCTTCGGTGCGAAGTCTCCGCTGCGGGCGTCCCGACCGATCTTCGTCCAGATGTCCCCGAGATCACGCTCCACGTAGTTGAGCTCTGTGGGGGTGGGGGAGAGCACCATGTCGTCCCGGACCTTCAGGTACATCAGCCGCAGCTGCTCGGGAATGTGGTCGAACATCCGCCACCACACCAGGGCGTAGAACCGCATCTGGAACACCGCCTGCGCAGAGAACCGCGGGATCGGTTTCTTGCCCGTCTTGTAGTCGACCACCCGCACCTGACCGGTGGGCGCGACGTCGACCCGGTCGATGAAGCCACGGACCGGAACCCCGTTCGGCAGAGTGGTGTCCACGAACTTCTCCACCGACTCGGCGTCGAAGCCGGACGGGTTCTCCATCTGGAAGTAGCCTTTGACCAGCGACCGGGCCTCGACGAGGAAGTCCGTCGTGGATTCCTCGGGCACCAGCTCCTCAAGCTGCGCGTCGGACTCCTTCATCGCCGTCCAGTGCGGGGTGAGCATCTTCACCGCGGCGGGGTAGGTGCGCTCCTCCCGCGGCAGGCCGTGCAGGTCCTCCAGGACCGCGTGCACCAGCGTGCCCTTGACCTGGGCGACGGTACTGGGTTCCGGCAGCCGGTCAATCGCCCGCAGGCGGTAGAGCAGCGGGCACTGCCGGTAGTCACCGACGCGCGACGGTGACAGGGCGAGGGGACGGCGGGTCACAGGGCCTCCAACATCTTTCCGGGGTTGAGGACGGCGGTCGGGTCGACGGCGTCCTTGATCCTGCGGTGCAGGCGGCGGTTCGCTTCATCGAGTTCCTGCGGAAGCCATGCCGACTTCAGGGCTCCGACACCGTGTTCGCCGGTGATCGTACCCCCGAGCTCAAGTCCGAGGCGCATGATGCGGTCGAAGGCCTCGGTTCCTGCGGCCACGGAGTCCTCGTCGGCGAGATCGTAGAAGACCGACGGGTGGACGTTGCCGTCGCCGGCATGGGCGACGAGAGCGACGGTGGTGCCGGTGTCGTCCCTGATCTCCTCGACGCCGGCGCAGAAGCCGGCCAGCCGACTCCGCGGTACGCACACGTCGTCGATCATCTGACCGCCGCCGTGAGCGACAGCATAGCGTTCATTGGCGATCTGCACCGAGCGTCGGGCGGCCACCAGAAGCTCGGAGTCCGCCGGGTTGTCGGCGAAGGCGACGTCCACGGCACCGTGTTCCTCGGCGACCGCCGCGAACGCCCGGGTGTCGTCCTCCGCGGTAACGGAGTCGGACTGCATGATCAGCACGGCGCCGACCTCGGCATCGAGGCCGAAGTCCCCGACCTCGGAGAGCAGACCGATGGTCATCCCGTCCATCATCTCCAGCATCGACGGACGTGCCCCCGTGGCCATGTAGGACGCGACGGTGTCCACCGCACGTCCCACCGTGGGGAAGGTCGCCAACGCGCTCAGCGGGTCCGGCCCCAGGGGCACGACTTCCAACGTGGCCTCGACGATGATCCCCAGGGTGCCCTCCGAGCCGGTGAACAGGGAGACCAGATCCAGCCCGGCCACCCCTTTGACGGTGCGGTGCCCCAACCGGGTCACTTCGCCGTCGGCCAGCACGACGGTGAGCTCGCGAACGTACTCGCGGGTGACCCCGTACTTCACACAGCACATACCACCGGCGTTGGTGGCGATGTTCCCTCCGATGGAGGAGATCGCGACGGAACCGGGGTCCGGCGGGTACGCCAGTCCGTGAGGTCGCAGCGCGTCCTTGAGGTCCTTGTTGATGATCCCCGGCTCCACGGTGACCGTCATGTTCGCCTCGTCGATGTCCAGGACCCGGTTCATCGGCGCCACCGAGAGCAGGATGCAGCCGTGCTCGGCACAGGCTCCGCCCGACAGTCCCGAGCGCGCACCCTGGGGGACCACCGGGATCCCACGGGAGTGGGCGAACCGCATGGTCACGGCGACGTCCTCCACGCACCCGGCGCGTACCACGGCGAGGGCGTCACCCGTGCCGGGGTGGACGGATTCATCGGTGGAGAAGGCGGCGATGATGTCCGGGTCGGTACTCAGCGTGCCCTGGAGCAGGGCGGCCAGCGCGGTCAGGGAATCCGGGACGGTGTTCACAGGTGCTCCAGCATCTTTCCGGGGTTGAGGACTCCGGTGGGGTCGACGGCATTCTTGATCTCGCGGTGCAGACGCCGGTTGCCGTCGTCGAGTTCGGTGGCCAGCCAGCGGTTCTTCAGGTTGCCGACGCCGTGCTCGCCGGTGATCGTGCCCCCGAGTTCCAGCCCGAGGGCCATGATGCGGTCGAAGGCGTCCTGGGCTGCTGTCACGGAGTCGTGGTCGGCGGTGTCGAAGAAGACCGAGGGGTGCATGTTGCCGTCGCCGGCGTGACCGATGACGGTGACCAGGACACCGGTGTCGTCCCGGATGTCCTCGACCCGGTCGCAGAACTCGGCGATGCGGGAGCGGGGGACGCACACGTCGTCGAGTAGTTGACCTCCGCCGTGTGCCCGGGCGTAGTGCTCCCAGGCGGGCTGTGCGGAGCGCCGGGCGGCGACGAGGAGTTCGGAGTCTGTGGGGTTGTCGGCGAAGGCGACGTCGGCCGCGCCGTGCGTTTCGGCGACGCGGGCGAAGGCTTCGGTGTCCTGTGCCGCGGTGACGGAGTCGGACTGCATGATCAGCACGGCACCGACCTCGGCGTCGAGACCGAAGTCACCGAGCTCGTTGACCATGGCGACGGTGGCGGCATCCATCATCTCCAGCAGGGAAGGGGTGGCCCCGGTAGCCATGTAGGCCGAGACTGCTTCGGCGGCAGACCGGACCGTGGGGAAGGTCGCCAACGCGCTCAGCGGGTCCGGCCCCAGGGGCACGACTTTCAACGTGGCCTCGACGATGATCCCCAGGGTGCCTTCGGAACCGGTGAACAGTCCCGCGAGGTCGAGCCCGGCGACGCCCTTGACCGTGCGATGCCCCAGTCGGGTGACGGTTCCGTCGGCCAGCACAACGGTGAGCTCGCGGACATACTCGCGGGTGACCCCGTACTTCACGCAGCACATACCACCGGCGTTGGTGGCGATATTGCCGCCGATGGAGCACATGGCGACGCTGCCGGGGTCCGGCGGGTACGCCAGTCCGTGAGGTCGCAGCGCGTCCTTGAGGTCCTTGTTGATGATCCCCGGCTCCACGGTGACCGTCATATTGGCCTCGTCGACCTCGAGGACGCGGTTCATCGACGCCACGGAGAGCAGCAGACAGCCGTCCACGGCGTTCGCGCCCCCGGAGATACCCGACCGGGCGCCCTGGGGGACCACCGGGATCCCGTGGGCATGGGCGAAGCGCACGGTGGCGACGACGTCGTCCACGGTGGTGGCGCGGATCAACGCAGCGGGCGCCCCCACGGGACTGTAGAGCGATTCGTCGGTGGCATGGGAGGCGAGGACGTCCGGGTCGGTGGTCAGCGAGCCGGACAACCGCGGACCCAGTTGTGTGGTGATTCCGGTGACAGCGGGGGTGGTCGGAGACGTCATTGACGCCACTCTAGTCGTTGCCGTCCCCCTTCCCGCTCCGCACCGTCCCCTGTGGCCGCCGGGCTCCTCCGGCTACCGTGGTGGGCATGAACTCCAACCGTCTCGCCGGATCGACGTCCCCGTACCTGCAGGCCCACGCCGACAACCCGGTGCACTGGCAGCCGTGGGGCCCGGAGCCTTTCGCCGAGGCACGGGAGCGTGGTGTGCCTGTGCTGGTGTCCGTCGGTTACGCGACCTGCCACTGGTGCCATGTGATGGCCGCGGAGTCGTTCGCGGACCCGGACACCGCGGCACTGATCAACGACACCATGGTGGCGGTGAAGGTGGACCGGGAGCAGCACCCGGACGTGGACGCATACTACCTGCAGGCTGCCGTGGCCCTGAGCGGGCAGGGCGGCTGGCCGATGACCGTCTTCACGGACGCCGACGGCCGGCCGTTCTTCGCCGACACCTATTTCCCGCCGGTACCGAAGCAGGGGCGCCCCTCGTTCCGGCAGGTTCTCGAGGCGGTCTCGCGGACATGGTCGGAGGAACGTGCCAGGGTGGACGAGCTGACCGCCCGGCTCAACGAGGCGATCGAGAACAGTGGGGAAGAGGACGGGGCCGAGGCGTCCTGGGCCGCCCAGGACGTCACCGCGGAACTGCCGACGCGGATCGTGCAGAAGATGCGGGCGTCGGAGGACCCCACCGGCGGGTTCGGTGGTGCACCGAAGTTCCCGCCGTCCGCGGCGGTGCTGGGTCTGGTGCGGTGGGCGGAGCGCACCGGGTCCGATACGGCGAGGACCCAGGTGCTCGACATCGTCGGCCGCACGACGGCGGCACTGTTGCAGGGCGGGTTGGTCGACCCGGTCGACGGCGGATTCCACCGCTACTGCGTGGACGAGAACTGGACGGTACCTCATTTCGAGAAGACCTTGTACGACAATGCGCTGCTGCTCCGCGCCCTGGCCGCCTACAGCGCACGACGACCCGACGACGCGCTCGTCGCCGAGGCCGTCGAGCTGACGCGGTCTTTCCTGACCCACGGGTTGGGCACCGGTGAACCGGGACTGCTGGCCAGCGGGCTCGACGCCGACACCGTCGTCGACGGCACCCGGGTGGAGGGCTACACCTACACCTGGGCCCCCGGTGAGCTGGAGAGTCTGGGGCTCTCAGACGAAGGGGACGTGGACGGACGCGTCGTACTCACCCGGCGCGAGGGGCTGCCGCTGTCGCCCGAGCTGCGCGGGGTCCTGCGGCAGGCACGTTCGTCCCGGCCACGTCCCGCGGTCGACGACAAGGTGGTCACGGCGTGGAACGCGATGGCCGCGGTCGCCCTCACCGAAGCCGGCGACCCGGAGTCGGGGGCTGCTATCACCGCCGCGCTGTGGGACCACGCCGTGACCACCGACGCCGACGGCGGCATCGTCGAGGTGGTGCGGTGCACCGGGTCGCCGCAGGCCCCGGGCACTCTCGAGGACTGTGCCTGGCTGTTGCTCGCCCTCGTCCGCCTCTGGGAACACCAGGGGTCCGCCTACGGCACGCTGGAGATCCCCGCGGCGGTCTCGGAACTGGTGCGCCACATACAGGTCACCTTCCACCGTGGTCCCGGCACCTGGTACGACGCAGCGGCTCCGGTCGCCGGCACCGGGGTGCGCCCGCGCGACCCCTACGACGGGGCGACACCCGCGGCGGTGGCGGTTCTGGCGGAGGCCCTGAGCATGGCCGGTACGGTGGCGACCTCCCTCGACGACGCGGATGTCCGCACCGTCGGGACCCGGTGGTCGGCCGAGGCACGCCGGATCCTCGACGCCCACGCCGGTGTCGTCGACCGGCATCTGGCCCAGGCCGGCGGGTGGCTGTGCGCACTGGAGTGCCACCTCGCCGGACCGGTCGAGGCCACGGTCGCCGCCGCGACACCGGAACAGGTGTCGGCGCTGCGGGCTGAGCTGGGGACGTCCTGTCTCGTCCTGTCCGTGGAAGAGGGTGCCCGACTGCTGGGCGGCGACGGCCCGACCGGGGCAGCGGTGGTCCAGGTGTGCCGCGCGGGGGTCTGCGGGGTCCCCACCGCCCTCTGAGCCCGTGTGCGTCGACCGGCCGTTACACTGATCGGGTCCAACCGCCACACCAACGTAAAGGGGAACACCGTGGCCTACTCCGGCCCGTTCCAGCCCGGTGACCGGGTCCAGCTCACCGACGCCAAACGCCGTCACTACACCATCACCCTGGAGAGCGGTGGCAGCTACTTCACCCACAAGGGTGAGATCAGGCATGACGACATCATCGGCAGTGACGAGGGCACCGTGGTCGTCTCCCACGTCGGTGGCGAGTACCTGTGCTTCCGCCACCTGCTGGTCGACCACGTGCTGTCCATGCCCCGTGGGGCCGCGGTGATCTACCCCAAGGACGCCGCACAGATCCTGGTGGAGGGTGACATCTTCCCCGGCGCCACGGTGCTCGAGGCCGGTGCCGGTTCCGGCGCACTGTCCATGACCCTGCTGCGCGCCGTCGGCGAGCACGGTCGGCTCATCTCCTACGAGATCCGTGACGACCACCTGGAGTACGCGGAGAACAACGTCGCCGAGTACATGGGGGAGCACCCGGCGAACTGGGACCTGCGTCTCGGCGACCTCAACGACGTCACCGTGGACGACACCGACGGCCCGGTCGACCGGGTCATCCTGGACATGCTCGCCCCGTGGGAGTGCCTGGAGACCGTCCGCGACCTGCTGATCCCGGGCGGGGTGTTCATGACCTACGTCGCCACCGTGCCGCAGCTGATGAAGGTCATGGAGGGCATCCGCGAACTGGGGTGCTTCACCGAACCGAAGGCGTGGGAGTCCCTGGTCCGCGAATGGAAGGTCGAGGGCCTGGCCACCCGCCCCGAGCACCGGATGAACGCCCACACCGCGTTCCTGGTCTGGGCACGCCGACTGGCCGACGGCACCGTCGCGCCGAAGCCGCAGCGCCGGGCGCGTAAGTAGCCGTTTTCCGCGGTACTGGATAGGCTACCTTTCCTCCGCATGTAGACTGGCCCCCTATGACGCAGCACACCACGGACCAGAATCTCCACGACGGACCGACCGCCCGGGTCGACTCCGGCCCTGAGTCCTACCGCCAGCTGCAACTGGCCAACCGGACCCTGGGCACACGCAACGCGAAACTCACCGAGATGCTCAAGTCCAGCCGCGACAAGCTGGACGAACTGAACTCCCGGCTGGACGCCCTCGCCGAACCTCCGAGCACCTACGGCACCCTGCTGGACACCGGGGACGGTGGCCTGACCGCCGAGGTCTACACCGCCGGACGGCGGATGCGGCTGGCTGTCAGCCCCCGCGTCTCCCCGGGCGAACTCCACCCCGGCGCGCTGGTGCGTCTGGGGGAGGGCCAGCAGGTCGTCGAGGTCTGCGGCTACGCCGACGCCGGCGACATCGGCACCGTCGTCGAGGTAGTGGACTCCGACCGCATCGTCGTCGCCGACAAGCTCGGTGAGGAGGCGTTGATGAAGTGTGCCGGGGCCCTCACCTCGGAACTGGCGGCGAAGCAGGTGGGTCCCGGTGACAGTGTCATCGTCGACCGGCGTGCCGGGTACGCCTTCGAGGTGATCTCCCGCGCCGAGGTCGAGGACCTGGTGCTCGAGGAGGTCCCGGACGTCTCCTACACCGACATCGGCGGTCTGGAGAGCCAGATCGAACAGCTGCATGACGCCGTCGAACTACCCTTCCTGCACCCGGAGCTCTACCGTGACTACGGCCTGCTGCCCCCGAAGGGTGTGCTGCTCTACGGGCCGCCCGGGTGCGGCAAGACGTTGATCGCCAAGGCGGTGGCGTCCTCGTTGTCCCGCAAGATCAACTCCGACGCGGGTACCCCGGACGCGAAATCCTACTTCCTGAACATCAAGGGCCCGGAACTGCTCAACAAGTTCGTCGGCGAGACCGAGCGGCAGATCCGGCTGATCTTCGAACGTGCCCGCAAGATCGCCTCCGCCGGCCAGCCGGTGATCATCTTCTTCGACGAGATGGAAGCCATCTTCCGCACCCGCGGCACCGGCGTCTCCTCGGACGTGGAGTCCACCGTGGTGCCGCAGCTGCTGGCGGAGATCGACGGTGTGGAGGGTCTGCGCAACGTCATCGTCATCGGTGCCTCGAACCGCGAGGAGCTGATCGACCCGGCGATCCTGCGCCCGGGGCGTCTCGACGTGAAGATCCGGGTGGAACGCCCCGACCGTGCCGCCGCCGCCGACATCCTGGAGAAGTACCTCACCGCGGACGTCCCGATGTCGGGTGCGCTCAGTGCCGCCGCCGGGGGACCAGACGCCGCTGCCGCCCGGCTGCGGGCCCGGGTGATCGACAACCTCTACTCCGATGACCGCCCCTACCTCACGCTGCACTACGCCGACGGCACCCACACCGACCTGTTCTTCCGGGACTTCGCCTCGGGCGCGATGCTGGCCAATATCGTCGACCGGGTCAAGAAGCTCGCCATCAAGGACGTGCTGCGCGGCGACGGCGACGGTGTCACCGAAGCCCACGTGGACACCGCGGTGGACGAGGAGTGCCGCGACAACGACGACCTGCCCGACACCACCAACCCCGCCGAATGGGCCCGGATCTCCGGGCACTCGTCGCGCCGGGTCGTGGAGATCACCATGGCAGACCGTGGGGCTGGCCGGATCGCCGGCCAGGAGGGCGACCAGTGAACGACGCACCACGTCGACTGATCGGCACCGAAACAGAGTTCGGCATCATCGCCCCCGACGACCCCCACGCCAGCCCGATCGAGACCTCCACCCAGGCAGTCGTCGCCTACGCGGGGGCGACGGGGCTCGGTGTGAACCGGCGGACCAGGTGGGACTACAACGCCGAGTCGCCGCTGCGTGACGTGCGTGGCTTCGACCTGCGCCGCTACCGCACCGCCCCGGTCATCGACCCCAACGCCCTGGGATCGGCCAATGTGGTCACCACCTCCGGCGCCCGGTTCTACGTCGACCACGCACACCCCGAATACTCCTCGCCGGAGACCACCAACGCCTGGGACGCGGTGATCTGGGACAAGGCCGGCGAGCTGGTGATGCACACCGCCGCCCAGGCCGCCGGGGAGATCGAGGACCAGCCCACACTGAAGATCCACAAGAACAACGTGGACGGCAAGGGCGCCTCCTACGGATCCCACGAGAACTACCTCTACCCACGGTCCTACGACACCGAGGCCGTGCAGGCCGCCCTGATCCCTCACTTCGTGACCCGTCAGATCTACACCGGCGCCGGACGTCTCGGCCTCGGGGCGGAGAGCCAGGCACCGGGATTCCAGATCAGCCAGCGCGCCGACTACATCGAGACGACCGTCTCCCTGGAGACGACGCTGAACCGCGGCATCATCAACACCCGGGACGAGTCACACGTCGGTGATGACTGGGCCCGGATGCACGTCATCATCGGCGACGCGAACCTCTCGGAGTACGCGACCTTCCTCAAGCTCGGCACCACCGCCCTGGTGCTCGACGCCGTCGGGGCGGGTGCGGACTTCTCCGACCTGGCCCTGTACGAGCCGGTCGACGCCGTCCACCGGATCTCCCGCGATCTGGAGTGCTCGGCACCGGTGCGGCTCTACGGCAACGTGGAGCGGACGGCGGTCGACATCCAGCGCGAGATCCGCCGTCGGGTCGCCGACGCCGTGCCCGCCGAGCACCGGCACGACAAGGACGACCTGGTGCTCGAGCTGTGGGGGCAGGTCCTCGACGACCTCGACCGGGACCCGATGAGCACCGCCGACCGGCTCGACTGGACGGCCAAACTCAGTCTGCTCACCGCCTACCGTGCCCGTGGCCTGGACTGGGACCATCCGACGATGTCGGTGGTCGACATCCAGTACCACGACATCGACCCGGCGAAGGGGCTGTACAACGCCCTGGTCCGGAAGGGCCGGATGCGCACACTGGTCCCCGCCGGGGATGTCGCCGCCGCAGCGGCGCAGGCACCCACCGACACCCGCGCCTGGTTGCGCGGTGAGGTCGCCCGACGGTTCTCCGGTGAACTGCTGGCGGCGAACTGGGACACCCTGGTGCTCGACACCCCCTACGGGGCGTCGTCGACGACCCGGGTCCTGCTCGCCGACCCGTTGCAGGGGACCGCAGGGCAACTGCAGGAGGCGCTGGCCGACGTCGATGACGCCGCCGGCCTCGTCCGGGTGCTGGGCGAGCTCATTCCCGGGTCCCTCGACGGTGTCGACTGCTAGCCTGTAGGCATCAGAACGTATTTTCACCGAACCCCCATTCGTGAAGGAAGTGGTTCCACATGACAGCCGGATCAGGCTCGACGGGTGGCTCTGGCCAGGGCCAGGTACACGGGGGCCGTGGGCCCGCCGACGAGGACGCCCCGGGCACCACTGACCCCACCGCCTCCGGCCAGGAGCAGCTCAAGGTCAGCGGTACCGACGACCTGCTCGACGAGATCGACGGCCTGCTGGAGTCCAACGCCGAGGAGTTCGTGAAGTCGTACGTCCAGAAGGGCGGGCAGTAGTCACGGCGACCGTGTTCACGCGGCGGATCATGGGCCTGGAGACCGAGTTCGGCATCACCAGCGTCCTCGACAGCCACCGCCGACTCGGCCCGGACGAGGTCGCCCGGCACCTCTTCGCCCCGGTCGTGGAGAAGTACCGCAGCAGCAACGTCTACTGGCCCAACGCCTCACGGGTGTATCTCGACGTCGGCGCACACCCGGAGTTCGCCACCGCCGAGTGCGACTCACTGCACCAGCTGGTGACCTACGACCGGGCGGGGGAGCACATCTTCCACGGACTGGCCTCCCGGTGCGAGGCATCACTGAATGAGCGGGGGATCGGCGGCAAGGTCTACCTGCTGAAGAACAACACCGACTCGGTCGGCAACTCCTACGGCTGCCACGAGAACTACCTGGTGGGCCGCGACATGCCGCTGAAGAGCCTGTCCGCCCAGCTACTGCCCTTCCTGGTGACCCGCCAGCTGATCTGCGGGGCAGGGAAGATCAGCGTGCCCACCGCCGGCGCCCCGAACGAGAACTTCGGCCCCGGCTACTGCCTCTCCCAGCGCGCCGACCATGTGTGGGAGGGGGTCTCCTCGGCCACCACCCGCTCGCGCCCGATCATCAACACCCGGGACGAACCACACGCGGACTCCTCCCGGTTCCGTCGGCTCCACATCATCGTCGGCGACTCGAACATGTCCGAGACCACCACCGCGCTGAAGGTCGGCTCCACCCTGCTCGTCCTGGAGATGATCGAGGCCGGGATCGCGCTGCCGGACTGCGAGCTGTCCAACGAGATCCGCTCGATCCGCGAGATCGCCCGCGACCTCACCGGCACCACACCGCTGGCGCTGCGCAACGGCGACACCGCAACACCGCTGGGCATTCAGCGCGCCTTCCACGCCGCGGCGACGCAGTGGCTCGACGACCGCCCGGAGCCCGCCGACGGTGACACCGGAACCCCCCGCCACCAGCTTCTCCCGGTGGTCGACCTGTGGGGACGCGTCCTCGACGGCGCGGAGTCCGGTGACTTCTCCGCGGTGGACACCGAGATCGACTGGGTCATCAAGAAGAAGCTCATCGACCGGGTCGCCGACCGCGGCGGCCTCGACATCACCGACCCCCGGCTGGCCCAGGTCGACCTGACCTACCACGACATCAACCCGCACCGCGGCCTGTTCCACATGCTGGCGCGCCGCGGGCAGGTCGCCACCCTCGTCGACCCCGCGGACATCGACACCGCCGCACAGACAGCCCCGCCGACCACCCGTGCCGCAGCACGCGGCCGGTTCCTCACCGCCGCCGAGGCCAGCACCCGCCAGACCACGGTGGACTGGACGCGCCTGAAGGTCAACGGCGACGGCGGTGCCGAGATCGTCCTGCCCGACCCGTTCGCCCCCGACGCCGACGGACTTGACCAGCTCCTCGAGATCCTGGGGGAGGACCCGCGGTGAGCACCCGGAACCGTCCCGCGGAGGTCCACTGGGACCCGGCCTCCTCCCGCCTGCTCAACCTCGTCCTGGCGCTGACGGACCGGCCCCGCTCCGTCGGATGGATCCGCACCCACGTCGACGGCTACTCCGGCGACGCCGAGACCGTACGTAAACGCTTCGACCGGGACCTCACCCTGATCGACGATCTCGGCCTGGTCGTCACCGAAACAACCGGCACCGACGCTGACGGACACCCCGAGCTGCAGTACGGCATCGACCCGACGCCCAGCTTCCTGCCGGACCTCACGGTCACCGACGCCCAGTGGCAGGCGCTCCGCCCGGCCGCACAGTGGGTCCCGAACCAGTCCCTGGCCGCACCCGTACGTCACGCACTGCAGAAACTGTCGACCGTGGCACCGGCCTCCGACGCCGACGGGGGTCCGGGCTTCTCCGCCCCGGTGCCCGACGCCGTCGATCTCACGGACGCCGACATCGAGGCCCTGAACATCGCCCTGGACCGCAACCTGAGCCTGCGGTTCCACTACTGGCCGGCCCTGACGGAACAACCCCGGCTACGCCACCTGGACCCGTGGGGAGTCGCCGCCGTCGACGGTCGGCTCTACCTCACCGGGTACGACCTCGACCGGGACCAGCAACGCACCTTCCGCCTGTCCCGTATCGCCGGGCTGGAAGCCACCGCGACCCTGATCCGTCACCGCGCGCCGGGCCGGCCCGTCGCCGAACTCGTGACCGAGGGCCTCCGGGCCGCCTCATCCATGGTCACGGCCCGTGTCCGGTTCCTCGGCGACGGTGCGCAGGAGCTACGGGTACTCGCCGGGCCGGCCGACAGTGACGGTGGTCGCCCGCTCGGACCGGTCGACCGGCAGTGGCTGGTCCGCACGGCCGCGTCCTACGCCACCGACGTCCTCGTGGTTGATCCGCCGGACGTCATCGCCGACATCATCACGCACCTGGAGGACGCCGTGCGCACCTTCGGGGGAGAGGAGGACCAGAGGTGACCGAGCCTGTTCCCCGTCGACGGAGCGTCGGCTACACCACCTGGCAGGTCCGCCGCGTCCTGGCGGTCATCGCCTGGTTCCGGCACCATCCGGACGGCTCGTTGATGCGTGCGGCCGCCCAGTTCGGCGTGACCGTGCCCCAGCTGCGCCACGAACTGACGCAGGCGGCCACCTGCGGGGTGCCGCCGTACCTGCCGGGGTCACTGCTGGAGTTCACGACCTCGGGGATGCATGTCGATGTCGTGGCCTCACTCGGGCTCGACCGGGCGCCGTCGCTGACCGCAGCAGAGTCCGGGGCCCTGCTGCTCAGCCTGGAGCGTCTGGCGAGTGTCGTGACGGGACCGGGCCGGGCTGACGTCGAATCGGCCGCGGGGATGATCCGCGACCTACAGCAGGACGTGCGGGACCGGCGTGACCGGTTCACCCCCGACGAGTTCACCACCCCCTCCCGCGCAGGCACCGGCACCAGTTCCGGTGCCGGTCAGGACGGGACGTCCGGTGTACTGGCGGAGAACCTGCCGCCACTGCGTGAGGCGCTCACCGCCCGGAGGTGGGTGGAACTGACCTACCGGTCGGCCTCCTCGGATTCGGTGGGCACGCGCACAGTGGTTCCGGACCAGCTGGAGTTCATCGACGGCCAGGCGTACCTGTGGGCCCGGGACGACGCCGATGTGCAACGGTGTTTCAACGTGTCCCGGATGTCGCAGGTCACCGTCACGGAACGCGGTGCGCCGGAGATCCGTGAGCGCACGATCGACGCCGACGACCCGTTCGGGTTCGACCGTGACGGACAGCGCTGGGCCGAGATCGACCTGGAGGACGGCGCGGCGTGGATGTTCGAGTACCTGCCCGTCTGGCAGGTCGATATCCCCGGGACGCTGCGGGCGGCGATACCGGACACCGGCGACTGGCTGGAACGGTTCCTGCTGGCGTATGCCCCGAGCATCCGCGCGGTGGTACCGCAGTCCACGGAGGACGCACAGTGTGATCTCGCCCACCGCGTGGCCCGCCGCGCCAGCGCTGCGCTGGATGCCTACCGTTCTCTGGCGTAGGGTTACCGGTATCTGATCCACACCGTGGAACACACGCTGTATGACCGACGGAAAGGCCGGTACTAATGGGTGGCATAGGCCCCTGGCAAATCCTGATCATCGTCCTGATTATCCTGCTCCTCTTCGGAGCGTCGAAGCTGCCGACTCTGGCACGCTCCGCTGGTCGCTCCATGCGCATCTTCAAGTCCGAGATGACCGAGATGAAGAACGACGGCCAGCCGTCCGTCGAGAGCGCGAAGCCGACCACCGGCACGGACGGTATCTCCGACGACATCAGTGCCGAACCGGAGTTCCGTCCGAACGACAACCAGTCACAGGAGCGATGACAGATGCCCGGCGCCACTGAATGGCTCATCATCGCGCTGGTCGTCGTGCTCTTGTTCAGCGCGCCGAAACTGCCGACCATGGCCCGGTCACTCGGTCGTTCGATGCGTATCTTCAAGTCCGAGATGACCGAGATGAAGAACGACGGCACACCTGTCGTACCGTCAGCTGCCCCCGCAACTGAACCGAAGGTCACCCCGCCCAGCAATGACTGACAGTTCCCCCGACGCTCCTCGGCGAGTCCGTGTGCCGCGTGCACGACGCTCGCTGAAACGAGGACGTCGTCCCACGGAAGCGGAGATGTCTCTCGTCGAGCATCTCAAGGAGCTCCGTCGCAGGATCCTCATCGCTCTCGCGGCGATCGGTGTCGGCACGATTCTCGGGTACATGTGGTACGGAAATGGCATCTTCGGCACTCCCAGCCTTGGTGACCTGCTCAAAGACCCGTACTGCGAACTGCCGCCGGAGTTGCGGTTCGGCGGAGACATCGCCAATGAGTGCCGCCTGTTGGCCACCAGTCCGTTCGAGATGTTCATGCTGCGACTGAAGATCGGCTTCCTTGCCGGCCTGGTGTTGTCCGCCCCGGTGTGGCTGATGCAGTTGTGGGGTTTCATCACACCGGGGTTGAAGAAGAACGAGAAGATGTGGACACGCACCTTCGTGACTGCGGCGACCCTGCTGTTCGTCCTCGGTGCCGTCCTCGCGTACTTCGTGCTCTACTTCGGCCTGGAGTTCCTGCTCACCATCGGTGACGAGACCCAGATCGCAGCGCTCAACGGTACGGCGTACTTCAGCTTCCTCCTGACGCTCCTCCTCGTCTTCGGGGTGAGTTTCGAAGTGCCGCTGATCACCGTGATGCTCAACCTGGTAGGGGTGCTCAGCTACAGGACCTTGAAGGACAAGCGCCGCTACATTATCCTCATTCTCTTCGTGCTCGCCGCTTTCGCCACCCCCGGCGGAGACCCGGTGTCCATGCTGATCCTGGCGCTCTCGATGTGCCTCATGATGGAGATCGCGATCCAGATCGCCCGGATCAACGACAAGCGGCGTGCGAAGAAGGCCGGCGCCGACGGTCTCGACGCCGTCGCCGATGACCTCGATGATGAGACAGCATCCTCCATCGCTCCCGCCACGCCGATGAACACCCCCCGCACCTCACCGAACCCCACCCCGACAACACCCAGGATGGACCACAACAATCTCGATGACCTCCTCTGACCCGGACATCCTCCCGGCACCGGTCGCGGCATTCGCTGCCGCATACCCTTTCCCGCTGGATGAATTCCAGCTCACCGCGTCCGCCTCCATCGCGGAGGGGCGCGGCGTCCTGGTCTGTGCACCCACCGGCGCTGGAAAGACGGTGGTGGGGGAATTCGCCGTACACGAAGCGTTCCGGCGTGACGGCACCTGCTTCTACACCACCCCGATCAAGGCGCTGAGCAACCAGAAGTACCACGACCTCGTCGCCCGCTACGGTGAGGACCGCGTCGGACTGCTCACCGGCGATGTCAGCGTCAACGGTGACGCCCCGGTGGTGGTCATGACCACCGAGGTGCTGCGCAACATGATCTACGCCGGGTCAGACCGTCTCGACGCCCTCACCCACGTGGTGATGGACGAGGTCCACTTCCTCGCCGACCCGTCCCGCGGGCCGGTGTGGGAGGAGACCATCCTCAACCTCGACCCGTCGGTGATCCTGGTCAGCCTCTCAGCGACGGTGAGCAACGCCGAGGAGTTCGGCGCCTGGCTCTCCACGGTGCGGGGTCAGACCGATCTCGTCGTCACCACCCACCGTCCGGTCCCGCTGCACCAGTCGATGATGGTCGGCTCCCAGATCCTGCCGCTGTACGGGAACGGGAGGGACGCCGACGTCAACCGCGCGGTCGTCGCCGCAGCCAGCCGTGCGGAGGAGTCGGGACGGCGGCAGGGGCCGAAACGCTCCGACGTCGTCGCCCAGATGCGCGGTGCATCGATGCTCCCCGCCATCTACTTCATCTTCTCCCGCGCCGGTTGCGACGGGGCGGTCCGTCAGCTCCTCGTCGACCGGGTCCGCCTGACCACCGACGCCGAACGCGACGAGATCCTCGCGACCGTCGACAGGGGAGTGGAGGGTATCGCCACCGAGGACCTCGGCGTCCTCGGATTCCGCCAGTGGCGACGGGCGCTGGGCAACGGCTACGGGGCGCACCATGCCGGTATGCTGCCCGCCTTCCGGCACATCGTCGAAGAGCTGTTCTCCCGCGGGCTGATGAAGGTCTGCTTCGCCACCGAGACGCTGGCCCTGGGCATCAACATGCCGGCGCGCACCGTGGTGCTCGAGAAACTCGTCAAATTCAACGGTGAGGCCCACGTGGACCTCACACCGGGCCAGTACACCCAGCTCACCGGACGTGCCGGGCGTCGTGGCATCGACACCGAAGGCCACGCCCTGGTGCTGTGGTCCAAAGGCATCGACCCGTATGCGGTGGCGAACCTCGCCCAGACCCGCACCTACCCCCTGGACTCGACGTTCCGTCCCGGATACAACATGGCGGTCAACCTGATCTCCACGAAGGGCTACGCCGAGTCCCACCGTCTGCTGGACCGGTCCTTCGCCCAGTACCAGGCGGCATCCACCGTGGTGGAGCAGGCGGAGCGTGCCAGTCGCCGACGCCGTGACCTGGCCAGCCTCGAACGGGACCTGTCGAAGACCCTGTCGTCCCTGAAAGGGGCGCAGGTCAGCGCAGACGACGTCATCGAGTACGCGGGGCTGCGCCGCGATCTCACTCTGGAGGAGCGACGGGCGAAGAAGGACTCGGCCGCGGACCGTCAGGTCGAGACCGCCCGGTTGCTGTCCAGCCTGTCCGTCGGTGACATCATCGCCCTGCCGACGGGCCGTCATCCGCAGCTTGCCACGGTCGCCCGCAGCGACTCCGACCACCGTCACCCCCGGCCGTGGATCATCACCGAGGACGGGTGGTGCGGCCCCGTGACCGCCGAGACATTCGGCAACGTCCCCGTGCCGCTGGGCCATATGTCGCTGCACAAGGGGGTGCAGCGCAGCCCGAAGCGTAACTCCCGCGCTGTGGCCTCCAACCTTCGGCGACAGAAGGTCGACCGCCCCCGTGTCCTCAAACCGAAGGCGAAGAGCGGCTCGCGTAAAGCCGCCGAGCTCCGGGACAAGGTGCACGTCCATCCCGTTCATCTTCTGGCGGAGCGCGAGGATCTGGTCCGCCCGGCGGAGCGGGTCGTCGCGGCCCGACGTACCCTCGACCGCGAGATGGAGATCGCTGCACCGGAGACCGAGTCACTGTCCCGGACCTTCGACCGGATCCTCGACCTCCTCGGCGAGCTCGATTACGTGGAGCAGGACGGTACTGACGACGCTGACAATGCTGACGACGCTGTCCCGTCCTCCGACCGGGCCACGACCCACATCACGGCCGAGGGCCGACGACTGGCCCAGGTCCACCACGAGTCGGATCTTCTCGTCGCCCAGTGTCTGCGGCGCGGTGTGTGGGATGAGCTCGATCCCGCTGAGCTCGCCGCCGTGGTGTCGACGTGCGTCTTCGAGAACCGGCGGGAGAGCGAGGGGCGGCACGAGGACGGTGTCCCGACCGAGCCGCTGGCCGACGCGGTCACCGCGGTGTTCCGTATCCACGGCGAACTCGTCTCCGACGAGGCACGGCACCGCCTGCCGGTGACCCGCGAACCGGACATGGGATTCGCCACGGCTGTGCACCAGTGGGCCGCGGGCGCGCCCCTGGACTACTGCCTGCGTGCTGCGGAGGCGTCCGGTGCCACACTGAGCGCCGGCGATTTCGTGCGCTGGTGCAACCGCGTCATCGACCTGCTGGAGCAGATCCGCCACACCGGGTACTCGTCGTCGGTGAAGGCCTCCGCCAGGAAGGCTGTACCGGCGATCCGGCGGGGCGTGGTTGAACTGGGCGCGTAGGGGACCGGCTCTGGCCTACACTGGCTTCCCATGAGCTTTCCTGTCTCCATCTACACCGCCCGTCTCGACGCCGTCGGGAACCTCCTCGACGAACAGGGCATCACCGCGGCTGTCCTCACCCCGGGTCCGGACCTGCGGTTCCTCCTCGACACCGACATCGAGACCCACGAGCGTTTCGCCGCCCTGGTGATCACGCCGTCGGCACGCCGGATCGTCGTCCCCGGCGTGGATGCTGCCGCGCTACGCAGTGGCGTGGCGGGGGAGGCCGGAGTCGAGGTGGTCCCCTGGAACGACGGGGAGGACCCGGTGGAGTTGCTCGACCTGCCCGACGGCGCCACCGTCGCGGTCTCCGGTACCATGACCGCCGACCACCTGCTCACCATCCAGGGCAGGGGAGTGCAGACTGTCAACGCCACCACGGTGCTCCGGGACGTGTTCATGGTCAAGGACGACGTCGAGATCGCCGAGCTCACCCGTGCGGGTCACGCCATCGACGCCGTGCACCGGCAGGTTCCTGGCCTGCTGCGCGCGGGACGTACCGAGCGCGACGTCGCCGCCGACCTCACCACGATGATCCTCGCCGAACACGTCGCCGTGGACTTCGTCATCGTCGGTTCCGGCCCGCACGGAGCCGACCCGCACCACAGCTACTCCGACCGCGTGCTGGCCGAGGGCGACGTGGTCGTCGTCGACATCGGCGGCACCCTCGACTCCGGTTACCATTCCGACTGCACCCGTACCTACGTGCTCGGTGCCGCGTCAGAGACACAGCGGGACGCCTATCTCGTCCTGCAGCAGGCGCAGGACGCCGGTCGTGCCGCCGCGCGCCCCGGCGTCACCGCCGCCGAGCTCGACGCCGTGGTCCGCGACATCATCGAGGACGCCGGCTACGGCAACTACTTCACCCACCGCACCGGACACGGCATCGGCGTCTCCGGCCACGAGGAACCGTTCATCATCGCCGGAAATGACACCGTACTGACCGAGGGGATGGCCTTCTCCATCGAACCGGGGATCTACGTGCCCGGAGAGTGGGGTGCCCGGATCGAGGACATCGTGGTCCTCACCGCCGACGGCTGCGAGCCGCTCAACACCACCACACACGACCTCACCACCGTGGAGGTGCCCGCATGAGTACTCCGGGATCCCCGGCACGGATCGTCCTGTTCGGCGCCACCAGCGAGATCGGGGAGCAGATCATCACCCGGCTCGCCGCCGGCAATGACCTCGTCCTGGCCGCCCGACGTCCTGATGCCCTGACAGACCTGGTGACGGCCTGTGAGGAGGCCGGGGCGACGCGGGTGGAGACCGTCTACTTCGACGCGTCCGACTGTGCCGGTCAGGCAGGCGTCATCGACACCATCGAGGGGGCCGGCCCGATCGACACCGCAATCGCCGCCTTCGGTGTGCTCGGTGACCAGGATCTCGCGGAGCAGGACGGTGCGGAGGTGGAGCGCATCCTGCACACCGACTTCACGGCCCAGGCCGTCCTGCTCACCGAACTGTCCGCCCGTATGACGGCCCGCGGTCGCGGCGACCTGGTCGCCTTCTCGTCGATCGCCGGTGCACGTGTCCGCCGGCCGAACTACGTCTACGGTTCAGCGAAGGCCGGACTCGACGGGTTCTGCCAGGGCATGCAGGACGCGTTGCGCGGCACCGGGGTACGGCTGACGGTGGTCCGTCCCGGTTTCGTCATCGGACGCATGACGGAGGGGATGGACCCGGCACCTATGTCGGTGACGCCGGACGTCGTCGCCGAGGCCACCGTGCAGGCGCTGACCTCACGGCGGTCGGATGTGTGGGTGCCCCGCAAGCTCGCGCTCCTCGCCAGGATCATGCCCCTGGTCCCGAGAGCCCTGTGGCGGCGGGCACCACGGTAGGGTGGGGAGCATGTCCCGACTGCTGCCCCTGCTGTACATCGTCGCCGAAATCCTCGTGTTCTTCCTGCTGGGAAGCTGGATCGGCTTCGGTTGGACGATCCTGCTGGTTCTGGCGACCTTCATCGGCGGCATGATACTCGCCGGGTGGCAGTTCCGTGAGCTGGTCCGCCGGTCCATGACCGACCGCGCGCACCCGGGGCAGCTCACCGCCGACGCCGCTCTGAGCGCGGTCGGCGCCGTCCTCGTCGCCCTGCCTGGCCTCGTCACAGCAGTGCTCGGCATCGTCCTGCTCCTGCCGCCGACCCGCTCCCTGGTACGTCGTGGCCTGGGCGGTGCACTGCGTCGCAGGATCACCAGCTTCGGCGGTGCATCCTTCACGACGGTCTCCGGTGTGAGCATGCCGCAGACGAAGGACGTCGACGGGTGGGGTGAGGTCATCGACCACCGGGCCGATGAATTCGACGACCGGGACGACAGGGACGACAGGGCGTGATCCGTTTTCTCCTGCTGACGGCTGCTGCAGCGGCCGCCGGGGTGGCCCAGTTCGCCTCATACCAGCCCACCGGCCTGTGGTGGGCGGCCCCGCTGGGCTTCGCGCTCTTCTTCATCGCGGTGGACCGCGCGGTGTCGGGCGCCCCCACGGACGCGACCGGGCCCCGCAGCATCCGACGGTGGGTGATGTGGCTCAGCTGGGTCCAGGGCCTGGTGTGCTTCCTGTTCCTGTTGCCCTGGGTCGGTGAGTACGTCGGTGCCATCGCGTGGATCGGGCTGTCCCTCCTCGAATCGCTCTACAGCCTGCTCTTCGGACTGGGCCTGGGGTTGATCTGTGTCATGGCGCGGACGTGGGGCAGCAGCGGCCGTTCCGCTCTGCTGCTCGTGATGGTGCCTGCCTGGTTCGTGGCCACGGAGTGGCTCCGCGCCTCGTGGCCCTTCGGTGGATTCGGATGGGCCCGGGTCGCGTGGGGCCAGATCACCGGCCCGCTGGCGGAGTGGTCGACGGTGGCCGGTCCCGCTCTGGTCACCTTCGCGGTGGTACTCACCGGTGTGGCCCTGGCACTGCTGGTCCGCCGCAGCTACATTACGGCTGCCTCCACCGTGGCGGTGACGGTCGGCGGAGGTCTTGTCCTGGGCGCCGTACCCACGTCGTGGGGTGGCGAGGTCGATGAGACGCTCAACGTCGTCACGGTGCAGGGCAACGTGCCGCGGCTCGGCCTGGACTTCAACTCCCAACGCAGCGCCGTCCTGAACAACCACCTCACGCAGACATTCAAGCTGGCCGAAGAGATCGACAGCGGTGAACGACCGCGCCCGGACCTGGTGATCTGGCCGGAGAACGCCTCGGACATCAACCCCTTCGTCAATGAGGGTGCCGCCGAGCAGATCAGCGCCGCAGCCCAAGCAGTCGGAGCCCCGTTGCTGGTGGGGACACTCACCCGGGATGAGGAGGGTTCCCGGAACACGGCCGTGGTGTGGGACCCGGAGACGGGGCCGGGTGACCAGCACGTGAAGAAGTTCCTCCAGCCCTTCGGCGAGTACATGCCCTACCGTGATCTACTGCGCCACGTCAGCCCGTATGTGGACATGGCCGGGAACTTCAAGGCCGGCGACGGGGACGGTGTGGTCGACATGGACGGCGTTCCCGTCGGCGTGGCGACCTGTTACGAGGTGAGTTTCGACGGTGCCTTCCGCGACGCCGTGAATGCAGGCGCCACGTTGTTCGCGAGCCCGACGAACAACGCGACGTTCGGTTTCACCGACATGACGTTCCAGCAGTTGGCGATCAGCCGGATGCGTGCGATCGAATACGACCGGTCCGTCGTCGTCGCGGCCACCTCAGGGGTCTCGGCGATCGTGTCGCCGGACGGAGCTGTGACGGACCGGACAGAGATCTTCCGCGCGGGTCTTTTGCAGGAGGACGTTCCGGTGCGCGATACTGAGACGTTGTCAGCACGCATCGGCCCCGTCGGCGAGTGGATCCTCGCCGCCGTCGGCGCCGTATTCGTGCTCTATGCAGGTTTCCGGCAGAAGAAGAGGTAGGCAGAGGTTGGCTACGGGACATTCGACACACCCCAGTGACCGCACCCTGGTCATCATCCCGACCTACGAGGAGTTGGAGAATCTCCCGCTCATCGTGGGTCGCCTCCGCGCGGCTGAGCCCGACCGCGTGGACATCCTCATCGTCGACGACAACAGCCCGGACGGCACCGGGGAACTCGCCGATCAACTGGCTGCCGCTGACGGGCACATCAATGTGCTGCACCGTGAGGGCAAGGGCGGTCTGTGCGGCGCCTATGTCGCGGGGTTCCGGTGGGGGCTCGAGCGCGACTACCAGGTGCTGTGTGAGATGGACGCGGACGGTTCCCATGCTCCCGAGCAGCTCGACCGGCTCCTGGCCCAGGTCGACGCCGGCTCGGACCTGGTCATCGGCTCGCGCTATGTGCCCGGCGGCAAGGTCGTCAACTGGCCGTGGAACCGGTGGTTCCTGTCGAAGGCGGGGAACATCTACATCTCCATCGCCTTGGGCGGTGGCCTTTCCGACATGACCGCCGGCTACCGTGCGTACCGTCGGTCCCTGGTGGAGTCCCTGGACCTCGACGAGCTCTCGAACGCGGGGTACATCTTCCAGGTGGACCTCGCATTCCGCGCGGTCGAGGGCGGGTTCGCCGTGGACGAGGTGCCGATCACCTTCACCGAGCGTGAGATCGGCGAGTCCAAGTTGGCCGGTAGTTTCATCAAGGACAGCCTGATGGTGGTGACGACATGGGGGATCCGCCACCGTGCCGCCCAGGTCAGCACTCTTGCCGGGGCGTTCTGGCGGTTGGGCAGGGATTCGGTCAGGCAGAAGATCAGTCGCTAGAACGGCACCTCTTCCGTGCTCGCTCTGCGCGCTGCGGCAAGTACCGCTTGCTGGGTTGCACGTACTGCCTTCCGTCGCTCATTGTGCTCTCGTACTGTCCGGTAGCGCCTGGTCGCACGGCTGGCAAAGCTGGTTCTCGCGAATCCGGCGAGGGGCCCCGTCGGTTCAGTGACATAGGTGTGCCCGTCGTCGACGCTCGACCACATCACCGCGCCGTCGCTGGCCTTGGTGGCATCGACCCAGCCGAGTGTCTTGAGGAGATGGTGCGAACGGCACAGGGGGTGGAGGTTCCCGGTGTCGGTCGGCCCACCGGAGTCCGGATCGCCGTGGTAGTAACGGCGCACATGGTCGATGTCGCACTTCGCCGCCGGGACCTCGCACCCGGGGAAGGTACAGCTGGTGTACACGCCTTCCAGGAACTCCACCATCCTCCTGGTGGGTGTATAGGCGTCCGTGGCTTCGTGGCCAGGAATCCGGAGGTGGGTGACGCGCTCCATGAATGCGTCGGTCGCTACCGCGTCGAGCCAGTGCCCACCTGATGTCGCAGCGACCTCGCTGTTGATCTCGCGGTAGATGTTCAGGGTCACGCTGACATCTGCGGTACCCCTGACCAGGTGAAGCAGACCGTCCGCACGTGAACAGGACATGTCACGGCAGACCGTATCAAGAACGGCAACCACCTCCTCAGCTTCTGCGGGCGGGAGTGTTGCGGTGATGACGGTGGCGCAGGGATCATAGGTGTCGACGCTGACGCGTCGCGTGGGTGTACCACAGTCGCGAGGATCAATACCGGCGGGTGGCTCGACGGTGTCTGCGGTCACGGCCGACTCCGCCGCCCCGATCACCTCCGCACAACTGACGGGTGGTGGTTCAGGATCCGTGTGGTCGACGGGACGCGCAAGTTCATCGATCCTGTGCACTGCCTTGAGGATCTTCTTCACCATGGCACGCGGCCCGGGCATCACCTGCTTGTCCCGTCGGGGAGTGAGAACGGCGATCAGGGCTTTCTCCGCTGTGTCAGTGTCGTCAGGCCGGATGCCGTCCGCGCTACGGGCGAGTAACCGGAGATGGTCGAAGCTCAGCATCCCCCGGAGCAGGTGGGCTTTGAGCCGGGGCATGCGGGCACACAGCAGCCCGATATCCGTGTAGGTTTCAGCCCTGCACCGCGTCAGCGACAGCCTGGCCTGAAGGCGCGCATGATGAGCCACAACATCGGCAGTGTCGTGAGGAACGCACTGGACAGCGATCTCGATCATTGCGCGGTTCATCTTTCTGACTGCGACAGCAGCAGTGTCCGTCGATGTCTCGATCGACCACCGTCGGAACGTAAACGAGGGTTCATACAGTTCACCCCAGTCGATGAGAATTCCGGAAACGAACACGAGATCAGGGTACCCCGGCCCGTCCTGTGGAGGATCGTGCTCGGGAGGTGGGGGAGCAGGCTGTGACGATGTGTCATCCATGTCGAACACACTACCGAACCATGCGGACACAGAATTACACAATCGAAGGAAGATCGAACATATGATCGAAATGAAAGAAAGGAAAGCAAAAGCCCTCCGGTGGTACCGGAGGGCTTCTATCAGGCCGTCATCGAAAGACTCAGGAGTTCGCGGCCTGCTCTTTCATGAGCTTCATCGCCGTACGACGGCGCTTGCGCAACAGTTCGATGCGCTCCTCAAGCAGGACATCGAGCTCTTCGAGCGACCGGCGCTCACGGAGCATGTCCCAGTGGGTGCGGGCCGGCTTCTGCGGCTTCGCGTCCTGACCGACACCCTCGATGAGCTGGCCGAGCTGACCGTTCTTGCACATCCACTCGCTGGGGATCTCCGCGTCGTTGGCGAAAGCGACCTCGAAGATCTCACCGGACTCGGTCTGGTATTTGGTCATCTGGCGGGGGGCCAGGTCGTGGTCGCGGTCGGTCTCGTAGGACACCGCTCCCATTCGGCTGCCACGCAGTACACGATCTGCCATCGGTGCATCACCCTTCTCATCATGCGGACGTGGTGGATCATTCCTCCGGTACAACGGACGAGACGCCCGGATAATTCCCGGGCGACACCACAAAGCTCAACCACAACACTCTACCGCAGAAGTGCAATGATGGACGACATGACCGACCACGCCACCGATGCACAGCGGACGACACCTCACCGGTGCGCATGGTGCAACCGCGAGATCGCCCAGGAAGGGCCCGGACGACGGCGCCGCTACTGCAGCCAGTCCTGCCGTCAGCGCGCCTACGAACAACGTCAGTCCCTCAAGGACACGACGATTCCCGCGGACTCTGTCATCCTCTCGAAAGCAGCTGCAGAAGAACTCACTGACCGTCTTTTCGAGGTCCGTTGTGCAGCAGAAGACATCCGTGAAGCCGTCGCCGACGGCGAACCGTCCGACAGCGTCCTGGAACTCTGTCAGGAACTGGTCACCCTCGCCAGGGACGCAGAGGGGGTCCGGGGGAGAAGCGAATAGGGTTCACGGGCAGCGGCGGCTAGCATGGACAGACATGCGGAAAGGTATCGTCACGCTGGTCGTTGTCACCGTCGTCGCACTGGCCATCGCCATTGTCGGCCCGCCGGTGTACAGACTTCTCACCAGTGAGGGACTGCAGACCGCATCCATCGCCGACGGAAGCGGCGAGCCGGCCACGGTGGGCGTGGACGGCCACTGGGACGTCGTCAGCGGAGCGGGGGAGAACTCCAGCGAAGCCGGATACACCTTCGATGAGGTCCTTCCGGGCCAGGAGAAGTCCACCTCCGGCAGGACGTCGTCCGTGAGCGGTTCGCTCGTGGTGACCGACGGCATCCTGGAGGAGGGCAGGGTGACTGTCGACGTCGACAGCATCGAGTCCGACATAGAGAAGCGCGACATCCACGTCCGCGACAACATCCTGCACACCGACCAGTACCCTGAAGCGACGTTCACCATCTCCGACCCTGTGGATCTGTCGTCTCTCCCTGAGGACGGTAGTGTTGACACGGTAACCGTCGACGGCGAGCTCACCATGCACGGCAAGACCAATGACGTCACCGCTGAACTGACAGTGCTCAGGACAGGGGAGAATGTGATCGTGGAAGGCCAGGTGCCGGTGGAACGGGAAGCCTTCGGGATTGTCTCGCCGGAGTTCGTCGCGTCACAGATCGCCGAAGAAGGCACCGTGGACCTGCTGCTGGTCTTCGGGCTCCAGAGCTGACCCTGAGAGGACATCACCATGGACAGAGACGTCATGGTCTTCACCCGGTGGATCCGGCTCGTCGCCCTTGTCGTGGCCACGGGGTTCATGGTGTTTACCGGCGGAACACTCGGATATATCTTCGCCGCCGTCTGTGCGGCGTTCCTCGGACTCACCATATGGCAGTTACTCAAGCTGTACAGGGATGACAGGTACCGTACGTAACAGGAGACAAGCCTTCAGGAGGCCCCATGGGACAGGACATCACGAGCCTTCTGGAGCGGCAGGATGTGGCTGCACTACAGGTTGAGCTCAGCGGAATGACGACCGTCGCCATCGCCGACGAGATGTCTCGGCGAAGCACCGACGAGCAGGCGGTCATTTTCCGACTCCTCGACAAAGACCGGGCGATCCAGGTGTTCGAGTACCTGGACGTCGTCCACCAGGCCGACCTCATGACCGGACTGAGAGAGGCACGCTTCGCAGACCTTCTTCTCACTCTGCCGGATGACGACCGCGCCCAACTGCTCGGCGAGATGCCCGCCGCTGTCGCTGCCCGCATGATGACCGGGCTTCCTGCGGACCGCCGCAAGATCACAGCAGAACTGCTGGGATACCCGGATGAGTCAGCGGGCCGCGTCATGACGCCGGTACCGACGGTGATTGACGTCGGTAACAGCAGGGAACAGGCTCTGAAGAAGCTCCGGGGCCGTGAGTTGAGGAACCGGGATATCGCGGTTCTCGCTGTCACGGATTCCACGCGGCAGCTTGTCGGCGTCGTGAACCTCGCATCGTTGGTCACTGCCGCCGACGGCACTCCGGTATCCGAGCTGATGAACGTCGAGACCCATGCTGTCAACGCCACCGAGGACCAGGAGGTCGCCGCACGCCTCGTCCAGGAAGCCGACCTGCTCGCACTGCCGGTCGTCGATGATGAAGGGCGTTTCCTCGGCATGATCACCGTCGATGACGCCATGGAGATCCTCGAGCTGGAGGTGACCGAGGACGTCTATCGCTCCGGTGGCTCCGAGCCACTGAAGCAGCCGTACCTGACGGCTACGGTCTTCCACCTGGCCCGCAAACGCGGCGTCTGGCTCCTGGTGCTGATTCTGACGGCTGTGCTGACAGTCAACGTCATGTCTTTCTTCGAGGACACATTGTCGAAAGTGGTTGTGCTGGCGACCTTCGTGCCGATGATCACCGGCACGGGCGGTAACGCAGGTTCACAGGCCGCGTCGTCCGTGGTTCGTGCGCTCGCCGTTGACGAGGTCCGGCCACGAGACATCTGGCGGGTCATCTGGCGAGAGGTCCGCGTCGGATTCATGCTGGGAGTCTTCCTCGGTGCATTGATCTTCCCGTTCATCACGCTGTTCTACGAATGGCGCATCGGTGCGGTGATGGCACTGACGATTGTGGGCATCTGCACCTGGGCATGCATCGTCGGCGGAGTGCTCCCGCTCGTCGCCCGAAAAATCGGCGTCGATCCGGCGGTGTTCTCGACTCCGGTGGTTTCAACGCTGGTGGATGCGACCGGTCTGGTCATCTACTTCAGCATCGCCCAGATTATCCTGTCGAGCATGCTCTGAGCGCGACTGGCACAAGGGGAAGGTCGCCATCATTACGTCACTGTGACGTAATGATGGTTGCCGTCCGTAGGTGCGCGACACGGGGAACAGTATCTCCGTACGGCACCATCCGCCAAGCGGACCGACACACCAAACCCCGGACGGCCGCCGGCCCATAATGTCACGGCGTCACGACAGTTGGTCGCAAGCCCAACGACATCCAGGGGCCAGGCGCAGCCACGCTGACACAGCCATCCGGACAACCGGGAGTCATGAACCGAAGTCCAGGGCACACAGCGGAACGTCGACGCGTCAACGTTCGAGGGTGACCGACGGTGCGCGCCGCATTCCCGCTCCGTCGACCTCAGCTCCTCTTTCGCCGATAATATACATTATGACACTTCGGAGATTCGCAACCCCGCGCGAGCGACGTCGGGTGATCTTTCTCAGCCATCATGAGACATTGCGGAATCCCCTTCCCCTCGCAGTCGCCCTGAGATAGCGTCACTAGCAGACGACACATTCAGGAGGCAGGCACATGCCCTTACGACCACAGCCAGCCCACAGAACTAACAGGATGAGGGATCATTACCATGAAAATTGCATCTAAATCACTCTTTGCCACTTTCACCGCCCTCTCCCTTTGTTCCGCATGTAGCGCCGAAGAAAGCGATCCAGCAGCCCCACACGACGGAGCGGAAGTTACCTTCAGTACATATTCCTATGACGACGAAACGGGCGAAGAGGAAGCATTGTTCGAAGGGAAACTTCACTATCCTGATGGTGGCGGGAAGGTTTACGGCGAGAGGCACGAGGGAACGCAGTTTGGCATCGTCCTTCCCGAGGGAACAACATACTCAGCAGATGGTGACGTTCTGGAGTCCCCCAACAAGGTTGAAATACCAATCGACGAAGATGTATCCCTCGGAGGCGGGTACCACAATCCTTCAACTGGAGATGACAATCAAGATGATTTCGATGAGTACTTCCACGTTAATTCAATAGACGGAGAGTCGATACGTTAATGCTCGAGTCGGTTAGGGCGTACGGCTTCCGAGGACCTCACCATCCTGACATCATCTCCGGCATACTCCTGAGACCGGCTCGGCGGCACCGAAATGGACACAACTGACAGTTGCGGAACCGACAGATCAAATGAGAACGGTCAGGTGCCGTCGGCCTCGCTACCGTCTGCCGCCGCTTCCCGTCTCAGTCCCCAGCACGTATGCCGCCTGGCCAAGGTGTATCACCGCGTCATGCAGGATACTGATGAGACGGACACCTCTGGTGACGGGCGGATCCCAGGCATCGTCGATGACCTTGTCGAGGTCCGCTTCACCCAGCGTCGAGAGATAGGCGTCCACTGCGTCACAGACGGCAGTCACGTAGTCGATGACAGGGCCCACCTCAGCGGCAGTCACTTCTTGCGCCTGAACAGGTGACTGTCCAAACCCCATCGACTCACCTGCACCCCGAACGCCTGAGGAACTGTCGTATTCCTCGGACGTCCAGACCTGCTCGTCGGACGTCAGCCCGGACAACTGGACATCGAGTTCCCGTCCGGTGTGCCACAACAGCCAGACCAGTGAATTCGGGTGGCCCGCCGGATGCGCATTGACTATCTCTGCAGGTAGGTCCCGCGGAATCTCTCCCGCGGCATCGCGCACGCGACCGGCAAGATCCTTCAGAATATCTGTCGCCTTCATACCCGTCCACCGTACGCGCAGCGGACTCACCAGACGAAGCGACCGTCTGTTCCGAACTCCCCCGGGTGCACCGTGATGACCCACTCCGGATCCAATGCTCCGTAAATGTGCGGGTACCACTGCCCGTTGTCTCCGCTTTCCTCGCGGATCTCAGTTCCCGAATGTTGGACGGCTGACTCATCAATGGCCAGGACACACAGCGGGACGGTCTCATCCTGATAGAAACGTTCCGCGGTTGGCACGACCTGCGCTGCCGTAGAAGCATGAACGTACCCGACCTCATCCAAGGACATACCTGATGTCGAGACGCGGTACTCCCCTTCCCTCTGTGCATTGGTCCAGTCGGGAACGCGGGCGATGTGGTAGATCGGCATTCCTCCACTCTGCCGTAGACCGAACCGCTGCGTGGCATGTCCCGTCGGTTTAAGCTGAATCGCCATGGACCACTTCTTCAGCGCCACGCTCCATCAGTCCTCGGCACCGTTCTCTCACCTGACCACGCACAACGGGGTCGCATACACCGCCGGGATCATCGGTCAGGACCGTTCGACCGGCGAGCTCACATCGAACAATGTGAGTGAGCAGTGCGAACTGATGATGGAGAACCTCGGCGTGCTCCTCTCCGAGAATGAACTCACCTGGTCCCAGGTCATGAGAACGACGGTCTACCTGACCTCCTACGACGACTTCAATGCCGTCAACGAGGAGTACGCCCGGTGGCTCACAGAGCCGTATCCGGCACGGACAACCATTCAGGTCGCTGCACTCCCCCTCGGCGCATCCGTCCAGATCGAGGCCATCATCGCGACCGACGACAGCGCCTGACCACGTCGAATCGCCCGGGACAGTTGTCACCCCTCATGCTGAGAGACAGATCACTCTGTGGGAGAATAAGAGCATGAACCTCCCACACAATGATATCGACCCCGATGGACTGCTCGAATACTCCGTCGTCTTCACGGACCGGTCCCTCAACCACATGTCGGCCCGGTTCACGAAGGTCATGCAGGATATCCGCGACATTCTGACAACAACCTACGACGCCGCCACCGTCGCCGTCGTGCCCGGCGGCGGCAGCTACGCCATGGAGGCTGTCGCGCGCCAGCTCGTCACGGGGAAACGCGCACTGATCGTCCGCAACGGTCTATTCTCCTTCCGCTGGTCACAGATCATCGACGCAGGCAGGATCACCGACGATGTGACCGTCCTCAAGGCCCGGCAGACCGGCGACGAGCCGACCTCCACCTGGGTCCCCGCCCCGATCAAGGACGTCACCGCCGCGATCCGTCGCGAACGCCCTGAGGTGGTCATCGCCCCGCATGTGGAAACCGCCGCAGGTATCCAGCTGACCGACAGCTACATCACCGCCATGGCCAAGGCAGCCCACGAGGTCGACGCACTGGTCGTCCTCGACTGCGTCGCCTCCGGTGCCTCCTGGGTCTCCATGACGGACACCGGCGTCGACGTACTGGTCAGCGCCCCACAGAAGGGATGGAGCGGCACCCCCTGTGCCGGCTACGTCATGCTCAGCGAAGCAGGACGCGACGCCGTGAACGACTCCACCTCGACCAGCTTCGCCGTCGACCTCAAGAAGTGGCTGTTCATCACCGACGAATACGGCGAGGGTCGTACCCCCTACCACGCCACACTGCCGACCGACGGGCTGGCGCACAACGCTGAGCTGATGGCCGAGGCACGCGACCGCGGGTTGGAGAACCTGCGCGCGGCACAGATCGACCTCGGCACCAAGGTCCGTGCTCTGCTCGCCGAGCACGGCATCACCACGATCTCCAGCGGAGAGTTCGCCGCCCCCAGCGTCGTCGTGGCCTACACCGATGACCCGGCCGTGAAGTCCGGCGCGAAGTTCAAGGAGGCCGGTGTGCAGGTCGCAGGTGGTGTCCCCCTGCAGTGCGGTGAGCCGGAGGACTTCTCCACGTTCCGTCTGGGCCTGTTCGGTCTCGACAAGCTGGCCGACGTCGACGGCACCGTTGAGCGTCTGCGGACGGCCCTGGAGAAGCTGGGAATGTAGGCTGGCCGGTATGTTGTTCGCGTTCTCCATAGCCCCGGCGACGACCCCCGAGCCCGACGGCTCCATGGCCCACATCGTGGCCAAGGCAGTCGACGTCATCCGGGAGTCCGGTCTCCCCCACGAGACAACGTCGATGTTCACCACCATCGAGGGCGAGTGGGACGAGGTGATGCCGGTCGTCAAGCGTGCCTGCGAGGCGGTCGGTGAGTATTCCCCTCGCGTCTCACTCGTCCTGAAGGCGGACCTGCGCCCCGGGCGCACCGGGGAAATCAGTGGAAAGGTCGAACGGCTGGACGCGCACCTCGGCGAGCAGTAACGGGGCCGGCGGGAGCACCGGACTGATTACTCGGTGGACATCAGATGCAGCAGCCAGTTTCGGCTGTCGTCATTCATCCGTGCCCGGATCAGGGAGAACTTCTGAGGTTCCCCGCCGAGTCCTCCGTTCTGTCGCCCGTACAGCGTCACGACGATCTCGTCGTCCTGCCATTTCTTGAGGCTGTAGAACCCCGCGTCCCAGATATCCACGGTGCCGGCGCCGGGGCTGCCCGCGTCGATCCTGCCCTCGAATCCACCGTAACTGAGCGGATGATCCTCCGTCTGCACCGCCAGCCGGTTGATTCCGGAGTCCCGTGGCACCCCTTTCGGCAGTGCCCAGGACACCAGCACACCGTCATGCTCCAGGCGGAAGTCCCAGTGCAGGTGCGATGCATCATGTTCCTGGATGACGAAGGACGGTCCGCCGTCACCGGGCCCCAGCAGGACATCCAACGGATCACCGCGGCTGAGCAGCCGGTCGGCGACCTGCCGGAAGCCGAGCTGGCGGACGTCACTGTCGATTTCGTCCCAGGTACGGGCCCTGCGACCGTCGGCCGCGCCCGTCCGCGCAGTGAATAGGGTACGCACGTGGTCTTCACCCCGTCGTTCTGGCTCCAGTCAATCAGGACTTTTCCTCGACGCTCTTCCCTGGCCATCGTGGACACCACGAGATCCGGGTGTTTCTCGGCGATATCATCGGCAATGCGATGGACGGTATCCCGGACGACGGACGGACGGTGGCCTGAGGCCACCTCCGCGTAGACATGGATCCCGCTGCTGCCGGTAGTCACGGGTACTGACAGGAGGTCGCGCGCATCGAGTTCTTCCCGGACGAGGTGTGCAACGTCCGCGCACTGCGCCAGGCTTGCCCCCTCACCAGGGTCAAGGTCGAAGACCATCCGGTCAGGTCCGTGAATCCCGCCGCGCGGCCCGTAACGCCACTGGGGCGTGTGGATCTCGAGCGCGTCCAACTGGGCCAACCAGACCAGCGTGGCCGCATCGTTGACCAACGGATAGCGGGTCAGCCGGGTCTGGTGCTCGAACCGCCGCGTCGTCACCCAGTCCGGCGCACTGCCCGGACGCAGATTCCGTTCAAAGAAGAACTGCCCAGGGTGTTCGGCGGTCCCCACCCCGTCGACCCACCGCTTACGGGTGGCTGGTCGGTCATGCGCATGGCCCACCAGCCATGGGGCGACTGTGCGCAGATAGTCGATGACGTCCCGTTTGGTGGTCCCGGTTGACGGGTACATCACCTTGTCCGGGTGCGTGACCCGCACAGAACGTCCGTCGACCTCAACTGTCTCGGCAGTACTCATGCCGCCAGTGTGGCACGGTCAGGGAAGTCACGGAAGGCCTCCCACGGTCGCGGCCGCGTTGCGTTCGCTGAAGTACTCCGCAGCGCGCACCGGCGTGTAGTCCGCTCCCCCTCCAACCGGCGGGGCGAGGGGTTCAACCACCTGTGTCATGTCAGGCTCCATGAACGCGATGATGCTGTACAGCTCCTCAGACGGCGCATCCTCACTGGGCGCCAGAACGCGGTGACGGGTGGAACGCCACCGGTCCCCGGTCCAGCGCGCCAGCAGGTCGGCGATGTTGATCGTCAACGCCCCCTCGACATAAGGCGCATCCTGCCACTCTCCGTCGGCGGTCTGGACCTGCAGTCCGCCGTAACCGGGTTCACGGTCGAGGATCGTCACCAGTCCCCAGTCCGTGTGCGGAGCTATCCGGTACTGGCCCTGCTTGGCACGCCCCACCACGGAGAGCGCCGGGTACCGGTTGATGTTGAAGGTGTGCGGCGAGTTTTCCGCGCGGTCGACGAAGAAGCGCTCGTCCAGCCCCAGTGCGGTGGCGAGCATTTCCAGCAGGTCGCGGTAGAGATCACGGGCTGCTCCTGCCCAGCGGCTGACCAGCGCCTCCAGCGACGGAACCTCGTCGGGGTACACGTTGGGACGGAAGTACACCACGTCGATGTCCTGGTCGCCGGTGCGGTGCTCACGGCCGAACGTCAGGGTCTCCTTGAGGTCGGCCGTGTCCGGGTCGACCTCCTCACCGTAGTAGGCGTTGGCTTCGTCGCCGGTGCGTATCCAACCGCGACCTCCGACGACGGTCCGATACTTCTCCTTGGTGGCGTCCGGCAGGTGGAAGAACTCCGCCGCCGCGGTACGGAGTTCGGCCGACCATGTGTCATCGATACCGTGCCCACTGACCATGAAGAACCCGGAGTCCTGCATGGCGCGGTCCAGACGGTCGGCGAGTTCTCCACGTCGTTCCACCGGTGCGGTGCGCCATTCCGCGACATCGATCAGAGGGATATCCAGCATCGTGCCCGTCAAAGGTTTGCCTTTCTTCATCCTGCGGTGTGGGCAATATCGTACACGCCCGTCACACTGCCGCCAGGATCTCCTTCAGCACTGCACGCATCGTCTCGCGTTGTTCGGCAGACACCATGCCGGAGACGGTGAGCGTCACTGTCACCCGCGTCTGATTCTTCGGTGCCACCGCGACCTCGAGTGAGGTTCCGTCCTCGAGCGAGCACCGCCAGTAGGACCGTTTCGGGGTGTCAGAGACACGCGGTTCGCCGCGCAGCCGGACAGGCTCGTCGGCGACGATCCTCGCGCCCACCCTGTCGCGGACTGTCGCCGGACCGTCGTCCCCTTCCGGTCCCTCGGGCCCTGCATCCACGGTGCGTGACGCCGCCACCTGGAAATCCCCCGCGCTCGACTGCCCGGTGACGCGACGACCGATCTGCTTCTCGTAGGCCACTGTGGCCCCCTGCCCCCACCACCCCGGGTTGTCGACCCCGGAAGCGACCATCAGGGGATGCACCGCAGCCGCCAGGTCTGCGTGGGGTGACTCCGCACCACCGGCAGCCTCAAATGCGCGGACCATGCTGTCCCAGTCCACTCCGGTGGCCTGTACCACCCGGGTGATCTCACCGTCTACAGCTGACGTCCGCGGCATTGTCCCCTCCTGTCCCGGCTCCCCCTACCTCACGCGGGCGGACTCGATACGTGTCGGCGCCACATAGGCCGTACCTGCCGTGCACAGGATCGCACCGAGGGTCAGCAGTGTATTCCAGTCCCCGTCCAGCAACCCGCCGAGCAGGACGTACACCACACCTGCGGCAATGGCCAGGGCGAGGATCGCGGCGCCGAAGAGGTTCTCGTTCCCGGTGCCGACCACCGGGATGTACAGCAGACCGGCGAGGACACCGACAATGCCGGCGATCGCCCCGTAGACGACCGCGGCACCCGGCCCCTGCGCGGCCCAGCCGGTCACGGCGGAGACGATGAGGTCGATCACCAGCAGGACGGCGAAGGAGATCACCGCGCAGAGCACACCGAGGATCACCAGGTTGATGATGACCTTCTTGGTGTCGAACCGCCCTGCCAGCAGGTTCTCGGGCCTAGGCGACTGGGGCGACTGAGACTGCTGCTGGTAGCCCTGGTTCTGCCGCGGCTGTTGCGGCGCATACTGCCGCGTCGGCTCGTACTGCTGGCCGTAGCCACGGTTCGGATCCTGACGGTAGGGCTGCTGGTTACTCATGTGACCAGTCTTCCATCCGGTCACACCCGGATCAACAACTCACCGTGCGGCATCACGAAGACCGCTGCCTCATCCTCGCTCCAGGTCCGCCATCCGGCACAGATTCGGTCGGTGGCATCTGCAGGGACGGCACCGGACTCACGGGTGCGGCGGGTCCAGTTGTCCGCCAACCACGAGGCCCCCGCCCCGGCACTGTACTGCCATGTCGTCGTGCTGAAGGTGAGCTGCCCGGGGCCGAATCCGGCGGCCCGGGCCCACTCCGGCAGGCGGCGTCCGGCATCGGGTTCTCCGCCGTTGGCCCGTGCCCGACGCCGGTAGTCGCGCTGCCATTCCAGCATTCCCTCCGGCTGCGGATGGAAGAACATGCCGTCGTAGTCGGCGTCCCGTACCGCGACGACGCCGCCGGGGGCGGCGACACGTGCGCATTCGCGTAGAGCGCCGACCGGGTCACCCAGGTGCTGGAGCACCTGGTGCGCGACGACGACGTCGAAGGTCCCGTCCTGGAACGGCAGTGCCTGTGCGTCACCGGTCATGAACACCGCACCGATACCGCGGCGACGAGCCAACTCCCCGGCGGCGGCCACAGGTGCCGGGGTGTTCTCCACACCGATGACCTGGGACGCCGCCCCACCCTCACCAGCGATGGCAGCTGCCAGGTCCAGGGTGATCGATCCGGGACCACACCCCACATCGAGGACCCGCGAGTCGCGGTGCAGGTACGGGAGGACGAACGCCATGGAGTCCTGTGCGGTGCGCGTCACGTGGTTGGCGAGGACCGCCGGACCGTGTCCGTGGGTGTACTTCATGGTCAGGAGAACCGGATCCCGGCGAACTGATGGGACTGGGCGACGAGTGTTCCTGCCGCATCCCACACGGTCGCAGACTCGTCGACCCGGTCGCCCTGGATGAGATTGGCCTTCAACAGGACGTTCACCGGTCCGGGCGCGGGCACCGCCCGGACATATGTCGACAGCTCGATGGTCGGTACCCACCCGCCGGGCTGGACGTCGAACGTCGCCGGCGGGAGCACGTCGGCGGCAAGCAGCAGGGACTCCGGGGTGAAGTTCTCCCCGTCCGGCAGCTCGACCCATGCCCGTACCTCGCCGTATCCGCGGGGTTCACCGGCGGTGAAGGCGGTCTGCCCGGGGTGCAGGTACAGCCCGGCGTGGTGGAGGATCTCCACGGGAAACTGCTCGGGCGGCGGCGTGAACCGGACGCACTCGGCGAAGGGAGCTCCCGGCGCGGGGAGGTCCGCCGTGGACCAGTCGACGTCGGCGTCACCGAGTGCTCCGAGGGTGAACAGTGATTCGCCGGTGATCTTCCCCTGCTGGCTCATCCGGACGCGGACCTGTGTGGTGGTCCTCCCGCTGCGCAGGAGTTCAGAGCTCAGATCCACTGCTCCCGGGCGTGGTGACCGTAGGAAATGGGTGGAGGCGGCGACGGTATGGGGGTGGACGTTGGCGTCGGTGGACTGTTCGGCCTCGGCCACTGCCGCCCGTGCCATGACCGTCTGCAGGTAGCCGCCGTTCGGGTTGCCCAGGATGGTCCATCCCGGGTCGATCTCTGCGCTCCAGAGGTGGTCGCCGCTCGGTGTGACGGCACTGACGTCTGCGTATTCGCTCACCCGGATCATTGTACCCGGTGTTCCCGGTGCCACAGGGCGGCTTGGAGCCGCGAGACCGCACCGATTTTGGCGAACAGGTTACCCAGGTGGGTTTTCACCGTGGGGCCATTCCTACCTCTCGAGTGAGTCTCCCCGGGGCCGGGGCGTGTGCGGGGGCTGTTCAGCGGGAAAACAGGTCTGTGAGGTTCGCGTCGATCTGACTCATGTAGCCCGGGCTGATGTTGAACAGCCCGAGGTGTCCCGCGTCATCAGTGATGACCCGCAGTTCGCTGCCGGGAATCAACTCCTGTTCTGCAGCGCAGTCACGGACCGGGAAGAACATGTCTTCGCTGATCGGCATCACGAACGTCGTGGCCCGTATCCGGGCAAGTGCTGCGGTAAGGTCGCCGCCGGTGTGCCGGGCCACGTCGCCTCTCTGCCATTTCCATGCATTGTTCAGCAGTGTGTTCGGGTCCATCGACATGAACAACGGATCCAGGAAGTCAGACAGAACCGCCTCAGGAGCGTCGAAGCCGAGACCGCGCCAGGCCTCCTTCTTCCACCAGGTCGTCGAGAACCCCATGACGGCCCACAGGTGGGACTGGCGTCGCAGGCCGTCGGCAACATCGGTGTGGGAGGTGTACTCGCCCCCGGCGAACCCGGGATCGGATTCGATGGTTTCGTTGAGAGTCTGGGTGAACAGGAAGTCGTGCGGGGTGTTCTGTGCGGTTCCGGCGATGGCCGCGGCACGGTGGACCCTGTCCGGGAAACGCACGATCCACTCATAGGTCTGTTGGGCGCCCATTGACCCGCCCACGACCGCGAAGAGTTCCTCGATGCCGAATTCCTGATGGAGCAGCCGCTGCTGAGCCACGACGTCGTCGCCGATCCTCACCTTCGGGAATGCCGACATCGCGATGGAGTCGTCGTCGGTGTTCCTCGGGGACACGGACATTCCGTTACCGATCTGGTTGACGCAGATGATGAAGTACTTCGACGGGTCCAGTGCATGGCCCGTGCCGATGTACTCCTGGAACCATGTCCCGTGGGTGCCGGAATACCAGGTCGGGATGAGGATCGCGTTCGTTCTGTCAGCATTGAGGGTGCCGGCGGTGGCGTAGGCCAGCCAGCAGTCGTCGATCACTCCCCCGTCCTCGAGTTCGAGCCGACCGATGGAGGCGGTCTCGTAGGGACCCTGGGTTTCTGCGGTGTAGAAGTTGTTCTCGATCATGTCCGGTTACCTCCTGGAACAGTGCGGAATAAGGCGGAACAAAGGGGCGAGACAGGACCGGATTCCCGGCATTCCCATTCTCCTGCAAAACTACCCTGTTTTCCCTCGCACCTTGCATCCGTGGGCCCGGAACGGTGAACTTGGACCCATGAGAACTCTCACCCGTCGTACCTGTCTGCCCGTGACAGGGGCTCTCCTGTCCACCGCTGTCCTGCTCGGCGGGTGTTCGGCGCCGTGGAGCGACTCCCCCACCGACGAGTTCATCAACCTGGTCAACGAGGGTGACTGGGCCGGCGCCGCCGCGCACACCGACGACCCCGACACCGCGGAGCGCTATCTCACCGAGCTGGACGACTCCACCGGTGACACCTCCGTGCACCTGGACATCGAGGACGGTACGACGACAACGACCTGGACCGTCCCGTCGGGCGACGAGGTCACCTCCGAGGGAGCACTGTCGACGACGGACGGTGACGGCGACCCGGTCACCTGGGACCCGCGGATCTTCGCCTCGGCGCTGACCCCCGAAACCACGGTGTCCTACTCCGATGACCGCACCTACGACCTTCCCGTCCTCGACGCCCGTAACGACACACAGATGTCCTGGACCACGGTGACCGTTTTCTCGGCGAGCACCACCGAGGAGATGGCACCGGAGCAGCAGGCCTCTGCCATCGCCGACGCGGCCCGTCCGGCGATCGACGACATTGACGCCGGCGAGATTGCCGCGCAGATCGCCGACGCCGACGAGAACGGCGAGGACGCGACCACGTTGTTCTCACTCCGGCCTGAGGACGCCGAGAAGGTCACAGGTGCCCTCGACGACGTCGCCGGAGTGAGCTCACGGGAGGAGGGACGACTGCTGTCCTCCGACGGGACGTCGTCCCCGGTGGACGGTGATGTGCGTGCGTACTGGGAGGAACGTCTCGATGACACGGCCGGGTGGACGCTGACCACCACCGGTGACGAGGAGCAGGGCCTCGAGGGTGAGATTCTGGGACAGGAGAAGCCTGAAAGCTCCGACCCGATCCGGACGACGATGGACATGGGGGTCCAGGCCGCCGCACAACGGGTCCTGGACTCAGAAGACCGCGCGGCGTCCATCGTGGCGCTCAATCCCTCCACCGGGGGCCTCGTCGCCTCCGCCCAGAACGCCGCAGCGGACAGTCAGGGCACCCCTGCAATGACCGGCCAGTTCCCTCCCGGCTCCACGTTCAAGACCGTGACCACCGCCGCAGCGCTCGCCCGGGGGACGGTCAGTCCGGACGAGGAGGTCGAGTGCCCCGCCAGTGTCGACGTCGACGGCAGGGTCATTCCCAATGACAATGACTTCGACCTGGGGACCGTGCCGATGCACACCGCGTTCGCCGAGTCCTGCAACACCACCCAGGCGTTGATCTCCCGCGGCCTCGAACCGTCGGACCTCAAGGACACCGCGGCCCGGCTGGGACTGGGCGTCGACTTCAATGCGCCCGGGATGACGAGCATGACCGGCTCCGTCCCTGTCACCGAGCCCGGTGCCGCGCGGGTCGAGTCGGCGATCGGCCAGGGCGAGGTACTGGCCTCTCCGTTCGGCCTGGCACTCATGGAGGCATCGGTCGCCCATGACGGCAGGATGGTCACCCCGTCGGTGATCCAGGGTGAAGAGACGACCAGCGACCTGGAGGACACCTCCCCCGATCCCCTCGATCCTGACGTGGTCGGGGCCCTGCGGTCGATGATGCGCGAAGCAGTGACCTCCGGTACAGCCTCGTCACTCAGCGACATCGACGGGTTGGGCGGGAAGACCGGTACCGCCGAAGTCGGCGACGGCGACGCCCACGGGTGGTTCGTCGGCAGTGTCGGTGACCTCGCATTCTGCGTGTTCATCGAGGGGGCAGACTCCTCTGGACCGGCTGTCGAGATGGCGGGCGACTTCCTGCGTGACGATGCCCTGGACGAGATCACCGGTTAACACCCCGATAGCCCGGGGCGATGGGACAGATAACAGAAGCGAGCCTCACCGACCCCACCAAGGAGTGGAACGTCATGACCCTCACACGCAAAGTTCTCACCGGAGCAGTCGCCGCGCTGGCCGTCGTCGGTCTGGCCGGCACCCCGGCCGCTGCCGCCCAACCGGAGCTCCCTGGGTCGTCCCTGCCCTCCCTGCCCTCCCTGCCTGCAGTTCCGTTCACGGGCACCTGGGTCGACGCGAACCCGGCCGGCGGCGCGAAGGTCACGTTCGACCAGGGGCGGATCTCCGGCACGGACGGCTGCAACGGCGTCGGTTCGTCGTACACGGTCAACGGCAATGTCGCCGAGGTCGATCCCTTCATCTCCACGATGATGGCGTGCACCGGACCGTGGAGCCAGTGGCTGCAGGGGGTGTCCACCATCCACCACTACGGTGCGGTACTGGTGGTCCACGGTGACGACGGTGGCGTCCTCGGCGTCCTGCGTCCGGCCTTCTGATGCGGGCAGGACGCCCGGCCACGGCGCTTGCCGCGGTCCTGCTCGCCGTGGGGCTGACGGCATGCGGCGGTTCCGATGATCCCGACCGACCCCAGACAACGGAGGCCAGCACCGTTCCTGACACATCGCCCGACTCACCGACCGACTTCACCGGCACCTGGGTGGATCCCGACGGGAAAGGCTACCTGAGCTTCGACGGCGACGGCGGCATCACCGGCAGTGACGCCTGCAACGGCATCACCACGACCTATTCTGTCGACGGCACTACCGCGACGGTGGAGCCGTTCCCCACCACGATGATGGCCTGCGGGGACGGCTGGTCGCAGTGGCTGCTCGGGGTGAGCACCGTGGAGCTGGGCGACGGAGCGCTCACAGTACTCGGACGTGACGGTGAAGAACTCGGCACCCTCGTCCCCGGTAGCGAGCCCGGCGACAAGCCGGAATGACACCGGCATGACCCCCGTCCGGCTGATCGCCACCGACCTGGACAACACGCTGCTGCGGAGTGACAAGACCGTCAGCGCCCGCACCGTCGCCGCTCTCGAGACGGCGCGTACGGCCGGTGTCCGGATCATCCCCGCCACCGCCCGCAATGTCCGTGGGGTCGTGGCGGTCAACGGGCGCACGGGTTTCTCGGACTGGGCCGTCTGCGGCAACGGTGCCTGTGGCGTCCACCTGGGCAGCGGCGAGGTGCTTTTCTCCGTCGAGGCCGCCCCGGTGTCCCTTGCGCAGGTGGTCGAGACTGTGCGTGACCGCGTCCCCGGCACCCGTTTCGCCGCCGTCCGGGATCTCGGCGCGCGCTTCGTCGCCGAAAGCGGGTACGCCGACCTGGCGTCCACCTCGGACCACAGCCGTGACCCGGCGTCCATGGAACGGGTTGATGCCGGGGAACTCGTCGCGGTGCCGGCGGGAAAACTGGTGTTCCGTCACCCGTCGATCCCCGCTGAGGACCTGTTCGCCGCCGTGTCCGACGAGGTGATCCGACTCGGAGGGGTAGAGGTCACACTGTCTGGTGCCCCGTTCGTGGAGGTGATGGCTGCCGGAGTCTCCAAGGCCGCCGGACTGGCGCGGTTGTGCTCCCATCTGGGGATCGCCCCGCAGGAGGTGCTGGCCCTCGGCGACGGTTTGAATGACATCGACATGCTGCAGTGGGCAGGTCGGGGTGTGGCGGTCGCCAATGCAGATCCTGCAGTCCTGGCCATCGCCGACGAGATCACCGCGGGTGCGGACGATGACGGGGTCGCGGAGGTACTCGAGCAGATCAGCGGCCATCTCAGCAGACACCTCAACAACAGCGTGACAGGACCTCGGCGACTGTCCTGACCGCCGGGTCGAACCGACCGGGGTCGGGTCCGGCGAAGTTGAGTCGGATGAATTTTCCCGTGGGTTCCGCAGGGAACAGGCCGTCGCCGGAGGCGATCATCACCCCGGCGCGTTCGCACTCGATGACCAGCCGGTGCAGGTCGGTCGTGGCGGGCAGTCGCACCCACAGGTTCAGTCCCCCGCCGGGCACCCCGGAGAGCGCCGCTTCCGGAAGGTGGGTGTGGACCGCGTCGACCAGGAGGTCTCGTCGGGAGCGCAGCTGGCCCCGTAGTGACGCCCGGTGTGTCCGCCAGGCCGGTTGGCTGACGACGTCCAGGGCCGCCGCCTGGAGCAGTGGGCTGACGTACATTGCCGATGCCGTGACGTTGGCACGGATCCGTTCGCCCACAGGGCCCCGGGCGATGACGGCGCCCACCCGTAACGCCGGGGAGACGCTCTTGGTCAGGGAGCGTAGGTAGATCACCCTCCCCGCGTCATCCTGGGCGGCCAGTGGTGCCAGCTCGGGGTGGTCGGTCATACCAAAATCGTGCGCCCAGTCGTCTTCGATGAGGAAGGCACCGTGGCGTGCGAGAACGTCGCTGATCTCGCGGCGCCGGCTCGGTGACCAGGTGACTCCGGTGGGGTTGGCGTAACGCGGTTGGGCGTAGAAGGCGCGGGCGCCGGTGCGGGCGAGTGTCCTGTCGAGTTCGACGGGGTCCGGACCGTCGTCACCGCCCACCGCCGGAACCAGCCGGACCCCGGATTCACCGGCGGCGAGGATTGCGCCCCAGTAGGTGGGTGACTCGATGACCACCGGGTCTCCGGGTGCGGCAACCGCGCGGAAGATCGCCGCGAGGCCGGACTGGGTACCGGGAAGGACGGTGACATCGGCAGCTGCGGCCGGTGGAGTCCCGGCGGGGGTGTACTGACCGAGTTCGTGGGCGAACCATTGGCGGAGTTCGGGGACCCCTGCGCGCGGGGCCGCCGTGACCGCGGCGTCGCTCCGTGCGGCGCGGGCCAGGGACTGACGTACGAGTTTCTCCGGTAACAGCCTGCGGTCGGGGTAACCGTTGTGCAGACTGACGGCATCTTCGGGGGTGGGACGCAGTGGTCCGTCCTCACTGCCGCCGGAGGCGGCTGTCGTCGCTCCGACAGAGGTGGCGGCACCGAGCGCACCGGCCTGCCAGGAGTAGTCGGCGGGGTGGAGTCGACGTCCGGACGGCCCTGCGGCGACGAAGGTGCCGACACCGGGTCGGGTCTCCACCAGGCCTTCGGCGGTGAGGACACGCAGTGCTGTCTGGACTGTACCGGGCCCGACCCCGTGGTCGCGGACGAGCACTCGGGTGGCGGGCAGTTTCGTTCCGGCCGTGCGGCCCTCGATCCACTGCCGGAGTTCCGCCACCAGCCGGGCACTGCTACTCTGAGACATGAAAGATAATAGTAGCGCTACTGCTGATAGCGGTCCACCGATACTGCCGTCGGGCCTGTGGTGGGGAGCACTCGGCGTCCTCGCCTTCTCCTTGACTGTCCCGCTCACCCGAATCGCCGTCACCGGAGGACTTTCCCCGGTGTTCACGGGCACCGGACGGGCTGTCGTCGCCGGAGTTCTGGCAGGTGCCCTCCTCCTGGTGACCGACCAGTTCCGCCGACTCCCCCGCGCCCGGCAGTGGCTGCGACTCAGCCTGGTCACCGGCGGTGTGGTGGTCGGATTCCCCGTATGCACCTCCCTGGCATTGCAGGACGTCCCGGCAGCCCACGGCGCCGTGGTCATCGCGGCACTGCCCGCAGCCACCGCTACCGTCACCGTCCTACGTACACGTGAACGTGCCGGAGCCCGGTTCTGGTGCGCCGCTGCGCTGGGAGCGGTCGCGACCGCCGCCGCCGGTGTCCTGCACGGCGGCGGAATTGGAGGAGGCCCCCACGCTGCAGACCTTCTTCTGCTCGCCGCCGTCGCCACCGGCGCTGTCGGCTACGCAGAAGGAGGACTGCTCTCGCGGGGCCTCGGCTCCTGGCAGACCATCTGCTGGGCCCTGGTACTCGGGCTACCGGTGATGACAGTCCTCGCCGTGACGAGTGCACCTGACTCCTGGGGCACATGGCTGGCGATCGACACCGACGCCTGGGCTTCGTTCAGTTACCTCAGCATAGTGAGCATGTTCCTTGGATTCTTCGCCTGGTACCGCGGCCTCGCACTCGGCCCCATGCTCCAGGTCAGTCAGGTCCAGTTGATTCAACCACTGTTGAGCATCGCCTGGGCCGCGCTACTGCTGAGGGAAAACGTCACCCTTCCCACCCTGCTCAGTGGACTACTCGTCATCGTCTGCGCGACAGCGGCCGTACGCGCACGGACAACACCGTCCCGATTTCACCCCGACTTGGAGGAAACACCGTGAACCACACCAGAAAGACCGTCCGTCAGTCCTCAAAACTCCGCAACGTTCTCTACGAGATCCGCGGCCCCGTCGCTGCCCGTGCCGCAGAGATGGAACGCTCCGGGATAGACGTCCTGAAGCTCAACATCGGCAACCCGCAGCCCTTCGGCTTCACCGCTCCCCCGCTGATCACCGCAGAGATGTCACGGAGACTGTCCAACTCCCACGGGTACTCGGACTCCCACGGTATCCCCGCCGCGCTGGATGCGGTGGCCGCACGCTACGGCGCGGTCCCGGATTTCCCCGAGCTACGACGGGACGACGTCTACCTCGGCAACGGTGTCAGTGAACTGATCACCATGACCTGCCAGGCCCTCGTCGACAACGGTGACGAGATCCTCATCCCCGCACCCGACTACCCGTTGTGGACTGCGATGGTCACTCTCGCCGGCGGCGCCCCCGTGCACTACACCTGTGATGAGCATGACGGCTGGAACCCGGACCTGAGTGACATGGAGTCCCGCATCACCGGGCGCACCACGGCGATCGTGGTGATCAACCCGAACAACCCCACCGGTGCGGTCTACCCACGGCGCATCCTGGAGGGCATCGCCGACATCGCCCGGCGGTACAGCCTCACACTGCTGGTCGACGAGATCTACGACGAGATCACCTACGACGGGACCGCCCACACCCACCTCGCCGCCGTCGCACCGGACGTACTGACATTGTCGTACTCCGGCCTGTCGAAGAGCAGCCGTCTGGCCGGCTACCGCGCCGGGTGGATGGTGGTGACAGGGCCGAAGGACCATGCCACGGACTTCCTGCACGGACTGGAACTGATGGCATCAACACGCCTGTGCCCTAATGTTCCCGGCCAACACGCGGTGGTCGCGGCACTGGGTGGCGGGGGCCTGAACGCCGACCACTCCATCGCCGAACTCACCGGGCCCGAAGGGCGGCTCACCCGGCAGCGGGACGTCGTGGACAAGTCGCTGAACTGCATGGACGGCGTGAGCTGTGTGACACCGCGTGGCGCACTGTACGCCTTCCCCAGCCTGGACCCGAGCGTCCACGACATCCGCGACGACGAGAGACTGGTCATGGACCTGCTGGAACGCGAGCACATCCTGCTGGTCCACGGCACCGGCTTCAACTGGCCGACCCCGGACCATCTGCGCATCGTCCTGCTACCGGAGGAGAAGGTGCTCGCCACAGCGATGGAGAGGATGGGGAACTTCCTGGCGGGTTACCGGCAGTAGGTGCGGACGGTCAGTGTCAGTCCTCAGGACATCCTCCGGAAATTACGTCGGTATGCCGTCGGGGTGACTCCTACCTGAGCCAACACGTGTCGACGCATGTTCGTAGCCGAACCGAGCCCGGTTCGCCGGGCGATCGCATCGACGGTGAGATCGCTGACCTCAAGGAGCCGCCGAGCCTCCGTCACGCGTTGGCGGTTAAGCCACGCAGCGGGCGGCTCCCCGAATTCGACCGTGAACCGTCGCTGGAAATGCCGCAAGGACATCCCTGCCTCGTTGGCGCAGTCGGCGACCGTCAGCGGTTCGGCCAGATGCTCGGTCATCCACTGGACCACCGGTGACATACCGACACCCGGTTTCGGGGTCGGATGCTCGATGAACTGGGCCTGACCGCCGGTCCGGTGCGGTGCCACCACCATCCTCCGCGCGATACGCGCACCAACGTCTTCTCCCATGTCACGGCGCACCAGGTGCAGACAGAGATCGATTCCGGCAGCGACACCGGCGCTGGTGGCGATGTCGCCGTGGTCGATGTACAGGACTCCAGGATCGACCGTGAGCGCAGGGTAGCTTTTCTGCAGTTCCCCGGTACGGCACCAGTGTGTGGTCGCAGACCGACCGTCGAGCAGGCCCGCAGCAGCAAGCGCAAACGCCCCAGTGCAGATCGACACAACCCGGATCCCGTGCTCGGAAGCGTGTCGCAGCAGGTCGAGCACTCGCGTCGTCGCCGGATCAGCAACATCAAGACGACTGTTGAACCCCGGGACGATCACGGTGTCCGCATGCAGGATCTCCTCCGGGCCCGCTACACCCCCGATACTGAAGCCGGTGGAGGTCGATACCTCGCCCGGCGCAGCTCCGACGACCGTGGCCTGGTATTCATCTTCATCCCGGAACCCGAAGATTTGCGCCGCAGTCGACAGATCGAAAGCTACTACCTCGGGAAAGGCCAGGATCACCACCTGATGGGCACGAGAGTGCTGGCGTGAATTGTTCGACACAGGTCATTTATGCCACTCGACCGCGACGAAGTCCACACCGTAGCGTGAATCTTATGACGTCCGAGACAAAAGACCTGGTGAGACCGCCAGCCCCTCCATTCACGAGAGAAAATGCAGTCGCCAAGGTGCAGGCAGCTGAAGACGCATGGAATACCCGTGACCCGGAGCGTGTGGCACTGGCCTACACACCTGATACCAGCTGGCGGAACCGCAGTGAATACATCGTCGGCCGTGACGCGGTCGTCCACTTTCTCACCGAAAAATGGAACCGGGAACTGGACTACCGGCTCCGCAAGAATCTATGGGCGTTCGACGGTGACAGAATCGCCGTACGATTCCAGTACGAGTGGCACGACGGCAACGGTCAGTGGTGGCGGTCCTACGGCAACGAGTTGTGGGAGTTCGACGCCCACGGCCTGATGCGGCGCCGCGAGGCCAGCATTAACGATCTCGCCGTCGTCGAATCTGACCTGCGCGTCACACCAGGAAAAGGGGTGATCCCGCCATGGTAAATCCGGTCAAAACCGCACCGCGAAGGACAGTGACGGTGATCCTCTACGAGGGGTTCGAGATCCTCGACGCCTTCGGTCCGGTCGAACTGTTCGGCCATGTCCCGGGGTGGACGGTGGAGTTCGCCGGAGTATCCGCAAAGCGCCTGGTCCGCAGTGCACAGGGCGCGCAAGTGCAGACGGATGTGAGCTTCACCGATCTACGGGACAGGCAGGGTGGCATCGACGTTGTGATGATCCCTGGAGGTTTCGGTAACCGCACGTTGATCCATGACTCGGTTTTTCTCGGCGACATCGCGGCGATCTGCCAATGCGCCTCGGTGGTCACCTCGGTGTGCACCGGCTCCGCAGTGCTCACCGCCGCTGGCGTACTGGACGGGCGTCGGGCGACATCGAACAAGAAAGCGTGGGCCTGGATCACATCCCAGAGAGAACAGGTCGACTGGGTTCCGCAGGCACGATGGGTCGTCGACGACGATGCCGAAATACCGGTATGGACGTCATCTGGGGTCGCTGCGGGAATGGACATGGCACACGCACTGGTCACTGCGCTGGCAGGTGCATCTATAGCCGAGGAGATCGCAGACAATATCGAGTTAGAGGTTCACCGGGATCCCACCTGGGACCCGTTCGCCGCCGTGCACGGTGCGGTCTGACGAGCCGCGCCGACCTCGCTCAGTCCCTTTTCTCCAGTTCGTCCGGTCAGATATCGCACTACTTAAGCAGCGTATGTAAAATCGACCAGGCCTTTTATGAACATTAGCAAATTATGGGGTGCGATATCCGAGTACGCCCTGAGGCTTACGTTCCCCGTCGAGAAGTCGCCCACTGACTGATCGTCCTTCGTACTACGAAACCCACGCTGCCATAGACCAGGAACCCTCCCTTACCATGGTCTCCATGAACACACCTCCCATCGCATTCGTCATCGCGGGCTCCGAAGCCACCGGCGGCGCCGGCATCCAGGTCGACCTGAAGACCTTCCAGCAACTGGGTACCTACGGTGTCGGTGCACTGAGCTGCATCGTCGCCTTCGACCCGAACAACAACTGGGGTCACCGCTTCCACCCGGTGGACCCCGACATCATCGCCGAGCAGTTCGAGGCGGCTCTGGCCACCCACCCGGTCGAGGCGATGGATACGGCGAAGGTCGGGATGCTGGGAACCCCCCAGACCATCGACGTCGTCGCCGAGAAGCTCGCCGAGCGCAGCTGGAAGAACCTCGTCGTCGACCCCGTCCTGATCTGCAAGGGCCAGGAGCCCGGCGCGGCGTTGGACACCGACAACGCCCTGCGGGAGAAGATCCTGCCGCTGGCGACGGTAGTGACGCCGAACGTCTTCGAATCCCAGACCCTGTCAGGCATGGCGAACATCGAGACCGTCGAGGACCTCGAGGAAGCTGCCCGGCGTATCGGTGAACATGTCCCTTACGTCCTGGCCAAGGGCGGAGTCGAACTTCCCGGCGACGACGCCGTGGACGTGCTGTGGGACGGCGAGAAGATCACCCGCTTCAGCGCCCCGAAGATCGGTGAGCAACGGGTCTCCGGTGCCGGCTGCACCGTAGCCGCTGCGCTGACCGCCGAGCTGGCCAAGGGGACGGATATCGTCGAAGCCGTTCAGCGTGCCAAGGACCTGGTCACCCGCGGTATCGAGCACCGGGTCACCGCCAACACCCCCTTCGACACCGTGTGGCAGGGGGCTTGAGCCACCCGCTACGGCCGTCACGCGCCTCAGTCAGGGCGACAGCCCGCAGCATGCTCACGCTCGGGCCTGCGCAGGCCGATCTGGTGCCGGCGGTCCGTGTGGCGCTGTCGTTGGCCGTGCCGGTCGTCGTCCTGCTGCTCACCGACCGGATCGAATGGTCGTTGTTCGCCTCATTCGGAGCGTTCACCTCAATCTACGGCCGGTACACCCCGACCCGCACCCGGGTGCGTCAGCAGGTCCTCGTCGGCGCCATGCTCACCGCGTGTGTGGGGCTTGGGGCACTGATCGCCCGGCTGGCAGTGAACTGGGCTGACGCGACCCATGCCGTCGTCACCGTCGTGGCCGGTGCCTTCGTCGCCGCCGTGACAGCGACGGTGATCATGGTGCGGGACCTGAAGCCCTCCGGCGCGGTGTTCACTGTTTTCGCCAGCACCGCCGTCGCCTCCGCGCCGGTCACCGCGTCCCCGTGGGTCGCTCTGGCCATCGCCGCGGCGTCGGCGTCCTGGTGCATTCTGCTGAGCTATCTGTCGCGGTGGACCGGTGAAGCCAACACCCGGGCCCACGTCCCTTCTCCCCCGACGTTCCCGCGGGCCGAGAAAGTCCGGCAGTTCAGCCGCTACGGTGTCGCCGCGCTGCTCGGCGGTGCCATCGCTTCATTCACCGGCATCGCCTCGCCGTACTGGGCCCAGGTTGCCGCCGTCGTGCCCCTTTCTGCGCCCCGGCACCGCCAGCAGGTGGAGCGTGGGCTGCACCGCATCGTCGGCACGGTCCTGGGAGTGGGTGTGGCGGCGTTCCTGTTGTCGTTTCCCAGCCAACCGTGGCAGATCATCGTCTGGGTCGTGGTGATGCAATTCCTCGCCGAGCTTTTCGTCCTGCGGAACTACTCCCTGGCGCTGGTGTTCATCACGCCCCTGGCACTGCTCATGGTCTTCCTCGCTCATCCGCAACCTGTCGGGACGCTGCTGGGGGCCCGTATCGCCGAAACGGTGATCGGATCGGTGGTCGGTATCGCCGTGGTCCTGTCCTCCGTGGCGATCGCACGACGGACCCGCTGAACGGACTCTTCCACTTTTCCGGAACACGTCCCGTAACATGACCCGGCGAACTGACACCTACCCCGTCCGGCACCACTGCCCAGCAACCCCGGTCGGAGAACGGAAAGACTCCGTGCCGGAATCCCCGGAACCCACGTCGCCCGACGGGCACACGCCCGTCGTCGACTCTCCCACCCCATCCCCTGCGTCAGAGCCAGGGCGTTACCCGGACGACATGCACCCGGGACTTGTACCGGGCATCAGTGTCGACGACCAGCGTAACCGCTTCGGTCTGGACAAGGTGGTGTTCTTCATCACCGCGGTGCTCATCCTCTCTTTCATCGCCTGGGGCGTCACCAGTCCTTCATCGGTGTCCGACGTGTCCTCGACGATGTTCGCCTGGGCGATCAAGAACGTCGGCTGGCTTCTCAACGCGGTGATGGTCTCCGCCGTCGTCCTCATGCTCTATCTCGCGTTCTCGCGGTTCGGGCGGATCAAACTGGGCACCGACGACGAGAAGCCCGAGTTCTCACGGTTCGCCTGGATCGCCATGATGTTCGGTGCCGGTCTCGGTGTGGGCATCTTCTTCTTCGGGCCATCCGAACCGTTGACCTACTACATGGACCCGCCGCCGCACACCACCGACCCGGAGACCCCCGAAGCTCTGCACCGTGGCCTGGCACAGGCCCACTTCCACTGGGGTCTGGCCATCTGGGGCCTCTACGCCATGGTCGGTGGTGCCCTGGCCTACAGCTCCTACCGCCGCGGACGGGTGTCACTGTTCAGCTCGGCGTTCCGCTCACTGTTCGGAGAGCGACAGAGCTCCGGCATCGCGGGCAGGCTCGTGGACATGATGGCGATCATCGCCACCCTCTTCGGCACCGCTGCGACCCTGGGGCTTTCTGCACTGCAGATCAGCGAGGGCATCCAGATCGTCTCGGGCGCCTCGCGCATCACCAACACGGTGTTGATCATGATCATCGCCGTACTGACCCTCTGCTTCATCCTCAGTGCCGTATCCGGTGCCGCCCGCGGTATCCGGTACCTGTCCAACCTCAACATCAGCCTGACGCTCGGTCTGGTGTTGTTCACCTTCATCCTCGGGCCGACACTGTTCCTGCTGAACCTGGTGCCCTCGGGCATCATGGCCTACGCCGACAACATGCTCGACATGATGAGCAGGTCGCTGTCCTGGGGTGATGACACGCTGGAGTTCCAGTCGGTGTGGACCGCGTTCTACTGGGCCTGGTGGATCGCCTGGACGCCCTTCGTCGGCTTGTTCATCGCCAGGATCTCCCGTGGTCGGACGATCCGTGAATTCGCACTGGTGACGACTCTGGCACCGACATTCATCCTGATCCTCGCCTTCACGATCTTCGGCGGTACCGCGATCAGTTTCTTCCGGGACGGTCGAGAAGGTGTTGACGGCGACTCCTCTCCCGAACAGGTGTTGTTCGCCCTGTTCGACAATCTGCCGTTGAATTCGATCACCCCGTTCATCATCGTGTTCGTCCTCGCCGTTTTCTTCATCACCTCGGCAGACTCCGCGTCCCTGGTGATGGGGACGCTGTCCGAGAAGGGCAACCCGTCCCCGAGAAAGCTTGTGGTTGTCTTCTGGGGCCTGTGCATGATGGGTGTCGCGGTGGTCATGCTGCTCACCGGCGGTGAAACCGCTCTGACCGGACTGCAGAACCTCACGATTCTCATCGCCATACCTTTCTCTGTGGTGCTCATCGTTCTTGCTGTCGCATTCGTGAAAGACCTCTCCACTGACCCGGCGGCGATCCGGCGCGACTACGCACGCTCCGCCATCCAGAACGCCGTGGTCAAGGGGATGCAGGAACACGGCGACGATTTCGAACTCTCCGTCTCCCGGACCGAGGGAGGCGCAGGCGCGGGAGCCCACTTCGATTCCACCGCGGAGAAGGTCACCGACTGGTACCGGCGCACCGACGAAGACGGCAATGACGTCGGCTACGACTACGGCTCCGGGGAATGGGCTGACGGGTGGACGCCGGACAGGCGTGCCGATGACGTCGGCGACGAGGACGCGGACGGCGATCCGGCGACTCCGGAACGTAACCGGGACTAGCCTGTCCGGTCCGCGTGCCGCACACGATACGATGAGAAGCTATGAGCCCCACGAGCACTGAACGCGAGATCCTCACCTACGACCTCTTCGGCACCGCCATCAAGGAGCTGGCACAGACGGTCGTGGACGACTACAAGCCCGACCTGATCCTCTCCATCGCCCGTGGCGGGCTTCTCATCGGTGGGGCCCTCGGCTACGCGATGGGTATCAAGAACGTCTCGGTGATCAACGTGGAGTTCTACACCGGCGTCGGTGAGACCCTGGACCAGCCGGTGATGCTTCCCCCGACCCCTGAGGCCGTCGACCTGTCCGGCATGAAGGTCCTCATCGCCGACGACGTCGCCGATTCCGGCAAGACCCTGGAGCTGGTCCAGGAGTACTGTGCCGAGACCGTCGCTGAAGCGCGCACCGCGGTGATCTACGAGAAGTCGCGTTCGATCATCAAGCCGGACTACGTGTGGAAGAAGACCGACCAGTGGATCGACTTCCCCTGGTCGGATTTCCCGGTCATCACGCCTACCGGGGCCCCGACCGGCGGCGAGGCCTCCTAGCTGCCGCCTGGTGTCCTGTTTCCGGCTCTGCCCAGCGCCTCTCCGACGCGCTTGCCGCTGTGGATGCAGCCGCCGAGGAACGTGCCCTCCAGCGCGTTCTTCCCGTGCATGCCGCCACCGCCGAAACCGGCTACCTCACCGGCAGCGTACAGCCCCGGGAGGACGGTGCCGTCCGACCGCAGACACCTGCCTGACAGGTCAGTCTGGATCCCTCCGAGGGTCTTACGTGTCACCATCCGCAGTCGCACAGCGATCAGCGGACCGTGGGCCGGGTCGAGGATCTTGTGCGGTTTCGCGGCCCGCACGATCTTGTCGCCGAGGAACTGACGTGCCGTCCCCAGATAGTTGACCTGGGCGTCCTTCGAGAATTTGTTGTCGAGCTGACTGTCGCGGTCCTCGATCTGCCCGCGGAGTTCCGCTGCGTCGATCACCGGTGCGGAGTCGTCCGTCAGGTTGTTCATCCCCTCCACGAGCGACTCCAGGTCGTCGGCGATGACCCAGTCCTCGCCGTGGTCCATGAAGTTACGTACCGCGACGTGCGTTCCTGGGCCGACCTTGCCGAGCAGCTTGCGCAGGGACTTGTCGGTGAGGTCAGGGTTCTGCTCGGACCCGGAGAAGATGAACTCCTTGTCGGCGATGGTCTGGTCGAGGACGAACCAGCTGTAGCCGTGTCCGGTGCGTCCGATGTGCTCCAGTGAGGCGAGGTTGTCGGAGCCGGGGAAGATGTTGGTGGGCAGTCGTTGCCCCGCCGCATCGAACCACAGGGTGCTGGGGCCAGGGATGATGCGGATCCCGTGATCGGGCCAGATCGGGTCCCAGTTGGCCATTCCCTCGGTGTAGTGCCACATCCGGTCGGTGTTGACCGTCGTCGCACCGGCGGCGGTCGAAATGCCGATCATCCGTCCGTCGACGTGCGCCGGCACCCCTGCCACCAGGTCAGTGGGACACTCCCCCCACCGCTCTGTCGGCCACGAACGACGCACCAGGTCGAGGTTGCCTCCGATACCACCCGAGGTGACAGCCACCGCCGCGCCGCGGTACTCGAAGGTGTCCACCACATCGCGCGATGAGGCGACACCCCGCCCCAGGTCATCGCAGGGGGCCAGAATGCTCCCCCGTACGCCGACCACTGCGCCGTCGTCGACGATCAGTTCGTCGACCCGGTGGCGGAACGCGAAGCGGACCGTGCCCCGCCGCTCCGCGTCAAGCAGTGGCTCCCGGAAGACACGGACGACCTCCGGCCCGGTACCCCAGGTCAGGTGGAACCGTGGCACCGAATTCCCGTGCCCGGAAGCGTTCCCGCTGCCCCGTTCCGCCCACCCCACCGTCGGCAGGACGTTGAGCCCGAGGCCGCGCAGGTAGTCACGTTTCTCCGTCGCTGCGAAGTGGACGTACGCCCGGCCCCACTCCCGTGGCCAACGGTCATTGTCGGACTCGTCGTAGCCTGCAGAGTTCCGCCAGTCGCGCCAGGCCAGATCCTCGGAATCGTGGATCCCCATGAACTTCTGTTCCGGGCTGCCGACGTAGAAGAGCCCGCCGAGCGACCAGTAGGCCTGACCTCCGAGATTGGCACGGTTCTCCTGGTCGAGAACGAGCACCTCCCGTCCTGCCTTCTCCGCCTCATAGGCTGCGACGAGGCCGGCGAGGCCGGCCCCGACGATGATCACGGTGCTGTCTGTACTTCCTCGACTCTCTCCCATACAAAAGGAGTCTAGGTGCTACAGACCCGGCGGGCGCACAAGCGAGATATCCCACACAGCGGACAGTTGCGTTCGTTGTGTGGGAAGGGTAGTTTTCCACACCGTCCTGCAGACACATCCACGTTCCCGAAGAGAGACTCGCAGCCACGCCATGACCACACCCCTCACCGATCATTCCGGCCCACCGCCGGAGACCACTACCGCGCAGACGACCGGCAACAAGAAGAGCCGGGTGATCTTCGCTTCGACGATCGGCACGACGATCGAGTTCTACGACTTCTACGCCTACGCCACGGCCGCGATCATCGTCTTCCCGCACCTCTTCTTCCCGGAGAACGAGAACTCCACCGTCGGCCTTCTCGCCTCCCTCGCCACCTTCGGCCTGGCCTTCGTCGCCCGCCCGGTCGGCTCAGTGCTCTTCGGGCACTTCGGCGACCGGGTCGGACGCAAAGCCACGCTGATCGGCGCCCTGCTGACCATGGGCATCGCCACCTTCATCATCGGCCTGCTCCCGACCTACGAGCAGATCGGCCTGTGGGCACCGGCACTCCTCGCGCTGATGCGCTTCTGCCAGGGACTCGGACTCGGCGGGGAATGGTCCGGAGCCGCACTCCTGGCCACCGAAAACGCCGAGGAAGGCAAGCGCGCCCGTGCCGCGATGTGGCCTCAGCTCGGCGCCCCCTTCGGCTTCATCCTGGCCAACGGCCTGTTCCTCATCCTCGTCCTGGGGATGGACCACACCCACGGCGAGCCCGGCGGCGCGTTCATGACCTGGGGATGGCGGGTGCCGTTCCTGCTGTCCTCGGTGATGGTGATCATCGGGCTCTACGTGCGCTTCAAGCTCGAGGAAACCCCGGTCTTCCAGGACACGCTGGACAAGGGCGAGGACGTCAAGGTCCCCACCCTCGAGGTCTTCCGCACCGCCTGGCGCCCGGTCCTGCTCGGCACCTTCGTGATGGTCTCGACCTACACCCTGTTCTACCTGGTGACGACCTGGTTCCTCTCCTTCGGTATCGGTGACCGCGACGCCGGTGAAGGGCTGGGGATCCCCTACAACCACTTCCTCGTCATCCAGCTGATCACCGTGCTGTTCTTCGTCATCGGCATCCCCCTCGCCGGCTACCTGTCCGACACCGTGGGTCGCCGCCGCTACCTCACCGTGGTCTCCGTCCTGGTGCTGGCGTACTCCTGTGCCTTCCAGGCGTTCCTCGACCCGGCGACCTCCGGTGAGGTCAAGGCCGGCATCTTCCTCGGCATCGGCATGTTTCTGATGGGCCTGATTTTCGGCTCCATGTCCGCCGTCCTCCCGGAGATGTTCCCCACCAATGTGCGCTACACCGGCTCCGGAATCTCCTACAACGTCTCGTCCATCCTCGGTGCGGCCGTCGCGCCGTTCATCGCCGTGGCGCTGGCCACCACCTACGGCCCCTGGGCAGTCGGCGTCTACCTGGCCGTCGTCGTGCTGATCAGCCTGGTGGCCATCCGTCTGATGCCGGAGACCAGGGACACCGACCTCTACACCGTGTAGACCTCAGAACCGACGGAACACGAACTGCTCGCAGTCCAGTGCTCCGGCGCGGGCGAGCGCCTCGTGCAGTGCGAACTGGTAGTTCCACAGCCGTCGGTAGACGGCGTCGAAGCCCGCCGCAGCTGCGGCACGCTCCCGGGAGTTGAACGCCGAGCGCCACAGTGCCAGCGTGGTCGCGTAGTGCGAACCCATCCGGTTGCGTGCCGTGAGACGGAGGCCCGCCCGGTTCGCGCGCGAGAGCACGTGCTCGGCGGTGGGGTACTCGACGGCGGGCCACACATAGGCGCGCATCACGTCGAGACTCTCACCGACAGTCTCGTCCGGCAGGCCGGAATCCGGCACACGCACCACCGACTGGATCACCGCGATCCCGTCGGACGCCAGCATGCGCTCGACGGCCCGGAGGAAGTGGATGGTGCCGTCGTCGCCGAGGGTCTCCATGCGTTCCACGCTGAAGATCGCGTCGTAGGTACCCGACCACTGCCGGGGTGAGGGGACCGGCCCGCGAATCGTCTGCACACGCACGGCACCACCGACGCCGGCATCATGCGCATAGGCCCTGACCCGTTCCGCATGCTCGACGTCCGAGGTCAACACGTCGACATGCGCGCCCCGTTGGGCCGCCATGACCGGGAGTGCACCACCGGAGGACGGCAGCTCCAGGACCCGGTGGCCCGGGCCGACCTGTGCTTCGTCGAGCATGGCGTTGATGCGGTGGCGTTGCGCCGAGTCCAGGTCGGCCCGGTCGACGAGTTCCGGGTCCGTCGGGGCATCGAAGTAGCGGACCGTCACCGCGGGATGATGACCGTCCTGCTCCGGGTTCTCCACCTCGGATGTCCGGGTCCCGGAGGCGAAGAGTGCTGACCCGGTGGCACGGTAGCGCCCGGCGTAGATGTCCACCAGACTGTCGGGGAGATCACCGGCACGCACATGTCCGGACACCCGCCGGCGCCGTCGGGACAGCGTCCGACCGAACCCGCCTTCCAACGGCTGGGTCAACAGCACCCCCAGAACGTCCGGCAGAGGCTCGGCGGTCCACTCCCCCGCCATGTACCCCTCGGCGAGTCCGAGCCACCCCGAGTCGACGACACGGTCGAGGACCAGTCCGTCATCCACCACGAACCGGGGGGTCGCCCCCGGCGTCAGTGCCACCCCGTGCTCCTGGGTGAGGTCCTCCAGACGTTGTTGCAGGTTGACCGCCCGCCGTCCGAGAAACGGTGCTTCGGGCAGACGTGCCACCCCCGGCCAGCGCTCGGGGTCGACGTAGGACTCCCGACCGTCCCGCGGGTCGCGACGGCGACGGCCGTCGTCGACAGGTGGTGCCACCTCTGCCTCCGTCCTCGCTGGTATCATGCGTTTCCGACAAAAACTACCATTCACCCCCGGCTGCACCCGAAACAGAAACGGGCTCGGCGAGAGCTGACCGCATCCTGCCCGCGTGATGAGGAGATCGACGACAGGCACTAGTATGGGCACTCAGGTCCGACGCGACCGGGAGGTCCGTCGGCTGACGACACTACACCGGCGTCCACCGACCCCCTGTAGAACACGCAGCAGTGCTAACGACACAACTGACACAACGCAGAGAGAACACGTGGTGACCACCGGCGCCGACACCGACGAGCGCCCTCCCAGTCACCGCAGAACGAGGAGTATCGCTGATATGACAACCGTCACCCCCTTCCGGCCTTCGGGCCGTCACCATGTCGTCATCATCGGCGCAGGCTTCGGCGGGCTGTTCGCCGCCAAGAAGTTCGCCGGCGCCGACGTCGACGTGACCATCATCGACCGCACGAACCACCACCTCTTCCAGCCGTTGCTGTACCAGGTGGCCACCGGCGTGCTCTCCTCCGGCGAGATCGCCCCGACGATCCGCCAGATCCTGCGGAAGCAGAACAACGCACGGGTCATCAAGGCCGAAGTCCGTGACGTCGATGTCGACGACAAGATCATCACTGCTGACCTGGGTGGTAAGGACGTCGTCCTGCAGTACGACTCCCTCATCGTCGCCGCCGGCGCCAGCCAGTCCTACTTCGGCAACGACCACTTCGCCGAGTTCGCCCCGGGCATGAAGAGCATCGACGACGCCCTCGAGCTCCGCGCCCGCATCACGGGCGCCTTCGAGCGCGCCGAGATCACCGACGACCCCGCCGAGAAGGCCCGTCAGCTTACTTTCGTCATCGTGGGTGCCGGCCCCACCGGTGTGGAGCTCGCCGGCCAGCTGGCCGAGATGGCCCACCGCACCCTGCGCAACGAGTTCCGGCGCACCGACACCGAGCAGACCCGCATCCTGCTGGTCGACGGCGGCCCCCAGGTGCTGCCCCCCTTCGGCAAGAAGCTCGGTCGCAAGGCGCAGAAGACGCTCGAGAAGCTCGGGGTCGAGGTCGTCACCGACTCGCTGGTGACCAACGTCGACCGCGACGGTGTCACCTGGAAGAACATGAAGACCGACGAAGAGACCACCGTCGCCGCGTACTGCAAGATCTGGTCCGCCGGCGTCGCGGCGAGCCCGCTGGGTAAGCACATCGCCGACCAGATCGACGGTGTCGAGGCTGACCGCGCCGGCCGTGTCCCGGTGAACAAGGATCTCTCCGTGGGGGACCACAAGGAGATCTTCGTCATCGGCGACATGATGAGCCTGGACAAGCTCCCGGGCCTGGCCCAGGTTGCCATTCAGGGTGGTGAGCACGCGGCCTCGGTCATCCGCGCCGAAGTCGAGGAGGGCCGCACCGAACGCCCCGACTTCAAGTACTTCGACAAGGGGACCATGGCGATCGTGTCCCGTTTCAATGCCGTGGTCAAGCTCGACAAGGCCGAGATCTCCGGCCCGATCGGCTGGTTCATGTGGCTCGCCGTGCACCTGATGTTCATGGTCGGCTTCCGCAACCGCTTCGTCGCCGCCTACAGCTGGGGCCTGAACACGCTGTCCGCCAACCGGTGGCACCTGGTGGCCACCCGTCAGCAGCTGCACGCCCGTAACGCCCTGCGCAAGCTGCGTACCCTCGAGGACGAGCAGAACATCCGGTCCATCGAGGTCCGGGACAACCTGAAGTTCGGCGACGGTCGCGACACCCGCGCCGTGTCCGACTAGTCACGACGCCGCTTCCCGCCGGAGACCCCGGGCACCCCCTCACCACGGATGTGCCCGGGGTCAGGCTTTTCTGCACAGCCACACACGGTAGGCTGGACCACACGAGACACGGGGTGCGCGAAGACACGCGCTGAGAACACACCCGTTGAACCTGCTCTAGTTCGAACTAGCGAAGGGATGGTCCGTGTCAGACACGCTCACCACCATCGTCCATGCCGTCCACGACCTGCGTCAGCACGCTCCCCTGGTGCAGTGCATCACCAACCAGGTCGTCCCTCAGATCACCGCCAACGCCCTGCTCGCCGCAGGTGCCGCCCCGGCCATGGTCGACACTCCGGAAGAGGCCGCCGACTTCGCGGCAATCGCCTCCGGGCTACTGGTCAATACCGGCAGCCCCACCGCGGCCCAGTACTCCGCCATGGGTGAAGCCGTGCGCGGCGCGACCGCCGCGCACACCCCCTGGGTCCTCGACCCCGTCGCCTGCGGTGGACCGGCCGCGCGCACCGAGTTCAGCCGTGACATCGTCACCCGTCACCCCGCCGCGGTGCGCGGCAACGCCTCCGAGGTGATCGCCCTTGACGGTGGGGTCGAAGGAGGCGGTGGACGTGGCGTGGACTCCACTGACGAGGTCGATACCGCACTGCAGGCCGCCCGGTCACTGGCGAAACGCACCGACGGCGTCATCGCCGTCTCCGGCCCCCGGGACCTCATCGTGTCCACCACCCGTGCCAGCTGGCTGACGTCGGGCGACCCGATGATGCAACGTGTCATCGGCACCGGCTGCTCTCTCGGGGCCCTCACCGCCGCATACCTCGGCGCCGCCCGCACCGGGTCGGGCGGCCTGACCGACCACGATGCCGTCCTCGCCGCGCACGCCCACGTCGGTGCGGCCGGCACACTCGCGGCGAGGGACCATGACGGCCACCGGAGGGGCCCGGGCAGTTTCGCCGTCGCCTGGCTCGATGCCCTCGACACCGTCGCGGAGGACCCCTCGGTGATTCCCGGGTTGGTCTCGGTCGAGGAGACCACTGAGGAGACGGCCGGATGACGCTGAGCCGCCGCACAGTAACCCAGGTCGACTGGGGGCTCTACCTCGTCACTGATCCCGTCCTCGGCGGCGGGCGCGACGCCGTGACAGGCATCGTCAGCAAGGCGCTCGGCGGAGGAGTGAGCGTCGTCCAGCTCAGGGACAAGGCCCTTGACGACGACGCCTTCACGGCCCGTGCCGCAGAGCTGGCCGCCGCTCTCGCCGGCACCGGCGTCCCCCTGTTCGTCAACGACAGGATCGACACCGCCCGCAGCCTCGGACTGCACCTGCATATCGGCCAGGACGACGTCGACTTCCGCACCGCCCGCTCAATGCTCCCCGACGATCTGATGATCGGGCTGTCCGTCGACGACCACGCCCAGATCCTGGACATCGAGCACCTCATGCGTGACGGTGTCCGACCTCCGGACATTCTGGGGCTCGGGCCGGTGGACCTCACCGACACCAAGACAGACACCGGGCGTGCCCTCGGTGTCACCGGGCCCGGCAGCGTCGACGACCTCGCCGCACACGCCCTCGAGCTCGGCATCCCCTCCGTCGCCATCGGACATGTCAACGCCGGTAATGCCGCAGCACTGGGACGCACCGCCGTGGCGGGCATCTGCGTGGTCTCGGCTGTCATGACTGCCGACGACCCCGCCGCAGCCGCCCGCGAACTGCGCTCACTGTGCCCCCGACCACTCACCCCCACCGCTGTAGAGGACCCCGCATGATCCCCCGAGTACTCAGCATCGCCGGCACCGACCCCACCGGTGGCGCCGGTGCTCAGGCCGACATCAAGTCCATCGGGGCTGCGGGTGGTTTCGCCATGAGCGTTGTCACCGCCCTCGTCGCCCAGAACACCCACGGCGTGCGGCAGGTCCACACCCCCGACACCGACTTCCTGGTCGCCCAGCTCGACGCCGTCTTCGACGACGTGACGGTCGACGCCGTCAAGATCGGGATGCTCGGCACCGCGGAGATCACCCGCACCGTCACCGACTACCTCGCCGACCACCCGGTGCCGGTCAGCGTCGTCGACCCGGTGATGGTGGCCACCAGCGGCGACCGTCTCCTCACGGAAGACGCCGAAGCCGCCCTCCGCGACCTGTGCCGGACGGTGGACGTGATCACACCGAACCTCGCCGAACTCGCCGTCCTCGGCGGCACGGCGACCGCCACCACGCTGGACGAGGCACTGGAGCAGGGGCGCACGCTCGCCGCGGACCTGCAGACGACCGTCATCGTCAAGGGCGGTCACCTCTCCGGCCCCACCGCCGACAATGCGGTCGTCTCACCGGACGGACAGGTCACCACAGTCCCGGTTCCCCGCGTCGTCACCCACAACACCCACGGCACCGGGTGCTCCCTGTCCTCGGCACTGGCCACGCGGATCGCCGGTGGAGCCGACCCCGCCGCCGCACTCCGGTGGTCCAGCAGGTGGCTGTCCGAGGCCATCCGCCACGCCGACGACCTGCATGTCGGGACCGGCAACGGACCGGTGGACCACACCCACCGTGCCCGGCGACTGTCCCAGGCCGCCGACACCACGCCGTGGCACCTGACCGCATCCGTACCCCACCTCCTCGCTACCCCGGCCGACCTCGCCGCGGTAGGCGCCGTAGGAGACGATACCCAGGTGGACGCCCGGATCCCGGCCGCCGGGCCATGGACGGCCGCCCTGTGGCAGGCACAGGCACCCCTTCTCCGGACCGTCACCACACTGCCGTTCATCACGGATCTGGGGACCGGCACCCTGGCCACCGACGACTTCAACTTCTACCTCGCCCAGGACGCGGTCTACCTGTCGCAGTACTCCCCCGCCCTCGCCGCGCTGGGAGCCACCGCCCCCGATCCCGTCTCCGCCCTCTTCTGGGTCCGCGGCGCCGTCGAATGCCTCGAGGAAGAGGCGTCACTGCACCGCACCTGGCTGGGGGACGCGACCCCCGCAGCACCGTCCCACGTCACGTCGTCCTACACCTCACACCTGATGCGCTGTGTGCAGTCCCGCGACCATGTCGTCGGTGCCGCCGCCGTACTTCCGTGCTACTGGCTCTACGCGGAAGTCGGCCTGGAACTCGCTGCTCAGTCCACCCCTGACAACCCCTACGCCGCCTGGCTGGACACCTACTCCGGCGACGACTTCACCGGCAGCGTCCGGCAGGCTGTCGCCCTCGTCGAAGACGCCTTCGAGACCGCCGGCCCCCGGCAGCGCGCCGAGGCAGCACGGGCGTTCCTCGACGCCGCCCGGTGGGAGGTCGAATTCTTCGACCAGGCACACCGACGCTGAGCGGGCGCTGACCTTACTGGCGCGGCACCACCACGGTGCGCAGTTCAGTGGTGGCGCACAACTTCCCCGAGGCGGCGTTGACATGGTCGATGCGCCAGAGCTGACTGGTCCGACCGGTGTGTACGGCGTGGGCGGTGGACCGGATGACGTCGCCCGGCGTGGAGGGGCGCAGAAAGTTCGTCGCATTGGTGGTCCCCATCACCATGCCCCCGCCACCGGCGATGAATCCGGCGAAAGACCCCGCGGACTCCCCCATCGTCGCGTAGACACCACCGTTGGTGATTCCCCAGGGCTGCACGTGGTCGGTGGTGACGGTCAGCTCCACGACCACCTCGGGAACGAATTCGACGTACCGCAGCCCCAGCGTACGATCCAGGGACGGGATCGACGACTCGAAGATACCCGAGAGCTCCGCTGTCTGTGCCTCGGTGAGCTCCCCCGTACTCGCGGACGTCATCAGTTCCAGCATCCGGTCCAGGGCGCCGTCTTCCATACCTGTCCGTCCCTCAGTCTGCGTCATCGCCTGTTACTCCTCATGTCCGTCATGTCTGTAATGCACGAAATGCACGTATGTCACGTATTCCGGCGAGTCTAGCGACAGGCGGCCCGCAGCGGGCGGAGTTGGTCCGGAGGGGGCTATCATGGTGCACCATGACAGAATCCCCCGCACAGATCGGCGTTGTCGGCCTCGCAGTGATGGGCTCCAACATCGCCCGGAACTTCGCCGACCACGGCCACAGCGTTGCCGTCTACAACCGCACCGCCGCAAAAACGGACGCGTTCATGGCCGAGTTCGGAACCACCGGCAGCTTCGTGCCCTCCACCTCCATCGACGAGTTCGTCGCCTCCCTGGAACGCCCGCGTCGCGCCCTGATCATGGTGCAGGCCGGCCCCGCCACCGACACCGTGATCTCCCAGCTCGCCGACGCCATGGAGCCCGGCGACATCATCATCGACGGTGGAAACGCCCTCTACACGGACACCATCCGCCGCGAAGCAGAGATGTCCGAGCGGGGCCTGCACTTCGTCGGTGCCGGGATCTCCGGCGGCGAGGAAGGCGCGCTCAACGGTCCGGCCATCATGCCCGGCGGGCCGGCCGAGTCCTACAAGTCCCTCGGCCCCCTGCTCGAAGACATCTCCGCCAAGGTCGACGGCACACCGTGCTGCACCCACATCGGCCCCGACGGAGCCGGTCACTTCGTCAAGATGGTCCACAACGGCATCGAGTACGCCGATATGCAGGTCATCGGCGAGGCCTACCACCTGCTGCGCTACGGCGCGGGTATCGAGCCCGCCGAGATCGCGCAGATCTTCCGCACGTGGAACGACGGCGACCTCGACTCCTACCTCATCGAGATCACCGCGGAGGTCCTCTCCCAGACCGACGCCGAGACCGGGAAGCCACTGATCGACGTCATTGTCGACGCCGCCGGCCAGAAGGGTACCGGCCGCTGGACCGTCAAGGCGGCCCTCGACCTGGGCATCCCCACCACCGGCATCGGTGAAGCCGTCTTCGCCCGGGCACTGTCCGGTGCGCGCGAACAGCGTGCGGCAACCACCGGCAACCTCCCCGCCGGTGAGCTCACCACGCTGGAGACCCTCGATGTCTCGAAGGACGACTTCGTCGAGGACGTCCGACGCGCCCTGTACGCCTCCAAGCTGGTCGCCTACGCCCAGGGCTTCGACGAGATCAAGGCAGGCTCCGACGAGCACGGCTGGGACGTGGACCCCCGCGACCTCGCGACCATCTGGCGTGGCGGATGCATCATCCGTGCAAAGTTCCTCAACCGCATCGTGGACGCCTACAACACCGACGCGAACGTCCAGTCCCTGCTCCTCGACCCGTACTTCAACAACGAGGTCGGCACCCTGGTGGACTCCTGGCGGCGCGTTGTCGTCGCCTCCACCCAGCTCGGACTGCCCATCCCGGTGTTCGCCTCCTCACTGTCCTACTACGACTCCCTGCGCTCTGAGCGACTGCCCGCCGCGCTTATCCAGGGACAGCGCGACTTCTTCGGTGCACACACCTACGAGCGCACCGACCGCGCCGGGCACTTCCACACCCTCTGGTCCGCAGACCGCAGCGAGGTGGAAGCGTAACCCGTGTCAGGTCAACAAGAAGGACGGCGCAGCACCAACGCCGGTGGTCAGAACCGGCGCCGCAAGGTCGTCCGAGGCAGCCGTGCGGGAAACCGTGCAGGCAAACCCACGGCGGGCTCGTCCGCCAACGGTTCGTCCGACACCGGCCAGCGCTCGAACCAGGGGCGCCGTGCACCCCAGAAACAGGGCAACCGTCCGCAGCACAAGAACAACCGTCAGCGCCCACAGCGTCGACCCCAGGAACCTCACATCCAGCAGGAGAAGCGCCAACCCCGGGTGACCGAGGTTGCCGTCCCCACCGAACCCGCCGCCGGTGTGGACACGTCGGTGCTCTTCGCCGACATGGGGCTACCTGATCCCGTCGTCAAGGAGCTTGCAGCCCAGGGCCTGAAACACCCGTTCCCTATCCAGGCCGCGGCCATCCCGGACGGACTGGCGGGCAAGGACGTCCTGGGACGCGGCCCGACCGGCTCCGGGAAGACCTTCACCTTCGGTCTCCCGGTCATCGCCCGGCTCACCGGCGGGGCATCCCGACCCGGTAAGCCGCGGGCCCTGATCCTGGTTCCGACGCGCGAACTGGCCCAGCAGGTCGCCGGACGTCTCCGCCCCCTGGCCGAGTCCGTCGGACAACGCATCATCGAGGTCGTCGGTGGTGTGAACATCAAGCGCAACCTCACCGCCCTGGCCCGGCCGGTCGATATTCTGGTCGCCACCCCGGGACGGGCAGAAGATCTCATCCGTCAGAAGGCACTCGATCTGACCCAGGTCGAGATCGTCGCCCTCGACGAGGCCGACCAGATGGCGGACATGGGGTTCCTGCCCCAGGTCCGCCGTCTCGTCGACCACATCCCCGCCGACGCCCAGCACCTGTTCTTCTCCGCCACTCTGGACGGAGACATCAAGGTGCTCGTCCAGCGGTACATGAATGACCCGATCACCCACTCCACCGGGGAGGTCCGGGCCAAGGTCGACACCATGTCGCACTTCCTCGGGGTCGTGGACGACAAACCCGCCCGGAACGACGTCGTCCTGCAGCTCGGCCGAGCCTCGACGCGCACGATCATGTTCATGCGCACCAAACACACGGTCGACCGTCAAGTGAAGAAGCTTGTCCGTGATGGTGTTCCTGCAGTAGGAATCCACGGCAACAAGGGGCAGGGCGCACGTACCCGGGCCATCGAGGAGTTCTCCGACGGCCGTGCCACCGTCCTCGTCGCCACGGACATCGCGGCCCGTGGGATCGACATCAAGGGTGTCGACCTGGTCGTGCACATCGACCCGCCGGCAGAGCACAAGGCGTATGTCCACCGTGCGGGCCGCACCGCACGGGCCGGCGAGGCAGGCACCGTCCTGACTCTCACCACCGCCGACACCCGCCGGGACACCGAGCAGATGATGCGGAAGGCAGGGGTCAGCCCCACTGAATGGGTGCTGGACCGTCACGGCGTCACCGCTTACCTCGGCGAGCTGGGGCTGGACAGGTAGGACTGGGATGGACATCCTGCTCAGCATCCTGGGCCTGGCGGGCTTCGTGTTGTTGACCGCCGGTACCGGCCTCTTCGTCGCCGTCGAGTTCTCCACGACCAGCCTGGAGCGTTCGACCATCGAGGATGACATCGCCGCACGCGGTGACGCCGCGTCGAAGATGGTCAAGCGTGCCCACAGCGACCTCAGCTTCATGCTGTCGGGGTCACAGCTGGGCATCACCGTCACCACTCTGGCAACCGGTTACCTCGCTGAACCCATTCTCGCCAGGTTCTTCACCCCGGCGCTCGAACTCGTCGGGCTGGGGGCGTCCGCGTCGACGTCTGTCGCCCTGATCCTCAGCCTGATCATCGCCACGATCCTGTCCATGGTCTTCGGCGAACTGGTCCCGAAGAACCTCGCCATCGCCAATCCCCTGCAGGTGGCGCGCCTCCTGACGCGGCCGGTGTGGATCTTCAACACCGTATTCCACCGCTTCATCCAGCTGATGAACAACACCGCCAACGTGATCGTACGGCGGTTCGGCATCGAACCTGCCGACGAACTGGCCTCGGCGCGCTCACCGCAGGAACTCTCCGCCCTGGTCCGCCACTCCTCCGGTGCCGAGGGATTCGACCAGTCCAAGGTGCGCATCCTCGACCGCTCCCTCAAGTTCGGTGACGCCAGCGCAGAGGACTTCATGACACCACGGTCCACCGTGGACACCCTGGAGACCACGGATACCGCGCTCGACCTCATCCGTGAGGCGCACGAGTCCGGGCATTCCCGCTTCCCGGTGGTCAACGGCGACCTCGATGAGACGATCGGGGTCGTCCACGTCAAGGATGCACTCACCATTCCTGCGGCTGAGCGGGCGTCGACCCCGGTCCGGGACCTCGCACGCCGCGTTCCCACCGTGCCCACGAGCCTCGGCGGCGACGCCGTGCTCAACCTCGTCCGGTCCGCCGGCTCCCAGCTCGTCCTCGTGGTCGACGAGTACGGCGGAACAGCCGGCATCGTGTCCATCGAGGATGTCGTCGAGGAGATTCTCGGCGAGGTCTGGGACGAACACGACGACCGGACGGACTCCGAGGTCCAGCGCAGCGGGCAGTTCTGGGACCTCTCCGGCCTGGTGCGCTGCGACGAACTGGAGGACGCCTGCGGTTACGCAGCCCCGGACGGCCCCTATGAGACGCTGGGCGGCCTGGTGATGTCGACACTCGGCCGCATTCCCGCCGAGGGCGACCGTGTCCTGCTCCCCCGGAGCGAGCGCGACCTCGTGGAGCGCGTCACCGACGGGAACCCCGTCCGGTGGGAAGCCACCGTGGTGTCCATGGACAACCGCCGGATCGACCGGGTCCAGCTCCGACCGGTCCCAGACACCCACGTCGTGACCGAGGACGGTGACTCATGATGAATGACCTCTGGGCTATCGCCCTCGCTGTTCTCCTCCTGGGACTCAACGCCTACTTCGTGGGGGTGGAGTTCTCCCTGATCTCGTCACGTCGTGACCGGCTGGAGAACATGATCGCCGCCGGGAACCGCCGTGCAGGCAAGGTTCTCTACGCGATCGAGCACCTCACGATCATGCTCGCCGGTGCCCAGTTCGGGATCACCGTCGCCTCGGTGCTCCTCGGTAAAGTCGGCGAGCCCGCGATCGCACACCTCATCGAAGCCCCGTTCCACGCGGCCGGGCTCCCGGAGAATCTTCTCCACCCGGTCTCGTTCGCGATCTCCCTGCTGATCGTCACCATCCTGCACATCATTCTCGGCGAGATGGTCCCGAAGAACATCGCGCTCGCCGGCCCGGAGACGGTCGCGACGGTCCTGGTCGCCCCGCACCTGCTGTTCTGCCGCCTGGTGCACCCGGTCATGGTGTTCCTCAACTGGATCGCCAGGATCACCCTGAAGCTGTTCGGGGTGGAGCAGAAGGATGAGCTGGACTCGACCGTCTCCCCCTCCGAGCTCTCGCAGATGATCGCGGAATCCCGGTCCGAGGGACTGATCGGGCCCTCGGAGGCCACCCGCCTGTCGAAGGCCCTGAACTCCTCGAAGCGCACCCTCAGTGAGGTGATGATCCCCCGGTCGGAGGTCCACACCATCCCGGTCGACGCCGACACCGGGCGGATCACGGTGGGACAGGTCGAGGAAGCCGTCTCCGGCACCGGGTACTCGCGCTTCCCGGTCGCCGGACCGTCCGGGAACTACCTCGGGTACATCCACGTCAAGGACGTCCTCGACAATCTCCTGGACCCGGCGACCGGCCCGGACCAGCTCGTCGACGCCCATGACATCCGCACGCTGATCACCGTCGAAGGTGGAGTGAACTTCGACCACGCGATGAAGGAACTGCGCAGGACGAGCTCACACATGGCGCAGATCTCCGACGGCGGTACCGTGGTCGGGGTGATCACCCTGGAAGACGTCATCGAGGAACTCGTCGGAACCGTGAGGGACTGGACCCATGACGACTGACACCACGTCTGGCATCACGTCTGGCACGGTCCTCTCCCCGGCGCAGTGGCGGCACCGGGAAGCGACCCACCGCAGTTACGTCGACCAGCTCACTGCCGGTCACCGCGAGCGCCGCTCCCGGGGCGAACGTCACCCCGTCTGGGACTTCATGTTTTCGTATTATCCGGTCACGCCGGGGAAGCTGGGCCGGTGGAACCCCGGCTTCGGCGTCTCGCTCGTCGCCGACACCGGCGACCGACCGGGGACCACCGGTAGTCTCCGGGAGTTTCAGGGCGACCGGGGCACACCCCTGTGGGAACTCGACGCCCGCTCCCTCATGGCGAAGCGGGGCCACAGCTTCCGCTATATCCGACGCCTGCTCGCCGCCACGTTGGAGCACACCCCTCGCTTCAGCTGTTTCGGTATGCACGAGTGGGCGATGGTCTACCGTGACACACCACGCCACCCGGAGCCGCTCAGACTCGGTGCTGACGGCACCGACAGGGTCGTCGAGAACAACACACTGCGGTGCACCCACATCGACGCGTTCCGCTTCTTCACCGATGAGGCGGTCCCCCGGAACACCCTGCACCCGACCAGGGCGACCCAGGCCGAGATGGAACAGCCGGGCTGCCTGCACGCCACCATGGACCTGTACAAGTGGGCGACGAAACTCGGACCGCTGGTCCCCGGGGAGCTCTGGCTCGACACGTTCCGGTTGGCATGTGACGTCCGCCGTACCGACATGGAGGCCAGCCCGTACGACCTGAGTGCCTGGGGCTTCGCGCCAGTCGCCGTGGAGACCGCGGAGGGCCGTGCGGAGTATGTTCGACGACAGCGGGATTTTGCGGCGCGGGGGCAGGTACTGCGTCGGTCCCTGGTCGACCTGATCGACGACTTCTTCCGCTCTGTACCGCCGGTCGACGCGACCGACGGATCCGACAACGACTTGGAGAACGGCAATGGCACGGCACAGCGCGGGTGAGTCCCGGCTCAGGGTGGCGGGGTGGGTCTGGGCAGCCCTTGTCGCCCTGATACTGGTGATTGCCGTCGTGGTGGGGTGGTTCGTCCTCGCCGGACGGCAGGGTGACGACAACTCAGCCGCATCCTGTATTGACGGCGAGCAACGTCTCACCGTGTGGGCCGACCCGGCCGCAGCAGACATCGCACAGTCGCTCGCCGAACGGTACAACGCTGAGGAGCCGGTGGTCCGTGACCGGTGTGTGACTGCCGTCGTGGAGATCACGTCGACTGCGGAGGCGACTGAGGCCTACCGCCGCGTGGACCCGGGCGTCGCACCCGTGTGGATCCCCGCTGGAACCGGATTCGTCCCCGGACTGTCGGGTGCGCCGGACACGGTCGGCATCGTGGGCACCGATGATCTCGTGCACTACGTCCCTGTGGGCGGGGACCCGGATCCTTCAGCGGCCGTGTCGCCGACCGGCCCGGAGTCGATGGTGTCTGCGCTCGCCGCTGAGGCAGTCGGGCGAGAGGTCGACGCGAACGCTGCGGGGGCAGGCCCCTCGCTGCAGAGCGCGCGCGAGCAGAATCTTCCGATGTTGACCTCTGCGGACCTGCTGGACGGAGCGGCAGCGGACACAGGCGAGGTTCACACCGTGGGTGAGGTCGTGTTCCCGCTCGTCGCCTTCGGATCTTCCCCTGCCGTCGACGAGGAGTCAGCCCGCGCAGCGGCGGACTTCGCTGCCTGGGCAGACGGCTCAGAGACGGTCACCCCTCAACCTGCCTCACCGTGGCTGGCCCGGACCGCGGGGGTATTAGCGGGGCTCCCGCTGGGCGGACCGGACGGAGAGAACGGCTAAGACGACTTCCGGCGGCGACGGGCGGCGAGCTCGTCGGACGGGTTGAACGCCGTATCCGGCTGCACGACCGGTTCCGCGGGTTCGGAGGGGAATGCCGTGATCGTACCGCTGAGTTCCTTCATCAGCCCCGGGACGGCGATGCCGAACACGCCTTGGCCGCCGGCGAGAAGGTCGATGACCTCCTCAGCAGACCGGCATTCGTAGACGGTCTTGCCGTCGGAGACCAGGGTAATCCCCGCGAGATCATCGACTCCGAGGTTACCCAGCTTGTCCACTGCCCGACGGATGTTCTGCAGGGAGATCCCGGTGTCGAGCAACCCCTTGACGATCTTCAGGACGAGGATGTCACGGAACGAGTAGAGCCGCTGTGATCCGGAGCCGTGGGCGGTCCGGATCGAGGGCTGGACCAGTTTGGTGCGGGCCCAGTAGTCGAGCTGCCGGTAGGTGATCCCGGCGACCTGGCAGGCGATCGTCACCCGGTAACCGACCTCCTGGTCAGGACCGTCGACGTCGAACAAGGTGTCCTGCTGCGGCGACTGGGCAGCGTCGACAGCATCAGGGGTCATGCCCGTGTCTTTACCGGGAACATCCCGGGAGTCGCTCCGCTCCATGCTGATTCTCCTCTGTTCGGCGTGTCTGCTTGCACACCTGTGATTCACTGCTCTCAAGACTAGACGGGATGACCGTGGAGTCAACCTGCAACCGCAAACGGTCACACGGGCCACGCTCTCATCCCTGACCCTCAACTTGAGGTCGAGGGTAATGCTAACACGACGGATGAGACGACAGGGCTGTAACAACACGCGTGTCGTTCAGAAGGGAATCAGAAAAGACAGGGCCCCGACCGGTCACAGATGGTCGGGGCCACGGGCAGTTCAGCAGGCCCGGGTACGGGGCGTCAACGCGGGAGCTTCCCCTTGATCAGTGCAGCGTGCAGCGAGACAACCAGTGCACTGACCTCGCGGCTGAGCTCGGCGGACCGCTCCCGGGCGTTCTCGTCGCGGCCGTGGGCCACAGGACCGGCAACCTGGTTCACCAGGTCCGCCTGTCGCTGGGCCTGCGTCGCCAACGTCTTGAGGTGACGGTTGTCGATCCCGTGCTCCCCCATCTTCGCCGCGATACGGACAACGTCGACGTCGTCCACGGAGAAGAAACCGGCAGCATCCGGTGTGATCAGGGAGATCTTCACCAGTGCGGCGATGAATGAATCCTCGACTCCCGCCCGGGACGCCACGTCGGCACGGGTCAGACGTCGGACGGTGGCCTGTCGGAACTGTTCGGGGGTGACGGTGCCCGCAACGGACCGTCGCGCGTCGACCGGGGTCACCTTGCCCGAGTCCATGGCCTCGAGCTGTTCCTTGATCACCTTCAGCGGCAGGAAGCTGTCGCGCTGATTGGCCAGGATATAGCGCAGCCGGGAGATGTCCTCAGGAGAGAAACGCCGGTACCCCGACTTGCTGCGCTGCGGGGTGACAAGGCCCTCCGCCTCAAGGAAGCGAATCTTCGACACCGACACATCAGGGAAGTCAGCCTGAAGCTGCTTGAGAACGTCCCCGATGGACGAGGTGGGCAGAACCCGCCCTGTCGCGGGTCGGGACTCAGGCTGGGGCTGCCCTGCTGCGGCGGCATTCGCTGACACGGTACTCCTCACATCGGATGCGGGTCCGGTGACATGGTCTTGACAGAGGCGATACTACAGGAGGTCGAACCTCAGGCGTCCTTGGTGCCGTTGAGGAAGACCAGACGGAACTTGCCGATCTGAATCTCGTCCCCGTTGCTGAGCACTGCGGAGTTCTTCGGCTCCCGGTTGACGTAGGTGCCGTTGAGACTTCCCACGTCCACCACCTCGTACTCCTCACCGTTGCGACGGAACTCGGCGTGGCGACGCGAGACCGTCACGTCGTCGAGGAAGATGTCGCTGTCAGGGTGGCGGCCGGCCGCAGTCGTGTCCTGGTCGAGCAGGAACCGTGAACCGGCGTTCGGACCACGCTTGACCACGAGGAGCGCAGAACCCGACGGGAGACCCTCCACACCAGCAGGTGCGGACTCGGACTGCGCACCGGTCTCCATCTCCTTGAGGAGGTCAGCACGGAAGACCGAGGTCGTCTCGACCGATGCTTCCGGGATCCCGGTGTTGTCGCTCATGTTTCAGTTCCTCCTGGAATCTGTTGCGTTGTGACCATGGGCCCCGACCGCAGGTCGCGGCAGGAGCCGATGAGGAAAGCGGACATGAGGTCCGCAAGCCGTTTCCACCATACTACCCGGCGGCCCTGAGGCTCGGTGGAAAGCCTCGCCGAAACGTCAGCGGAACATCGCGGCGATCGACCCGACGACGCTGCCGCCGGAGCTCGACAGCGGGTTGTCGTTGACCATGTAGGTCCAGGTTGCGCTGGGCTTGTGTAGTCCCTGACCAGCCAGATCCACCCCGTCGAAGGTGATCTCGGCTTCACTGAAGGTCTCCCGTGCCCGTGCCACGGCACGCTCGGCGAGCTCACCGAACGCAGCGATGGACATCCGGTGGAATTCGTCGATCGGACTTTCCCTGGCGATGGCACGCAGGTGAATCGACTCACGGATGTCGTCGAGATACGCCAGATGCTCGCTCCACTCGTGGTCCAGGTGGTACAGCATGATCTCGCGGGCCGCCTGCTCGAGGACGTCCTGGGGGATGCCTTCAGCCTGCAGTCGCCCGGCTTTCTCCACGTCGTGGTAGCTGAGGTCCTGCCAGGCGGTGTCCGTGTCGAGCACCTTGCTCCTGCGGGCGTTCACGATCTCCCGCTGGTCGTTGATGAGCTTGTTGTATTTCCAGGTGGTGGCGTGGATATCCAGCATCTGTCCCTCAGCGACCCGCTGGCAGTGGTCGATGAACTGGAGAACCTTGCGCTGCTCCAGGCGTCCGTCCTCCCCCGGCTCCGCCCGGAGCTCTTCACCTGCGCCCCCGGTATTGACCACGTCGTCCTCCAGCGAGACGAAGAACACCGAGGATCCCGGATCACCCTGACGCCCCGCACGACCGCGCAACTGGTTGTCCAGACGTTGGGACCGGAAGCGTCCGACACCGACGACATGCAGGCCACCGAGCTCGACCACGTGGTCGTGGTCCTCCTCGTCACGTCCACCCAGCCGGATGTCCGTTCCGCGGCCGGCCATCTGGGTCGACACGGTGACATGCCCCGCCCGACCCGCCTCGGCGACGATACCGGCCTCCGCCTCATGGTTCTTCGCGTTGAGCACGGAGCACTCCACGCCCCGACCGGCCAGTGCCTCCGCCACCCGCTCCGACTCCGCGATGTCCTGGGTTCCGACCAGCACGGGCTGGCCGCTACCGTGCACCTCGACGATGTGGTCCACAGCGGCATCGTCCCGCTGCTCCTCGGTGGTGTAGACGCGGTCGGCCTCATCGAACCGCCGGGTCGGCACATTCGGGTCAATCACGCTGACCGACAGGTCGTAGAACTGACGGAGCTGGTCACTGGCGGCGACGGCGGTACCGGTCATGCCGCACTTGCGGGGATACAGGCCCAGCAGTGCCTGTACAGTGATCTGGTCGAGGATGCGACCCCCGTCCGTCACCTGGAGGCCTTCCTTAGCCTCCACCGCAGCCTGCAGCCCGTCCGGCCACCGTTGCAGTTCGGCTACCCTGCCCCTCGAACCGTCGATGAGTGCAACCTTCCCGTCCCGCACGATGTAATGCACGTCGCGGGTCAGCAGGTGCTGCGCGTGCAGCGCCACGTTCACCTGGGACAGCAGCGTGCCCGGGTCCTCGGAGACGAGTGCGTCCGACTCCTCCACCACGGGGGCTGCCGAGTCTCCAGGTTCTGCCGGACCGGGCGTGTCCGCAATGTCCGAGGCATCGGCAGAAGCTGTGGCCCCGGACGGCCCGGACGGCCCGGACGGCTCCAGGGAGCCGTAGAGAGAGTCGATCTCCAACCCCCTCTCCACGAACCGGGCGCCCGAGTCCGTGAGGAAGACGTTGCGGCGGTCCCCGGAGACCGTGAAGTGCCGGTTCTCCTCCATCCTGCGCACCAGGTCAGTGATCCTGCCCGTCGGCGCCGGGCCCGGCTCCGAACCCGCCAGGACCAGAGGAACCAGGGCCTCGTCGACCATCACCGAATCCGCCTCATCGATGATCGCCACATCCGCTGCCGCACGCACAGCGTCGACACGACGGGTGATCAACTGGTCACGCAGGACGTCGAAGCCCATTTCGTTGACCGCGCCGAAAACCACGTCGCGGGAGTAGATCTCACGCCGTTCGTCGGACCCGTACTCCTCGGCGATGGCCCCGTGGGTCAGCCCGAAGAAGTCGAGCAGCGGCCCCATCCACTGGTCGTCACGACCGGCGAGGAAGGAGTTGACCGTGATCAGGTGCACCTTGCGCCCCTGGAGCCCGTAGCCGACGGCCGTCATCGCACCGGTCAACGTCTTGCCCTCGCCGGTGGCCATCTCGACGACGTCGCCGACCAACATGCGCAACGTCCCCTGCAACTGCACGTCGAACGGGCGCATGCCGATGGTCCGCTCGGCCGCCTCCCGCACCGCGGCCAACAGCAACGGTGCATCGTCGATCGACGGGACTTCACCGGCGGTCACACAGGAACGGGCGATGTCGACCACTTCCGTGTCCGAGGCCTGAGCGAGCCGGTCGACGGCTTTGGCAGCCTCAGACACGATGGTCTTCGACTTCTTCTGGTTCGCCGTCGCCGACGAACCCATGGCCTTCCAGAACCAGCCGAATCCGGCCATCCTCGCCTCCGCACACTTCGTGAATTGGGGTCGTGTTTTCACACGCTTCGGTTGCAAGGATAGTCGTCGTCGCGCCGAGCGGACACCGCCACGCCCGACCCCGTGGCCGACAGCCAACCTGGACTACTCTGGTGTGGGTGACTTCCCGAAGCGTGACCTCCGTCGACGTCCAGTTCCACGGAGGCGAGACGGATGGCCGGACCGCGCCGGTGATCACCGGAACAGTTGACCTTCCCGGTGATGCCCGGGAGCTCTCCCCCGAGGAGTTCCGCGCGTCCGGTGTGCCCGTCGCCGTCTTTGTGCATTGCTTTACATGCAACCGGAAGGTCCCCGCAGCGTTCCGCGTCTCGAAGGCCCTTGCCCGGGCCGGTATCGCCTGCCTACGCTTCGACTTCCCCGGCCTCGGTGACTCGCAGGGCGACTTCGCAGAGACCACCTTCTCCAGCAACGTCGCCGACCTTCGGGCAGCGGCAGCCTGGCTGGAGGAACGGCTCGCAGCTCCCTCCCTCCTCGCCGGGCACTCTCTCGGCGGTGCCGTAGCACTCCGTGCGGCGCGACATATTACGTCTCTCGATGCCGTCGCGACCATCGGAGCACCGTTCCGCCCCGCGTCCGCCGCCCGCTCACTGCAGGCCTCCTGCGCCGACATCCGTCCCGGCGAGGTCCGCACTGTCCACCTCGCCGAACGCGACATACCGATCTCGCATTCGTTCCTCAGCGACCTCGCCGTCGTCTCGGAGCCCGACGGGATCGCCGACGATATTGCAGCAGTCAGGACGCCCCTACTGGTACTGCACTCCCCGACCGACCAGACGGTCCCCGTGTCCGAGGCCACCCGGATCTTCGAGGCCGCCCACTGGCCGAAGAACATCATAAGCCTCGACGACGCCGACCATCTGCTCACCTGGCGGGGTTCCGCCCAACGCGCGGGGCAGATGATCGCGACGTGGGCGGAACGGTACATCCGTCACCCGTGACGGTGCACCACGCTAGGCTGACTCACCATGAGCAACGACATCACCTTCATCCCCACCGCTGATCTTGTCGACGTCATCGGCCAGGACGTCCGGAGCTGCGACACACAGTTCCGCGACCTCGGCGGGCACACCGATTTCTGTGGACCGATCACCACGGTGCGCTGCTTCCAGGACAACGGTCTGGTCAAGAAGATCCTCCAGGAGGACAACCCCGGTGGAGTCCTCGTCGTCGACGGGGACGCGTCCGTCCACACCGCCCTGATGGGCGACATGATCGCAGAGTTCGGAGTCGACCACGGCTGGGCAGGAGTGATCATCAACGGCGCGATCCGGGATTCCGCCGCTGTCGGTGGCATGGAGTTCGGTTGTAAGGCGCTCGGTACCAATCCCCGCAAGTCTGCCAAGGACGGTGTCGGCGAGCGGGACACTACCGTGAGCTTCGGCGGTGTCGACTTTGTGCCCGGTCACATCGCCTACGCCGACGCAGACGGGATTGTCGTGACCGAGACACCCGTATCCCCCTCCCCGTAGCCCCGGAGCCGATGTTCTCCGTTCGCAAACCACCGCCGAGCAGGCGATTGGCGAACATGAATATCGGTGTTGTAATCTATGCGAGGTCCAGCGATGGGCCGACGGACTGTGGCGCAGTTTGGCAGCGCACTACACTGGGGGTGTAGGGGTCGCAGGTTCAAATCCTGTCAGTCCGACGTTCAACCCACCCCTCCGGGGGTGGGTTTTCTGCATTCACGCTCGATGGGGGTTAACGGGGCTCGATTTCCGGTTGGGCCCGGCGTCAACAACGTCTCTGAGGGGTAGCCTGGAGTACATGTCCAGACTTGAACGCTCCCCCAACCACCGGGTCTTCGCAGGGGTCTGCGGCGGTATCGCCGACTGGCTCGGCTGGTCCCCGAACACCGTCCGACTCCTGTTCATCCTGTCCTTCGTCTTCCCTGGGCCGCAGGCGATATTCTACTTCGTCGCCTGGATAGTGATGCCGAGTCCCTCGCGGTAGATGCGATGAATCTCCCGCGGTCGACTGTCCGACGCAGCGGGATTCGGTACCCTCGGGGAGAACACCACAACCGTTCCCTATCTGTTCGAGAGGACGCCGTGTTCACCATCAGTTCCGATTCACCTGCAGCAGACGCCACCACCCCCACACGGGCAGGAAAACACCGCCGGAGTGTCATCGCCCTCGGCGCGGCGAGTCTCCTCGTCCTGTCCGCCTGCTCCACCGACGGCAACGACGACTCATCGACAGATGCTGCCGCCGCAACCGGTACCGACACATCGGAGACAGCTGGCTCCGATGACTCCAACGGCTCCGATGCCATTGCTACTGCCGCGGTCGCGAACGCTGACGGCGACGAGGTGGGGACCGCGGAGATCTCCGCACCGGACGGGGACGACGCCGGAACCACCGAACTGTCCGTCTCATTCTCCGGGCTGGAACCAGGGATGTACGGCATGCACGTGCATGCCGTCGGAGTCTGTGAACCTGACAGCACCGCCCCCGACGATGATTCCGACGATCCTGAAACGGGTGACTTCCTCTCCGCCGGAGGCCACCTGGGCGCAGACGGGCATGACCACCCCGATCATGGAGGCGATCTCCCCGCACTCCTCGTCAATGAGAACGGGGAAGGTCGCATGACCGTCACCACCGACCGGATCGAGGATTCTGACCTCCTCGACGACGACGGTTCAGCGCTCATCGTCCATGAGGACCCCGACAACTACGGCAACATACCCGAGCGGTACGCCCCCGACGGCCTGGACGAGGACACACTCTCCACCGGTGATGCGGGCGGTCGCCAGGCCTGCGGCGTCTTCGAGGCCGCCTGACCCCTGATCTGCTGCCCTCGACATCTCCGCCGCACAATGTGCCGGTATGCACGGCTCACGTGGCAGTAGACCGGGGCGCAGAGGTGGGGGTTGCGGGCCGGACCGCGCAATCCGCGCGTATGTCGCCGGGAACTACTCCCCACTGCTGCAGACGGGCGAAGAGCAGGCACCCCAGGCAGACACCCATGAACCCCTCCAGCGACGCCGCCGCGACGAGCAGAAGCAGGACGATGTCCGATGCCCCGGTCAGCCCCGCGACCCGCAGTCCCAGTGCCGTCCCGGAGAACAACAGCCCTATCATCTGGGCGAAACGCTTCGGTGCCCCCGCGACGAGCACCGGCGGCCCGAACATCCGCTGAGCCAGCCACCTGACCGACAGCTGTCCGAACGGATCGAAACGGGGGCCCGCGAGGACCCGTGAAAGGAAGCCGACGACCAGGAGTGTTCCCGCCACCATCGCTGCAACGGTGAGTCCCGATCGCGAGAGCGCCACCGTGACCACAGTCAGGGCCACCACCAGCATCGCGGTGGCCCGTGCGGCACGGTCGTTCACCACCGGCGGAAACCACCACAGGGTGCTGGGGCCGGTTGGCGGGACCTCCGACCGCACCGGCCTGACTTTCCCTGCGACAAAGGCCGGGCGCTCCCGTCCCAGCTCCGCGATCTGCTCGCTGAACCGGTCCGGTGGTGTACCTGCTGCATCGTCGCCCATGACTCCACGAAGCTACTCCCGCGGCCCGCCGAACACCATGGTTCCGCTCACCCCTGCAACAAATCCCGGGGAGATGCGCCCTGCTCGGCCTACTTCTTGCGGCCCCGCTTCTCTCTCACCCGTACTGCGATACGGACCGGCGAGCCCTCGAAGCCGAAGGATTCGCGGAGACGGCGTTCCAGGAAGCGTCGGTAGCCGTGTTCCAGGAAACCGGTGGTGAACAGCACGATCACCGGCGGCTCCGACGACGCCTGGGTGGCGAAGAGTACCCGTGGCAGTCGCCCACCCCGCATCGGCGGCGGCGTCTGCGCGATCACCGCCCGCAGCCAGGTGTTCAACTGACCGGTCGGGATACGCAGGTCCCAGCTCTCCAGTGCCTCGATCATCGCCGGCTCCAGCTTCTGCAGTGCCCGGCCGGTCTTGGCTGAGATGTTCACCCGGCGTGCCCACGGCACGTGTGCCAGCTGTTGGTCGATCTCACGCTCAAGCTCGTCACGGCGCTCTTCATCGACCATGTCCCACTTGTTGTAGGCGATGACCAGGGCCCTGCCTGAATCCAGGATCATGCGCAGCACCCGCTGATCCTGTTCCGCGATCGGCTCGGATGCGTCGACGAGGAAGATCGCCACCTCCGAGGAGTCGATCGCCGCGCGGGTCCGCAGGGAGGCGTAGAACTCATGACCCCGTGCAGTCTTGGTCTTCTTCCGGATACCGGCCGTGTCGACAAAGCGCCAGCTGCGCTCATTGAGCTCGACCACGGAATCCACGGGGTCGACGGTCGTTCCGGCGACGTTGTCCACCACGGAACGCTCTTCACCGGTGATCTTGTTCAGCAGCGAGGACTTGCCGACGTTGGGACGCCCCACCAGCGCCACGCGGCGTGGTCCGGAGATCACCGACGTCTGTCGCGGGGTGTCCGGGAACTGTGCCAGCACCTCGTCGAGCACGTCAGCTGCGCCACGGCCGTGCTGGGCCGACACCGGGAACGGGTTGCCCAGGCCGAGCGACCAAAATTCCGCCATGTCACCGTACTGGGAGTCGGAGTCGAACTTGTTCGACACGAGCACCACCGGGATCTCGGAACGCTGCAGCCGGCGGGCGATGAGCTCGTCCGTGGAGGTGATACCGACCTTGGTGTCGACGACGAAGACGATGACGTCGGCGGTGGCCATCGCGGTCTCCGCCTGACGGGCGATGGCACCGTGGATCCCCTTGGCGTCCGGGTCCCAGCCACCGGTGTCCTGGACCCAGTAACGACGGCCGTTCCAGTCCCCGAGGTAGGAGATGCGGTCACGGGTGACGCCGGGGAAATCCTCGACGACGGCCTCGCGACGGCCGATGAACCGGTTGACCAGCGTCGACTTCCCGACATTCGGCCGTCCCACGACTGCGACGGTGCACAGGGCCTCCTGTTCAGCACGGTCGTCGCCGAGAACCCCGAAGGCCTCCTCCACCGCATCCCAGTCGGTGTCGTCCGCGTCCGCGCTCAACAGGTCGAAGTCGGCGAACTCGGGGTCGGTGGCCGGGCCACTCACATCACTGAAGTCGCTCTCGTCATACTCCTCGAAGAAGTCCTCCTCCGACTCCGGACCGTCGTCGATCGCGGAGTCGTCGAGCACCTCGCCCTCATTCGTCCGGAAGACCAGCGTCTCCCCGCCCGCTGTACTGTTGCCGGCATCATCGAGCTGGGCCGGACGGGCCGCGGACTCCGCCGCCAGGCGGGTCAGCTCGGCAAGTACCTCGTCGACGTCCAGGTCGCCGGTGTCGAGCACCGTGGCGTCCTCTGCCGGACGCAGCGGGGACACGGCGCGGGACGAATCGGCGGCGTCACGTCGCTCGACATCAGCCAGCACCGCGTCGAAGTCAGCATCCCGTCCTGCAGCTACATCCTGGACGTAGCGGCGGCGGGCGCGGACCTCGGCGCTGGCGGTCATGAACACCTTGCAGGGGACCTCGGGGAATACGGCGGTACCGATGTCGCGCCCCTCGACGACGCACCGGCCCGCACGCAGGGCCAGCGACCGCTGCAAGGCCACCAGGTTCTCCCGGACCTCCGGAATCGCCGACACCGCGGAGACGTGGGCGGTCACCTCCGGACCCCGGATCTCGGCGGACACGTCCTCGCCGTCGAGCAGGACCTCCGTCGACGCAGGATCCTCGTTGACGAGCAACGGAAGGTCGGCGGTGGCCGCCGCCACGGCCTCCGTGTTGTCCGGGTCAATCCCGGCACGCAGGACGTGCAGGGTCGCGACCCGGTACATTGCCCCGGTATCGAGGTACTTCGCGTCCGCAGCACGGGCGAGCAGGCGGCTGACCGTGGATTTTCCGGTGCCGGACGGCCCGTCCACGGCGACGATGAAGCCACCGCCGGCGATGTTGTCGACCCTGCTGAGGTCGGTCACGTCAGTCACGTCGTTCCTTTCGTTGGTCATCAGAGCTGCACCGCGTTGTAGAGACTGGTCAGCTCGGAACGATTCAAAGCGCGCAATGTACCGGGCTTCTGCTCCCCGAGCTGCACTGTGTGGACCTTCGTCCGCACCAGGGCCTGGACAGGGAAGCCGGCTTCTTTGAGCATGCGGCGCACGATGTGCTTGCGCCCTTCATGGATCTCCAGCTTGATCAGGGACTTCCCCTGCCAGACGTCGATGATCTGCACGTAGTCGGCGCGGGCGATGCCGTCGTCCAGGTCGATGCCGTTCTTCAGCTGGTGGATCAGGCGTCGGTCCGCTTCCCCGAGAACAGTGGCCAGGTAGGTCTTCGACACCTCGTATCGCGGGTGCATCAGGCGGTTGGCGAGTTCACCGTCATTGGTGACCAGGAGGAGTCCTTCGGTGGCGGCGTCGAGCCGTCCGACGTGGAAGAGCCGCTGTCCTGCGGCGACGCGCTCACCGACGAGGTCGCCGATACACGGTCGACCCATGTCGTCGCTCATCGTGGACTGGAATCCACGCGGTTTGTTCAGCGCGTAGGTGACGAGGTTCTCGTCGACGATGACCCGGGTGCCGTCGACACGGATCACGTCCTGGTCAGGGTCGACACGGATCCCCTGCTGGGTCACGGTCTGACCGTTGACGTCGACGCGGCCCGCCTCGATAAGCTTCTCGCTCATCCGACGGGAGGCCACGCCTGCGGCGGCGAGGACTTTCTGCAGTCTCACGGACTTGTCGCCCTGGCCGCCGTCTTTCTTACCGCCCGTGGGGATTTTTCCGGAGGAGCCGGACTCCGGCGGCTTACGGTCGGGGACGTGTTGCCGGCGTGCAGGTCGTGCATTGGACACGTACCGGTCGGCAGGGGTCTTGCCTGGATCCTGTTCCGGTGTGCCGTCTCGGCGAGCGGGGGTGTTCACGAAGGTCCTCATCAATCAGTCGAGGGTGTTCAGTTATGTCAGTTGACCAGTGTAACCCCTCTGCCGGACAACAGTTAGTCGGTCTGGTCCGCGGCGTCGATACTGTCGACGTCCGGCAGCAGCGGCGCCAGGTTCGGCAACGCCTCCAGCGAGTCGATGCCGAGCTGTTCGAGGAAAAGATCCGTGGTCGCGTACAGGTGCGCTCCACCGACCTCGCCGGTCACCCCGACCTCGGCGATCAGCCCGCGCAAGGTGAGTGTGCGCATGACACCGTCACAGTTCACTCCTCGCACCCCCGCCACCTGGGACCGGGTGACCGGCTGCCGGTAGGCAACCACCGCGAGGGTCTCCAGGGCGGCGCGCGACAACCGCTGCTGAGCACCGTCGAGGATCTTCGCCTCCACGGTGGCGGAGTTCTCACGCCGTGTGTACAGACGCCACAATCCGTCCCGTTCGCGCAGTTCGAAACCCATGCCGCGGTCCGAGAACTCGGTGGCGATCTCCACGAGTGCCTCAGCAACATGCGTTTCGGATGCCTCCAGGACGCGGGCGAAATCCGCGGGCGCGGTTGGTTCGTCGGCGACCAGCAGGAGTGACTCCAGTCGGCTCCGCAGGATACTGACCGGTTCCACGGCGTTCACCCTCCCTGTGTTGTATTCAGTGTTGTCTTCGTTGTCTTCAGTCCCAGTTACTTGCGGCGACCACGGCCGGGTCGACGTCGAGGCCGGTCCACGCCACGGTCATCTCCTCCAGAGGGACAGGTTGTTCGATTCCTACCGCGCGGGCCTTGTAGAGCTCCAACAATGCCAGGAAACGTCCCACGACTTTCATCGACACGTCGCAGTCGGAGATCAGTGTGCTGAAACTGACCCAGGTCTCCGCACCGGCGACACGTAACGTCGACAGGATGTGCCCCGCCTGCTCCGGAACGGACACCTGTTGGGCGTGCAGATGTGTCGTCGACACCTCCGAGGGTGCCGGACGGAAGACTGCAGCCGCGCGTTCGGCGAACTGTTCGGCGGTCATCCCCAGTTCCACCGGCGGCATCAGTTCGGTGAACTGTTCCTCCGGGGACAGTTGGACCGGGTAACTGCGGTCGGCGTCCCTCTGCCATTCGGCGAAGAGTCCCGCCACGGACTTGTAGGCCCGGTACTGCAGCAGACGGGCGAACAGGAGGTCACGTGACTCCAGCAGGGCGAGGTCCTCCTCGTTCTCCACCTCTCCCCGCGGGACGAGACGTGCAGCCTTGAGATCCAGCAGCGTCGCCGCGACGACGAGGAACTCGGTCACCTCATCGAGGTCATCGACGCTGCCGGTGAGAGTGCGCGTGTACAAGATGAACTCATCAGTCACGGTCGCCAGTGCGACGTCGGTGACATCCATCTTGTGCGAATGGATCAGCTGCAGCAGCAGGTCGAAAGGGCCGTCGAAGTTGGCGAGGGCGACCCGGAACCCGGTCAGTTCGGGTTGCTCGACCGGTACCGGAGCGGCCTCGTCCACGGCAGCGGTCACCGTCAGGTCCTCTCGACGACCTCGGCCGCGAGGTCAAGATACTGCTTGGCGCCGTCTGAGCTCGGAGCCCACGAGGTGATCGGTTCACCGGCCACCGAGGTCTCCGGGAACCGGACGGTACGGGTGATCACGGTGTCGAAGACCTTGTCACCGAATACCTCGACCACCCGCTCCATCACCTCGCGGGAATGGTTGGTACGCCTGTCGAACATCGTCACCAGGATGCCGGTGACCTCCAGCCGGAAATTCAGCCGGTCGCGCACCTTCTCGACGGTGTCGGTGAGCAGCGCCAGCCCCCGGAGGGAGAAGTACTCGCACTCCATCGGGATAATCACGCTGTCAGCACAGCTCAGCGCGTTGACGGTGAGCAGGCCGAGGGACGGCTGGCAGTCGACGATGACGTAGTCGTAGTCGTTCATCACCGGGTGGAGCGCACGGGCCAGCGCCTGCTCCCGCCCGACTTCGTTGACGAGCTGGATCTCGGCGGCGGACAGGTCGATGTTGGCGGGGACGACGTCGAGCCCCTCGACCGGGCTGTGGTGGAGCGCCTCGTGGATCGTCGCCGAGTTGTCGACGAGCAGGTTGTAGACCGTCACGTCGAGTTCTTCGTGGTCGATCCCGAGCCCGGCGGACAGTGCGCCCTGGGGGTCCAGGTCCACCAGGAGGACCCTGCGGCCGTAGGAGGCCAGGGCGGCCCCCATGTTGATGGTCGAGGTCGTCTTCCCGACACCGCCCTTCTGATTGCACATCGCGATCACCGTCGCCGGTCCATGCCGGTCAAGGGCAGCGGGACGGGGGATCTCACGCAGCGGGCGACCGGTGAGGCCCAGCTGGGGCTTGTCGAACAGGCCTTCCGATGAACGAGCCATCTCCGTCAAGCTCCCTTCCTTGATTCATTGGCGTTCTTCCCCGGCTTTTCCGGAGACGGTGCGTGACGCCACTGCGATGAACAAATCACATGGTTCAGATTATCACGCACGGGGATGTGACTCCGCCCAGGTTTCCCGAAGCAGGGCGGGGGTGACTTTGGTGTAGATCTGCGTTGTGGACACACTGGAGTGCCCGAGCAGTTCCTGGACGACACGGACATCCGCTCCACCGGTGAGCAGATGGGTGGCGAAACTGTGTCGCAGGCTGTGGGGCGAGATATCCCCGATCCCGGCACGCTCGGCGGCAGACGAGACGATCTTGTACCCGGCCTGCCGGGACAGCCGTCCTCCCCGCGACGTGAGCAGCAGGGCCGCGGCGTCCCTCCCGTGACGACTGCGCTGGGCCAGCGCCGGACGTGCCCTCGTGAGGTAGGCGTCGAGCGCGTCCAACGCCGGGGCACCGACGGGCAGGATACGTTCCTTGCCGCCCTTTCCCCGGACACGGAGCAGACCGTTGTTACGGTCGACGTCATCACGGTCAAGGTCAGTGGCTTCACTGATCCGGGCACCCGTGGAATACAGCAGTTCCACCAGCGCGCGGTCGCGCAGGTCCAGTGCACCAGCCCCCTCGCCGGACGGGCAGGCCTCGATGAGACGGAGGACCTCGTCAGTGGTCAAGGCCTTCGGCAGGTCCCGGCGCCCCGGCGACAGGGGGATCTCGGCGACGACGTCCGGCAGCCCGGACTCCGTGGCGGTGAATTTGTGGAGCCCCCGGACCGCGCTGAGAATCCTGGCGACCGAGGTCTGGGCCAGAGGACGGCCCCCCGTTACCGCGCATCCTCGACGCAGGTCGACGATGAAGCGCTCGACGTCCGTGGTCTCCACGGTGGTCATGTCCCGACCCTCCCCGGACAGCCATGTCAGGTAACGCTCGATGTCCCGCGCGTAGTTGCTCAACGTATTGGCGCTGCGCCCCCGCTCGGCACGGAGATGGCGCATCCACGCCCGGGCACGACGGCGGTCGGCCTCCGGAATCTCCGCGGGTCCGTCACCGGACATGCTTCATGTCCGTCCCGGGCGGGCGTCCTGCCGCGCGTCGTGCCGCGAGACCGGACCGGTAGAGGAACGGCTCGGAGACATCCCGGCGTGTTCCGGCATGGAGATGCAGTAGCCCCGCCACGGCGGTCGCGTTCTCGATACGGCCGTCTCTGACCCAGCCCACCGCTTCCTCGACCGGGAGCCAGCGGGAGGTCATGTCCGCTTCTTCACCGAGTGCCTGCTCCCCCGCCCCCGGATCGTCCGGTGTGGCAGACCGGACGTCTTCGGCGAGGAAGATGCGGCACATCTCCTCGCTGACCCCCGGTGACGAACACACGTCACCGAGCAGATGCCACCGGTCGGCCGCCAGGCCCGCCTCTTCAGCAAGTTCGCGGCGCGCCGCGTCCAGAGGGGCCTCTCCCGCCACGTCAAGCAGCCCGGCGGGCAACTCCCAGAGGTACCGGTCCACCGGACGCCGGTACTGTCGGACGAGCATCACCTCGCGGTCCGGCCCCGTCTCCGCCCCGCGGACGGCCACGACGGCCACGGCGCTGAAATGTTCGACGATTTCGCGCACCACGTCGCCGGTCGCGCTGGTTATCCGGTCGCGACGGACCGCCATGACCGGCGCATCCACCAGGAGTTCACTGGACAGTGTGCGGTACTCCACGGTGGTCCACTCTCCCCTACTTGCCCTGCCGCTGGACCGCTGCGCGGATCAGCCCGCTGAACAACGGGTGCGGACGCGTCGGACGCGACTTGTACTCCGGATGTGCCTGCGTCGCCACCAGGTAGGGGTGCACTGACGCGGGGTACTCGACGAATTCAACGAGGGTGCCGTCGGGCGACGTCCCCGAGAAAACGAGGTCGGACTTGTCGGCGATCTCGTCACGGTAGGCGTTGTTGACCTCGTAACGGTGGCGGTGCCGCTCGGAGACCTCGGTCTCGCCGTAGGCCCCGGCCACCACACTGCCCTCGGACAGGACGGCCGGGTACGCACCCAGACGCATGGTGCCGCCGAGATCCGCCTCCCCGGACACCGCCGCTTTCTGCTCGGCCATCGTCGAGATCACCGGCGAGGGGGTGTTCTCGTCGAACTCGGTGGACGAGGCATCGGCGATACCCGCGTGGCGGGCCGCCTCGATGACCGTGCACTGCAGACCCAGGCAGATGCCGAGCATGGGGATGAGGTTCTCGCGGCAGTGGGTCACCGCGCCGATCTTGCCCTCGATACCGCGGATACCGAACCCGCCGGGCACCACGACGGCGTCGACGCCCCTGAGCGCTGTGGCGGCGCCCTCCGGGGTGGCACAGTCATCAGCTGCGACCCACCGCACCTTCGCCGTGACCTGTTCACCGAAGGCACCGGCCCTGATGGCCTCGGCGACCGACAGGTAGGCGTCCGGGAGATCGACGTACTTGCCGACCAGCCCCACCGTGACTTCGCCCGACGGGGCGTGAACCCGGTCGAGCAGCCCGCCCCAGACCGTCCAGTCCACGTCGCGGAAAGGCAGATTGAGTTTACGGATCAGGAACGAGTCCAGGTGCTCCCGGTAGAGCACCCGCGGGATGTCGTAGATCGAGGCGGCGTCGGCGCAGGAGACCACACCCTCTTCTTCCACGTCGGTCATCATAGCGATCTTCGACTTCAGCCCCTCAGGAACCTCCCGGTCGCACCGCAGCACGATGGAGTCCGGGATGATACCGATACTGCGCAGTTCGGCCACTGAATGCTGGGTGGGCTTGGTCTTCAGCTCACCTGACGGAGCCAGGTACGGCACCAGGGAGACGTGGATGAAGAAGATGTTCTCCCGTCCCACCTCGTGACGGACCTGCCGGGCGGCCTCGAGGAAGGGCTGGGACTCGATGTCGCCGACGGTGCCGCCGATCTCGGAGATGACCACGTCCGGTTTGACGCCGTTGGCGTCCGGCAGTGCCTGCGCCAGGATGCGGGACTTGATCTCGTCGGTGATGTGCGGGATGACCTGGACGGTCTTCCCCAGAAACTCTCCACGCCGTTCCTTGGCGATGACGGTGGAGTACACCTTGCCGGTGGTGACGTTGGCGTTCTGGGTGAGGTTGCGGTCGAGGAAACGCTCGTAGTGTCCGAGGTCCAGGTCGGTCTCGGCGCCGTCGTCGGTGACGAACACCTCACCGTGCTCGAACGGGTTCATGGTGCCCGGATCGACGTTGAGGTACGGATCCAGCTTCTGCATGGTGACCGTGAGCCCCCGTGCGACGAGCAGCTGGCCCAGGCTGGCGGCCGTCAGCCCCTTACCGAGCGACGAGACGACGCCGCCGGTGACGAAAATAAACTTGGTGTGCTGCTCGCTGCGGCCCTGAGACACATCGACTCCCGTGGTTGGAACTGTTAAAACCTACGGGGCTTCAGTCTAACAGACGTCGGTGGCTACTCCACTGTCGGCGCCGCGGCGTTCGACGCCGAACCGTAGGCACCCGCGTCGCCGTCGAGCTGTCCGGCGACCGCACGGACGACGGTGATACGCCCGGCGACGGTGGTCACGTTGTCCACGGTGCTGACGTTCTCGGTCGCGTCGTTGTCGCCTCTGACGAGGCCGATGGCACCGTCTCGCTCCGCCGACCCGTGTTCACCGGCCAGGACGACACCACCTGTCGTCGCGTCCAGGGCGGAGGCCAGGTCGGCGACGAAACGGGTGGAGTAGTTGCCGTCACCGTCACCCTCGGACGCTCCTCCGGTCACCACCACGACGGCGTCCGCCGGTGACAGGTCATCCTGACCGTCGGCGAAGAAGCCCGCGTTGCCCAGTGCACCAAGCACCACCGCCCGGTCTGACGCACTCGCGGCACCCCGCCCACCGCTCAGTGACTGGCCGAGCAACTCACCGACGTGGTAACCGGGGTCGAGCCGGTCTTCAGACAGGGATGCCCCGGTCGGCAGGCTTCCGGCCGCGAGCGACTTGAGCTCATCCCCCGATTCCGGCGAGGTGAACGACGGATCGAAGCGCAGTGTCCCGGCGTCTTCCCCGCCGGCGTCACCGATCAGATCGCGCACCTCGTCCACTGCCTCGTCGTCCGCGTCGGAGGTCGCCATGACCAGGACGGAACGGTCCGCGAGATCATCGCCCACCGCATCGGCCGCCAGCCCGGAGAGCACGGCGTCCGACACCTCGCCCTCGGCCGACTCCAGGTCGGCGCGGTCAGTTTCCTCCGCCAGACGGGACTGAGCCTCAGAATCGACGGCAGTGGGCCCGCCCTCCACGTTCGGCGCCAGAACATAGAAGCCCAGTGCGGTGCCGACAGCGATACCGAGGGCCACGACCCCCGTCGTCTTACCGGCCCCCATCAGAACAGGTCCTGGAATCGGAGGGCGATGTTGTTCCACGTGTCGACCAGATTGTCGGCGAAGCTGCCCGAGCCGCTGAATCCGGCGATCAGGACGATCACCACGACGGCCAACAGCACGCCGACCAGGGCCCACCACCATCCGCCGCCGCTACGGGAGACCCGGTAGAGTTCCGCGACGGCCGTGGAGTCGACCAGGCGGCCACCGACCCGCAGGCGGGAGAGCATCGCCGAGGGCGTGTCCGGTGACTGCGCCGTGTCGAAGATCCGGTCCAGGTCCAGGATCGGCCCGAGGTTCACCACCATCGACGCACCCTTGTAGTCGGCCAGCAGCAGGGCCAGGTCGGTGGAGTCGGAGGTGGCCGCCGGGAACGTCATCGCACCGACGCCCAGGTCCTGGATGCGCTCCAGACCGGCCGCGTGCCCGTCGGGTTCCGCGGGCAGGACGATGGTGGCGCCGGAGTTCAGCGCGTCATTGCTGATGACCTCAGGGTCACCGACGATCACACGCGGCCGGTAACCGTGCTTCAGCACCGTGTCCGCGGCACCGTCGACGGCGATGATCACCGGCTCATACTCCCGGATGAAGTAGCGCAACGACTTGATCTTGTCGTCGATGGCGGGGTCCGGACTGACCACCAGGACCTTGCGGTCGTCCATGTCCACGCCGACCTCGGGGATCCCGAGTCCGTCGATGAACAACGGAGCCTCCGTACGGACGAACTCGGCGGTGTTCCCGGTGAATGCCTCCATATGGTCAGCCAGGGTCTCACGTGCCTCGTCGAACCTGGTGACAGCGGTGTCCTCGTCGAGGATCACTCCCTTGCCGATGGAGCGGTCGCCGTAGAGTATCTTGCCCTCGTGCAGGCGCCCCTTCCGCCCGTTCTTCAACCGCTCCGTCAGCGTCGGGTCGGCGTTGTCGACCAGGACGATACCGGCGTCCAGCATCATCTGCGGCCCGAAGTTCGGTACGTTGCCGGTGGAGAACGTCGCGGTGTTGACCACGGCGGCCACCTTGGCGTCGATGAACTTCTGGGCGAGCGCACGGCCGATGTCCGGCTGGTCGATGACGACGATATCGCCCTCGGACAATCGGCCGGTGCCGTTCGTCCCGGTGCAGTCCCGGGTGTGGCCGTGGATGCCGGGGGTGTCAGTACGGGAGAAGATCATGGAGACCATTGTGGCGGTTGGCCCCGTCGGTGCGGGGTAGGCGCGCCGATGCGGCCCCGGGCAAATGCCCCGCCGGCCGTGAGCCGCACCCTACCCGGCGTCGAGTCCCGCCTTCGCCTGGCGGGCGGTCTCCAGAAGCTCCTCCGCGTGGGCACGCCCCGTGTCCGATTCGAGCCCGGCGAGCATCCGGGAGAGTTCCTCCACCCGCTCGGTACTGTCCAGCGTGCGGACACTGGAGCGTACCGACTCTTCCGACGCCGCCTTAGCCACGTGCACGTGGGCGTCGGCGAATGCCGCCACCTGCGGCAGGTGCGTCACGACGATCACCTGGTTGTCCACGGCGAGTCGCGCCAGCCTCCGCCCAATCTCGACGGCGGCGCGTCCGCCCACTCCGGAGTCGACCTCATCGAAGACCATCGTCCGTCCTCTCCCCGCCAGGACCACCTCGAGGGCGAGCATCACACGGGAAAGTTCACCACCGGACGCGGTGGCTGCGAGGGAGTTCGGGGCACCGCCCTGGACGAGCAGAAACTCGACCTCGTCGATACCGTCGGCAAGACAGTCAGCCGGTTCGGCGGCTGCTGCCCCACGACCTCCGGCGCTGCGCACGTCCACCCGGAGGGAGGACGACATCTGCAGCCCCTCGATCTCGGTGCTCACCGCCGTGGCGAACCGACCGGCGGCCGCCGTCCGGGCCGACGACAGGTCCCGCGCCGCACTGACCATGGCCGCCGCGGCCTCCTCGACCCGACCCCGGAGTTCCTCCAGGGCGTCGCCCGAGACATCGATCGAACTCAGCCTTTCACGGGCCTGGTCCCGCCAGGCCAGCACACCGTCGATGTCGGAGGCGTACTTCCGCAGTTCCCGCAGGTCCTGCTGGCGTGCCAATAGCCCCTCCAGACTTTCCGGTGACGGAACATCCGACAGCGCTGCGCCGATCTCCCCGGAGATGTCAGCCAGATCCGTCACGACGGCGTTGATACGGGCCGCCAGGTCACCGAACCGCGGCTCAGCCCCCGCCCGACCCGACAGCGCGGACGCCGCCGCCGACAGTGACTCGACAGCCGCGGTCTCCTCGACGGCAGCATCGGGATCCCCTCCGTCGATCGCGGCCAGGGCGACCAGGGCAGCATCCCGGACCTCGTCGGCGTCCTGCAACCGGCTGATGGTCACCTTCAGGTCCTCGTCCTCGCCCGGCTGCGGGTCGAGGGTGTCGATCTCTTCCAGGGACCGGCGCAGGGTCTCCGCCTCGAGAGCCAGGTCACGCCGTTTCTCGGTCCGTTCATTGAGGTCGCGGGCCAGCGCCGCCCATTCCCGACGCAACCGCCGGTACGCCCGACGATCCTCGTCGAGTCCGGCGAACCTGTCGAGGTTGCGGAGCTGACGGGTCGGGTCGAGGAGCTGGAGTTGATCGGACTGGCCGTGGATCGTCAGCAGTCGCGAGGAGAAGTCACCCAGGACACCGGCTGCGACCGTCCGCCCGGCCAGATGGGCCCGGGAACGTCCCGAGGAACTCACCGACCGTGAGACAACCACTTCGCCGTCTTCGAGATACCCGCCGACGTCGTCGACCAGCCGGGCGGCAGCGGAATCCTCGTCAGTGTGGAAAATCCCGTCGACCGTCGCCCGGTCGGTGCCGGACCGGACCCGCTGGCTGTCGGCACGGGCCCCCGACAGCAGCTTCAGACCGGTCACGACCATGGTCTTACCGGCGCCCGTCTCACCGGTCACCACCGTGAAACCGTCGGTGAACTCGGCGACGGCCTCCTCAATGACTCCCAGGTTCTGGATCTGCAGTTCCTTCAGCATCCCCGTGTCCCCGTCACCTTCGCGGTCCGCGCCACCCGGTCACCGGGAGACGGAACTTCTGGACGAGTCGGTCCGTGAAAGGTTCGGTGTCCAGCCTGACCCACCGTACGTCCTGCGGACCCCGGCGAATCTCCACCCGGGCGCCGGGGGGCATGTGGATCTGACGGAAACCGTCCATCACCGCTGTGGCCGGGGAGGTCTGGGGGTTTGTCTCGACAGCCACCGTCGAGTCGGGACTGACCACCAGTGGACGGGCGAACAACGTGTGGGCGTTGGAGGGGACCACCAGAATGGAGGCCAGCTCCGGCCAGAGGATCGGGCCGCCGGCGGAAAAGGCGTACGCCGTCGAGCCCGTGGGCGTCGACACCAGTACACCGTCGCAGCCGAATGAACTCACCGGCCGCTGGTCGACCTCGAGAATCGTGTCCAGGACGCCCTGCCGGTTCAGGTTCTCCACTGAGCACTCGTTGAGTGCCCAGCCGGTGCCCAGGACACGACCGTCATTGTCTCGGGCGGTGATGGAGAGCGTCATCCGGTTCTCGATCCGGTAGTCCCCGGCGATGACCCGGTCGAGCGCCTCCTCCAGCGACTCCTGCTCCCATTCCGCGAGGAAACCGATGTGCCCCATGTTCACGCCGAGCACCGGGACATCCTGGGCGTGGGCGATATCCGCCGCACGCAGGAATGTCCCGTCCCCGCCCAGGACCAGAACGAGATCCACACCCTTGGCCGCCTCAGTGGTGTGTCCGTAACGGGGAAACCGGCCGAGAATCTCGTGGCGTGCCACCGGAGCGGGGTCACCGGTGGACATCACGCGCACGGTGAGACCACCGTCGGACAGCCTCTGTGCCGCAGCCGCAGCCATGTTGAGCTTGTCCGATGCGCCGGTGTGTGCGACGAGGAGCACCTCGCGGACCCGGGGGGCTTCTTCAGTCACTGGGGACCCTCCTTCACTGCCTTGTCGACCATGGCGGTCAGATTCTCCTCATCGGGTGCACTGGCACCACCGTCATTCACCAACCACAGAAAGTATTCCACGTTTCCGCTGGGACCGGGCAAAGGTGACGCAACTACTGCCCGTGTGGACAACCCGTGCCCCCGTGCCGCCCGTGCGACGTCGAGGGTGACCTCGGCGCGCAGAGCGGGATCGCGGACAACGCCCCCGTGCCCGAGCCGGTGCTTGCCGACCTCGAACTGCGGCTTCACCATCGGCAGCAGGTCACCGCCCTCGGCCACACACGCGGCGAGGGCGGGAAGCACCAGATCGATGGAGATGAACGACAGGTCACCCACCATCGCGTCCGCAGGACCTCCGAGTTCCTCGACAGTCAGCGTACGTACATTGGTCCGGTCGAGTACCGTCACACGGTCGTCGTTCTGCAACCGCCAGATCAGCTGTCCGTAACCGACGTCCACGGCAAGAACTTCCGCAGCACCCCGGTCGAGACAGACGTCCGTGAAACCGCCCGTCGACGCGCCGGCGTCGAGGACCCGCCGCCCCGAAAGCCTCAGGCCCGACGGCTCAAAGGCGGCCAACGCCCCCAACAGCTTGTGCGCTCCCCGGGAGGCCCAACGGTCGTCGTCACTGACCGCCACGCGGATCGAGACATCGCCGTCGACACCGGTCGCGGGTTTCGTCGCCACCATCCCGTTCACGCTGACACGGCCCGCGACAATCATGTCACGGGCGTGTTCACGTGAGCGGGCGTCCTTGCGCCGGACGAGCTCGGCGTCGAGCCGTTGGAGACGCCGGTTCCTGTTCTGCTTCGGCATGCTCAGCGGCCCTCCATCGCGTCATTGATCAGGCGGTGTGCCTTCTCGAGGAGTTCTGCCTCATCGTTACCTTCGACATCCGAGGACAACAGCGCGTCCACCCGGGCGACAAGTGCCTCCGGATCGAAGGCGGCATGTCCGTTGTCTCCGCTGTCCCCCAGAGAGGCCGTCTTCGCGGCGAGGTCGCCCGGGTTCACCGCCATCCCTCCAACGCGGCAGCTGCGGCATCGTCACCGACGGCTGCGGCCACCTCGGGGTCACGGCCCTCGTCGATCTCCCGCCAGACGACGGGCGCCGCCGCAGCAACGGCTTCTGCGGACATGACCGGGAGCGGGCCGGTTTCCCCCGACGAGACAACCACCCGGTCACGTTCGAGGCAGGCAGACCACCCGTCGAGGTGGTCCCGGAGGTTCGCTGCGATGAACGTGGGCCGGAACTCCGTGCGCAGCAGTTCCGTGTGAGTGGCGACCCCGGTGAGCACACAGAGGGTGTCGATGCCGGCGGCGTTGCCGCCGGCGATGTCGGTGTCGAGACGATCGCCGACGGCCAGGGGACGCCTGGCCCCCGATGTCGTCACCGCCCGACGGAACATCTCGGGGAGCGGCTTCCCCGCACTTCGTGGCGTCACTCCCGTCGCACTGACGACCGCAGCAACCAGCGAACCGTTGCCCACGAGGAAACCACGCTCCGACGGTAACGTGGTGTCGAGGTTCGACGCCACGTATTCTGCGCCTGCGCGGATGCTCAACGCAGCTTCCGACAGCTGCGCCCACCCGTTCTCCGGGCTGTGACCGTGCAGCACCACATGAGGCAGCTCATCAGCACTGTCCACCACATCGAAGCCGGCCTCTGTGGCCAGCTCCCGGAAAGACCGGGCACCGACGACGTAGGCGCGACGTCCCGGTACCGGGACGGACTTCTCCGTGAGAATCTCATCGGCCAGAGTGCACGCTGCCTGCGCGGACGTCACGACCTGCGTGTCCTCGACCGTGAAGTCGAGGTGGCGCAGGTGGTCCGCGACCTGCCCGGGCGCCCGTGAGGCGTTGTTCGTGATGTACACGACGTCACGTCCCGCCAACGCTTCACGGGCGCCGTCGATCGCGGCATTCCCCTTGAAGACGGTGCCGTCGAGATCCGCGAGGAGGACGTCGTAGTCATCCAGTACGCGCAGGCCTGCCATCTGTCAGGCGTCCTTCAGCTCGCGTAGACGTGCCTCGGAATCGAGCACGTTCTCCGTGTCCATCTCGATGGCCCGTTCGAACCACTGCCTGGCACCTGGGACGTCACCGACCGCCAGTAGAGCGTCTGCATATGCGTAGGTCACGCGCAGGGCGGTGACGGCGGGGAGATCAGTCGACTCCGACTCGGGGTGGAGCGCGGCAAGCGCCGCATCGTTTTCACCGAGGTCATGCTGCGCGCCGGCCACGACGATCGCGAGTTCTGCCCGCCCCTCGGGGTCCAGCTCCTCGGCCTCGGGGGAACGCCCGAGCTCCACCGCTTTCCCGGGGTGTCCGAGACCGCGCTCACAGTCGGCCATCACGGCGAGGAGGCCGGGACCGCCTGCCATGCGGCGCGCGGCGCGGAGCTCCGTCAGTGCTTCTTTCCACTGACCCGCATGGTAGGCGGCGATTCCCAGCGTTTCACGGGTGATAGGGACACGTCCACCTCGGTCTTTCGCTGCGCGGGCATGCGCGAGGGCCTCCTCCGGATCCTTGTCCATCAGGGCCGCGGCCATCACGAGGTGACCGGCGACCTTGTCCGCGTTGTCCTTGGAGAGACTGCGGAGCTCCTGACGGATACCGGGGTCAAGTTCCTTCGGACTCACGTCCGACGGGATTTCCGGCTCCTGCAGGCGCTGGTTGATACGTTCCTCACGGTAGCCTGTCCGGTGCGGCCCGTTGTGACGGTCGCGGCGACGGTCGTCACCCTGTCCCTGTCCGCCGCGGTTGGGGCGTCCTCCGTTGCGATGGTCGCGATTGCCGTGGCCTGAACGGTTGTCACGGCGGTCGTCACGGTTGTTGCGACGCCCGTCCCTGTTGTCGTCGGAGCCGTGGCCGCGGTAGCCACCCCGCTCGCCCCCGCGGTTGTTGTCGCGGTTGCCGTAACTGCGTTGCCCCCCGCGGCCTCCCTGCCCACCCGGGCCGCGACGTCCTCCGTTGGAGGACTGGCTTCCGCCACGATGCTGACCGCGGGAACCGCCGCCGCCGGAGGACTCGCTCATCTGACTACCTCTTCCTGGTGTTGTTATTCCCGACCGATTCTAGGTCAGGTGTGCACGGAGACCAACCGCGAGGGATCCCTGGGTTGTCTCCGCAACTGTAAAACCGCATAAAAAAAGTGTGTGGTCGAAGCAGCCACCAACGACTGCTCCAACCACACACCATCACCTAAATTTTGATGCCGGCGGCGTCCTACTCTCCCACACCCTCCCGGGTGCAGTACCATCGGCGCAGGCAG
>NZ_VDYZ01000200.1 GCF_007673095.1 Corynebacterium glyciniphilum AJ 3170
CCACCACGCCGACCCACCCCTTCTCCTTCTTGCCCCACCCCCCACCCTTCTCCTCCCACACCTCCTCCTCCCCCCACTCTCCCACCCTCCACCACCCCATCCACTCCGGCCACTTCCCCGCCGCCGCACCCCATCCACTCCTGTCCCTCATCCCCCTCCTCTCCACCCTCCACCACCATCACCCCCTCCTCCCCCTCCACCCCAACCACTCCCCCCTTCTCACCCACGCCACCTTCCGTCCGCACAACATCCACCACATCCCCACCAACTTCTTCCCCCAC
>NZ_VDYZ01000201.1 GCF_007673095.1 Corynebacterium glyciniphilum AJ 3170
TGGGTGGGGGGAGATTGGGGGCAGAAGGCGGTGCGGGAGGGTGGGATTTGGGAATGGAGTGGGGGTAGTGTATAGTAGTTGTTGTGAGGGGGTGAGAGAGCGTGAGAGGGAGTGGGGGAGAAGGGGTTGGGGAGAAGTGAAGAGTGGATGGGAGGTTGGATGAGGGATTGGATTGGAATGGTGATAGGGGGGGTAGGGGGAGTGGGGGGGTGGATGGGGGTGTAGGAGGGGTTGGAGGGGATGGGGGAGGAGATGGGGAGGAATTAGAGTGATGAAGTGA
>NZ_VDYZ01000202.1 GCF_007673095.1 Corynebacterium glyciniphilum AJ 3170
GGGGGGGGGTGGGGTGGGGGTTGGGGGTGGGGTGGGCGAGGATGTGGGGGAGGAGATGGTGGAGTGGGGGGGGCAGGTGGTGGTGATGAAAGAGATGGGGGGAGTGGTGGGGGGGGAGGGAGGGCGGGGAGGGGAGGAACGAAGGAGTGGGTGTGAAGGAGCGTGGGGTGGGGGGTGGAGGAGGAGAGAGGAGGGAAGAGTTGGGTGGTGTGGTGCCGGTTCGTGAAGAGAATGCACCGGGTACCCGGACGGTGGAAGTCGGCGATGATGGTGTGGGTGT
>NZ_VDYZ01000203.1 GCF_007673095.1 Corynebacterium glyciniphilum AJ 3170
GGCGGAACGCTTCAGTTCGGTGGACGACATGCTGCTGGCGCGGGTGGAAGGGGAGGAGGGGTCGAAGGTGGAGGTGGTGAAGGGGGGGAATATGTGTTGGGTGGGGGAGTTGGGAGGGGTGGAGGAGGAGGTGAGGGGAGGGAGGGTGGTGGTGATGTGGGGGGAGGAGGGTGGTTTGATGTAGTTGGGGGAGATGAAAGGGGGGGGTGGAGGTGAGGGGGTGGAGGGGAGGGGTAGGGGGGGGGGAGGTGGAGGTGGGGGGGATAGTGGGGGGGGGGGT
>NZ_VDYZ01000204.1 GCF_007673095.1 Corynebacterium glyciniphilum AJ 3170
GAATGATCGGGCAATCACGGCTGAGGAGGTGAAGTCGATGGGAGTGGAGGTGTTGGGGGGGAAGGGGCGGAGGTTGGTTGGAGCTGAGGGGGTGATGGTAGAGGAAAGGGTGAGATTTGGTGTGGAGAGGGTGGGGGGAGATGGATGGGTGGAGGTGGTGTGGAGTGAGCGGGTTGATGTGAGAGAGGGTAGCACGGTGAGGTTGAGAGAGTGGGAGGGGATGGAGGTGGATGGGGTGGGAAAAAGGTAGGGATGGTGGTGGGGGGAGGTGGGGGGGGTG
>NZ_VDYZ01000205.1 GCF_007673095.1 Corynebacterium glyciniphilum AJ 3170
GGGGATCGACGGCGGTGGAGGCTGCGGAGAAGTATGGCGTGGAGGTGAGGGGGGTGAGGATGTCAGGGGAAGAAGGTGAGTGGGTGGAGGGTGTGGTGGGGGTGTGGGGGGTGGGGTAGGAGAGGGGGGGGGGTGGATGGGGGGGGAGGGGGAGAGGAGGGAGGGGGGCGTGGGGGGGAGGGGGAGGGAGGGGGGGAAGGGGGAGTGGGGAGGGGGATGGAGGAGGTGGTTGTGGAGGGGGTGGAGGGGGGTGAGGGGAGGGATGAGGGAGAGGGAGGTGGGGGGAG
>NZ_VDYZ01000206.1 GCF_007673095.1 Corynebacterium glyciniphilum AJ 3170
GGCGAAGAGGGGGTTGGAGGGGGTGGTCGGGAAGTTGGGGAAGGTGGTGGAGTGGGGGTGGGTGGGAGGGGTGAGGTGGGAGGGGGGGTGGTGGTGTGGGTGGTGAGTTGTTGGGGGAGGTGGAGGTGGTGGTGGTGGATGAAGGGAGGGGGGTGAGGGAGCGGGAGTGGGAGGACGAGATGCAAGAGGGACTGTGGAGGGTGGTGGAAGGGGGAACGGTGGTGTTGATGGGGGATCGGGGGGAGGTGATGGGGGGAGTGGAGGAGGTGGTGGTGATG
>NZ_VDYZ01000207.1 GCF_007673095.1 Corynebacterium glyciniphilum AJ 3170
CCCCCCCACCCTCCCCCCCCCTCCCCCACCAACCCCCTCCTCCTCCCCACCTCCCCCGCTAACCCCCCGCCCTTCCACTCCCTCAACCACCTCTCCACCACCCCCCACTTCCCTCTCCCCCTCATCCTCTCTCACCCCCTCCACATCACCTACCACCACATCCCCCACACCCTCCCCCACCCCATCCTCCCCCTCCTCCCCACCCTTCTCCTCCCCATCCTCTTCCTCCCTTTCCCTCTCCCTCCTACCCCCCACCACGTCTCCCACCACATCCGTCC
>NZ_VDYZ01000208.1 GCF_007673095.1 Corynebacterium glyciniphilum AJ 3170
AGGCTGATGGGGGGGAGAGGATGGTGGGGATTGGGGTGAGGGGGTGTGGGGGGAGGAGGTGGAGATGGGGGGGTGGGGGTTGGGGTTGTTGAGGTGGTGGATGAGGTGGGGGAGATGGTGGATGGAGTAGATGTGGTGGTGAGGGGGGGGGGAGATGAGGGTGAGGAGGAAGGAGGGGGGGGAGGTGGAGGGAGAGGTTGGCGAGTGTGAGTGAGGAGGGGGGGAGGTGAAAGAAGTTGGAGTGGGGCTGCAGCGGTAACGGCGCGAGCTGAGGGGCC
>NZ_VDYZ01000209.1 GCF_007673095.1 Corynebacterium glyciniphilum AJ 3170
ATGAACACGACCGTCGCACTGACGGCGTGACTACACCCTGTCACCTATCCGCGCAGCAGTCCCGCCCTTCTTGTTGTTGCCTGTGTTGTTACCTGTGTTGTTCTCCATGCCAGCGATCATCGTCCCTGACGCAACGTGAGAGTCAAGTACCCGGCAGAGGCACGTGCAGGATGGCAGAGGTACCAGTCGCTGAGCACCCGAAATTCGACCGGTACCCCTGATGCTCCTATAGTTTGTCAAGCTGCTGCCTCAGTCACCTCAGCCAGATAAGCCCGGT
>NZ_VDYZ01000020.1 GCF_007673095.1 Corynebacterium glyciniphilum AJ 3170
AGGTCTTCCTTATGCGTCATCCCCCGACGGAGTGTTCACAACCTCCCCGGGAAGTACAACTAGCAGTCGTAGTAGAGCTCGAACTCGTGGGGGGTCGGGCGCAGACGGGACGGGGAGATCTCGTTGTCGTACTTGTAGGCGATGTAGGTCTCCAGCAGGTCGTCGGTGAACACGCCGCCTTCGGTGAGGAAGTCGTTGTCCTCCTCGAGTGCGTGCAGCGCGGCCTCCAGGGAGGTCGGTGCGGTCGGAATGCTGGCGGCCTCCTCCGGGGGCAGCTCGTAGAGGTCCTTGTCGACGGGGGCGTGCGGCTCGATGCGGTTCTTGATGCCGTCGAGACCGGCGAGCATCATCGCTGCCATGCCGAAGTAGGGGTTGCCCGAGGGGTCCGGTGCGCGGAACTCGAGACGCTTGGCCTTCGGGTTCGATCCGGTGATCGGGATGCGGACGGCAGCAGAGCGGTTGCGTTGCGAGTAGACCAGGTTGATCGGTGCCTCGAAGCCCGGGACCAGACGGTGGTAGGAGTTCAGCGTCGGGTTGGTGAACGCCAGGACAGCGCCCGCGTGGTGCAGGATGCCGCCGATGTAGTAGCGGGCCAGGTCAGACAGGCCGGCGTAGCCGGCCTCGTCGTGGAAGAGGGGCTTGCCGTCCTTCCACAGGGACTGGTGGGCGTGCATGCCCGAGCCGTTGTCACCGGCCAGCGGTTTCGGCATGAACGTGGCGGACTTGCCGTGGGCGGCAGCGGTGTTCTTGATGATGTACTTGAACGACTGCAGGTCGTCGGCAGCATGCAGCAGCGTGTTGAACTTGTAGTTGATCTCCTGCTGACCACCGGTACCGACCTCGTGGTGGAAGCGCTCGAGATCATAACCGGAGGCGGCGAGGTTCTTCACCATCTCGTCGCGGACGTCCACGGTCTGGTCGTACGGTGGGACCGGGAAGTAACCGCCCTTGACGCGGGTCTTGTAGGCGGTGTTGGGCGTCCCGTCGGTGTTGGTCTCCTTACCGCGGTTCCACCAGCCCTCATTGGAGTCGACCTCGTAGAATGCGGAGTTCTGCTCGGCGGAGTAACGGACCTTGTCGAAGAGGTAGAACTCGGCCTCAAGCCCGAAGTTGCACGTGTCGGCGATGCCGGTGGACGCGAGGTACTCTTCGGCCTTGCGCGCGACGTTGCGGGGATCGCGGGAGAAAGGCTCACGGGTGAACGGGTCGTGGACGAAGAACTTCACGTTCAGGGTCTTGGTCTTACGGAAGGGGTCGACCTTGGCGGTCGCGAGGTCGGGCAGCAGGTTCATGTCCGACTCGTCGATGGTGGTGAAGCCACGCACCGACGATCCGTCGAACGCCAGGCCGGTTTCGATGGCATCCTCGTCGAAGGTGGAGGCGGGAATGGTGAAGTGCTGTTCCACACCAGGCACGTCCGTGAATCGGACATCGACGAACTCAATGTCGTTGTCCGCGATGTACTTGGTGACCTCTTCGGCCGTCTTAAATGCCACTTCTGGACTCCTTGCAGTCATGTTCGACCCAACTCGTTGTTTCGTTGTCTCACGAGGGGATTCACCCTTCCGGGTGCGTCGTGAACAACCATATTCTGGGGTTGTTGCCCTAGTGTCAATCCAATGTTACCGGCGTGTAACTGGTCCGCCGGTGCCACGGTCGATTCCGGTAGTCCCCGGTCGGGGCTTGACCTCTAGGATACGGGCAGTGGTCCCCGGGTGTGCACAGTCGGGGTGGTCCGCCATGAAATTGGGGGTCGGTGACAGGGCCGGTACGCTTGAGAATCATGGCGAAACGGCAGAAGAACAGTGGCAGCAGTGGCACCGGGGACGACCGCCGTCAACGACGGAAGGGGCTCCGCGAGGAGCGCGCCAGACAGCCGAGCTGGCTGGAAGGCCCCCAGGTTCCGGGACAGTTCGAGGACCCCCGCGACCTGAGTTCGTATCCCGGCAAACTGCTGGGACTGCCGGCCTCGGGGCCCGGGTCGATTGCCTCGATCTTTCCCCGTGTGCTTGCGCTGCTGGTCGACTGGTTGATCTGCTACGGCATCGCCTTCTTCATCACACAGATGACGGGTGCGCTCGGTGGAACCTCGACAGTGGTGTTGATGGTGTGGGTGGTCTGGCGGATCGTCACCGTGTGGCTGTTCGGGCAGTCACCCGGCCACGCCGTGATGGGGATCGGTGTCGCCCGCGTGGACGACCCGGATCAGCGTGTCGGCCTCATCCGGTCAGTGGTGCGGACGGTGCTCACTGTGTTCCTCTTCCCCCCGTTGATCCAGGACACCGACAGCAGGGGCATGCACGACCGCGCTACCGGGACCGCGGTGATCCGGACCAGGTAGGCAGGGGAGCGGTCGGTCGTCATGCCGGACACCATGGCGGTGTCGGCGTGACACCCCGCGGACCGACACAACCCTGGTGTGTCAGGGACGGGGTAAGGGAGGGCACGAAAAGACCCCGGGGTCCTGATTCGATCGATCAGGGCCCCGGGGCCGGGGAGTCTCAGCCTCAACCCTTCTTGTTGCGTTGTGCGGCGCGGCGGGCACGGCGGTTGACGCCGGCCGGGTTCGCGGCGTTGCGGGGCATCGGCCCCTTCGGGAGCATCGATTCCCTGGAGTGAAGACGGGCGATCGACTCGACCTTGCTGTTGAGCGCGTCGACCTGGTTCTTCTTGATGTTGCGGGGCAGGCGGACCAGGTGGTTCTGCAGCTTGCGGATCTGTACCTCGTCCTCGCCCTCGCCGATGTACACGTCGTAGATGGGCGTGTTACCGAGGATGCGGGCGAGTCTCTTCCGCTCCTGCGCCATCATCGGCTTGAGACGGTGACGGCTGCCTTCCCCGACGAGGATCACGCCGGGAACACCGACAACCCGGTGGACGGCGTCCATGTGTGTGTTCGAGGCCACCGCAGTCTCGGTGATCCACTTGACCCCGACGCCGTCGCGAAGGTTCTGCAGCGCCCATCCTGCGGCACCGGCTTCCCCCTCGATCTGGTCGTAGACACCGGACTGCAGACGGCGGGAGAAGATCCAGAAGGCGACCATCACGCCGATGGCGATACCGACGATGAGGTTCAGCCACCACCAGCCGAACACCAGGCTCAGCGCCAACATGACCACCACCGGGCCGAGCAGGCCCAGCAGCATGTAGGGGATGAGCTTCTTGTCCTTCTTGCGCTGCATCTGGAAGGCCTGCCACATCTGGCCTCGTGTCTGCTTGCGCCGTGACTTCTTGGCGGCCTTCTCGAGCCGCTTGTTTTCCTTCTCCCGGGGATCCTTCGCCATACCGCCTACCTTAGAACATCGGCGCCCCGGGACCGTCAACGACGTCCACCGGGGCGTGGGGACAACTAGCGTGCGGAGGAGACAGGGGTCTCCTTGGACGGTCCGTACTTCTCCAGCAGAGTGCCGGCTTCCTGACTGGTGGTGGAGCCCAGGGTGTCACCCAGGTGGGTCAGGTTCTCGGGGAGCGCCTCGCCGCGTGCGGCCTTGGCCTCGGCGTAGAGCCGACCAGACCGGTAGGACGACCGGACCAACGGACCGGACATCACGGCACCGAATCCCAGCTCCTTGCCGAACTCGGAGTGCTCCATGAACTCCTCCGGCTTCACCCACCGCTCGATCGGGTGGTGCATGGAGGTCGGACGCAGGTACTGGGTGATCGTGATGATGTCGCACCCGGCGTCCTTCAGGTCCGTCAGTGACGACTGCACTTCCTCGGCGGTCTCGCCCATGCCGAGGATGAGGTTTGATTTGGTCACCAGTCCGAAATCACGGGCCGCGCGGATGACCTCCAGCGACCGGTCGTAGCGGAATGCCGGACGGATCCGCTTGAAGATCCGGGGCACGGTCTCGAGGTTGTGGGCGAAGACCTCCGGACGCGCCTCGAAGACCTCGGCCAGCAGGTCGGGCTTGGCGGAGAAGTCAGGTGTGAGGTTCTCGACGCCGGTGTTCGGGTTGAGTTCGTGCACCTTGCGCACGATCTCGGCGTACAGCCAGGCTCCCTCGTCATCGAGGTCGTCACGGGTGACGCCGGTGATCGTGGCGTAACGCAGGTCCATCTCGCGGATGTTCTCGGCGACACGGCGGGGCTCGTCGCGGTCCAACGGACTGGGCTTGCCCGACTTGATCTGGCAGAAGTCACACCGACGGGAGCAGGTGTCGCCACCGATGAGGAAGGAGGCCTCGCGTTCCTCCCAGCATTCGTGGATGTTGGGGCACCCGGCCTCCTGGCAGACCGTGTGCAGACCGGCACCGGAGACACGGTTCTTCATGTCACGGTATTCCGGTCCCATCTTGGCCTGGGTACGGATCCACCGTGGCTTCTGTTCGATGGGGGTCTGGGAGTTCTTCGCCTCGATGCGGAGAAGTCGTCGTCCGTCTGATGTAACAGTCACGGCCCCCACCCTACGCTGCATCGTTCAGTGACGCTAACTGACTCCAGCGCTGGAAGTCATCCTAAAATGCCTGTTCAGGACGTCAGTACGCCATGTGCCAGTTCCTCGGGCACGTCGTGGTCGGACATTTCAAGCGACCCGTCCAGTGCCGCGAGCAGGTGGCCGGTGAAGATGTCGGTCACATCCGCGACGCGGACCTCCCGGCCCAGTTCCTCGGACAGTGTCGTCACTCCGGTGTCCGCCAGTCCGCACGGCACGATGTGGTCGTAGTAGTCCAGGGTGTTGTCACAGTTCAAGGCGACACCGTGCATCGTGACTCCACGGGTCACACGGATCCCCACCGCCGCCACCTTGCGGGCGGGGACGAGTTCTCCATGTCGGAGACCTGCGGGAAGCCACACGCCGGACCGCCCCGGGACTCGTCCCACGTTGTCGAGACCGACGTCACGGCAGGTCGCCAGGACGGCCTCCTCGATACGCCGGACGTAGTCGACGACGTCGATCGGATCGTCCAGTTTGATGATCGGGTAGGCGACGAGTTGTCCCGGTCCGTGCCAGGTGATCCGCCCGCCCCGGTCGACATCGACGACGGGGAGGCCGTTGGTGGGCAGATCCTCCGGCTGTGTGCGTTTACCCGCGGTGTACGTCGGCGGGTGCTCCAACAGCAGGACGGTGTCCTCGATCTGTCCGTCGGCACGCTGACGCGCCAGGGCGGCCTGTTTGTCCCAGGTTGACAGGTAGTCCACCGTCCCGAGGCTGTCGACGACGACAGGGGTGTCCGACATCCGGATGGATCCGCGTTGATATCCCATGCCTAACGACTCTACCCCGCCACCGCGATAACGCGGTGGCGGGGTAGAGGACGGGAGGGGTCAGTGGACTCAGATCTCCAGGTCGGAGGTGAAGTCGCTGTTCTCCAGCCGGTCCTTGATGGTGGTCAGGAACCGGCCTGCGTCAGCGCCGTCCACGATCTGGTGGTCGTAGGTCATGGGCAGGTAGACCATGCTGCGGATCGCGATGCTGTCGGAACCGTCTTCGGTGATCACGACCGGACGCTTGCGGATGGCACCCGTGCCGATCATCGCGGCCTGCGGCGGCACCAGGATCGGGGTATCGGTGAGTGCGCCCTCGGAGCCGATGTTGGTGATGGTGAAGGTGCCGCCACTGACGTCGTTCGGCTTGAGCTTCTTGTTCCGGGCACGGTCGGCGATGTCGGCGATCGCCGCGGCCAGCTCAGGCAGTGACATGTCCTGGGCGTCGTGGATCACCGGGGACAGCAGGCCGTCCTTGGTGTCGACGGCGATACCGAGGTTGACCTGGCCGTGGTAGGTCATCTCCTGGGTGTCGGCGTCGTAGGAGGCGTTGACGTTCGGGTGCGCGACAAGGGCTTCGACGATGGCCTTCGCGAAGAACGGCAGGAACGTGAGGTTCTGGCCATGCTTGTCCTGGAAGGCTGCCTTCGACGCCTTGCGGAGCTCGGCGATGTGGGTCATGTCGACTTCGTGGACCTGCGTGAGCTGCGCCGCTCCGTGCAGGGACTCCAGCGTGGTCTTGGCGGTGATCGCGCGGATCCGGTTGACCTTCTGGGTGGTGCCCCGCAGCGAGGCCTTCTCCGGATCGACGCCCTTGGCCGGCGCCGGTGCGGACTCCTTCGCCGTGCCGCCCTCGGCGGCAGCGATGACGTCCTGCTTGCGGATACGTCCACCGACCCCGGTGCCCTCGACGGTCGAAAGATCCACGCCGTGCTTCTCTGCCAGCTTGCGCACCAGCGGAGTGACGTAGGGGAGGTTACCGTCGGACGGCTCGCCGGCATCTGACGTGGAGGACGCCTCCTGCTCCGAAGACTCCTTCTCCGGCTGAGGATCTGCCTTGGGCTCCTCCTTCTTCTCCGGCTTGGGCTCCTCCTTCGGCTCCTCTTGCTTCGGCTCCTTCTCCTCCTTGGCGGGTGCCTCGTCGGCGGCGCTTCCGTCACCCACGCGGGCGATCACGCCACCGACGTCGATGGTGTCGTCCTCCTCGGCGAGAATCTCCAGCAGAGTGCCGGCGACCGGCGAAGGAACCTCGGTGTCGACCTTGTCCGTGGAGACCTCGAGCAGGGGTTCGTCGACCTCCACCTCGTCGCCTACCTTCTTCAGCCACTGGGTGATGGTGCCCTCGGTGACTGACTCGCCGAGCTCAGGCATCGTCACCTCGGTCCCCGCTCCGCCGCCGTTGGAGGCCGGTGCCGGAGCGGATTCCTCCTGATCGTCGGACGAGTCGGACGAGTCGTCTGTCGTGTCCTCGTCCTCGGCGGGCTGTTCTGCGGAGGCCTCGTCGGAGGAGGCGGAATCCCCGCTCGCCTCGCTTTCCTCACCTTCATCACCGATCTCCGCGATGACGGCACCGACGTCGACGGTGTCATCTTCGTCGGCGATGATCTTCAGCAGTACGCCGGCGACGGGGGAAGGGATCTCCGTGTCGACCTTGTCCGTGGAGACCTCGAGCAAGGGTTCGTCGACCTCCACGGTGTCGCCGACCTTCTTCAGCCACTGGGTAACAGTGCCTTCTGTGACGGATTCGCCCAGCTCGGGCATTTCGACGGAGTGCGCCATGGTGTTGAAGCTCCTATTTAACGACGGGGTACAGATGTGGAGTACGTGGATCGGTCCGCAGTACGCAGAGAAAGCAGAGAAGTGGTCTCTGACCGAATACTATATATGGTAGCGCTGTGAACGTCGTCCTGCCGGAGGGGGTCGGCCCATGCCGCCCCGTACAGGGCCTGTCGCCGGCAGAGGAGACTGGTCGCAGCGTCCTCACGGAATCCCTTAGAATCTGTGGTGTGTTCAATTTATTCGGTCGATCTCGTCGCTCCGGTCCCCGACCTCCTCGGGCACCGGGTGGGCGTACGCGTCCCGCCGACCTTGATTACCTGAGCCACTGGGCGGCGCAGCGCGAAGGTGTGGAAGGCTTCGTCGAACCCGAGACCCTGGTCAACGAGATGTCCGTGGTTCTCGTGGACGCCACCGGCGACTGGACCCGTCGGCGCATCGGCGGGCCCCGCGGTATCGACGACGTGATCTCGGCGACCGGTGTCCGGCTCTACGACGCGGAGAAGAGCGGTTACCCCCAGCGGATGAGGGACCGTATCGAGCGTGACCGGATTATCCGCAAACGTCTCGAACAGCAGGAACGACGGGCGCGCTTCGAGGAGCGTCGCGCAGAAGGGGAAGGGGACTGACCGACCGGGTCACCCCGTCGTTCCTGCGACGTCGGTGTCGCCGGCGATGTCCTCCAGGACCGCGATGATCGTCCGGACGGGTACTCCCGTCGCCCGTCGTGGGGTGTAGCCGTGCGGTGCGGCGGTGTTGTACGCGGGGCCGGCGACGTCCAGGTGGACCCAGGGCAGCCCTTCCGGGACGAACGCGGCGAGATAGTGGCCGGCGGCGGCCATACCTCCCCAGCTCTTGCTGGGGATGTTACGCAGGTCGGCGACGTCGGACCGGATGTCGTGGGCGATTTCCGCCGGTAGAGGCATGGACCAGGCTCCCTCACCCGCGTCGCGGGACAGCGCGGATACCCGGTCGCGGAGACCGGGGGTTCCCATCACGGCAGGTGTCCGGTCTCCGAGGGACCGAACCTGGGCGCCCGTCAACGTGGCTGTCTCCACGAGGTAGTCGGGGTCGTCTTCGCACGCCCGGGCGATGGCGTCCCCGAGAATCAACCTGCCTTCGGCGTCGGTGTTGAGGACTTCGGTGGTCAGCCCGCCGTAGTGGCGCAGAACATCCCCGGGGCGTACGGCGGTACCGTCCGGCATATTCTCCGCCAGCGGCACGGTGGCCGTCACGGAGACCGCCAGATCGAGTTCGGACGCCGCGATCACCGCAGCGACGACGGCAGCGGAGCCCCCCATGTCCGAGATCATGTTCCCCATGTTGGGGGAGGGCTTCAACGAGATGCCGCCGGTATCGAAGGTCACACCTTTTCCGACGAGGGCGACGTGTGGCGGTGCTTCCGTGTCCGCTGCCTCAGGGAGGTCAGGTCGGTAGGACACACGGACCAGGCGGGGAGGACGGGGTGACCCCTGGCCCACGCCCACGAGAGCCCCGAACCCCTGCTCGGCGAGCTGACGCTCATCCAGGACCTCCACCGTGAGTCCGGCCTGCGAACCGAGGTCGGAGATGATGCGGGCGTAACTGTCCGGATAGAGAAGGTTCGCCGGAGCGTTCACCAGGTCGCGGGCACAGGTCACGGCCTCGATGACGACACATGCCCGGGAGAAGTCCGTGGCGGCGGACCCGGCGGCGCTCGGAGCGGTCGGGGGTGCGATGACCAGACGCCTGAGGCGGCCTGCCTGAGCGTCTCCGGGCTTCGCTCCGGTGTAGGTGTAGCCGCCCAGACCGTGTCCTTCGGTCGCAGGGCCGATCCCCAGGGTCCCCAGGAGGCTCAGTGCCGTGAGGTCGCCGTCGCCCACGGACGCGGGCAGGTGGTCGAGGGCCCGCGAGGCGGTGCCCGCAGCGGTACGCAGCCCTTCGTCCGTCAGCGTGTCCGCGTCACCGAGACCGACCGCGAACAGACGGGTCGCCGCGATGCCGGGGACGGCGGGAAGCAGGTGCGTTTCCCCTGCCCGCCCGCGTGCACCGATGTCGACCAGCGACTTCCAGATGGCCACCTGCGTCTCCCTGTCGAAGGGGGAGGAGGTGCCGGAGGGGGACCCGGGGGCCGAACCCAGGGACAGCTCGATTCCGTTGTCCCCGGAGAAGGAGGGGATGACCAGGATGTCCACGTCGGCGTCGGCGACCGCCGAAGCATCCGTGAGAAGTTCCAACGGAGGCATGGTGCCCCGGGGCAGTCCAGTGGATGTCATCGCTCACCTCAAGCTTGATAGGAGTCGTCGTCAGGCGTCCTGCCGGGCATGTGTTCCGGACCGGCACCGACGGGTCTAAGATACAGGCCATGTCTGATTCCGCGCCCGCCAACTCCACGTCCACCACCTTCTCCCGCACGCTGACGGAGAACCCCACCCCGCCGGAGAGGATCGCCGAAGTACTCGCGAACCCCGGTTTCGGCCGGTACTTCACCGACCACATGGTGGTCATCGACTGGACCGAGGACGCCGGATGGCATGATGCACGGCTCGTTCCCTACGCACCGATCGCCATGGACCCGGCGACGTCGGTCCTCCACTACGGTCAGGCCATCTTCGAGGGACTCAAGGCGTACCGCCAGCCGGACGGGTCGGTCGCCACCTTCCGCCCGGACAAGAACGCCGAGCGAATCCGTTCCTCCGCACGCCGTATCGCCATGCCGGAGATCCCGGAGGACCTCTTCCTCGCCTCGTTGAGTGAGCTCGTCGACGTGGACAGGGAGTGGGTCCCCGCCTCCGGTGGTGAGGAAGCGCTCTACCTGCGTCCGTTCATCATCTCCACCGAAGTCGGGCTGGGTGTGCACCCGTCCGTGAGCTACAGCTACTACGTGATCGCGTCTCCGGCGGGCGCGTACTTCAAGGGCGGGGTCACCCCCGTCAGCGTGTGGCTGTCCACCGAGTACGTCCGTGCGGCCCCCGGGGGTACCGGCGCGGCGAAGTTCGCCGGAAACTACGCGTCGTCTCTCGCGGCGCAGTCCTACGCTGAGAAGCAGGGTTGCGATCAGGTTGTGTGGCTGGACGCGACGAACCACACCAACATTGAGGAGATGGGCGGGATGAACCTCGCCTTCATCCTCGGGGGACAGGACGGGAAGCCGGCGGAACTGGTGACCCCGGAGCTCTCCGGCTCGCTGCTGCCCGGCGTCACCCGTGATTCGCTGCTGCAGCTCGCCGCTGACGAAGGGCTGAAGGTCACGGAACGCCGGTTCACTGTCGATGAATGGCGGGCGACGGCGGCCTCCGGTGAGATGGCGGAGGCGTTCGCCTGTGGGACCGCCGCGGTGATCACTCCGGTGGGTACGGTGAAGGACCGTACGGGCGAGTTCCAGATCAACGGTGGAAACCCCGGAGAGATCACAATGCGCCTGCGCGAGCGTCTCACCGGTATCCAGCGTGGTACCGGAGAGGACTCCCACTCCTGGAACCACACGCTGGTCCAGGCGTAACGGGGCACTATTCCTGGCGCAGAGACACCGCCGCGTCCAGGAGGGGGAGGACCACGAGCCCTGCGGCGGCGGCGGGTGCGCCCAGGGGACGGTCGACGACCGGGGTGAGTGCCAGGCGGCGTGCGGCGACAGTCGCTGCGGGTTCCGACGAGATCTCGGGTAACAGCAACCAGTGGGCAGCCCCCGGGACGAGGGCGTCTGCGAGTAGTCCCGCGGCGAGTCCGCTGACACCGTCCAGAATCACGGGCGTCCGGCGCGTCGCGGACTGAGCCAGCAGCCCCGCCGTGAAGGCCGTGTCCGGGGTACCGAGAATGTCGAGGATGTCGAGTACCGCGGAAGCATCGACCGGGCGCCTCCGGTGGGCCCGTGCCTGGAACATCCGGTCGCGGATGGCGACCGTCTTGTGCTTCCACTTCTCGTCACTGACCGGTGCAGGGCCCCCGCCACGGCCCACGACCTTCACCGGTTCGACATTGCACAGGACCCCGACGAGTGCTGCGGCCGTCGTCGTCGCTCCCGTCCCGACGGTTCCGGTGAGAAGCAGTGGAACTGCGGCGTCCGCGCGGGCGTCGGCAGCCTCCCGTCCCGCATCCAGCCACTGAGACGGTGAGCCCCCGGAAGAGTCGGGGAAACCGGTGACGGAGATGTCGACGCCCTGTCGCGCTGCCAGCGTGCAGAGCGGGGACACCCCGGCGTTGATCCGGTCGGTCTCCGCGTGCGCGTGTCCCCAGGGCAGCGCGGAAACCGGGCTGTCCACGCCGGAGGACGGTGCGGCGACGGCGTGATCCCCGGTTGCCAGCAGGAGCTCCGGGCGCGGTCCGGAGGCCTCGTCGCCAGACCTTGTGCCGGTGTACCCGGTGCGGACGGCCCAGGCGCCGAGCTGCTGGAGGACCGGTCGCTCTGACATCAGACCGCGTCGCCGATATTCACCTGGGGTGCGGGCGTCCGCATCTTGCGGACCATGGTGGCCCGGGTGAAAGCGTAGAAACCGATGGTCCACTTCCCGAAGGTCGTGTCCGGGAACCGCTCGCGCACCAGCCTGTTGACCTTGCGACCGAGGAAGAGCCCCTCGACCACCAGGATCAGGATCACCACCAGCATGAACAGACTGATGTAGTTGGCGATCAGCGGCATTCGGGTGCCGAGGATCATGACGACAACGACGACCAGTGCGATAGGCAGGAAGTAGTTCATCAGGTAACGGTGGGAGTCCACGTAGTTCCGGACGAAGAGTTTCTCCTTGCCCTGGTCCCTGGCGAGAAGGTAGTCAGGGTCGCCGGCCATCATCCGCTCGTTGGCCTTGCGACGCGACTCCGCCGCCTCCTCGCGCTGCTTACGCTTGGCCTCCTTGAACTCCTCCTTCGACATGGAGTTCTTGTAGTCCTTCTTGCGCTGACGAGCTTCCTTCGGAGTCATCGGAGCGTCGAAATGGACCCGCCGGACGCCGGTGGAACGTTCGACCTCGTTGCGCTTCGGCGTCGGACGGCCCTTCTTGGGCGTGTAGCCCTTCGGTGTCGTGGCGGCGTCCTCGTCGGTGAGGGAGCCGCCTGCCGAGGTGACGTCGCCGTCGGCGACATCACTGTCATCATCTTTCTTCCACGGGAGTTTCACACCTCACAGGCTAGAGCACGAGCGGACGGCGGTACCAACGCGGGTGAGGCTGTCGGGAATAGATCACTGGATTTCATGGTTGTGGACGAGTAGTTTGGGCATATCCGCATTACTGAGGAGGAAATGATGACTGCTCCCGAAAAGACCGCCGAGAAGTCCACCGGTGTCGAACTGACCAGCGCTGCCGCAGGTAAGGCCGCCGGTCTGCTCGCACAGGAGGGTCGGGACGACCTGTCCCTGCGTATCGCCGTTCAGCCGGGTGGTTGTGCAGGCCTGCGCTACCAGCTCTTTTTCGATGACCGCACCCTGGACGGCGACCTTGTCGACGACGTCGAGGGCGTCCGTCTTGTCGTGGACAAGATGTCCGCCCCGTACCTGACGGGAGCGAAGATCGACTTCTCTGACACGATCGAATCCCAGGGCTTCACCATCGACAACCCGAATGCAGGTGGCTCCTGCGCCTGCGGCGACTCCTTCAGCTGACGGACCTGCCCTGTACAGAGGATCCCAGAGGAACTCCCCGCCTTCGTGCAGAAGGCGGGGAGTTCCTCCGTTTTCGGCACGGTGCGTGTCGCGCCGGAAGAGAGATCAGAGGTGGACCGGGTAGTCCTGTTCGTCGATGTCCGGGTGGATGCGCTGTTCGACGAAGATGCCGTGCCAGATCATGAAGGCGATGACCGTCCACAGCCGTCGTGAGTGGTCCGGGCCGGAACCGGTGTTCATCGACACCCGGTGTTCGTCCAACATCGCCAGCACCTGGGACTTGTCGAAGATGTGGTCGGTGGCGGAATCCTCGATGTTCTTCTTCGCCCAGTCGTAGAGTTCATCACCGGCGAGCCAGTGGCGGAGGGGGACAGGGAACCCCAGCTTCTTCCGGTTGATGACATGTTCGGGGACGATGAGCTCCAGAGCGCGTCGCAGAGCGTACTTCGTGGTCCCGTTGCCGACCTTGAGCTCGTGGGGAATGGTACGCGCGACGTCGAAGACGACCCGGTCGAGGAACGGCACACGCAACTCCAGCGAGTTGGCCATGGTGATCTTGTCCGCCTTGACCAGGATGTCCCCGCGCAACCACGTGAACATGTCGAGGTGCTGCATCCGCGCCACCGGATCCATGTGCACGGATTTCGCGTAGATCGGTGCGGTCACCTCGCGGTGGTCCCACTCGGGCCGGGCAATACGCAGCACGCGTTCGAGCTGTTCATAGTTGAACGACCGGGCGTTGCCGTAGTAGCGCTCCTCGATCGGTGTCGTTCCACGCTGGAGGAGTGACTTGCCACGCATACCGTCGGGCAGGGCGTCGCCGACTGTACGGAGGACCCGTTTGACGGGGGAAGGGACCTTGTCGAACGGCGCGAGGGACAGGGGTTCCTTGTAGATCGTGTACCCGCCGAACAGCTCATCCGCGCCCTCACCGGACAGGACGACCTTGACGTGTTTGCGGGCCTCGGCGGCGACGAAGTACAGGGGAACCAGTGCCGGATCCGCGACCGGGTCGTCGAGGTACCAGATGATCTTCGGGACGGCGGCAGCGAACTCTTCGGGGGAGACGACCTTGACCACGTGCTCCACGCCGATCGCCTCCGCGGATTCCGCCGCGACGTCGACCTCCGAGTAGCCCTCCCGTTCGAAACCGGTGGTGAACGTGATGAGGTCCGGATTGTGCTGCTTGGCCAGTGACGCGATCGCGGTGGAGTCGATCCCTCCGGAGAGGAAGGAGCCGACGGTGACGTCGGCCCGCATATGCTTGGCGACTGAATCCTGCAGGGCGTCGGCGATACGGGTGAAAAGGGCGTGTTCCTGTCCTGCCGGTACAGGAGAGACCGGGAACGTCGGCTCGAAGTACCGTACAGCTGTGACAGCCTCTCCGGGGCGGACGGTGGCGTGGCACCCCGATTCGAGCCGCCGGACACCGCTGTGCAGAGTCTCCGGTTCCGGGACGTACTGCAGGTCCGTGTAGTGGACTATTGCCCGGTCGTCAAGGCTCAGGTCGAGACCGATGTCCTCGGCCATCGCCAGGACGGACTTCTTCTCGCTGCTGAAGACGGTGCCGGCGTCCGTCGTCGCATAGAACAGTGGCTTGATGCCGAAGGGGTCGCGGGCGAGGAACATCGTCCGGTCCGCTGAGTCCCACACCGAGAAAGCGAACATTCCACGCAGGTGGTTGACGACGTCCGTGCCCCAGTGGTGGAAACCGACCACAATGGTCTCGGAGTCACCGGACGTGGCGAACTCGTAACCTTCTGCCTGGAGCTCCTCCCGGAGTTCGACGTAGTTGTAGATCTCGCCGTTGAACGTCATCGAGTATCGGTCCGGCTGATCGGCCGGGCCCCACTGGAGAGGCTGGTGCGAGTGCTCGAGGTCGATGATCGACAGGCGGTTGAAGCCGAAGACCACGTCGTCGTCGTTCCAGGTGCCGTCTTCGTCCGGGCCGCGGTGCCGCATGCAGGGGAGTGCCCGGGCGGTCGTGTCCACGAAACGGGGGGCGTCACCGTGTGCCGTCAGAATTCCAAGAAGTCCACACATGTGCTCTGGGGTCATCTCCGTAAGTGTCGTCGGGAGCCGGCGTGTCCGGTGCCCGGGTAGCGGGGCAGGACGGTGAGATACCGGCCGCGTGCGCGTGCGTAAGCACACAAGACTACTCGTCGAGGTCGCGCTGACCCAGACGAGACATGCCGGGCACAGGTGTGGCCACCCAGCTCGCGTCCAGCAACCCCGAATAGGGCCGACAGAGAATCACAATGGTGTGCATGATGCAGGGGCATCCCCCTCCATGCACTATTGTCGGAAGATGACACGGGGCCGGTGTCCGTCCTCTGCAGGCGACGGACACGATGGCCCCGATGAACACGACGTGTGATTGAGGAAGGCATACTCGCGTGGAACAGCGAAAAGTTCACGGAAGAGGTCGTAAGCTCGGCCTCGCCGGAGTGCTGGGACTTGGCTCCCTTGCCCTGGTCGGCTGCGATGTCGCACCCCCCGACAACGGATTCTTCCATGCCCTGCGCATGGGCTGGCCCGACGGAATCACCCCGGAGTCCCAGTCCATGGGCAACTTCTGGGTGTGGACCTGGGTGGTCGCGTGGATCATCGGCATCATCATGTGGGCCCTCATGTTCGTGGTGATCTTCCGCGACAGTGACAAGCGGGCCGCCAAGAAGGGCAAGCCGGAGTTTCCCCGGCAGACGGCATACAACGTCCCGCTCGAGTTGACCTTGACCGTCATCCCCGTGCTGATCGTCATGGGTCTGTTCTTCTTCACGGTGCAGACCCAGGACAAGGTCACCGCACTCGACAAGGATCCGCAGGTCAGCGTCGACGTCACCGCCTACCAGTGGAACTGGAAGTTCGGTTACGGCAATGTCAGTGGTGATCTCACCCAGGACGGTCAGGAATACGTCGGCGAGGACGAGGAGCGTGCCGAGGCTGCAGAGGCCAACGCCGCCGTGCCGCAGGATGACCGCGACGAGCACGGTAAGTCCGTCGGCCCGATCCACGGTAAGTCCTCGGAGGACTTCACCTACCTGAACTACGACCAGATCGAGACTCTCGGTACGTCCGAGGAGGTTCCGGTGCTCGTCCTGCCGACGAACACCCCGATCGAGTTCAACCTGGCTTCCTCGGACGTGATCCACTCGTTCTGGGTCCCCGAGTTCCTCTTCAAGCGCGACGTGTTCCCGCACCCCGAAGCGAACCAGTCTGAGCGGCGGTTCCAGATCGAAGGCATTGAGAGTGAAGGCGCCTTCGTCGGACGGTGTGCCGAGATGTGCGGTACCTACCACGCGATGATGAACTTCGAGGTCCGTGCCGTGAGCCCGGAGAACTTCGCGGCCTACATCGCCTACCGTGAGGCCAACCCGGAGGCCACCAATGCTGACGCGTTGGCGGAGATCGGCGAGGACCCCTACGCCACCTCGACTCAGCCTTTCCTTCCCGGACGTGATTCCACGCGGGGAGTCGAGGGTGACAACTACATCGACCGTTCCGCCTAAGTCGGCGAAGAGACACTAGGAGACAACAATGCGGCAGACAGCCAAGTTGATGTACGGACTCGCACTGTTCCTCACAGTGATGACGGTCGTGTACTTCTACGCGACGTCGCAGCTCAATGACGATGCGAACCAGCAGGGTATTGAGTGGGCAGGTGGCACGGGACTTGTCCTGGCGACACTGCTGACCCTCTTCCTCGGCGTGTACTTCCACCTCACCAACTCCAAGGCAGACATCGAGCCGAAGGACTGGGAGGAGGCAGAGATCGAGGACGGTGCGGGAGTGCTCGGCTTCTTCTCGCCTCACTCCGGGTGGCCGTTCATCATGGCGATGGCCATCGTGGTCATGGGCTACGGCATCGCTTTCTTCCTGATCTGGGTGATCCTGTTGGGCGCCGCGATGCTCATCTGGGCCACAACGATGCTCAACCTGCAGTACGGACTTCCGCCCGAGAAGGAGTAGTCGTCCAGCCGTAGCGCAGACACGAGAACAAGGAGCACCCGCATCTTCCTCGCGGGTGCTCCTTCTGCGTGTGCCGGCTGCCCGGAGACGAGCGGCCGGCACCGCGTGTCACAGGCTGATGATGTCGTTCATCTTCTGCTGGGCAGCCCCGGATTCGAGTGCGTCGCGTGCCACGGCGAGTTGGGTGCTGAGCGCTAACTTCAGGTCGTCGCCCTCCCAACCGTGTACCGCCGTCAGGGCCGCGGCTGCGTTGATCAAGACGGCGTCCTTGATAGCTCCGGTGATCTCACCGGCCATGAGACGTCTGGCGATGTCCGCGTTGTACTGGGGGTCGCCGCCTCTGAGCGCGTCATCGTCGTAGACGTCGAGACCGTAGGTGCGCGGATTGATGGTGAACTCACCGGTTCGTCCCGCTTCATCAACGGTGACGACCTCTGTGGGGGCACAGACGCTGATCTCGTCCATGCCGTCGAGCCCCCGTACGATCAGCGCCCGCACGCCCTGATGGGCGAATGCCCCGCCCATGATGGGCATCATGTCGCGGAAGGCGCAGCCGATGAGGCCGAACTTCGGTCCTGCGGGGTTCGTCATCGGCCCGAGCAGATTGAAGAGGGTGGGGACAGCCAGCTCGGAGCGCACCGGCCCAGCGAAACGCATCGCGGGGTGGTACGTCTTGGCGAACATGAAGGCGAAGCCGGTCTTCAGGGCGTCCTCATGGATCGTCTCTGGGGAGCGGTCGATGTCGAGCCCGAGCACCTCCAGGACGTCAGCACCGCCACATCTGGAGGACGCTGCACGGTTGCCGTGCTTCACGACCGGCACTCCGGTGGCCGCCACCACGAAGGAGGCCATGGTGGAGATGTTCACGGTGTGGTGGCCGTCGCCGCCCGTACCGACGATGTCGACGGCATCCGGGATGTCGCTGAAGTCCACGGGAGTGGCGTACGCCCGCATCGCCGACGCAGCGGCGGAGAGTTCGGCAGCCGTGATCCCCTTGACGCGGAGTCCGAACGCGAAGGCGGCGAGCTGTGCGTCAGTCGCGCCGCCCTCCATGATGCGGCTGACTGCCCAGGTGATCTGGGATTCACTGAGTTCCTCGTGCCGCCCGATACGGTCAAGTACCCCTGGCCACGTGAAGTAGCTTTCCGGTAGGCGGTCGGAGCCCAGCGGCGTGATGTGGTCCGGGGTGGTCAGACTCAGATCGTCGGGCATCAGTGTCGTCCTCTCGAAGTTGGATGTCTGTGTCCGTCCGCTCATCGGTGAGCGGCTGCGGACGGATCCATCCTATTACGCGTGACGGCGCTCGGGGCGCCGGAGGGGGTCGCGAGGTGCGGAGATTCGTTGCGTGGGGCCGTTCCGGGTAAGCTACTGGGAGGCCGTTGACGTAATTGCCGGGACCGGTTCCCGGGCGGCGCCTCACCTCCCCTGAAACGGGGGTGGTTCGGCGGGGTGGGGACCCGACCGGGGGAGAGGGCGGGTTCTCGCTGCGGGAGGTCAACCTGCGGAGATACAGTGCCGTCGTAATTCAGGGCGAAGAGTTCCCGGCTAACCCCGTTTGTGGTGAGTTGCCAGGAAACGTGAAGCGACTACCAGGGGTTTTACAGAAAGGTCGAAACTCGCCGGGGGCGCGAATCGACTAGGGGGCCAGGGTCGGTCATACTTGTACGCGTGACGAGCGCAGTTGGAAACCAAAGCATGGCAGCACCACAGCGTGCCGTGACGCTGAACCGACCCAATATGGTCAGCGTCGGCACGATTGTGTTCCTGTCCCAGGAATTGATGTTCTTCGCGGGCCTGTTCGCGATGTACTTCGTCTCGAAGGCGAACTCGAACGGTAACTGGCCCTCCGAGCCGACCCATCTCAACGTCCCCTTTGCTCTGGCGATCACCGTCATTCTGGTGTCGTCGTCGTTCACCGCCCAGTGGGGGGTGTTCGCCGCGGAGCGTGGCGACGTGTTCGGCCTCCGTAAGTGGTACGCACTCACTATCGTGCTCGGGACGATCTTCGTCATCGGGCAGGGGTATGAGTACGTTGCCCTCGTGCAGGAGGGGACGACGATCTCGAGCAGCGTCTACGGGTCGGTGTTCTTCATCACCACCGGCTTCCACGGCGCACACGTCATCGCCGGCGTGCTTGCTTTCGTCGTGGTGATTCTTCGCACGATGAAGTCGAAGTTCACCCCGGCCCAGGCCACCGCCGCCGTCGTCGTGTCCTACTACTGGCACTTCGTCGATGTCGTGTGGATCGGACTGTGGATCACCATTTACTTCATCCAGTAGGCCGGACGGGCCGATGTGTGACGCTCGGCCGTTAAGCCCATCGCCTTCCAAATGACGAGTTAAGGGAACAAGATGGATACGAACAATCCAACTCCCGAGGGGGAGAACCCGGTGGTGGACCCCACCCCGGCATCCACAACAGGCAAGAAGCGTCGTACCCGACGTAAACTGCGCCGGACGATGGCCGGAGCGCTCGCGCTCGTGCTCGGCCTGACCGGCGCCGGCCTGGTCGCCCAGGCATTTACCCCGGACCCGCAGTCAGCGACCGCGCAACAGGATGCGCAGTCCATGATCACGCAGGGTCAGGAGATCTACGAGGTCGCCTGCATCACCTGCCACGGTGCCAACCTCCAGGGTGTCGAGGACCGCGGTCCCTCCCTGGTCGGCGTCGGTGAGGGTGCCGTGTACTTCCAGGTCCACTCCGGTCGTATGCCGATGAAGCGTAACGAGGCGCAGGCTGACCGCAAGGACGCCCGCTTCAATGAAGCTCAGACCCTCGCACTCGCTGCATACGTCAACGCCAACGGCGGCGGCCCCGGGATCGTCAAGGACGAGGACGGGACCATCGCCATGGATTCCCTGCGTGGCTCCCACAACAACGACGGCGAGATCGATCCGTCGGACGTCTCCCGCGGTTCCGACCTCTTCCGTCTGAACTGTGCCTCCTGCCACAACTTCACAGGTCGTGGTGGAGCCCTGTCCGGGGGTAAGTACGCCCCGGATCTGGACTCGGCCAATGAGCAGGAGATCTACCAGGCAATGCTCACCGGCCCCCAGAACATGCCGAAGTTCTCGGACCGTCAGCTCACCGCGGACGAGAAGAAGGACATCATCGCCTTCATCAAGTCGTCCAAGGAGACCCCGAACCCCGGTGGACTCGGACTCGGCGGGATCGGCCCGGTCACTGAGGGTATGTTGATGTGGATCGTCGGGATCGTCGTGCTCATCGGCGCGGCCATGTGGATTGGAACCCGGTCATGAGTGAGATCAAGAGCAGCTACTCTGAAGAAGAGATCAAGGGCATGAGCGACGAGGAGCTCGCCCGCCTCGGCACCGAGATGGACGACGTCACCGTCGCCTACCGTAAGGAGCGTTTCCCGGTCGAGGGCGATCCCGCTGAGAAGCGTGCCGCACGTGGCGTCGGTTTCTGGTGGGCCCTGTCCGTGATCTTCGGGCTCGCGTTCGTCGCCGTCTACCTGTTCTGGCCCTGGGAGTACAAGCATCTCGCTGAGGACGGTCTCTGGGTCTACTCGCTCTACACCCCGCTTCTCGGTGTGACGTCCGGTCTGTCGATCATCACCCTCGGCATCGGTGCGGTCCAGTTCTCCAAGAAGTTCGTCCCCGAGGAGATCGCGGTCCAGAAGCGTCACGACGGTCCGTCCGACGAGGTCGACCGCCGTACAATGACCGCGCTGCTCAACGACGCCTGGAAGACGTCGACCCTGGGCCGTCGGAAGGTCCTGATGGGTCTCGGCGGCGCCGGTGTCGCGCTGGCCGGCGTGGCGATCGCTCTGCCTTTGGGCGGTATCGTCAAGAACCCGTGGAAGCCCCGTGCGATGGGTATCGACGGCGACGGAACACTGTGGACCACGGGCTGGACGCTCGTCAATGACGGCGAGAAAGTGTACCTCGGTAGGGACACGGGTGCCATCGCCGAGGAGCACGACGGACACTGGAGCACGCAGGGCGTGAACCGTCTGATCCGCGTGCGCCCGGAGGATCTCGACGCCGGTGCCATGGAGACGGTGTTCCCCATGACCCAGGACATGGTCAACGACCATGACGACTTCAACCCTGAGCGTGACGTGTACGAGGAGCAGATGCACTCGATCCACGGTTCCCGCAACGCGGTCATGTTGATTCGTCTCCGTCACTCTGACGCCGTCAAGGCCGTCCAGCGTGAGGGTCAGGAGGACTTCCACTACGGCGACTACTACGCGTACTCGAAGATCTGTACCCACATCGGTTGCCCGACCTCGCTCTACGAGCAGCAGACCAACCGCATTCTCTGCCCGTGCCACCAGTCGCAGTTCGATGCGCTGCACTGGGGTAAGCCGGTGTTCGGTCCGGCCGCACGCGCCCTGCCCGAGCTGTCCATCAACGTCGATGAAGACGGGTTCCTGTACGCGGACAAGAACTTCGTCGAGCCCGTCGGCCCTGCCTTCTGGGAGCGTCAGTCATGAGCACACCCACAAAGCCTTCCCACCTGGCCCAGGCGGCCAATAACTTCGATGAGCGTTACACCGCAGCAGGTGGCCTCCGGAAGCAGATGAACAAGGTCTTCCCGAGCCACTGGTCGTTCATGCTCGGTGAGATCGCCCTCTACTCGTTCATCATCCTGCTGCTGTCAGGTGTCTACCTGACACTGTTCTTCGACCCCTCCCTGTCGAAGGTCGTTTACGAGGGTGCGTACGCGCCCCTCAACGGCGTCGAGATGTCCCGGGCCTACGAGACCGCCCTGAACATCTCCTTCGAGGTCCGCGGCGGACTCTTCATCCGTCAGGTGCACCACTGGGCGGCACTGCTGTTCGCCGTGTCGATCATGGTCCACATGATGCGCATCTTCTTCACGGGTGCCTTCCGTAAGCCCCGTGAGGCGAACTGGATCATCGGCTGCGTCCTGCTGCTGTTGTCCATCGCTGAGGGCTTCATGGGCTACTCCCTGCCCGACGACCTGCTCTCGGGTGTCGGCCTCCGCATCATGTCGGCCATCATCATCGGTCTGCCTATCATCGGCACCTGGCTCCACTGGATCATGTTCGCCGGCGACTTCCCGGGTGACATCATCATCCCGCGTCTGTACATCGCCCACGTCCTGCTGATCCCCGCGATCCTGCTCGCGCTCATCGCGGCACACCTGGCGCTGGTGTGGTACCAGAAGCACACGCAGTTCCCCGGACCCGGCCGTACCGAACGCAACGTCGTCGGTGCCCGCGTGATCCCGGTCTTCGCCGTGCACTCCGTGGCGTTCGGCCTGATCACCTTCGGTTTCGTCGCACTGCTGGCCGGCGTGTTCCAGATCAACGCCATCTGGAACCTCGGCCCGTACAACCCCTCGCAGGTGTCTGCCGGCTCGCAGCCCGACATCTACATGCTGTGGACTGACGGTGCAGCCCGAATCATGCCCGCATGGGAGCTGTACCTCGGCAGTTACACCATTCCCGCAGTGGTGTGGGTCGCGGTCCTGCTGGGCATCCTGGTGATGCTGCTCTTCGCCTACCCCTGGATCGAACAGCGGTTCACGAAGGACACGGCGCACCACAACCTGCTGCAGCGTCCGCGCGACGTCCCGGTCCGTACCTCGCTGGGTGTCATGGCCCTGGTCGCCTACGCGATCCTGACGATTTCAGGTGGTAACGACCACGTGGCGGTGTTCTTCCACATCTCGCTGAACGCCATGACGTGGATCGGCCGCATCGGCTTCATCATGCTGCCTCCGGTCGCCTACTTCGTCACCTACCGGATCTGTCTGGGTCTCCAGCGGTCGGACCGTGAGGTGCTGGAACACGGTATCGAGACCGGCACGATCAAGCAGCTCCCGTCCGGTGGGTTCATCGAGGTGCACCAGCCTCTCGGCCCGGTCGACGAGCACGGGCACCCGATCCCGCTCGACTACGCGGGTGCGCAGGTTCCCAGGAGGCTCAACCAGCTCGGCTTCGCCGGACAACCCGGTCGTGGCTCGTTGTTCTCCCCGGACCCCGAGGACATTGTGTCCCAGGTCGAGAAGATCGAGGAAGCCAACGAGCACGAGCACAAGGAGATGCTGTTGCGTCTCCAGGAGGAGAACCGTCGTAAGCTCGGCGACGAGGGGCACGAGAATCCCTGACCGTCCCCCGGAACGACGTTGGCACCCCGTCCCGCCCCGCATCTGATGCGGCGGCAGGGCGGGGTGTTTTCTCGGTGGCCCCTCTGGATCTCCGTCGGGCCCCGTAGTCCTGTCACGGGCCTCTGATCGAGAGTGGACGGCGACCGGTCAACGGGAGATCCGGTGCAGGTACGTCAGCAGGTCCGCGGTGGCGAGTACGTCGTCCACGGCGCGGTGTGACGGCCTGTGGTGGAGACTGAGAGCGTCGGCGAGTGTCGAGAGTCTGTAGCGCCCGACCTGTTCGCGTGGGATCAGTGACCGTGCCGTGCGTGCCGTGCAGATCGTGTCAGCCGACTCTACGGGGCTTGTCGCGCCGTGCCGCCGGTACTCGGCGGACACAAAGGCGATGTCGAAGGCGACATTGTGGCCGACAACCGTCCTGCCGTCCGTGATCGAGGCGACGGTGTCGAGGACGTCGCCGAACCCCGGCTTGCCCACCAGGTCCCGCCCAGTGATTCCGGTCAGCCGGGAGATCTCGTCGGGCAGCGGCTGTCCGGGGTCGACAAGGGTGTGGAACTCCTCGGCGGGGCTGCCGTTACGGAGGTGCAGCGTGGCGATCTCGATGATTCTCGCGTCCGCAGGATCGAGGCCTGTGGTTTCGCAGTCGATGATGATGCAGTCGGCCAATGCGGCATCGAGGCTACGACGGAGAGTACTTGTCACAGTTACGCAGTCTACGGGGAGGCCCGGACACGGACCCTACAACCGGACGATCAGGGCGGCAGACGGTGTGGCGCATGTGGTTGGTGAGGTGTCGAAGCGCGACACGGTTCAGAATGTGACGAGGATCACAGTATGGTTTTTGGGGACGGTCCGTGTTCCGTGGGGAGCGCGCGGCCGACCGTGTCTCCGGGCGTGTTCCTGCAGGTGAGCGGACTGTCCGGGGCTTGGAGGCGATGTCGGGAACATTGAGTCAAGCTTTGGTCGCGATTCGATAACGGTTAAATAACGAAGCGCTCACAGTGTGGTCACGGTCCGATGGTTGGACAAGGTCTGCCACGTTTCGTAATCTTCTCGTGACCTTAAGGGGAGCGACGTGACGTTCCCGGCTCCCCGACAGCAATCAGGAAAGGCAACATCCCTCATGGGCAAGCACCGTATGAAGAAGGACCACTCCCGCCGCAACGCAGTCGCCGTTGCTGCAGTGGGTATGGGCGCCGTCATCGCCCTGCCCGCCACCGCTCAGGCAGTCACCGTCGAGGTTCCGAACACCGACATCAGCGTCGATGTCCCGAACGAGGCCGTGGACTTCGCCAAGCAGCACGTGGACGTGGACCCCTTCCTCGCGGCGGCCGACCAGGTCTCCGCACCCATCTCGGGCGGAAGCGACGCCGTCTCGGCTCCGAGCAGCGTCGGCCAGAAGATCGCCGACGCCGCACTGTCCAAGCAGGGCGCTCCCTACTCCTGGGGCGCTGCCGGCCCGAACGCCTTCGACTGCTCCGGCCTGACCAGCTGGGCACACCAGCAGGTCGGAAAGTCGATCCCGCGTACCTCCGGTGAGCAGGCGGCATCGGGTACCCCGGTCTCGATCGACGCTCTCCAGCCCGGCGACGTCGTCTCCTACTACTCGGGCGCATCCCACGTGGCGATCTACATCGGCGACGGTAAGGTCGTCCAGGCACTCAACGAGGGCTCCCCGGTTCAGGTCAACGACCTCAACTACATGCCCGTCAACAACGCGGTCCGGTTCTAGGACGTCAGACCGTGTCTTGTCGCCCCGGTGAGGTGGTACCCGCAGTGGTACCCCCTCTCGGGGCGCGTCGTGTGTCTGAGTACGGCTCCCGGGCACAGTTGTGGCAGTATATCGACGTTGTATAGAGAGACAAGCGAAGAGGTTTCAGAGACAGTGAGCATGATCCGCCCGTCCGGGCACCGTAGTTCCACACGCGGCACATCGACCCGCCTCGTCGTAGGCATCGGCACGGCAGTCGCGCTCACTGTGGCATCGACCTCCGTTGTCGCGGCGGATCCCGCCGCGCCGGCCCCTGCAGACGCCGTTGACACCTCACCCCTCCCGGATGACGCGGACGGGCTTCTCGAGCGTCTCGCCGAGGTCTCGCGTCAGGCGCAGGAGGTCAGCGACGAGGTGCAGGAGAACTCCCGTGCGCTCGACGACACCCGCGCTCAGCTCGACCGCGCGAACCGCGCGGCAGCGCATTACTCGGCGGAAGCCCAGCGAGCCAGGGCCGATGTCGAAGCGAATCGCGGGCCCGTCACGGAGCTCTCGCAGTCTCTCTACCGTGGTGCCGTCATCGACCCGGTCTCGGCGATGGCAGGCTCGGCCAACCCGCAGGACGCGATTGACCGGCGTGCCTTCGCGAGCGCCTTGAACGCCGACCGCACCAACACCCTCTCCACCTTCCAGGACGGGCTGAAGGAGGCCGCTGACCTCGAATCCAAGGCGAACCGCTCCAAGGCCTCCGCGGACTTCCAGCTCAACCAGCTCGAGATCCGCCAGGGGCAGCTCGATGAGCGGACCCGTGACCTCGACGGGCTGAAGAAGGACATCTCCACCGCGGTGGACGGTCTCAGCCCAGACCAGAAGCAGCGCTGGGTGGACCGCAACGGGCCCATCGACGTCGATGTCGAGGAGTTCCTGGGCAAGGTCGCAGGCGCAGCCGGGGATGCGGTCAGCGACGCAGGAGGTGCCGTGGGCGCCGCGATGAGCAAACTGGGTTCACCCTACTCCTGGGGCGCCACGGGCCCCGATTCCTTCGACTGCTCCGGCCTGATGTTCTGGGCCTACCAGCAGATCGGAAAGTCGGTTCCGCGCACCTCCTCGGCGCAGGTGGCCGGCGGCACCTCCGTCTCCCGCGGCGAGCTTCAGCCGGGGGACATCGTCGGGTTCTACCCGGGCGTCACCCACGTAGGCATGTACATCGGTGACGGCAAGATCGTCCACGCCTCCGACTACGGCATCCCGGTCCAGGTCGTGAGCGTCGACAGTATGCCCTTCGCCGGCGCCGCCCGCTACTGACCGGTCGTCGGACGCTTCCGTCGTGGACTCCCGCGTTCTCCTCGTCACCAATGACTTCCCTCCGACGGTCGGCGGGATCCAGAGTTACCTGCGTGACTATTGCGCAGAGCTGGAACGGCGGCAACCCGGTCGGTTGACGGTCTTCGCTTCCACCCAGGACGCGTCGGCAGCGGCCTCCTACGACGCACAGCTGCCGTTCGACGTCGTGCGGTGGCCACGCTCGGTGATGCTGCCGACGCCGGCGACGGCGCGCCGCATGGCCGGTGTGATCGGGGAGCGGGGGATCGACACAGTGTGGTTCGGATCGTCGACCCCGCTGGCGCTGATGGGCGGATCTGCACGGCGGGCCGGGGCCCGTCGGGTCGTCGCGTCCACCCACGGCCATGAAGTGGGGTGGTCGATGGTCCCCGGGGGGCGCACCGTCCTCCGGATGATCGGTCGCAGGACCGACTGCCTGACCTACGTGTCCCGCTACGCACGCGACAGGTTCGCCTCCGCGTTCGGGCCCGGTGTGGCGTGGGAACCGATGCCCGGCGGTGTGGACACCTCGGTGTTCCGCCCCGACCCCGAAGGGCGTGGACGGGTCCGCCGTCGCCTGGGGATCGACGATCGTCGTGTGGTCGTCTGCGTGTCGCGTGTCGTGCCGAGGAAGGGCCAGGACACTCTGGTCGAGGCGATGCCGGACGTCCTGTCCCGGGTGCCTGACGCCCACCTGCTGATCGTCGGTCCCGGCGACTACGCCGGGAAGCTGGCTTCCCGCGCCGCGGGCCTCGGCCTGTCCGACCGTGTCACCGTGACGGGCCCCGTCGACTACGGGGAACTCGTCGCCCACTACTGTGCGGGGGACGTCTTCGCCATGCCCGTCCGTACACAGGGTGGCGGGTTCAGCGTGGAGGGGCTGGGAATCGTGTTCCTGGAGTCCCAGGCATGCGGCGTCCCGACCATCGCAGGGTCCGGTGGTGGTGCCCCGGAGACGGTGCAGGACGGGACCACCGGCGATGTCGTGGACGGCGGTGACGTCGGGGCGGTCGCGGAGTCTGTGTCGGCGTTGCTCACCGACGCTGAGCGTGCCCGCCGGTATGCCGTGGCCGGTCAGGCGTACGTCCGGAACGCATGGAACTGGGACGTCCTTGGCGCGCAGCTCGTCTCGGTGCTCGACGGCGACGCACGCCGTCCGGGCCGCCACAGTTGGAACTGGCGGGTGTGACCGATAGCCTGGACAGGTTGTGCCGGGACGCCGGTGCGCGACGTACAGGAGGACAAGTGACGCAACTGACCATCGGCATCGATATCGGGGGGACGAATCTCCGTGCCGCGGTGGTCGACCCGGCTGGGCAGGTGCTCGACATCGAGCAGCTACCCACCCCGTCCACGGTCGACTCCCTCGAGACCGCGATAGCGCACGCGGTCGGGACCCTCCGCCGGCGTCACGCCGTCGGTGCCGTCGGGCTCGCCGTGGCCGGATTCATCACCGCCGACCAGGAGCGGGTCCGTTTCGCCCCGCACCTGCCGTGGCGTGACCGGGACGTGCGCGATCGACTGTCCCGGCGGCTCGGTCTGCCCGTCATCCTGGAACACGACGCCAATGCGGCGGCCTGGGGGGAGCAGATCCTGGGCCCGGGACGGGATGCTGCGACCTGGGTGCTCTTCGCCGTCGGGACAGGTATCGGTGGCGCGCTGGTCCATGAGGGTGCCCTCTACCGTGGGGCCTACGGAACCGCACCCGAGTTCGGGCATCTGACCGTCGTTCCAGGAGGACGTGCGTGCCCGTGCGGAAAGCGGGGGTGTCTGGAACGCTACTGCTCCGGCAGTGCACTGGAGACCACCGCGCTGGAGTACATCGCCACCGGGCGTCACCCGGACAGTATGCTCGCCGGTATTTTCCACTCCCGGCCGGAGGAGATCACCGGACGCAGCGTCGTCCGGCTCGCCAGGGACGGCGATCCCCTGGCGAAGGAGGTCATCGACGACTTCGCCCTGTGGCTCGGCCGCGGCCTCTCGGCCGTGCAGGAGATCCTGGATCCCGAACTGATCGTCCTGGGCGGCGGCGTCTCCGCTGACGCGGACCTGTACCTGCCCGGGGCCAGGGCCGAGATGGAGGCGTCGGTGGTCGGTGCCGGCTTCCGTCCGCTCGCCCGCGTCGAAGCAGCGTCCCTGGGGTCCGAGGCAGGTATGATCGGCGTGGCGCTTCTTGCCGGGCAGACTCAGTTGAGTCCGTCCTCGACCGGCTTGTGAAAGGGATAGATCAGTGCAGAACCGCACCTACTGGTGGTTGAAGAATGTGGTCATCGGACCGTGGCTGTGGCTCTACAACCGGCCGTTCGCCCGTGGCCTGGACAGGATCCCCTCCGAGGGGCCGGTGATCCTGGCTTCGAATCACCTGGCGGTGATGGACTCGCTGTACTTTCCGTTGCTCTCGAAACGTCAGTTGACGTTCCTGGCGAAGAAGGAGTACTTCACCACCCCGGGGTTCGCCGGCGGTATACAGAAGTGGTTCTTCTCCTCGGTGGGTCAGGTCCCCATCGACCGGAAGGACAAGGACTCCCAGGACGCGGCCCTGGAGACGGCACTGCGCGTGCTGGAGAAGGGCGACCCGCTGGGAATGTACCCCGAAGGCACCCGCTCGCCGGACGGCCGCCTGTACCGCGGGAAGACCGGGATGGCCAGGATCGCCCTCGCCTCCGGCGCGACGGTGTACCCGGTGGCGATGATCGACTCCGAGAAGGCGAATGTCGCAGGCTCCTGGATGTTGCGGCCCCACCGGGTCGGTGTCGTCGTCGGTGACCCCATCGACCCCGCGGACTTCGCTGACCAGGGGGACGACGACTACGCCCGTGCACGGGCGTTGACCGACTACACGATGGAGAGGCTCGCGGAACTGTCGGGGCAGGAGTATGTGGACAGTGTCTACGCTGCTGACGTCAAGGAGTCGCTCACCGCTGGGAAGGGGTACCCGGAGGGGACTGAACCGGGGACGGGCCGGGTGCTGGGGACGAAGCCTCGTCCCCGTTTCCTTCACCACCGTCTCTGACACCGCGGTCTCCGCCCGGGCGCAGTGCCTGTGGACGGACACCGGCGACACCGAGCCACACGGCGGCGACCAGGACGTACTCGGACCCGAGTACCTTCATCCACCATGCCCAGTCGAGCTCGGCATCGTGCGCGGACGGAAGGTACACGTGCACCGGGAATGCCGTGGCGCTCAGTGCCAGAAGAAGCGCAAGGACCGTGAGGGGGACGGCGGCTGTGCGGGTGCGCCGGCGAGTCCAGAGTGACGTACCGACGACCAGCAGCATCGGCATGACCCACACCCAGTGGTGTGCCCAGGAGACGGGGGATACCAGCAGCGCCAGCAGTGCGTTGGTGCACACGGCGGCGGTCATCGCCCCGACGGCAATGAGTCGCAGCATGACCAGGGCCACGATGATGACGGTCACTGCGGCGAGGATGTACCACAGAGTCGTCTGGAGTGGGTCGCCGGTGAAACGGGCCAGGAATCCGCGCAGTGACTGATTGGCGGAGTAGGCGAGCCCGCCGATGCGGGAGGGGTCGCTGATGGTCTCCGTCCAGTACTGCCGGGAGTCGGTCGGCAGGATCAGCCAGGCGACCGCGGTGACCGCGATGCCGGAGACCACGCTGGTGACCGCGGGTCCCCACTGCCGGCGCAGCAGGAAGTACAGGCCGAACACGGCGGGGGTGAGTTTGAGTGCCGCCGCGAATCCGATGAGCATGCCCCGCGGCCAGGGGGTTCGGGGGAGAAGCAGGTCTGCGGCGACCATGAGCATCAGCAGGATGTTGATCTGGCCGAATTCCAGGGTGTGGGTGACGGGCCAGAGCCATACGGCGACGGGTAGCGCCGCGAGGGCGGTGAGGACGAGTTGACGCCCGGTGGGGGTCGGCCGTGTGCGGCCCACCTGCTCCGTGGCGAGCGACCCGACGACGATCATCACGGTCATGGCCAGTCCGACGATGCTCAGGACGGTGAACGCGAGATAACCCGGTGTCCCCGGTACCAGTGCCAGGGGAGCGAAGACGAGGGCGGACAACGGGGGGTAGGTGAAAGGCAGGGTGATGCCCTGTGCCTGGAAACTCTGGTTGTACAGGGAGGCCCCGTCGAGGGCGGCGCGGCCTCCTCCGCGGTAGATGTCGTAGTCGAAGTGGTAGGTGAAGGTGTTGTCGCTGAGGACGAACCGGAGAATACCGATGACGGTCACCGTGAGGACGACGCCGACGTACCAGCGGGTGGCGGTACCTCGGCGTCGTGACGGAGTGCTGCGTTTTTCCACAGTGGTTGACTCTATATCAGGGCACACTCAATTGATTCTTCCGTCCTGATCGGGCACCCTGGAGTTCCGTGTCAGACACTTCCAGAACCCCGGCCGTCGACACCCGCGACACCCGCGACCCCGTTTCGCCTCGTGCCGCGGGCAGCTCAGCGAGCGGTGGGGCGAACCGACTCCTGTGGGCGGACTGTGCCAAGGGGTTGTCGATCATCGGTGTCTGTTACATGCATGTGGTCACCGGGGTCCCGGGCGGGACATCGACCGCGTGGAACTGGTTCAACGAATTCATGGACCCGATCCGGATGCCGCTGTTCTTCGTGATCTCGGGCCTGTTCGCCCACCGTGTGATCGAGAGGACGCTGGGCGACCTGTGGTACCGCAGGCTCTGGTTCCTGCTGGTTCCGTACCTGGTCTTCACCCCGGTACAGGCGGCGATCCGGCTCAACATGGCCGATGACCTGAGCTGGGCCAGTCTCGCACGGGCCATCCTGCTGGGGGACCCGGGGATCTGGTTCCTCTACGTCCTGATGATCTTCAACATCCTCGCCTGCGTGCTACGGCGTGTACCACCGGTCGGGGCTGTCGCCGTGTCGTTCCTCCCGGCACTGGTGGTCGCGGCCGTGGGGTGGACGTCCTATCCGGAGATCACACACATCATCCAGTACGCTCCGGCATTCTTCCTGGGTCTGCACTTCCGGCACCTCTTCTTCAGGATCGCCGCCTACGCGGGGAATCTGGCGGTGGTCGCCACCTCCGTCCTCGTCTTCGCCGGTTGGGAGTGGGTCTACTCCCTGGCTGCCGACTACGTGCGTCCGGACGGCTGGTCCACCGGCGAGGCGTCGGTCATGAGTCTGCTGGCCCTGGTCCGCATCGTCACCGCGGTGCCGATGGGTATCCTCGTGGCGACGTGGATCTCCCGGACGCCCGGGTTGTCCACCGTGATTGCGGCGATCGGACGCAATACGCTGCCGATCTACGTATCCCACCATGCGGCCCTGCATGTCGTCACCAACCGTGTCGTCCCTGCCCTGATCGACTCTGATCCGGTGGTCTGGGGCTTCCTGGGAGGAACGAACGCGATGATCATCACCGGTCTGTTGACCTGCGTGGTGACCGGTTTCGTCTTCTACCTCGTGGGAAGGACGCCGGTGCTCAAGTGGGTTCTGCACCCGCCGGCACTGCCGCGCCGTGCTAAGACGGGGGACCGTGAAGACAACCGGGTGAGGGTCCGGGTCTAGACTTACGTGCCGTGCGATACTTCTACGACACCGAGTTCATCGAGGACGGCACCACCATCGACCTGGTGTCGATCGGTGTGGTGGCCGAGGACGGCCGGGAGTTCTACGCCGTCTCGACCGAGTTCAAGGAGCGCAAGGCCGGTGACTGGGTGCGCCGCAACGTCCTGCCGTTGCTGCCTCCACGTACCGACCCGGCGTGGATGTCCAGGGCGGAGATCCGTTCCCGGTTGTTCGCTTTCCTGGTGCCCGGCCACCGTCAGGGCGACTGGTTGCCCGCATCCCGGCGTCCGGAGCTCTGGGCCTGGGTCGGTGCGTACGACCACGTGGCGCTCGCACAGTTGTGGGGTGACATGACGCAGCTTCCCCAGGAACTTCCCCGTTTCACCCGCGAGCTCAAGCAGCTCTGGGAGTCGGCGGGGCGGCCCGAACTGCCGGATCCACCGGCCCGGGCACATGATGCTCTCGAGGACGCGCGTGCCAATCTGGTGAAGTTCCGCCTGTCAAGATAGGGCAGTTCACCATTCGGGCACGGCGTCTCGTAAGATGACGCGCATGGGTTGGACAATTGACGCACCTCTCGAAGAGCTTCCTGATCTGCCGCCGCTGCCCGGCGACCTCGAACGGGTCTTTCAGGACACCATCGCACGCGACGCGAAACAGCAGCCGTCGTGGGATCAGGGCCATGCCGACCGCGTGCGCAAGATCCTGGAGTCCGTGCCTCCGATCGTCGTGGCACCGGAGATCCGGCGCCTGAAGACGCAGCTCGCCGAGGTTGCGCGCGGCAAGGCGTTCCTGCTGCAGGGAGGGGACTGTGCGGAGACTTTCGAGTCCAACACCGAGCCGCACATCCGCGGCAACGTCAAGACCCTGCTGCAGATGGCCGTGGTGCTGACCTACGGTGCCTCCACCCCGGTGGTGAAGATGGCGCGTATCGCCGGTCAGTACTCGAAGCCGCGTTCCGCGGACCGCGACTCCAACGGACTGCTGAACTACCGTGGTGACCTCGTCAACGGCATCGGTGCCACCGAAGAGGAACGGCGCCACGATCCGTCCCGCATGGTGCGTGCCTACGCCAACTCGGGTGCCGCGATGAACCTCGTGCGGGCACTGACCAGCTCGGGCACCGCCGACCTGGCCAAACTGCACGAGTGGAACCGTGAATTCGTCGCCAACTCCCGTGCCGGTGCCCGCTATGAGGCACTGGCGGGGGAGATCGAGCGCGGCCTGGAGTTCATGAGTGCCTGCGGGGTGTCCGACTCCACGCTGCAGACGGCCGACATCTACTGCTCACACGAGGCGCTGGTGCGTGACTACGAGCGTGCGATGCTCCGTCTGGCCCACGGGGAGGAGGGCGAGGACGTGCTGTACAACCTCTCCGCCCACCAGATCTGGATCGGTGAGCGCACACGCGGTCTCGACGACTTCCACATCGCCTTCGCCGCGATGGTCGGCAACCCGGTCGGAGTGAAGATCGGACCGACGACCACTCCGGAGGAGGCGGTCGCCTACGTCCAGAAGCTCGATCCCCGGAATGAGCCTGGCACGTTGACACTGATCACGCGCATGGGCTACGATAAGATCCGGGACGTGCTGCCTCCGATCGTCGAGGCTGTTGAAGCGACCGGACACAAGGTCATCTGGCAGTGCGATCCGATGCACGGCAACACCTACACCTCGTCCAACGGTTACAAGACCCGTGACTTCGACCGCATCATCGATGAAGTCCAGGGGTTCTTCGAGGTGCACCGCGCCGCCGGTTCCCATCCCGGTGGAGTACACATCGAATTCACCGGTGAGGACGTCACCGAGGTCGTCGGTGGAGCGCAGGACATCACCGACCTGGACCTCCCGTCACGGTACGCGACTGTGGTGGATCCCCGCCTGAACACCCAGCAGGCACTCGAGCTGTCCTTCCTCGTGGCGGAGATGCTGCGTAAGTAACCTCCCCGCCGGGGCCGACGGCAGTCTACAGGGTCCGGACCGTGACCGTGTCGCCGACAGCGGCGCGTGACGTCGGTCCCGGAGACTGGGTGATCACGCGACCGTCCTGCCGCCCGTCGACCGTGACCTTCAGGCCCTCGTCTTCGAGGGCCTTTGTCGCGCTGTCCACTGACCGTCCGATGACGAAGGGCACCCGGACCATGGTCGATTCCCGCAGTGTGACCGTCGTCGACTCCGAGGGGTCGACACGGGTACCTGCCGAAGGTTCCTGGTCGGCGATGTCGCCGCGGGAGACGGAGGTGTCCGACACCCCGTCGCCGGTACCGGGAGACAGGCCGAGGTCGCGCAGTTCGGCGGCGGCCTCGTCGGCACTCATACCCTCCAGGTCCGGCACGGTGATCGCGTTGGAGAGGATCAGGGTGACCGGGGAGGAACCGGGGATTTCGCTTCCGGCGTCGACATCGGTGCCGATGGCGTCCCCGCCGTCGACGTCCTCGTCGAACCGACGTTCAACGTCACCGACCTCCAGCCCGGCGGATTCGATCGCCCGACGTGCCTGACGCTCGGACATGCCGGAGACGTCCGGCACCTTCACCGGCTTCGCACCTTTACTGACCTTGACGGTGACCTCAGTCCCGGTGTCCACCGCCTGCCCTGCCCTGGGAGTCACTTCAGCGACGATGCCCGAGCTGACGTCGTCGGAGTACACGGATTCCCCGACGGTCCAGGTCAAGGTTCTGTCGGACAACTTAGCCTGGTAGGCGGAGAGGTTGTCGGTCGCCCCCGGGGTGGGGACGGTGGGGCGGCCCTGGGAGACGAGGACGGCGACGTCATCTCCGCGCAACGCCCGTTCGCCGGCGTCGGGGTCCGTCCCGGTCACGGTCTCCTCCGGCTCATCATCGGAATAGACTTCGCTGACGGTGGCGGTGAACCCGGCCGCCTCGACCGCCGCACGGGCGCCCGAGACATCCTGGCCGAGGACCTGGGGGATTTCACCGTACCGGCCGGACGTCACCCACCAGCCCGCGACGGCGACCCCGATAACGAGGATGACGAGCAGGACACCCCAGATCAGCGTCGCCGCGCCGCCGCGGTTGGTCAACGGCCGGGAGCGGGGAGGCGTGTGCTCCTGAACCGCGGACTGGTCATCGCGCGCTTGCTGAGGTTCGGGGGGATAGTCCGGGTCAGGGGTGGGGGAGACCTGGGGAACGAGGTTGGTTTCGGCGGTGTGCGCCGCCGGAAGGTCATCGCGGGTCTCGGTGGCCCCGGCGGCGAACATGCTGGTGGCCATGGCGTCGTCGTCCCAACTCAACCGGTCCGAGACGACAGACCCCTCCAGTGCGCGGTGGACGGCGCTGACCGTGGGTGCGGGGACCTGGAAGTCGGGGAGGCCGAGGTCGCGGCGGGTGTCCCGGACAGCGGCCAGGAAGGTGTCCCCGTCGACGAAACGTTCGGAGGGGTTCCGGCGTGTGGCCTGGAGTACCAGGTCATCGAGTTCAGGCGGGACGCCTGCGATGAGACTCGACGGTGGGGGCACCTCGTTGTCGAGTCGCATCAACGCTGTCTCTTCGGGCGAGGAGCCCCGGAACGGGGTCCGTCCGGTGAGGAGTTCGAACAGCAGGATGCCGGCGGAGTAGACGTCACCCTCCGGGCCGACATGTCCGCCCCGGACCTGTTCGGGGGAGAGGTAGGCGGCGGTGCCGATCACCGGGCCGCCGGAGGAGACGTCACGACGGGAGGCGCGGACCAGACCGAAGTCGGCGAGTTTGACCTGGTGGTCCTCGCGGATGAGGACGTTGTCCGGTTTCACGTCCCGGTGGACCATCCCCTCTTCGTGCGCCAGGGCGAGTGCCTCGAGGACGGGACCCATCACGGCGAGCGCCGCGTGCGGTGGCATGGGACCGCGCTCGCGGAGGAGCTCGCGCAGCGTACCGCCAGGCACCAGCTCCATGACCAGGAACACATGGTCCCCGTCCGGGCGGTGGTCAACCCCCTGGTCGAAGACGTTGACCAGACACGGGTGGTTCAAACGCGCCACGGCCCGCGCTTCGCGTTCAAACCGCGCACGGAACGCGGGCTCCCGGGCGAACCCCGGGTCGAGGACCTTGGCGGCGAGGTCGCGGTCCAGTCTGGTGTCGACGCAGTGGTAGACGACCGACATTCCTCCACGGGCGATTGTCTCGCCGATGCGGTACCGGTTGTCCAACAGGTCCCCCGGTCGCAACTGGGATTCCATGATGTTCGACCCGCCTCCTTTCATTTACGGCTACCGGGGAAGTATACGGGGCAGTCCAGGAAAGTCGGGAGGACGGGATAGGGTGGGTGCTGTGAGTGCGAACAACAACAGCGACAATCCTGACGTCACCTCCGGGTCCGACCGTGCCGACGAGGGGGCGGTGGCGGGACGCGAGCTCACCGCCGCCGTGTCGGGGCTCCCGGCCGGCGAGCGGGTCTTCAACGTCCCTGAAACCGCAGAACTGCTCGGCGTCCTGGTGACCCGCGTGATGGATGACCTCAACAGTCACCGCCTGGTGGCGGTGCAGGTGGGCGGTGTCCGGCAGATCCCGGCGCGGTTCTTCACGGACACCGGTGACATCAACCGGTTCGTGCCCGGTCTCATCGCCCTGCTGGCGGACGGGGGTTACTCGGACGAGGAGATCCTGGAGTTCCTGTTCACCGAGGACGGGTCACTGCCGGGGCGTCCTGTCGACGCGCTCCACGGGCACCTCGCCAGGGAGGTCATGCGTCGCGCCCAGGCGATGGCCATCGGCTGAGTCCCTGAGGCAGGTGGTGGCGGCCCACCACATCACCACTCCGACGACGATGAGCCACCACAGTGAGTAGAGACGGTTGTTGCCGCCTCCGTCGAAGGTCATGGACATGACCATCGACAACCAGGCCACCACGATCACCGCCCGGCGGTCACGGACCCAGACCCCGAAGAGCGCCAGCGGTGCCATGTAGTACCAGGGCAGGACGACGGCATTGAGGACGCAGGTCACCGCATAGGCGGCTGTCGCGCCGACCATGGCGTCGCGCGGTCCGCGTCGCCAGATGAGCCAGCAGACCACGAGCCCCAGCAGCATCAGTGCCATGGTGACCGGCCGCAGGACCGCGACGATCTCGTTGAAGTAGATCTCCTCGTTGACCAGGCTCAACGGGCGCACGAGGAAGCCGGCCAGCAGGGACGCCAGGGAGAGGGGGTTGATGACCTTGGTGTTTCCGCTGATTTCGGCGACCCACCCCCAGGTCTGGCCGCTCGCCCAGGTGATCACGACGACGGAGGCCAGCATCACTGCGGCGGAACCGAGCCCACCGATCAGCATCGTCACCAGGCGGGCGGGGGTGAACTGACGGAGATCCCGGAGAATCTCCCGGAAGCGACGGCGGGGGGCATCCTCACCGGGAAGTGTGCCGGCGCGCCGTGCCACGAACACCCAGACCAGGAACGGCAGCGCGAACAGGGCGGTCGCTTTCAGTGCGACACCGGCTCCGATCAGGGCCGATCCGTAGACCAGACCACGCACCGGTGCGGCTCGTAGGCCGAGGAGCAGACCGGCGCAGACGAGGGCCATCATGGTGACCTCGTTGTGCATGCCGCCGATGAAATGGATGACAGCGAGCGGGTTGGCCACGCCGATCCATACCGCGAGGTGCGGCGAGGACCCGAGTTGCCGGGCCAGGCCGGCGACCGCCCAGGCGAGGACGGCGAAGCTGGCCAACGAGAGGATCTTGTAGACGATGATCCCGGCGGTGATGTTGTCCCCGGTGATCCGTGTGATGCCTTCCCCGATCCACAGGTGGAGCGGGCCGTACGGGGTCGTCGTGTTTCTCCAGTCCCCGCTCACCTCGAAGAACATGCGGCCGGGATTGGCGGAGGCGCCGACGTCGTAGGCGTTGAACCCGTCGCGGGCGAGGGTGCCCTGCATCAGGTAGGAGTAGATGTCACGGCTCATCAGCGGCCCGGCGAAGAACAACGGTGCGACCCAGGCGATGAGCGTACGGGTTCCCAGCGCTTCCCCCAGGCGGACGATCCGTCCGCCGACCACGATCCAGGACAGGAGCATCAGCAGGATCGCCACCCACATGAACACGACGACGATCCCGTACAGGTGCCCGAAACCCAGGTTCGACCACCCCAGTTCCTGGAGGACCCCGCCGCGGTTGCGGGTCGCGCCCACGGAGTGGGAACACAACGCCAGCAGGACCGAACCGATCACTCCGAGCAGGACGGCGCGGCGACGCGGCATGTCTCGGACCCGGGCTCCGATGGTTCTCAGCACGGTTCAGCTCCTCCGCTCGGTGAGCTGCTCGGCGACGGTGATGAGTTCCTCCGTCACCGAGGCATCGAGTCCGCCGCGGCGGAGGGTGCCGATGGCGCGATCGGTGAGCGACCGGATACGTGCGGTGGTGTCGGCGGCGGCCCCGGAGTCCACGATGATCGCCCGGAGGTCGTCGACCTCCGACTCAGACGTGACTGTGCCGATACCCGCCCGCAGCCGGGCCGCGGCGGCCGGATCGGTGGCGTCAGCGGCGCGCAGGGCGGTCGCGGCGAGATACGTCCGTTTTCCGGAGCGGAGGTCGTCACCGGACGCCTTCCCGGTGACGACCGGGTCACCGAAGACCCCGAGATAGTCGTCCTCCAGCTGGAAGGCGATGCCGATGTCACGGCCCGCAGCGCGCAGCATCTGCACCGTCCGCTCGGGAGCGTCCACGAGGGCGGCACCGAGGTGCAGGGGTCGTTCCACGGTGTAGGCGGCGGTCTTGTAGGTGTTGACCTTCGCGGACGCTTCAGGATCTTCGGAACCGCTGGCTTCCACGGAGATGTCGAGCATCTGCCCGGCGATGACCTCCGTGCGCATCGCACGCCATGGCGTCCGGGCGCGCAGCAGGGATTCAGCGGAGATCCCGGAGTCGGCGAGCATGTCATCCGCCCAGGCGAAAGCGAGGTCGCCGACGAGGATGGCCTGACTGACCCCGTAGTCACCGGCATCACCGTGCCACTGGTCGTGGCGGTGCCGCGACTCGAACGAGCGGTGGACGGTGGGTCGTCCACGGCGGGTGTCCGAGTGGTCGATGATGTCGTCGTGTATCAGTGCACACGCCTGGATGAACTCCAGGGAGCTGACGGCGGTGATCAGGTTGTCTGCGTCGGTCGCGTGATCGAGCCGGCCTCCACCGCCCTGCAGTGCGGCGCGGACACCGGCCCAGGCGAAGAGAGGACGGAGCCGTTTGCCACCGACGACGAACCCGCCGAGTTCGCTGATGCCCTGTGCGATGACGGGGTCGATGCCGTCGAACTCCGCGTGCCTGGCAGCCAGGAATTCCGCGAGGGTGTCGTCGACGACAGGGGGGACGTCGGTCAGCGGCGCGTCGACGTACCAGGTCTTCGTCGGGGCGGCGTCGGCCATCGTGGGTCCTCCGTAACTAGGTGGGGGAGCGCATTCGCGTCCGGTTCAACCCAATAGTAGGGACCGGGGTGAGGAAAGCAGACCTCGACCTGCCGGAGGCGGGGGAGGGTCTTCTAGGATGGGGCCCTATGGTCAATGAAACTCACCGCCCCGCCCCGGCGAGCCTGCAGGTCGCCGTCGCAGACACCCTCAAGTGGGGTACGCCTGGACGCGTCCCCTTTTCGGTGGAGTTCATGCCCCCGCGCAATGATGCTGCAGAACAGCGTCTCTGGTCCGCCGCGGAGGCGTTTCACGACCTCGGTGCCAGTTTCGTGTCGGTGACCTACGGTGCTGGGGGGTCGAGCAGGGAGCGCACGGAGCGGGTGGCGTCGCGCCTGGCGGTCAAACCGTTGACGACGTTGCTCCACCTCACCCTGGTCGACCACCGGGAAGAGGAGCTCCGCGACATTCTGCGCGAGTTCGCCTCACTGGGACTGACGAACCTCCTGGCCTTACGGGGGGATCCTCCGGGAGACCCGATGGGGGACTGGACGCCGGTCGACGGGGGGCTCAATTTCGCCCATGAGTTGATCGAGCTTGTGCGATCCATGCCCGAGTGCGCCGACTTCGACATCGGTATCGCGTCCTTCCCCGAAGGGCACTACCGTGCCGGGAGCCTGGAGGACGACACCCGTTATACGCTGCAGAAACTACGCGCAGGCGCCAGTTACTCCATCACCCAGATGTTCTTCGACGTCGACCACTACCTCCGGTTGAGGGATCGGCTGGCGGCTGCTGACCCGGTGCACGGTGCGAAACCGATCATTCCCGGTCTGATGCCGATCACCTCGTTGAAGTCGGTACGTCGGCAGTTGGAGCTGTCCGGTGCCTCGTTGCCGAAGGAGCTCGATGATCTGCTGACCCGTGCCGCTGCCGGTGATGAGGTGAAGAATGCCGCGGGGATCCGTGAGGCAGGTATCGAGGTCACGTCGAGGATGGCTGAGCGACTCATCGCCGAGGGTGCACCCGACCTGCACTTCATGACGATGAACAACGTCCGTGCGACCCAGGAGGTGCTCCATAACCTGGGGATGGCCCCGGCGTGGGGTCCTGAACTGGGTCAGGACATGGTACGGTGACGCGCCCCGTCAGGTGCGGGTGAGGGCGAGGACGCCGAACGGCCGGGGGTCGGAGCCGAACCGGAATCCCCGCAGGACGTCCCGGAAGCCGGTGGCGCGGTAGAGGGACCATGCGGCATTGGCTTCGTCGGCGACTTCCGGGGTGGAGAGCAGTGAGACCGGTCGGTGGAGATGGGGAAGAAGCGTGGTGAGCAGTCTCCTGCCGATCCCTCGTCCCTGGTAGTCGGGGTGCACATGGACTTCGGAGATCTCGTCGTAGTCTGCGAGCAGTGCGTCGGCGTCCTCGGACGTGTGACCGGCGGAGACCAGTCCTCGGTGGACTTCCCTGTACCACCAACTGGAGCAGTCACCCGGAAAACCGTAGGCCACCCCGACGGCACGGTGTGCTGACCTTCCGGTGTCCGGTATGGAGCGGGACGGGTGGGACAGTGCGACCGCACAGCTGAACCCCGGTTTCCGGGCGTTGGCCAACCAGAGTTGCCGACGCTGGTGGAAGGTCTCCGGCGGGTACGACATCGCCCTCAGGTGGATGTCGACAAGCTGGTCGATGCGGCGGACATAATCCTGCACCGGGAGGGTGCATACGCTGATCTGGTGGTCATCGGTCACGTCTCCATTGTGGCAAACGGAGTGGGAGGGCTCGCCCGAACGGGTAAAGTCGAACATACGTTCTAAGTCGAGCCGCATTCCGCTCTCCATGTCCGGGTGCCTTCGTACCGTGAGGGACATCAGTACCGGAAAACGGACGGGACGGTTCGGGAAGGAGGCGGTCATGGCACAGGGAGCTACCGGCAATGTCGCCAGGATGAACAGGTCGCACAAGGGTGGGGCCGTTCCGCCCGACACATTTGTGATCGAGGCGGAGCGACTGCTTGAGCTCAGTCGTACGGACCTGGTCCGTGAGGAGCGCTTGACATGGGCGTACCGTGCCGCGCTGCGTGCTGCAGGTGCGGTCATCCAGTTCGCCAGGAAGAAGCGGCGGAGACTGCCACCGGGAAGTGCATGGGAAAAGGTGCGGGCACTCGCCGGGGATGAGGAGATGGAGACCTGGTGCCGACGTTTCGCCCCGCATGCCCGGCTGGTGGCGCAGGTGGAGATGGGACTGGTTCCCGGCCTGTCGGAAGCGCAGGTGACAGAGGTGTACCAGGATGCCTGCGACTTCCTTGATGTTGTCCGGGGTCGTGTCGGCTACCTGCCTGAGGTTGCGTGACGGTCGGAGGGCGGTCCTGGGGTAGGCTGAGAGACATCAGTACGGAACTTTTTCCGCCCATCGTGCGTTGAGACGGTAGAGAAAGAACTTCCGGTAAATATCGACACCCGACACCTCAGGGGAGGACGATCGTGGCCCTTTCAGAACAGGAACGGCGCATGCTGCAGGAGATCGAGCAGGCGCTGATTGCCGACGACCCTAACCTTGCCAGGCAGGCCTCCGGAGACGGTCCGGTCAGCGGTGGCTTCAGCATTGGAATCCGCTCGGTAGCGGTCTTCCTCCTCGGCGTGTGTCTCCTCATCGCCGGGATCGCGTTGTCCCAGAACAGCCTATGGTTTGTGGCGCTCGGCGTCGTCGGGTTCCTCGTGATGTTCGGTGGGGGGCTGCTGGCTTTCCGTGGGGGCGGGGCGTCGGGTTCCCGTGCCGGGAAGTCCGGGCCTCCGTCCGGAAAGTCAGGCTCCGGGGCGAAGAGCGGTGGTGTCGCTGACCGTATGGAGGACAGCTTCCGGAAGCGGTTCGAATAGTTCTAGTTGTACTTCCCGGGGAGGTTGTGAACACTCCGTCGGGGGATGACGCATAAGGAAGACCT
>NZ_VDYZ01000210.1 GCF_007673095.1 Corynebacterium glyciniphilum AJ 3170
GTTGAGGGGGGCGTACCGGGGGGAGAGGAAGGGTAAGGTGGAAGGGTTGAAGGGGAGGGTGATGAGGGAGTGGGGGTATGGGAGGGGGTAGGTGAGGGAGGGGAATGGTGAGGTGGTGTAGGAGGAGTTGGTGGAGTAGTAGAATGATGAGGGAGGGGAGAGGGGTATGGGAGGTTTGAGTGGGTGAGGGGGTGTTGAGAAGGTGAGGGGGAAGTAGAGGTAGTTGGGGGGGTCGGGGTGGGGGGAGAGAACAACGCGGGGGTGGTGATCGGTCGGG
>NZ_VDYZ01000211.1 GCF_007673095.1 Corynebacterium glyciniphilum AJ 3170
ATCACCATCTACCCCCGCTCCGTCCCCCCCACAAACTCAACCCTTCCCCGTCCACACCCCTCCCTACATCTTCTCCCTCCCTCACCCTACCGTCTCCTCCCTCCACGGCCAACTCAATCACAGAGTCGGCTCTGACTTCCCCTCCCTCCTCACACTCCACCAACCCATCTTCACCACCACCCCCATCCCGCCGACCTACCACAACCTCTTCTTCTCCTCCACCATCACCACCACACCCATCCCCACCACCACCACCCCCCCACCCCCAATCATCACC
>NZ_VDYZ01000212.1 GCF_007673095.1 Corynebacterium glyciniphilum AJ 3170
CGAAGAACGCAAGGATACGATCCTCGGGCTTGGGGGGGTGCTGGGAGATGTTGTCCCAGCGTTGGGGGCAGTCGTTGTGGAGTTGGTGGAGGTAGGGGTGGGACACGACTCCGTGTGGGAGGGGGAAGGGGAGGGGAGGGGGAGGAGGTGGAGGAGGAGGAGGAGTTGAGGGATGGTGAACGAGGGGTTGAGGGTAGGGAGGAAGAGGAGGAGGTAGATTGGGAAGAAGAGGAGGTTGATGGCGGGGATGGGGAAGATGTGGATGATGTGGGAGGAT
>NZ_VDYZ01000213.1 GCF_007673095.1 Corynebacterium glyciniphilum AJ 3170
CCCCCCCCCCACCTCCCCCCATTCCCCCACCCCCCCACCTCCTACCCACATCCACACCAACTCCTCTACCCCCACCCCCCTCAACACCCCAACCCCATCTCCCACCCCCATCACACCCAACTCCACATCCTCATCCACAACCCCCACCCTCCCCTTCCCATCCACTACACCCAACTCTCCCTCACCCCCCCTATCTTCCCTCACCCCCCCAGCAACTACCACATCAACCCCACCAAACCCCCCTTGATCCACATCCACCAATTGCTCTCGCACTCC
>NZ_VDYZ01000214.1 GCF_007673095.1 Corynebacterium glyciniphilum AJ 3170
GATGGTGGAGGAGGGCAGGGGGGGGGAAGGGAATGAGGCGGGGAGCTATTTGGGGGAGCGGGGGGGGGGTTGGGACAATGGGGGGTGGGGGGGGAGGGTTTGGGTGGGGTGGGGGAAGAAGTGTTGGTGGGGAGGGAGGGGGGGTGAGGTGGGTGGTTGGGGTGGGGAGGTAGTGGACGAGGGTGTGGTGGAGGAGGGGTAGGAGGGGGGGTGGGTGGGGAAGGTGATGAGGGGGGCGGGGGGGATGGAGGAGGGGAAGAGGAGGCGGGAGGAGGT
>NZ_VDYZ01000215.1 GCF_007673095.1 Corynebacterium glyciniphilum AJ 3170
AAGAAGAGGGGGGGGAGAACGAGTCGGGGAGGGAGGGAGGGGAGAGGGGGTAGTGGGGGGAAGAATAGGGGAGGGAAAGGGGAGACTGCGCGCGGCAGGTTGAAGGAGATTGGGGAACGGGTGGCTGGGAGGCTGGTGGGGTAGATTGGGGGGAGGTAGGGGGGGAAGAGAGGGGGGAAGGGGAGGAGGGGAGGGGGGAGGAGGAGGATGGTGTGTGGGGGGGGGGGGTGGTTGCGGGGGGTGTCGGGGGGGTGGGGGGGGAGGGGTTGGTGAAGG
>NZ_VDYZ01000216.1 GCF_007673095.1 Corynebacterium glyciniphilum AJ 3170
AGGGTGAGGGGGAGGGAGCGGTGAGCGGAGTTGGAAGTGGGTGGAGTGGAGGGTGGGGTGGGGACGGGTAGTGGGTTGGAGGATGGTGTTCTGGGGGGGGTGGTGGGGGAGATGGGGGTGGTGGGGGAAAGGGGTGAGGAATGGGGTGATGGGGGGGAGGATGGGAAGGATGGAGGGGGATATGGGGAGGGTGGATGTGGTGGAGGATGAGGATGTGAAGGTTGGGGTAGTGGGGGTTGAAGTGGTGGGGGGGGGGGTGGCGGAGAGGATTGAGGA
>NZ_VDYZ01000217.1 GCF_007673095.1 Corynebacterium glyciniphilum AJ 3170
TTGAGCTTCCTGCGCCAGATCGACCGCGCCTACCCGGAACAGGATCTGCACCTGGTGATGGACAACTACGCCACCCACAAAACCGCCGAAGTGCGAGACTGGCTGGCCGCACACCCCCGATTCCACGTGCACTTCACCCCGACGCCCGGGTCGTGGTTGAACCTGGTGGAAGTCTGGTTCGGCATCATCGACCGCCAAGCGATCAAGCGAGGCGTGTTCACTTCTGTCAAGGACTTGAATGCGAAGATCCGGGAGTTTATCACCGGGTGGAACAA
>NZ_VDYZ01000218.1 GCF_007673095.1 Corynebacterium glyciniphilum AJ 3170
ACCTCCTCCCTCCACTCCACCTCCCCCCTCTACCCACTCACCCCCACCCCCCACCCCTCCATCCCCCCCTACCTCCCCCCCCCCCCTTCCACCACACACCCCACACCCACCTCCCACCCCCCCTCCCCCCCCACAACCCCCACTCCCCCTCTCTCCACTCTTCCCAACCCTTCTCCCCATCTTTCCCCCAACCCACCACCCCTCCCCTCCACCCGCTTCATCCACAACCTGGCTCTCCCCCTCCCCATCCCCTTCCCCAACATCCCCCAACAACT
>NZ_VDYZ01000219.1 GCF_007673095.1 Corynebacterium glyciniphilum AJ 3170
CGCCTCCTCCAACACCACTCCCCTCTCCCTTCCCCCCCCACCCACCCTGCTACCCTCCACCTCCACCCACCCCTCCCTCCTTTCCCTCACCCCCCTCACACCTCCACGCAACAACCCTCCTCTCCACCTCCTCCCCCCCCCCTCACCACTCTCCCCCCTCAACACCCCCACACCCACCCACCTACCCCCCACCCCCACATCACCACCCACCCTTACCCTCTTCTTCCTCCTCCTCATACCCATATTCTCCTACTTACTTCTCATACATATTCCAC
>NZ_VDYZ01000021.1 GCF_007673095.1 Corynebacterium glyciniphilum AJ 3170
CTGCCTGCGCCGATGGTACTGCACCCGGGAGGGTGTGGGAGAGTAGGACGCCGCCGGCATCAAGTGTGTGGGGAGGCCCCGGTAGCCAGTTTTCTGGTTGCCGGGGCCTTCCCTTTTTTTGTGTGCGTGTGGGTGTGTGCCGCCTGGCCCGCGCCGCCCGGCGGACGGCGACCTCATCGGCCGGGTGGACCGCAGGGCGCAGTGTCTGCGCGAGATACGACCAGGCGGCCGTGTCTGGATCTGCCGGAGCGGCTCGGCAACTGGAATATGATCTACAAGAACTTCAGCCGGTGGTCTGAGCAGGGCTCCGGGCACGGGTTTGGTGAGAGCCCCGTCTCGCGCAGCAGTCCGGTGGGCTGGCGCGGATCGCATCGGCCGTCTCCACGACAGAGCCCTCGCGTTCCTACCCACGCCTGGGCAGACAGTGGACACGAGTATGGTTGCTGCGGCATCGCAATGCGCACTGACGAGACTGCCCGCAAGCACCACGCCGGTCTCTGCCTTGTCGCTGCCCTGCACTGGGTGAGGACCGCGTGATCTCAGTACCCCTCGAATGCCGGAGATTGTGCGCGTTGCGTGGCCCTGGCCTGCGGATTCAGCCCTTCGCACCAGACAGGATACACACGAAATCCGCGTTTGCCCGCCTGTCCGCCCGCTGCGGTAACCCCCAACTCTGCAAGATGGTCGGCAGAGAACCTGAACACCCCGCGCCGAACATGGTCTCCCACGAAGACAAGCAGACCAGCGTTCATCTTGTCGCCAGTGAATGGCTGCGTCTGTCCGTCCGAGCTTCGCCGCCAGAAGGCGACGAAGGCGCCCGGTTTCGACGGGGTGTTCCTGGCGGTCCGGACGTGCCACTCGAGGCCCTCAACCTGTGCCAGTCCCGACTCGTAGTCACTGTTCTGGGGCTCAGCCGCCACCGACACAGTTAAACCTAGCTCGGACGCCCAGAGCTCTAACGCGCTAAATCCCACGAGACCAACCTACCAATCGTTCTCCACGCTGTCTGCGCTGTCCGGACGGGCGGCGGAGGCCCTGAGTACACGGTGGGCGAGTCTAGCTCGTGTGGTCCTCGAGCAACGGCACCAGTTGCTTCATCGCGAACTCGATCGCCGACGGTGAACCCAGGGCGTAGGCGCTGGAGATATCGCGCGGCATGGCGAAGGAATGCCCTTCCTTCGTGGCCGACAGCCGTTGCCAGGCGCTGTTGCCGGCCACGTCCTCCGGGGTTGTCCCGACGGCGAAAGCCACGACCAGGTCCGAGTCTGCCTTCGAGAGGGTTTCATCGCTGAGTTTCACCGAGAAACCGGTGTCAGCGACCTCCTCGTCCGCCAACGTCTTATTCTCCTGGAACCCGAGGTCGAGGAGGGTGTCATAGCGTTCAGAGCCGCGGATGTAGGCGCCCCAGCCGGCGGACGAGAGAGCCACGGTGGAGGCGGTCTTCTCCGCCCATTCGGGGTGCTCCTCGCGGATTCCGGCGACCATGTCGTCGTATCCCTTGTTGATGGTCTCGCCCGCATCGGGACGTCCCAGCGCGGTGGCGATCATCTGCACCTGGTCCTCACGGGGCGTCAGGTAGCTGTCTGCTCCGTCCGGAATACCGACGGTGGTGGCGATGGAGGAGAGCTTGTCGTAGCGGTCCTGGTCACCGGAACTCCGGACGTCGAGGATCAGGTCGGGCTCCAGCGCGGCGATCTCCTCGTACTCCGGCTCCAGCGTGCTGATGATCTCGGGGGAGGAGTCGTAGGCACCCTCCATCCACGGGCCGACGCCGTCTCCGCCGAAGTCGAGCCAGTCGGACGCGCCGACAGGTTGGACGCCGAGGGAGAGCGCAGTCTCTGCGTCACCCCACCCCAACGCCACCACCTTGGTGGGCTGCTCGTCGACGGTGACGTCACCGAACTTGGTCGGTACGGTCTGCGGGAAGGTCCCCTCTGTCTGGACGGCGGAGGTTCCTCCGGTGCTGCCGGAGTCGGGGTCGTCGTCCGAGGAGCCGGCGCATGCGGACAGGGCGAGGGCACAGCCGAATGCTGTGAGCATGCCGACGGTACGTCGGCCGGGATGTGGGGTGACAGTCATGAAGGACAGCCTACGCTGACACAATCATGAACTGAAAGAAACTATCCCAGCAGGTCCCGGCTGGCGATGCGTGCACCTTCGACGAGCGACTCCAGCTTCGCCCACGCGATCTGCTCGTGGAGACGGCCACCGAGCCCGCAGTCCGTGGAGGCGACGACCCGGTCCGGCCCGACAACCTCGGCGAACGTCAGGATCCGGTCGGCCACCGTGCGAGGGTGTTCCACGACGTTGGTGGAGTGGCAGACCACCCCGGGGTAGATCAACGTGTTGTCCGGGAGCGCATGGTCCTGCCAGACACGCCATTCATGGGCGTGGCGCGGGCTGGCACCCTCGAAGGAGAAGCCGCCCACCTCAGCCTGGAGGACTTCATCGATGATGTCGGCGAAAGGGATGTCCGTGGTGTGGGGGCCGTGCCAGGAACCCCAGCAGATGTGCAGACGGGTCTGGTCCTTCGGCAGCCCCGCGAGCGCCCGGTTGATGGCGGCGATCCGGATCCGGATCCATGCCTGGTAGTCGGCGACGGAGGGCTCGGGGTTGATCTGGTCCCATGCCTCGGCGAGGTCGGGTGCGTCGATCTGCACGGTCAGGCCGGCGTCTGTGATGGCCTTGTACTCATGGTGCAGGGCATCCGCACAGGCGTTGACCAGGGCGGTGTCGTCACCGTAGTACTCGTCGGTGAGACGCGCGGCGGAGCCCGGGGAAATGGCGGCGATGAATCCGTCGGAGGTGTTCTTGTCCGCGGCGGACAGCGCATGGGTCAGAAGTCGGACGTCGGCGCCTACCTGGTCGCCACCGATGTAGCCGACCTCGCCGGTGAATTTCGGGTTGCCGACCTTGGCGCGTCCGGTGAAGATACCGGACTCGGGGTCCTCGTAGGCGGCACTGAAGGCGGCGCGGTCACGACGGTCGGGGAAGGACGTCAGGCGGATGTTCCCGGGGGTCGACCGGACCTTCTCCGCGTTGGCCCAGCGGTCGGTGTCGGTCATGGTGAGTCCGCTGAGCCGGGAGAAGATGTAGTTCCACCAGGCGCCGTAGTCCACGGCACCGGAGGTGACGTGTCCGTACTCGCCCTCGTTGATGATGTCGAGCCCGAGGTCGACCTGCCGTCGGACGACCTTGTCGACACCGTCCTGGAGAATGCCGAGGAACTCGTCCTGGCTGATGTCGCCGCTGCTCCGGCGCTGGTTGGCCTCCAGCAGTTCCGGGGTGCGCGGCAGTGAACCTACGTGTGTGGTGCGGATCTGAGTCATGGGCACCATCGTAGTATTTAGTTTCCGGTCTTATGCAGACGCGTCCAGTCAGCAGCGAGCAACCTCTCCTCGGCCAGGTCGAGGGTGCCGTCGGCCTTGCAGAATGTCCACCGCACCAGAGTGTCGACCTGTTCATCGGCCACGGTGACGAAGCTGCTCACCGGAATGGCGGCCACCCCGACCGCCTCAGGCAGGGAGCGGCAGAACTCCTCGGCCGTGACGTCGAGTTCCAACGGGGCGATGTCACTGACCAGGAAGTAGGTGCCGTCACTGTGCAGGACGTGCTGCCCGGTCGCACGCAGGACGCCCGCCAGGCGGTCCCGGCGGGCCCGCAGGGTCTGCCCCCACCGGTCGCTCCAGCGGTCAGCGTTGCCGAGCGCCCACGCCACCGCCGGCTGCAGGGGCGTGACCCCCACATAACTGAGGAACTGCTTGGCCGCGGTGACGGCATCCAGCAGCTCCGGAGGGGCGATCGCCCACCCCGTCTTCCAGCCTGTGACGTTGAAGGATTTCGCGGCGCTGGACAACGTCACCGTCCGGGACCGCATCCCGGGCAGCGTGGCGAAAGCGACGTGGGGACGGTCGAAGGCGAGGCGCTCGTAGACCTCGTCGCTGATGACGACCACGTCGGTGTCGCGTACTGTGCCGGCGATGAACTCCAGGTCCTCGCGCCCCAGGACCGTGCCGGTCGGATTGTGCGGTGAGTTGAGGATCACGGCGGCCGGACCGTCCGCCACCGCAGCGGCGAATCTCTCCCGGTCCAGGTGCCACCTGCCGTCGTCCAGAAGCAGACGCACAGGTCGCGCGACGGCCTCGGCCAAGCCGATGGCCGCGGAGTACGCGTCGTAGGTGGGCTCGAGGACGACCACCTCGCGACCGCGGTCGACGAGCCCGAGCACGGCGGCGGCGATGCCCTCGGTCGCGCCCACGGTGACCAGCACGTCCTCCGGGTCCACGACGTGTCCGAGGCGGCGCTCCCGGTCCTCCGCGACGGCACGACGCAACGACGGCAGGCCACGTCCCGGCCCGTACTGGTTGTTGCCGCCGGTGATCTCCGCGGCAGCCAGCCGCAGCATCTCTGCCGGGCCGTCCTCGTCAGGGAAGCCCTGCCCGAGATTCGCCGCGCCGGTACGAACCGCCTCGGCGGTGATCGTCGCGAAGACCGTCGGGCCGACGCCGGCGACCCGGGACGCCGGAGCACGGGTGGGGAGGTGATGCTGAGATTCCATGCCGCCATAGTATGGGGTCATGAGCATTCAGCCGATTACCGCGACCGGGGCGGACCCCGACGAGACCGTCCGCCTCGAACAGACCGACCCCGCGACGTTGCCGAAGGGACACCCGGTGGACGCCCAGGCAGGCAGGGACGGCATCAGTCCGCGGGGTCAGCTCACCCAGCTGCTGAACTTCTTCGAGGACAGCTACCCGGAGATCTTCCGGTCGTTGACCACCGATGAAGCCGCGGAGTCGCCGGACGGGGTCACCGCCGAGCTCAAGGACCGTACCGAGCGCATGTGGGCTCGGGTACCGGACCTGATCACCCACTGCAGTCTGCTGGTTCTCGGTGCGGGTCTCGACCACGCCATGCCGACGTCGGCGTTCCTGAAGACGGGTCCCTCGGCGGAGCCGGTGACCGTCGCCGGGGTCGGCGGGACCGTGCTCACCCCGAGTGAGCCGACCGGCGCCGTGGCGGTCAGCCTGCACGGCGGGCCCGGCTGGTTCGGTGACGCTGAAGCCCACGACCAGCTCTGGCTGCCGTTGTTCGCCGCACTGGCCGAGAAGTCCGGTGTGACCGTGGTGGACCTGGTGTACCCGCTGCCCGCCTACGGCGAGGGAGCGTCACAGGAGCGGACACAGGCGGCCGTTGCCGCGGCCTTCCGCGAGGTTCGCGGGTGGGGCCGACCGGACCACCGCACCGGCCTGATCACCTTCGGCTCCGGCTTGGGACTGGCCCGGGACGTCGTCGAGGACGCGGACTTCCTGCTGGCCATGACACCCCGGATCTCCCCGGAACTCACCGCTGCTCCTCCGGCACTGTCGGAGGTCCCCACGCTGGTGTCGGTGGCCTCCGAGGACTCCCGGGGGACACCGGCGGAGCAGGTGCAGGACTTCTTCACCTCCAACGCACCGGACCATGAGTTCCGGGCCTACCTCTCCGAGCACATCCTCGGGGTCCCGGACGTGTGGCGGCGGCGGATCAGTGACGACGCGGCATGGTTGGCGCAATGGTAGAGGTACGCGACCTCAACCGGTATGACGCGGACGGGCGGCGCTGGCTCGCCGGGGCGATAGCGAAGGTCAAGGCGGACCAGTGCCGCTCGGCCGACACCCACCTGCTGTCCGTGCCCCTCCCGGAGGCCTGGGGCGTGGATCTCTACCTCAAGGACGAGTCGACGCACCCCACCGGTTCGCTGAAGCACCGGCTCGCCCGCTCGCTCTTCCTCTACGCACTGAGCAACGGGTGGATCCGGCCCGGTGCCCCGGTGGTCGAGGCGTCCTCCGGCTCCACCGCGATTTCGGAGGCCTATTTCGCCCGGCTCATCGGTGTCCCTTTCATCACCGTCGTGGCGGCGACCACCAGTGCCGAGAAGGTCCGCCTGATCCGGTCGTACGGTGCCGACGTCCGATTCGTCGATGATCCGTCCACCGTCTACGCGGTCGCCGCGGACATCGCGCGGGAGAGCGGTGGCCACTACATGGACCAGTTCACCTATGCCGAGCGGGCCACCGACTGGCGGGGGAACAACAACATCGCCGAGTCCGTTTTCCGTCAGATGGCGATGGAACGGTACCCGGAGCCGGCATGGATTGTCGCGACAGCGGGCACCGGCGGTACCTCGTCGACCCTGGGCCGCTACGTGCGCTACACCGGACGGATGACCGGTCTGTGCGTCGCCGACCCGGAGAACTCGGCGTTCCTGCCGGCCTGGGAGGCCGACGACCGGGACGTCACCACCGCGGCACCCTCCAGAATCGAAGGTATCGGTCGCCAACGGGTGGAGCCGAGTTTCACCGGGACCGTCGTCGACCGGATGATGGGTGTGCCCGATGCCGCGGCGATCGGTGCGATCCAGGCGTTGGAGCAGGTGACCGGGATCCGGGCCGGCGGCTCCACCGGCACCGGGCTGTGGGCCGCGCTGATGCTGGTCGCCGAGATGGTGGAGGCCGGTGAGCAGGGCAGTGTGGTGTCACTGATCTGCGATTCCGGGGAACGTTACCTCGACAAGTACTACTCGACGGAGTGGCTGGCGGACCGGGGGATCGACGCCGCGGCCTGCCGCGACCGGGTCCTGGAGTTCCTCTCAGCCGATGAGGGAGGACAGCGACGCACTCGTCTCCAGCAGTGACGCGCGCAGCAGGGTCGCCGCCCCCTCCCGGTCACCGGCCTGCAGCCGGGTGACGATAGTCCGGTTGACCGGTACGAATCCCCCGTGGAACCCGGGATCGTGCCGCTCCGCCTGCAGGAAAACCAGTCGCATCCGGGCGAGTAACCGTTCCATCTCCTCGTTGAGCAGCTCCGAACCGGCCGTCGCGACCACGGCGCGGTGGAACTCCTGGTTCGCCGTCGCGGTCGCCGCCAGGTCGTCCGCCCTCTGGTGTTCTTCGGCCTCGGCGACGATCCGGTCCAGCGCGCCGACATCGGGGGTCTCGCCCCACAGCAGTGCCCCGGGTTCGACGACCGCGCGGGCGAGGAAGAGGTTGTGCACCTCGGCGGCGCCGGGTGAGGCGATGAACACCCCGCGGTTGGGGATACGGTTCAGCACACCGTCCGCGATCAGCGTGGCATAGCTTTCGCGCAGGGTGTTGCGGGAGATACCGAAGCGTTGCGCGACGGCGACCTCGCTGAGTTTCTGTCCCGGTGTGAATTCGCCGGCGGACACGGCGAGCCGGAGCTGCTGGGCAGCGGTCTGGGCGCGCACCCCTACTCCTCCACGACCCGGGCGATCACGTCTCCGCGGGCCACAGTGTCCCCGGCGTCGGCGTGCAGGTGGATCGTGCCCGAGGCCGGTGAGGTGACGGGAGACTCCATCTTCATCGCCTCGACGGTGGCGATCGTCTGGTTCTCCTCGACGGTGTCCCCGTCGGAAACCTGCCACTCCGCCAGGGTGCCGGCGAAGGGGGCGGGGACGTCGCCGGGGTCCCCGTCCCCTGCGGCATCTCCGTCCCCGGACGCTGCACCCCCGCCCTGCAGCAGGGCGGACGGGACCCGCACGTGCTGCAGTACGCCGCCGATCTCGACGGCGAGGGTGGTGCGGTCGGCGTAGATGTCGTCGAACGACACGTCGGCCACGGTGTGCGCGCCGGGCACGTACTCGCGGTCGACCCAGTCGGTGCACATGGCGAAGTCGTCGGCCCCACCGGCCCACGCCGGCTCCCGCACGATGTCGCGGTGGAACGGCAGGACGGTCCGCACACCGTCGATACGGAACTCGTCGAGGGCGGCGCGTGCCCGTCGCAGAGCCGTGTCGCGGTCAGGCCCCCACACCACCAGTTTCGCCAGCAGGGAGTCGTAGCTGCCCGGGATCGTCGACCCGGAGCGCACACCGCTGTCCACACGGATCCCCGGCCCTGTCGGGGGCTCGAAGTGCGACACGGTCCCCGGGCAGGGGGCGAAGCCGTGGGCGACATCTTCGGCGTTGATCCGGAATTCGACCGCATGGCCGTGGGCGACGGGGTCCGCGTCCGCATCGACGGTCAACCGTCCTCCGGCTGCGATACGGAACTGCTCGTCGACGATGTCGATCCCGGAGACGGCCTCGGTCACCGGGTGCTCCACCTGCAGACGGGTGTTGACCTCGAGGAAAGACACGGTGCCGTCCTCGGCGACGATGAACTCCACCGTCCCCGCACCGACGTATCCCGCCGCACGGCACACCTCGCGGGCACCGTCGATGATCCGCCGGTTCTGTTCCTCCGACAGGAAGGGGGCCGGTGCCTCCTCCACGAGTTTCTGGAAGCGACGCTGGGTCGAGCAGTCACGGGTACCGACCACCGCGACCGCACCATGGGAATCCGCCAGCACCTGAGCCTCGACGTGCCGGGGGCGGGCGAGGAACTTCTCCACGAAGCACTCCGCACGTCCGAAGGCTTCCTGCGACTCGCGACCGGCCGCGGCGAAGGCGCCTTCCACCGCCTCCAGTCCGTCCTCCTCGGTGACGACCTTCAGGCCCCGTCCGCCACCACCGAAGGCGGCCTTGATCGCGATCGGCAGGCCGTGCTCCTCGGCGAAGTCGCGGGCCTGTTCCCATGAGGTCAGTGGTTCGGAGGTGCCCGGTGCCAACGGGGCCCCGGACCGCTCGGCGAGCTGACGCGCCGCCATCTTGTCACCCAGGGTCTCGATGGTCTCCGGCGACGGGCCGATCCACACCAGTCCGGCGTCCTGCACTGCGCGGGCGGTACCGGCGTTCTCCGACAGGAACCCGTACCCGGGGTGCACACTGTCGACGCCGGCGCGGGACGCCACCTCGAGCAGCGCGTCGACGTCGAGGTAGGAGGACACCGCGTACGCTTCCTCGGCAATCTCGGTGTGCAGGGCACCCACGTCGGCGTCGGTGTACACCGCGACCGTACGGATACCCAGGTCACGGGCGGCGCGGGCGATGCGTACCGCGATCTCCCCGCGGTTGGCGATCAGGACGGATGAGATGGTGCTCATGTATACTCCTCGAATCTGACCGTCGCGCCGGGCGCCAGCTGGGCTGCGGCGTCGAGGTCCTCGGCGATGACAGTGGCGATGACGGGGTAGCCGCCGGTGACGGCGTGATCCCGCAGGAAAAGGACGGGTTGGCCGTCCGGCGGCACCTGGACGGATCCGGCGACCATCCCCTCGCTCGGGAGCTCCCGGTCGTCGTCGCGGTCCACGGCGGCACCTGACAGGCGTACCCCCACCCGGTTCGACGCCGGACTGACCGTCCATTCCCGACCGGTGAGGGTTTCTGGCCCGCCGACGAACCAGTCGTCACGGGGGCCGGGGACGATGTGCAGCACATCGGGCACGCGCAGCGGATTGGTGCCGTGCCGGGTCGGAGCCACCTGGCCGGAACCCGTCGCGACCGAGGAACCGACGGTGAGTGGGGCCGGCCCGAGACCCGAGAGGACATCCGAGGACAGTGAACCCAGCACCTCCCCACCGTGCCGGACGCCACCCCGTACCGCGACATAGCTGCGCAGTCCGGCCCGTGCCGCGCCGACGCTCAGCGTCGACCCCGCGGTGAGCAGCAGGGGAGAGGCCAGCGCCCGCCTGCGACCGTTGACCGTGACTGCGGTATCCGCCCCGGTGACCGCGACCACCACGTCCTGCACGGCCGTGAGTGTCAGCCCGCCGATGTTCTCCAGGACCGCGTCCCCGGGACGGTTGCCCACGACGTCGTTGGCGACCTGTGCCGAGGCCGTGTCAGCGGCACCGGACGTGGTTACCCCCACCCCGGCGTGGCCCGGGCGACCGGCGTCTTCGACCAGTGTGAGCAGACCGGGGTCCGTCAGTGTCAGGGAAGGGCGGTCGTGTCCGCCGCCGTCGCGTTGCGGCGTCGTCGGGCGGACCTCCACCCGTTCCCTGACCGCCCGGTACACCACGCGGTCGCCCGGACGGATGAGGGCAGGCTCCTGCTCCGAGGCGTCCCACACCGGGGTGGCGGACGTGCCGATCAGCTGCCAACCGCCCGGTGAGCTACGGGGATACACCGCAGAGAACTCGCCGGCCAGACCCACGGCACCGGCGGGGACCTCCGTGCGGGGAGAGTCCCGGCGTGCGACGGACGGTACCGCGTCGCCCACACAGTAGGTGAAGCCCGGTGCGAAGCCACCGAATGCACCCGTCCACGTCGACGAGGTGTGATGCTCGATCACCCCGTCGACCGTCATACCGAGCTGGTCGGCGACCACCTGCAGGTCCGGGCCGTCGTAGACGACGTCGACGGTGACCGTCCGGTGGTCCCCGCCAGCAGAGGCCCCGGAGGGACGCGTTGTCCTGAGCTGTTCCAGTGCACGTGTCGCGGAGGACGGCGAATCAAGCACGACGAGGACGGTACGGGCCGCGGCGACGACATCGCGCTGACCGGGCAACGGGTGGGCGCTCAGGTGGGCATGCCAGGCCATCGCCGTCGACAGGTCCGGGAGGTCGACCAGGAGCGCGCGGGTGCCGACCCGGTGGACAGGTCTCGCGTCGGTGGTCACAGGAAACTCCTGATGTCGATGCTGTCAGCGTGCAGCCTTCCGACGATCGCACGTGACAACTCCACCGATCCCGGCGAGTCGCCGTGGACGCAGACGGACTCCGCGTCGACCCGGAGGACTGTGCCGTCCACCGCGGTCACGGCACCGGTGGTAGCCACCTGCAGCACGCGCGCTGTGACCGCGTCCGGGTCGGTGATCACGGCGTCCGGCCGGGACCGGGACACCAGGGTGCCGTCCGGCATGTAGTTGCGGTCGGCGAACGCTTCCCGCACCACCCGCAGACCTTTTCTCTCGGCGAGGTCGATCGCAACACTGCCGGGCAAAAGCATGAGCGGCAGGTCACCGAACGATCGCACACCGTCGACGACCGCCCGGGCCTGCGACCTGTCGTGCACGATGGTGTTGTAGAGCGCCCCGTGGGGTTTGACGTAGCTGACCTTCGTCCCGTGGGCCCGGGCCAGCGCATCGAGTGCGCCGATCTGGTAGAGAGTTTCGTCGGCGAGTTGGGCGGGTTCGATGTCGAGGGCGCTGCGTCCGAAGTGCTCGGGGTCCCGGTAACCGATGTGCGCCCCGACGGTGACCCCGCGTTCAGCGGCGGCCCGGACAGTGGCGGCGATGTCGTGGGGGTCACCCGCGTGGAATCCGGTGGCGACGTTGGCACTGGAGACCAGGGCGATCATGGCGGGATCGTCGGCCACGGCGATGCCACCGGTGGTCTCGCCCAGGTCGGCGTTCAGGTCGATGGTGGCTGGACCGTTGTCGTGCATGGTGTCGTAACCCTCGCTCTCAACGACATTGTTGAACAAAGTCAAGCCTAGCGGAATTGGGGAGGGGGACTGGGGGAGGCAGGTTGATCATCGCACCCCATCACCATCTTATGTTCTTAAAAGGCCTGGTCAGATTCCCAGAAGGAGCTGAAGGGGTGCGAAATCCAGCCGGCCGCAGTAACCGCCGCCCCGATCCGCTGCCGCGTCGGCTACTCTGAACCAGTGTCCACGGGGGTGGGCCGAACAGAAGTGCGGGGGGAAGACGAATGGCATACCGGGGGACACACCTCGACGATGACCTCATCCGTAGCTGGCCTAAGTCGGATGCAGACCGGAAGCTCCGGCGTCCGGACACCCGGGAGAACATCGAGGCCGGCCTGCGTGGCCGCGGGGACATCACAGAAAACTTCATCCGGGCCGGTGACCTGTGGGTGCCCAGGGCGGCGGCCAGGGATCCTGCGCTGGTGGCGTGGGGAGCCGCCGAGCATCCCCGTGGCCTCGCCTATGATCTTGATGCCTTGACCAGGGTGCGGATGGCGCTCATCCGACGACCGGACTGGATCGCACACAGCTGGAGTGCCGCCCGGCTCTGGGGGATGCCGTACTTCTGCGACGACGCAGACACCTGCGTCCTGTCCGGTGGTCGGCGTCGGGCAGCGACGACTCCGCAGGAAGTCTCCCGGTTCCGCAAAGAGGGGACGCTGGCGGCGGTCACGCCCCGCTGGCGGGTGGACAGTGAGATGCCGGAGCTTCAGGTCACGCCGCCGGTGCTGACCGTCATCCACTGTCTGCGGTCTCTTCGCTCCGGCGACCATGCCTGGCGTGTGGTGCCCGGGACGGGGTTGGATGTGAAGCGTGTCCGGGCCGTGCAGTTCATCGATGCGTTCTGTGCCTTGTCCGGGTGTGATCCGCTCCGCCTCGTCGCTGCGTGTGGTGACCATTATCCCCGGCGGGATCTGGCGGGGATCGCGGCGTTGGCGGACCGGGGTGCGGAGTCGCCGATGGAGACCGTGATGCGGCTGCAGGTGCGCCGGATGTTCGGGGAGGGCTTCATCTCCCAGCTGGTGATTCGGCGGGACGGTACGGTGGCGGATCCGGTACACACGACGGACGCCACCGGCCGTGGCGTCGTGGCGCGGGTGGACCTCGGTTCGCCAGCATTGAAACTTGCCCTGCAGTACGACGGTTCAGAGCATCTTGACCGCCGTCGACGTGACACGGATTCCCGCATCTCTGCGGAGCTGGCGAACCTGGGGTGGCACGTTCTGCGGCTGACCTACGGCCATCTCAGGGACCCGGACCTCCTGGAGCGCACCATCGCGGCCGGCATCGCATTGTGCCGGCGCCGAGGGACGCCGAGGATCGGGTGACTATCGCACCTGATAAGGAGGTAATGTTTCCAAAAGGCCAGGTCGCAGCTCCATCAGCGAGTGATGGGGTGCGATAAACCGCCGGCTCCGGAGACCGGCCCGAACCTACTCCAGCTCGAGCAGCAGGTGGCGCGTTTTCTGCACGTCCTCGAGTCGGTCGATCAGGGACTCCAACCGCGACCACTCCGACTCCGGGATGGCCTTCTCCGCCTCAGCCACCACGGACCGGACCTGCGTCCCCCACGCCACCGGCATGGGGGAGATCTGCTCCCAGTGGTCCTGATGCCCCACGGAGCGCATGCCGGTGACCGCCATGGCAGGGACCCTCTCACCGACCTTGCGTTCCACCCCGGGGATCGAGGTCACGGTGCGCAACGCGAGAGCCGGACGGGACCTGGCGGTACCGGTGGCGGCGGTGTCCACCAGCGACATCAGGACGACGTCGCGCGGATTGACCTGCGCGATCACGGTGGGGGCCAGCGGGTAGGCGTCGTAGTAGCGTTGCGGCGAACCGAGCTGACGGGGGAACACCGGCACCATGATGAAGCAGATCAGTGCCATGATCACAGCGGCGATGCCCACGATCACCGCCCAGCCGGCGTCCACGACGACGAAGAGGATCACCGCGGCAGCGACCATGATCGCCCCCATCAGACCGGCCGACCACTGGAATCGGCGCGAGTCGCGGAAGAACTCGTTGTGTTTGCGGGCGAAGGGCTCGTCGACAGTGAAGTTGAAGCTGACCACGGTGAATGATCCTACAGGTCGACCGAGTCGATGATGCGGTAGCCGTACCCCTGTTCCGCGAGGAAGCGCTGACGGTGGGCGGCGTAGTCGGCGTCGAGGGTGTCCCGGGCGACGACGGAGTAGAAGTACGCGGGGCCTCCGTCCGGTTTCGGACGCAGGATCCGCCCCAGGCGCTGGGCCTCCTCCTGACGGGAACCGAAGGTGCCCGAGACCTGGACCGCGACCGACGCGCCGGGGAGGTCGATGGAGAAGTTCGCCACCTTCGACACGATCAGGACGCGCAACTCGCCGCTGCGGAAGGCGTCGTAGAGTTCCTCACGGCGGTGGGTGGTGGTGCGTCCGTCAATGACCGGTGCGTCGAGTTCTTCACCGAGCTCCTCGAGCTGGTCGATGTAGGCACCGATGACCAGCGTCGGTTCATCGGGGTGCTGGTCGAGGATCCTGCGGACGATCCGGTTCTTGGCCGGCGAGCAGGCGGCCAGCCGGTACTTCTCGTTCTGCTCGGCGGTGGCGTAGACCATGCGCTCGGACTCGGTGAGCTGCACGCGCACCTCGGTGCAGTCGGCGGGGGCGATCCAGCCCTGGGCCTCGATGTCCTTCCAGGGGGCGTCGTAGCGTTTGGGGCCGATGAGGCTGAACACGTCGTCCTCGCGGCCGTCCTCACGCACCAGCGTGGCGGTCAGGCCCAGGCGCCGACGCGACTGCAGGTCACTGGTCATGCGGAAGACCGGGGCGGGCAGCAGGTGCACCTCGTCGTAGATGATCAGCCCCCAGTCACGGGAGTCGAAGAGCTCCAGGGCACGGAACTCACCCTTCGTCTTACGGGTCACGACCTGGTAGGTGGCGATGGTGACGGGGCGGATCTCCTTCTTCTCCCCCGAGTACTCGCCGATCTCGTCTTCGGTGAGGGAGGTACGCCGGACGAGCTCGTCCTTCCACTGCCGTCCGGCGACGGTGTTGGTCACCAGGATCAGCGTCGTGGTCTGCGACTTCGCCATGGATGCTGCGCCGACCATCGTCTTGCCGGCACCACAGGGCAGTACCACCACACCGGAGCCCCCGGCCCAGAAGGAGTCGGCGGCCATCTCCTGGTAGTCCCGCAGATGCCAGTTCTCCTGCTCGGTGGACAGGGAGATGGGGTGTGCCTCGCCGTCGACGTAGCCGGCGAGGTCCTCTGCAGGCCATCCGACCTTGACCAGCTCCTGCTTGAGACGCCCACGCTCCGAGGGGTGGACGATCACGGTGTCCTCGTCGATCTCCTCCCCGAGCATCGGCCGGATCTTCTTGTGGCGACGGATCTCGGCGAGGACCGCGCGGTCGGTCGACTCCAGCACCAGGCCGTGCGCGGGGTGGTTGGCGAGGATCAGCCGACCGTAGCGTTCCATCGTCTCGGCCACGTCCACCAGCAGGGGCTGGGGGACGGGGAACCGGGAGTAGGTTTCCAGCACGTGCACGACCTGCTCGGCATCGTGCCCGGCGGCCCGGGCGTTCCACAGGGCCAGCGGGGTGATCCGGTAGGTGTGGACGTGTTCGGGGGCGCGTTCCAGTTCCGCGAAGGGGGCCAGCGCCGTGCGGGCCTCCTGCGCCTGGGCGTGCCCGATCTCCAGCAGTACGGTCTTGTCCGACTGGACGATCAGCGGGCCGTCACCGAGTCCCACGGGTGCCTCCTCACAGGGGTTGGTGCAGGTGTGCGTTGCCGCTCGTGCAACCAGACCATCCTACGCGTCGGCACCGCTCACGTCAGTTACCGCTCATCTGCCGTATCCACCGGTGTGCCGACCCACGCGACGCGGTGCGGCTGGATGTGCAGCGACTGGCCGCCGGCCTCGGTGACTCCGATGATCGACACCGGGCTCATCGTGACCACGGAGATCCACTCGTGCACCGCTGACCCGGTGGCGTCGACGTAGCTGATCTCCACCGAGGTCCCGGCGTCGTAGGCGTGGCGCAGCGCCGCCATGATGGCGCGGGGTTCGCGGACCCGGGTGGTCTCGCCACTGTGGCCTGCCTCGTCGTCCTCGTCCTGACGGGTGCGGCGGAACCCCTCCACCGCACCGGCGAGCTGGTCGGCGACCTGGGTGAAGGACGGTGCCGGACGGGGCGGGTCCGGGACGGTGGAGAACACCGGTGCCGCGGTGGCACGTCCGGTGCCGGTGTCACCGTCGATGCTGATGGTCACGCCCTCGTCCTCGAGGGCCTCGACCACCAGTGACAGCTGCACCGAGCTCGCGGCGACGGTGGGGGAGAGCAGGCGGAGTCCGGTCTCGTCCGCCGCGTCGGTGTCCATGATCGCTGCCATGGACTTTTCGTCGGGGGCGGTCAACACGCTGGCCGCGGTACTGCCGACCACCGGGGTCGGGGGACGGTGGGTGCGGAACGTGTCCTGGATCAGGTACCACAGCGACTGGGGGACGTCGGGCGCCATGCCGGCGAGGAAGTCCTCGATGCCTTCGGCCGTTTCCCCCCGTTCCACGGCGCGTTGCATGCTCTCCCTGGTCACCCGCCAGACGCTGGCCATACCGGTGGACTCGACGTCGGCGAAGGTCCGCAGTTTCGCCTCGGTGTCCTCGTCGAGCAGCCCCGGGGCGAGGATCGTCATGTCGGCCTGGATGATCAGCATGCCGACCGGAGCGGGCAGGATGTCGGCGAGCGCGGCGGTGAGCCGGTCCTCATCCGTCCCGTCGGACCCGGTGGCGGCCAGCGCGACGGCCGCAGAGGAGGGCACCCCGTCTGCGGACAGTCCCAGGATCACACATTCGTCACGCACACTGTCGACGGCGGCCTCGGACGTCACGGCTGCGACGGAGGGCCGGATCCGCCAGAGGGACTCCGCCGTGACGACCTGCCCGCTGGCGGCGACGACGCCCCGGAGCGCTGCCGCCTCGGCCGCGTCGAGGGAATCCTGCAGCAGGTGGGCGTCGGTGCCGGTGTCGTCCTGCGCCGACCACGGCGCGTGCGGGCTGTGGCGCCATCCGTCGACCAGCATCGCCCAGCGCCTCGACAGGGGCGCAGACAGGTACGTGGCACCCCGCTCGCTCAGTGACCAGAAGTTGCCGCTGCCGATGACGTCCTGGGGCGCGGGCACGGGCAGCCCCAGGGCGATCAGGTCGGCGTGACGGCACAGGACGAGCGTGTCGCTGACTACCGCTGCGTCGAGGCCCAGCGCCTTCGACAGGCGCGCGATCTCCCGTACCCCGATCCCTCCGGCGTTGAGGGGGCGCACGGGCGTGTTCCCGATCTGTTTGAGGACGTCGGCCACCAGGCGGGCGGTCTCGACCACCCGCGCCACCGCGGTGGCGTCGGTGCGGGCGTCCGGCCGGGTCGGGTTCTCCACCGCACTGAAATCACCGCCCGGCGGAGGGACGATGCGTCCGGAGATACTTGCCGACACCCGCAGCGACAGGCGTGCGGTCTGGGCGTCCACCCGGTCCAGCAGCCCTGCCGCGATCATCCGTGCGAGGGGTCGCTCCGGGTCGTCGAGTGTCGCGGAGTGCCCGATGCCGCCGGACAACTCGAGGGTGTCGAGCAGGCGCCGCTGGCGGGTGGGGAGGGCACCGAGGACCTCCGGCAGTTCCTCGGTCGGGACGGGGCAACGGTAGCTGTCCACCAGTACCCAGGGCAGGTCGGTGGTGGCGGAGAACAGCGGCGGCAGGTGCATCGGCACCTTCATCGGGCCGGGCGCCGTGGCGGGATCCCGTGGCGACACCGACAGGTCCGGCCCGAAGACCAGCCCCCAGGATGCCAGCGTGTGCACCGTGGCACGGACCGCCGCGGTGCCCGCCCGGTGTTCTGGGCGGGTGCCGGCGGTGTCCCACAGCTGTGTGAGGGTGCTGGTGACGTCCTCCAGTTCCACCGGCTGATGGTCTGCCCCGGTGACGACGAGGGCATGCAGGACGGCAAGACCGGTGGCGTCGAGCCGACGCAGTGCCGCCACGTCCGAGACCGACCCCAGGGATCCGGGGTGGAAGGCACGCAGTCGCCAGAGCAGGTCGACGAGGACGTCGTCGGGGTGACCGGACAGCCAGTCGGCGTAGGTGGGGAAGGAGTCAGGCATAACGACGGTAACTTTACCCGCCGGTGGTCGCACGGGTGTAGACGCCGGTGTGGACGGCGCCGTCGGAAAGTCGCCTGAACGGCGAGGATGTGGAATGATCGGTGTCATGGCTGACGCAAAGAAGAAGCACTACGTTGATCCGGGCTGGCCGCAGAACCTGCCCGAAGGTAAGCACGCGGTTTCCGAGCTCGTGGCCGACGACGCCGGGGCGTTGAGCCCTTTCGGTGACGCCGAGTTCCCCGTGCCCGCAGAGAAGCTGCCCTACGTGCACCCGTACACGGTGATCAACCGCTAGTCGGGCGGTACACGGCCCAAAAGGTCGTCGCCCGGGTCATTCCGAACAGTCGGAATGACCCGGGCGACGACCTTTTTCAGGTGGGACCCTGATGATGCGTGGGGTCTAGTGCGCGTCCCGGGGCAGGACCCGGAACAGGACGCTGCTGACTAGAACAGGTTGCCGGCGACAGCCTTGTACTGCTCGCCTGCAGCCTCGGCCTGCTTGATGGCACCGGTGTAGTTGTCGTTGAGGGCTGCGCGGTTGTCCTTGTAGAGGGACTCCAGCTCGCTCGGCACCTCGATGCCGTTGGCGGCGAACGCCTCGGTGACCTTCTCCCACACGCCGTCGATGGCGAGGGCGTCGGTCTGGCTGCTGAGGTCAGCGGCCGCTTCCTGGGGGTTGGCGGCGTAGTTGTCGGTGGCGGGGCCCGCCGGGGCGGAGCGCTGTTCCGGTGCGGAGCTCAGGCCCAGCTGGGAGGAGCAGGACGGCCATGCGCCCCAGCCCTGTCCCTCGAGAACGCGCTCGGCGACAACGATCTGCTCTTCGCGGGAGGCCTGGTCGGCGGAGGGGGCGAACTCGTCGCCGCCGTAGCCGCTCCAGGTGCTCGGGGAGAACTGCAGTCCACCCTGGAAGCCGTTGCCGGTGTTGATGGACCAGTCGCCGCCGGACTCACACTGCGCGAGGCGGTCCCAGTCGGAGTCGGGGGCGGCGTTGGCTGCCGGAGCCGCGACGGCACCGAGTGCCAGGGTCGCCATGCCGGCGACGGCGAGGCGCTTGGTGCTGAAGCTGCTCTTACGGATGGTGTGTCGTCCCATGTGGGTTGATTCCTTTCGGAGTCGGTGGTGCGGCGATCAGGTCCCGTGTATCACCGCGGTGTTCATTGCTGGGGTCCGACAGTAACGGTTTGTCACGATTGAGTCACGCTGATCGGCTGGATTCGTGGCTGTTCAGGCGGGATCGCGTGCTGATGTCGCGACTGTGAGCGCGAGCACGAACGGGGCCAAAACGGGGGTTGCCCAGTGCGTTACCGTTCCGTGTCTCGAACGTTATCGAACCGTTATTATTCATGTGTGACCTTGATCACATTTTGGTCCACGGCGGCATTCCGGGGTGCGCAGGCGCGGGCGGGCACCCGTGGCACCCCACGGGTAAGCTGGTGTATTCCCCATCCGTGAGTAGAGAGAATGTAGAGAAAGGACAGGCCGACATCATGCCGACCGGAAAAGTGAAGTGGTACGACCCGGACCGGGGATTCGGCTTCGTCTCCAACCCCGAGGGTGAGGACGTCTACGTCGGATCGCAGGTGCTTCCCGAGGGAGTGACCGAGCTGCACAAGGGGCAGCGCCTCGAGTACGACTTCGCCGAAGCGCGGAAAGGCCCGCAGGCCATGCGCGTGACTGTACTGGATGACGGGCCGGTGTCGTCACCGCAGAAGGGGTCCAGGGGCTCCCAGGGGGCGCGGGGTCACAAGTACAGCCCCGACAAGCTCCATGAACTGGTCCAGGACACCGTCACACTGCTGGAGTCGCGGGTGCAGCCGAGCCTGGAGGCGGGGCGCCGTCCCGACCGGAAGGAAGGGCGGCAGGTCGCCGAGATCCTGCGCACCATAGCCCGCGAGCTCGACAGCTGACCGGCTACTCCCCGGAGTCGGAGCCGGGGTCAGAGCTGGGGTCGGCTGCGGGGTCCGGCTCCACACCGGTGTTGAAGGCCCAGACCACGCCGTAGGGCACCTCTTCGCCGTCTTCCTCGCCGAGAATCAGGGCATGGACCTCGACCACACTGAGTCTGGCGTCCCCGTCGTCCGTATCCGCGGAACCCCGTACCGTGACCTCCGACTTCTCACCGGCGGCCCAGGTGTTCTCCATGTTCGCCGCCTGATCGTCGAAGATCTGCAGCAGTGACCAGTCCTGGCTGGTCACCTCCTCAGGCAACGAGAGGGTGACCTCGTCATCGGGCCCCACCTCTATCGTGGACGGCTTGCCCTCGTCGCAGTCACCCGTGAACCGTTGGCAGACGGAGTAGGGGGCGTACTCCTGCTCGTCCCCGGAGGCGTCGGTCACCGTCACCCGCAGATCCTGTGGGTCCGTGGCGGGGCGGTTGTCGCTCCAGTACTGGTAACCCAGCACCGCCGCCGCGACCACCACGACCAGGAGCACGATAGCCCCGAATGTGATGTACTGCTTACGCTGGGCAGCCCGGCGCCGCTGCTTCTTCGTCTGCTTCTCGGTGCTCATTCGGTAGGGAACTCCTGTCCACGGTGGTCGGGTTCGGGCGTGCTCACCGGGGGCTCCTCGCCCGGCCGATCAGGGCACCCAGGCCGACGCCACGCGCCGCGGCGATGACATTGGCGTACATCACTGTACCGACGACGGCGAGCACGGCCATACCGACGGTGAGCTCCGGGGGAAGCAGGATCCCGAGTGTGCCGCCGAAGACCCACGACAACTGCAGCGCGGTCTCGGACATACCGAACGCCGACGCCTGTGCCGCCTGGTCGAGTCCGGACTGGATCGCCGCGTCCAGGCACACCTTCGACATCGCACTGCCCAGTGACATGACAGCGGTGGCGACGGCGGCGGTGACCATCCCGTCCCACACCGCCGCGCACACCACGGCTCCGAGCGACAGCGCCCCCAGGACGAGGACGGCGCGCTGGGGCCGGGCAAACCGGATCCGCGAGCCCAGGGCGTTACCGGCGAACGTGCCCACACCACCGGCCGCGCCGACGACGGCGAGCATGGAGAGCTGTTCGACACCTGACAGATGGGAGGACGACTTGGCGACGAACGCCACGTAGATCGTCATGAACCCGGTTCCACACCGCTGCAGGGCCGTCGCCCACATGCAGGTCCGTGCGGCATCGGGGAAGCGTACCCGGATGGAGCGTCGCCATCTGGTGACCATGGGTTCACTACCGCGTCCGCGCCGCACCCCGGTCGCCGGTACGGGGTCCTCCGGCACGAAGGGGCTGACCGTGACCTCGTCCTGGCCACGTTCTGCGGTGGAGGGGATCAGGGCACATCCGTAGATCCCCGACAACGCCACGACCATCAGCAGCCACAGGGCCGCCTGGGGATCGACGACATAGGCGATCGCCGCTGCCAGGCCGCCGGCGACCAGGGAGCCGCCGATGTGCCCGGCGATCGTCAACCGGGCATTGGCACGCACCAGGTCGAGTGCCTGGGGGGCGACGCGGGGGGTGACAGAGGACTTCAACACCCCGTAGGACTTGCTCAGCACCAGCATGCCCAGCGCCGCAGGGTAGAGCATCCAGGAGTTGAAGTTCTGCAGCAGCACCGCCGCCAGGATCACCCGGCCGGCGAAAGTCAGGGAGAGCGCGAGACGGCGACCCGTGCGGATCCGGTCCAGCGCTGGCCCGATCAACGGAGCGAGCAGGGCGAAGGGTGCGATCGTCACCAGCAGGTAGGCGGCGACCGAGGTCCGCGACTCTGCCTCGGCTGCGGAGAAGAACAGTGTGCCTGCCAACGAGACCGCCAGGACGGCGTCCACCGCGAAGTTCGCGATCGAGGTGTACATCAGTGCGGTCAGTCCGGACTCGCGTGCCCCGTCGGCACCCATCAGGCCGTACACCCGGTTGGCCGACCGGGACATCACACCGCTACTCCTCACTGAACTGCACCTCGTAGAGGGTGTCCCACAGCTTCCCGGTCACGAGGAAACTGGTGCCGTCGGCTCCGTTAGCCCGGTCGGTCCGGTTCTCGGCGATGCCGTTGAGGACGTCCGCACCGTCCCTGTCACCTGCGGGGAGGTCCAGGTCAACCACCCCGGTCACGTCACCGGTGGTCGGGTCGATGCGAAGGATGCGGTCGGAGTGCCACACATTGGCCCAGACGGACTTCTCGTCCCCGGAACCCGTGCACTCCAGTTCGTTGATCTCGTCGACGGGGTCACCGTCGAGGGTGACCTCCACGCTGCCGGTCGGGGCGAAAGTCGCCGGATCCCGGAAGGTCAGGGTGGGGGAGCCGTCCGACATGACCAACCGGTCACCGTCGGAACACAGTCCCCACCCTTCACCGTCGTAGGAGACTTCGTCGGTGACCGCCAGGGTCTCGGCGTCCCGGGCGAAAGCGACACCTGACTTCCACGTGAGTTGCCAGACCGTGTCCCCGTGCACGGTGGCCCCCTCGCCGAAGTACCCCTCGTCGAGGTCCTCGCTGACGGTGGGGGAGGCCGCGTCGTCGACGGGGGCGCGGTAGATCCGCGACTCGCCGTTCAACCCCGTCGACACCAGCAGGTCACCGTCGGGCATGACCTCCAACCCCTGGGTGAAGGACGATGGATCGAAGGGATGCTCCGCGGTGACCTCGGCCGTCAGCACCGGGACGGCGGACGTTGCATCCACGGGATCCCCGCCATCCTCGGCCGCGGAGCATCCGGTCGTCGCGACCGTCAGCATCGTGGCGGACAGGATGGACACCGTACGTGCGCCACGCGGCGCCGACTGAACGCGAGGGGTCATACCGCCCATGCTGCCACACCGGTTGCACGCAGACCTGCCTGGTGCGATTCTTACTACTTATGTCAGATTCCATCGGCGAGAAGACCGCCGCACCAGCACCAGGGGCCCTCGACCGGTACTTCCACATCACGGCACGCCGTTCGACGATCGGCACGGAGGTCCGCGCCGGTATCGTGACGTTCTTCGCGATGGCCTACATCATCATCCTCAATCCGCTGATCCTGGGGACGGTCGAGGACGGCAACGGCGACGTCCTGGGGACCTCCCGGGTCGCCGCCGTCACCGCGCTGGCGGCCGGCGTGATGACGATCGCCTTCGGGGTGTTCGCGAAGTACCCCTTCGGTATCGCCGCCGGCCTGGGGATCAACACCCTGGTGGCGGTCACCTTCGTCGCCTCGGAGGGGCTCACCTGGCCCCAGGCGATGGGGCTGGTGGTGATCGACGGTGTGATCATCGTGATCCTCGCGGTCACCGGTTTCCGTGAGGCCGTCTTCAACGCCATCCCGAACTCGCTGAAGGCGGCGATCGGCGTCGGTATCGGCCTCTTCATCGCCATGGTCGGTGTGGTGGACTCCGGATTCGTCCAGCGCATCCCCGATGCAGCGGGGACCACGGTGCCGGTCACGTTGGGAATCGACGGGTCGATCGCCTCCTGGCCCACGGCAACCTTCGTACTCGGTCTTGTCGTCTGCGGCATCCTCGTCGCCAAGAAGGTCCGCGGTGGACTCTTCATCGGCATCATTGTCACCACCGTCTTCGCGATGATCGTCCAGGCGTTCACCGGCGACTTCGGCGAGGGCAAGGGATGGCAGATGGCCACCCCGGAGATCCCGGACTCACTGGGCTCCGTGCCGGACCTCAGCCTTGTCGGTGCCGTCGACCTCTTCGGAGCCTTCGCGAAGATCGGTGCCCTCTCCGCATGCCTGCTGGTCTTCACCCTGGTGCTGGCGAATTTCTTCGACGCGATGGGCACCATGACCGCGCTGGGTAAACAGGCGCGTCTCGTCGACGAGCAGGGCAACCTGCCGAACCTACGCACCGCCCTGATCATCGAAGGCGCCGGTGCCGCCGTCGGCGGTTCGGTGTCGGCGTCGTCCAACACCGTCTTCGTCGACTCCGCCGCCGGTATCGGCGACGGCGCCCGCACCGGCCTGGCGAACGTGGTGACCGGCGTGATCTTCCTGGCCGCGATGTTCCTGACCCCGCTGTACTCCGTGGTGCCGATCGAGGCCGCGGCACCGGTGCTGGTCGTTGTCGGCGCGATGATGATGGGGCAGATCACCGAGATCGACTTCTCCCGCTTCGAGATCGCCCTTCCGGCGTTCCTGACGATCGTGATCATGCCGTACACCTACTCCATCGCCAACGGGATCGGCATGGGGTTCATCGCCTACGCGATCATGGCACTGGTGACGGGACGGGGCCGGACACTGCACTGGCTGATGTACCTGGTGGCGATCCTGTTCGTGGTCTACTTCGCCATTGACCCGATCATGGATGCGGTGGGGTAGAGCTGTGCCGGACGCTCCTGTAACGGTCACTGACCCGACCGACACCCGTCTCGACGACATCCGTGACCTGAACTCCTCGGACAAACGTCCGGACCTGCCCGGGGGCAAGGGCCTGGTGGTTGCCGAAGGCAACCTTGTCGTGCCGCGGCTGGCGGCGTCGCGGTTCCCCGTGCGCCAGGTGGTGGGCTTCGCTCACCGTCTGGACCAGTTACGGGACGCTGCGGCGTCCGACCCCGAGGTCGCCCGCGGGCTCGAGGGCGTCCCCTTCTACGAGGTGTCCCGGGACGTGCTCGCCGACGCCGCGGGATTCGACATGCACCGCGGTCTGGTCGCCACCGCCGACCGGGTGGAGGAACCGTCACCGCAGACCGTGCTGGACGGGCTTCCGCCGGACAACCGGGTGATCGCCGTGTTGGAGGGCGTCGGTGACCACGAGAACATCGGCGCGCTGTTCCGGAACGCCGCGGGCCTGGGGGTCGGCGCGGTCCTGCTCGGGGCGGGGTGTGCGGACCCGTTGTACCGACGGGTGGTCCGGGTGTCGATGGGGCATGTGCTGCGTACCCCGTTCGCACACATCGGTGCCCGCCCGACGACGTGGCAACGTGGTCTCGCCGACCTGCAGTCCCGCGGATACCGGGTGGTGGCGATGACGCCGAACACGGACACGACACTGTCTGATGCAGTTGGCGGGGCGGACAAGGTGGCCGTGATGGTCGGTGCGGAAGGCCCGGGGTTGACCGAACATGCGATGCGGGCGGCCGATGTGCGGGCGAAGATCCCCATGTCCGCCGGGACGGACTCGCTGAATGTGGCGACGTCGGCGGCGATCGGTTTCTACGCCGCGCAGTTCTGAGACACTCAGCGTCCGGCGTTGCGTGCGCGTCGCCGGACCTCGTCGCCGATCCGGTGTGCGCCCGACTGCAACAGACGCACACCACCGCGGACCCCCCGGCCCACCCCGGTCACCGCGGAGAGCGCCGCGCCCTTGAGCAGATCTGACGTTGCCTTTGTCGCGGACTCCTTGCCGTCGGCGTAGTCGTCGTACCCGGGCGTGTTCGGGGTGACGGCGCTGACCGGACGGTGCGGAGTGGCGGATGCGTCGGAGTTCCGGCGACTGGGCCGCGATGCCGGGCGACCGTCCAACGCGAAGGCGCAGACCGGGATGTCGATCCCCTCACGCTCCACGCGGAAACCGAGCCAGTATTCCTCGGCTGCGGCGGCGAACTCACCCGGCCGGAACGGCAGTTGGATACCTGTCGATTCGACGTTGCCTTCCCAGAAAGGCGCCTCGAACGGTTCGGGAAGTCCGTTGTCCTCGAGGATCTTGTCGCGGGTGGCCGTGAAGCACCGTTTGAGCACACCACCGGACCAGTGGGCGAAGCCGCCGAGTCCGTCCGGGTCGTCCGGGGTGCGGCAGGTCACGTAGATGTCCGCGGCGGCGATGAGGTCGCGCAGCGGTACGGGGATCTCGGACAACAGTCCTGCATCGGGGAGGACCGTCTGCACGATCGACAGACCGGTGTAGCCGCCGATGTAGAACTCGCGGCGCCCCGGAGGTGCGGACCTGTTCATGTCGAAGTCCCCGATGTGTGTGGGGGAGGAGAAGTCTCCGAATACTGTCGACGCACCGTCGCCTTCCGCACTCAGACGGACGCCGAGTTGGGCGAGATACTTGCGGGCGAAACCACGGTCGGGGACGGGTTCAGCCGTGAGGACGTCCCGGGGGACCGCTGCGGTGGCGAACCAGAGGGTCACGACCGTGTCAGGCACACCTGCGGAACCGGAGGAGTCGGAGGGTCCCACGGCCGTCTACTTCTTCTTGTTCCGGCCGTTGGCCTTGGGATTCGTCCGCACGCCGAGAAGGACGTCCTCCCAGTGCGGGGTGACCGCCTTCTTCTTCCGCTTGGCTGAGTCGTTCTCGCCCCCGGCCGGGTGTGCACGACGCCCGAAAAGGTCCACGGGAGCATCCGCCGTCGGGTCGGACGCGGTATCAACCGGACGGTTGTCCGGGCGTGTCGCGTCGGAGTCACGGGGCGGGACGCCCGACGCCTCTCCCACCGGCTCGTCCGGCTCCTCGTCCTCGACATCGTCCTGACGACTGGACGGAACAACAGGAGACACCGTGCGGACAGGTCGTTCGAAACGCGGGTCGATCAGGTCGGAGGCGACTGAATTCACCGGCTCTGCTGTCGCCGGACCGTCCTCCCCCGGCACGTAGCGGAAGTCGGCGACGAACCGGGACGCTCCTTCACGGTTCCCTTTCGTCCAGCTCACCGAAATGATCCAGTGGTCCGAGGAGTCCATCGCCGCTGACCATTCCGCCGCACGCAGGCTTTCCCCCCGGGCCGCGAATGCACCGGCCAGGACCTCGCGCAGCGGACCGTCGGTGGGCCCGTCCGCCCGGACCGGGTGTGCGTCCCGGGCCATGTCGGCGATGCGGTTGCGTTCCATCGCGATCGGCACGGCGAAAGGACGGACGCGGCGGTCCTCCATCCCGGTGTCCGCGACGATCTGCTCGACGGTCTCGCCGTGGCGGATGCGGTCCTGGATCTCCTTGGGACGCAGGTGGACACGCTCACGCGTCGGGACGGCGACGGGCTCGGGGGTGTCGGAGGGTACGGGTTCCACAGCACGAGCCACCGGCTCCTGCGGGCTGTCAGCGACCTCGGTTGCCGTGGTTGCCGTGGTCGCCGTCGTCTCCTCGGCGTCCGGTCCTGCGGCGCGCATGCCGAGGAACTCCGTCAGTTCGTCGGTGACCGGCAGGAAAAACTCCGCGACACCCGCGCTCTCTGTGCCGTCGCCGGTGTCCTCCTCGGTGACGGAGCGGAGAACGAGGGACGCCCGGTCGCTGTCGTCTTTGACGAACCGCAGTTCCTGCATCGGTGGGACCTCCATCCACTGGGTGTTTTCCGCCACAGTAGCGCAGAAACCCCCGGAAGACCGTGAGCTTCCGGGGGTGAGTCAGGCGCAGCTACCTGTTGGCGACGCCGGAGTCGAGGATGTGGTCGATCGCGGCGGTCAGCGTGCGTACGTCCTCCGGGTCGATGGCGGGGAACATGCCGATGCGGAGCTGGTTGCGACCCAGCTTGCGGTAGGGCTCGGTGTCGAGGACACCGTTGGCGCGCAGCGTCTTCGCGATGATGTCGGCGTCGACCGACTCATCGAAGTCGATGGTGCCGACGACCAGCGAACGGCTGGACGGGTCGGCGACGAACGGCGAGGTCTCCGGACGGGCCTCAGCCCAGTTGTACAGCGTGGAGGACGACTCTGAGGTGCGGGCGACCATCCCGTCGAGGCCACCGTTGGCGTTCATCCACTTCACCTGGGCGTCCATCATCAGCAGCGTGCCGACGGCGGGGGTGTTGTACGTCTGGTTCTTGCGTGAATTGTCTACGGCGGTCTTCAGGTCGAGGAAGGCCGGAATGTAACGGTCGGTGGCTGCGATCTCCTCGACGCGCTCCAGGGCGGCCGGGGAGAAGGCGGCGAACCAGAGGCCGCCGTCCGAGGCGAAGCACTTCTGGGGGGAGAAGTAGTAGACGTCGGTCTCGGCGACGTCCACGGGCAGTCCACCGGCACCGGAGGTGGCGTCGACGGCGACCAGCGCGTCCGTCGCCGGACGTGTGACGTCCACCATCGCACCGGTGGACGTCTCGTTGTGCGCCCAGCCGACGAGGTCGGCATCGGCGCCGTCGAGCTGCCCGGGGGAGGGGGCTGTCCCGGGCTCGGAAGCGAAGACCTCGGGTGCGTCCAGCCACGGGGCCTTCTTGGACACCGAGGCGAACTTGCCGGAGAACTCTCCGTAGGTCAGATGCGCGGACTTGGTGCGGATCAGGCCGAAGGACGCCGAGTCCCAGAATGCGGTGGCACCACCCAGGGAGGTGATGATCTCGTACCCCTCGGGGAGGTTGAAGAGCGTCGCCAGACCTTCCCGGACGGATCCCACGAGATTCTTCACGGCAGGCTGACGGTGCGAGGTGCCGATGACGTCTCGGCTACCGGAGACAATGGCGTCGATCTGGTCCTGGCGGACTTTCGACGGGCCGCAGCCGAATCGACCATCGGCGGGGAGGAGGTTCTCGGGCAGGGTGGGGAACTGGTCGCTCATGATCGGCTTTCCTGGTCTCTTCCTAGTCTTCCAAGCACGGTGGTACGGGAACGTCGTCAGCCTAGCTGGTCGAGCCATTTCGTGGAACCGAACGTCCCACACTCCGGGATGTACCGGGGGTGGCTGACGGGGATACCGTACGACCCTACTGTGTCCGTGCGGGGGGTATTGGGTACAGTGTGTCCTATCCCACGATCGTCGACGGTCCGCAGTATGAGCTTTATTCATGCCGGGCCGCTCGGCTCGAGGCGGGCCCCGGGTCGGTGATCTCCGGCCCAGGGGACACAACCGAAAGCATCGAAGTACCTGAATAAACGAAAGGGCTGTCAATGGCTTCCGACAACCAGGACAAGGCCGTTCTCCACTACCCCGGTGGCGAATACGAAATGCCGATCGTCAAGGCCAACGAAGGAAACTCCGGATTCGCACTGGGCAAGCTGCTCGCCGAAACCGGTCTGACCACCGTTGACCCCGGCTACGTGAACACAGGTTCCACCCTCTCCGAGATCACCTACATCGACGGTGGCGAAGGAATTCTGCGTTACCGCGGGTATGACATCGCTGACCTGGCGAACAACGCCACTTTCAACGAGGTCAGCTACCTCCTCATCAACGGCGAGCTTCCGAATGACGAGGAGCTCGAAAACTTCAACGCCAATATCCGTCGTCACACGCTGCTCGACGAGGACTTCAAGAGCCAGTTCAAGATCTTCCCGCGCAACGCGCACCCGATGAACGTGCTGGCGTCCTCGGTCAACATCCTCGCGACCTACTACGAGGACGAGCTCGACCCGCTGAACACGGACTTCCAGAAGAAGAACACCTACCGCCTGATGGCGAAGGTACCGATGCTGGCGGCCTACGCCTACCGCGCGTCCAAGGGCAAGCCCTACATGTACCCGGACAACAAGCTGAATGCGCGGGAGAACTTCCTGCGCAACATGTTCGGCTACCCGACCGAGGACTACGAGGTCGACCCGGTCCTGTCCAAGGCCCTGGACAAGCTGCTCATCCTGCACGCCGACCACGAGCAGAACTGCTCCACCTCCACCGTGCGTATGGTCGGTTCCTCCCACGCGAACATCTACTCGTCCATCGCCGCAGGCGTCAACGCTCTCTCCGGCCCGTTGCACGGTGGAGCCAACCAGGCTGTCCTGGAGATGCTCGAGGAGATCCACGACAACGGTGGCGACGCGACCGACTTCATGAACCGCGTGAAGAACAAGGAGCCGGGCGTGAAGCTGATGGGCTTCGGGCACCGCGTGTACAAGAACTACGACCCGCGTGCGGCGATCGTCAAGGAGTCCGCACACGAGATCCTGGACCACCTCGGTGGCGACAACCTGCTTGACCTCGCGATGAAGCTTGAGGACATCGCCCTCAACGACGACTACTTCATCTCCCGCAAGCTGTACCCGAACGTGGACTTCTACACGGGCCTGATCTACCGCGCCATGGGCTTCCCGACGGACTTCTTCACCGTCCTGTTCGCGATGGGCCGTCTCCCGGGCTGGATCGCCCACTACCTGGAGCAGATCAACGAGCCGACGGCGAAGATCAACCGTCCGCGCCAGATCTACACCGGCGAGGGCAAGCGCGCCTTCGTCCCGCGCGACAAGCGCTAGTTGTACTTCCCGGGGAGGTTGTGAACACTCCGTCGGGGGATGACGCATAAGGAAGACC
>NZ_VDYZ01000220.1 GCF_007673095.1 Corynebacterium glyciniphilum AJ 3170
CACATCTCCCTCTCACCCACCAACCCCCACCCCCATCTCCCCCTCTCCACCCCCCCCATCCCCCCCTCCCCCAACCCCTAACCCTTCCCCTTCCTCCCTCCCCCATCATCTCCCCCACATCCACCCGCACCCCCGCTTCCCCATCCCCTCCCACCTCCACCACCAACCCCTCCCCCTCCCTCCCCCCAACATCAAGAACCTCTTCCACCTCCCACTCACTCCCCACCACATCCCCCCCCACTTCCACACCCCGCCACCCCTCCCCCCCCTCCACC
>NZ_VDYZ01000221.1 GCF_007673095.1 Corynebacterium glyciniphilum AJ 3170
ATGATCGATTTGGGTTGGGATTTAGAAGAGTTGGGGGGAAAAAGTGGGAGAGTGATAGTGAGGCTTGTGAAGGGAGAGGGACACGACGTGGGGGACTTGGAAACAGGGGGATACGGGGCCTGTTGTGGTGGGATAGATTCCAACGGATGGGTAACAGGTTGGGTATAGGTGAGGGGAATGGGGTGGTAGAAGGAGTGGATTGTGAGAAGATGAAGGGTGTGGATAAATGTGGTGAGGGGGTTTAATTGCTGGGTTGTTGGAGGTTGGAAGTGTT
>NZ_VDYZ01000222.1 GCF_007673095.1 Corynebacterium glyciniphilum AJ 3170
CCTCCAATTCTCTCCCCCATACCCCCCCCCATCACCACCTTCTCCACGTACCACCACCCTACTTTCTCATACTCCCCAACAATTCTATATATCACATCCCCAATAACCACATTTCCCTCTTCTTCTTCCACTACCCATCCTCCCCCCACAACTTCCGCTCTCTTCTTCCTCCTCATTACTACCTCTCCACAATCCACTTCATTCTTCCTCAACCGTTCAATCATCCCTTCCAATACTTTATTCTCTTCAGCCATATATTTTCCACACGTCACCC
>NZ_VDYZ01000223.1 GCF_007673095.1 Corynebacterium glyciniphilum AJ 3170
AGGAGTTTGGGTTGGGGTATTGTGGGGGGTGTGAGTATGGTGGGGGGAGGGCGGGGGTTAGGGGGGGTGGAGGGTGAGGGTGTAGGGGGTGGGAGGGAGATGGTGGTGGGGGGGAAGGGGGTGGGGGTGGGGGATGAGTGGGAGGAGGATGTGGTGGGTGGGGATGTAGTTGTGGGGGAGGTGGAGTGGGTGGGGGAGGGGGGGAAGGGGGTGGGGAGGGGGGAGGAGGTGATGTTGGTGGAGGGGGAAGTGGAAGGGGTGGAGGAGTTGCTGG
>NZ_VDYZ01000224.1 GCF_007673095.1 Corynebacterium glyciniphilum AJ 3170
GTTCAGGTGAGTGGGGGATGGTGGAGGGGGCGAGGAAGCGGGGGGTGAGGGGGAGTTGAGGGGTATGGTGGTGGGGGGGGAGGGGGAGGAGTTTGAAGGTGGGCTGGGCGATGATGCGGAGGGTGGGTTGGGAAGGGGTGAAGAGTGGGGGGAGGTGGAGGGGATGGATGAGATGTAGGGGATGGAGGGTGGTGGGGAGGGTAGGGGGGGGGGTGGAGGAAGTAGGGGGAGGGGTAGTGGAGGGAGGAAGTAGTGAAGTTCTTGGTTGGGGTGG
>NZ_VDYZ01000225.1 GCF_007673095.1 Corynebacterium glyciniphilum AJ 3170
CGTGACCCCGACGTCGAACACATCCTCACCACGATGACTCGCATCCAAGGGCTGTAGGAACCATGACTGCCCCATCCTCCCCATCCACCATCCGACCCCTCTCCCTCCCCAATCTCCCCCCACACAACATCCCCATCACCCTCAACCCCTACCATCACCACCCAATCCACCCTTCTCCCAACAACATCCTCCAAACCCTCACCCCTACCCGTCCTCCTCTCCTCCCCCCTCTCCCTCTCCCCACTCACAACAACCTCTACTCCCTCATCCCCT
>NZ_VDYZ01000226.1 GCF_007673095.1 Corynebacterium glyciniphilum AJ 3170
GAGATGGAGGAGGTGGGGAGTTTGTTTGGTGGTAGAGGTGAGTAGAGGGACGTGTACGAGAGGGTGGGGGTGGTGGGTGGGGGGGGGGGCGTGGTTTTGGTTGGGGGGTGGTTGGGGGGGTGGGTGTGTGGGGAGGGGAGGGGGGTGATGTGGGGGAGGTGGGTGGTGAGGTCGGTGGAGTGCTTGTGGGAGTAGTGGAGGAGGAGGGTGGGGGGAGGGTGTGGTGGTTGAGGGGGGAGTGGGGGTACGGGAAAGTGAAGGTGAGGAGTGAGG
>NZ_VDYZ01000227.1 GCF_007673095.1 Corynebacterium glyciniphilum AJ 3170
ATCCCCCATCTCACCTTCTCCCCACTACCGAACGACAACTCATCTCCCACCACACAAACATCACCCAACCCATCAAAACCATCCTCCCAACCCACCTCCCCATACTTCCCACCCTCACTCACCCCACAACCCCCAACATCCCCCCCAACCCCTCCCTCCCCCTCTACCACCACCCTCTCCCCCACCCCCCCCCTCCACCTCCACCCGCCATCTCCCCGATCTTCCTCACACCCTCACCCTCCACCCACCCCTCCTTGTACATGTCCCACCAA
>NZ_VDYZ01000228.1 GCF_007673095.1 Corynebacterium glyciniphilum AJ 3170
CCCCAATTCCTCCCCACCCCCCCCCAAGACTCCCACACACTACCCCATCCACCCCCACTACCTCCTCCCCCCCAACATCCCCCCCTTCCCCAACCTCCCCCACCCCATCTCCCTCCCCCACCCCATCCCCCACCTTCCCCACTCCCACCTCGTCCTCACCCAACCCCTCCCCCCTCTCCTCCTCCCCCTCCACCACCCCTCCCCACCCACCCCACTTCAAGATCCCCTTCCTCTTCAGCACCCCCATCATCACCCCCAACATCCCCTACAAC
>NZ_VDYZ01000229.1 GCF_007673095.1 Corynebacterium glyciniphilum AJ 3170
CCCCGCGCCGACGCCCCCAAGGTCTTCTGCTGCCTCCCCCTGCTCCCCATTCTCTTCATCATCCGCGTCCTCCCCACCCCCACACAATTCACCCAACCTGCCATCACACCACGTTACCTCCTTCCCCCCTCAAACTCATTCGCGTCCCACCCCTTCCAACCCTTACCATTCACCCCTCCAGCCAACCCCCTCCCCCTCACCACCAACCACACCACCTTCCCCCTCCCTCCCACAATCACCCCCTCCCTCCCACCCTCCACCATCCTCTCCAC
>NZ_VDYZ01000022.1 GCF_007673095.1 Corynebacterium glyciniphilum AJ 3170
CCCACACCGCTATCGGAGGTTTGACTCCCTCAGCGCGTGTTCACAACCTCACGGGGAACTACACCTAGAGCTCGCCGCACCGAACTCCTCCACGTGTGGACTTCCGTCGCCGCCGCTAGCTGGATGAGTCTAGAAGTTACTCCCAGTCGCGGTAGTCGGCGTTGTTGGCGAAGACGTCTTCGATAGCCGCACAGTACTCGGGGTCATTGATGTAACCGTCCTGGCACAAGTGGCGTCCTTGAATCTCGCCGGATGAGGGGTTCCGGTTGCCGTAGTCGTCGTAGCCGTAACCACAGTCTGCGGCGGCGCAGGTGCCTCCCTCTGCGTAGGGGATTGTGGCGGGGTCGGGGGCACCCTGGGGATTCCCACACAGTGAAAGATCATCGACGTACGAGTCAGTACCTGGACACTGATAAGCGCCTCGGGTCGCAACCCCCTGGTCGTAGCAGTCCTGGGAGAATTTCACCGTTCCATCAGACCATGTTGCGGGGCCTGGCGGGTCAGGCAGGCACTCGACGACGTACGGTTCTGCGGCTACAGGCTCTTCCGGTGTGAGTTCTGGTTCGGGAGTTTCGGTAGTCGTGCTGCTAATTGCGCTTGACGTCGTCGAGGTAGCAGCGCTGGTAGAGGTGGCACTGCTTGTCGTTGTGGGTGTGGTGCCCTCATCGCTATTGCCGCAGGCGGTGAGGGCAAGGGTGAAAGCGAAGATTGCAGCGATGGTTGTACGGCGAATCGGCACGGTTGTCTCCTGTCGGGATGGCTCGGTAGGGGTACAACGAACGCCCCCGTGAACGGTGCTGCGGGGGCGTTGCGGGAACCTACGACTACTGCTCGCTGTCAAGGTCCGAAGAGTTGACGCTGCACGAGGCGGAGGCGAACTGGCCGCTTGCCGTGTTCTCGTTGACGACTTCACCGTCGACAAGAATCTGGCAGGTGATGGCACCACTGTCGTTCATGCCGTTAGTCACGCTCAACGTCGCAATGGAGAACCCCTTGATGGTCACGTCCTTGGTCCAACCAGCGGCGATGCCGGTGTCCTGGGTCGTGTTGGTGTTCTCAACCGTGTAGGTCGCGGTCGCATCGGTGGCGTCGCCGGTGACTGCGTAGGTGACCGCGTACTCTTTGTTCATCTCCTTGTCGACCTCGTTGGCTGCGCCTCCGAGGAGAGCCACACAGCCGCCGACAAACAGGACGAACAGCACGATCAAGGTGAGCGGGATCATGATGATGGCCCGCTTGTACCACTTCTTCTTCGGCGGCGGGCCGGGCTGGTACTGCTGCTGGTACTGGGGCTGTTGCTGGTACTGCGGCTGGTTAGGGTCGGGTGCGGTCATGGTGGAGCCTTTCGTGGCCAGGGGGATATGGCCCGAACACCACCGTGGCGTCGGGTCGCAAGACGAAGATTGGGGGCATTGATGGCCGCCCGCTGTTGCTGATGAGTGGTCCGCCCCTGCACTGCCGGGCTCGCTTCTCGTTACGGACATCCGAATGCTTGCCCAAAACATTACTTCGAAGAAAGTAGGCGCTTAGAATCGCCTGGACGGATTACCCCCTAGGGTACGAACCACCCGGATAGGACCTTACGAAATGCACTGATAGCGGCGACTTTCCCCTTGTTGCATCGCTCTCGTCGGTGTAGCTTCCGCTACCCCCGCTGACGTGCCCTACGGTGCGAAATGCCTCGGGATACGGAGTGCCTTCGCGCCCGGGCGTAGCTGTGCCGTGGCTTTCGTACACGGGCGCGCGTGTCGCGTCGAGGTCCTGGGCGCATTGTGCTCTGTGCTCGCTGCCTACGGGGTCGCTGGTGTGGCAGTCTGTGAGCGTGGCCGTGACAGTCTCCCGCTGTCGGTGTCGGCCCCTGGTCCCCGCTGTCGCTGCTCCCATAACGGTGAGCGCGCCGGGGCCTTGGCGTCCGTGGGGGGATGGGGGTTATCCCCGTGTCCCCGTAGTCCCGTCGCTGGTCAAGGTACTAAACGGGTATCCCCGGCGGTTATCCCCATGTCCCCGCTCGGTGATGGAGTGGGATAACTGGGATAGCTGAACAGCGCACCGGGGATAACTCGAAATGCCATCTGACCTGCACTGGGACACTTGGGATAACGGGATAACTCACTGGGGGGACAAGCGGTACTCCATCTCCGGGGCTTCGTCGGACCCGGCGTTCCTGTCCTGGATCAGCCCGTCGCCAATGAGTGCCTTTAGGACATCGTCGAGACGGTCGCGTTGGCTCCGTCCATCCGACCGGGACTTGTTGCCGTTCATGCTCCGGTTGAGTTCCCGGTAGGTCAGTGGCGTGCCGCCGGTCTGCTCTAGCATGTGGAGCACCTTCTTGCGGACCGTCTTGGACAGGGCATGGTTTGTCGCCTCTGCTGCTTGGTCTTCGGCCTCGGCGTCGACCGTCCGACGGTTCACTCTGTCCTCGACCTCGGCACCCTTGCACGCGTCCCGACATAGCTCCCGGGTGGCAGTGGACTTCTCGATCACCGCCGTAGCGGCGTCCCAGTCGGCGTTGGTCACGTTGGTCCGTCCGTCCATGAGTGCCAGGGCGGCGGCGACCTTCTCCGTGGTGAATAGTAGGTGTCCGTCCAGGCCCTCCACGGCTTCACCGCGCAGTCGGCGTAGACGGTTGGCTTTCACCAGCTCTGTGACGCTGTCAGGCAGGGACATGGTCACCGGACTGTTGCCGTAGTCAGCGCTTCCCCGGGTGCCTGCTGGCAGTCGAATGATGAACGGTGCCGGTGCTGCCGGGGCGTGGTCCGGTGCCTCGGGGTAGGCGACAGGTAGCCACAACACTCTTTGAGGAGTACCCCCGTCGGCGTCATGGAGTAGACCGCCCGCCCTGCGCGGCTGTATGCCCATTACGACGGCCATTCTGTAGCTGTGGGCAGGTACGTTGCGGGTGGTGTCGCGCGAGGCTCCTGTGTGTCCGAGCGGCTCGGACATAAACGCCTGCCGCAGCACGGGCAGAATCGTGGACTCGCGTTTCGAAGACGCGGCGGTCAGCGCGTCGATTTCGGGGATGCGGAACTTGACCCTGTCCGGCGTGGCCTTGGCAGGTTCGTCGGCTTTGGTGCCGCGCCGGGTGAACAGCTCGGCGATGCCCTCGCCGGAGCCTAGGGGCATCTCGGGGACGTCGATGGGGTCGTTGTGGTCGTCGACGACGCTGAACAGGTGGTGAGCGATGTTCTCGGCTGTGCCTTTTCCGCCGCCGGGGTCGCCGACCAGTCCGACCAGCGTATTTAATGATCCGGGGCCACCGACCAGCGGCGGTAGTTGGACGTGGGGGCCTGTGGCGGCGATGGTGTCGGCCATGACTACGCCCAGTGCTGCCCACGGGCTGCCCATGCGGGCGCGTGCGGCGTGCCAGACGGCGCGGGTGGTCTCGCTGTGGGCGAACACGATCCGCTCGGGGCCGTCGGGCAGATCGTCCGGTGTGGTTGCCCGGCGCGCCTGTTGTAGCGGCGTCAGGGGCGGTTCTGCGGGCTTGGCGGCTGCCGGGGTGCCCCGGTGTCGGCTCATCGTTTCTACGACGTCCTGGGGGCTGTTGATGCGGGTTGTCATGCGGCGGTGCTCCGTTCTGCTTTAACCCGCTGCAATGCTCGGGCGTGAAGGACGATGGCGCGGCGTTCCTTGTCGGATCGGTGGGGGTCGGTCCAGTCGTCGCGCAACGTCGTTAGCGTTAGGCTGCGCGGTCGATAGCGCGGTGGCATTGTGTAGCCCTCTGGCACGTCTGCACCGTCGCCGACCAGTCCGTTTGGGTCGCGGCGTCCACATGGCAGGGGCACACATCGCGCGACAGCGTCGGCACGCCTGGTGGTAAACTCGACGTCGAACCTGCTGCGGAGCCGGTCACTGTCCCCCTGTACTTGCCCGGTGCGGGGGGATTCTTCACTGTGTGTCATGCCCGGTGACCTCCCGTCACGCGTTCGAGTTCGGCGACGGAGACGGCGGGCGGTACGTCGACAACGATTGGTACGCCGTCCTGCACAGCCTCAATCGGCGTTGCCCAGTTCTTCACCTTGCCCTGGGCGATGAGCCTCTTCACGTCGGGGACCGTGACGTTCCGGGTGACACGCTGCACGGCCTGGGGGAGGTTGGCTAGGTCTCCGGGGACACCGTGCGGGTCTTGGTCCTCGTCCTGGTCATCGCCATCCTCACGGAAATGCGAGAGGTGCGAGAGCACTGCCCTCACTTCGGAAACGCTATAGAGAACCCGACGCGGGCGTTCGGGTATCCCACCCTCGCGAAAGGCTGCAATCTCACCATTGGCGGCCATGAGGTGGATGTCCTCGGCTGTGTGGTGATCCTGTACGGCGGGGCGACGCGCGAACTCGTCGAAGCTTGTGATCCAGGTACGCAGGGGGCTGTGCGTGATGTGAAGGGTGTCGACATCGCTATTTAGAGCAGCGGCGATAGTCGGTGCCGTCGCGAGGTCGTCGGGGCGCTTGGAGGTGGGGTTGAAGCTACGCATTACGCCACCCACTTCGTGGTGGCGGTGAACATAGCGTCGACCTCGGCACTGTCCAGCCGGATGGTCTTCTGCCCAACTCGGTAGCCGGTGAGCTTCCCTTCGGAAATGTAGCGCCGGATGGTGCGTACGGACAGGCAAGTACGCTCTGCGGCGTCCTGCATGGTCTCGTAACGACGTCGGTCGATGTGCTCTTGCAGGGAGGCCCTGCGCTTCGTGGCACTCATGAGAGTTCCTGATTCCGGGCAACTGGGTATGCCAAATCACCCCCGTCAGCGCCACTGCGGGACAAGTGAAATGGCAACCCCCCACGGCATCAGCCCCGGCGGACGTCGGTATCGTGTCCAACGAACGTGCGGCCAGTATAAGTCAAACCGGGACAACGACGCCAGCGTTTCCACGCACCCGGCTTACTACCTCCGCGCGGCAGACCTCACCAGCCCAAGCGGAACGTGCTTGTGCCCCGCCTGCCGGACCCCCCACAGCACTCGTGCCAGCACCGACCCCCTGATCTTGAATCCGGGGAGCTGCCAGCGATGATCGCCGCTGTCGTCCACCACCAGATGAACACCGACGGTCATCGGCGTCCCCGGGTGCTTGTCTGCATCGACACGCCCAGCATCGCGGTCACGCAAGCTTGCCACCAGTTCGCCCACCAGGGCGTCCAGTCGCCTGTCGTCCGGGGACGGGGTCCCGGCGGCGAACCAGTCCGCAAGGCCGGTCGCTCCACCTCGATCAAAGGGGTTCGGCGGCTTGCCTTTACGCTTGCGTGCTAGCCCGACCCTATGAATTTCCCCCTCTTTGAAGAACAGGAGGAAGTAGCAGACCGTCCGCTTGCCATCGATGATGCTGACCCACTTCACCGCCTCGCTCTCTCCGTCCGGGTGCTCGACATCCCAGTTGGCAGCCAACGCAGCGTTGTACCGTGCTCCGACGTCTATGAATCGCTCCGGTCCTGCGTGTTCATCCGCCGTTGGCTCATTCATTATCGGGGTTCCCCTTCTCCGTGTTCCCCGGCGCGCCGGGTTGCTCCTTGTCACCGCCCTGGTCCTCATCGGCCCCCTGCTTCATGACACGGGCCAGGACGTCGGCAGCGGACCGTTCGTACCCGGACGCGGCCCTCATGTACTCCATTAGCTGTTGGACAGTCTCGTGACCCATGAGTCGTCGGGCAGACTCAAGATCGACACCATTGGTGACCAGCATGGTGCCGTAGTACCTGCGGAAGTCGTGAGGTCCCACGTCGTTGCGACCCGCCCTCTTTTTGCCCGGGGTGAGCCGTGATCTGAATGAGGTGTCCATCATTCGCGCGCTTGTGCTCGTGGTGACGATGAGGGCGTCCGCCCCCGGTTTCACGTACTCCCGGCAGTGCTTGCGGAGGGAGTTGCCGACCGGCTCCGGTAGGGTCACGTCCCGGTTGGCCGCGTTGGTCTTCGGGGTGTCGAACTCCTGCATGATCTGGCGACGCTTCGGTTTGCCGGTGGTGGGGTCCTCGTAGTGCTCGGTGACACGCTCGGCATCCCGTCGGACGCGTAGCGTCACGGCCCCGTCGCCGTTCAGCCCCAGGACGTCCTTTCGTCTAAGAGCCAGCAGCTCCCCTAAGCGCAGTCCGGCGTATAGCAACACCTCCACGGGGGCTTTCATCCGGTCGCTTACCCCGTCGACCAGGTCCCGCGCTTCACTGACGGTAATGACCGGGCGGTCCCGGATGCCGGAGCGCGGGGGAGTCCCTGCACCCTTGATCCTGACAGGGTTGGTGGTGATGACCTCCATCTCGTCGACGGCGTGCTGAAACGCGGTGCGCAGCCTCTTGTAGGCGAAGCTGTTTGTGTTGCCGGTGTCGGGCCACCGTTGCTGTACTTCGGCCCACCACAGGGCGATTCGTGCTCGGTCCACCCCGACGACGGGTTCATCGGCCAGCGACGTGCACAGCACTCGGAGTTCCAGGCGGCGTCGGTGACTGTCCACCGTCGAGGCTTTCAAGTGTCCGTAAGATAGCCATTGCTTGCACAGGTCTCGGACGGTGAGCTTGTTGTTCTCTCGCGCCTTCCGTGTTTTTTCCAGTCGCACTGCTGGGGGTTCCCATACGCCTAGGTCGATGAGTTTGCTTTCCTCCGACAGCCAGCCTTCGGCGTCGACCTTCTTGTCGAAGGTAGTCGGGGCCGTGTATCGCTGTTTCGCGTCTGGGTCCGTGGCACCCATGTCAGGGCCGATGTATGAGGCTTGAAACCTGCCGGATGGCAGCTCTCGGACGGCTCCGAATCCTCGGCGGGTGCTCTTGGTGGATTTCTTCTTCACCATCGTCTCTCTGGGGTTCTGTAGGCTCCGGTGGCCGTGCAACTATCGTGCAACTTGTACGTCAGTTCGTGTCAAGTTTTGGCCAGTTCTGACACTAGACTAGCATGGGAAACGCCAGCGCAGAACGGGTATAAGGCCATGTCAGGTTGGGTATCTCCCTACATCGAGGTTCTGCCCCCACAGGGCCCACAAACAGCACAGCCCCCGGTCAATGGCGTCCGGGGGTTTTGTCGTCCTCCGACACCCGACTGGGCCCTACCGGAGCGTCGTTACAGTGGAGGCATGTCTGCTGTGTCGAAGACGGGTCGTGTCCGACTCGAGGACGTGCTTCCCGCCGTCGCAGCGACGGCAGTGGCCGTCGGCTACCTGTGGATTGCGGTGGACGGTGACCACCATGCCATCCTCGCGGCACTGTGCACCGTGTTCTTTATCCCGGCACTGGTCTTCTGGCGGGCGAAGCCCCTGGCATCCGCCGTCGCCGTCACGCTTCTCCTGGCTCTCTGGACCGCGAACTGGGTGTGGGCACTCCCCTCCAACTCGGGTGTCACCCCGCTGCTCCTGTGCGCGCCGCTCGCCGTCTACTCCGTCTCCAGGTACGGGCAGCCGCGGTGGGCCGGCGCCGTGATACTGCTGGTCATGCTGTTGGGGACGGCAGTGTCGCCCCTGCTGTGGCGCCTTGAGGACGGCGAGCTGGTCTACGATCCGGGCGCCACACTGGACTGGCTGGCCCTCCAGTGGCTCATGCTCGTCATGGTCTTCTTCGTCGGACGTTCCCGGCGTGACGCTGCGGCTCAGGCCCGTGAACTGGAACGAGCACGGGTGAGAATCGCCGAGGACGCCCAGGTCGCAGCGAGGGAGAAAGAACGCGGTCTCATCGCCCGTGAAATCCATGACGTCCTCGCCCACAGCCTTACGCTCATCAATGTCCAGGCAGGTGCCGGGCAGGTTGCCGGCCACACCGCCGGAGGGGCTGATGCTGCGCTGGCGAGTATCCGGGACGTCAGCTCCTCGGCGCTGACCGAGGTGCGAAGCATCGTCCGGGCTCTCCGCGAGACCGACCTCTCCGCACAGACAGCGCAGGTGGACCAGACACCGCCACCGTCGGTCGGACTGAGGCAGGTCCCGGCGCTGCTTCAGAGATTCCGGGATGCGGGGCTGGTGGTCGACGGTGTCTGGCCCGACGGACAGGCCCTCGACAACGCGGAAGATACGGTACCCAGGATTACCCAGCTCGCGGTGCAGCGCGTCCTCGCGGAATCTCTGGGCAATGCGTTGCGGCACCAGGGCACAGGAACTCACGTGACCGTACGTCTTGAGCTACCGGTCGGCACCAACCGCATTGAGACGGTCGTGCAGAGCCGTGCCGCTCAGGCGCAGGGGAGTGCTGGCGGTGACCGGAACGGTGGCGGGTCCGGACTCGGTATCGTCAGCATGCGGGAGCGGGTCACCAGTCTTGGCGGTCTCTTCGACCACTCCGTGGGTAGTGAAGACACTCCGACGGTGACCGTGTCCACCGTCCTGCCCGTTGACCCGGCACAGCCTTGCGGAGACTACCGGGAAGAGACACCACGATGACGCCAAACCATCTGCGCGACGGCGATGCCGGCTCTCCTGCACCGATCCGGCTCCTGCTGGCAGACGACCAGACACTGATCGTGGCGGCTCTGACCACGATTCTGGAGTCGCAGGGGGACATCACCGTCGTGGCGACAGCCGCCACCGGCGCCGAGGCGGTCAGGGTGGCACAGGAGAACTCGGTTGACCTGGCTGTTCTCGACATCAGGATGCCCGAGGGCGACGGTATCGATGCTGCCGCCGCGATGACCCGGCTGTATCCGCAGATGCGCATCCTCATGCTCACGACCTTCGACGACGAGGAACTGGTGCGTCGGGCGTTGCGTGTCGGGGTCCAGGGATTCCTGCTCAAGGATGCTGGTCCAGAGGGTCTCATTGACGCAGTACGGCGGGTACACGCGGGAGCGTCGGTGCTCTCGCCGGAGGTGACCGGCTATGTCATCGAGGCATTCCGCCGCAGCGAGAGGCGCGGTGACGTAGCCGGGACGTCGACGGACCGGAGCCACCACCCGCTCACCCCGCGGGAGGCCGACGTGCTGGCAGGCGTGGCCCGCGCCGAGACGAATGCGGAGATCGCCGCCCACCTGTTCATCGGGGAGGAGACCGTGAAGACCTACATCTCGCGACTCCTGACGAAGCTGGGCGCCCGCGACAGGGTGGGCCTCGCGGTCCGCGCGCACGAACGTGGACTGACCGGACCCCGGTGAGGTATTCCCCCGCGCGGGGGACAGCGGGACATGCATCTCGTTCCGTGGACCGATGTGGTCACGTGACTGGTCGACCAGCATTGCCGCTATGACGAATCAACGATCCCAGCCGGGGCCACCGGCAGTGTCCTGCCACGGACTGTCCATCAGCTACTCCGGACAACAGGTTCTGGACGACGTCAGTATGACGGTGCACTCAGGACGCGTACATGCTCTTCTCGGGCCGAACGGCGCAGGGAAGTCAACCTGGTTCCGCATCATCCTCGGCCTGGAGGACCGTCATTCCGGATCAGTGGAGATCCTGGGGGAGCCGCGGGACCGGCAGTCCCTGCTCAACATCGGAGCCTCGGTCAACGGGCCCGCTCTCTACCCGCATCTGTCGGCACGGGAAAACGGACGTGTGCACGCACGCCTGCTCGGACTGGACGACGATTCCGTGGACAGCGTACTGGCGACAGTCGGGCTGGGGGACACCGGACGGAAGAGGGTGAAGTCCTTCTCCACCGGTATGAAAGCCAGGCTTGCGCTGGCAATCGCCATGCTGGGAACGCCTCCGATACTGCTCCTCGACGAGCCGCAGAACGGCCTGGACCCTCAAGGCATCGCGGATCTGCGGTTCTTCCTCCGTGAGTGGGCGGATCAGGGAGGGACGGTTCTCGTCAGCTCCCACCAGTTGGGTGAGGTTGCCCGGCTGGCCGACGACATCACGATCCTGGCCGCCACGAAAGCCGCTTACTCAGGCCCCGTCAGTGATTTCGCCGCTCCCGGCCATCTGGAGGAAGAGTTCTTCCGTCTGACACAGGGGCAGTCGGTTCCGGAGGCCGGCCGATGACCGTCACCGGTAACAGAGTGAGACCGGCCCGGTTCGGGACGTGGGACGGGATCATCCGGGCAGAACTGATCCGGACACGGCATTCGGCGGTGCAGTGGTTTCCCGCTGTCGGCCTGGTTCTCGGCGCGATCAGCTCGGCGCTCGCCATCGCTACGGCGGGGGCGCCGAATGCGGACGTCATCATCTTCTGGCAGTCGATGTACGTCACCGGTATGGCCATGCCGCTGATGGCCCTGTTGGCCGCACTGGCGGAAACACGGGAACGTCGCGCGAGGTCCGGGGGCACTGATCTGCGTCCCGTTTCTCCTGTGAGGGTACGGGCGGGACGTCTCCTTGTACTGTGTGCGGTATCTGTGGTGTTCCACGGTGCAAATTTCGGAGTGACCTGGTTGTTTGTTCTCCTCGGCGGCGTCGAGGGATCGGGCCGGGTATTCACGACGGGACTGTTGGCGTGGATCGGGAGCCTGGGGGTGATCGCCGTCGCCGGTGTCGTCGCCAGATTCTCCGGCTTGATCCCCGTCCTCGTTCTGTCGGTCATCGCACAGGTGGCAGGAAAGTTGGTTGCCGAGTCGGAAACCTGGTGGGCATTTCCTCCCTCATGGCCCATCCGGCTGCTCCTTCCCGTACTGGGGGTTCACGCCAATGCAGTTCCGCTTGCACCGGGCGAGTCGATCAGCGGCGGAGACCCCCTGGGAGCGCCGACCGCGCTGATCCTGACTCTCTGTCTCATCGTGGTCGCTGGTGCAGTCTCTGTGTTCGTCAGTGTTCCCCGGGGCCGGCATCCTCGTCGTAGGGGCAGGCGATCCGACCGGACGACCGCAGGCGAACCTCATGGAGGACTGGTGAGCGGCGTGCTTCCGGCGCCGTCGCCCGGCCCGCGCTCTTCGGGGATGACCCGTACCGGCGCCGTGGCGGGGGTGACTCTGGCGTTACGACGGACACTCGCGGCCCCGGCAGTCTTGTCGGCTGTCCTGCTCATTGTCGTCGTCGCGGCCGTCTACCCACCGTCATACGTCACTCAACTCTGGACGTTCGTCCTGCTCCCGCTGGGAGCAGGCCTTCTCCCCGTGATCACGTGGCCGGTGATGGCCAGGACCTGGCGGGTGACGGTTCTGGAGAACCACCGCTCGGCCGGTGCCTACCTGCTGTGGCAGGTGGGCGTGGTTGTCACGCTCTCGGTCGCTGCCGCCGGTGGTGCGCTGGCAGCGGGTGCTGCCAGCTCTGACGTCCGGTGGTCGGTGGTGCTGTCGGTCCTCACCGGGGCAGTGCTCGTGTTCGTGTCGACTGCGTTGTGCGTCCGCGTCGGTACCGCGACAGCCGTGGCGGCGACAATCGTGTGGACGGTGGTGTCGCTGACCCTCGGAGGCGACGTGCTTGCGGACACCGGCCTGTGGATCATCGCGCTTCCGTCATGGCCGGAGACAGCCCTGGCCGGAGGACGTTCCCTGGTGGCCTTGGCGGTGCTGACCGGTCTCAGCGTCGTGTCGGCAGTCTGGGCGCGCCGGGAGTTCCGCGCTTTCGAGAGAAGGGGAGAGGGCTGACCGCGGTGATGCATGGCACGTCACTGGTCGGAAGATGCGCTGCTGGGGAAACGACGGACGGCCAGCGACATGAACAGCATCCCGAGGACGACAACGGCACCAGACAGCCCCAGTACCAGGGCTCCGTCGCCGACGGAGAGGGCGACGCCGCCGAGCGCCCCGGCCACGGCGATGCCGATGTACAGGCCACTGGTGTTGAGGGCCACCGCCTCCGTCCCGGCATCTCCCGCCAGGCGCAGGGCACGTGCGTTCATGGGCGGGTTGTACGCCCACACTGCCGCACCCCACACAGCAAGCACGGTGAGAAAGAGCCAGTACGGAGCGTCGCCACCGAACAGTGGCCCCGCCAGTGACAACAGGACGGTCGTCGTGGCCATGACCGCCATCAGCGTCAGGATCGTACGGTCGGGACCCCACCGGTCGTTCAACCGTCCTCCGGCGACCGTACCGATCGCCCCGGCGATACCGATGACACCGATCGTCACCGGGATGAGCGTCCTCTCCACTCCGGTCAGATCGGTGACCACCGGGACGATGAAGGTGTAGGGCATGAAGCCGGCGGTCGCACCGAAGACGGTTCCGGCGACACAGCTCAGTACCGAGGGGCGGCGCAGCAGCTGCAACCGTTCCCGGAGCCCCGTGCCCGTTGTTCCGGGAAGGGCGGGGAGAGTCAGCCCGGTGATGAAAACCGCGGCGACAGTCAGTGTGGCTACCAGGACAAACGTGGCCTGCCAGCCGAAAAGCCCACCCAGCCACGAACCGACGGGAACGCCGACGATCAGGGAGACTGTGAGCCCCGCTGCGACGACGCCGATGGCACGTCCGCTGCGCTCGGGAGGGGCGAGACCTCCCGCGGTGGCGAATGCGGCGGGGGTGACGGTTGCTCCCACCAGCGCAGCGGCCACTCTCAGCGCCATCAGCGCGGCGTACGAGGGTGCGAGTACGGTGGCTGCGTTGATCAGCGCGAACACCGTCAGTCCGCCGACGATCAACGCGCGTCTGGACAGTCGGGCGGTGAACAGGGCCATGACTGGTGCAGCAACCGCGTACACCAGGGAGAACACTGTCACCAGCTGCCCTGCTGCGGCTTCGGTGACGTCGAAGGCCACGGCGAGCTCCGGGAGGATACCGGCGATGATGAAATCGTCCGTCCCGATGACGAACGTCGCGAGCAACAGGCCGGGTAGCCATCTCATGGACGGGGTTGCCGAGGTCGGGTGCGGGGAGGCGGGCATGGGGATGATCCTCGTCGGGTCGGGGACGTCTGACCGCACGAACGTAGGACTGTGCCGCTAGCGTCAGGGTCAACCCGGAGGGGCATGGGGCGACGAGGAGGACGCGGATTTCCCGGGTCAGCGGGGCCGAGCGAGCGATGCGGTGATGCTGTCCGCGTGCTCCTGCAACCGGTTCCTCGACTGCTCAAGCCGGGCGATGAGCTCGTCCAGCGTGTCCAGACGCGCATGAATCGGCGCGAGTTCCTCCCGGCACGCAGGACGCTGCTCGACGGGTGTGTCGAGACACCCTTCATCGATCTGGGGCCGGATGTCGTCGGCACTGAGTCCGAGGTCGAAGAGCTTCTTGATGTTGGCGGCACGTACCGCCAGCGTCCGGTCGTAGAACCGGTAGCCGTTCTCCATACGCCCCGGTGACAGGAGTTGCTGCTGTTCATAGTGTCGCAGCGCACGGGGCGTCACCCCGATGCGCTCCGCCAGGTCACCGATCCCCAGTGGTTCATCGTCAGCCATGCCCGTCACAGTACGTGCCGAGCCAGAGTCCGGTGTCACCCAGCCGGGGGCACACCACCGCCGGGCGGTAGTGCCCCGGTGCGTTCGATGTGCTGCGGATAGAGGATGTAGTGGGACGTTGCCGTACCGCTCGGATCTGCAGTGGAGTCTCCGGGGAGCAGGAACCGGTAGTCAACCTGGACGATATTGCCGGCGATGCGGGTCACCTGCTGGTACGGGTAGCTGTCCGGGACGGTGGTACCGACGTATACGCCGTGGTCGAACAGGGCCACCTGCTGCGGTGAGCTTCCGGTCGCGCCGTCGACGTTGAGGACGACCGCTGAGAGCGGCAGGTCAGGGTTGTAGGCGGTGATGTCGGCACCCTCGGCAGTCCACGGGCCGAGACTGGTGACAGGGGTCCGTTCTGCGGCGATCTGTGCCGCCTCCTCGGCCGAGGGCGTGCCCGGTGCGGGAACAGTGGCGGACGGGGGCGGCTCCTGCGCTGCACTGGTGGCGACAGTCGCAGCGGTCCCGCCGACGACAAGAAGTGTGGCCGCTGTGGCCGCAAGGATTCGGGGGTGGTGTGTCGTATGTGTCCGGGAGGTCATTGCCCGACTCCTTTCCGGAACATCAGTGGTGCGGTGATGGTGGTGAAAGCCGTGCACCTGGTGCGACCGAACGTCAGGGGTGGAACGTTACATGTCCGACCGGCGGCAGCTAGGCCTGAACGGGGGTGAATTCGGACATCTGCGGCACCTTCCAGTGTTAAAGTCGGGTGGTCTCGTGCTGGCGTCTATACGGAAGGTGGAGGTGGTGGCGCATGGTGCCCAGGCCTGTTTTCTTCGTGTCCGACAGCACGGGCATCACCGCGGAGACGCAGGGTAATGCGCTGCTCGCCCAGTTCCCCGGGTTCTCGTTCCGCAGGAGGGTGCTCCCGTTCGTTGACTCCGTGGAAGCCGCAGCCCGGGCGGTCACGACGATCGCGGGGGAGGACGGCGACGTACCGATCGTCTTCGTCACGATCAGGGACGCCGCGGTCGCGGACATCGTCTCGGAAGCCTCCGGCGAGGTCATTGATCTGCTCGGTGCCCACCTGACCCATCTGGAGCAGTTCCTGGGCGCAGAGCGGACGGGCACGGCGACGGAGTACCACCGGGTCGGTGACCTCGGCCGCTACCACGACCGTATCAACGCCGTGGAGTACACCATCGAGCATGACGATGCCGCGAGTTTCCGCGGCCTGGACAGTGCGGACCTCATCATCCTCGCCCCGTCCCGGTGCGGAAAGACGCCGACGGCGATGTACCTGGCACTGCAGCACGGTCTGCGGGTGGCCAACTACCCGTTGACCGACGACGACACCCCCGGTCATCTCCCGGACGCTGTCGCCGCTTTCCAGGACAGGCTGTTCGGGCTGACCACGACCGTGCAACGGCTCAGCCAGGTCCGCGGGGAACGCCGACCCGGCAGTCAGTACGCCAGCGTCGCCCAGTGCCGTACGGAACTCCGCCAGGCGGAGAAACTCTACCGTTCCCACAAGATCCCCTACGTCGACTCCCATGCCATGAGCGTCGAGGAGATGTCCAGCGTCATTCTCACCAGGATGAATCTGCGACAGCCGTAGGGACCCACCATCCCCGGAAATGAACAGGAACACCACCATGACCACTATCCTCGCGTTCACTGACATCGGCATGGACGACGTCGCCCAGGTCGGCGGCAAGAATGCCTCGCTCGGCGAAATGGTCGTCAACCTCGCCGACGCCGGAGTACGGGTCCCCGGTGGTTTCGCCACCACCGCCGACGCATTCCGTGACTTCCTCGCCGTCAACGGCCTCGACAAGAAGATCGAGGGGATTCTCGAGGACCTCGACACCGACGACGTCACCGAGCTCTCCCGACGGGGTGAGCAGATCCGCGGATGGATCCTGGATCAGCCCTTCCCGCAGGAGCTGGAACGCGACATCCGGGACGCCTACGAGGACCTCGTCGCGTCTGACCCCCGTCCGGACGACGTCACCTGGGCGGTCCGCTCCAGCGCCACGGCCGAGGACCTCCCGGACGCGTCTTTCGCAGGTCAGCAGGAGACCTTCCTGAATATCGGGGGTATCGACAACCTTCTCGAGGCGGTGAAGGCGGTCTTCGCCTCTCTCTACAACGACCGGGCGATCTCCTACCGTGTCCACCACGGATTCGTGCACGCCGATGTCGCGCTCTCCGCCGGCATCCAGCGCATGGTGCGTACCGACATCGGGGCGTCCGGCGTGATGTTCACTGTGGACACCGAGTCCGGATTCGACCGCGCAGTGTTCATCACCTCCTCCTACGGACTCGGTGAGGCGGTGGTGCAGGGCGCGGTGAACCCGGACGAGTTCTACGTCTACAAGCCCGCGATCAAGGACGGGAAGTCCGGCAGGGACGCCGTCCTCTCCCGCACCGTGGGGGAGAAGGCGGTCGCGATGCGTTACGCAGAGGGGACCGGCATAGATTCGGCGACCCGGTGGGAGGACGTCGACCCGGCCGACCGCGCACAGTTCTCCATCGACGATGACGAGGTCACTGAACTGGCGCGCCACGCCGTCGCGATCGAGGAGCACTACGGACGCCCCATGGACATCGAGTGGGGGCGCGACGGTGTGGACGGTCAGCTCTACATCCTGCAGGCCCGGCCGGAGACCGTGGTGTCCCGGAGGGGACAGGACGGTCAGGTCCTGACCCGGTTCGAGATCGACCGCGCGGCGGCCGACTCGGCCGAGGTCCTCGCGGAAGGCCGGTCCATCGGCCAACGTATCGGATCAGGCCCGGTGCGTGTCCTGCGCTCCATCCGCGACATGGACACGATGGACACCGGGGACGTGCTCGTCGCCGAGATCACCGACCCGGACTGGGAACCGGTGATGAAACGGGCGTCGGCGATCATCACCGAGCGCGGGGGACGGACCTGCCACGCCGCGATCATCGCCCGGGAACTGGGCATCCCCGCCATCGTCGGTACAGGCGACGCAACATCCGTGCTGCCCGACGGCGACGAGGTGACCGTCTCGTGTGCCGAGGGGGACACGGGCCGCGTCTACCGCGGCGCCGTCGCCTTCGAGGAGAAGGAGACCCGGCTGGACGCGATGCCGGAGATCCCGACGAAGTTGATGATGAACGTCGCGACCCCTGACCAGGCGTTCGCGTTCTCGTCACTGCCCAACGAAGGTGTCGGGCTGGCACGGATGGAGTTCATCATCAACCGACAGATCGGAGTGCACCCCAGGGCGCTCCTGGAACGGGACTCGCTGTCAGACGAGGTGCGGTCACAGGTCGACGAACTCACCGCGGCGTACCCGTCCCCGGAGGAGTTCTTCATCCGGCGGGTCGCTGAAGGTGTGTCCACGATCGCCGCGGCCTTCGACCCGAAACCGGTGATCGTGCGGCTGTCGGACTTCAAGACCAACGAGTACGCGAACCTCCTCGCCGGCGAACAGTTCGAGCCGAAGGAGGAGAACCCCATGATCGGCTACCGGGGTGCGGCGCGCTACGTGTCCGAGGAGTTCCGGGACTGCTTCGCCCTGGAGTGTGAGGCGTTACGACGCGTCCGTGAGGAGATGGGGCTGACCAACGTCCGCATCATGGTCCCCTTCGTGCGCACCGTGGACGAGCTGCAGGACGTGCTCGAGGTCATGGCGACCCACGGGCTGGAACGTGGATCCGGGGCAGAGGACGCAGCGGGGAAGGGGTTGCAGGTCGTGATGATGTGCGAGGTGCCGTCGAACTACCTCCTGGCCGACGAGTTCCTCGACCACGTCGACGGTTTCTCCATCGGGTCGAATGACATGACCCAACTCGTTCTGGGCGTCGACCGCGATTCTGACCTGGTCGCCCATGACTTCGACGAACGCGACCCGGCGGTGCTGAAGGTGATCGGATCGGTCATCAGCACCTGCGTGGCGCGCGAGAAGTACGTCGGCATCTGCGGGCAGGGACCGTCCGACCACCCTGGATTCGCGGAGTGGCTGGTGGAACAGGGCATCGGGTCGATGTCGCTGACCCCGGACACCGTCGTGAAAACGTGGTTGGCACTGGCCGGCGAGTCGGACGGAGGCGGGAACACGTAGTGTCGGCCCGGGTATAGTGACGAAAGTATCCCCTCACACGATCCGACCTCTCCAGGAGCTTCCAGTGAAACTCACCGATCCGACGTCCGACGCTGTTCTGAAGAGACTGCGGCGTGCCCGTGGCCAACTCGACGGGGTGATCACGATGATCGAGAATGACCGCGAGTGCCGGGACATCGTCACCCAGCTCGCCGCGGTGTCCCGCGCGCTCGACCGCGCCGGGGTCAAGGCGATCTCCGGCGGGATGCGGGACTGCCTCAACGCAGAGGACGGCGACGTCCCGGAGGACTGGGAGGACGAGATGGAGAAGCTCTTCCTGTCCCTGGCGTGACGTAATGTGATCCCGGTGATCCGAACGCTGCTCATCGACAACCACGACTCGTTCACCTGGAACCTGGTGCACGACCTCACCCGGGTCAACGGTGTCGCCCCGGTCGTCGTCGCGAATGACTGGGACGGCTGGGCGTCCGGCGGGCGAGATCTCCTGGCGGCCGTCGACAACGTGGTCATCTCGCCGGGGCCGGGCACACCGCTGAGGCCCGCCGACGTAGGCATCTGTACGGACGTCATCCGCAGCGCCGTGGAACTCGGTCTGCCCGTGCTGGGCATCTGCCTCGGCCACCAGCTCATCGCCCACATGCACGGGGCCACGGTCGGTCCGGCGTCGGAGCCCGTGCACGGTCGACTCTCCCGCATCGAGCACAACGGCAGTGACCTGTTCCACGGGCTGCCCTCCTCATTCGACGTCGTGCGCTACCACTCGCTGGCCGTCTCGGACGTCCCGGCGCACATCGAGGTCTCCGCGCGTAGCGCCGACGGGACCGTGATGGGGCTCAGCGTTCCCGAAGCGCGGCTGTGGGGGGTGCAGTTCCACCCGGAGTCGGTGAAGTCCTGTCATGGCCGAGACCTGCTGGCGAACTTCACCGCCATGACCCGGGCCCACGGCACGGTCCGCCGTGTGCGGGTGCGGACGGTACCCCTGCCGGGTGGTGATCCCCGGCTCCTGTCCGAGGAACTGTTCCACCGCCTCTACGGCGACGCCGCACTCACCCGGCACGCGGTGTGGCTGGACGGGAACCGCGACCGGGACCCCCGGGCGAGGTTCAGCATCATGGGCGCCTCGGACACGGTCGTCACCGCCGACGTCGGCGCCGGGACGCTGGAGGTCACCCGGGACGGCCACCGGGAGGTCGTCAGCGACGACGTCCTGAGCTGGCTGCAGGCGGACCTCGCCACGTGGAACATCACCGAAGACACCTCCGACCCGTCCGACCCGTCGGCGACCGGCGGCTTCCGACTCGGATGGGTCGGGTACCTCGGCTACGGAGTCAAGAGCGACTGTTCCGGTGGCGAGGGCGCCGCGAACCGGCATGCCTCCCCGGTACCCGATGCCGGACTGCTGTTCCTCGACCGGGCCGTCGTCATCGACCATGAGGAGGGCGAGGCCCGGCTCCTGGTGCTTGACGGTGCGCACGGCGAGCAGTGGCAGGAGGACGTCGCCCGTATCGTCCGGACGCTGTCCGTGGATCAGAGAGAACACCGCGGCGACGGGTCCCTGACCGTCGAGCTCCACGGGCGGGACAGCTACACGGCCAAGGTCCGGGAGATCCAACGACTGATCGGTGAGGGAGAAACCTACGAGGCCTGCCTGACGACCACGCTCGAGGCGACTCCTGCAGCGGGAGCACCGGACACACTGGAGCTCTACCACCGGTTGCGGCGTGATAACCCGGCTCCGTTCGGTGCCTACCTGCGACTACCGGGTGCGACGGTGATGTCGACCTCCCCGGAGCGGTTCCTCAGCGTCGATGCGGCAGGACGGATCACGTCCTCGCCGATCAAGGGGACCCGGCCGGTGGGGAAGTCGGACGAGGCGGACGAGAATATCCGCGCCGAACTCCGGGCCAGCGAGAAAGACCGTGCGGAGAACCTCATGATCGTCGACCTGGTCCGTCATGATCTCGGCCGCGTCGCCGCGCCGGGGACGGTCGAGGTTCCGGAGCTCTTCGCCGTGGAGAGTTATGCGACGGTCCACCAGCTGGTCAGCACCGTCACCGCAGAACTGGCCGGCGGCCTCAGTGGGACAGACGCCGTCCGCGCCGCGTTTCCTCCCGGATCGATGACCGGCGCCCCGAAGGAACGGACGATGCGCATCCTCGAGGACATCGAAGACCGGCCGCGGGGGGTCTACAGCGGCGCGATCGGGTACTTCTCGTTGGACGGTTCCGTGGACCTCTCCGTGGTGATCCGGACTCTCGTCGCCGAGTACACCGGGGACGATTCGTTCGCAGGTCTGAGCTACGGGGTGGGTGGGGCCGTGGTGGCCCAGTCCACGCCGGACGGCGAGTACGAGGAGACGGTGGTCAAGGCCGTGCCGCTGCTGAGACTCTGAAGGGCATGCTCGACTAGGCTCGGTGGGCATGCACAACGATGGGGAACACGACGACGTGAAAGACCTCCGGGACGCTGTCGCCGCCGTTCGCGCGCAGGTCGACGCTGCGGCGCTGGAGGCAGGACGGGGCCCCGCGGAGGTACGGCTCCTGCCTGTCAGCAAGACGGTGCCGGTCGAGCGCCTACGTTCCGCAGTGGCGGCAGGCATGCACGAGTTCGCCGAGAACAAGCCGCAGGAGGTCCAGCGGAAGGCGGTCGAGATGTCCGACCTGCCGGTGCGGTGGATTGCGATCGGCCACCTGCAGACCAACAAAGCCAAGGTCATCGCTGAGCACGCCCATGAGTTCCAGGCGCTGGACTCGGTCAGGCTCGCCGAGGCACTGCAACGCAGACTGGACGGGCTGGACCGCACACTGGATGTCCTGGTCCAGGTGAACACCTCCGGCGAAGAGGCGAAGACAGGTGCTGCGCCCCAGGATGTCGGGACGATCCTCGCTGCGGCGGCCCGGTGTGACCGCCTCCGTGTCCGTGGTTTCATGACAGTGGCCTCCAACACCGATGACATCGGCGAAGTCCGCCGGTGTTTCTCCCAGTTGCGGGGGATCAGGGACAGTGCGCGACGTGAGGGAGTCGTGGACCCGGAGTTGTTGACCGAACTGTCCATGGGTATGTCAGGCGACTTCCGCACCGCAATTGAGGAGGGGGCGACATGCGTCCGCGTCGGTACAGCAATCTTCGGAGCCCGGGACTACCCGAAGAAATAGGCTCTGACATGCACTGTGTGTCCCGTGTTGGTGAATCGGTGGTCGGTAGTTTATTCTGAACGGGCTGCCGAACAGAAGCGGACGCGGTTGTCGTGTGTTCTTCTGCTTGAGGTAGGGCTCCCATCGTCTAGTGGCCTAGGACTCCGCCCTTTCACGGCGGCAACACGGGTTCGAATCCCGTTGGGAGTACTGCGAAAGATTCGTCTTCCGTACAACCAGATAATGGCCCTGTGGCGCAGTTGGTTAGCGCGCCGCCCTGTCACGGCGGAGGTCGCGAGTTCAAGTCTCGTCAGGGTCGCAGTAAACGCAGCGGGCACACACCACACGGTGTGTGCCCGCTGCGTTGCCCGTGCTTCCCCCGGATGGCCTAGGTTGGGGGACATGCGCTACTCCCTTCTTGACCGGGCCAACACAGTGGAGGGCTCTACTGACGCTGAGGCGGTGCGGGCCGTCGTGGACCGGGCGGAGCACGCCGAGAAACTCGGCTACCACCGGTTTCTCGTCGCCGAGCACCACGCTGTTCCCGGTATCGCAGGTAGTGCGCCCGGTATTCTTGCGGCCGCGGTGGCGCAGGCGACGGACACGATCCGGATCGGGACGGCCGGGATCATGGTCCCTGACCACGCGCCGATCGTCGTGGCTGAACAGGCTGCAGTGTTGGAGTCGCTGTTCCCCGGCAGGGTCGACATCGGACTCGGTTCGTCCCCGGGGTTTACCCCGGCAGTCAGGCGGGCGCTCCGCCAACCGGAGGATGCAGGGGAGGCGCGCGCAGACTTCGCCGCGGACCTCGGTGAGGTCGTCGAGTATCTGCGAGGGCAGGCGCCGGTGACGTTGCGGCCGGCCGTCGGCAATCCTCCCCCGCTTTTTCTGTTGACCGGAGGTTCGCCGCGGACCCTGGAGACGGCCCGGCAGTTGGGGCTCGGCGTCATCCTCGGTGGGCCCCGTCCCGCATACGTGGAGGGTTCCCTCGCCTCCTGTCAGATTGCGGTGGCGGAGAGCCGTGAGGAGGCGCGGGCACTCGTCCTCCCCGAGGTGTGGGCGCAGGTGCTGTCGAGGAGTACGGGGCGGTTCATGGCGCTGCGGCCTGCTGCGGCACTGGACGAAGCCGAGCTGACGGCCCAGCAGCGTCAGCGCATCGCTCGGGGGCTCGAGGCGACGATATACGGCACTCCGGACGACGTCACCGCCGCTGTCACCGCACTCGCCGAGAGAACCGGTGCCGCAGAGATCCTGGTGACAGGAGGATCCCCGGACCCCGACGGGCAGGCGCGCAGTGACGGGCTGCTGGCGGAGATTCTGTCCGCCGTGGACGGCTGACCATTGCATTTGTCTGTCTCCCGGGGTGCTGTGTACAGTATCCCATCGTGCACAGCGATCGGCTTCGGTCAGACCGCTGATGGTGCATGGCCCTGTGGCGCAGTTGGTTAGCGCGCCGCCCTGTCACGGCGGAGGTCGCGAGTTCAAGTCTCGTCAGGGTCGCCAGATAGTCCGAGGGTCCTCCTCCGGGCTTTCTTGCCCAGATAGCTCAGTTGGTAGAGCGTACGCCTGAAAAGTGTAAGGTCCCTGGTTCGATCCCTGGTCTGGGCACAGCGAACATCCCCCTCGGTACTCCGGTACCGAGGGGGATGTTGTCTTTCGGTGTGCACTCTGCGGGAGGGCCTACACTCGTGACCATGAGTACCGAGAATATGTCCGTGACCCATGACGTCGACGGCGGTCGTTACGTCCTGCAGATCGGGGACGCCGTCGCCGGCTACGCAGAGTACGTCCAGCTGGGCCAGGTCCGCGACTTCAACCACACCGTCATCGACCCCGAATTCCGGGGTCAGGGACTGTCGGGCCCGTTGATCTCTGCGGCGTTGGACGCCACCCGTGCCGAAGGTTTCGGGGTTCTCCCGAGCTGCTCGGCGGTGGAGGGGTTCATTGCCAAGAATCCCGAGTACGCTGACATGGTGCGCTAGATGTTGTTCTGCATGTCGTTGACGTAGCCGGCCGGATCGACCAGGGGAGTGCGCTCCTCGGCCTTACGGTGGCGGACCTTCGCCGGCGCGCCGATGAGGATCGAGTCTGCCGGTGCATCCTTGGTGACCACCGAATTGGCGCCGATGGCCGAGCGTGCACCGATGGTGATGGGGCCGAGGACCTTGGCACCGGCACCGACCATCACCCCGTCCCCGATCGTGGGGTGGCGCTTACGCTGGACCAGCTCAGACCCGCCGAGGGTGACGCCGTGGTACAGCATCACGTCGTCCCCGATCTCGGCGGTTTCACCGATGACCACGCCCATGCCGTGGTCGATGAAGAACCGTCGGCCGATGGTGGCACCCGGATGGATCTCGATACCGGTGAGGAACCGCGTGAACTGGCTGAGGACGCGTGCGGGGCCCTTGGCACCGCGTTCCCACAGTCGATGCGAGATCCGGTGACTCCAGATCGCGTGGAGACCGGAGTACACCAGGGCATTCTCCAGGTCCCCGCGCGCTGCGGGGTCGTGTGTCCTTGCGTTGTCCAGGTCTTCCTTGATCGTGCGCAGCAGACTCACCGGTGGAGTCCTCCTTCTTCTCGGGCGTAAAGGTGTTTCTCGGTTCTGCATGGAAAACGGCCTCGGTGCTCGGTGACGTCCGTGCAGGTGGGTGTCACCTGATGATACGGACGTTTCCGTGCTCCGGGGCCGTGAGGGTCGGGTGCGCCGTCTGCTTAATCGCGCAGGTCGTCGAACAGGAGGGTCGACACGTAGCGCTCGCCGAAGTCGGCGACGATCGCGACGATCAGCTTGCCTTCGTTCTCCGGCTTCTTCGCCTCCTCAAGTGCAGCCCAGATGTTGGAACCGGTGGAGATACCGACCAGGATGCCTTCCTGGGCCGCGAGCTCGCGGGCGTACTTGACGGAGTCGTCGATGGTGGCGTCGTAGACGTCGTCCAGGATGTCCTTGTTGAGGTTGTCCGGGAAGAAGTTGGTGCCGATGCCCTGGATCTTGTGCGGACCGAACGTCCCCTCGGTGAGAAGGGGGGAGTCCTTGGGCTCGACGCCGACGACGCGGACGTTCTCGTTCTGCTCCTTGAGGTACTTGCCGGCCCCTGAGATCGTTCCGCCGGTGCCGACGCCGGCGATGAAGACGTCGACCTTGCCGTCGGTGTCCTCCCAGATCTCCGGACCGGTGGTCTTGTAGTGGACCTCGGGGTTCGCGGGGTTGGCGAACTGGCGTGCCAGGACCGCGTTCTCGGTCGATTCGACGATCTCGTTGGCCTTGTCGACGGCACCCTGCATGCCGGCGGGCGGGGGCGTGAGGACCAGCTCGGCACCCAGGGCGCGGAGCATGATGCGCCGCTCCAGGGACATCGACTCCGGCATCGTCAGGATGACCTTGTAGCCGCGCGCCGCGCCGACGGTGGCCAGTGCGATACCGGTGTTGCCGGACGTGGCCTCGACGATCGTTCCGCCGGGCTTGAGGGAACCGTCCTTCTCTGCGGCTTCGATGATCGCCACACCGATACGGTCCTTGACGGAGTTGCCGGGGTTGGCGGACTCGAGCTTCACCGCGACGGTGCCGGGGAGCCCCTCGGTCAGCTTGCTCAGCTTCACCAGAGGGGTGTTGCCGATCAGGTCAGTGATGTTCTCGTAGATCTTAGCCATGCTGGTGAATGGTCCTTTCGTTTCCCTCAGGCCAACAGACCGATCGGTCTGTCTGTATTCGGGGGCCAGTCTACACAATGTTGTCCCACCTCGCCACGGGTATCACTGTCGAGGACGCCTGGAGGGCGGCATCCTGTGACACAATCGGGGTATGACTGAACAGACAGGGCAGGACGCCGAAACCATCATCACGAGCACCGGGGGAGTCGACGGGGCGGTCGCGACCATCACGCTCAACCGTCCCAAAGCGCTCAACGCGTTGAATCAGACGGTCATGGAGGAGGTGGTCGGTGCCCTCGAACAGTTCGACGCCGACCCGTCGGTCCGCGCGATCGTCATCACCGGTTCCGAGAAGGCGTTCGCCGCGGGCGCCGACATCACGCAGATGAAGGACCAGACGTGGCCGGACATCAAGATGAAGCGTTTCTACGCCATGTGGGAGCGTGTCACCACGGTCCAGACGCCGATCATCACGGCGGTCTCGGGATTCGCCCTCGGCGGCGGATGTGAACTGGCGATGATGGGTGACATCATCCTGGCCAGTGAGAAGGCCAAATTCGGGCAACCGGAGATCACGCTCGGTGTCATCCCGGGGATGGGTGGCACCCAGCGACTCACCCGGGCCGTCGGGAAGTACAAGGCCATGGACCTGATCCTCACCGGTCGGACGATGGGTGCGGAGGAAGCCGAACGTTCCGGTCTCGTGTCCCGCGTGCTCGCGGCGGACGGGTTCCTCGACGAGGTCGCCACTATCGCGGACTCGGTGGCGGCCCAGTCGTCGGTGGCCCTGGCCGCGGCGACGGAGGCTGTTGATGCGGCGCTGAACACCCCGCTGCTCGAAGGGCTGCGTCAGGAACGGGAGGCATTCTGGGGACTGTTCGCCACCGAGGACCAGAAAGAGGGGATGAGCGCCTTCGTCGAGAAGCGCAAGCCCAAGTGGAGGCACCGCTGACATGTCGAAGAGTGCAGAACTCACCAGGACGATCGACCTGCCCCTGGAGAAAGTCCACGAGATCGCCTCATCCGAGACCTACCTGCTGACCGTCGACGACGCATCGACGTCGAAACTCATCGTGACGGAAGCTGAGCGGGAGGTCAACGAGGACGGCTCGGTGCATGCCCGCGTCGTCGCAGCCAGTGAGAAGGACGACGGCAGCACCGGATTCAGTATGGAACAGACCTCGGATATCACGGTGATCGAGGATGACGGTTTCACGTCCACGACAGTCACCCCGTTGCCCAAGGGGATCGGGACGATGACCGTGGTGATGGCCTACACGCGGACCGACGACGCATCGGTCACCGTCAATGCGGAGGTCATCGCCGAGGTCGGAATCCCACTGTTGGGAGGGAAGATCGCCAAGAAGCTCGTGGAGAGCGCGGACAAGACAGTTGACGGTGGCCTCGGGAGGATCCGTCGGCTGGCCGCGGAGTAGGTAGGGAAACGGGGGTGTCCGGCTTTTGTTTCCCGGGGGTGGGGAACAACCCCGGTATGGGGGAGTGGGGGTTGGACCAGCGGGTTTTGGGGGAAGACTCAGATCTTTCTATACTTGGGGTCTGTAAAGCCCGTGTTCCCCCGCACTCGGGTGTGACCTGATCGGGGGTGACATTCGATCACAACAGAAAGGTGCGCCGTGGAGCAGCAGCGTCACCGGGATGATGACGACGCCATTCGATCAGCTCTGTCGTCACTGAAGAACTCGACGGGCATTCCCGTCACGATGTTCGGATCGTGCCAGCCTGACGGGCGCATGGTGATCAACCAGTGGGTGGGATTACGTACCCCGGCGCTCAACAACCTCACCATCGACTCTGGTCAGGGTGTCGGTGGCCGGGTGATGGCGACCCGCCGCCCGGTCGGTGTCTCCGACTACGCACGTGCCAAATCCATCTCCCACGAGTACGACCGTCCTGTGCGGGACGAGGGGCTGCACTCCATCGTCGCCGTCCCGGTCATCGTCGGCCGGGACATGCGCGGGGTCCTCTATGCGGGAGTGCATTCGCCGGTACGGATGGGGGACAAGGTGCTCGAGGAGGTCACGATGACGGCCCGGGTGCTGGAGCAGGATCTCGCCGTCAATATCGCGCTGCGTCGGGCGGACGGTGGCGGGGCGCGGGAGTCCTCGGCGAAACCACCTCGGTCGATGACCGGTGCTGAGTGGGAACAGGTCAGGGCTACGCACTCCCGCCTGCGGATGCTCGCCAACCGGGTCGTCGACGACGAGATTCGTCGTGACCTCGAAATTCTCTGCGATCAGATGGTCAGCCCGGTCCGGGTCAAGCAGACGACGAAGCTTTCCGCCCGTGAACTCGACGTCCTCGCCTGCGTTGCACTGGGGCATACCAACGTGGAGGCTGCGGAGGAGATGGGAATCGGCGCCGAGACGGTGAAGAGCTACCTGCGATCGGTCATGCGCAAGCTCGGGGCCCACACACGGTACGAGGCGGTCAATGCCGCTCGCAGGATCGGTGCTCTTCCCTGATCCCCGGGTAGGATGGGACGGGTGAAAGATCATTTCCTTGTAACTGGTGGTGCCCGTCTCAACGGTGCGGTCCGGGTCGACGGGGCCAAGAACAGTGTCCTGAAGCTCATGTCGGCAGCGCTCCTCGCTGAGGGGACGACGGTCCTGAGTAACTGTCCGGACATCGCGGACGTTCCCTACATGGCGGACGTGCTCAGGGGACTGGGGTGCAAGGTCGAGCTCGACGGGTCGACTGTCACGATCCACACGCCCGCCGAGATCTCGTCGGACGCGGACATCGACGCGGTCCGGCAGTTCCGGGCCTCGGTGTGCGTTCTCGGGCCTTTGACCGCGCGGTGTCACCGGGCGGTAGTCGCGCTACCGGGTGGGGACGCGATCGGTAGCCGGCCACTCGACATGCACCAGTCGGGGCTGGAGAAACTTGGGGCGAAGACCCGCATCGAGCACGGCTGCGTCGTCACTGAGACCGAGAAGCTCACCGGTGCGAAGGTCATGCTGGACTTTCCGTCGGTCGGGGCCACGGAGAACATCCTCACGGCTGCAGTGCTCGCCGAGGGGACCACGATCCTGGACAATGCGGCCCGCGAACCGGAGATCGTGGACCTGTGTCTCATGCTCCGCGACATGGGGGCGCAGCTGGAAGGGGAGGGCAGTAACACGATCACCGTCACCGGCGTCAGGAAACTGAACCCGGTCGAGCATGAGGTGGTCGGCGACAGGATCGTCGCGGGAACCTGGGCCTATGCTGCGGCGATGACGCGCGGAGACATCACGGTCGGCGGCATCGACCCGGCCCATCTGCACCTGGTTCTTGAAAAGCTCAAACTGGCGGGCGCGAAGGTGGAGACCTACCCGACGGGGTTCCGGGTGTCGCAGGAGCAGCGGCCGACCGCGGTGGACTACCAGACCCTGCCGTTCCCGGGGTTCCCGACCGACCTGCAGCCGATGGCTATCGCGCTGTGTGCCGTGAGTGAGGGAATGAGCGTGATCACGGAGAACATCTTCGAGTCGCGGTTCCGGTTCGTCGACGAGATGACGCGACTCGGCGCGGACATGACCATCGACGGGCACCACGTGAGCATCCGGGGCGTGACGGAGCTCAGCTCCGCACCTGTCTGGTCTTCGGACATCCGTGCCGGCGCAGGTCTGGTTCTTGCCGGTCTGTGTGCTGACGGTGTCACCCAGGTGAACGACGTCTTCCACATCGACCGCGGCTATCCGGGTTTCGTCGAGAAGCTCGTCGAGCTCGGCGCCACTGTGGAGCGGCAGTCCGGGGGCGAAGGCCGCCACCACAAGCACTGACCTGGTGGTTTGTGGGTGTGGTGGGGGTGTGTGTAGATTGATGCGAGTCAGCGAGACG
>NZ_VDYZ01000230.1 GCF_007673095.1 Corynebacterium glyciniphilum AJ 3170
GCTGATGAGGGAGGGGGGGTGAGCGTGGTGGGGGAGTGGATGGTGGAGGAGGAGGAGTGTGTGGATTTTGGGGAGTTGGGGGGGGAGAGGGGTGATGTTGGGGAGTTGGTGGGGGTGGTGGAGGAAGAGGAGGTGGGTGTTGTTGGTGGGTAAGTGGGTGTAGGGGCGGTGGGGGTTGGGGGGGGTGGAGGGTGGGGGGGTGGGAGAGGAGGGGGGGGAGTGGGGAGAGGTGGTAGTTGTTGAGGTGGGGGTGGTTGGGGAGTGGGAGTGG
>NZ_VDYZ01000231.1 GCF_007673095.1 Corynebacterium glyciniphilum AJ 3170
CACCACCCCGCTGTCCCCTCCCCCCCCCCACGGTGGGGGGGGGAGGTGGGGTTGGAGGTGTGGTTGGGGGAGGGGATGGGGGGGGGGGTTAGTGGGGGGGGGTGGATTTGGGAGGGGTTGAGGTGGTTGTGGGAATGTGAGGAGGGGTTTTAAGAAGATAAGATGGTGATGGGGTGGGATGATGAACGTGGCTGGCGCAGTGGGGGTGGGGAATTGGGGTAGGGTTGAGTTTGTTCAAGAATGTGGTTGAGAGGGAGGGTTAGGAGACGAT
>NZ_VDYZ01000232.1 GCF_007673095.1 Corynebacterium glyciniphilum AJ 3170
GGAACTGTGGGGTTATGTGGAGTTGTGGGGTAGGAATGTGTGGAAGCAGTTGGGGTGTGTGGGTGGGTGTGGTTTGGTGGTGGGGAGGGGGGGAGGAGGGGGAGATGGGGGGTGGGGGGGAGTTGGAGTGGGGGAAGGGTGAGTTGGAGGGGTGGGGGGGTGGTGGTGATGGATGGGATGAGGTAGAAGAGGGTGGGGTGCAGCATGAGTGGGAATCCCAGGAAGAAAGCCAGGGAGAGCCAGTACCGGTGGAGTGGGAGCTCGGCCGGGA
>NZ_VDYZ01000233.1 GCF_007673095.1 Corynebacterium glyciniphilum AJ 3170
TGGCAGAGGCGGATGGGAGGTAGTGGAGGAGGGGGGGGGGAGTTGATGGGGTGAGTTGGGAGAATGAGGGGAGGAGGTGGGGGAATGTGTGGAGGTGGGTGGTGGGGATGGAGTGGGTGAGGGTGAGGGGGGGTGAAGTGGGGGTGGGGGAGAGGGTGGAGGTAGGGGGGGAAGGGATGGTGGTGGGGGTGATGGTGGAGCTGGGTACCGATGTGGAGGGTAAGGTGCACCGGTCGGCGTTGAGTTTGTACGAGTCCGGGGAGACCGGTG
>NZ_VDYZ01000234.1 GCF_007673095.1 Corynebacterium glyciniphilum AJ 3170
CGATCTCCCACCACACGTTCCACTCCGTCATACCCCCCTCCATCCCCTTCCCCCTCTTCACCCTCTCCTCCAACATCATCTACCCCTACCCCCACTCCAACTCCATCTCCCCCACCCTCTCCAAGAACTCCCCCCCCTTCATCTTCCCCTTGCCCATCCCCGCATCCTCCACCATCTCCTCATACTCCTCCCTCACCGACATGTCCGCGAACCCCCGCCCGTACATGCGCTCCACCTCCTACCCCCACAACAGCTACATGTCCTCGTTAC
>NZ_VDYZ01000235.1 GCF_007673095.1 Corynebacterium glyciniphilum AJ 3170
GGGGGATGGAGGATGTGGGGGGATCGGTGAGGGTGGGGGTGGAGAGGAGCTGGGTGGGGTTGGTGTGTGGTGTGGGGGGGAGGGGGAAGTGGGTGGGGTAGGTGGTTGGGGAGGAGAGTGGGGATGGGGATTGGAAGGTTGAGATAGTCGGGGTGAGTGAGTTGGGGGGGGGGGATGGGGGAGTGGGTGGAGATGGGGGGGGAGGAGGGGAGAGTGAGGGTGGGGGAGGAGGAAGGTCGTGTGGGTCTGGTGGGTGGGATCCTCGGGGGG
>NZ_VDYZ01000236.1 GCF_007673095.1 Corynebacterium glyciniphilum AJ 3170
AGGTGGTTAGTTGGGGAGAGGGCGGGGGGTAGAGGTGGGGGAGGCTAGGGGTAGTGGGTGTGGGAGGGAGGGGGAAGAGGGAGAGTTTAGTGGGTGGGGGGGAAGGAGTTTAGGTTGAGGGTTGGGGGGTGGTGGGGGTTGTTGGAGAAAGAGTGGGGGACGGGAGGTGGTGGGGCGAGTTGAAAGGGGGGGTGGGTGTGGAGGGGGAGTGTGGTGATATCGGGTGCGATGGGGAGGTTGGGGTCATGTGTCGGGTGAGGGAGGGTGGG
>NZ_VDYZ01000237.1 GCF_007673095.1 Corynebacterium glyciniphilum AJ 3170
AAATGGGAAGAGTGGTGGGGGTGGAGGTGGGAGAAGATGAGGTGGAGGTTGGGGGGGTGGGGGAGGGTGTATATGTGGGGGGCGATGGTGTGTGGGATGGGGTGAACGGGTGGGGGGGGGATTGGGTGGAGGATGCGGGAGAGGATGAGGAGGGTGATGGTGGGGATGGAGGAGTGGGGTGAGTTGGATTGGATCTGGAGGAAAGGGTTGAGGAGGGGCTCCTGGTGGCCGTATTGAGCGGCGTCGGGCGACTTCTCGGGGTGGTCGGG
>NZ_VDYZ01000238.1 GCF_007673095.1 Corynebacterium glyciniphilum AJ 3170
CACCCCTACTACCCCTACATCCCCGACTACTCTCATCACCATCCCCCTCCACCTCACCATTCACTCACCCTCCCCCCAATCCTTCTCCCCCCCCTCTCACATATCGCCACACTCTATCCCACCCCAATCACCCCTCAAACCCCTCCATCCCTCCCCCTCCACACCTCATACTCCCACACACTCCTCATCCTCCATAACCCCCTCACTACCCTCCACCCCCCTCTCTCCGTCACCCCCCTCTCCCCACTCTCCTCACACTATCTCTCCC
>NZ_VDYZ01000239.1 GCF_007673095.1 Corynebacterium glyciniphilum AJ 3170
GGAGGGGTGGAGGGAGGAAGAGGAGGGTGGGGTAGTGGGGGAGGGGGTTGAGCTGGTTGGAGTGGTGGGTGGGGAGTTGGAGAGGGTGGTGGAGGATGTGGAGGGGGTGGATGTGGGGGAGAGGGAGGTCGAGGTGCGTGGGAAGGTCGTTGTAGGGGATGGGGATAGGTTGCGGGGGGGTGATGGGGGGGAGGAGTGTGCAGGTGAGTGAGGAGGAGATGGGGGATGTGGAGGGTGGGTGGAAGGGTTTGTGAGTAGAATGGGGGGC
>NZ_VDYZ01000023.1 GCF_007673095.1 Corynebacterium glyciniphilum AJ 3170
GGGTTCGGTGGTGTGGGTGCTGGTCATGGTGTCCCCTCCTTGGATACGAACACTGTATCGCACAGGGCGGACACCGGAACTGGAAACAGGAACTGAATAGAACAAATGTTCTATTGTGTCTTCTGTTCTGAACGCGTGCTCAGGTCTCCGCAGTTCAACCTGCGGAGACGGCATCCATGATCCGGATGGACCGGTTACGGTAAGGGGTGCAGGGGACTGTCACGGGGCGGGAGTGGCGGACATCGTCTTTCGTGCTCCCTTGTGGCCCGGCCGGACGATTACCGCGGGACTGCAGAGTCGAACGCAGCCCTGAGACCGTCGGTTCGCGATGTCCGTGCCACCCGGTATGGTTGTGCCTTGTTCCCCACCTACAGCTAACAGCAAGGAAACAAGAGGAAACTCGTGGCACGTGTCGTAGTCAATGTCATGCCCAAAGCCGAGATCCTGGATCCCCAGGGACAGGCCGTCGTCCGTGCGCTGGGGCGTATCGGCGTCTCCGGAGTCAACGATGTCCGTCAGGGCAAGCGGTTCGAGCTGGAGGTCGATGACTCCGTCTCTGCCGGGGACCTCGAGCGCGTCGCCTCGACGTTGCTCGCCAACACCGTGATCGAGGACTACGAGGTCGTGTCCGCCGAGATCGCCGGATCCGCCGGGGTCACCGAGTGACCGCGCGCATCGGTGTCATCACCTTTCCCGGGACGTTGGACGACGTTGACGCCGCACGCGCCGTCCGCATCGCCGGCGCCGAGGCCGTTGAGCTGTGGCACGCGGATGCAGACCTGAAAGAGGTTGACGCCGTCGTCGTCCCGGGAGGGTTCTCCTACGGGGACTACCTGCGCTCCGGGGCCATCGCTGCCCAGGCGCCCGTGGTGCACTCGGTGGTTGAGAAGGCGGCTGGGGGAATGCCGGTCCTCGGTATCTGCAACGGATTCCAGATCCTCACCGAATCAGGCCTGCTGCCCGGTGCGTTGACCCGTAACCAGGGACTTCACTTCCACTGCACCGATGCGGTACTGGAAGTCGTGAACGCGGAGACCGCGTGGACCAGCTCGTTGCAGGCGGGCCAGAAGATCCTCATCCCGTCCAAGCACGGTGAGGGACGCTTCCAGGCCTCGGCCGACACCGTCGCCGAGCTTGAGGCTGAGGGGCGTGTCGTCTTCCGCTACACCGACAACTACAACGGGTCGGTCAATGACATCGCCGGAATCAGCTCCGCCAACGGCCGGGTCGTGGGCCTGATGCCGCACCCGGAACACGCCGTCGAGACCCTGACCGGACCGTCGTTGGACGGTCTGCAGATGTTCCTGTCCGCCGTCGGTTCCGTGGCAGCCTGAGGAGATACAACAAATATGACTGACGAGAATCCCGTGAACGTCGTGAATGACACCGTCGCCCACGCGTCCGCCACCCCGGAACTCGACCAGCCGTGGGCCGAGCTGGGCCTGAAGCCCGACGAGTACCAGCGCATCCGTGACATCCTCGGCCGTCGTCCCACGGACGCCGAACTGGCGATGTACTCGGTGATGTGGTCGGAGCACTGCTCCTACAAGTCCTCCAAGGTGCACCTGCGGTACTTCGGTGAGACCACCACCGACGAGATGAAGTCCAAGATGCTCGCCGGTATCGGAGAGAACGCCGGCGTCATCGACATCGGGGACGGTAACGCCGTCACCTTCAAGGTGGAGTCCCACAACCACCCGTCCTACGTCGAGCCCTACCAGGGCGCGGCGACCGGTGTCGGCGGCATCGTCCGCGACATCATGGCCATGGGCGCACGCCCGGTTGCCGTGATGGACCAGCTGCGCTTCGGCGCCGCCGATGCCCCGGACACCCAGCGCGTGCTGCCCGGCGTGGTCGCCGGTGTCGGCGGGTACGGCAACAGTCTCGGCCTGCCGAATCTCGGCGGTGAGACCGTCTTCGACGAGTCTTACGCGGGTAACCCACTGGTCAACGCACTGTGCGTGGGTACCCTCAAGAGTGATGACCTCAAACTCGCGTTCGCCTCCGGCGTCGGTAACCGGGTGATCCTCTTCGGCTCCCGCACCGGGCTGGACGGCATCGGCGGCGTCTCCGTCCTCGCCTCCGACACCTTTGAGGAAGGTGCCGAGCGTAAACTCCCCGCTGTGCAGGTCGGTGACCCCTTCGCAGAGAAGGTGCTCATCGAGTGCTGCCTGGACCTGTACAACGCAGGAGTGGTTGTCGGTATCCAGGATCTCGGCGGTGCGGGCCTGTCCTGTGCCACCGCAGAACTCGCCGCCGCGGGTGACGGCGGAATGCACGTCAACCTGGACAAGGTGCACCTGCGTGCCGAAGGAATGACCGCTGCGGAGATCCTCTCCTCGGAGTCCCAGGAACGCATGATGGCCGTGGTCACCCCGGACAACGTCGACGCGTTCATGGCCATCTGCGACAAGTGGGAGGTCATCGCCTCCGACCTGGGTGAAGTCACCGACGGCGAGCACCTGGTCATCGAGCACCGCGGAGAGGTCGTGGTCGACGCCGACGCGGCCACCATGGCCGACGAAGGACCAGTGTACGAGCGTCCCGTCGCCCGTCCGGAGACCCAGGACGCCCTGAACGCCGAGCCCGGTCTCACCCGTCCGTCCACCGTCGAGGAGGTCCGTCAGACGATGCTCGACCTCGCGGCATCGCCCGCGTTGTGCTCGCGTGCGTTCATCACCGAGCAGTATGACCGCTACGTGCGTGGCAACACCGTCCTTGCGAAGGACGCGGATGCCGGCGTGCTGCGCATCGACGAGGAGACCGGCCGGGGTATCGCCGTGTCGACCGACGCCTCCGGGCGGTACACGAAGCTCGACCCGAACACCGGTGCCCGGCTGGCACTCGCGGAGGCCTACCGCAATGTGTCGGTGACCGGCGCGACTCCGGTGGCGGTGTCGAACTGCCTGAACTTCGGGTCCCCGGAGGACGCCGGCGTGATGTGGCAGTTCCGTGAGGCCGTCCATGGTCTCGCCGACGGGTGCGCGGAACTGGCTGTCCCGGTCACCGGCGGCAACGTCAGCTTCTACAACCAGACCGGTGCGGAGGCCATTCTGCCGACACCGGTGATCGCCGTCCTCGGCACCATTGACGACGTCGCAACCCGGATCCCGACGCGCCCCGAAGCAGGGGACCACGTGCTCCTGCTCGCCGGCGCGGAGACGGCCGATGAACTCGGCGGTTCCATCTGGCAGCAGGTCGCGCACTCCGCACTCGCGGGAATGCCCCCGGTAGTGGACCTGTCGGCAGAGCAGCGCCTCGGCGCCGCGCTCGGGGAACTGCGCGGTGTGGTCGCTTCGGCTCACGACCTGTCCGAGGGAGGTCTCTCGCAGGCTGTCGTGGAGTACGCCGTGCAGTCGGGGGCGTCGGTGTCCGTGGACCCCGTCGCTGCCCTGTCCGCGGAAGCCATATCCGGCGATGCTGTCGCCGACCTGTTCACCGGCCTTTTCTCGGAGACCGCTACACGTGTGCTCGTGGCCGTCGACGCCGCGGACCCGTCCGCCGTGGAGAAGGTCGAGGCCGTCTTCGCCGGTCATGGCGTCCCGGTGAGCCGCATCGGATCCGGTGTCTCAGCCGACGGGGACAACGGCGCTGGCTCGGCGGCCGCCGCGCAGATTGCCGTCACCACCGCCGATGCGGAGTTCACGCTGTCGGTCGCTGACGCCAGGCAGGCTTGGGAAGGGACACTGCCCTCCCTGTTCAGCCACGCGGTCGGGGCAAACTCCGTCGTGGAGTAACCCGGGGCGACGGTTCGCCAGGCTAGACGGCCCGTTGTGGGGAGATTTCCTCACAACGGGCCGTCTGATGCCTGAGACATTGGTAAGCTTCCTCTGACTTCAACGGATGCCTGTACGGCCTCCTACGTTTTCAAGAGGGAAGAATTCTCATGGCGCACTATGACATCTACCAGTCATTGGGACTGGACAGGAGTGCCCCCACCGGGGAGCTCGACCGGCAACTCGCCGACAGACTGGCAGCGGTACCGCAGGATGACGCTGCCACTGTCGACGAACTGACCACCGCCAGGGCCGTGGTGGGCAATGACACCCGACGCTCACTGTATGACCAGCGGCTCGACGACCCGGCCGCCGAAGACATCGACGTGGCGTCGCTGAAGGAGCTCGCTGCGCTTCAGGTCGACCGACACTCTGGGAGTGGACGACAGTTCCAGCAGCAGGCAGGGCAGTTCGCCCGGAGTGCCGGGGGTAAGGCGACCGTGGCAGGCAAGCAGGTCCAGGACTCCTTCCGGCAGTCGAAGGGGCTGGCGATCGGCATCACCGCTGTCGTGACCGCCGTGGTTGTGTTGCTGGTCGGATGGGGGATCGGCGCGCTGAGCGGTGGCAAAACCACTGATTTCTCTTCGCCCAAGAAGGTCGTCGACGAGATGCTCGAGCAGAACAGCGCAGACGGCCTGAGGGGCTGGTTGCAGGCCAACACAGTGCACGAGACCCGCGACGATGTGTTGTCCACCATGAATGTCTCCGATTCCGGATCTTCCAGCTTCAGCGGGATGGACTCGCACTTCAGCGGTTCCGGACTGCATGCGTCGACGGGACTGACCGTCGAGCAGTTGGCCATTTCTGCTGGAGAGTCACCGGAGGTCCTGTTTGAGGATGTCGAGGATGAGGGAATCAGCAAGGAGGAGGCGGAGTCGATTGTCGTCATCGGCATCCGGGACGACACCGACAACTACAAGGGGATCGTGACCCTGGTGGAACGTGACGGGGACTACCGCATCACCGACATCTCCCGGTACTAGACCGTCATCGAACCTGCAGATCACGAAGGAAAACACTCTCATGGCACATTTTGACCTCTACCAGTCCCTCGGGCTGTCCCGACAGGCCTCGTCCGCCGACCTTGCCGCCGAGATTGACGCTCGTCTCGCGAGGACAGCGTCCGAGGACGACTGGACGCGTGACCAACTGTCCACTGCCCGCGCAGTCCTCGGCAACGACACCAGGCGCTCGCTCTATGACCAGCGGCTCGACGATCCTTCCGCGCCAGATATAGACGTCGCCTCCCTTCGCGAGCTCGCTGTGCTCGACATCGGGGAGCAGCCCTCGCCCGCGGGTGCAGCGGCACCTGGTAGGGGCGCGCAGTTCCAGCAACAGGCCGGCGCCACCGCGCGGCAGGTCCAGGACTCCTTCACGCAGTCCAAGCTGCTCGCCATCGGCATCACCGCGGTGGTCACCGCCGTCATCGTCGGGCTGGCAGGGTGGGCGCTCGGTCTCTTCGGAGGGGGCGACGAATTGAAGGACGCGAAGAGCACCACCAATGAGATGCTCACGAAAGGCGACTCGGACGACCTGCGCTCCTGGATCCAGGAGAATTCCACCTACCAGGACCGGGACAGTGTCCTGTCGCAGCTGAAGCTCAGTGGGGACGGCTCCTTCAGCGGTATGGACTCACTGTTCGGCGGCAGCGATCTCACTGCCGGTGAGGCACTCGCGGGGGACCAGCTCAAGATGACCACGCTCGGGGACATCGACGAGTTCTACGAGATGCTCGACGATGAGGGCTACTCAAGAGAGGAAGTGGACAGTCTTGTTCGTGTCGGTGTCGTGGACGGCGATGACAGCTACAAGGGCTCCGTCCTGATGCTCGAACGCGACGGCGACTATCAGATCGTGGACGTCCAGGTTTTCTGACTAGTTCATCGGGTACTGGCTCTCGTCCCGCAGCGGCTCCACCAGCGGCATCGGCCGGTACTTGGTGCGCAGTTCGCGCAGCGTGGCAGCGTGCTGGGACAGCCGCTTGTCTTCCGGGGTGGTGGGCGTGAACTGCCGGGCGGCCAGCGGGTTGCCGTCGATGTCCGTCGAGATGTATGTCATCGACGCGTGGATGCCGACCGGCAGATTGCCGGTCCCCTCACGCGGGTCACCGGCGCGCAGGTGCACCGACACAGACATGCTGCGCACGTCGGTGCGGATCACCCGGGCCTCGACCTCGACGAGGTCGCCGATATGCACCGGGCGGTAGAAACGGAAGCCACCCGCGTAGACAGCCACGGTGCGCTCACCGGTCCACGCAGACGTGCAGGCGGACGCCGCTTCGTCGATCCACTCCATCGCGGTGCCGCCGTGGACGTTCCCACCCCAGTTGACGTCGGTGGGCTTGGCCATGAAGCGGTGGGTCATGCGGGGAGCGGTGGTTGCCGCCGGATCGGAGGAGTAGCTCTGCTTCAGCATCTCCTCTTCGATCGCCTTACGCAGCTGCACACGCGACAGGGCGGCCTGCTGGATCCGTACTCCAGCCTCGGTCTCAGGCTCGAAATGGGGGACCTGCATTGACTTACGGTTCTCGTCCATGGCCACGAAGATCACGAGGCAGTCGCAGGCACGGGTGAAGACACCTTCACGTGGATCCGCGGAGAGCACCTCGTTGACGATGTGCATGGAGGACCGACCTGTGTAGACGATGCGCGACCGGACCTCGACGATGTGGCCGGAAGGGATCGGACGGGTGAAGTGGATGTGGCCCACGTACGCCGTCACGCAGTACGCGCCGGACCAGCCGACAGCACAGGCATAGGCACCTTTGTCGATCCACTCCAGGACTCGGCCGCCGTGGACACCCCGGGCACCCTGCATCAGGACGTCGGTCGGCGCCGCCATGAACCGGAGTGTCGTCTCCGACTGCAGCGTCCGCCCCTGCTCGTCTGCGCCTGTTACTGCCACAATCTGCCTTTCGTCTCACTGATGATGTCCAATATCCTACAGTCCGGGCCATCCCCGTATCATCGAGGTCATGCCAGAGAGGTCGAGGAAGACGACAGACCCCGCCGCAGTGCGGACGGCGCTGCAGGACGTGTGGCCATGGGTCAAGGACCCTGAGAATGAGCCCCGACCGTCACGCAGTGCCGTCGCAGCTGCGGTGCGGCTCACGACCGCCCAGTTGGAGCAGGACGCCCCGGGGCACAGCGTCGAGGTGCGGGTGCCGCCCTTTGCCGCCGTCCAGTGCGTCGAAGGCTCGGTGCACCGACGGGGGACACCGCCGAACGTGGTCCAGTGCGATGCCCTGACGTGGCTGCGACTGGCCGGGGGAATCATCGACATCGACGGTGCCGTCGCCGCGGGTGCGGAGGTCTCAGGTGCACACGCCGGTGACGTATCGCACTGGATTCCCGTGGTCCGGGGTATCTGAGTAGGAGGATCGGACACCGCACCGGGTAGGCTGGGTTCGGCTAAATGCAGGAGGATCCTGCACGACAATCACCGCGAGTGAAGGCGTATTACTTTGACTGACCTGACCGATCCCCGCGACAACTCCGGCGGCGCCAGCTACGCTGCCGCCGGCGTGGACATCGAGGCCGGCGACCGTGCCGTCGAGATGTTCGCGCCCCTGGCCAAGAAAGCCACCCGGCCCGAGGTCCGGGGCGGGCTCGGTGGTTTCGCCGGCCTGTTCGCCCTCGGGGACTACGACAAGCCCCTCCTGGCCTCAGGTTCCGACGGCGTCGGGACGAAGCTCGCGGTGGCCCAGGCCATGAACAAACACGACACCATCGGCCGTGACCTGGTCGCCATGGTCGTCGACGATCTGGTGGTCTGCGGCGCTGAGCCGTTGTTCCTGCAGGACTACATCGCCATCGGCAAGGTCGTGCCGGAGCACGTCGCGGAGATCGTCTCCGGCATCGCCGCCGGCTGCATCGACGCAGGTTGCGCCCTCCTCGGTGGGGAGACCGCGGAGCACCCGGGGCTGATGGAGCCCGGCGAGTACGACGTCTCCGCGACCGCCGTCGGCGTCGTCGAGGAAGCCAAGTTGCTGGGACCCGACCGGGTGCGGCACGGTGACGTCGTCATCGGCATGGCCAGCTCCGGGCTCCACTCCAACGGGTACAGCCTCGCCCGCCACGTCCTCCTCGAGAAGGCCGGTCTGGAACTCGACGGTTACGTCTCCGACTTCGGGCGTACTCTCGGCGAGGAACTGCTGGAGCCGACGAAGATCTACGCCCTCGACTGCCTCGCCCTCGCAGCCGAGTGTGACGTCCACACCTATTCCCACGTCACCGGAGGTGGCCTGGCCGCCAACCTGGCCCGGGTCATTCCCGAGGGGCTCGTCGCCGAGCTCAACCGCGGCTCCTGGGAGCCCGCCCCGGTGTTCCGCACCATCGCCCAGCTGGGCAAGGTCTCGCAGGACGAGATGGAGAAGACCTTCAACATGGGCGTCGGCATGGTCGCCGTCGTCGGTGAGGACGATGCGGAGCGTGCACTCGCAATGCTCACCGCCCGCCACATCGACGCCTGGAACCTGGGTCATGTCCGGCTGGCGGCCGAGGACGGCTCGGAGAACGAGTCCGCTGCCCGCGCAGAACTGGTGGGGGAGTACCCGCGCACCTGACGTCGGCGGGGCCGGGGCGGTTTCCGGGTAGGGATGCGTTGAGTCACGTGACTCGGCGCATCCGTACCCGGAAACCGCCCTCTGTCCGTTGTCGGGGTACGCGAAAACCGGCGTCCGGGTCGGCCCACGTCGCTGATTCAACGGTATGGACCGGTACGGGCACCGGCGTTCACTGCATGAAGGGACGGAGAAAGGCCGTCAGCGGCCCTCGTCCTCCTCGGCACTCCAGTCGTCCCACTCCTCGTAGTCGTCCTCGGTGGAATGCCCACTCTCAGTGGACAGCTCACGCTGGAGACTCTCGAGATCCATGTCTGGAGAGCTGTACTTGAGCTGACGGGCAACCTTGGTTTGCTTTGCCTTGGCACGGCCGCGACCCATGGCCTGACCCCCTCGGGTTGTCAATGGAGCAGCCAGGGATTTGAGCTGCTCTCGCATCTTTCAGTGATTCTGTTCTGTCCCCACCATAGCGGGTGTAGGCGCACTTGTCAGAACCAGACCCGCCCCGAATCGCGTGTCATCACTGTATGCGCAGGTGAATGCCGGTCAGATTTTTCCCCTCAGTCTGTCCACCGCGGCGCGGCCCGGTCGGACGGTGTTGTCGACGACGACGTCGTCCGGGTCCACGGCGGCATCGACGCCGTCGACGGTCAACGGGGGTGTCTCGTGTCCGCCCGTCTCCCGGTCCGCCGCGAGCTTCTCGATGACCTGCCGTTTCACGAGGGCCAGCGCCACCGGACCGTCGTCAGCGTCCTGGACGGTGAGTCCGATCCGCCCGACGCTCCGTGTGCCCGCGAGCACTGCCGCACCGACCTCGGGCAGCGACTGGCCGGAGCCGTCCAGTTGCAGCACCACCAGCTGTCTTGGGGGGCGTCCCAGATTGTGGACGCGGGAGACCGTCTCCTGGCCCCGGTAGCATCCCTTGTTCAGGTGCACTGCCGACGCGGTCGGGCCGTCGTCCGCACGCGCCAGTTGCGTGGCGCCGTGTGCGCTCGGGGTGTCGCCACCGATGAAGCCGGGCACCTCGTGCGGTATCACCCGCTCGTCGGTGTCGATGCCGAGCAGCGGCCGGCGGTCACGGATCCGCAATGCGTCCGCGGCCCAGCCTCCGACGGGCTGGGCCCCGGCCGAGACCAGGGCGTCCCAGCAGCCTGCCAGCCCGGCGGTGTCGACCCATACATCGGTCACCGGGTGCCCGCCGAGGGTGCGGGTCGTCCAGTACCGGACGGAGTCCGCCGGGCCCCCGGATAATCCGGACAGCCCGGAAACCCCTTCGGGAACACCTGTGCCGGCGTCAGCCGCGGGCGATGCGTCCGGGTTGACCACGCTGATGAGCGACAACTCCGGCGTCGACACCTCGACCTGCGACCAGAACACCATCCTGGACAGGAAATCGGCCAGCGCAGTGGCATCCGAGTCCCCCGGAGCGTCCAACAGGAACGTGCCGTCGGCCACGGCGGAGATCCCGAAAGCATGCTCGACACGTCCCTGGATGTCGAGGATCAGGCCGTGGGTCGACGAACCGACCGTCATGGCGTCGACCTTCTGGGAGATGAGGTCGTTCAGCCACGTGGCGGCGTCCGGCCCCGTCACCGTGATCGCCGTGTGTGACCACCCGTCAGTGACCCCGGTGCCACCCTCGTCCACGAGCGACTGCTCGATGAGCGGCCGTCCGTAGTGCCTCGCCGTGGCAACCAGGAGTCCCTGGTGCCCCTCGAAGCCTGAACCATCTTCCGTGCTTGCCCCTGGAACATGGTCAACCAGGGGGCTGTGCGTCTGACTCACACCATCCACCCTAGTACCGATCGGTCCCCGTGTCAGGGGCGAACCCCTACACTGGTCGCCATGAGTGCCGCGAACACCGCCGAGAACCCCCGTGACATCGCCGTCGACGTCCGCCCCGCAGAGGACCTGCCGCCGGAGGTCATCGACGCGACTGTGCCCGTCATGTACATCGACGACCTGGCGGCCCGACGCGGCGACGGCATCTTCGAGACCATGATGGTGCGGGCCGGACGCGTCCGGAATCTCGACCTCCACCGGGACCGTTTCGTCCGGGGCGCGTCGCTGCTTGACCTGCCGGCTCCGGACGTCGACCGGTGGGTGCAGGCCACCGACATGGCGTTGTCCGCGTGGGAGGATCTCGGTGGCGGGGAGGCGGCCCTGCGGTGGATGTACTCGAGGGGGCGTGAGTCGACCGGCAGAGTGACCGGGTGGGTAACGGTCAGCGCCGAGTCGCCCTCCGCGGTGCGCCAGCGCGAGCAGGGGGTGCGGGTCATGACCGCACACCGGGGTTTCAGTCTCAGCATCTCCGACGACTCACCCTGGGCGTTGGTGGGGGCGAAGACGTTGTCCTACGCGATGAACATGGCAGCTCTCCGCCATACCGCCTCACAGGGGTTGGACGACGTCATCTTCATCGGTGACGACGACCGCGTCCTGGAGGGCCCCACCTCCACGGTGGTCGCGGTGACCGGCAGGACGATGGTCACTCCGAGTCAGCAGGCGGGCGTCCTCCCCGGCACCACCCAGGCGGCGTTGTTCGCACTGGCACGCCGGAACGGATGGGAGACGGAGCAGCGACCGTTGACGGTGGCGGACCTGAGGGCCGCCGACGGCGTGTGGCTGGTGTCCTCGGTGCGTATCCACGCCAGGGTCACCGAGCTGGACGGAGCGGAGCTGTCCCGGCCCGCGGTCGCCGACGAGGTCGAGGCGATGGCCGTCGAGGCAGCCACTGCCTGAGCTGGGAAAGCCGGACGGCTACCCGATGACGCGGGACAGTTCGGCGGACATCCAGGGGGCCAGGTCCCCGCTGCCGCCGTCCGCCGCGTTCGCCATGCGCTCATCGACCCAGCCGAGGTTGTTGTTCGGCATCAGGCCGTAGAGACGCTTACCGGGGCCGAAGGCACGCGGGCCGGTCTCGGACGCCAGCGTCGAGGCGCTCTCGAGCTCCCAGGCACGTTCGTTGCGCGGGCGGCCGTACATGACCTCCACGACACCTGTGCTGTGCACGGCGAGGAACTCGATGTCGTCGTTCTCGCTGATGCGGAGGAAACCGGTCTCCCGGACGTCCTGGCCGGTGGCCTCGCCCTTGTCGTCGAGGCGCCAGATCCGCGAGTTGTAGCTGATGTAATTCTCGCCGTCGTGGGCGAAGACGATCTGCTGGCCGAACGCGTACTCGTCGGAGCCTCCGACGGGGGAGGCGTGGCCTTCGCCCCGCCACACGCCGACGAGCGGCAGCAGCGCCAGGAGCCCGTCGTGCAGGTTCGGCCCCTGACGGAGGTTGGCGGTGTCCTCGGCGACGGGGAGGTCACCGATGGTGGGGATGTTGCGCCCGGCGGTCTGCTTGGCCTGCTCTTCCGCGCGGGCGACGGCCTCGTTACCTGAAATGGGGTTGTCGCTAGTCATGTCTGACAGCGTACCGGGTCGTCCCGGGGATCAGAGTCCCGCCTGCTCGTCCTCGTTCAGCGGGCCCGACTGCGGCGCCAGGTCCGCCACGCTGACGCGTGTGTAGTTCTGTTCTGCCTCGATGAACAATGTTCCGCCGGCGGTGTACACACGTCGCGGGGGGCTGCGGAACGGCAGGTTCTCGCCGGGAAGCTCCAGCGTGAAGGCGTCCAGGACCCGCTCGGTGACGTCGTGGGCTAGGTCATCGGGGGAGGTGGAGTTCGGGGTGTCGGTGATCTCCGTCGGTGTCAGGTAGACGTCGCCCTGCCACACACGCAGACGGACCGCGACCTCGTAGCGTCCGGAGTCCTCGTCCGGCAGGCCGTCGGGAGAGCCGGAGAGGTAGGCCTCGGTCTCCCAGCCGCCGGTCGGGGAGGAGTCGTCCTGGGACGCCAGCCCGAGGTCGTCGATGCCCATACGGTCGCCGAGCTCGACGGTGTCCATCTGGATGCGGGTGAAGACCTCGCGCGCCGGGGCGTCGGTGAAGTCCCCTGACAACACGGCGTCCTTGCCCAGCGTGATCTTCGTGGCGGAGGAGGACACCGTCACCCGTCCGAATCCCGGGATCTCCACGTCCGTGGACTCCACCTGGATCGACGGCACCTCGTGGGTGAAGACGGCGGCGAGGTAGGGAAGCCCGGTCACCTGGACGTGGGGAGGTGTGGCCAGGTGTGACTCCCGGAAGATCCGGTCCGAGATCTTCTTCTCCACCCGCGCGGCCACCAGGCTGTCCGCCACCACGGCGACTCCGAGAGTCGCCGCGAGCACGGCGACCACGATCAGGACGACGGTCGTCACCGTCCGTCGGGGGCGGCGTCCTGTGCTCTGGCGGGTGGTCTCGGTCACCGCCCCAGCATACAAAGCGGTGGGGGCTGCGCCGAATGAGTGCATTGTTACGTCTTCGTTTCGATGCTGTTGCAGCGGTCGGTCGCCGGGATTGTGCAGGTCCGGCCGGTGTAAAGTGGTGACGGTGCCGGAGCGGAGCGTTCCCGGCGAGACACACCGAAGGAAGGACGACGGCCGTGAAACTGACCGTGCTCTCTGACAAAGATGAGGTCTCAGAGGTGCTTCCGTCGCTGGCCCTGCTGTCCCATGAGGTGGTGCTCCTCCCGCCGGTGCCGGGATCCGTCAAGGAGATCGGCGGCGCCGAGGTCGTGATGATCGACGTCACCGGAAGCAACCTCCTGGGCGCCAGGGACCTCTGCAGGTCGGTCGCTGCCGCATATCCGACGTTGCCGGTGTCCGTCGCCATCGAGGAAACCAGTGTCATCGCGTTGGACGGGTCGTGGGCGGTGGACGACTTCCTTCTCCCCTCGGCAACCCCGACGGAGGTCGACGCACGCCTGCGCATGTTGATGACGCGGCGCCCCGTCCCCGTCGAGGAGGCCGAGGACAGCCAGGTCGCCACCATCGGCGGTCTGATCGTCGACGAGGTCACCTATGTCGCACGTGTCGAAGGCCGCCCACTGGACCTGACCTACAAGGAGTTCGAGCTGCTGTACTTCCTGGTCAAGCATGCGGGGCGGGTCTTCAGCCGTGAGCAGCTCCTGCAGGACGTGTGGGGCTACGACTATTTCGGAGGGACCCGCACCGTCGACGTGCACGTGCGTCGACTTCGGGCGAAGCTCGGTCACGAGTACGAGAAGGTCATCGCCACGGTGCGTAATGTGGGGTACAAAGCTGTGGAACTCGACGCCCCCTGAGGAGACCCGCGATGAACGCGAAGAACAAGCCGCTGAACCCTGTGCACCGGGAGTTCTTCCCCGGTGATGCCGCGCGGGACCACGGGACCGCCGAACAGATCCGGAGCCTTCTCTCCGCCGTCGAAGAGGCGGACGGGGTGCCGGCCTACAGCGAGGCGTTCCTGCGCAGTATCGAGGTGGGCGAGGACGGCTACCGTCATCTGACCGCCGAGGTCGACGGACAACTCGTCGGGGTGGTGTCGGTGAACCCGTCCTATGTCGCCGAACTGGCCGTCCACCCGGATGCCCGTCGCCGTGGAGTGGCGACCGGGATGCTGCGGGAGATAGGCCGTCACCTGGATGTCGAGCGCCAGCTCAGCGTCTGGTCGCACGGCGATCTGGAGTCGGCGAGGAACTTCGCCGACGGCCGCCGCGCGAGGACCGTGCGGGAACTGCTGAAGATGTCGGTCGACTGCACTGACGCCGACCGCCGGGCCACCCTGCTCGCCGGACGGGACGAGGCGAAAGCCACCGTGGAGCGCGAGGGGCTGACCGTCCTGGACTACCCCGCGGCGTGCGAGGCCTTCGGGGTGGAGCACGTCGACACCGAATGGCTCCGGGTGAACAACGAGGCGTTCGCATGGCACCCGGAACAGGGTGGCTGGGACCTCGGGAAGCTGGAGGAGGCACGCAGCACGGACTGGTTCGACCCGAACGGTGTGATCTTCCTCTTCGACGACCGTGAGTGCCTGGGTTTCCACTGGACGAAACGTCCAGGGGGCGACCCGCACGGGGAGGTGTACGTGGTGTGCCTGGCTGACGCCGCACGCGGCCGCGGCCTGGGTGGACCGGTCACCCTGCTCGGAATCGGGTACCTGCTCGACGGTGGTGCGGACGCAGTGGACCTCTACGTGGAGGGTGACAACGTCCCGGCGGTGGCCACCTACCGGCGTCTCGGGTTCGACGTCGTGCACCGGGACGTGGTCTACCGGGGCCTGATCTGAGTATTCATCTTCCGTTCACCTTCACGGTGTCTGACGTCCACCAAGGGGCGTTAACGTACGGTGCGTCGTCAACCCACAACGCATGTGTAAGGACTACCCACTGTGAAGATCTCGACCACCCGCCGCCGCACGCTGACCACCGCGGCAGCGACCGTCGCCGCCGGCTCTCTCGTCCTCACCGGTTGCTCGAACTCGAACTCCGGTGACAGCGAGGGGAGTACCGCCTCGGAGAGCTCCTATGAACTCTCCGATACCCAGGGTGAACTCCGCGGTGAGGGCGCCAGCTCCCAGCAGAAGGCGATGGAGCAGTTCGGTGTCTCCTACTCGTCCTCCGTCCCCGGCGCCGTCCTGGCCTACAACGCGACCGGTTCCGGTGCCGGTCAGAAGCAGTTCATCGCCGACCAGGTCGACTTCGGCGGATCGGATTCACCCCTCGACGAGGAACAGGCCGCGGCGGCTGCGAAGCGCTGCGGGGACAATCCCGCCTGGCACCTCCCCATGGTCGTCGGACCTGTCGCGGTGGCCTTCCACCTCGACGGCGTCGATGACCTCAACCTCTCCGTCGACACGGTCGCCAAGATCTTCAAGGGCGACATCCGCAACTGGAACGATGAGGCCATCGCCGCGGAGAACGAGGGCGTGGCTCTGCCCGACATGCCCATCGACGTCCTCTACCGGGCCGAGGAGTCGGGCACCTCCGACAACTTCCAGTCCTTCCTGAAGACCGCCACCGACGGCCTGTGGGAGGACGAGGGCAAGACCTTCCCCACCCGCGTCGGCTCCGGTGCACAGGGCTCCTCGGGTGTCGCCGACCAGGTCAAGGCCACCAACGGCTCCATCACCTATGTGGAGTCCGGCTTCGCGACGGCCAATGACCTCGGCATCGCCAATCTTGACTTCGGTGCGGGCCCGACCGAGCTGAACGCCGAGACCGTCAACAAGGCGCTGGACCAGGTCGCCTTCTCCGGCGAGGGCAACGACCTCGTCGTCGACTCCGAGGCGCTCTTCGGCATGAAGGAGGAAGGCGCCTACCCGCTGGCGCTGACGACCTACGAGATCGTCTGCTCGGCCGGCTACGACGAAGAGACCGGTGCCCGCGTCAAGGACTTCCTGCACACCATTCTCGACAACCAGAACGACCAGCTGGAAGAGGCGGGCTACATCCCGCTGAGCGGCTCGTTCAAGGAGAAGCTCGAGACCGCCGTGGACGCACTCCAGTAGTATGACCAACTCACACCCGGGGACGGAGTCGGGAACGGACACCGGCACCCCACAGGACGGACGTCAGGACCGGGAGTCTGCAGGGACAACCGTGGTCGGTGACACCGGCACCGGTAGTGCCGCAGGAGCGGTGAAACGCACCGGCGACCGGGTCTTCGAGTCCCTGTCCACCGGTGCGGCCGTGTTGATCACGGTCATCATCGGCGCCATCGGGCTGTTCCTGCTTCTCCAGGCCATCCCGGCGTTGTCGCGGGAGCGCGACGGGCTGTTCAGCTTCTTCACCTACGGTGACCGGTGGGACCTGAACTACAGCTCCAACGACGGCGGCTGGATGCAGTTCGGTGTCCCGAACATGTTCTTCACGACCGTGATGGTCTCCGTACTGGCACTCGTCATCGCGATGCCCGTCGCACTCGGCGTCGCCGTCTTCCTGTCGAACTACTGCCCGAAGCGTGCGGTGCGCCCCCTGGGCTTCGTCATCGACCTTCTGGCGGCGGTGCCGTCGATCGTCTTCGGCATCTGGGGCATGCAGGTCCTCGGGCCGGCCCTCGGCGGATTCTACGAGTGGCTCGTCGGCTGGGCCGGCGGCTTCATCCTCTTCGACTGGGAACAGGGGACGTCCCCGGCGTTCTCCACCAGCCGCAACATCTTCACCGGTGGCGTGGTGCTGGCGATCATGATCCTGCCGATCATCGCCGCGACCGCCCGCGAGGTCTTCGTCCAGACGCCCCGTGGACAGGTCGAGGCCGCGCTCGCTCTCGGAGCGACCCGGTGGGAAGTCGTGCGGATGACGGTACTGCCGTTCGGCAAGTCCGGTTACATCTCCGGCGCGATGCTGGGGCTCGGCAGGGCGTTGGGGGAGACGATGGCGCTCTACATGGTCATCGCCTCGGCACCAGGTTTCCGCGGTTCGTTGATGGACGGTGGAACGACCTTCGCCACCGCCATCGCCAACGCCGCGCCAGAATTCAACGACGACCTCAAGGCGGGCGCCTACATCGCCGCCGGACTGGTGCTGTTCGTGTTGACCTTCCTGGTCAATGCCGCTGCCAGATCCCTGGTCAACAACAGGAAGTAGTGGAGGACGACAGCGATGGCAACGTCTGCAACCAGCGGACCCACCGGGCCCACTGATCTCGACAACCGTCCGCACTCCGCACTCGCGCCGAGCGGTTTCAGCGACATCTCCACCGGACGCAAAGCCCGCAACGCCATGGCCACCGCGGTCATCTACGCGACCATGGGACTGGCGATCCTCCCGCTGGTGTGGGTGCTCTTCGTCCTGGTGCAGCGGGGTGTCCCCGCCTTGCTCAGCGTCGACTGGTGGGTCTTCGACATGTTCGGGCAGCTCTCGAACATCGCCGGTGGCGGCATCGTGCATGCCGTCATCGGAACGCTCACCCAGGTGGCCGTCACCACCGTCATCTCCGTGCCTGTCGGTATCTTCACCGCCGTCTACCTCGTGGAGTACTCCCGGGGCGGGTGGCTGGGGCGCATGACCACGTTCATGGTCGACATCCTCACCGGCGTGCCCTCCATCGTGGCGGCCCTGTTCGTCTACGCCATGTGGATCACCATGTTCGGTTTCGAGCGCTCCGGGTTCGCCGTCTCCCTGTCACTGGTGCTGTTGATGGTGCCGGTGATCGTCCGTAACACCGAGGAGATGCTGCGCATCGTCCCGATGGACCTGCGTGAGGCGGCCTACGCCCTGGGGGTGCCGAAGTGGAAGACGATCGTACGTATCGTGCTGCCCACCGCGCTGTCCGGCATCGTCACCGGTGTGATGCTCGCCGTCGCACGCGTGATGGGGGAGTCCGCCCCGGTGCTGATCCTGGTCGGGGCCACACCGGTGATCAACTGGAACGTCTTCGACGGCAACCAGAGCTCCCTGCCGCTGTTCATGCTGGAGATGTACAAGCTCCAGGCCAGTGACGAGGTGCTGTCCCGACTCTGGGGGGCGGCACTCACCCTGGTGATCCTCATCGGTGCACTGAACATCGGCGCCCGGATCATCTCCAACAAGTTCTCGATCAAGTCCAGTTAAGGAAACTGTCCCATGGCGAAACGCCTCGATCTCCACGACGTGAACATCTACTACGGCGACTTCCATGCGGTGAAGGACGTCAACCTGGAGGTGCCGCCCCGTTCGGTGACGGCGTTCATCGGGCCGTCCGGCTGCGGTAAATCCACCGTCCTGCGCACCCTGAACCGGATGCACGAGGTGATTCCCGGCGCCTACGTGGAGGGGGACATTCTGCTCGACGGGGAGAACATCTACGGTCGCAGCATTGACCCGGTCGCAGTGCGCAACACGATCGGCATGGTCTTCCAGAAGGCGAACCCGTTCCCCACGATGTCCATCGAGGAGAACGTGATCGCCGGACTGAAGCTCTCGGGGGAGAAGAACAAGAAGAAGCTGCGTGAGGTCGCCGAGCGCTCCCTGCGGTCGGCGAATCTGTGGGAGGAGGTCAAGGACCGGCTCGACAAGCCGGGGGGCGGCCTCTCGGGCGGTCAGCAGCAGCGCCTGTGCATCGCCCGTGCCATCGCGGTGGAACCCGAGGTCCTGCTGATGGACGAGCCGTGTTCGGCGCTGGACCCGATCTCCACCCTGGCCGTGGAGGATCTCATCCACGAGCTGAAGGAGGAGTTCACCATCGTGATCGTCACCCACAACATGCAGCAGGCTGCGCGGGTCTCCGACCAGACCGCGTTCTACTCGCTGGAGGCCACCGGCAAGCCGGGGACCCTGGTGGAGGTCGGCCCGACGAAGAAGATCTTCGAGAGCCCCGACCGTAGAGAGACCGAGGACTACATCTCAGGACGCTTCGGCTAGACCTTCTCCACCCCCGTCGGCAGTTCTGTGCCAGAGTGGGGGCACAGTGGAAAGGAGTCGGTGATGGCACCGGTACATATCGTCCTGATGGGGGTGAGCGGCAGCGGTAAAGCGCCGCTCGCCGCAGAACTGCAGAAGCGCACCGGTTTCACCGCGGCCACTGCGGTGGACCTGCAGCCCGATGACGTCCGTCGGAAGATGCAGGAGGGTGGTTTCCTCACGCCGGAGGAACGGCTGCCGTGGGCCTACGCCATCCGCGACTGGCTGACCGAGCAGGCGGAGCAGGGGAACTCGACGGTCGTGGTGAGCCTGGGGTTGGGGCGCCGTGCGCGGGACATCTTCCGTGAAGCAGAAGGTTTCGTGTTCTTCGTGCACGTGCACGGCACCGCCGACGTCATCCGGGAGCGGTCGTTGAAGCGTACCGGGGCCTATCCGGAGGAGGACGTCCTGCAGGCGCAGTACGCCGAACTGGAACGTCTCCGGGCCGATGAACCGGGGGTGCGGGTGGATGCGGCGCAGCCCCCGGAGGTGCTGGCTGACGCTGCGCTGGCGGCGCTGTCCGTGGCCAGTCGGGCGGACTAGAACGAGTCCGAGCCGTAGCGGCGACGGATCTCGTCGAACTGCTCGCGCATCGTCTCCTGCTGCTCTTCGGAGCGGCGTGACAGTTCGTACTCCTGGGGGCGCTTCCCGGTCGCCAGGTAGACCACGCGGGTCCCGATGTTCACCGCGTGGTCCGAGTAGCGCTCGAAGAACCGGGAGAGCAGCGTCACGTCCACCGCCGCGGAGACAGGGTAGGGCCATTCCTTCTTGCCGGTGATGTGGAACATGTGCTCGTGGAGGTCGTCGACCGCATCGTCGTCGAGAGCCAGTTCCATCGCCTTTTCGGGGTCGTAGGTCACGAGCACGTCGTGCAACTTCTCCCCGATGCCGTCGACCAGCCGGGCCATCTCACGGAAGTAGGGCTGCGTGATCTCCGGTACCGCGGACTCGGGGTGCCTGCGGCGGGCCGTACGGGCGATGTGGACCGCGAGGGTCGCCATACGGGCGAGATCCTCCACGATGTAGGTACCGGAGACGACCTGCCGCAGGTCGCGGGCGACGGGGCCCTCCAACGCCAGCAGTTCGAAGGACCGTGTCTCAGCACTCTGGCGGAGTTCCTCGATCGACGTGACCGACGTGAGGACCTGCTCAGCGGTGTCGATGTCCTGGTTGAACAGGGCGTCACACGCCTGCGACATCATCTGCCGGACCTGGTCGGCCATGACAGCGAGCTCATGGGCGAAGATCCGCATCTGTTCCTGATACACGGTACGCATGGCGCCAGTGTACGGGCGGGACGCCTATTTCGCTCGGTGAACACCGGGTACTTTTGCCCGGGCCATTAACCGCCGTTGGTGGCTGCTCCGTCGGCCTCGGGATCTTCCGGAACCGCACTGCTCAGGTCCTCGGGGTCATCGAGCCAGCCGTCCGGCAGTGCGACCTTGCCGGGCGACCCCTGGCGACCGCGGGCACCGTCGGCGTCGACGGCCCTGGCGTCCGAATCCCACATCGGGTCGAGGACCGTGCGCAGCGTCTCCAGGTCGGTGATCTGGGAGAGCTGCCGACGGACGTCGCCGCCGGCAGGGAAGCCGCGCATGTACCAGGCCATGTGCTTGCGCATCTCACGTACCCCGTACTTCTCGCCCTCGTGGGCGGACAGGAGTTCGGCGTGCCGCATGATGATGCGGCAGACATCGGCGAGGGTCGGCTCCTCAGGGACCGGGAGTCCGCAGAGGTTGGCGGAGAGCTCCGCGAACAGCCAGGGGCGGCCCAGGCACCCCCGGCCGACGACGACTCCGTCACATCCGGTCCGGGCCATCATCGTCGCTGCGTCGGACGCCTTGAAGATGTCGCCGTTGCCCAGCACGGGGACTCCGGTGCCGTCCATGTGGTCCACCAGCCGGGCGATCTGCTCCCAGTCAGCGGTGCCCGAGTACCGCTGCGCGGCGGTACGGCCGTGACATGCGACAGCTGCCGCGCCTTCGTCCGCGGCGATACGTCCGGCGTCCAGGTGGGTGTGGTGGTCGTCGTCGATACCGACACGGAACTTCACCGTCACCGGTATCTCGGGGTGCCCGGCGTCCGACACGGCCCTGACGGCCGCCCGCACGATGGACGCGTAGAGCCGCCGCTTGAACGGAAGTGCGGAGCCGCCGCCGCGCCGGGTGACCTTGGGTACCGGGCAGCCGAAGTTCATGTCGATGTGGTCGGCGAGGTCCTCCTCGGCGATCATCCGCGCCGCACGGTAGGTGTACTCCGGGTCGGTCGTGTAGAGCTGCAGACTACGGGGATCCTCGTCCGCGGCGAAGGTGGTCATGTGCATCGTCTTCGGATTGCGCTCCACCAGTGCGCGCGCGGTGACCATCTCACAGACGTAGAGCCCGGCGACACTTCCCATGCGTTCGCGTTCCTGTTCGCGGCACAGCGTCCGGAAGGCGACGTTCGTCACCCCTGCCATCGGTGCCAGGACGACGGGGGAGTCGAGGTCGAAGCGGCCGATGGAGAGTGCGGGTGCAGGTGCGGTGGTCGTTGGGGTGCTCACCCCCTGATTCTCACACCAGGGCGGGGGAGGTGCAAAGCGATGTGATCTGGAGGGCTATTACACTCGGGAGTGTGTGGTCACACCCGCACAGTCCTGTGAACTGCCGTCGTTCAGCACTGGTGTGCTATCAATGGTGGCAGAGGTCACGTTTGCTACAGAAACAAATTGTGATATTTGCAGAGATAATTCCGATTACAACGGGACAAATTGAGGAGAAAGAGTGTCTGATCGCATCGCACACAGCGGACTGAAGTCGAAGGTCATGACGGCGCAGGAGGCTGCGGAGTTCGTCAACAACGGTGACAAGGTGGGCACCTCCGGATTCACCGGAGCGGGTTACCCCAAGGCCCTCCCCACCGCCATCGCCGAGCGCGCCAAGGCGGCCCACGACCGCGGCGACGACTTCCAGATCGAGCTGTTCACCGGCGCCTCGACCGCCGTCGACTGTGACGGTGTCCTCGCCGAGGCCAACGCCATCAGTTTCCGCACCCCCTACAACTCCGATCCGGTCCTGCGCGGGCAGATCAACGCCGGTGAGGCGAAGTACTGGGACATCCACCTCTCCCACCTCGGTAAGCAGGTGCAGGAGGGCTTCTTCGGCAAGTTCGACGTCGCCATCATCGAGGCTGTCGCCATCCGGGAGGACGGCACGGTCGTCCCGTCCTCGGCCGTGGGCAACAACATCGAGTACATCGACGCCGCGGACAAGGTGATCATCGAGATCAACGAGTGGCAGTCGCGCGACCTCGAGGGCATGCACGACATCTACCGCATCGAGCCTGCCGGGCAGCGTACCCCCATCGGCATCACCGCCCCGGGTGACCGCATCGGCGGCACGGCCCTCGAGTTCGACACCAGCAAGGTCGTCGCCGTCGTCGAGACTGACCGTCCTGACCGCAACGCACCGTTCACCCCGGCGGACGAGACCTCGAAGAAGATCGCCGGCTACTTCCTGGACTTCCTGGAGGGCGAGGTCCGTGCCGGACGCCTGGCGTACGACCGCTACATCATGCAGTCCGGTGTGGGCAATGTGCCCAACGCCGTGATGGCCGGGCTCCTGGACTCGAAGTTCGAGAACATCACCGCCTACACCGAGGTGATCCAGGACGGCATGGTCGACCTGATCGACGCCGGCAAGATGACCGTCGCCTCGGCGACGTCCTTCTCGCTGTCCCCGGAGTACGCGGAGAAGATGAACTCGGAGGCGGCGCGTTACCGAGAGAACATCATCCTGCGCCCGCAGCAGGTCTCCAACCACCCTGAGGTCATCCGTCGACTCGGGCTGATCGCCACCAACGGCATGATCGAGGCCGACATCTACGGCAACATCAACTCCACCAACGTGTCCGGTTCGCGCGTGATGAACGGCATCGGCGGCTCGGGTGACTTCACCCGTAATGCGCAGGTCTCCTCGTTCATCAGCCCGTCGATCGCCAAGGGCGGCGACATCTCCGCCATCGTGCCTTTCGCCTCCCACATCGACCACCACGAGCACGACGCCATGGTGATCATCACGGAGAACGGATTCGCCGACCTGCGCGGCCTGGCACCGCGGGACCGTGTGAAGAAGATGATCGGCATCGCCCACGACTCCTACAAGCCGCTGCTGGAGGAGTACGTCGAGGCTGCGTCCAAGAGCAAGTTCCAGCAGACCCCGCACGACCTGTCGAAGGCCTTCGAGTTCCACACCCGGTTCCTGGAGACCGGTTCGATGCAGAAGTAGTGCATGCACTAGACTGAACGACGCACCTCGCCCTGCGGGGTGCGTTTGCGGGCCTTTAGCTCAGTTGGTAGAGCTACGGACTTTTAATCCGCAGGTCGTGGGTTCGAGCCCCACAGGGCCCACCGCTTTCCCCCTTGTTTGCGCTGGTCAAAGTACATAACCGACTAGCTATGAAACCGGGTCCGTGCAACTAACGTGCAATATGAGGTCACCCTTACTGCGCCTGTGCGGTCCCGGTTTTGCAGAACAGGCAGCCACCATGACACCGACTCACGGCGAACTTCGCCAGGTGCTCGACATCGTCCGTCGGAGCATCAACCCCGCAACCGTCGCCGCACTCTATGACCGTGCCCCTGCCCTCGGCTCCGCGCCGTGGGCGGTCGCAACCGCCGCATCGGACATGCAGGACGCCATGTACCGCCTCGCCGGGGCGCTCGATGACTGCACGGAGGATGACGACGCAGCCTCCGCCCCCAAGCCGTGGGACGACCCCACCACGGACCTCGTGGAGGAGCTGGAAGACCTGCTCTACAACCACACTCGGTGGCAGCTACACGCTGACGACATTTCAGAGCGGTTAGAGTCCATCCGAGTCCTCGTGTCGCACCTGACCGGGGTGGAGGTGAAGGCACGATGAACACCACTAGCGCCCTCGACGGCCTCATGCCCCACGTCGAAGCCATCCTCGCTGCACTGACCCCGACGTAGTGCGCGGCCTATTCGACCGCTGTGCCCATGACGGCGTTGGTTCTGCCCTCTGGATGACCGCCATATCCGCAGAAGACCTCCGGGACGCAGCGGCGACGTTCGTCACCGAGTCGCACAACCAGCAGCTCGACACCTAGATGTACTTCCCGGGGAGGTTGTGAACACTCCGTCGGGGGATGACGCATAAGGAAGACCTCCGGT
>NZ_VDYZ01000240.1 GCF_007673095.1 Corynebacterium glyciniphilum AJ 3170
CACCCTCACTACCACCCCCCCCACCACTCCCACCACTCCCACCCTCACCACTCCCCCCTTCCCCCACCCCTCCCCCCCCCTATCATTCATCACCACCATCACACCCTCAGCACCCTCCACCACATCCATCCCACCACCCATACCCTTCACCATCTTCCCCCCGACCATCCAATTCCCCACCTCACCACCCCCCCACACCTCCATCCCCCCCCACCCTCACCCGCTCCACCTCCCCCACTCTGACCCCCCCTACTCCTCCCAGGTCACC
>NZ_VDYZ01000241.1 GCF_007673095.1 Corynebacterium glyciniphilum AJ 3170
GGAGTGGAAGTGGGATGGGGTGAGGTGGGTGGGAGTGGGGGGGGGAATGATGGAGATGGAGGGTGGGGTGGGGGGGGGTGGGGAGGTGTGAGGTGGACAGGGGGGTGAGGTATGGGAGTGGATTGGGGTGGTGGGGGGTATGTGAGTAGGAGGATGGGAGAGGGGAGGGGGTAGGGTGGGGTGTAGTTGAGAGAGGAGATGATGAGTGGGGGTGGTGAGGGAGTGGAGAAGGGCAAGGTGATGGTGTGGGGTTGCGGGAATGTGGGGA
>NZ_VDYZ01000242.1 GCF_007673095.1 Corynebacterium glyciniphilum AJ 3170
TGGGGAATATTGGAGAATGGGGGGAAGGGTGATGGAGGGAGGGGGGGTGGGGGATGAGGGTGTTGAGGGAGGGGGAGGGGGGGGGGTTGGGAGGGGGGGATGAGGAAAGGGATGGGGGGGGTGTTGATGGGGATGTGGATGTTGGGGAAGGTGTTGTGGGGGTGATGGAAGAGGGTGGGGAGGTTCTGGGGTGGGGTGAGGTGGGGTTGGAAGATGGGAGCGTGGAGGTCTTGAGGGTGGACAGGGGGGAGGGTGTCGTGGGGATCGG
>NZ_VDYZ01000243.1 GCF_007673095.1 Corynebacterium glyciniphilum AJ 3170
AGCGCGGGCCTGGGAGGCGTGTTTGGCGATGAGGTGGATACCGGGGGTATGCAGGAGGGGGAGGAGGTCTTTGGGGAGTGTGTTGGTGGGGGGAAGGAAAGGGGTAGGGAGAGGGGGGGGAGGAAGGAGGAGAAGGGGTGGAGGAGTTGAGGGTGGTGGGAGGGGGAGAGGGGGGGGGTGAGGGGGAGGTGGGTGTGGGGAAGAGGATTGTGGAGGAGAGGGTGGTGGAGTAGGTGGGGAGGGGCATGGAGAGGTAGTCAGGGAGTTG
>NZ_VDYZ01000244.1 GCF_007673095.1 Corynebacterium glyciniphilum AJ 3170
GTGGTGTTGAGGTGGAGGGGGTGGAGATGAGGGCGGACGAGGTGGGGAGGGTGAGCGCACTGGTCAAGGAGGGGAAGGTGAGGAAGAAGGTGGGAGGTAAGGGGGTGGAGGGTGTGGTGGGGGGTGAAGGGGAGGTGGATGCGGTGGTGGGTGGGGGGGGTGTGGAGGGTGGGGGGGGGGGGATTGTTGTGAGGGTGATGAGGGATTAGTGTGGGGAAGTTGTGTGGTGTGGGGTGTGTGATATGAAAGTTGGTTTTCGCGATGATA
>NZ_VDYZ01000245.1 GCF_007673095.1 Corynebacterium glyciniphilum AJ 3170
GTGTGGGGAACGGGGTGTGGGGGGCAGTGCGCGACGGGAGGGTGTGGATGAAGGAGTATCATCTGTAGGTGGGCGAGGGAGAGTGGGGGGGATTGAAGGGGTGGGGTAGGGGAGGTGAGGTGGGGGTGGGGGGGGTTGAGGAAGGGGGGGGGGGGGGGGTAGTAGTGGGGGGATGTGTTTGATGGGGAGGATGTGTGGTTGGGAGGGTAGGATGTGTTGGGGGAGGGGGAGGTAGTAGTGGAGGGTGTAGAGCGTGTGAGGCGGGTT
>NZ_VDYZ01000246.1 GCF_007673095.1 Corynebacterium glyciniphilum AJ 3170
GGAAGGGCTGGTTGGGGTGTTGGAGGTAGGTGGAGTTGAGGTGGTGGAGGAGTTGGAGTGGTGGTTGTTCAGGGAGGTGAGAGAGGGTTGGTGGGTGAGAGGGGGGAGATGGAGGAAGGGGGGGAAGTTGAGGATGGAGGAGAGGAGAGCCTTGGGGAGGTGGGGCTTGTGGAGCTGGTGGAGGAAGTGGGAGGGGAGGTGGGAGTGGATGAGGGGAGTGGAGGGGGGTGAGGGTGTGGATGTGGAGGGGTGGGGGCGGGATGGGAT
>NZ_VDYZ01000247.1 GCF_007673095.1 Corynebacterium glyciniphilum AJ 3170
AGGAGGGAACGGGAGGGGGCGGGAGGGTGGTAGAGGGGGTCGTCGAGGTGACGGAGGGTGGGGATGGGGAGAGTGGGGTGGAAAGGGATTTGTGGGGGGAAGTGGGTGTGGGAGAGGATGGGGATGGGTGGGTGAGGGGGGTTGAGTGGGGGGATGAGGTGGGTGAGGGGGGGGTGGGTGGGGGGGTGGGGGCGGGTGGAGGGGTTGTAGGAGGGGATGTGGGTGGGGGAGGGGAGGGTGTGAATGGCATGAGGGAGGCTGTGGAGG
>NZ_VDYZ01000248.1 GCF_007673095.1 Corynebacterium glyciniphilum AJ 3170
GGGGGAGAAGTTGTGAGAAATGGGAAAGAGGTTAAGGGTGTAGAGGGTGAAGAGTTGGAAGGTGGAAGAAGGGAGGAATTAAAGGCGGTGAGGAGATTTATGGAGAGGGTTGATGTTGTGAGAATGGAGTGGTTGTAAGAGGTGATTGCGTTGAAGTATAGCCAAGCTGTTAGGGATGGGTTGGAATGTATGGGAGGAGAAGAGGCGGGGTATCGGGGTGTTTGGAAGTGGGGGAGGTGGTTTGGGTCTGGGTTGAGAAGGCTGAG
>NZ_VDYZ01000249.1 GCF_007673095.1 Corynebacterium glyciniphilum AJ 3170
AGAGAGGTAGTGGAGGTTGAGTTGAAGCTGAGGGTGGGGGACGTGGGGGAAGGTGAGGTGGTGGGTGGGGAAGTTGTGGGGGGTGGGGGGGAAGGTGGAAGTGGGGAGGGGATGGAAGTGCAGGGCAAGGTGGCGGAGGGGGTGGAGTGGGTGGAGATGGACGGGGAGGTGGAGGAGGGTGTGATGGATTGGGGGGATGTGGAGAAAGAGAAGGGGATGAGGATCCTGGCGAAGAAGAGGGGGATGGGGGGTGGGGGGGGGGGGGG
>NZ_VDYZ01000024.1 GCF_007673095.1 Corynebacterium glyciniphilum AJ 3170
GTTACCGGGCTTATCTGGCTGAGGTGACTGAGGCAGCAGCTTGACAAACTATAGGAGCATCAGGGGCGTCCCGGCACCGTCGATGCACCGGAGCAGGACAGGTGCACCGTCGACCAGGTCAACGACGACGACCCGGTGGCGAAACTGAACCTGGGTCTCGCCGTCAACCCGCTGGCGGCGGTCGGCGTTCTGGCCGACCTGCCGGGTTCGGCGTCCTCCACGCCGGGGACCCGGCACAGCTACCGGGCGGTGCTGCCACCGGACGGGTGCGTCACGCCCCGTTCCGGTGCCCTACACTGAAACGCACCGAAGAATCCTGTGTGCGGAAAGGTAAGGGCTGACGATGGCTGAGAACGACGGCTGGGGACGCAGGGACAGCGACCCCCAGAACCCTTACCCGCAGTACCCGCAGTACCCGCAGTGGGGTCAGGCCGCCGGAGGCCAACCCGACTGGGGCCAGCCGCCCTCCCCGCAGCAGCCCCACACTGCAGGCGGGTCGTCGGCCGGTCGCGTCCTCCTGGTGGTCATCCCGGTGCTGATCATCGTCCTCGTCGCCGCCCTGCTGGTCTGGAAATGGGACGACCTCTTCGGCTCCGGGTCCGACGACGCGGCGGCACCGGCACCGATGACGAGTCAGTCCGCACCGTCCTCGGATGAGGAGACGGACGAGGAGACCAGCGAGGAGACCCCCTCGGAGACCAGCAGCGCCTCCCGGCCCGACCGGCCGGATCTGCCGTCCGGGGCCGAACCGGTGAACGACGCCGCGCGGAACAACGAGCCCACCGGCGACTTCAACTCCGTCTACAAGTCACCGCCCTCCGGCGACAACTACACCAGCGACGAGTTCGCCGAGGCCGTCCGCAACGCCTTCGTCGACGCCTACCTCGACAACCGGGAGACCGACCAGACCATCGACGTGCGCAGCCCCGTGACCGGCGACAGCTACCAGATGACCTGCACGGACGAAGGAAGCTACGTCCACTGCGCCGGGGGGAACAACGCGAATGTCTACATTGCGTAGCCGGGCGTGGTGGGCCGCGTCCGGGGTCGTGGCGACGTCCCTGCTGCTCACCGGGTGTGTCATCGGCGAGGTCGACCGCGACAGTCCGACCGTGACCTCGGACGCGGCGACCGTGGAGGTCACCACGGGCCCTGCCCCGACGACAGGCAGCGAACCCGGCCCGACGGCTGACGACGGGTCGTTGGATCTCCCCGACGTCGCCGGTGAGGCCGGGGTGGTGCTGCTCGACGCCGGGGACGGGCGCTCCGGCGGATCGCTGGCCGATCTCGCCGACGCAGCCTGGTCCACGAGCAAGGTGCCGCTGGCGATCGCCGCACTGAACAACGCTCCGGGTGACGAGACCCTTGCCGGGCAGATGCGGCAGGCGATCACCGCCTCCGACAATGACGCCGCCGAGGCGCTCTGGGCGTCCCTCGGAGACCCGCAGGACGCCGCCGCGGCCGTGCAGGACGTCCTGCGTGAAGGCGGCGACATGACGACCACGGTGCCTGCCGAGAAGCGGCGCGCCGAGTTCAGTACCTTCGGACAGACCACCTGGACGCTCGACGACCAGGTCACCTTCGCCTCGGAGCTGCGTTGCGTCAGTGGTTCGGATCCCGTCCTCGACGCGATGGGGCAGGTGAGTGCCGACCAGTCCTACGGGCTCGGGCAGTTCGACGGTGCCCGGTTCAAGGGCGGTTGGGGGCCGCGCGAGGACGGGACGTACCTGCTCCGCCAGTTCGGCCTGATCCCCGTGAATGACGGCACGATGGTGCCCGTCGCCGTCGCCGCCACCGCGACCGACGGCAGCTACGAGTCCGCACAGGGGGTGCTCGACCAGGTCGTTGAATCGGTCAGGGACACCGTCGCCGGTGCTCACGGGGTGGCTGCGGACGGCGACTGCTGAAATCGCCACGGCGTGGGCTAGTGTCGATGGCTGTGGTACGCAGGGCAGCGAAGTCAGCGAGAACAACGGGCACGCATCACCGTGCGCCGGATCCCTCGGCAGGCACGGTACGGGCGAACCAGCGGAATCTCTGGGTCGTCGGCGGCCTGCTGCTCGCCATCCTGAGCGTGGCCGTGTTCCTCAACGGACTCACCGCGGATGACGGGGACGAGGCCGAGCGCAACCGGCGTGCCCTTGAACAGGACGTCGCGGCGTCCTCGGCGCCGACCTCCGAGGAGGAGGCGGAGAACATCCGGGTCGCGCTCGCCGGCGTCACCGACGACATCTCGGAGGAGTTCGGTGTCACCGCCGGGGCGACGATGCGTGCGGGCGGGGGAATCGTCCACGTCGGTGAGTTGCAGGACGCCCCCGCACTGTCGTCGATCAAGGTTCCGGTGTCCATCGCCGCGGTGCAGGAGAGCCTGCGGGACGGTCGCCCCGTCGAGGAGCTGACCGGTGACATCGACGAGGCCATCACTGTCTCGGACAATGACGCAGCCCTGCGTCTGTGGGAGTCCCTGGGATCCGATGACGAGGCCGCTGCGGCACTCGGCGCCGTCCTGGGCCAGGGCGGCGACCCGACCGACACCACCGTGGACTGGAGCAGGGACGACTACGAGGGCTTCGGTGACATCGCCTGGACCCTCGACCACCAGACGATCTTCGCCAACCGGATGGCCTGCGTCCTGGGCTCCGAGCAGACCCTCGACGCGATGGGCCGTCTCGCCGAGGAGCACAGCACCGGGCTGGCACAGCTTGAGGGTGCCCGTGTGAAGGGCGGCTGGGGTGACACCGCCGACGGTAGTTTCATCCTGCGCGAGTTCGGGCTCGTCGGCCCGGTCGACGCCCAGGTGCCCGTGGCTGTGGCCGTGATCCCGGAGGACGGTCAGGAAGAGACGGCCCGCGAGGCCGTCGCCGAGATGACCCGCCGGATCGCCCCCCTGATCGACGAGGCGTCCGCCAACGGTGGCGCCGCCGAGTGCCAGGCCCGCTAGAAGACACCGATCTGCGCGCCGACGGTCTCGGCGTAGTGCAGCTGGTCCACCCACCCCGGGGCACCCGGCTGCACCCGGATGAACGGCCGGTTGGACGGTGCCTCGCGCGTCCGGCCCGCCCGTGCCTCGTACCGCAGGCGGGCGTCGTGCCCGTCACGGGTCATCTGCCCGAGGTCCGCGTCTGGGTCGGCGAGGGCGTCTCGCGCGGAGGTCAGCAGGCCGAGCGTCTCATCCAGCGCGGTGACCAGGGCGTCCCGGTTGTTCTCGCACATCGCCTGCACCAGGTGCGGTGCGGTACCCGCCACCCGCGTACCGTCGCGGAAACTCGTCGCCGCCAGTGACAACGCCAGGGCGCCCCCCTGGTCCGCGGTGATGGACAGTGCCTCGGCGACGACATGGGGAAGATGGGAGACCCTGGCGACCGCGCTGTCGTGCGCCGCGGTACGCGCCGGCACCACCACCGCGCCGGCGGTCTCGGCCATCTCCACCACCCGTCGCCAGACATTCACCCAGGCAGCGTCCTCCCGCGCATTGTCGTGGGTGACCACCCACACCGCGTCGCGGAAGAGTCCACGTGAGGTGGCGTCCCAGCCGGAATCGGCCGTGCCGGCCATCGGATGCCCGCCGACATAGCGCTCCGCCAGTCCGTGGTCGGTGACCAGCGCCAGCACGTCCCCCTTCACGCTGACGACATCGGTCAGACCGCAGTCCGGGGCGTGCTCGGCGACCGCGTCCAGCAGCGACGGCAGTGCAGGGACGGGGACCCCCAGGACGATGAGGGCGTCCTGCACGGCGGCGCGACGGAGTGTGTCCACCAGGTCGGTGGAGACGTCGAAACCCTCGTCGGCGGCAGTGTCCACCGTCGCCTGCGATCGGTTCCAGCCGAACACCGGACGGTCCGCCTCCTGCAGGTCCCGCATCAGACTGCCGCCGATCAGCCCCAGGCCGAGCACACAGACAGGTCGGGGGGAGGTGGTGGTGGGGGGCGGGGGAGCAGTGTTCACCTTTCAAGTGTGGCACAGGGCGACTACGGTTAGCGACCATGAGTGGATTCGTCGTCGCAGCCGAACTCGCCGAGGGTGACTCCGGCGGCGCGTCGTGGCGCCTGCGCGTCCTGGACAGGAAGATCCCCGGCGGTCTGCGCCCCCTGCTGACCGAACTCGGCAGGCTCCGCGCCGCCGGTGTGCTGCTCGGCATGGTCTGTGTCGAGGACGACTGGTGCGCCCTGGTACGTCCCGGCCCACGGGGAGCCCAGCTGCTGCTCAGTGACGCCTCCGTCATCGTCGAGGACGATGATGAGCCCGGTATCGACCTCGCCCGTGACATCCTCGCCGAGCTCGACGTCGACGGGCCCACCGACGACGACATCGACGATGCGGACGACCCCGACGCGCCCTGGCCCGACGGCGACTTCGACATCCTCGCCGACCTCGGGGTCAGCGAGCAGGTCCTGTCGGTCATCCTGGACGACGGCGACATGCTCGCCACCGAACAGCTCATGCGTGTGGCCGGGGAACTCGGCTTCGACGACGACCTCGCGGAGATCCTCGACAAGCTCGGGTACACCGGGTGGGCGTGACCGGGTCCGGCCTGCCCCGCCCCGTCCGTGAGGTCCGCGACGACGCGCTGATGCGTCGGGCCCTCGCCGTCGCCGCGTCCACACCGGACGGCGACGTTCCCGTCGGCGCCGTCGTCCTCGATCCCGACGGCCGGGAACTGGCGAGTGCCACGAACCGTCGGGACATCGACGCCGACCCCACCGCCCACGCCGAGGTGCTCGCCCTGCGTGCCGCGGCGGCGGCCCGGGGCGACGCGTGGCGACTGGAGGACTGCACCCTCGTCGTCACCCTGGAACCCTGTGCCATGTGCGCCGGTGCCGCCGTGGGCGCACGCATCGGCCGCATCCTCTTCGGAGCCTATGAACCGCGCACCGGGGCATGCGGGTCCGTGGTCGACGTGGCCCGGGAATCCCCCCTGCACACCGTCACCGTGCGGGGTGGAGTGCTGGCGGGGGAATGCGAGGAACTTGTCCGCGGGTTCTTCCGCGAACGACGCTGAGCATCTATCCTTGGTTCCCGTCAGAGCACGACCCGCATGACGGAAGGGTGAACATCATGGATCTTGGTGGAATGGCGGACAAGGCGAAGAAGGCCGTCAACGACAACCGTGACCAGGTCGAGGAGAAGGCCGGCGAGGCCATCGACAAGGTCACCGACGGAGACAAGGCGGACAAGGCGAAGAGCACCCTGAAGGACGGGCTCGACAAGCTGTCCGGGAAGTAGCTTCCTGCGTTTTGCCTGACGGGGTCTAGTTGTTGTAACTTGGTCGGCGGTGGCGTGACCGAGCGGCCGAAGGTACTCGCCTCGAAAGCGAGCGTCGTGTAACAGCGACCGGGGGTTCAAATCCCTCCGCCACCGCCACAGAGCAACCCCCGCCCCGGTGATCTCACCGGGGCGGGGGTTCCTGCGTGGGTGGGCTATCCCAGTTTCGCGCTGAGCGGGGTGTAGATCTCGTCGGCAGTGCCGGAGTTGAGGGTGGCACGCAGGTCTTCGTCCATGAGGGCGCGGGACACCTTCGCCAGCAGTTTCAGGTGGGTGGTGCCTGCCTGTGCCTCGGGGACGAGCATGGTGACAGCCACGGAGACCGGCGCCTTGTCGGTCGGCCATGCCACGGGTTCACTGAACCTCACGACCAGCAGGGCAGCTTCGGTGATCGCCGGATGCTTGGCATGGGGGATCGCGATGCCGTCCATCAGGGCTGTCGTCATCTGTGCCTCGCGGGCCTGCAGCCCGGCGAGGACGCCCTCGGCGTCGGTCGCGTACCCGCGGTCGGTCGCCATGGCGGCGATCCGGGCGAGAGCGTCCTCCTGGGAATCCGCGTGGACGTCAACCAGCACATTGTCGCGGGTGAACATCTCCACCAGGGTTGCGGTGGGCGCACCAGGGCTCACGGAAGCCTGTGGTTCGGGGGCGGTGGCAGTGACCTCTGTGTCCTCTGCTTCAGCCGTCGTCGCGGTCTTCCGGGACTGGTTGAGCCGGTAGAGGCCGTACAGGACGCCGGAGACGGCGGAACCGATGAGGATGGCCAGCACCCAGCCGAAGGGGTTGCCGACGATCGGAAGGACGAGGAAGCCGCCGTGAGGTGCAGGGGAGGTGACGCCCCACAGCAGGGTGAGGATCGCCGAGATCGATGAACCGAGCATGATCAACGGGATCACCACCAGAGGGTTGCGGGCGGCGAAAGGAATCGCGCCCTCGGTGATGTGGGTGGACCCCAACAGGTAGTTGACGTACCCGGCCTTGCGTTCACCGGCCTCGAACCCCTTGGGGAACAGCGTGACGGCGATGGCGGTGATGATCGGCGGCGCGATACAGGCTGCGGAGACAGCCGCCATGAACTCCATGTTCCCCTCGGCCAGGAGTGCCACACCGGTGACGTACACTGCCTTGTTCACCGGGCCACCCATGTCGAAGCCTGCCATGCAGCCGATGATGATTCCCAGCACGATGGGGCTGGCGCCCTGGAAATCCGCGAGGAAGTTCTGCAGTCCCACGGAGATCGATTCCATGGGGGCGGAGATCACGAAGGTGATGCCGCCGAACACGAGCGTTCCGATGACCGGCAGGAGGAAGATGGCCTTCAACCCGCCGAGGGCCTTGGGAAGTTTGTCGAAGAGTTTTCCCAGGTAGAGCATCCCGTAACCGGCAAGGAAGCCGGTGACGATGCCTCCCAGGAAACCGGTACCCATGTCGGCGGCCAGGAGGCCGGTGATCAGGCCGACGGTGAGTCCGGGGCGGTTGGATATGGAGAAGGCGATGAACGCCGAGAGCACCGGCACCATCAGTCCCAGGCCGGTGGACCCGACGGTGTTGAGCATCTCGGCGAAACGGTTGTACTCGTCAGAGGTGGGATCGGCCGAGTAGATCCCGAAGAGGAAGGACGCCGCGAGAAGCACGCCACCACCGACGACGAACGGCAGCATGTAGGACACACCGTTCATCAGGTGCTTGTAGACGGCGCGTCCTGCCTTCCTCCACCCCTGGTCGGCCGATGTGTCGATGGCTGCGACGTTGAGGAAGTCGTTCTCGTCCTCCGGCTCGTCGTTACCGCTCCCGGGGGCGGAGTTCCCCGGTGTTCCTGCGGCGGCCTTGGCCAGTACCCGGTCGATGAGCTGGTCCGGGTGGTGGATGCCCTCCTTGACACCGACGTCGATGACCGCCTTACCGGCGAACCGACGGGCGTTGACCTCCTTGTCCGCCGCGATGATCACACCAGTGGCGCGTCTGATCTCGTCTGCGGTGAGTTCGTTCTCCAGTCCGACCTGACCGTGTGTCTCAACACGGATCTCGATACCGCGCTTGGCGGCGGCCTGCTTCAGGGCGTCCTCAGCCATGAACGTATGGGCAACCCCGGTGGGACAGCCGGTGGCGGCGACGATGAACTCCTCAGCCATGGTTCTTCCTCTCTCGAGTATCGGGTGTGGCGTGCGCGGTGGTGACGAGCGGTACCGACGGTTCCGTCAGCACGGCGTCTCGCCTGTCGGTGGACGTCGCCAGGTCACTGACGACGATCTGGTCGCTGAAGTCGGGGCGGACGGGGAACAGTGTTGATGCGTGGGCAACGGCGCTGGACGCCCAGAGCACCGCATTGTGCAGGCGCGTGCCGGGAGTTCCCTCCACGGCCATGAAGCCGGCGAGCAGAGCGTCACCGGCCCCGACGGAGTTGACGAAGGGGATGTCGTGCCCGGCAGCGTGGAGGGCGTTCTCCTCGTCGACGTATATCGCGCCGTCAGCTCCGAGACTCGCCAGTACCGCCGTGGCACCGGACCGCCTCACCCGGTGCGCGGCGTCAATGACGTCGCCGATGGTCCGTATGTCCCGCTCGACCAGTTCAGACAGCTCGTGGACGTTCGGTTTGATCAGGGACGGGCCTGCCGCCAGAGCTGCAGTGAGAGGTTCACCGGAACTGTCGACCACGACTTCGGTCCCCGACGACGACTGCCGGAGGCTCGTCACGAGGTCGGCGAACTGGGCGGGCGACATGGTCGGGGGCAGGCTTCCGCACAGGAGGACGGCGCGGGCTCCGCGGGTGGCCTCGACTGCTGTGTCGACGAGTTGCTGCAGTTGCGCGGGGCCCACGTCGACTCCCGGTTCATTGATCTTGGTGGAATGGCCCGGAGTGACCAGAGTGATGTTCGTCCGGACTTCCTGACCCGTCTCGACCCGGGTGAAGGGCATCTCTGCCTCAGTGAAGGCGTTCTCCATGAACTGGCCGGTCTGACCGCCCCCCGGGAAGACGGCGATCGTGGGGACCCCGGCACGATGGAGTGCCCAGGAGACGTTGACGCCCTTCCCGGAGGCTTCGCGGGTCGACGTGCTCGCGCGGTTCACCGCATCGAGCTCGAAGCTGTCGGTGGCCACGGTCCAGTCGACCGCAGGGGACGGGGTGACGGTGACGATCATACGTACTCCAGTTCTATGTCGGTGTCGCTGAAGGGCTCGCGCAGCGCGGGGTCCAGTTCGGTCCCGGTGATGATGACGTCCAGGTCGGTGACCTGTGCATATGTCATGAGTGACCGTTGGGTGAACTTGGTGTGGTCAGCCAGAAGTACCGCCCGTTCGCCGTGGTCGATCAGCGCGGCCTTGATTGCGGCCTCGGCCTCGTCGGGAGTGGCGAGACCCCGGTCGGGGGAGATGGAGTTCGTACCGACGAAGGCGACATCAAAGTGCATTTTGTCGATTGCGTTGAGCGCGAGCGGGCCCACCTGTGTGGTGGTGTTCGCCCGGACGAGACCACCGAAGGTCGAAACCCGTATGTTGCGGTGGTGCGACAGGGCACCGGCGATGGAGAGGGCCGTCGTATAGACGTTCAACGGGCGATCGGGAAGCTGACGTACGAACTCCAGGGTGGTGGAACCGGCATCGACGGCGATCGCACCACCGTCAGGGACGCGGGTCAGGGCGGCACACGCGATGCGCGTCTTCTCGTCGAGATTGTCGGCCCGGGTGGTGACGTCGGGTTCGAAGGTCATCGGAGTGACCGGCAATGCTCCACCGTGGACACGGTGCAGGTGACCCTGCCGCTCCAGCTGGATGAGATCCTTGCGGATCGTCTCCACGGACGTCCCGAGGTCCTCGGCCACGCCTGCGGCGGTGAGCCGGCCGGATCTCTGGAGCTCGTGGAGCAGATGATGTTGGCGTTCAGTCGCCAACATGGGGGCATCCCTCATGTCCGCACCTCCTTGATATCGGATGCAAAATAAGTGTAGTTCCTTGGGTTATATTGCACAATAGTGGATATGCTTGCGAACTGGTGGTTGTGCTGGCAAAGTCAGTTGCATGATCATCAACGCCACCGACCTCCTCGGCCCGTCACGTAACACGGGCGGCCCCTCCGCAGTGACTGCCTTCAACGTGATCACCCTCGAGCACGCCGAGGCCGTCACGGCCGCGGCCGAAGCGGAGGGGCTGCCTGTCATCCTGCAGCTCTCCCAGAACGCCATCGCCTTCCATCGCAGGCCAGAGGCGATTGCCGCCGCGATGGTCGCCGTCGCCGCAACGTCGTCGGCCCCCGTCGTCCTGCACCTCGACCACATCACCGACGTCGATCTCGCACTGCGGGTGAAGGATCTCGGATTCTCCTCCGTGATGTACGACGGAGCGGAACTCGACTACGCCGCGAATGTCGCCACGACGCGACAGGTGTCCGAGTGGGCGCACGACAACGGCATCTGGGTCGAGGCTGAACTCGGTGAGATCGGGGGGAAGGACGGAGCCCATGCGCCGGGAGTCAGGACCGACCCGGCGGAAGCTGCACAGTTCGCCCGGGACACCGGTGTCGACTCTCTCGCTGTGGCGGTCGGTTCGTCGCACGCGATGACCACCCGATCCGCCAGCGTCGACATCGACCTGGTTGGACGTATCGCCGCCAGTGTCGATGTCCCGCTGGTCCTGCACGGGTCCTCGGGAGTCCCGGATGAGGATCTTGCTGCGGCAGCCCGTGCCGGAATGCGCAAGGTCAACATCGGCACCGCACTCAACATCGCGTTCACCGGTGCCGTCCGGGACTGGTTGAACGACAATGAGGGCGTTGACCCCCGTAAATACATCCGGCCCGGTCGCGACGCGATGACGGAAACCTGCCGCCACTTCATGCGGGTGCTGAAATGAGTGATGACGCCCTCAAGGGGTTGTCTTCGACCTGGACGGGACCCTCATAAATTCCGAACCACTTTGGGCGAGGGCGGAAACTGCAGTCGCTGCCGCTGGTGGAGTGTCCTGGACGGAAGAGGATGCTTTTTCCTGCTTCGGTCGACCGCTGTCAGTCACTGCGCAGACAATCATCGACCGGGGGCTCGACCTGACCGTCGCTGAAGCCATTGACAGGATGACCGGAGAGCTTATCGGGATCTACCGTGCCGGGGTTCCGTGGTTGCCCGGAGCTGTCGAGTTGCTCTCTGAACTGCACAATGCCGGGATTGTAACGGCGCTGGGGACACAGAGCGTCCGGCCTCTGGCGTCTGCTGTCCAGGATGCTGCGCCCGCAGGTTCACTTACTGAACTCGTTACGGGAGACGAGCTGAATAACGGAAAGCCGGACCCGGAGGTCTTTCTCACTGCCATTGACAGGCTTGGATTGATCCCGGACGATGTGGTCGTCGTGGAAGATTCACCGACCGGTGTCGCAGCCGGTGTCGCGGCCGGTGTTCCTGTGCTCGCGGTCCCTCCGTCGGAAGAGATCTACCACTTCTATGCGGAGAAAGAGGGGGTAAGCATAGCCAGCGATCTAACCCAGGTGAACACTGAGCTTCTCAGGACCGTTCGCACAGGTGAGAAAGTGGACCTCTGGGGCACGAGTTCCATGCGGCCCTGAACACCGCCGCGGTCCACTAGGATTGTCTCTCGCACTGTGCTCCTACGTGGAAGGCTGACCTCTCCGTGGCTCTTTTCCTGTTCCGACTCGGCCGGTGGTCCTACCTGAGGCGGTGGCTCGTCATCGGGATCTGGGCGGTCCTGCTCGCCGCTGTCGGCGGTGGGTCGCTGGTGATCCAGAAGGGCTACAACGATGTCTTCAGCATCGACGGGGTGCCGTCCCAGCACGCCACCCAGATGCTCATGGACGAGTTCCCCGGCACCGACAACCCCGCCGAGGCATCGGACGTGAACCTGGTGTTCCAGGCGCCGGAGGGGGAGAAGCTCAGCGATGAGAAGTACATGGGCGTCCTCGACGAGGTCGTCGACGCCGTCCGCGCCAACGTCGATGATTTCGGTGACGACTCCTCCTTCGGCAACCCGGTCGTCTTCAATGACCAGCAGTCGCAGATGGTCATCGACACTTCCACGGAGATGGGTTTACCCCGTGATGTCGCCGAGGCCGACGCCGCCAACGTCGCCACCCTCAGCCCGGACGGGCGGACGGGCACGACCTCCTTCGCCTTCGACGTCGACCTGCCCGCCGACGTCACCCCGGCTGACAAGGACGCGGTCAACGACGCCCTCGACATCGCACGGGACGCCGGCCTGAAGGCCGAAGCCGGTGGTGCGGGCTTCGGTGACCCGATCGTCATCGAACCGATCAGTGAAGCCGTCGGACTGCTGGCCGCGTTCATCATCCTGTTCATCACCTTCGGCTCACTCATCGCCGCGGGTATGCCGTTGATCAGTGCCGTCGTCGGTGTGGGTATCGGTGCGCTCGGCATCACCGGTGCGACCGCCTTCGTCCCCCTGAACAACATCACCCCGGTGCTGGGCATCATGCTGGGGCTGGCCGTCGCGATCGACTACGCCCTGTTCATCATGAGCCGGTACCGCGATGAACTCCGACACGGCCGCTCCAGACCCGACGCCACCGGCCTGGCGGTGGGAACCGCCGGTTCGGCGGTGGTCTTCGCTGGGCTGACCGTGATCATCGCCCTGGTCGGACTACGTGTGGCGAACATCGAGTTCCTGTCCTACATGGGCTACGCTGCGGCGGCCACCGTCCTGCTCTCTGTCTTCGTGGCAGTCACCCTCGTGCCTGCCTTGTTCGGTGCCTTCGGCGACCGGGTCTTCCGGAAGGATGCTGCCACCGGTGCGAAGGTCCGCGAAGGAATGACGGTCGAGGACGCGGATGCCGCGGTCGCCGCCTCCCTGGCGTCCGGGAGCAGAGGCTCCCGTCGGATGCGCGGACAGCACGAGAAGAGAACACAGAAAACACAGCCGTCGCTCGGGACCCGGTGGGTACACCTGGTCCACCGCGCACCGGGAGGGTTCCTGCTCGTCGTCGTCGCATCGTTGGTTCTGCTGACCCTGCCGGCCATGAATCTGCAGCTCTCCCTGCCGTCGGACAAGACCTCCCCGGTGGACAGCACCCAGCGGCAGTCCGCCGAGTTGATGGAGGAGGGCTTCGGCGCCGGCCGGAACTCCCCGTTTCTCGTCATCGTCAACACCGACGACGTGAAACCGGACTCCCCTGCACTGGCACCGCTGGTCTCCAGTGGAATCGAACCGGCACAGGCCGCGTTCGTGACGGTGAAGGACCGGCTAGGCAACAACGTCGGGGTGAAGCACTCACAGCTGATCGGCGCCTCGGAGGACGGCTCCACCGCACAGATCCTGGTCACCCCGGAGACCGGTCCGACCGACGAGCGCACCGCGCAGCTCATCCAGCAGCTCCGGGCCCAGCAGAACGTCCTGGAGAACGAGACCGGTGTGGACATGGGGATCACCGGTCTGGTGCCGATCCAGCAGGACGTCACCGACCGGTTGTCCGACGCGATGCCGATCTACCTCGCTCTCGTCGTCGGCCTGGCCCTGGTGCTGCTGCTGATGGTCTTCCGGTCACTGATGGTGCCGGTGATGGCCGCCGCCGGGTTCCTGCTGTCCGTCGGGGCCGCCTTCGGCGTGACCGTCCTGTTCTGGCAGGAAGGACTGTGGGGCCTGATCAACTCGCCGGGACCGCTGATCAGCTTCATGCCGATCTTCCTCATCGGTGTCACCTTCGGCCTGGCGATGGACTACCAGGTGTTCATTGTCTCGCGGATGAGGGAGCGGTTCACCCTGCGCAGTCACGAGGCGGCGAAGACGAGCAGATACAACGCCGTCGAGGATTCGGTGATCGGCGGCTTCGGGCTGGGCGCCAAGGTGGTGACCGCCGCTGCATTGATCATGATCTGCGTCTTCGCCTCCTTCATCGCCCAGCCGCTGCCGTTCATCCAGATCTTCGGCTTCGCCCTGGGCGTCGGTGTGCTGTTCGACGCCTTCTTCATCCGGATGACCCTGATCCCTGCGCTGATGTTCCTGTGCGGGCGCGCCACCTGGTACATGCCGCGGTGGTTGGACCGGATCCTGCCGTCGGTGGACGTCGAGGGAGCGAAGCTGGAGGACGCGTACTCCTCCGGGAAGATCCGGCGTATGGAGGACAGCCAGGTCAGCGAATCTTCCGCGGGTTCCGCTGGACCTGGATCCCGGTGATCCCGGCTCCTCCGTCGGTCTCGAGGACGACGACACGGGTCATGTCCTCGGAGACCGCACGGAGCACCGGGCCTGCCACCGTGTCGACGACCGACACCCGGGGCATCCCGTATTTGCCGACAAGACCGGCGAGGAATCGGGAGACGCGGTCGCTGCCGTACACCGGGTTCCGCGCGGCCCTGGTGAGACCGCCGGAATCCGTCCACAGGACGCATCCCTCGGACAACTGTTCCACGAGGGTGCCGAGGTCACCGGCGTTCAGGGAAGCGGCCAGAGTATGCAGGTACGACTGGTCCGCAGACCGGGGGACCGGTGCATCCTCCGACGGTGCGGCCAGGGCTGTCCGGGCCCGGCGTAGCCGCTGACGTGTCGCCGCCGGGGTACTGCCGACCGCATCCGCGATCTCCTGGTGGGACATTCCGACGACGTCGGCGAGGACGAGGACGATCCGGTCCACGGGCCGGAGCGCCTGGAGGATCCGGATGAAAGCGAGGTCGACGCCTTCCCCCACGACGATCCGGTCGGCGGGATCGGCGTCCTGTACGACGATGTCGGGCAGCCACTGCCCGACATAGGACTCACGTCGTTTCGCGGCAGTCGTCGCAGCGTCGAGGGCGATGCGGGAGACGACGACAGTCAGCCACGCGGGCACGTCCTGCGGTTCCTGGCTTGTTCCGTCGACACGGTGCAGACGCAGCCATGCTTCGGAGACGGCGTCTTCGGCGTCCTCCCAGGTTCCGAGCACGGTGTAGGCCAGCCCCACCAGGCGTGGGCGTTCCCGGATCCAGGTCGGGGAGGTCGTCATTTCTGCGAGAGTACGCCGAGCCGGTTCCACATGTTGATCGCGGCGATTTCACTGATCAGGGCTCCGGTGGTCTTTTCCCCGAACTCCTCGATCACGCGTTCCTGGAGTTCGACGTCGAAATCGGTGTCCTCACTGAGACGGGTGCCGGCTGTGGTGAAGGCGAGGATGAGGTCGTCGGACGCACTGAAGTGGGTGTCGGCGCCGTCCGGTGTCCAGTCCCGGATCGCGTCGATCCAGTTCTGGCCGAAGTCGTGCTTCAGGGCCTCGTCGGAGTGCATGCCGATGCAGAAACTGCACTTGTTGAGGAAGGACGCACGTAACTCGATGAGCAGGCGGGCGCGCCGGTCCAGGCCGCTACGGGCGGCGAACTCGAAGGCTCCCGCCGCGGCATAGGTGCGTTTATGGGTCTTCATCAGGTCAAGGCGGGTCATGGGCGGTCTCTTTCGGTGTCGTTACGGACGTCGGTCACCGGAGAGACGTGACAGCTCGAGACAATGTGACAAAACACAGGTCAGGGTCATATTACGTGATGATCAGGGCTGGCGTCCGCGCAGTTCCGGGGGAGTGTCCGCGTAGTAGCGGCCGAGGAACTCGTCGCGGTACTCCTCGAAGCGACCCTCGTCGATGGACGTCCGGATGTTCCGGGTCAGCGTCGCCATGAAGTGGATGTTGTGCAGGGTGCACAGGGTGCCTGCCAGGAACTCCTTCGCACGCAGCAGGTGGTGGATGTAGGCGCGCGAGTAGTTGTCACAGACGTATCCGCCGAGCGATGCGTCGATGGGGATGAAGTCGCGGCGGTGACGGCCCGCCATCAGGTTCAGGCGTCCGTCCAGCGTGTACACTCCGCCGCGGCGTGCCAGCCGGGTCGGAGCCACGCAGTCGAAGGTGTCCGCCCCCGCGGCAATGGCGGTGAACAGGTCGTCCGGCTCCGAGATGCCGAGCATGTGGCGGGGCTTCTCGTCCGGCAGTTCATCACAGACCCACCCGGTGATGACGCCGAGGTTCTCCTTCTCCAGGGCACCTCCGATGCCGAAGCCGCCGAACCCGCGACGACCGGCGTCCTCCGCCTCCTGCGACAGCTCCACCAGGCCCCGCGCCGCCTGACGACGCAGGTCCTCGTACTGCGCTCCCTGCACCACACCCCACAGCGACTGCAGTGGCCGGTGACTGCGCTCGGCGGTCAGCCGGTCGTGTTCGACGAGGCAGCGTCGTGCCCAGCGGTGGGTCCGTTCCACCGACTCCTCCTGGTAGAGCCGGGTGTCCACCAGGGTGGTCAGCTCATCGAAGGCGAACATGATGTCCGCTCCGAGCCCATGCTGGATCTGCATCGACTTCTCCGGGGTGAAGCGGTGCTTCGAACCGTCGATGATGCTGCGGAAGTCGACGCCGTCCTCGTCCACCAGGGCCATGCGCTCCTTCTTCGCCGCGCGGATATCGCCCTCGGTGAGGTTCGCGACGTCCATCGCCAGGACCTTCTTGAACCCGACGCCGAGGCTCATCACCTGGAACCCGCCGGAATCGGTGTAGGTCGGGCCGTGCCAGTTCTCGAACGCCGCGACGCCACCGGCCGTGTCCACGATGTCCTCACCCGGCTGCAGGTAGAGATGGTAGGCGTTCGACAGCATCGCCTCCGCCCCTGTCGACCGGACCTGCTCCGGGGTGAGCGTCTTCACCGTCGCCTTCGTCGCCACCGGAATGAAGGCGGGTGTGTGGATGTCCCCGTGCGGAGTGTGGATCACGCCGGTGCGACCGTGGGCGGGAGCGCCGTCGACGGAACCGACCCTGGTGCCGAGCTCGAATGTCGTGTCTTGTGCTGCGGGGGCCGGGGAGACGGCGGACTCAGTCATGGTGGGTCATTCTATCTGACAACCTGTGTGCCGCTGACAGGTTCAGTGGCTACCCTCGGCGGGCGGAGAAACGAACTCCGAACCCGAACCAATCAAGGAGATGCCTCCATGACCACCGCACGTCAGATCGTCCTCGCCAGCCGCCCGAAGGGTGCGCCGACCGCGGAGAACTTCCGCACCGAGGAGGTCACGTTGCCGCAGGTCGGCGACGGTGAGCTTGAACTGAAGGTGCAGTACCTCTCTCTGGACCCGTACATGCGGGGACGGATGAGTGCCGCGAAGTCGTACGCCGCCCCCGTCCCCGTCGACGGCGTGATGCAGGGGGAGACGGTCGCCGAGGTGACCGTCTCCCGACACCCCGATTTCGAGGTCGGCGACCTCGTCCAGGCACACACCGGGTGGTGTACCCACGCTGTGGTCCCGGCGAAGCACGTGTGGACGCTGCAGACCCACGGGGCTCCGTCGACCACTGCCCTGGGTGTGCTCGGCATGCCGGGGTTCACGGCCTACGCCGGTATGAAGGTCATCGGGCAACCCAAGAAGGGTGAGACGGTCGCTGTCGCCGCCGCGTCCGGCCCCGTCGGCTCGATGGTCGGGCAGCTCGCCCAACTCGCCGGGGCCCGTGCGGTCGGTATCGCCGGTGGGCCGGAGAAGTGTGCCTTCGTCCGTGATGAGCTGGGATTCGATGCGGTGGTGGACCACCGTGACCCGGACTTCGCCGACAAGCTCGCCGAGGCCTGCCCTGACGGCGTGGACGTCTACTACGAGAACGTCGGCGGTGCGGTGTGGGACGCCGTTCTGCCGCTGCTGAACAAGTTTGCCCGTGTGCCGGTGTGTGGTCTGGTCTCCCAGTACAACTCCACCGGTGCCGGCGACCGTGACCGGCTGCCGGCGGCGATGGGTACGATCCTGGCCCAGAGTGTGCTGATCCGCGGATTCATCCAGACGGAGTTCGCCGAGGAGTACTACCCCGAGTTCCTTGCGGAGGTCGGGCCGAAGGTCGCCGACGGCACCATCAACTACCGTGAACAGGTCGTCGAAGGCTTCGACACTGCACCGGATGCGTTCATCGGCATGCTTGAGGGCAAGAACTTCGGGAAGCTCGTCGTCAAGGTCGACTGATTTCCTCCGGGCGTGCTGGTGTGCTCGGCGGTCAGGGGTCGTGACCGTCGAGTACGTGTGCATGCTCCCCCGCCTGCCTGCGGTGGGCTTGTCAGTCGGGGTGTCTCACCGGGGACAACGGTCCGGCGGCGACGGTGGTGGCGTGCATCCCACCGGGCCCTGCCCAGTGCAGTGTGACCGCGTCATCCGGGCTGGCAGGCTGCCAGGCCCGGGCGGTTTTCAGG
>NZ_VDYZ01000250.1 GCF_007673095.1 Corynebacterium glyciniphilum AJ 3170
CATCTCCCCTTTATCCTCAGCCTCCCGCACTCCACCTCCCCACCCTTTTTCCCCATTCTCCAACAATCAACCCATCCACCCACCAAACCACCCCACCCACCGTACCCCCCCCACCAACACCCCCCACTTCCTCCCCCCCCCACTGGAGACCCTCCTCCCCATGATCCTCCTCTTCTTCCCCCTCTCCCACTTCCTCCCCTCCTTCCAATCCTCCAACCTCCCGAACTTCCTCTCCATCAACCCCACCGAACTCCTCCACACCTCCC
>NZ_VDYZ01000251.1 GCF_007673095.1 Corynebacterium glyciniphilum AJ 3170
CGTGCCCACTCACACCTTCCCTTCAGTTGCCCCTCATCTCTCCTCCCCCCCCCCCACTTCCCCCCCCACACCCATGCCCACCACCCACTCCCCCCCCCACCCTCAACCCCCCCGCCCCCCCACCAACTAACCCCACCCCACTTCCTCCACCCCCCCCTCCCCCACCCCCGCCACAACCGCTCCCTCATCCACACCCCCACCACCAACCCCACCCTCCTCATCACACTTCTCCCCCTCCTCCCTCCCCTCATCCCCCCCTACCCCGT
>NZ_VDYZ01000252.1 GCF_007673095.1 Corynebacterium glyciniphilum AJ 3170
GTGGGTGCCGGTGTGAAGAAGGTGGCGGGTGGTGGACAGCGCAGGAGGGAGCGCACGATGAGTGAGTCCATCAATGGGGGTGGTGGGGGTGAGGGTGGACGTGGGGAAGAGGGTGGGGAAGGGAGGGTGTGGGGGAGGGGTGGTGAAGGGTGTGGGGGGGGTTGTTGAAGAGTTGGGGGGAGTGGGGATGAAGGGAGTGGGGGTGTTGGTTGAAGTGCTGGTAGATGTGGTGGAGGAGGGATTCATTTTGGTGGAAATTGGTGGT
>NZ_VDYZ01000253.1 GCF_007673095.1 Corynebacterium glyciniphilum AJ 3170
CATCTCCACCTCCCCCCCCTACCACCCCACCACTCCCCGCACTTCCCCCCCCATCTCCTCCTAACCCTCCACGCGCCCCTTCTTCTTCCCCTCACCTCCCTTCCCACCCCAACCCACCCCCCCCCACCAACTCTCGTCCTCGCCCCCGAGCCCTCGCACCCTATCATCCTCCTCACCCACCACCCTCCCCCCAGCGATCACCTCTCCCCATCTCTTCCACAACTCACCACCCCTATTCACCAGCCAAACCACTACCACACTACAC
>NZ_VDYZ01000254.1 GCF_007673095.1 Corynebacterium glyciniphilum AJ 3170
TTGTGGGGGAGGGAGGGGATAGGGGGGTTGGAGAGGGGGGGATAGTTGTGAGGGAGAGTGGAACGGAGGAGAGGAGGGGAGGGGGTGGAGGGTGTGTGGATGGCGGGTGGGGGGGGTATGAGGAATGGGGTGAAGGAGGATGAGAAGAGGGTGCGGAGGATGGTGGTTGGTGGGGGGGGAGGGGGTGTGGGGGTGGGGTGAGGGTGAGGGGGGGAGGGGGAAGGGGAAGGAGGAGGTGGGTTTGGAGGTCGGGTTGATGGACACG
>NZ_VDYZ01000255.1 GCF_007673095.1 Corynebacterium glyciniphilum AJ 3170
GGAGGGGGATGTGGAGGAAGTTCATGGTGGGGAGTGTAGGGAGGGTGGAGGGGTTATGGGGTGAGAAGTGATAAGTGTTGTGAAGTGGAGTGAGGGATGATGTTGGGGTTGGGTGGGAATTGGGGGTGGGGGATGGGTTTTGGGGGGTGAGGGGTTGTAGGGTGGGGGTGGGAGAGGAGGATTGGGGGGATGAGAGAGTGGAAAAGAATAGTGAGGGGAGTGGGGGGAGGAGTGGGGGGGGGGGGGGGCGGGGGGGGGGGGGGG
>NZ_VDYZ01000256.1 GCF_007673095.1 Corynebacterium glyciniphilum AJ 3170
GGGAGGGGGAGGGGGGGGTGGGGGTGGGGGGGGGGGGGGGGGGGGAGAGGTAGGTGAACGGGGATGGGGTGGTGGAGGGGGTGAGGGAGGGAGAGGGTGGGGTGGAGGGGGTTGATGAGGGAGATGGGGAGGAGGATGGGGAGGGTGAAGGGGCTGGGGTTGGGGAGGGGGGGTGTGTGAGGTGGATTGGTGGAGGTGGTTGAACCGGTGGGGAGGGAAGTGGGGGTGGAGTTGTAGCGTGGGAAGACTCTGGAGATGAAGGAG
>NZ_VDYZ01000257.1 GCF_007673095.1 Corynebacterium glyciniphilum AJ 3170
TGGATGTGGCGGTGAGGGGGGGTGAGGAGGTGGGATGGTGGGGGGAGGAAGAGTTTGTAGCGGTTGTGTTGGTTGGGGTTGTGGGTGGGGGTGATGGGGGGGGAGATGAAGGAGATGAGGGGGATGTTGTAGAGGGGGATGTTGGGTGGGGATGGGGAGGTGATGGGCGATAGGTTGAAGGGGGGTAAGGAGGGTTGGGGGGGGGAGGAGAAGGGGGTGGGGGGGTGTATACTGTGAGTTGAGAGACTGAAAGAGTGAGGTCTG
>NZ_VDYZ01000258.1 GCF_007673095.1 Corynebacterium glyciniphilum AJ 3170
TCTCCACCCCTCGCCTCATGATCAACACCCCCGACATCATCCCCCTCATCCTCCCCCACAAACCCCTCCACCGCTACTACTCCCCTTACAACTACCACCACGCCCTCCACCCACATCCTCACCCCCCCCCACAAATCCACGACTTCACCATCGCTTTCACCCCCCATCTCCTCCCCCTCCACCCCCACTACTCCCACCACCTCTATCACCTCCTCACCCACCACCCCAACCACCTCTACCACATCCTCCCCCACTACCCCAATC
>NZ_VDYZ01000259.1 GCF_007673095.1 Corynebacterium glyciniphilum AJ 3170
CACCACCTCTGACCTTTCATCTCAAACCATCCCCCCATCACGCAAACCCCCACCACCTCCCCCTCCCACCCCCCCTCCTACCTCTGCTCCCCCCACCTCCCCCCCACCACCCTCCTCTCCCCCCCCCACCCTTTCCTCCCCCCACCTTCCCCCCCCTATCCCTCCCCTATCACCCCCCCCCACACCCCCCGTCCCTTACCCCATCCCCCCCTACCTCATCCACTCCGCCGCCGGATCCTCCCCGTTATACCAGCTCACTCCCCC
>NZ_VDYZ01000025.1 GCF_007673095.1 Corynebacterium glyciniphilum AJ 3170
GGAGCATGCACACGTACTCGACGGTCACGACCCCTGACCGCCGAGCACACCAGCACGCCCGGACAGAAGGACATATTTTCGGAAGCACTTGCGACTGACCGGCTGCACCTCTGCGACTACCCCACCTTCCCCCTCACCCCCGTTAGGCTCCCGCTTAGATGCATGTCAGGACGGCCAGCGGGGGTGCATTGCGTTCAGCACCCTGCACAACCCACGTTTTACCTTGAAATGGTTTCCGGTGGTTCTGTAACTTGACACCCATCCACAGCGAGTCTGTGACCATTATCACTAACAAGAAAGGGAGCCGATGTCGACACCCGACCTGCGGCACACACCGTCCCCCGAGGAATTCGTGGAGGCTCAGAAAAGCCCCGAATTCCAGGAACTCCGAAAGAAACAGCGGGGCTTCGCTTTCCCCGTGACGATCTGCGCCCTTATCTGGTTCGCGGCCTATGTCGTGCTCGCCATGTTCGCACCCGACATGTTCTCAGGAAAAGTGTGGGGGAACATTAACGTCGGCGTCATCCTGGGCCTGCTCCAGTTCGTGACCACCTTCGCCATCACCTACGCCTACGTAAAGTTCGCCGACCGGGAAATCGAGCCGAGGACCGCCGCGCTCCGCGACCGTCTCGAGCGCACCGGCGACTTCGCTGAGACCGGACCAGCCACGGCGTAAACCCCGTCGACACGGAACTGAGAGAAAACATGCAGACACATCTCCTCGCCCAAGAAGACGCGGGCAACCCCATCCTCAATATCGCCATTTTCGTCGGCTTCATCGTGATCACGATGTACATCGTGACGCGCGCCAGCAAGTCCCAGCAGAAAGACTCTGCCAAGGACTTCTACACCGGCGGCGCCAGCTTCTCAGGAACCCAGAACGGGCTCGCCATCGCCGGCGACTACCTGTCGGCGGCGTCCTTCCTGGGAATCGTCGGCGCCATCGCACTGAACGGTTACGACGGATTCCTCTATTCCATCGGCTTCTTCGTCGCCTGGGTCGTCGCGATGCTGTTGGTCGCCGAGCCACTGCGTAACACCGGTAAGTTCACCATGGCCGATGTGCTGTCCTTCCGTCTGAAGCAGCGTCCGGTGCGGCTCGCCGCTTCCTTCGCGACACTGTTCGTGTCGCTGTTCTACCTGATCGCCCAGATGGCCGGTGCCGGTTCCCTGGTGTCCGTGCTCCTCGACATCCACGAGAAGCCCGCGCAGGCTGCCGTGGTTGCCGTGGTCGGTGTCGTGATGATCGCCTACGTGTTGATCGGCGGCATGAAGGGCACCACCTACGTCCAGATGATCAAGGCCGTGCTGCTGTGCGCCGGCGTATTCATCATGGCGGTATTCATCATGGTGATGGTCAAAGGCAACTTCTCCGAACTGCTGCAGATGGCTGTCGACAACCACGCAGAAGCCGGTACCGAGAATCCCGAGGGCATCCTCGAACCTGGTATGCAGTACGGCGGCTCTCTGATGGGTCAGCTCGACTTCATCTCCCTGGCCATGGCCCTGTGCCTCGGTGTTGCCGGCCTCCCCCACGTCCTGATGCGTTTCTACACCGTGCCCACTGCACGTGAGGCCCGCAAGTCCGTGACCTGGGCCATCGTCCTGATCGGCGGTTTCTACCTGCTGACCCTGATCCTGGGCTACGCTGCCGCCGCCTACGTCGGTGTCGACACAATCAGGGAAGCTCCGGGCGGTGCGAACGCGGCGGCTCCGCTGCTCGCCTTCGAACTCGGCGGATCCATCTTCATGGCCCTGATTTCCGCGGTCGCCTTCGCCACGGTTCTCGCCGTGGTCGCCGGACTGGCGATCACCGCCTCCGCCTCGGTGGCACACGACTTCTACGACGCAGTGCTCCGCGGCGGAAAGTCCACCGAGGCCGAACAGGTCCGTGTCTCGAAGATCACCGTGGTCGTGATCGGTATCGCCTCGATCATCCTGGGCATTCTCGCGATGGACCAGAACGTGGCCTTCCTGGTCTCCCTGGCATTCTGCATCGCAGCTTCGGCCAACCTGCCGACCATCCTGTACTCGCTGTACTGGAAGCGCTTCAACACCACCGGTGCCGTCTCGTCCATCTACGTCGGCCTGATCTCGTCGCTGGTCGTGCTGTTCTTCTCCAACTCGGTGTCTGGCACGGAAACCGCGATGTTCAACACGTCAGACTGGTCCCTGCTCGACCTCACCAACCCCGCGATCATCTCGATTCCGCTGGGCTTCCTGGCAGGCATCGTCGGAACCTACCTCGGCAAGCCTGACAACAAGGACGCCCTGCAGGCCGAGATGGAGGTCCGGTCCCTCACCGGCGTCGGCGTCGAAGCCCCCGTCGACCACTAATTCCAGCGGCTCCCCTACGGCCATCACCACTCACCACACGGCCACCACACCACCCCGCTGTCCCCTCCACCGCACCACGGTGGAGGGGACAGTTGCGTTCCCGGGAGGCCAGGCCAGACCGGTAGTCTCAGCACCATGACTGACGCCCTCGTCTCCTTCGCGTGGATCGCCGGCGCCGGCCTTCTCGCTCCGGTCCTCGCCTTCCTCACCGGAAAGCGCGTCCCCGCCGTCGTCTTCCTGCTCGTCCTCGGCCTGTTTATAGGCCCCTTCGGGTTCGGGCTCGCCAGCGACGGTGAAGCCGTCGATCTCATGAGGGAGCTCGGCCTGGGCCTCCTGTTCCTGCTCGCCGGCATGGAGATCAACCCGTCCATGCTCAAGTCCCGCCAAGGCGGACACGCCCTCGCCACCTGGGTTCTGTGCCTCGTGTTGAGTTTCGGCGGAGCCATGTTGCTGACCTCCGGTGACGCCGGCGTTTCCGTGGTGCTCGGTATCGCACTGACGTCCACCGCACTGGGCACACTCATGCCGATCCTGAAGCAGAATGAGCTCAGTGGCACCCCGGTCGGCAACAGTGTGATGATCCACGGCGCCATCGGTGAACTGGCCCCGGTCATGGCCATGGCCGTCCTGCTGTCGGCACGGTCGACCTGGGCAAGCGCCGCGGTGCTCGCCGCATTCTTCGTCGTCGCCATCATCGTCGCACTCGTCCCCCGCACAGTCCGAACCCTCACCCCCTGGATCGGCTGGGCGATCCGTGACGGTGTCGGCTCGACGAACCAGACGGTGATCCGCTCCGTCGTCCTGATGCTCGCCGTACTCATGGCCGTCGCGGCCGTCTTCGACCTCGACGTGGTGCTCGGTGCATTCGCCACCGGCATCATCCTGCACCAGATCGTGCCCGACGCCTACCGGCCAGGACTCGAGAAGCAGGTGGAAGCCGTCGGTTACGGCGTCTTCATCCCCGTGTTCTTCGTGACGTCCGGCATGGCCATCGACACCGGGGTGATCGCCGAACAACCGTGGTTCGTCCTCGCCATCGTGCCGATCATCCTCATCACCCGAGGCCTGCCGATCTTCCTGCGCGAACTCTGGAGCGACACCGGGTCAGAGCTCCAGGGGTGGCGGGAGAAGCTCGAGATGTCTCTCTATTCTGCGACGGGCCTGCCGATCATCGTCGCTGTCACCGGTGTCGCCACCGCGTCGGGCGTCATCGGGCAGGAGGAAGCATCACTACTGGTCGCTGGAGGGGCACTGACCGTCTTAATCTTCCCACTGGTGGCACCCGCCGTCGGGGCGGCCCGGAAGACGACGACCGCAAGCTCACCCCCTCCTGTCTGACACCGGTACCGCGTTCCCGCTCGAAGGCACCGACACGCTACACTGTTGCGGTGCGCCCCAGTAGCTCAGGGGATAGAGCACCGCTCTCCTAAAGCGGGTGTCGGCAGTTCGAATCTGCCCTGGGGCACAGAAGATCGGCACGGGGACCGGCCACGACGACACGTCACGGCCGGTCCTCCTGTCGTCGGCGGGGCGGTTTGCGAGTCTGGTTGCGCTGAGTCGGTCAACTCAGCGCAACCAGACTCGCAAACCGCCCCTGCCGTCACCGGCACGATGCACCACCGGGGCGTCATCCGCCCGTCGCACTCGGCCCCGTCCTCCCCGGCCACCAGATCCGGTCGCCCAGCATGTGGGTCAGGGCCGGCACCAGGAACGAGCGGACGAGGAAGGTGTCGATCAGCACTCCCAGCGAGATGATAATCGCCAGCTGCACCAGGAACTGGATAGGTATCACCAGCAGTGCCGCAAATGTGGCCGCCAACACGATACCCGCGCTGGTGATCACCCCACCCGTGCTGACCAGCCCGCGCCTCACGCCGACCGCGGTCCCGTGGACCATGGACTCCTCCCGCACTCGGGTCATCAGGAAGATGTTGTAGTCGATCGCCAACGCCACGAGGAACACGAAGGCATACAACGGGACAGACGGGTCCGAGCCGCTGAAGCCGATGAGCGCGAAGACCACCGCTCCGATTCCCAGCGCCGTACCGAAGCTCAACACCGTCGTCGCCAACAGCACCAGCGGCGCCACCACTGCCCGCAGCAGCAGCGCGAGCATGACCGTAATGACCAGCAGCACAATCGGGATAATCATGGTCCGGTCTGCGACCGAGGTTTCCTTGGTGTCCAGTTCCGTGGCCGTCGTTCCGCCGACCATCGCGCCGAGGTCGCCCACCTCACCCCGGATCTCCCGGACGGTGTTCTCCGCGGCATCGGAGTACGGGGAGTCGGCGAGCGTCACTTCCAGCAGCACCTCGCCGTCAACCGCCGACGGCCCGCTTCTCTCCCCTCCGCCGACGGACTGCACACCGTCCAGTCCTCCGATCGCCGATTCGACGACATCGCTGTTGCCCTCAGGAACCAGGACGTATGTCGGCGCGCCCGCCCCCGCCGGGAAGTGGCGGTCTAGGACGTCCTGCCCGTCGCGGGCATCGCTCTGCCCGATCACATAGTCGCTGGTGGGCACTCTGTCGGCATCGAGGGTAAACAGTCCGGCACAGCCGACAAGCAGAAGAAGGCCCACACCGACCGCAATACGTCGAGGTGCACGCCCGACGAGGTCGGCAACACGGGCCCAGACTCCGTCACGGGCCGTCGCCGCGTGATCCGGGTGTTCTGTGGCCGGACGGGGGACTCTGGGCCAGAAGACCCGCCTCCCCAACAACACCAGGACTGCGGGGAGGAACGTCAGCGAGGTGAAGAATGCTGCGGCGATTCCGACGGCAGCCACCGGTCCCAGCCCTGCGTTCGACGCCAGGTCCGACAGGAGCAGACAGAGCAGCCCGGCGATCACCGTCGCCGCCGATGCCAGTACCGGTTGCCAGGTGCCCCGCAGCGCAGCCACGGTAGCGGACCATGCGCTGTCGTGTCGTCCGAGTTCTTCCCGGTAACGCGCGGTGTAGAGCAGCCCGTAGTCTGTCGCTGCACCGATGACCAGGATGAACAGGATTCCCTGGATCTGCCCGTTGATCATCACGGTGCCGGATCTCGCCAGCGCGACATTGACCAGCACCGCAGCACACAACGCGACCATCGAGCTGAGCAGGACGATCAGCGGGAGGAATGGTGAACGGTACACCAGTACCAGGATGACCAGCACCGCGGCGACGGCAACCAGCAGGAGCAGACCGTCGATCCCGGCGAAAGCCTCCGACAGGTCGGCGCTGAACCCTGCAGGTCCGGTGACCTGTGCCTGCAGGCCCTCCGGCAAGTCCGTCCCCAGCGTGGCCCGGAGCGCGTCGACGGCGTCCGCCGGTGCCGCCGTTTCCGGCGGGAGCACGATGATCTGCGCCGCCTCCCCGTCCTGCGACGGTACCGGAGGGCTGGTCTCCGTCCTCGTCGTGCCGGCAGCACCGGCAGTGCCGTCCACAGCTGCAGAGAGCTGGTCGGGGAGATCGCCCAGTGTCGTCGGATCGACCTGCTGCCCGTCTGTCTCTGCGGTAACGACCACGATCGCCGGGGCTGCCCCCGAATCCTGGAAGTCCTCCAGTCTGGCGCTGACCTTCGTCGATTCTGCGGACTCCGGGAGGAATGACGACTGGTCGTTGGTGGCCACCTCGCCGATCTCCCCGAACTTCGGCCCGCCCACGGCGGCCACCGCCAACCAGAGCAGGATCAGTAACGCGGGGAGCGCCCGCCTCCAGAATGATCTGGAACGGGAGGGGGGAGCGTCCGGCATGGTGCACTCTCTTCAGTCGACGTCACGAGTCACCCAAGAATGCCAGAATTCACCGACCATAAATTGATGGTCAAAACGGTGCCGGACCACCACTCACGACCCGGAGTGCGCCCTCAGCAGTGCCTCGAAACCACCGAACTCGCCGTCATCCCCGGCCTGCGCCGCCTCGGCCTGTTCACCGGCGGCATCGGCTCCGACGGACCTGCCTGCGCCCAGTGCCGAGGCGATCTCACTGCCGGCCCGTGTGATCCTCACCCCCAGATCCTCGGCGCCGTCGGACTCGCCGTACTCGCCGGTGGCGACGAACACCCCGGTGGGCAGGACGGTGGCCTGCAGGAAGGACAGCAGCGGGCGCATCGCGTAGTCGAGGACCATCGAGTGCCGCGGAGTTCCGGCCGTAGCGACCAGGCTCACCGGGACACCCTGCAGAGCATGCTTGTCCAGTGTGTCGAAGAACATCTTGAACAGGCCCGCGTAGCTTCCCTGGAAGACCGGGGTGGCGGCGATCAGGGCATCGGCACTCCCGACGAGGAGCCGGGCGTCCTCCAGGTCAGGAGTCGGGATCATGGTCGTCATGAACGTCGCCAGGTCACCCGCGAGCGCCCGGAGGTCGAGAACGGTGACCTCCAACGACGCCCCGGAGGCTGCCACCTCATGTTCGGCGGCGTAGGCGACCCGGGTGGCGATGTCCCGGGTGCTGGACGGATTGCTCAGGCCCGCGTTGATGACGACGAGCTTTCGGGTACTCACTGTCGGCTCCTCTCCTTCACGGGTTCAACGTCGTGGAACGGATCATTCATTCCTGCCGCCACCAGGGACTCATGCGTCGGCGGCCCACCGGGAACATGTGCAGGACGTCGGGCCTCCAGCTCACGACGCAGGACCGGGACGACCTCGGCGCCGAGGATCTCGATCTGCTCCAGCACCACCTCCCTGGGGAGGCCGGCATGATCCACCAGGAACATCTGTCGCTGGTAGTCACCGACCGCATCCGCGTAGCCGAGATAACGTTCAATGACCTGGTCCACCGTCCCCACCGTCAACGGAGTCATCCGGGTGAAGTCCTCCATGCTCGGTCCGTGCCCGTAGACCGGGGCATTGTCGAAGTACGGACGGAAGTACTCTTTCGCCTTCTTCTCGGTGTCGCCGATGAATACCTGACCGCCCAGCCCCACGATCGCCTGGTCCGCAGCTCCGTGGCCGTAGTACTCGAACCGTTGCCGGTAGGTGTTCACCATGGTCGCGGTGTGCTCGATATTCCAGAAGATGTGGTTGTGGAAGAAGCCGTCACCGTAGTACGCGGCCTGCTCCGCGATCTCTGGTGACCGGATCGAACCGTGCCACACGAACGGCGGGGTGCCGTCCAAAGGGCGGGGCATCGAGGTGAAGTTCTGCAACGGGGTGCGGAACTCGCCCTTCCACGACACGTCCTCCTGCCTCCACAACGTGCGCAGCAGATGGTAGTTCTCCACCGCCAACGGAATGCCCTTGCGGATGTCCTTCCCGAACCACGGGTACACCGGCCCGGTGTTGCCCCGGCCCATCATCAGGTCCATCCGCCCGCCGGTGAGATGCTGTGCGTAGGCGTAATCCTCCGCCAGTCGCACCGGGTCGTTGGTGGTGATCAGCGTCGTGGCGGTGGAGAAGCGGATCTTCTCGGTCTGTGCCGCCAGGTGCGCCATCAGGATCGGCGGGTTGGCCGGGGCGACGAACGGAGGGTTGTGGTGCTCACCGGTGGCGAAGACGTCCAGGCCGACCTCCTCGGCTTTCCTGGCGTACTCCACCGTCGCCGAGATCCGTTCATGCTCGTCAGGTATCCGACCGGTGGTGGGGTCGGGGGTGAGATCACCGATGGTGAAGATTCCGAAGTCCATGACCCCATAATCCACCCGAAGTAGATGACATGTCAACTACTTTTCACAGCGTCGCCTCTCAACCACCCGGTGCACCACCTCGATCACCAGTGCACCGACCGCTCCGACCACCAGCCCGAGGAGCATGAGGCGGGTGTCTCCGGGCTCCAGCAGAACCAGTTCACGCAGGAACGGCACCGTGAACAACAGGACATAACCGGCCACACACCCCACCAGGAGCAGGATCTTCCACCACACCAGGGGACGGGCGACGATGCCCAACACCCAGAGCCCCATCACGATCAGCGCGAGCAGAACCGCCGTACCCGCCTGGGCCCGCTCAATCTCCGGGGCGTCACCCCCGGGGTAGACCGCGATCCACAGTGCCACCGCGACCCCACCGACCAGTAGACCGGACGGCACCGCCAGCGACAGCACGCGACGGAGGAAGCCGTCGCGCGGGCGTTCGTTGTTGGGGGCCAACGCGAGGATGAAGGCGGGGATGCCGATCGTGAACCAGCCGGTGATGGTCACGTGAATCGGCTGGAAGGGGAAGGATATCCCCATCACAGCCACGACCAGTGCCAGCACCACCGAGTAGACCGTCTTGGTCAGGAAGAGGTTCGCGACCCGTTCGATGTTGCCGATGACCCGACGGCCCTCCCCCACCACCTTGGGCAGGGCGGAGAACCGGTTGGTCAGCAGGACCAGCTGCGCCACACTACGGGTCGCAGGGGCACCGGCCCCCATGGCCACGCCGATATCCGCCTTCTTGAGGGCGAGGACATCGTTGACACCGTCACCGGTCATCGCCACCGTCCTGCCGGCACGGTGCAGTGACTCCACCATCTGCTGTTTCTGCTCGGGGCGCACACGTCCGAAGACGTTCGCCCGCGCAACCTCGTCGTCGAAGTCTGCCTCACCCAGGTCATCGAGGGTGCGTGCGTCCACGGCGACGAGCTCACGGTCTGTCGCACCGCGGGCCACGGCCGCAACGGAGTCAGGATTGTCACCGGAGATGATCTTCAGGTCAACGTCCTGGGTGTCGAAGAAGTCGAGTGTCTCCCTCGCATCAGGACGTAACTGCTGGCCCAAGGTCACCAACACCGGCTCTCCGACCGAGGGGGCGTCGGCCATTCCGGCGTCGCCGTCCGGGCTCTGCAGCGTCCCCTCCACACGGCCGAAAGCAAGGACACGCAACCCCCGGTCACCGAACTCCTTCGCCGTGTCCGCGGCAATCCCCTCGGACAGCAGGACGTCGGGCGCGCCGAGGATCCACGCGTGACCGGCACACTGCACACCGGAGTACTTCCACTTCGAATTGAAGGGGATCTCGACACCGTCGAACGGAGACGGCGCGTCGTAGGCGGCGAGGATCGCCTCAGCGGTGGAGTTACGGTCCTCCTGGGAGGCCACCAGCCGCCCCAGCGCCTCGCGGAGCTCTTCCGGCGCGGCAACTCCGTCGGCGGTGTAGACCCCGTCGAGCTCCATTTCATTGGTCGTCAGCGTGCCCGTCTTGTCGGTGCACACGGTGTTGACCCGGGCCAGTCCCTCGATGGCGACGAGTTCATTGACCAGCGCTTTGTACTGTCCGAGGCGGATCACACCGGCGGCAAAGGCGATCGATGTCATCAGGACAAGGCCCTCTGGCACCATGGGGACGATAGCCGCGGCCATCGACAGGATCGACTCCCGCACATCAGTCCCCGAACGCACCAGCTGGGTCCAGATCGTCAACGCCCCGGTGGGGATCAGCAGCCAGGTGATGACCCGCAGGATGCTGTTGATTCCGCTCATCAGCACAGAGTCCGTCAGCGAGAACTCACTCGCCTCAGCGGCGAGACGTGCGGCGTAGGCTTCATCCCCCACCTTCTCGGCACGGAAGACAGCGGTCCCGCCGGTGACGAATGACCCGGAGAGCACCTCATCCCCGGTCTCCTTGTGCACGGCGTCCGCTTCGCCGGTGAGCTGGGACTCGTCGACAGTGAACCCGGAGTCTGCCGTGACCACCAGTGTCCCGTCGACCACGATCTCGTCACCGGACCTGAGGACGATGAGGTCGTCGACGACGACCTCGGACTGGTGGACCGTGCGCCGTCCCCCGTCACGCAGGACGGTCGGCTGGGTCTCGCCGACGATACGTAGATTGGCCAGCGTCCGTTTGGCACGCAGCTCCTGGATCACGCCGACCGCCGAGTTGGCGATGATCAGCAGCCCGAATGCGGCGTTGATCCACGATCCGGTAGCCAGCACGATCACGCACAACACGCCGAGGATCGCATTGACCCGGGTGAAGACGTTCGCACGGATGATCTGCCAGACGCTGCGGCCGGTGCTCCGGCCGACGGTGTTCGTCCGTCCTTCGGAGACACGCCTGGACACCTCGGGCGAACTGAGACCTGTGAGCGAAACTCCCGTGGTCTGGGTCACCGTCACTACCGCCCTTCGAAGATCGGGGACCGCTTCTCCTCACGGGCCCGCCGCGCTTCCGCGGCGTCCCTGCTGAGCCAGCAGGCACCACCGAGCCGGTCGATCTCGCCGGCGAGTTCGGAGTCCGGCTCAGGATTGTTCATCGCCAGTTTGAAGTAGTGCATCGGCATCGGTGCCTGCCGTGACATGGTGCGGGCCAGCTCCAGGGCGTCGTGCGACGGTCCCCCCAACATGGCGAAGCCGTTGGCCACAGCCATGCTCTGACCGACCTGTGCACCGGCGATGAGGACATTCCGTGCCACCGAACCGCCCAGCAGTTCCACGGCACGCCGGACCGTCCACCGGTCCAGACTGAATCCGTGATGGACCGCGGGCACCCACACCCGCGCCTTCGGCCCCATGACTCGTAGGTCGCAGGCGAGGACAAGCTGGCATCCGGCACCGACGGCGGGGCCCTGGACATCGGCGATGACCGGAACCGGAGCCTCGGAGATCACGCGGATCATGCGTTCGAGACCGCCGAAGAACTCGGTGGCGTACACCCCGCCTTTCAGGTTCGCGCCGGCGCAGAACGCAGGCCCCTCAGCGCGCAGGAGGATGACCCGTACCGGGTCATCAGCAGTCATCAACCCCTCCACGGCATCGGCGACGGCCGCGCACACCTCCGCGTCCAGCGCGTTGCGCCGTTCCGGACGGCACAGTGTGACCACCCCGACCGCGGGGGTGTCGTCGTCACGCGTCGCCCGGACCCCCGCCTCCACAGGCGCGTCCCGTCCCTCTGCCATGCCCTCAACTGCCTCTCACCGTAAAAGCGCGTTATCCAGTAGTTCCCAGGTGCCCCATTGTCCCCCAAAGTGAGCCCAGGGGTGGCGCAGACACCGCATCTGAGGGGGTGACTCCGATCGGGCGCCCTAGTCCTCCGGGATGCCGAAGGCCGCTTCACGGGGGTCGGCACCGACGCGTCCTGCAGCATCGGCGTCGTCGTCCAGGGCGGTGATCTGTGCGATCTGGTCCTCCGTGAGCTCGAAGCCGTCGACGTCGAGATTCTGACGGACCCGCTCCGGCTGCCGGGACCGCGGGAAAACCACGATGCCCTGCTGCAGGTGCCAGCGCACAATCACCTGGGCAGGATTCACACCGTGCTCCTCCGCAATGGTGGTGATCACGGGATGGTCGAGCAACCCGCGTCCCAGCGGCGACCATGCCTCGGTGACGATGCCACGCTTAGCGTCGTCGGCACGCTGAGCAGTCTGGGAGAGTCCGGGATGGAGCTCGATCTGGTTGACCGCCGGAACAACTCCGGTGGCGTCGATGATCTCGTCAAGGACCTCAGGGTAGAAGTTCGAGACACCGATGGAGGTTGTTTTTCCTGCCTCCCGGGCCGCGATCAGGGACCGCCAGGCATCCACGTAGCGCCCGTAGGACGGCAGTGGCCAGTGGATCAGCCAGAGGTCGACGTGGTCGAGACCGAGGTTCGCCAGCGAGGTGTCGATGGCTTCGGCGGCCTTGCCGGGGGCCTGGTCGGCGTTCCACAGTTTGGTGGTGATGTAGAGGTCGTCACGGGTGACCTCACCCTCGGCGACGGCATCGGCGATCGCACGTCCGACATCTTTCTCGTTGCCGTAGGCGGCAGCTGTGTCGATGTGACGGGCACCTGCGGTGATTGCGGCGCGGGTCGACGAGTAGGCGTCCTCCGGTGAGAGTTCCCAGACGCCGAGGCCGAGCTGGGGGATCTCCTGTCCGTCATTGAGCGTGACTGTCACATCTGTCTGGTTCTTGTCTGTCATGGCGACCAGCGTAGGCCTCCCCGGGCCTTGATGCACTGACTGGAAAAATTTGACATAGCGTTGTGTTTATACAACACTTTGTGTCATGTCCCCGAAGAAGAAACCGGTGCGCCCGATCCACAACAGGATCCGGGTCCTCCGTGCTGAACGGGACTTGTCGCGTGCCGAACTGGCGGACCTCATCGACGTGAACCCACAGACCGTCGGCGCACTCGAACGGGGCGACCACTCCCCCAGCCTCGACCTCGCGTTCCGCATCTGCGAGGTCTTCACCCTCCCGGTCGAAGCCGTATTCAGCAGGACGGAATTCGCACCGATGTCCACCGAGATCTACCGGAAGGATCAGTGATGAGCACCATGAGCGGAGTCACCGCCTGGGCCGAGCGACGGACCGAGCGCAGAACGGAACGGTGGATCGCCCGGGCGGAGTCCATATCAGCCCAGCTTCCCGCATGGAGATCTGCGCGCCGGGTACGTCTTCTGATCAGGGTCTACCTCGCCTCTCTGGCAACCGGGCTGATTACCGCTTTCGCCCAGATCTTCTGGCCCCCGTTCCTGTTCGCATGGATCCCTTTCACGGTGATTGTCTGCGTGAGCTGGACGATGCTCCGGACGGTGATCAATACCCGCGACGTCGCCCCCGACGCCGAACTCGACGAATACGAAGCAAAAGTCCTACGCACCTGGCAGGTCGCGGCCTACGGATGGATGACGCTGATCGTCCTCACCGTCAGCATGTTCATGGTGTTCGTGGCCGTAATCAACCCCGACAGCCTCAATCGCTGGGTATACACCGCCGGCCTCTTCAGCATTCTCGGAATGATGTCCGCGACGGCCATGCCGACCATCGCCTACGCGACAACCTTCGGCCCCGTTCCTCCGCAAAACAACTAATCTGGCCATCACCACCCCTCAACCAGAGGAGAACTTCATGCCCACCCTCGAGCTCGACCATCTCAACAAGACCTTCGGAAGCGGTGACTCCGCCGTCCGGGCCCTGACGGACATGACCTTCACCGTGCGCCCCGGCGAGATCTACGGTTTCGTCGGTTCCAACGGCGCCGGAAAATCAACCGCCATGCGCATTGCGCTGGGGGTCCTGGCACCCGACACCGGTGAAGCCCGGGTCGACGGCACGCCGATCAACGACGACATACGTCGCACCATCGGATACATGCCGGAAGAACGCGGGCTGTACGACAAAGAGAAGATCGCCGACCAGCTGACTTTCTTCGGTCGTCTGCACGGTCTCACCAAACAGGCGGCGACGTCCTCAACCAACGAACTCCTCGAGCAACTCGGGCTCGCCGAACGCGCTGAATCCAAGTTGCAGGAACTCTCGCTGGGTAACCAGCAGCGCGTCCAGCTGGCCGCGTCCCTCGTCCACCACCCTGCCCTGCTCATCCTCGACGAGCCCTTCAGCGGTCTCGACCCCGTGGCGGTCTCCGTGATGAGTGACATGCTCCTGTCGAAGGCCACCGAAGGGGTGCCCGTCCTCTTCTCCTCCCACCAGCTCGACCTGGTGCAGAGGCTCTGTCACCGGGTGGGGATCATCACCAAGGGCCAGATGAAGGCGGAAGGAACCGTCGATGACCTCCGCAGCCGCGGCCCGGTGCTCTATGAGGTGTTGACCACCGCCCGTGAGTGGTACCCGGCCGGCACCCGGGTTGTCGACTCCGACGAGAACTCCGTTGTGCTGGATGCCGGCCATGTCGCAGACCAGCAGATCCTCCACGCCGCCCTCGACGCCGGGACCGTCCACGGATTCACCCGGCGCGTTCCCGACCTGACCGATCTTTTCAAGGAGGTCGTCTCCGCATGAGCACGCGAACAACATCCAGCGCCGGCGCACCCGGCTATTCACGGGCCAGCGCCATCCGCACCGTCACCGGACGAGAGATTCAGGTCGCGACAAAGAACAAGGGCATCATCGCCACCTTCATCATCGCCCTGGTCGTCGTGGTCGGCGCCATCTTCGTCATCAACTACTTCAGCAACAAGGACAGCGACAACCCGGAACTCCTTGTCTCCGGCGCGGATGCGGCTGTCGTCTCTGAAATAGCCGGCGACGGTATCGACGTCAGCACCGTCGATGGCCGGGACGCCGCGGTAGCCGCCGTCGAGGACGGAAAAGACGCCGCACTCGTCCGAACCGACGACGGCTTCGAACTGCTCAGCGACGGTGGCGCTGACCCCTCGATATCCGGAGCTGCGCAGGCGGTGGCCTCGGCAATCGCCCAGAACGACGCGTTGACCTCCGTCGGGGTCGATCCTGCGGAGTTCACCGCTGCCCTCCCTGATGCCACGGTAACCACGACCGACATCTCCGACGACGCCCAGGAAGACACGATCGCTGCCGTGGTCACCACGATGCTCGGCACCATGGTCGTACTGACCTTCATCATGATCTTCGCCGGAAACGTCGGCGGGCGTGTCACCGAAGAGAAGTCCTCCCGTGTCGTCGAGATCATCCTCGCGACCATCCGTCCGATCGACCTGCTCATCGGCAAGGTTCTGGCGATGCTGGTCATCGGTTTCATCGGCACTGTGGTGATTCTCGGTGTCGCCATGGCAGCACTGAGCACGACAGGCATGCTCGACGACATCGAGATAGATGCAGCGACACTCCCGGTTCTCCTCGTCTCCTTCATCCTGGGCATGCTCTTCTTCAGTGCCCTCTACGCCGCAGCCGGGTCCCTCGTGAGCAAGGCCGAGGATCTCAGCAGCACCCAGATGCCGGTGATGCTGATCTTCTTCGCGGTGATGTACCCTCCGATCTTCGGCTGGAGCGTTCCGGATTCCACGGTGATGCAGGTCCTGTCGTGGGTGCCGCCAATGTCCCTGGGGGTGGCACCGATGCGTTATGCCGCCGGCGACATGTCCCTCGGGCTGCTGGCCGCGTCCTACGCGCTCCTGGCACTGACCACGCTCCTGGTCCTGCTTCTGGTAGCCCGCATCTACCGGGGATCGATCCTGAACAACGGCAAGAAGATGACCTGGATGCGAGCCATCAAGGCGGGGTAGCCACCTCGGGGCTCGCGACCCCCGGGTGTTCACCACGGCGAAACGGGACGGAAATGCACCACCAGTTCACTGGGAATCATGATTGACACCGTTCCCGTCACCACCGTCGATGAACTCAACAGAATGACCCCCACCCAGGTCGCTGAGATGATCGGTGACCTGCTGTACTCACCGCAACTCGGTGCAGCCGTCTCCGCAGCCGCTCCTTTCCGAAGCCTCGAGCACCTGCTCGACGCCGCCCACCGTGAGCTGCTGCGGCTGCCCCGTGTCGAGGTCCTCGCCAGTATCCAGGCCCACCCCGTCCTCGGTGAAAAGACAACGGATACGTACTCGCGCGATGAGCAGTCTTTCATCCTCGACTCTCCGCCCGAAGTCCTCACTGAGATCGCCGACCTCGGCAGACGTTATGAGGCGCGGTTCCACCACATCTTCCTCGTCTGCGCCCAGGGCATCGGTGGCCACGAGGTCCTGCTGCTGCTCAAACGTCGCCTGGAGAACCCGACGGTCACCGAATGGGAGACCACCGTGCGTGAGCTCGGCAGGATCAACGTCCTACGGTTGCGGACGGTGATCCGGTAATTCGACCGTGCCCGACTGCTAACGTGCGTCGACCAGATCGATGATGAACACCAGGGTTCGTCCCGCCAGCGGGTTTCCCGCCCCAGCCGGGCCGTAGGCCAGCTCCGGGGGGATCGTCAGCTTACGACGCCCGTTGACCTTCATGCCGGGGATCCCCTCCTGCCAGCCCTGGATGAGCCCGGAGAGGGGGAACTCGATGGTCTGGCCACGGTCCCAGGACGAGTCGAACTCCTGCCCGGACTCGAAGTCGACCCCCACGTAGTGGACCTCGACCATCCCGCCGGGTACAGCTTCGGGGCCGTCCCCGACCGTGATGTCCTCGATCACGAGCTGCGACGGCGCGGGGCCGGGCTGAACGTCGATGGTGGGCTTGCTCATGGGATGTCTCCTGAAGATTCGTGGTCGTGCTAACCGTCTCAGATTACCAGCACGACGCCGACAGAAGCAGAAAAGGCGGATGCCCGGCGCCGCTGTTCAGCGGGGCCGGGCATCCGGGGCGTGTCCGTCAGTCCGTGACTGGCCGACTAGCTGTAGTTCCCCGTGAGGTTGTGAACACGCGCTGAGGGAGTCAAACCTCCGATAGCGG
>NZ_VDYZ01000260.1 GCF_007673095.1 Corynebacterium glyciniphilum AJ 3170
GGAAAGAAGTGAAAGAAGGGGAAGCAGGGAGGTGAGAGGGAAGGGAAGAACTAAGGGGGAAAGAAGTGAAAGAAGTGTGGGAAGAAGGAGAGGAGGGGGGGGGGGGGTGGTGAGGGGAGTTTGGGTGGGTGGGGGGGGGGGAGAGGGAGTTGAGAGAGGGTAGGGGGGTTGTGGGGGTTGAGGGGGTAGAGGTGGGGGTGGTGGGGGAAGTCGAGGGAGGGGAGGTGGGCGGGGAGGGGCTGGGGGGTGGCAGCGGGGGTGGG
>NZ_VDYZ01000261.1 GCF_007673095.1 Corynebacterium glyciniphilum AJ 3170
GGGTGGAGGAGAGTGATGGGGGAGTTGTGGGGGGGGTGGAGGATGGTGGTGGAGGGGGTGGAGGAGGAGGGGGTGAGGATGAGGATGGAGGGTGAGAGGGGGAGGGGAGGTGGGAGGGGGGGGTGTGGAAGGGGCGGGGGTAGGTGAGTATGAGGGGGTGGGGGAGGGGAGTTGAGGGTGGGGGTGGGAATGGGGAGGTGGTTCGCGGTGTGACGGAGGGAGGAGTGGTGGATGTGGGTGAGGAGGATGAGGTGGGGGAGGGG
>NZ_VDYZ01000262.1 GCF_007673095.1 Corynebacterium glyciniphilum AJ 3170
TGGAGAAGGTGGAGGAGTTGATCGGGAGCGTGGAGGGGGGCATGGAGGTGTTCGACTGCCGTGGCATGGGGGAGAAGTAGGGGGTGAGTGGGGTGGGAGTGGTGGTGGGGTGGGGGGGCGAGGGGGAGAAGGTGGGGGAGGAGGGGAGAGTGTGGAGGGTGTGTGGGGAGGAAGTGGAGTTGGATGATGTGGTGATGGTGGGGGGGGGTGGGTGGGTTGGGGGGGTGGTGGTCCGCTGAGAGGGGGAGGAAGATATGGGTGTA
>NZ_VDYZ01000263.1 GCF_007673095.1 Corynebacterium glyciniphilum AJ 3170
CGGACCATGTAGGGAGGAGAGGGGTGTGTGGTGAGGGGAGTGGTGACGAGGCTCGTGGTCGGGGGGGTGGGGGGGGATGAGGGGGGGGATGGTGGAGGGGGAGTGGTTGGGAGGGTGGAAGGAGTCGTGGGTGGGTGTGGGGTGGAAGGGGGGTGGGGGGAAGTAGGTGATGGTGATGGGGAGGTGGTGGGAGGAGAGCAGGGTGGGGTGGAGGGTGGGGGTGGATGATGGGGGGGAAGGGAGGGAAGTCGTGGAGGAGGGTGAGG
>NZ_VDYZ01000264.1 GCF_007673095.1 Corynebacterium glyciniphilum AJ 3170
GAGAGGAGGGACGATGTCGAGGTACTCGGGGGGCACGTGGTGGGGGGCGTGGGGTTGGATGGTGGGGGGGGGGGTGGTGATGGGGGTATAGGGAGTGGTGAGGAAGGAGAGAGGGGTGGTGGTAGTGGGAGGGGGGTATGGGTTGTTGATGAGCTTGGGGGGTGTGTTGGGGGGGTGGGTGGTTGTGGTGGAGAGGGAGGGGAGGGTGGTGGAGTGGGGGATGGGGTAGAGGATGTGTGTGAGGTGGGGTGAAATGGGGAGGT
>NZ_VDYZ01000265.1 GCF_007673095.1 Corynebacterium glyciniphilum AJ 3170
TGCAGCTCGCGGGGTGTGTGGGAGGTGGGGGTGGTGAATAGGGGGGTGGGGTGTGAGTTTGTGTGTGGTGGGTGAGGGTGATAGTGTTGGTGTGCGTTGGAGAGGGAAGCGAGGTCGATATAGATGGATGTGAGGGGGGAGTGGGGGAATGGGAGAGGGGGTGGGTTGAGGTGGGAGTGTGGTTGGGGAGGTGGGGGTTGAAGTGCGCGTTGGGGGAGAGTGAGGGGTTGACGAAGTGAACGGGGTGGGGGTGAGAAAGTGG
>NZ_VDYZ01000266.1 GCF_007673095.1 Corynebacterium glyciniphilum AJ 3170
AGGTGGTCAATGCTGCGACACGGGGGGGAGTTGAGGTGGGTGTGAGAGATATGGATGTCGGAGAGTGTGAGTTGGGGAGGGTGAGGGGTGATTTTGATATTGTGATGGGGGAGAGGGTGGACAGGGGGGGAGCGGTGGGTTGTGACGGTGTTGGGGTAGGGAGAGGGGTGGGGGGAGCGGGGGGGGAGCAGGGTGGACCGGGCGGAGGACGGGAGGGGTACGGATCAAGGCGTGGGGAGGGGGTGGGGGGGGGTGGGGGGGG
>NZ_VDYZ01000267.1 GCF_007673095.1 Corynebacterium glyciniphilum AJ 3170
CGCCCCAACCCAGCCCCCCCGAACTACCTCCCCCACCAGCCATACTCCACTCACCCACACATCACCCAACTCCACACCCCCACCCTCTCCACCCAAATCACCCACATCCTCCCCCACTTCCATCCGCCCCTCAACCCCCATCCCCCCCACCCCCCCCTCCATCCCCACTCTCCTCACATCCACCTACCCTCACCACCCCTCCTTTTCCCCACCAACCCCCTTCATCACCCCCTATCCCCTGATCACATCGCTCGCCCCCCCT
>NZ_VDYZ01000268.1 GCF_007673095.1 Corynebacterium glyciniphilum AJ 3170
CGGGTGTGGATGTGCTTCTTGGGAGGGTTGGGGACTGAGAGGGGGAAGGGGACGTTGTGGCGGAGGGTGATGTGTTTGAAGGGGGGGTAGTGCTGGAAGAGGAAGGGGATGGGGGGGTGCTGGGGTGAGAGGGGGGTGAGGTGGGGTTTGGGGTGAGGATGGTGATGAGGGGAGTGGTGGAGGAGGGGGTGAGGGGGGGGGTGTGGTGGTGGTGGGGGAGGTGAAGAGGAGGTGGGGAGTGGGGTAGATGGTGAGGGTGGGG
>NZ_VDYZ01000269.1 GCF_007673095.1 Corynebacterium glyciniphilum AJ 3170
TATTGGGGGACGTGGATGGCGGGTGATGATAAGGATTTGGATACGGGGATGGGGGGGGAGTAAGGTGGGGGGAGTGTGTATGGGGTGGATGGGGGGGAGGGGGAGGAGGGGGCGCCGGTCGGGGATCCGGGTGTCAGGGACGGGGGGGTTGAGTTTGGGGTTGGTGGTGAAGGTTGGCGGGTCGGTCGGGGGAGGGGAGTGTGGGGGGAGTTGTTGGAGGACGATGGGAGGGAGGTTGTGGGGGGTGGTGTGGTAGTGTGGG
>NZ_VDYZ01000026.1 GCF_007673095.1 Corynebacterium glyciniphilum AJ 3170
CTTGTCGAACTGGATCTGACCGTCGGCATCGTACAGATTGAGCAGCGCATTGAGCTGGTGGTAGTCCAACTGATCGGCCTGCTGGACCGGCTCTGCGACGGTCTTCCCGAGATCGGTGGTCATGGCTCTCCCCGTTGTGAAAAAGATGGTGTGTCTGTCTGTGTCTGTCTGTGTCTGTCTATGTCTACTGGAGTCGGCGGCCTATGTCATGCGACAGCCTCCCAGCGACCGTCCTGCCGGAGCGAGTCCTCGAACCCGGACAGTCCTTCACTGACCCGGGCGACATCCGTCGGCGTCCCCATCAGTTCGAACCGGTAGAGATAAGGGACACCGCACTTCGCGGCGATGACCTCACCTGCCCTGCAGAAGTCCTCACCGAAGTTCAGGTTGCCCGACGCGATCACGCCCCGGAGCAGGGACCGGTTGGACGGGTCGTTGAGGAAGCGGATGACCTGCTTCGGGACAGGACGCGAGTTGTCGCCGGTGATCGACGCTCCCCCGCCGTATGTCGGGCAGATCAGGACGAAAGGCTCGTCCACCGTCAGGTCAGGTTCCGTGCGCCGGAGCGGAATCCGGGCGGCAGGCAGGCCCAGCTTGCGGACGAAACGGTCGGTGTTCCGCGTGGTGGAGGAAAAATAGACGATGAGCATGGGTGACTGTCCTTTCTATTTCTCTCTACTTCTCGGCGAACCGAGCGGGAATGTACTTCAGGAAGGACGGGACCACCGCTACAGCGACGATGGTACCGACAACAACGAGGACGCCGCCGACGAGCGTCGCGGTCCCCGCGGTGAACAGGGAGCCCGCCCAGCCGTGCAACATGTCGGCCAACCGCGGCCCGCCGGCGACCACGATCAGGAACACGCCCTGAAGACGCCCCCGCATCCGGTCGTCCGCCGCCTCCTGGAGCATCGCTGAGCGTTGCACTGAGGAGAACATGTCGGCGACACCGCCGATGACGAAAGCCACGACCGCGACCCAGGCCCACAGTCCGGCGCGGCCGTCGGCGAGATTGACGGCGAGCCCCATGACGATGATCGCGACGCCCCAGCAGAGCACGGACACCACGATGCCCACTCCCTGACGGCGAAGCCGTGTCACCGCACCGGAGAAGACCCCGCCGAGCACGGCCCCCAGAGGGACGGCGGCGAAGAGCAGCGCGTAGAAGAGCCCTCCGTCCCCGGTCTCACCGAAGTCCACGGTGGAGATCTGGGGGATCAACGCCCTCGGCATGCCGAAAACCATGGCGATGAGATCGATGACGAAGCTCATCAACAGGATCGGCATGGCCGCCAGGTAGATGAAGCCCTCGGCGATACTGCGGAATCCGGGGGTGCGTCGACGGGGCGCCGTCGAATCCCCGAGGTCCGGGGGCAGCGCCGGAAGCTTCGCCACCGCCCACAACGTCGCCGCCAGACAGAACGCGTCGAGCAGGTAGAGCAGGGCGAACCCGGTCACCGGGATCAGCAGTCCACCGAGGATAGGGCCGACGATGGCCCCGGCCTGCTGGACCGTCATGTTCAGCGACACGGCCGCGGCGATGGACCCGTCCGGGACGATACGTGCGGTGATCGCGGTGCGCGTCGGCTGGTTGACGGCGAAGAACGCCTGCTGGAGAGCGAAGATGCTCAACAGCAGCCAGACGTTGTCGACACCGGAGGCCGCCTGCGCCCAGAATGCGACGGCGGTGACGATCAGCCCGATCGTGGTGATCATCAGCAGGCGACGTCGGTCCATCATGTCCGCCAGTGCGCCACCGTAGAGACCGAAGATGATCAGCGGCACCAGGCCGAAGGCACCGGCCAGTCCCACATAACCGGAGCTGCCGGTGATCGAGTAGATCTGTGCGGGAACGACGATGACATTGAGCTGGGCACCGATCACCGTGATGATGTTGGCGGTCCACAACCGGCGGAAATGTGGTGACTGCAGCGGTGTGGTGTCGGCCAGGATCGACCGGAAAACCGTCCTGCCCGAACGGCGTGCAGAGCGCGAAGCCATGAAAACACCACTCCAGGGGTTCGTTAACGATCAGACATAAAAAGAGGGAAGGACGCTGCGCATTGCAGCTCCCTTCCCGGTGGTGTTCCTGCCCCTCGGGGCCCGGATCAGGCCGCTGCGGCGTCCAGCGCCTTGATGCGGTCGGGACGGAAGCCCGACCAGTGGGCGTCCTCGGTGACCACGACCGGGGCCTGCAGGTGGCCGAGGGCCATGACGTAGTCACGGGCCTCGTCATCGAGGCTGATGTCGACCATCTCGTAGTCAAGCCCGGCCTTGTCGAGAGCCCTCTTGGTGGCGGTGCACTGGACGCAGGCGGGCTTGGTGTAGACGGTGATCATCGAGGCACTCCCTGGAAAATAACGGTGGACTGTTCTGCGGTGAGGGGCCCGGCTCAGCGGGGCCACCGGGAAGCCCGGTGCCACGCCCCTGCCGGGCTGATGACGACGACACTACACCGGGATCAGAGCGGGGCACAACCCAATCTTCCACGAGATATTGGGGTGATTACAGTGATGAAATACAATATGTGGTAGTTACAAGTCGAGTATTCGCAGGTGGCCGAGCGGTGTCGACACTACATGTTGGGCCGAAAAATCACGGTTGTAATTCCATCCATGTCCGTCCACGGGTGTCCCCCTCCCCGCATACGAAGAACCCCTCCCGACAGCCCTGCGAGGGACAGTTGGGAGGGGTTCAACGACGGAACCGCGGGTCTAGCCCTGGCGAGCCTTGAAACGCGGATCCTTCTTGTTGATCACGAAGACCTTGCCGTGGCGGCGGACAACCTGGGCGCCCGGCTTGTTCTTCAGCGACCGAAGGGACTTACGGACCTTCATCGGGCGCTCCTTTCTCGTCGTGCGCCCCGGGCTGCTCACACAGAACCTCGGCGCGGTGTTGATCGTGATTGATCGGAATTGATCAGGCTTCCCGGACCGAAGAGAGCTGTCCGGAGAAACAACGTGCGAGCCCGGCGGGCCGGGTCGCGACACAGCACGACAGTTTAGCCGCAGACAGTGCCTCAACCAAACCGGTGCAGTGAGCGTGCGGCATCAGAACACGAACTGCTGCAGAATGAGTGCCGCGAAGCCGAGGTACCAGACCAGCACGACCGCCGTCGGCATCCCGACTGCCGCCAGACCAGATGTCGGCTCGTCCCCACGGTCCAGACTCCGGGAACGCGCGACACGAACGACCGTCGACACGAACAGCGGAAGCACCACGGCCCACACCACCATGCAGTACGGGCACAGCGCCTCGATCTCGTAGACAGCCTCATAGGCGAGCCAGTGCACGAAACAGACGGCGAAAATCAGCCCGACGAGGAAGCCGTACCAGAACCACGCACGAAACCGCGCCCCAGCCAGCAACGCCATGCCGATGGTCAGCACGACAGCGAAGCCGACGAGCCCGATGAAAGGGTTGGGGATCCCGAATGCGGAGGCCTGACTGGAGTTCATGACGTCGGTACAGGAGACGACGTCATTCAGTGTGCAGGCCGGCGTGAACCCGGCGTCCTGGAGAAGCTTGATCTTGTCGTAGAGAATCAGACCGGACATGAACAGTCCGATGACACCGAACAGGACCAGTCCCGCAGAATAAAGCTTCGACGCACCCCAGAGGCCCGGGGCGCGCGTCTCGGGACGCGTCTCTACTGCTGCACTCACTGGATCTCCCATCAGGTCCGGAGCGGACACGGTGACCGCCATGGCTGTACCTGCAATTCTCGCACATACGGTCACCGGAACCACAACATCTGTAACCCACCTCTCACCGCATTCACCTGCTGGTTTGCACCGCCAGAGAGAGCTGGGGTACGTTATATCTCGTCCGCAGCGAGGAAGTCACCTTCTTCACTACAGCGAACGGGGCTATGGCGCAGCTGGTAGCGCACCACACTGGCAGTGTGGGGGTCAGGGGTTCGAGTCCCCTTAGCTCCACCACAGAGGTCCGGCCCTCGTTCTCCCTGGGGAGAGCGAGGGCCGGACCTCTTTCCGTATGTGCAGGCGTGGGTCGGGGAGCCATCACCACCACCTGAGACGACCGTCCCTGGTTGGTCTCCTGGCCAGAAACCACCCCCAGGGTTCTGTCCCACAGCAGTCAGCACACCGACGGTCGAGCCGGAACAGCGCGACGCCCCCGCCATCGCCGTGGAGAGAAGACAGCGATGTGCGGGGGCGTCCCGTCGCCCGGTTACTCGGGCCTACTCAGCCTCAGACGACTCAGTCTCCGTCGCGGACTCCTGCGGAGCGTCGCCGGCCTCGCCGCCGATGACATCCGGCACCCAGTCCTTCAGCTTCGACGGGTCCTCAGGATCGCGTTCGACGGTGAGGTACTCACCGTCGACGTACAGCGCCGGCGTTCCTGCCTGGTCTCCCATGAGCTCCCGCAAGCGATCGCCGTTAGCCTGAAGGTTCGGCTGGTACTGGTCCATCACCGACTCATCGCGGATCGAATCCACGACCTCACTGTCCACACCGAGCTGCTCTGCTGCATCGGCAAGCTCGTCGAAACGCCAGTCCCGCGCGACCTCGGCCTGGTCACCGAACGCCTTCTCGTGGAACGCCCAGAACGCCCCGGCGTCGCCGGTCTCGGCGATGGCCAATGCCACTGCGCCGGTCCGGGACGAGGACTCATTGCCGTTGCTGTCGAGGAAGTTGACGGTGTGGAGGTTGACGTTCATGTCACCCGCGTCCAGAGCACCCTCCATGGACTCACTGTCCGCCTCGACAAGATCGGCACAGTGGGTGCAGCTGTAGTCCTCGTAGACGTCAGCCGTGGGTGCACCATCGGCGACGTCATCGGAACGAAGCTGGACCACGCCGTCCTCCACTGCGACCGAGAAAGACACATCCGCGGCACTGAGTTCGACATCGGTGCTCTTCCGGCCGTTGAAGACCATGAAACCGATGAACACCACGCAGATGACGACGAGCGCCACGATCCCCCAGAGGAAACTCCGGTTCTTGTCGTTCGGCGCCTTGATCTTCTGACTCACAAACCTCAACCTTTCACGGTGTTCTCTCTCCTCGTCCCGACGTTTTCGCAGGACGTGACCGCGTCTACCCTAGCGGTCGTCCTCGGCGTATATCCACACGGCGCCGCCCCGCAGGTCCCCATTCCCAGCAAACTGGCATGCACGGCTCTCCGGCTCACAGTGGGTGCACAGCTGAAACCTCCCCCACCCCCGGAAAGAAAAACTTCACTGTTCATTACCTCACGGAAACACCGGCAGGATATCTTTCTCTCATGCAAACAACCGACATGCTGCTCGCCTCGGGCTTCGAAGACGGCCTGAGCGCCACCGCCTCCTTCGTCTGGGGCCCCTGGCTCCTCATACCCCTGCTCTTCGCCACCGGCTTTGTCCTCACCATCCGGTTACGGGGCGTCCAGTTCCGGAAGTTGTTTCCGGCCCTACGTCTCGGTCTCCTCGACCGGGAGGATGACGGAGGTAAGGGTGACATCTCCCAGTACCAGGCTCTGACCACGGCACTGGCCGCTACCGTCGGCGTCGGCAACATCGTCGGTGTGGCGACCGCGATCTCCATCGGTGGTCCGGGCGCACTGTTCTGGATGTGGGTCACCGGCCTCCTAGGCATGGCGTCCAAGTACTCCGAGGCGTTCCTGGGCGTCCGGTTCCGTGTCACCGACGGCAAGGGAAACATGTCCGGTGGCCCCCAACGTTACCTGGAGCGGGGCATCAAGGGGCCGCTGGGGAAGTTCCTCGCGTGGTTCTTCGCCATCGCTGCAGTGATCGCCTCCTTCGGCATCGGCAACATGACCCAGGCCAATGCGGTCTCCGAGAACCTGGAGAACTCCTTCGGGATCGACCCGACGATCACCGGCATCGTCCTGTTCATCCTGATCGGCGCCGTCCTGCTCGGCGGGATCAAGGCCATCGGCCAGGTCACGTCCGGCTTCGTCCCGTTGATGATCGCGGTCTACATCATCGGCGGACTGGCGGTGCTGACCGTCAACGCGCAGAACATCCCGGAGGCCATCGGTCTGATCTTCACCGACGCCTTCTCCGGGACCGCAGCCGTCGGCGGATTCGTCGGTTCCGGAATCCTCCTCGCCCTGCAGATGGGTGCGGCACGGGGCATCTTCTCCAATGAGTCCGGCATGGGCTCCGCCGCCATTGCCGCCGCCGCTGCGAAGACCACCCACCCGGTGCGTCAGGGCCTGGTGTCCATGACCCAGACCTTCATCGACACCATCATCGTGGTGTCCTTCACCGGTCTGGTCATCATCTCCAGCGGTGTGTGGGACCAGGGCGAGGACCGCGCGGGAACCATGACCAGCGATGCCTTCGCCGCCGCACTGCCCGGTGACTGGGGCGGTTACATCGTGACCATCTCCATCGTCTTCTTCGCCTTCTCCACCATCCTGGGCTGGTCCTACTACGGAGAGCGCAGTGCGCAGCGGATCTTCGGCGACTACGCCACGGTCCCCTACCGGATCCTGTTCACCTGCGTGGTTGTCGTCGGCGCGACCATGGAACTCAACGTCGCCTGGACCTTCTCGGACCTGGCAAACGGGCTGATGGCGCTACCGAACCTGGTCGGGCTCCTCATCCTCTCGGGCCTCATCGCCCGGGAGACCAAGGCGTACCTGGACTTCGACCCGAAGCTCAAGGCCTCGGCGACCGACGTCGAGAAGTTCCTCATCGAGCAGAAGTCCCCGTGGCGCTGACCCCGTCAGCACCCGGGAGACATGCCCCCGTCAGGCGCAGCTGACCTCAAGCTCGAGGTCGGCCACGTCACCGGCGTCGGGATGGTCGTCATCGACTTCCAGCTGGCCGTTCACGCGGTAGGTGTCGCCGTCGACCTCGACGGTGGCGTCGCGCTCCTGGGCATCGGTGGACTCCCACTCCTTGCCTTCACGGTCCACACCGAGTCCGTCGACCCGCGGCTGGTCCCGGACGTCGAGATCCACCTCGACATGGTCCGTCCTGTCGTCGTTCCAGAGGTCGATCTCGAACTCGTCCGAACCGTCCTCCCTGCACTGCACCTCGGTGAACTGCGACGCGAGGTCGGTTCCGTCGAAGACCAGCGTGGCGACGCTGCCGCCGCCACCTGCGGAACTGTTCTCCGAGCTCCGGGTCTCGCTTTCCGTTGCACTGTCTGATGTGGTGTCCGACGGGGCGCCCTGCTCGGCGGTGACCGTCTCGGTGACCGTCTCCGGGGCAGCGGTGCCCGAGGCGTTGTCACCACCGTTACCGTCACTGCAGGCGGTGAGCGCACCGACGACGGCGATCCCCAGTGCTGCGGCGGCGGTACGTCGGCGGGTAGTGCGGATGTTCACGGCGGTTCCTTCCCTCGGCGAATGTTTCCCGTTCGATAATAGAGGAAGTTCAGGTTTCACCGCCGCCGCGTCAGCGCGGGGCGCTATCCTCTGGGAAACCGTCTCCTACCCCGAGGACACCCATGACCGCCGGACTGAACGTCGCCCTCACCCCGCTCCGGTTCCTGGACCGCAGCGCCACGATCTACCCGGACCGGACCGCATGTGTCGACGGCCCCCGTCGCATCTCCTTCGCCGAGATGCGCGCGGACGCACTCCGCCTCGCCCGCGCCCTCCTCCGCCGCGGGCTGCGCCCCGGAGGACGGGTCGGCATGCTCGCGGCGAACAGTTACGAGGCCCTCCTCGCGCAGTTCGCCGTCCCCCTGGCCGGGGGTGTGCTGGTCCCGATCAACACCCGCCTGGCGCCGGCGGAAGTCCGCTACATCTGCGATCACGCCGGGATCGGCACGCTGTTCGGGGAACAGGATCTCATCCTCGCCTGTCGTCGGACCCTGGGCAGTGCCGGTCTGGTGGACACTTTCGTCCTCATCCACAACGAGGACGGCTCGCAACCGGAACCCCGTTTCCCGGATTCCGGGGTGGTCACCACCTTCGACGCCTATCTCGCCGAGGGAGAGGGACGTGCGGAGGACGATGTCCCGCTGACCTTCACCGTCGATGACGAGGACGCCGCCATCGCCATCAACTACACGTCGGGGACGACGGGGCGTCCGAAAGGCGTCGTCTACACCCATCGTGGCGCGTACCTTGCCGCGCTGGGCATGGTCATGACGCACACCTACACCCGCGACACCGTGTACCTGTGGACGCTCCCGATGTTCCACTGCTCGGGGTGGTGCACCGGGTGGGCGGCAATGGCTGCCTCCGCGACGCAGATCGCTCTGCGGGCGGTGCGCGGACCGGAGATCTGGCGCCTGATTGACGACGAAGGTGTCACAAGCCTGTGCGGTGCTCCCGCGGTTCTCGCCACGATCGTGGGCGCTGCAGAAGCACACGAGGTCAGCACGTTGTCGATCGCCACGGCCGGAGCCCCGCCGAGCCCGACGGTGATCAGTGCCTGTGAGGACCTCGGCATCGATGTCATCCACGTCTACGGGCTCACGGAGACCTACGGCCCCACCGTAGCCTGCGCCCCGCAGCCGGAATGGTCCACACTCAGTACAGCGGAGCGGGCGACGCTGAAGTCCCGCCAGGGCCTGGCGATGGTCACCAGCGAGGAGGTCCGTGTGGTCGAACAGGTCGCGAAGAACGCTCCGCAGGACGTGACGTTGGTCGATGTACCGCAGGACGGAGAGACCATGGGCGAGGTCGTGATGCGCGGCAATATCGTCATGCGCGAGTACTTCCACAACCCGGACGCGACCGCGGAGGCTTTCCTCGGTGGGTGGTTCCATTCCGGGGACCTCGCGGTGAAACACCCGGACGGTTACATCCAGGTCCTCGACCGGGCCAAGGACGTGGTGATCTCGGGTGGGGAGAACATCTCCACCATCGAGGTGGAACAGGCGATCATCAGTCACCCCTCGATTGCGGACGTCTCCGTCATCGGTGTTCCCGACGACACATGGGGTGAGGCTCTGCGCGCCTATGTCGTCGTCTCCCCCGGTGTCGAGCCGGACGCGGCCCTCGAGCAGACGGTGATCGACCACTGCCGCGGGCTGATCGCCGGCTACAAGGTACCGCGGGACTACCGGGTCATCGAGGAGCTGCCCCGGACCTCGACGGGGAAGGTCCGGAAGAACGTGCTGCGTGACGAGGCAAAGAGCGAGCACCAGGGAGAGAATCCACGCGAGGCACCACACGATCGAGAAGGATAGCGACCAGTACGACGACGGCCAGGCCCAGCGCCAGCCCCGTGGCGACGTCGTGCACGTAATGGACACCTGCCGCGACACGGCTGAAGGCTGCGGCGACGGCCAGCGGGACGGTGAACCACCCGAGCTTCGGCAGAGCGAAGGCACAGGCCACCGCGAAAGCCGCCGCAAGGGTGGAGTGGTTCGACGGCCACGCCCAACTTCCCGCCTCCGGGCAGGACAGCACGGTGGCGACGTCCCCGGCAGAGCAGGGCCGGGCCTCCTGCACGATATTCTTCGTGACCTCACTGATCAGGTATGCGGCGATGACACCCACTCCCCCGATCACCAGTCGACGCAGTACCTCATGGTCACGCACCAGTGCCCATACCGCGATGATTCCCGCTGTCGCGACGAGAGCGAGAAGGCCCGCTTCGGTGAACACCTCGACCATGCCACTGAGCGGTGACCCCGCAGTCCCCTCAGCCACGGTCCGGTACAACGTGTCCCGTGCCGGGTAGGTCGTGACAGCCGTCAGTACCAGCACAAGGATGACGGCGCCGACAATACGTGGAGCGAAAACTGATCTCGACATTGCGCTGAACGCTACCAACCTTCTCCCCCCGGATCCCCAGTCAGCGGTGGGGAGGCTGGCTCCGTATCAGTCGACCGTCCGGTTCCGCCCTGCAAGGACGCCGGCACAAAGCATCGCCAGGTCTACAACGACAAGCACGCTCAATGCAGGAGTCCACGACCCGGTGGCGTCATGCAGCGCACCGACGAGAACCGGCCCAAGCGCAGCGAGGATGTAACCGACGGACTGCGCCATTCCGGACAACGACGCGGCAGTGGTGTGGTGCCGGGCGCGCAGGCCGAACAATGAAAGGGACAGGACGATGCTGGCCCCGCCACCGATACCGGCAATGCATGCCCACACCCCGGTCAAGCCGGGTGCGACGAGAATTCCGAGTACTGCGATGAGGAGAGTCACGGGGATGATGATGCCGAGTACCCGCTGGTCGCGGAGACGGGCCAACAACGCTGAACAACAGAGGCTTCCCGCGATGCCGAACACATTGAAGAGGAACTGATGCGTACCTGCGGTGGTGCCACTGATTCCGGCGTCCTGTTCGATGGACGGGAGCCACGTGACAAGTACGTAGTAGTTCGTCGACTGGAGGCCCATGAATGCCGCGACCTGCCAGGCCAGTGCCCGACGCCACACCGGAGCCGTCCCGGCAGCGACCGGAGGTGCCGGGACGGCGGCCGTCGGTGAGGATTTCCGCAGTTGTGGAAGGACGACGCCCATGGCTATGAGAGCGAGGCCTGCCCACATTGCCAGGGGCAGTCGCCACCCCAGTGCTGTGAGACCGGCCACCGGCACCGCCACTCCGGCGGCGACGGCCGCAAAGCCCGACTGCACGGCTGAGTAAGCACCGGTGACCTGTCCGATCTTCGTGGGAAAGTCCCGTTTCACCAGTGCAGGAAGAACGACGTTGAGGACGGCGATAGCGACGCCGACGAGTGTCGTCCCGATCCAGAGTAGAGCGATCGGCGGAGTGGAACGCACCACGAGGCCGACGGCAAGCCCGGCCAGCGCGATGACGATGATGCGTTCCAACCCGAACCGGTGGGCAACCCGAGGCACCAGTGGGGACACCACAGCGAATGCCAACAGGGGGAGGCTGACAAGGAAGGAGGCCGCAGACGAGGAGATACCGAGGTCATCCTCGATTCCTGTGAGGACAGGTCCGACTGTGGTGATCGCCGCGCGCAGATTACCGGCGACAAGCAGGATACCGACGACCACCAAAGCAACAGGGACACCGGAACCAAGCCGGTTGATCCCGCTTCGCTCCGTGGAACTGGAAGATGTATCTGTCATGACTATCGACCTTCCCCTGTGCCGTCTAGCTCCTGACGCGACGTGGTGTACTGCTGGACCTTGAACACCGCCTGCTCTGCGGCTGCTGCCGCCTCCTCCGGATCATGGTCGGCAACCGCACGGACGATGGCGGCATGCTCGGCATCGATGTCGGCAATTGCACCCGATCGCTCGGCGAAATCGATCTCTGCCGGAGTGAAATGCATGAGCGCCTGTTCGTTACCTCCCACTCCGCGGTAGAGCTCCGCCAGGAGGGCGTTACCGGACGCTTCCATGAGCAGACGGTGAAATGCGATGTCGGTGGCAGCGTAGGAATCTTCGTCGGAAGCGTCCGAGCGTGCGAGGAGAGCTGTCTCCAACGCCTCGACCTGGGAGTCGGTGGCACGCAGAGCTGCATAACGGGCCCCCTCGCGTTCAAGGATGGCCCGGACCTCCGCCACATCCTGTTCCCGGTCCCGGTCGATGTGACGGGCGAGCGTGGGCGCAAGGTCACTGGTCGCGGTAACGAATGTGCCGTAGCCAGCTCGGGCTCCGAGCATTCCTGCGTGCACCAGCGCCCGCAGCGCCTCACGGACGCTGTTGCGGCTGACGCCCATTTCCTCGGCGAGTTCGTTCTCTGTCGGGATCAGTGTGCCGACCGGGAACTCGCCGGCCGCGATCCGGTCGCGGAGCTGGTCGGCAACCCGTTCAGACAGGGTACGTTGCGGATCGATTCTAGGCATAGAGGGCAGCCTAACAGGAAATAGCCAAATGTCCTACATTTACTTCCTGTCGGCGTCACTCACCGGAACGGATTCGACCCTGGACTCAGAAGTGACGTTTCAGGAACCCGTAGGCGGGGTTAACTCCGCCATTCCCGCCGTAGCTGGAGACGTGGGCGTACTGCCCGGGTGCAAGCCCGAACGGGACTTCGGCGACCATGCTCCGGTTGTCCACCCCGCGGATGCCAGAACTCCCGTTCAACCCCTGGTCAAGGGCAGTCATCTGGGTGATCGCCTCGGCACGGCCGCGCGTGTTCTTCGTGCGCTCGTCAGAGTTGCAGATGTAGTCACGGTCGTCACAGATGTCCATGACCCGATCAGCGGTCTCTCCGTAGCCGCCGGGAAGGGCACCGAAGACCCCTTCCCCACCACGGGCGCTGCCGCCCTCCACCGAACCTGCGCCACGGTTGGGGCTGGAGATCACCGCTGCGGAGCCGAACTTCTCCGCAGCGATCGGGCCACGTCCGTGCCCGATGTCCGCAGCCACCCGGGACGCCACGTCCGCGCCGAGAGAGTAACCCGCCAGGCTGATCGTCGACGAAGGGCACTGGGCCGCCGTACCTGCGATCAACTGACGGGTCTTGGCGATGCCGTCCGCCTGGATCTGCGTGTACGCCGTCGAGACGAACGGGACGGCGTTGTAGGCAACCGTCCGGGTCGTGGATGTCCCGAACGTCTCGAGCATCGCCCCGAGATCCGAGGTGTAGGCACCCACGGGCAGATTGTCGGGCATTCCGGGCGCTGACTGGCCGCCACCTGGCACGATCACGACGATGTCCGGCTCACACCGTGGGATGGCCGGAGTCGCCACGACACCGGTGGAGAACCCGATCGCGGAAGCCACCGGCGCACTGACGACAGCGACGGCGAGAGCAGCAGCTGCAGCACCGACAGCCGAACGGATTCCGCGACGGCGGTGGGAGAGATTGAGACGCACGGACACTCCTGGAGAAAGGAAGACAGGCAGAAGACCACTACCGAAAGACAACCACTGGATTATAGACAATCCCCCGGTGGCACGGAGCACAACCGGGGGACTACCTATCGTGGCGGAGCCACTCTCATACGCCTACCTGTTTGGATTTGCCTTGTGCGAACTGACGCGGAAGATCACGGCGAACACCACGGCCGCGACCACTGCGACACCTGCACCCACTGCCGACAGCGTCGATGCTGTCGACCCGGCTGAAGCATCTACGGCAACCATTGCCTCATACAGTTGCCCGAGGCTGAAGACGACTGCCGCTACGAACACCGCACCGGCAAGTACAACTCCACGTCCGAAGCGTGTAGCGAGGTCGGCACTACCCGTCATATTACGGGAGAGCCAGTCAGCCGCCTTTGGCTGGACGGCGGCGACCGCCGGGGTCTCAATGTCGTAATCCACGCGGATGTCTGTGTTATGCGCGTATGCCTTGACGGTCATGCCGTGTCCTCCTTCGCCTCTGTCCTGAGGTCGTATCGATGCACACACGACGAAGTGCGCGTGCGCTTTTCCTCGAACGACTGTAGTGCCCCTATCCACTGCGACCAAGGAAATGTAAGACAATGTGACTAACGTCGCCCGACCCCCATCCCGCAGGTCACATCACCCGACACCTCTCAAGCATCCCGCAACTCCGCCTGCAGCGGCATGGCAAACTGTTTTACGATACGACATGTATTGTCTTACAATCTTAGTGAGACCTGCATCACCCTTCACTGAAAGGACGCCTCACATGGCTGACCCTGCGACCCACACCGGCACCACCACAGCACTACCCGCCTTCTCCAAGATTCTCGTCGCCAACCGCGGCGAAATCGCCGTGCGGGCCTTCCGCGCCGCCTTCGAAACCGGCGCATCCACCGTCGCGGTCTACCCACGCGAAGACCGCAACTCCTTCCACCGCTCGTTCGCCTCCGAAGCCGTACGCATCGGCGCGCAAGGCTCCCCAGTCAAGGCCTACCTCGACATCGACGAAATCATCCGCGCCGCGGTACAAACCGGCGCCGACGCGATCTACCCCGGCTACGGCTTCCTGTCCGAAAACGCGCACCTGGCCCGACGCTGCGCCGACAACAACATCACCTTCATCGGCCCCGACCCGGACACCCTGGACCTCACCGGCGACAAAGCCGCCGCCGTCGACGCCGCCAAAAAAGCCGGCCTGCCCATCCTGGATGACTCACCGCCCAGCGCCGACATCGAACAACTCGTCTCCTACGCCGACGGGCGCACCTACCCCCTGTTCGTCAAAGCCGTCGCCGGCGGCGGCGGCCGCGGCATGCGCTTTGTCGCCACCGCCGACGAACTGGCCGACCGGGCTGCTGAAGCCTCCCGCGAAGCCGAAGCCGCCTTCGGCGACCCGAGGGTCTACATCGAACGTGCGGTGATCAACCCCCAGCACATCGAAGTCCAGATCCTCGGCGACGGCGCCGGCAACGTCATCCACCTCTACGAGCGTGACTGCTCCCTGCAACGCCGCCACCAGAAAGTCGTGGAGATCGCCCCCGCCCAGCACCTCGACCCCGAGTTGCGCGAGACGATCTGCGCCGACGCGGTCCGTTTCTGCGAATCCATCAACTACCGCGGCGCCGGCACCGTCGAATTCCTCGTCGACGAGGACGGCAACCACGTCTTCATCGAGATGAACCCGCGCATCCAGGTCGAGCACACCGTCACCGAGGAGGTCACCCAGATCGACCTGGTCAAATCCCAGATGCACCTCGCCGCCGGCGCGACCCTGGATGATCTGGGCCTGCGCCAGGACACCATCGTCACCCGCGGTGCGGCACTGCAGTGCCGTATCACCACCGAGGACCCCTCCAACGGTTTTCGGCCCGACACCGGTACGATCACCGCCTACCGCTCCCCGGGCGGGGCGGGGGTCCGCCTCGACGGGGCCGCCTCACTGGGCGGGGAGATCACCGCCCACTTCGACTCCATGCTGGTGAAAATGACCTGCCGTGGCGCCGACTTCGCCCAGGCCGTCACCCGGGCCGAACGCGCCCTGGCCGAGTTCACCGTCTCCGGGGTCGCCACCAACATCGGCTTTCTGCGTGCGATGCTGCGCGAGGACGACTTCCGCCACCACCGCATCGCCACCTCGTTTATCACCGACCACCCGCACCTGCTCACCGCCCCACCGGCCGACGACGAACCCGGCCGGATCCTGGACTACCTGGCTGATGTCACCGTCAACAAGCCCAACGGGACCCGTCCCACCGACGTGGTCCCCCACCGCAAGCTGCCCGACGCCGTGCCGGACAAGGACGCCCGCCACACCGGCGACAACACCGACGACACCGCCCTGCCCCGCGGCAACCGCGACCGGCTGCTGCAGCTCGGCCCCGCCGAATTCGCCCGCCAACTGCGCACCCAGTCCGCCCTCGGTGTCACCGACACCACCTTCCGCGACGCCCACCAGTCCCTGCTGGCCACCCGCGTGCGCACCAACCCACTGGTCGACGCCGCCGAGGCTGTGGCCCACCTGACCCCCGAACTGCTCAGTGTCGAGGCCTGGGGCGGGGCGACCTACGATGTCGCCCTGCAGTTCCTCCACGAAGACCCGTGGGACCGCCTCGACCAGCTGCGTACCGCGATGCCGAACACCACCATCCAGATGCTGCTGCGCGGACGCAACACCGTCGGCTACACCCCCTACCCCGACATCGTCGCACAGAAGTTCGTCGCCGAAGCCGCCGCCAGCGGAGTGGACATCTTCCGCATCTTCGACGCCCTCAACGACACCACCCAGATGCGCACCGCCATCGACGCCGTACTGGACACAGGCACCGCCGTCGTCGAAGTCGCGATGGCCTACTCCGGGGACCTGTCCAACCCGGGCGAGACGCTCTACACCCTGGACTACTACCTACGGTTGGCCGAACAGATCGTGAACTCCGGTGCCCACATCCTGGCGATCAAGGACATGGCCGGACTACTACGCCCCGCCGCGGCCACCAGGCTGGTCACCGCACTACGGGAAAACTTCGATGTGCCGGTGCACCTGCACACCCACGACACCGCCGGTGGTCAGCTGGCGACCTACCTCGCCGCCGCCGAGGCCGGCGTCGACGCCGTCGACGGTGCCAGTGCCGCACTGGCGGGCACGACCTCGCAGCCGTCACTGTCGGGTATCGTCGCCGCCTTCGCGAACACCGACCGGGACACCGGCATCAGCCTGGATGCGGTGAACTCGATGGAGCCCTACTGGGAGGCCGTGCGCGCGGTGTACGCCCCGTTCGAGTCCGGGCTGACCGGCCCGACCGGGCGGGTGTACACCCATGAGATCCCCGGCGGACAATTGTCCAACCTGCGTACCCAGGCCACCGCGCTGGGGTTGGGGGACCGGTTCGAGCTGATCGAAAACGCCTACGCCGGGGTCAACGAACTACTCGGCCGGCCCACCAAGGTCACCCCGTCCTCCAAGGTCGTCGGTGACCTCGCGCTGCACCTCGTCGGTGCCGGT
>NZ_VDYZ01000270.1 GCF_007673095.1 Corynebacterium glyciniphilum AJ 3170
GAAAGTGGGTGATAGCTGGTTCTGGCGGAAATGGATTTAGGTGGAGGGTGGTGTGTTTGTTGGGGGAGGTAGAGGTAGTGGTTGGTTTAGGGGGAGTAGCATGTTAGGGAGATGAGGGAAAGTGGGAATGCGGGTAAGTGAGAGGGGGGGAGTGAGAGTGGGGGGGATAAGGTTGGTAGTGGAGAGGGAAAGAGCGGAGATGGCGGGGTAAGGGGGGTAAGGGTGTAGTAAGTGGAAAAGGATGTGGGATGGGGAAGACAG
>NZ_VDYZ01000271.1 GCF_007673095.1 Corynebacterium glyciniphilum AJ 3170
GGTGATGGAGGGGGTGAGGGAGGGTGAGGGGGAGATGATGTTGGGGGTTGGGTGGGTGGAGGAGGAGTAGGCGGGTTTGGGGAAAGTGGAGATGGGGATGGGTGAGTAGGGGGAGGTGGAGGGGGAGTATGAGGGGGTGGTGTGGGTGGAGATGATGGAGGGGGTGGTGATGGAGGGGGTGGGGGAGGTGAGTGCCGACCAGTGCTACGGGGTCGGGGAGGTGGGGGGGGCCCGGTGGGAGGGCGGGGGGGGGGGGGGGGG
>NZ_VDYZ01000272.1 GCF_007673095.1 Corynebacterium glyciniphilum AJ 3170
TGGGGGTTCTGATTGGGGGTAATGGGGGAGGGGGGGTGAGTGTGGGGGAGTACGGGGGGGTGTTTATGGGGAGGGGAGTGATGATTGTTGTGGGGATGGGGGTGATGGAGTGGGTGGTGGAGGGTGGGGAGGGGAGAGGGTGAGGGGGGAGGGGGGGGTGGGGTGGGGGAGTTTTTGGGGTGTGGAGGTGGGGAGGTTGTAGGGGTGGGGGGAGGTGATAAGGGAAGTGGTGCGATGGTGGAGGGTGGCTTGCGTGATG
>NZ_VDYZ01000273.1 GCF_007673095.1 Corynebacterium glyciniphilum AJ 3170
GAAGAAGGGGATGTGGATGGGGAGGATGTAGTAGGTGGGTGGGGGGGGGAAGTGGTGGAGAGGGTCAATGGGGGCAGGTGGGGGGGGAGGGATGGGGTGGAGGAGTGGGGTGGGCTGGGAGAGGATGAGGGGGATGAGGGGGGGAAAGGGTGGGGGAGGGGGATTGGAGAGGGGATTGGAGAAGAGGATGGTCGGGATGTGCTTGATGAGCTGGAAAGGGAGGGGAGGGATGAGGGGGGGGCAAGGGGACGAGAGGGAG
>NZ_VDYZ01000274.1 GCF_007673095.1 Corynebacterium glyciniphilum AJ 3170
CGTCCATCCGGTCTCCTTCATCACCCCCCAACCCTCCTCCTCCTTCTTCAACCCCCCCCACTCCTCCAACCACCACTATCTCTCACACCCCTCCCACAACACCCTCCTCCCCCCACACCTCATCCCATCCACCTACTCCCCACCCCCCTCCTCCCACAACTCCCCCTCCTCCTTCTCCCCCTCCCCCTCCCTCATCACATCCCCCCTCCCCGACAGATCCCCCACCCACCCCTCACCTTCCTTCACCACCCCCCCCCCC
>NZ_VDYZ01000275.1 GCF_007673095.1 Corynebacterium glyciniphilum AJ 3170
TGGAGAAGTTGGTGGGGGATTTGGAGGGGGGGAGGGGGATGGTGGTGGGGGTGAGGAGGTGGTGGGGGGTGGGAGGGGAAAGGTTGAGGGAATGGAGGGTTGATGTATGGAAGGAGATAGAAGAGTTGAGAAGAGTGTTAGTGGATAGATTTGTTTGGTGGAAGTAAGGGGATAGTTTTGGTTGGAGGGCAGAGAGAGTGTGAGGGTGGTGATAGTAGATGAGTGCGCGTAGGGAGGCAGGATGGGTGGAGAATGAGA
>NZ_VDYZ01000276.1 GCF_007673095.1 Corynebacterium glyciniphilum AJ 3170
ATGCTCCCTATCTCTCTCCTCTCCCCACCCCACTCCCACCCCATCCTCACCTCCCACACCACCTCCAACATCTCCCTCTCATCATCCCCCACCTCACCCACCCACTCCCTCACCTCCCACCCCCTCACCCACACAATCCCCACCACCACCCCAACCATCACCCCAACTCCCCCCACCCCTCTTCTCCTCCCCCCCTCCTGCCCCCTCCCCCCCCCGACCGCCCTCTCCCGTCCCCTTCTCGTGCCGCTCCACGGCCTC
>NZ_VDYZ01000277.1 GCF_007673095.1 Corynebacterium glyciniphilum AJ 3170
CCCTTTTTTCCACCTCAACCTACCTTTTCTCCTCTAACCACACCTCTACATACACTCCTCCCCACACTACTCCCCGCTCCACTTCTTCCCCCCTCCACACTTCCTCCTCTTCCTCCCCCTCCTTTTCTTCCCCCCCGCCTTCTTCCCACCCCCCTTCTCCTTCACCAACCACAACCCCCCCTCCTTCACCTCCCACAACAACACCCACCCCCCCCCCATCCCCACCACCATCACCCCCACTTCCCTCCACCCCATCC
>NZ_VDYZ01000278.1 GCF_007673095.1 Corynebacterium glyciniphilum AJ 3170
GGCGTGGAGGAGGAAGAGAGCGGGGACGGCCGGGGGACGGGGGAGGGGGTGGAGGAGATCGAGCTGGGGAGCGGTGAGATTGGAGTGGTGGGTGAGGGGGAGGACGTTGGTGGGGTGGGAGAGGTGGAGGGTGTGGAGGTGGGGTTGTAGGTGGGGTGGGGGATGGGGGGGGTGGGGAAGGGGGTGGGGAAGGGTGTGGGGGAGGAGAAGGGGATGTAGGGGGGTGTTGGGAGGAGGATGGAGTTGTAGGTGGGGGG
>NZ_VDYZ01000279.1 GCF_007673095.1 Corynebacterium glyciniphilum AJ 3170
AGTGCCATCATGGGGTTGTTGGGGTGGTAGGGGGGGAGGTAACCGGGGTTGGGGGGGGTGATGTGGTGGGGGAGGGGAGGGTGGAGATGGTGATCGGGACGGAGGGGTTGGTGGGTAGGGGTATGGAGTGGAAGAAGGTGGGGGTGATTGTGGTGGATAGTGGAGTAGGGAGTGTGTTGGATGGGGGGTTGATGAGGGGAAGCAGAGGTATGGTTTTCATCCTATCTATGGTGATTGTGGTGTGAGGGGTGGTGATG
>NZ_VDYZ01000027.1 GCF_007673095.1 Corynebacterium glyciniphilum AJ 3170
GACGCCGCCGGCATCAAGTGTGTGGGGAGGCCCCGGTAGCCAGTTTTCTGGTTGCCGGGGCCTCCTCTTTTTTTGTGTGCGTGTGTGGGTGTGTGCCGCTTGGCCCGCGCCGCCCGGCGGACACCGCCCGACGGACACCGCCCGACGGACGGGGGTGCGGGGTTGTGGTGGTGGTTTTAGAGGTTGTGGGGGGTGTAGGTGCTGTGGAAGGTGTGGTGTTCACCGGTGAACGGATCCAAAAACGACAGTGCAACCGCGGTCAGTCCCATGGGGTGGTTGAAGTCCTCGTCGGCGACTGACGGCACGAACGGCATCTTCCCGTCGACGTCCCACAGGGCGGTATCGCTTAGTTCGCCGTACAACGGATCAGAGACTATCGGTGTACCGAACAGTCTCATGTTGACCCGCAATTGGTGTGTTCTGCCACTGTGCGGTTCCAGCGTCCACACAATCCTGGGAACAGAACGCACCGCGCCCTGGACCGTTTCGCCGCCGTCGGTGCCCACCAAACGAATACCGGTTACTCTTGTCTCCGCATTCGGTTCATCGTCTGTCAGATAGGTAGCCATCCGGCCGCGGAGTTTGACCATATGGTGGCGGAGGACCCACGGGCGCTCAGGCGACGGAACAGGGTGCATACCCGCGTCGGTCCCAGAACCGAACGCGCCAGCTGGGACCGGCAGTAGAACCGTGTCCTCCCGGCTATCTACGTCTGGAGCGAGCAGTTCGCCCCATCCAGCCGGTACGGGTGTCACCGCTTCGTACGTCTTACGCACACCGCGGCTCTCGAAGAGACGTTGGTACGCGCCTCGGACGTCCTGCTTCACCGTGAACAGAAGCACCCCCCGTGTGAGTCGGTCGAGCCGGTGCGCGGGTGACAGGGAGTCGATACCGAACTGTCGGCGTGCACGGACAACGGCTGTCTCGGTGATGTGCTGCCCCCGTGGCAGGGTGGACATGAACGGTGGTTTGTCGACGACCAACAGTCGTTCATCACGGTATATCTCGCGAAGCGTCCCAGGTACCGGGCGCTCGGGGGCAGGCCGTCGGTAGAACCAGATGAATACACCTGCCGGAACAACGTCCTCGGGAGCGAGAGCTCGTCCGTCGTCGAGGCGGACCGCCCCGGCGTTGAAACGTCGGAGCACAGCGGTGACATCGTCCGTCGGGTCATGGTGTTGCTGGGTGGCGATCAGGTGCTGCACCACCTCCAGCGCTGGTGCTTCCGAATCGACCCGGACGCGTGACGGATTGAGCCCGTCGACTATTGGGAGGGGTGGATTTCGCAGGCTAAGCTCCTGTCCATGGATATTTCACAGATCGTCGATTTTCTTCAGACCACCATCGGCCAGGCCGTTCTCGGCGCCGTGGAGTTCGTCTATGAACTCCTCTTCCCGAGCAACGCTCCGGGGGCGCCGAAACCCTGAGCGGACATGCACGGCGCCGGTTAAGTATACCCACCCCCGTCCAGACCACCCGGGGTGGTGTGGGCTACCCCTGAATGGGAGGTTTTCTGCAGTGAATCTCCCCCCGGGGGATAATGGACGGTAGATGGAAGCCACCGACCTGAAAGGGGTTCCGAGATGTCGGACGCCAAGGCCACCAATGAAATCGTCGTCGCTGTTGACGGCTCTGACGCGGGTTCCGCAGCCGTCGCATGGGCTGCAAACGCTGCGACCAAGCGTAATGCGCCGCTGAAGCTCGTCACGGCGTACACCATGCCGCAGTTCATGTACGCAGACGGCATGATCCCTCCCCAGGAGCTCTACGACCAGCTCGAAGAGGAGGCGATGGCGAAGATCAACGAAGCGCGCGAGCTGGTACGCAGCTTCGACGAGAACATCGAGGTCAGCTACTACATCGCTGAGTCCACCCCGATCGATCTTCTGCTGCAGCTGTCCGAGGAAGCCGACATCGTCGTCATGGGCTCCCGCGGCCTCGGCGGACTCTCGGGGCTCGTGCTGGGCTCGGTCTCGTCGGCGGTCGTCTCCCATGCGTCGAGCCCGGTGGTCGTCGTCCGTAAGGACAATGACGTCACCGTAAACAACAAGTACGGCCCTGTCGTCGTCGGTGTGGACGGGTCGGACGTCTCCCGTAAGGCTCTCGAGTACGCGTTCCGTGAGGCGGACGCCCGTGGCGCGACGCTGCGAGCTGTCCACAGCTGGGCGGACGCTCAGGTCCAGACCAGTCTCGTCGGCCTCGCTGCGGTGCAGAGTCAGCTGGACGCGATGTCCGCACAGGAGCGGAAGATCCTGCAGGATGAACTTGCTCCGATGCGGGAGAAGTACCCGGACGTCAAGGTCGAGGAGGTCGTCGACCGCGACCGGCCGATCCAGGTCCTCAAGGACAACGCCGATGACGCCCAGTTGCTGGTCCTCGGCTCCCACGGCCGCGGAGGCTTCCGTGGCATGCTTCTCGGTTCCACGTCACGGGCCCTGCTGCAGTACGCACCGTGCCCGATGATGGTCGTGCGTCCGACGTCGAAGTAAGCGCGCGTCGGCATGAGCCTGTGCCGCTGCCGACAGCGTGTCGGCAGCGGCACAGGCTTGTGTAAAATACGGCAGGAACGGCGGGTATATCCCGTCGACAGAACTACCCCGCACATATGGAGGGACGACATGGCCGGCTCCGGTTCCACGACGACCGACGGCAGTGACGCGTCCCCGTCCAAGGCGAAGAAGCCGAAGGCGGCGAAGGGGCCCTCCGCCTCACGTCGTCGTAATCGTCCGGGGCCGCGCCAGCGACTGCTGGCGAGCGCCACCCACCTCTTCACGACCGAAGGTATCCGCGTTATCGGTATCGACCGGATCCTCCGGGACGCGGACGTGGCGAAGGCGAGTCTCTACTCGTTGTTCGGCTCCAAAGACAATCTCGTGGTGTCCTACCTCGAGGAACTGGACAAGGACTGGCGGGAACGCTGGGAGAAGATGTGCGAGGACCGCCCGAAGCCCGAGGATCGTATCCTTGCGTTCTTCGACATGTGTATCACCGAGCAGCCGGGGGAGAACTTCCGCGGTTCACACTTCCAGAATGCGGCCAGTGAGTACCCGCGGCCGGACACGGACAGTGAACACCGCATCCGTGCCGCCGCACTTGAACACCGCCGTTGGTGTCGGGACACCATGGCGGACCTGCTCACCGAGAAGTTCGGTTACGCCTCCCGTACGCTCGCCGACCAGCTGATGGTCTTCCTCGACGGTGGTATCGCCGGAGCGAAGATGAACCGGACGGTCACTCCGCTCGAAACAGCGCGGGAGCTCGCCAAGCAGCTGCTGTACACCGCGCCGATGATGTACTCGATCTGAATGAGGTTCCGATCGGCCCGGGGGCGTCCCTAGTCGAGTTTCTCGATCGTCGGGGTAATGCGGTCCAGGAACCATCGCAGCGAATGTGGTCCGGCGGTGTTGAGGGCGTAGGCGTCCTGGGGCGTCGGCGTAGTAGACGGCGCCGTTCTTGACTGCGGGTAGTTGTTGGAATGCCTGGTTGGAGTCGAGTGCCTTGCGGTCAGCCTCCGCCTGCGGGTACACGGCGAGAAGATCGCCGGTGAGCTGGTCACTGTCCTCCACCGACAACGCGGACTTGGTCTGGGAGTCATCCTGGCTGTCGGACGGTGACAGCCCAAAGAGCTGGAAGACTGAGCCGTTCCCGGAGAAGAAGCCCAGTTTCTCGGTGTACCCGGTGAAGTTGTAGGTCTTCTCTGCCGCCACGTCTCCGCCGGCGTTTTCGTACTCGCCCTTGACGTCGCTGATGATCTCCTCGGCTTTGTCATCCATGCCCACCGCCTCGGCCGTGGTGCGCAGTGAAGCTTCCCAGCCGACGTTGGTGTCTGAGGATTCCGGGATGATGCGTCACCGAACTGCTAGGGCGCCCCTATGAGCAGATCAGACTCGGTGTTCGCCACACACTCTCGACGTTGACGTCCCTAGCATTGACGAGCATGCCGCGGAGAACGACGTGTTGTCGCTCACGGTCTGGGGCTCGGGTTACCGTACCGATGAGGAGCTGGCGACGGCCTTCGCGGGTGCCGGAGTCACGGTCGCCGGCACAGAGAAGTTCGGCTGGGACCGGACGATCTACACCTTGACTGCCGCAGGCCGGTAGCGAGCTACGTTATTGTCGTCCGGCGGCTCGGGCATACTGGACATGTTGACCTGAAAGGACCATGCATGCCACCGCCTAAACGTGCCGCTCCGGGGACCGCGCCCGCTACCGACGGTGAAGCTCTCCGCAGCCACTTTTTCGGCATCCGGTGGCCGCTGCTCTTTCAGACACCGGATGCACCCCCGGCGCACGCTGTGATCCCCTACGGCCCGGAAACCTCACCTGCCCGGTTCACCTGGAGGATCATTCTCGGGGCGAAGAAATTCACCGTTCCTGCGGCCGTTCTCCTGGGAATCAGCCAGGTCGCTGGTGCGCTGCTTCCTGTCGCAGCCGGGACCACCGTCGACCGGGCCATCGCCACCCAGGACACCGTCCAACTGATCCTGTGGTGCCTCGTCGTCATCGCAGCTGTGCTGGTGAGCTCCCTGGCTACCCGTTTCGGTTCACGATGCGGCCAGTACGGCATGCAGATGGTCCAGCACCGCCTGCGGATGACCGTCACCGAACGGTTGCTGCATCCCGCAGGCATGAAGGACCGGCAGCTCGGAGGTGCTGATCTCTCCATCGCAACCGGGGACGTCTTCCGCGTGGCGTTTACGATGCAGCTCGGTGTCTACCCGGTCGGCGAGTTGGTCGCCATTGTCGCCGGTGGCGTCATCCTGCTCTCCATCGCCTGGCCCCTGGGCCTGGCCGTCCTGGTCGGTGCTCCGCTGATGCTCTGGGTGATGACGTTGGCAGGCGGCCCGATGCAACGCCGCAGCAAGGAACAACAGGCCCGCGTCGCAGCAGCCACCGGTCAGGCGTCTGACCTGATCACCGGCTACCGCACCATTAAAGGACTCCGGGCCGAAGAGATCTCCACCACCCGGTACAACCGCGTCAGCCAGGAAGCACTGCAGGGGGCGCTGACCGTACAGAATTCGCGTGGCCTCTACTACGGTTCCATGAACGTGGTGTCCGGTGTGTTCATCGCCGGCCTCACCGTCGCTGCGACTGCCCTGGCGATCAACGGTGCACTGAGCATCGGCGACCTTATCGCTGTCATCGGTGTCACCCAGTTCATGATGAACCCGCTGACCAACCTGCCACGTTCCATCGGATCGATCTGGGCGTCCGGCGTCGCCTCCGCCGGACGAGTGCTTGACCTGCTGAATACTCCCTACGCCGATGATCGCAGCGATCCGGGGAGCGCGCTCGACGGTACACGGTTGAATGAAGAACCCCTGGGTATACAGACCCCGGGCTTCCGCGCGGCTCCGGGCGAACTGCTCGGCATCCGTGCTGACGGCGCCGGGGCACGCGACCTCGTGGACACCCTCGCCAGTGGGGCACACGGCGTCACCCTGGTCTCTGGTGCACGCACCGTCCCGGCAGAGACCCTCCCCGTCGACACCTACCGTGGGTACGTCCTCGCCTCACCGCACAACGCCGACATCTTCGACGGCACCATCGCCGACAACATCGCCCCGACCGCGGCGGAAGGTACGAGCGACCGCGCTCTGTACGCGGCATCCTGCACCGATATCGTGGACAGTCTGCCGGCGGGGTTGGACACCCGCGTCGGTGAATCCGGCACCCGCCTGTCCGGTGGACAACGCCAGCGCATCGCCCTGGCCCGGGCCCTCGCCGTGGACGCACCGGTCCTCGTGCTGCACGACCCCACGACCGCCGTCGACGCGATCACCGAACACACCATCGCCACCCGGATCGCCACCGTCCGGGACGGCCGGACGACCGTGATCGTCACCGGGTCGGCCACCCTGCTTGCCGCCTGCGACAGGATCGTCGACATGGAGGTGGCCCATGACTAGTACCAGCAGTACCGACACCACCGACATCGGGGACCGTCTGCCCACCGCCACCGGACGACGCACCGCTGCTGTCCTGTGGGACGCCCTCCGCGGACGTCGCATCGTCCTGGTCCTCGCCGCAGTCTTCGCAGGTGTCGCCGCGGCCCTCGAACTCATCGCCCCGGCGACACTCGGCCGAGTCGTCGACGACGTCACCAACGACAGCACCTCTCCGCTATGGAACTACGCCCTGCTCATCATCGTCTCCGTCGTCGGGGGAGGGGCACTGCAGATCCTCGGTGTCCTTCTGGCCGCCCGCAGTTTCGAACGGATCCTGGCAGGCCTGCGGGAACGGTTGGTGGCCACCGCCCTCCGCCTTCCCCAGCAGCGGGTGGAGCGGTCCGGCACCGGCGACCTGATCAGCCGCGCCAGTGACGACGTCGCCCAGGTGTCCCAGGCGCTCCAGCAGGTCGTCCCGGTCCTGTCGTCCACGATCTTCACCCTGCTGCTCACCATCGCCGGGATGAGTGCCCTGGACTGGCGGTTCGGCATCGTGCTCGTGGTGATGCTGCCGGTGTACTGGCTGACCCTGCGGTGGTACATGCGGATCGCCCCGCCGATGTACGCCGCCCAACGTCTCGCCTTCGGGACCCGGGCCCACCACCTCCTCTCCTCGCTGCGCGGGTTGGACACCGTTACAGCGTTCCGCATGTCGGACTCGCACAACCGTCGCATCGGTCGGGCCTCCTGGGCCGTCGCAGGATGGGCACTCCGGGCCCGCACCGTGGTCACCATGTTCAACTGGCGCATCGACGTGGCCTTCGCGGTTGCCGTCAGTGCTGTCCTGGTGCTCGGATTCCACCTTGTCGGTGCCGGGGCAGTGACCGTCGGTGCGGCAACCACCGCCGTCCTGTTCTTCCTGCGGCTGCAAGGACCGATCCGGTCCCTGATGAGCGTGATCGACACCCTCCAGCTGGCTACCGCGTCACTGGCCAGGATCGTCGGAGTGACGGACGTCGACATCAGTGGCACCAGTGGCACCAGTGGCATCAGTGACGAGGTGGACCATGAGGGTGCGCGAACAACCAGCACTGCACTGGACAGCGCAGGCCTCGACCATGTCACCTTCGCCTACGCCGAGGGGCCGGACGTCCTGGAAGACGTCACCCTGACCATCGCGCCGGGAGAACACCTGGCCGTGGTCGGCACCTCTGGCGCGGGGAAGACGACCGTCGCCGCGCTTCTCGCCGGCATCCACACACCTGATGCCGGGACGGTCACGGCGCCGGACGACACCACGCTGATCAGCCAGGAGACCCATATCTTCGCTGCAACGCTGCGTGAGAATCTCGTACTCGCCGCACCCGGGGCCGATGACGAGCAGATCCGTCAGGCCGTCACCGCCACCGGTGCAGAGGACCTGCTCGACCAGATGCCACAGGGGCTGGACACCGACCTCGGGCCCCGTGGCATGCCGGTGACCGCAGCCCAGTCCCAGCACATTGCGCTGGTCCGGCTACTGCTCGCTGATCCTGCGTTGGCGATCCTCGACGAGGCCACCGCCGAAGCCGGTTCCGCCCACGCCCACCTGCTTGACCACGCCGCTGCCGCCGCGCTCGCAGGACGCACCGGCGTGGTCATCGCCCACCGACTGTCCCAGGCTGCGTCCTGCGACCGGATCCTGGTCATGGAAGCCGGACAGGTCATCGAGGACGGCACCCACAAGGAGCTGCTCTCCGCCGGTGGGCAGTACTCCCGCCTGTGGGCGGCCCAGAACCACGGCACCTGAGAGTCATCTGCGCCGAAGTGACACGTGTCTCTGTCGCGTCCGTCCCCGGTATCGGAGGCCGCCTATCCGGAATGTGCAGTGCACCGGGGTTATGTCGGTCCGGGTCCCTCGGCACCGACATAACCCTGGCGTCCCCGATGTAGGGGCCCATCCCTGCATGCGCTGTCACCGGTTGAGTCGGTGACGCCCCCGGTAGGGGCTGATGCCGTCATCCTCGTCAGGCTCGGGCAGGCGGTGTCTGCCTCCGCGGGGTGCGGAATGTGCGGTGGCGTCGGCAGCCTCGGTCTTATCTGGCTCACCGGCATCGCTGCCGGGCGCGGGCGGCGCTACCTCGGCCGCCTCGACCACCTCGGCAGACTCGGAAGACTCGGCCGCCTTCGCCGCCTTCTTTTCGGCGATGGCCTGCCGCTGCAGGGCCCGCTGACGTGCCCGACGCTCGGCACGCTCAAGCTTCTCGCGCTTGACGAGCCGGTCCGTCGCCTCCCGGTCAGCAGCTTCCTCCGCGGTCAGCCGGTCGCGTTCCTCCGCTGCTTCTGCGCGGACGGAGTCCAGTGAGGACCGGTGCAATGTCGCATCCAGTTCCTTGATACGGGTGGACCGTGCACGGGAGCGTTCGGTAAAGGCCTTCTCCGCCTCCCGGATCTCCTTCCTGCGCTGTTTACGGGCAGCTCCGACCTCGGCACGGTGCCGGCGGAACTCCTCGGAGTAGGGGACCTGCCGGTCGAGCACCAGGTGCAGCCCGATGTTCTGCGTCATCGTCCACAGGTTGTTCATCACCCAGTAGCACATGATGGCGGCCGGAGCCGGCCCCGCCAGCCCGAAGACGATCGGGACGAGGATCGCGACCGGCGCCATGAAGAACAGAAGCTTGAACATCGCACGGGAGGTGCCGTTGTTCTCGTCCAGGGTCAGCCAGTTCCGGTAGATGGAGTACGCCATGTTCAGCGTGGTGAACACCGCAGCGGTGATACAGAGTGGCACGGCGAACGTGAAGACCTCACCACCGGTGGTACCGAGGAAGGCGAACTGCTCATCGGACATCGTCGAGTAGGCGGCGAGGGGGATCCCGAGAATGTCGGCCTCGAGGAAGTGCGAGACGTCCGTACCACTCAGTGCCCCGATGCCGGGGTGGGACGCCGCCTCCAGGTCGGTGGGCCGGGCGACCTGGAGCAGGATCCGGTAGAGACCGATGAAGAAGGGGATCTGGATCAGCGCCGGAAGGCAACCGTCCCGCAGCCGGTAGCCGTTGGAGAGCTGCAGCTCACGCCGTTTCTTCATCAGCTCCTTGCGCTCGGGCTGACTCAGACGGTCCTTGTACTCCTCGTCCAGGGCGGAGAGCGCCGGTCGCAGATTCACCAGGATGCGGGTCGACCGGTAGGCACGGTAGGCGAACGGGACGAGGATCAACCTGACAGTGAGCACCAGCAGAGCGATGGACGCCGTCCATGCCGTCGCGTCTGCAACCCCCATGGCGGTCAACGCCATGTGCCACAGCTTCATCACTGCGGATACCGGGTACTCGATGAACTCCACGTGTCGAGGATACTGTGTTCCCATGGACAAGGAAGTGGCGGTGCGCGATTCAGTACTGATGCGGGGTGGTATCGCCGCACTCGTCGGACTGCTGTTGGCGGTCACGGTCTGGTCAGCCGCTGGGCGGGAGGACGGGTCGCCGACCCTTGTGGCCCTCACGGCAGTGCCGTTCGCCCTGGTGGCGGCGACAGGGTTGTCACGGCCCGTTTCGGCGGCGCTTCCACGCCGGGTGACCTGGTTGACGGTTCTGAGCGCGCTGTGGATCATGCTGGCGGTACAGGAGGCTACGGCAGCGTATCTGGCGATCGCCCTGTTCGCCCTCTACCTGTACCTGCTGCCGACGTGGTGGGGTGTGATGGCGACGGGGGTGGTGACCGTGATCGCCGCCGGTCTGTCCGTGGCAGTGGCGGGGCCGTCCACGGGGGCGGTGCTGGGCCCGGTGCTGTCGGGTCTGGTGGCGATGGTGATCGGGGTGACGGTGGAGGGGCTGTATGTGGTCAGTGAAGACCGCCGTCGGCTCATCGACGAACTGGTACGGACCCGCAGCCTTCTCGCCGAGTCGGAGCGGCAGGCGGGCGTGGTGGAGGAACGTGAGCGTCTGGCGCATGAGATCCACGACACGGTGGCGCAGGGCCTGTCGAGTATCCAGATGCTGTTGCACGCCGCAGAACGGGACGTGCGGCAGAGCGTCACGGAGGGCGAGCCTCCGGTGGAACGGGTGCTCCAGGCACGGGACGTCGCGGCGGGCAGCCTCCGGGAGACACGGGCGATGATCGCGGCGCTACAGCCGTCGGACCTGGACGGCGGATCGTTGGTCGACGCTCTGGGGCGTCTGGCGGAGTCGGTGTCGGGGGACGGACTCACGGTGAGTGTGGAGAGCGGGGACGGCGCAGTCGAACTGCCGATCGCGGTGGAAGCGGTGCTTCTGCGGGTCGCCCAGTCGGCGGCGGCGAACGTCCGGCAGCATGCGGGCGCGTCGCGTGCCCTGATCACGCTGTCGACGAACCCGGAGGCCGTTCGACTCGACATCGTGGACGACGGTTCGGGGTTCGACGTGGCTGCGGTGAGCGCGACGCTGGCGGAGCGTGCGGAGGAAGGGCATATCGGGCTGGCCACGATGCGACGCCGGGTGGAGGAACTGGGCGGCACATTGGTCGTGGAGAGTGCGGTCGGGTCCGGCACGGCGATTGCGGTGGAGGTTCCGCTTGCCCACGAGGCACCCCGGACCGTTACACCGGGATTGTAGAATGGACGAAAAGTGATGCGGGAATGTGACACGACCGGAGTCGGAGGAGGCCGCGGAATGGACGGAATGATCCGTGTCCTGCTGGCGGACGATCACGAGATCGTGAGAATGGGGTTACGTGCCGTGCTGGAGAGTGCGGCGGACATCAGTATCGTCGGTGAAGTTGATACCGCCGACGGAGCCGTGAAAACGGTGGCTGATATTCCGGTGGATGTCGTTCTCATGGACCTGCGGTTCGGCGCGGGGACGGCTGGGCGGGAGACGGAAACCGGTGCGCAGGCGACGGCGAGGATCCGGGAACTTCCCGCCCCACCCAATGTGCTGGTCGTCACGAATTATGACACCGACGTCGAGATCCTCGGCGCCGTCGAAGCCGGGGCGGTGGGTTATCTGCTGAAAGATTCACCACCGGCTGAATTAATCAGCGCGGTGCGTTCCGCGGCGCAGGGGGCGACTGCATTGTCAGGGGCAGTGGCGCATCGTCTACGGCACCGGGAGAAAGACCCTGCGACGTCATTGTCCGCACGGGAACTCGAGGTTCTCCAGGCGGTGTCGCAGGGGAAATCGAACCGTGACATCGGCTCGGAGCTTTTTCTTTCCGAGGCGACGGTGAAATCCCACCTCGCCCATGTCTACGACAAGTTGGGCGTGCGGTCACGTACCTCCGCGGTCGCCGCCGCACGCCAGGCGGGAATGCTGTGACGGCTGGCGCGGTGGCTGTTTCAGCGGTCGGACGGGTTGGCCGACTCGTAGGCGTCGATGACCTCGCGGGCGATCTGGCCGCGGCTGGAGACAGAGAGGCCGTTGTCGCGGGCCCACTCGCGGATACGGCGGTTACGGCCTGAATCGGACTTTCCGGCGTTGCTGGAAGGACGGCCGCGACCACGGGTACGGGTGACCTTCGTTCCGGCGGTGATGTAGGGCTCGATGGTGTCCGCGAACTTCTGTGCGTTCTCCTCGGACAGGTCCAGGACGTACGTCGACCCCTTGTAGCTGAATTCCACCACGTTGACCTCATCCGCGGTGAGCGACGTGTTGTCGAGGTCGTCGAAGAACTGGGTGACTTCTCTGCGTGCCATGGTTTCCTTTGCTTCCTTCTGGACGATTACACTTTTTGGCAGTGAAATTGTGGCACTCTTACATGCCGTTATCCGGAAGTGTAGCGGAGATGCTGACTAATTGTCACCCTCTGTATTCATGGCGGGGTATATACCGACTATTCGCTTATGGGAAAGCTCAGACCTTTTCGGCGAACTGCCGGTCGAGCAGGTCCAACTCTGTGGAAACGCTGGACGTGAGGTTACTGGTCTGTGAGTCCGACATTCCGGACGCATTGTCGAGGGAATTCTCCAACTCGTCGAGCCTGGCGTTGGCGTCCTTGGCGAAACCGGAGGGCACGTTTCCGCGCTCGATCCGGGTGCGCAGGTCGGCGATCCGGGCACGCTGAGGCGCACCGACACCGACGAAATTGGAGAACTCGGCGGTGGTGCCACGCCCGGTGCTTCCCTGTGACAACTGGGTGAATGCCCGGTAGACCAACGGAATGGCGACCGGCAGCAGTACCCGGAGAGCCCCGGTGTAACGCAGCACCGTCTTGGCGTTGAACCGTCCCGCCTTGATCTGCTCGACAGTGGCCTCGGCGAGTTTCGCGTCATGCTTACGCTGGCTCTTGAGGTCGCGGCTCTCCTGCTTACGGACCTTGCGGGCCATCTTCTGCAGGTAGGCCTCTTTCTTCCTGTCCAGCTTGGCCGTCTCGCGTGCCTCGGTCCGGGCCTGGACCTTCGCTGCTTTGTAGCTCGCCCGTTTCTCGTGGCGTCGCCGTCGTGCCGAGCTGAGAATTCCCATGATCGATATGCTCCCGTACCTGTCGTCGTGCGGCTATTGTCGGCCGCGTTCCCGGCCGTTTTCTCCGTGCCAGTCTACTCAATAGTATGTGGGCGTATGTGGGAGCATGAGGGCCGCGAGGTTACTGACGCGGTGGAAGACCCGGCGCCGGTCACCCCGGCGGACCTGACCGGCTGCCGGCACCGCCGGGTGCTCGACCGTGCCCTGTCTTCGGGGCGGGTCTCCGCGGAGCTGACACCCGGGACGGTGATCGACCGCGCCGTCGGCCGGTGCCGCGCCCGGTGGCGACGCGAGGCGGTCGCCGCGGCGCTGCCCCGGCGTCCCCGTTTCGGTGAGCGTCTCGTCCCGACCCGAGCCGATGTGACGGACGACGGTACCGCTGAGGAACAGACGCTCGAGGCGCTTGCCGCCGGAACCAGGCTCATCGTCGGTGGCCGTCTGGCGGACGGGGCTCTGGCCTGCGACATCGATCTGCTGGTCCGCACCGACAGTGGTGCAGGCCCGGCGACGGACATGACCTACATGCCCGTCACGGTGACCGGCCATACGGTGGCTGCGAGAACGACCACGCGGAGTACCGGTGTACGCGTGGTGGACGTCGCGGCGTTGGGGCTGGCCCGTCCCCTGCCGGTGGGGTTGAAGCACCGCAGCACGCCGGTGGACTCGCAGAAGGTCGCCGTGGCGCACGTGCTGCTGGAGGTCCTCGGCCTCGGCTCCGGTGACGTCGGGTTCATCGGTGCCGACCTGACGCAGTGTCTCGTCATTCCTGCGGAGCGCGTGGTTCCGGGCCTGGTCCGCGCGTTGGAGGCTCCGGTGCCGGACGAGCCGACGCGGGTGAGGGAGTGCGGTACGTGCGAGTTCCACAACCACTGCCGCGCCCGGCTGCTGAAGACCGGGGACCTCAGTCTGATGCTGCCGGGGGACCGGGCCGCGCGGTGGCGCGAGCGGGGTATCGAGACCCTCGCCGAACTGGCGACGGCGGACGGCGGGGAGACGTCGGCGCTGGCGACCGCGTGGCTGGCCGGGGTGGGGTACCTGCGGCGGCCGCTGCGCCGGTGGATCGTGCGGACCGACCTGTGGTGCGGGCATTCTTTCCGTATGCCTGAGCGACTGGTCGACGGGGAGGCACCGATGGCGGACGAGCTCGCCGACGCCGTCGAGATCGACGTGGACATGGAGGCCCACCCCGACCGCGGAACGTTCCTGTGGGGGACGTTCGACGGGTCGGTCTACCGTTCCTTCACCGACTTCGGGACGACCGGGGACGACGGACGCCACGTGGCGTCCTTCTGGACCTGGCTGTCGGCACGACGGGCCGCCGCCGCCCGCGAGGGACGGGTCTGCCGCGTGTACTGCTATTCCCAACAGGGCGAGAACCACTGGCTACGCCACTACGCAGGACGTTACGGCGGAACCACCTACCTCCTCGCCGACGGCCGTGAAGCGGTCATGCCGTCCCTGGAAGATGTCAACGAGTTCCTGGCGTCGGACCACTGGGTGGACGTGTTCGACCTGGTACGTACAGCTGTCGCGGCGAACTCCTCGCTGGGGCTCAAGGCCACCGCGCCCCTGGCCGGATTCACCTTCAGCCAGGAAGACGTTGACGGGCGGGTCGCCGTGGACCTGTTCGAGGTGGCTGTCGGCGGGGACGGTGCTGCGGCGTCCGCGGCCCAGCGGACCCTGGAGAGATACAACGCCGACGACTGTTTCGCCACCGCCGCCGTCCGGAACTGGCTGCGTCGGGGTGCGCCGGGAATCCCTGCGCTGTCTCAGCCGTTGGAAGGGGTATGAGCTTCCTTGACCGTATCCTCGCCATGAACGCAGCACAGTCGGGCGGACCGTTCCGCGCAGACCGGCCGACCGCAGACACCGCCTTGTCCGGCGGACGCCACCCCGTGTTGGAGAACCCCCGTCCCCACACGGTTCTCGGCACCCCGGTCACCGGGCCGTGGAAGGACGGACAGGAACACGTGGTGCTCGGCCTGGGGTGCTTCTGGGGAGCGGAGAAGTTGTTCTGGCAGTTGGACGGGGTGGAGTCCACCTCGGTGGGATATGCCGGGGGCTACACCCCCAACCCCACCTACCGCGAGGTCTGCACCGGGCGCACGGGGCACTCCGAGGTCGTCGACGTGGTGTTCGACCCGGAGCGTGTCGACCTGCGCACGGTGATCCGGACCGGGCTGGAGAACCATGACCCGACGCAGGGAGACCGTCAGGGTAACGACGTCGGCTCCCAGTACCGGTCAGTGATCTACGCGACCACCCCGGAGCAGCGCGACATCGCCGCCGCCGAGGTGGAGGCCTACGGGAAGAAGCTGGCTGAGGCGGGCTACGGCGACATCACCACGGAGGTGTCGCTGCTGTCGGAGACCCCGGCAGGGGAGTACTACCTGGCTGAGGACGAGCATCAGCAGTACCTGGACAAGAACCCGGGAGGCTACTGCCCGGTCCATGCCACCGGGGTGACCTGCGGCTAGGTGATCCGGCGAACCGGCCGGCCGAAGTGTTACCACTGTGAAGTGGTAACACTTTTTGTGACCTGGGGTTTTGCTGTCCGCCATGCCGCACAGGTGGTAACACTTCCGATTGCCGGCGGGGGCGGTGGAGGTGCCGTGGGCGTCAGTCGCGGCCGACGGCAGCGGACTCCGCCCCGAGGACGGTCATGAGATCCCCGGGTGTGATCTCGATGTCGAGCCCCCGGCGTCCCCCGGAGACGAAGATCGTGGGGAATTCCCGGACGCTCGCGTCGATCACGGTGGGCAGGGGCTTCTTCTGACCGAACGGGCTGATCCCGCCGACGACGTAGCCGGTGGAACGCTCGGCGGCGGACGGGTCGGCCATCGTGGCCTTCTTCGCTCCGAAAGCGGTGGCGACCGCTTTCAGGTCGAGGGTCATCGTCACAGGCACAACCGTCACTGCGAGAGCTCCTGACCGTGGGCCGCCGTCCAGGCTGACCAGAAGAGTCTTGCAGATGTGACCGGGGTCGACAGGCCCGAGAGCGTCGCCGAGTGCGGCGGCGGCCTCCCCGCCGAAGTCCGTGACACCGGGGGTATGGGTGAAGGTGTGGACGGTGAACGGCACCCCGGCCGCCTCCAGTGCGAGAGTGGCACGAGTGCTGCCGTTCCTGCTCCTGGTGTTCTTCTTCCTGCTCACATGCGACACCCTACCTGCACAAGAAAACCCCGCCCCAGAACAGGGGCGGGGTCGGCCGGGGCAGTCCCCGGTGACGGATCAGGTCTCGATCCGGGCTGCGGACGAGGCCTCAGGAGACCTCAGGAGTCTCAGTTCTTGGCGGCGGCGTAGCGCTCGGCGACGTCGTCCCAGTTGAACACGTTCCACACGGC
>NZ_VDYZ01000280.1 GCF_007673095.1 Corynebacterium glyciniphilum AJ 3170
GGGGGTGGGGTAGGGGGTGAAGGTGAAGTGGAAGAGTGGGGAGAAGAAGGAGTGGTGGTTGGTTGGTGGAGGGGGGGGGGGGGTGAGTGGGGGGGATGATGGGGGTGGAGGGGGAGGGGGGGAGGATGGAGGAGATGTAGGAGGAGGTGATGGAGGGGATGGAGGGGGGGGAGATGATGATGGAGGGTGGAAAGGGGGTCTAGAGGGGGAGGATGGGGGGGGAGATGTAAGGGGAGTTGGGGAAGGGGAGTAGGGTG
>NZ_VDYZ01000281.1 GCF_007673095.1 Corynebacterium glyciniphilum AJ 3170
GGAAGGAGATGGTGGAATGGAGGGAGAAGGGGGTGGTGGGAGGGGAGTTGGGGAAGGGGGGGAAGGGGGAGGTGGAGTAGAAGAGGAGGGGTGGGGGGATGTGGGGGGGGATGTTGGTGTGGGGGGGGGAGGGGGGGTGGAGGGGAGGGGGGAGGGTGGGGGGAGGGAAGGAAGAAGATGGGTGAGGTGAAGGGGGTGGTGGAGTATGTGGAAGGGAAGTTGTGCGGGGAGATGGAGATGAGGGTGGTGGTCGGGTC
>NZ_VDYZ01000282.1 GCF_007673095.1 Corynebacterium glyciniphilum AJ 3170
GTGGAGCAGGGGTAGGGGGGGGTCGTGATGAGGACCTGGGGCTGGGGGATGTACGGGAAGTTGGGTGAGTGGAAGTAGGGTGGGGGGAAGTGGGGGGTGGTGGGAGTTAGGAAGGTGGTGGGGATGGAAGGTGAGGGGAAGGGGATGAGGGTGAAGGGGGTGGGGGGGGAGGGGGATGTGGGGTGAGGGGGGTGAGAGCCGGGTATTCGGGGGGGTCGATCGGGGGGGAGAGGTGGGGGTGTGGGAGGAGCGCGTG
>NZ_VDYZ01000283.1 GCF_007673095.1 Corynebacterium glyciniphilum AJ 3170
AGCGGTATTGGTGGGGGAGATAGGTGGGGTGGAGGGGTGGTGTGGGGTGGATGGGGAGGGGAATGATGTGTCGGGTGTTGGAGGGTGGGGAGGTGGGGGGGGGTGTGGGTGGGAGGGGTGGTGGGGGGGGAGTGGGGGGGTGGGGGTGGGGAAACGATGATCAGTGATGTATTGGGGGTGGGGGATGGGGTGGGGGTGGGTGGGGTTGAGGGTGGGGGGAAAGATTGAGGGTAGGGGTGTGGGATGTGTGGGGTGT
>NZ_VDYZ01000284.1 GCF_007673095.1 Corynebacterium glyciniphilum AJ 3170
CCTGGGGGTGGTCTGCAGTGGTCACGGAGAGAGGGGTGGTGAGAGGGATGAGGGGGTTGGTAGGTGTCGCGGATGAGGTGGGTGATGTTGTGGAGGTAGTGGACGGGGTGGCGGTTGTGGAGGAAGTGAGGGATGAGGAGGTGGAAGGTGAGGTAGGTGGGGGGGTGAGGGAGATGGGTGGAGTGGTAGGGGGTGATGGGGGAGAGATAGAGGCGGAGGTGGGGGGTACGGGTGAGAAGGCGGGTGTGGAGGGGG
>NZ_VDYZ01000285.1 GCF_007673095.1 Corynebacterium glyciniphilum AJ 3170
TGAGATTGAGAGGGGGTTTGAGGAGGGGATTGCGGGAGGGGGTTGTTGGGGGGGGGTTGGGTGTGGAGGAGGGGTGTGGTGGGGTGGGGGGGAGAGGTTGGAGAGGGGGTGGTGAGGTGAGGTGGGGGAAAGGGGTTGAGTGGATGAGGGGGTTATGGATGAGGGAGGTGGGGAGGATGGTGATGTGGTTGGTGGTGGTTGGGATGTGTGATGGGATGTGAGGAGGAGGGAGGTGAGGGTGTGGGAGTGGGGGGA
>NZ_VDYZ01000286.1 GCF_007673095.1 Corynebacterium glyciniphilum AJ 3170
CAGAGCAGGAAGACAACGAAAAGGGTGAACGGGGTGAGGAGAAGAAGGGGAAGGAGGGTGAGAAGCGATGATGATGGGGGGAATGATCGGCGTCCTCGTGGGAGGGGGTGTGTAGATGGTGATGGAAGGGGGAATGGTGCGGGGGATGATGGGTGGGACGGTGATGAGGGAGGGAGTGAAGGTGGTTGTGGTGGGGGGAGGTATGGGGGGGTGGGGTTGTGATGGTGTCGGAGAGAAGAGGGTGGGTGGAGAGTG
>NZ_VDYZ01000287.1 GCF_007673095.1 Corynebacterium glyciniphilum AJ 3170
AGATGGTGGAGTAGTGGTGGGGAGAAGGCCGGGTGAAAGGGTAGTGGTGAAGTGGGGAATAGGGGGGTAATTGAGAGGGAGAAATTATAATTGGGGAGATAGTTTTTGGAATGGCGGGGGAGAAGGGGAGGTGGGGGGGGGAGAGTTGGGAGTAGATCGGGAGTGAGATGAGCGGGTGGTGGATGGTGGGGGGAGGGATCGCGGGGGGAGGAAGATATGAGGCCGAGTGTAGGGTGGGGTGGGGGGTGGATGGGG
>NZ_VDYZ01000288.1 GCF_007673095.1 Corynebacterium glyciniphilum AJ 3170
GGGGTGGTATCAGGGGGGTGGTGGTTGTGGTCGTGGTTGTGGGGGTGTTGTGGTGGGTGATGAGGTGGTTGACGGGTGGGGAGGAGGGCGAGGATGTGGGGGGTGAGGGGGGGGATGGGGGGGAGTGGTGATGGGGGGTAGATGGGTGGGAGTGGGTATTGGGGGGTGAGCCTGTTGGGGGGGAGAGTGTGGATGGGGTGGTGGATGGAGGGGAAGAGGGGAGGGTGGAGGATGATGGGGTGGTTCTTGGTGTGG
>NZ_VDYZ01000289.1 GCF_007673095.1 Corynebacterium glyciniphilum AJ 3170
GAGGCGGGGTATAGGGGAGGAGGGTAGATATGGAGGAGGAGGATCATGGGGGTGAGGGGTTGCAGGGGGAAGGTGAAGGGGAGGAGGAGGGGGAGTCCGAGGGTGGGGGAGATGCGGGGGAGGGGAGCGAGGAGGATGGGGATGAGGAGAGGGAGGAGGAGAAGGTTGGGGAAGGAAGAGATGAGGTGGATGAGGTTGGGGGTGTGGTGGGGGAGGATGTGGAGTGGGAGGAGGGTGAGGAGGAGAGGGGGAGGG
>NZ_VDYZ01000028.1 GCF_007673095.1 Corynebacterium glyciniphilum AJ 3170
ACCGCTATCGGAGGTTTGACTCCCTCAGCGCGTGTTCACAACCTCACGGGGAACTACACCTAGCCCCCGCACGGACCAGATAGACTCTGCAGACATGAGTGACCGGATGAAGCCCCAGACGGCGGCGAAGAAGCTGAACATCTACCTGCCTGCCACACCCCAGGAATTCCAGGACAGCACGGTGAGCCACGACGAGTTCGTGGCGTTGCAGACTGACCCGCCCCAGTGGCTGCAGGACCTGCGCCGTGAAGGCCCCCACCCCCGGCCCGAGGTGGCGCGCAAACTCGGCATCACCATCACCGCCCTCAAGGCCAATGACATGGACAAGCCGCTGACGACCGCAGACATCAAGGCGCTCCTGGAGAACCAACCCGAGTGGCTGCGCAGCGCCCGTAGTTCACTGGCGGAGAACCGCCCCGGCGCCGGAACCGACGAGAGCTGAGCCCCTTCACCGGGCGCCACCACACAGAAAGAAGTTGAGGGCCCCGTCCTTCCGGGTGACGAACCGGAAGGGCGGGGCCCTCGTGGAGAGTGCAGCCGCCGGGTGACGAATCCGACGACGCGAAGTATCTCCGCTGTGCCACAGCAGGCAGGTGAACTGCAGTCCAGGGCAGCGCGTTGGAGGTGCCGCAGCCCGAGCGCGCCGTTCCGGTGAGAAGAGGAAGCCGGAGTGCGCGGATTCGGACTGAACCCTGGGTTCCACCTGCCGTTGCGGCTGATCCACAACTGCAGTGCGTCGAGGTGACTAGCCGTCGACACATCCATGAGGTTAGCGAGACCTAAACCGGTCTGTCAACAATTAGACAACAAAAGAGTGACCTAATTCCCGGCCGTTCGTCCGCCGGTGGACTGACCTGCCCTTTCCCTGCGGATATCGACAACAACAGTCATTACCCCCGTCCCGCTCCCCCGTATCCGTCGCACCTCATACCCGTGCGCTAAATGTTTCCCACCCCACAATCCTCCCCCGGATGGGATCAAGTTACACACTTCCGGGTGCCGCTCGTTAATATGAATTTGTAACAACTAAGAGACGTGGATCACACGGACAAACTGTTTGCCCCTTCCACGACGCTCGGCCCTGATCCGGAAGGACACCATGAAGAACTACCTCCCCCGCACCATCTTCGACGAAGAACACGACATGTTCCGCGAGACCTGCAAGGACTTCGTCAATGCAGAGGTCCGTCCCCACGTCGACCGGTGGCACGAGCAGGGCTACAGTGACCGCTCCATGTTCAAGGCAGCGGGCAACCTGGGCCTGCTGGGAATCACGTCCCCCGAGGAGTTCGGTGGCGGCGGCATGCCGGACTACCGCTTCAACGCGATCCTGTCCGAGGAGCTGGCCGAAGCTGACTGCGGTTCGGTCATCGTCTCCCTCCAGGTCATCAACGACCTGGTGATCCCCTACCTCGAGCGCTTCGCCAACGACGAGCAGAAGGAGAAGTACCTCCGTCCGCTCTGCGCCGGTGACAAGATCGCCGCGATCGCCATGACCGAACCGGGTGCCGGTGCCGACCTGGCGGGAATCCGCTCCAACGCGCCGCGCGACGAGGACGGCAACTTCATCCTCAACGGTTCGAAGACCTTCATCTCCAACGGCATCCAGGCCGACTTCACCATTGTGGTGGCCATCACCGATCCGTCCAAGGGCCGCGCCGGCGTCTCCCTGCTGATCGTCGAGGACGGCATGGAGGGCTACACCAAGGCTGCCCCGCTGAAGAAGGTCGGACTGAAGGCCCAGGACACCGCAGAGCTGTCCTTCGAGAACGTGAAGGTCCCCGCTGAGAACCTCCTGGGCGAGGAAGGTGCCGGCTTCGGCTACCTGCGCACCAACCTGGCCCAGGAGCGTGTCTCCATCGCCGTCGGGTCGATCGCCACGTCCCGCCGCGCCTTCGACCTGGTCTACAAGCACTCCCAGGAGCGCAAGACCTTCGGCAACCGACTGGTCGACCACCAGGCCTACCGCTGGGAGCTGGCCAAGATGGCCACCGAGATCCAGTCCGCACAGGCCTTCGTCGACGCCGCCGTCGACGCGAAGGTCAAGGGTGAACTCGACGAGACCACCGCCTCGATGGCCAAGTACCTGACCACCGAGCTGCAGATCAAGGTCGTCAACACCGCCGTCCAGCTGCACGGCGGCTACGGTTTCATGCTGGAGTACCCCATCGCCACCCACTACCTCGATTCCCGCGTGCAGCCGATCTACGGCGGCCCGAACGAGATCATGTTGGAAATCATCAGCCGGAAGCTCGCCAAGGGCGAGAAGTAGGACGAACACCGTTCTATCGGCGCTCTCGACACCGTCGGTCCCACAACATCGGGTAGATCACACGACGGAGCCCGTCGTGGCTGTCCCGCAGAATGTGCCGGTGTCCCGGAGCAACCCCCCCAGGTCGGTCCCACCGACCTGGGGGGTTGCTCGTGCAGGCCCCGGGGCTGGGGAGTCACACCCCGCGGAACTGTGGAGCCCTCTTCTCCAGGAATGCCCGGATCGCCTCGCTGTGGTCCGCGGTCTGGAACAGCCGTCGCTGCGCACCGGCCTCCTCCCCCGCGCGGACGCTCACCGCCGCCGTGTCGCGCACGAGTGCCTTGATCTCGCGGTAGGACGCCGTCGGCCCTGTCGCGAAGCGCCGCGCCAGCTCCTGCACCGCCTCGTCCAGGTCCTCGGGAGAGACCACAGAGGTGACGATACCGAGCGCACCTGCGTCTGTGGCGCTGAGGCGTTCATCGAACAGGAGGAGTTCCAGTGCCTTGGTCTGCCCCACCGTGTCCGCGAGGGAGCGGGACAGTCCGCAGTCCGAGGCCAGGCCGACGCCGCTGAACGCCCCCTTGAACGCTGCCGCCGTCGAGGCCACCCGGAAGTCGCAGGCCATCGCGATACCCCATCCCGCCCCGGCCGCAGCACCCTGGACTGCCGCAATCACCGGCACCGGAACAGACAGCAGAGCGTCCATCATCGGGTTGTACTCGGTGATGACCTTGTCCGTGTCGACACCCTGCCGGGTCTCCTCCAGCTGCTCCTTGAGGTCCTGCCCGGAGCAGAACGCCTTACCGGATGCCCTGACCACGACGACCCGCACCGGGCCGTCCGGCGATGAATCCGCTGCCGCGGTGGCGAAAGCGTCCTTCAGCTCACGTCGCAGGTCGCGGTTCAGTGAGTTGTGCGCGTCGGGACGGTTGATGGTGATGACGCGGATTCCGTCACTGGTGGTGGTGTCGACAAGGTTCATGCCACCTCACACTACAGTCACCCCGACATACGCCATCTGTTCGACCGCCACAGCGCCACCGGTCACGCTCACCGGTGCACAGAGGTCGCTGAGCAGCTCCACGTCGAAGCCTTCCGCCACGGCGTCGAGCGCCGTGGCACGCACGCAGAAGTCGGTGGCGATACCGCACACGGCGACCCCGGTGATCCCGTGCTCACGCAACCAGTCCGCCAGCCCCGTCTCCGCACCCTCCAGGTGTCCCTCGAAGCCGGAATAGGCCGCCGTGTACTCCCCTTTGAGGAACCAGGCATCCACCAACCCGGTATCAAGGTCAGGGTGCGGGTCGGCCCCCGGGGTACCCGCGACACAGTGCACCGGCCAGGTGTCCTCGAAATCCGGTGCGACCCCGGCGGGCGCGAAATGCCCGGCGGGGTCGATGTGCCAGTCCTTCGTGCCCACGACGACGTCATAGTCAGCCTTGTGCGCACGCAGACGCACGCTGATCGCCGCGGCGACGTCCGCTCCCCGTTCCGTACCCAGGGATCCTCCGGGGCAGAAGTCGTTCTGGACGTCGACGACGATCAGGGCTTTCCGTGAGGCGCTCATGGCGCCCACAGTAGATCCGGACTAGTTGATCTTCCAGTCCTCGAGCCCCGGGTACAGCGGGAAATCGGCGGCGACCTTGTCGACACGCCTACGCAGGGTCTCCGTGTCCGCACCCTTGCCCTGCGTCAGGGCGGTGCCGATCACGTCCGCAACCTCGGTGAAGGCGTCAGCGTCGAGCCCGCGGGAGGCCAGGGCGGAGGTACCGATGCGCAGGCCGGAGGTGACCATCGGCGGGCGCGGATCGAACGGCACGGCGTTACGGTTCACCGTGATGCCGACGTCGTGCAGCAGATCCTCCGCCTCCTGCCCGTTGAGCTCGGAGTTGCGCAGGTCGGCGAGGACGAGGTGCACGTCAGTCCCCCCGGTGAGCACCTGCACGCCGGCCGCGGTGGTGTCTGCGGCGGTGAGACGCTCAGCCAGGATCTTCGCTCCCTCGAGCGTGCGGGCCTGACGGTCCCGGAAGTCCTCGGTCTGGGCGATCTTCATGGAGACGGCCTTCGCGGCGACGACGTGCATGAGCGGGCCACCCTGCTGCCCCGGGAACACCGAGGAGTTGAGCTTCTTCGCCCACTCCTGCTTCGCCAGGATCATGCCGGAGCGCGGCCCACCCAGGGTCTTGTGCACCGTCGTGGAGACCACGTCGGCGTGCGGTACCGGCGACGGGTGCAGGTCGGCGGCGACCAGTCCGGCGAAGTGTGCCATGTCGACCCACAGCTTGGCGCCGACCTCGTCGGCGATCTCGCGGAATGCGGCGAAGTCCTGCTGACGGGGGTATGCCGACCAACCACCGATGATGACCGTCGGCTTCTCCTTGATCGCCTGTTCACGGACCTTGTCCATGTCCAGGCGGAAGGTGTCGGGGTCCACCTCGTAGGCGGCGACCTCGTAGAGCTTGCCGGAGAAGTTCAGCTTCATGCCGTGGGTGAGGTGACCGCCGTGCGCCAGGGAGAGGCCCATGATCTTGTCGCCGGGGTTCGCCAGGGACATCAGGACAGCTGCATTGGCCTGCGCACCGGAGTGCGGCTGCACGTTGGCGAACTCCGCGCCGAAGACGGCCTTGGCACGGTCGCGCGCGAGATCCTCGATGATGTCGACGTTCTCGCAGCCCCCGTAGTACCGGCGTCCCGGGTACCCCTCGGCGTACTTGTTGGTCAGAACGGAGCCCTGGGCCTGGAGTACCGCACGCGGAACGAAGTTCTCGCTGGCGATCATCTCCAGCGTGTCACGCTGACGGGAGAGTTCTCCGGCGATGGCCGCGGCCACCTCCGGATCAAAATCCGCCAGTTCCGCATTGTGCTGGGACTGGTCTGGGTGGTTCGTCTGGCTCATGGGGTGGATCGCCTTTCACGTCGGCCGCACTGGATCAGAACAATCAGGACACATCATAACCTGCCGCAGCCCGCGCCACCGTTGCCGGGTGATTGGTCCAAAACATCCTCGGGTAGCACAATAGCCTCCATGCCAGCCCGAAACTCCGACGACTACTCACCGTACATCGAGCTTGACCGGTCGCAGTGGCGCTCTTTACGTCGCGCCATGCCCCAGGTCCTCAGCCCGGAAGAGCTCGAGGAGTTGAGGGGTATCGGCGAGGACATCGACATGGACGAGGTCAGTGAGGTCTACCTCCCGCTCTCCCGCATGATTGATCTGCGGTTCGAGGCGATCAGGCAGCTCAACAGCGCCACCGAAACCTTCCTCGGCGAGGACATGCCGCACGTCCCCTTCATCATCGGTGTATCGGGCTCCGTCGCGGTCGGCAAGTCCACTACCGCCCGCCTGCTCCAGGTCCTGTTGCAGCGCTGGGAATCCCGCCCCCGGGTGGACCTGATCACCACCGACGGTTTCCTCTACCCCGCCGATGAACTCAACCAACGCCACATGATGGGGCGCAAGGGCTACCCGGAGAGCTACGACCAGAAAGCCCTGCTGAACTTCGTCACCGCCGTGAAATCCGGGGCCCCGGAGGTGCCGGCGCCGGTCTACTCACACGAGAAGTACGACCGGTTGGACGAGGTCCATATCGTGGACCGTCCGGATATCCTCATCGTCGAGGGACTCAATGTCCTGCAGACGGGACCGACGTTGATGGTGTCGGACCTCTTCGACTTCTCCGTCTACGTCGACGCCGAGCGGGAGGACATCGAACGTTGGTACGTCGACCGGTTCCTGAAGCTCAAGAACACCGCCTTCCGTAAACCGGACGCCCACTTCCACCATTACGCCGCGCTCTCCGACGAGGACGCTTTGGTGGTCGCCCGCGAAATCTGGCAGACGGTGAACATGCCCAACCTGGTGGAGAACATCCTCCCCACCAGGGTGCGCGCATCACTGGTCCTGCGTAAGGGCCCCGATCATCTGGTGGAATCGGTGCGTATGCGCAAAATCTGACCGACGGGCCGACAGACGGGGTACTGCCGGTTCACTTACCGAAGCGTCGCTCGCGCACCGAGAAATCCCGCAGTGCACGGAGGAAGTCCAGCCGACGGAACGCAGGCCAGTAGGTGTCGGTGAACCAGATCTCCGAGTACGCCGACTGCCACAGCAGGAATCCGGAGAGTCGCTGTTCACCGGACGTCCTGATCACCAGGTCGGGATCCGGCTGCCCGGAGGTGTACAGGTGGTCACCGATGGCGTCATCGGTGATGTGGGCGCTCATCTCCTCCGAGGGGACGCCCTTACCCGCCAACTCGTCGACCAGCTTCTGGACGCCGTCGACGATTTCCTGTCGTCCCCCGTACCCGACCGCGATGTTGACGTGTACACCGGCGTGCTCCGTCGTCCGCGCCTCGGCGCACCGCATACGCTCGCGGAGTTCGTCGGGAATCAGGTCGAGCCGACCCATGACGTGCAGACGGAACCGCCCTTTGGCCGCGGCGAGTTCATCCGAGACGTCCCCGATGATGCGCATCAGCAGGTCGAGCTCCTCGGCACTGCGCCGCAGGTTCTCCGTACTGAGCAGGTAGACGGTGACGGATTCGATGTCCTGCTCATCGCACCAGTCGACGACCTCGACGATCTTCTTCGCCCCCACACGGTGTCCGTGGGAGACGTCGGTGAAGCCGTTCTCGCGGGCCCACCGTCGGTTTCCGTCGCACATGATGGCGACATGCTTGGGCCGACGGCGGCCCTTCAGTTCGCGCTGCAGTCGTCGCTCATAGAGCGAGTAGAGAATCACCGCTGGTCGCCACCTGGATCTTCCGTACTGCTGTCTTGGTCACCGGAATCCGCCGGCGCGGTCGTCGCACCCGTGGCTTCTGTCTCCGCCATACGCCGGTCGATGGTGTCGATGTCGAAGGGATCCAGACCGTGCGCCTCGGCGAAGTCACGTCGTTTATGCATCTTCCGCATCCGACGGTTGAAGAAGTACCCCAGGGCGAGGATGACGACGAGAAGTCCGATGATCACCAGCAGGCCGACAGGCGCGGCCTTTCCGAACTCCGGCCCCTGCGGGCCACGGTTGACCTGTTCCTGGGCCACCAGGGAAACAGTTGAGGTTAGGGACGGGGAAACCGTGATCATGTCTTCAGAGCCTATCTAAGGTGGCGGCGGTCGACCTCATTCGGGCACGACGCCGGCGAAAAGATCGTCCTCGGGCAGGGACGTCTCCACTCTCGAGCGCGCGAGTTCGAACTCCTCTGTGGGCCAGACCTGCTGTTGCAGACCGGTCGGCACGGCGAAGAACGGTCCCTCCGGGTCGATCTGGGTCGCGTGGGCCCGCAGTGCGTCGTCGCGTCGGTCGAACCACGGGGCGCAGTCCACACGGGTCGTGACGCGCGGCATGATGTCGGGCATGCCCTTCCACCGGTCCAGCGCCACCGTCGCCCGGTCGTCACCGGCATCGAGACTGGCCTGCGCCAGCAGTTCGAAGCGGCGCCGGATGAAACCGTGCGTGTAGTAGACCTTCTGCACTTCCCAGGGACGGCCGATCTCCGGGTGGTAGTCAGGATCTGCCGCGGTGTCGTAGGCCCGCATGCTGACCGCATGGGTCTTGAGGTGGTCCGGGTGGGGGTAGCCACCGTTCTCGTCGTAGGTGATGATGACGTGCGGACGGAAATCACGGATCACCCTCGTGAGTTCGAGGGTGACTGCCTCGGTGTCCTCGAGGGCGAAGCAGCCGTCAGGAAGAGGGGGAAGCGGATCACCCTCCGGCAGCCCTGAGTCGACGTATCCGAGCCAGCGGTGCGAGACGCCCAGAATGTCGGCGGCCCGCGCCATCTCCTGGCGTCGGACGTCGTTCATGTTCTCCACGACGCCGGGGACGTCCATGTTCGGGTTGAGGATGCTGCCGCGTTCACCGCCCGTGCACGTCAACACCATGACGTCCGCACCTTCATCGGCGTAGCGCGCCATCGCCGCAGCACCCTTGCTGGACTCGTCGTCCGGGTGCGCGTGAATGGCCAGGAGTCTCAGCCCCTGCCTGGACCGCTGTCGGTCTGCGCTGTTGTGAAGAGCTCCATCGCTCACGTGTCGCACCCCTTCGGTGTCGTCTGTACCGGTCAACTCTCCCATTCAACGCTCTTGTCAGGGGTGCGTCCAATTTGTCCGGCTGGCTATTCACTGACGGCACCGCCTACGATCTGAGGAATGAGCAAGGCGACCTACGGTTCCTCCCGTCAACAGGGCGTGAGCGGCAAGTTCATCGTCATCGGCATCGTGATCGTTCTGGTCGCCGTCGGCGTGTACGTGTTCTCACAGTTCCGCAACAGCACCAGTGGTGACGCCTCGGGCACCGCCGCCGGTCATGAGGTCGTTGACGGAAGTACCCTGCGGATGAACCTCGACATCACCCGCGACGACGTCGACAAACCCGCGTACTGCATCGTGACCGCACTCGACGAGTCCCATGCCGAGATCGGTCGTCGCGAGGCTGTCGTCGCCGCCGGAGGCTCCGAGAGCACCCGTCTCACGGTGGACATCCCCACCAACAGTTCGCCCGTCGCGCCCGACGTCTACGGCTGTTCGACGGTCTTCCCCGACTACCTCGATGACACCCGGACCACCGGTGACGCGGAGGACTGACAGCGGTCACTGACCGGCGCATGGACGGGATGCCGGCGGTGATACACTGTGCCCCGACAACTGTGTCGTGGGTACCCCCACGATCTTTCCGAACGACCTCAGTCCCTGTCAGACACTGTGGTCTACCTGCAGGAGGACGCGAACGCTCATGGCAGACAATCAGACGACCTGGCTCACCCAGGAATCCTTTGACCGGCTCAATGACGAGCTCAACGCGCTGAAGGCGAATCGTCCCGCTCTGGCCGCCGAGATCAACGAGCGCCGTGAAGAGGGTGACCTCAAGGAGAACGGTGGTTACCACGCCGCCCGCGAGCAGCAGGGCCAGGAGGAGGCCCGGATCGCCTACCTCGAGGAGCTGTTGGACAGCGCCACCATCGGCGAGGCCCCGCAGGAGTCCGGCGTCGCTCTCGTCGGTTCTGTCGTGCACATCTACTACGACGGCGACGAGGACGACAAGGAGACGTTCCTGATCGGGACCCGTGGCCTGGAGTCCTCGAACCCGGACCTGGAGACCTACTCCACCGATGCTCCGCTGGGTGCCGCCCTGGTCGGCGCGAAGGAGGGCGAGACCCGGGAGTACAAGAGTCCGACGGGTGACACGATCTCCGTGACGCTGGTCAAGGCTGAACCTTATGACCCGGACCGGGACGTCCCGCGCGCCGAGCAGTAGCGCGTTTCTCGGCACTCCCCGCCCCTGGCAGCAGAACAACCGCCCCACCGGAAGGAATCCGGTGGGGCGGTTTTCTGTGCCTCAGTGTGGGGCGTGAGCCCCCCCCTGCTCTAGTCCTGGTTGAAGTAGGACAGCAGGCGCAGGATCTCGGTGTAGAGCCAGACCAGGGTGACGGCCAGGCCGAGGGCGACGCCCCAGGCGTACCGGGAAGGAGCGCCGGCACGGATCAGCTTGTCGGCCTGGTCGAAGTCAGCCAGGAAGCTCAGGGCAGCCAGGCCGATGCAGACCAGGGAGAAGATGATGGCGATCGGCCCACCGTCCCGCAGCATGGACGGCTCGCCGGTGAACATGGCGAAGACGAAGTTACCCAGCACCAGGACCAGGACACCGATCATGGCGCCGACCAGCATCTTGGTGAACTTAGGCGTCACCCGGATGGCGCCGGTCTTGTAGACGACCAGCATGCCGGCGAACACACCGATGGTGCCGAGCACGGCCTGGAAGATCAGGGAGCCGGCGTTGGCGCCCCCGACGGTCATGTCGGTGAACATGTACGTGAACCCACCGACGAAGAGCCCCTCGAAGGCTGCGTACACCAGGGTGACGACCGGGGAGCCGTACTTCTTGCCGAAGGAGGAGACGAGGACGGCGACGAGACCACCGATGGCTCCGACGAGGGTCAGGCCCATGGCGAGGCTCTCACCGCTAGGACCGCTCTGACCGATCATGAAGTTCACCGCTGCCAGGACGACGATGACGGCCAGGGTGATGCCGGTCTTCGTGACGACGTCGTCGATGGTCATCGGCCGGTCGGACGCCTTGGTCGGCGCATCGTAGTTCGGGGACTGCTGGTAGGCCATCCCCTGCTGATCCTGCTGGCCCCACTGCTCGCCGGCGGACTGGTAGCCCTGCTGGTACGCGGCGGACGCGCCACGCTGGCCCTGCTGGGCACCCTCCGCCTTCGTCAACGAACTCATAAAGGGGTTCGAGCTTCTCACGACGTCATTGTCCTTCCGTCACTGTCAGTTTCATGGGCCTCCCCTCCGTCCTTGACGGACAGAACGGGCAGGCGACGCGTCCGCGTGAACGCGGTTACTCATGTACACCCTAACAACGTACGACGGGCCCACCGTGTTCCCGTAGGCCCAATTACACAAACCAGGGACATATCTGTCCCGTCTCAGATAGTGTGCTTCACATGACGAAAAAGACCCTGTCTCTCGGCCCCATCCCCGATGCGCTCGCATCTGAACTCCGGGCCTTGACCGTAAACGCAGCGACCGGAAGCATCGACAACGGCGACCGCCTCGAGATCGAGGGGTCGTTCACCGGTGAGACCATTGGTTGGGTCGGGCGCGGCACCGAGGACGACGTCGACGAGGCGTTCCGTCGTGCCCGTATCGCCCAGAAGCGCTGGGCCAAGGTCGATCCTAAGAAGCGCGGCAAGATCCTGCTGGCCTTCCACGACATCCTGCTGAAGAACCAGAAGATGATGATGGACATCATCCAGCTGGAGACCGGCAAGTCCCGCGACTCCGCCTACGAGGAAGTGATCCACTGCGCGATCACCGCCCGTTACTACGGCAACCAGGCCCACAAGATCCTCAAGGACAAACACCGTGCCGGCGTGATGCCTGTCCTCACCAAGACGACGGAGCGCCACCTGCCCAAGGGGGTCGTCGGTCAGATCAGCCCGTGGAACTACCCGCTGACACTGGCGGTGTCGGATGCCATGCCCGCACTGGCCGCCGGAAATGCCCTCGTGGCCAAGCCGGACTCCTCCACCCCGTTCTCCGCGCTGTACGCCTACAAGCTCCTCTTCGAGGCCGGCATGCCCCGCGATGTCGTCCAGCTGGTCACCGGCCCAGGGCGCGTGGTCGGCAATTCCATCGCCGAGCAGTGCGACCACCTGATGTTCACCGGCTCCACGGAGACCGGCAAGAAGCTCGGCGAGATCGCCGGCCGTCGACTCATCGGCTACTCCGCCGAACTCGGCGGTAAGAACCCGATGATCGTGACCGGGGACGCGGACGTCGACAAGATCATGCCGACGGTGCTGACCGGCTGCTTCTCGAACTCAGGGCAGCTGTGTGTGTCCATCGAGCGTATCTACGTGCACAAGGACAAGTACGACGACTTCGTCCCCAAGTTCGCCCAGGCGACGAAGGACCTGAAGCTGGGTGCCGGCTTCGACTGGAACATCCAGATGGGCTCACTGATCGGCGCCAGCCAGATCTCGACCGTGGAGAAGATGGTCGACGATGCCGTGGACAAGGGAGCCACTCTCGTCGCCGGCGGTAAAGCACGGCCGGACCTGGGCCCGTACTTCTACGAGCCCACCGTGTTCACCGACGTTCCCGACGACGCCGACCTCAAGCGTGGCGAGGTCTTCGGACCGGTCGTCTACGTCGAGAAGGTCGATTCCCACGACGAGGCTGTCGAGAAAGCCAACGACACCGACTACGGGCTGAACGCGGCCGTCTTCGGCCCCTCGAAGACCTCCACCGGCATCGCCGAGCAGCTGTTCTCCGGGACCGTCAACATCAACGACGGCTATGCTGCGGCGTTCGCCTCGGTGGACAACGAGATGGGCGGTACCCGAGAGTCCGGTCAGGGGCGTCGCCAGGGAGCCTCCGGTCTGTTGAAGTACACGGAGACCCAGAACGTGACCGATGAGCGGGTTCTGCCGATCCGCGGGCCGGAGTTCCTGAAGCCCCGCGCCTACGCCGCCGTGATGACGGTGCTGCTGCGTGCCGGGAAGACCTTCAAGGTCCTGAAGTAATCTCCGCCGGGCTGGCCCCGGCTGGCCCCGCTGTGGCGCCGGCTCAACCGCGGACCGGGCGGACGGACACCTCTTCGATGATCGACTCGTCGGTCGTGTCCACCGCCAGGCGTACTGCCGCCGCCACCGAGGCCGGTGCCACGTAACGCGAACCGTCGTAGTCGGTGTTTCCCCTCCCCTCCTGCAGGGCCACCTGCATATCCGTGTCGACACGACCTGGATGTACCGAACTGACCCGGACGCGGCCCCGCTCCTCCTCACGCAGTGCATCCGTCAGCGCTCTGAGAGCGAACTTCGTCCCCGAGTACGGTGCCTGTCCCGCTCCGGACCGGTAACCGGACCCGGAATTGATGGCCACCACGGTCCCCCGTCCCGCACGCAACGCGGGAAGCAGGTGCCGGGTCAGCTCAGCCACGCCGAAGACGTTGACCGCGAACATCTTCTGCCACTGCTCCCACTGCATGTCCTCGATGGTCGACTCCCCTGCAAGGCCGGCGGAATGCACCAGGACATCGAGCCGTTCCAGGGCGTCCGGCTCTGTCTCCTTCAACGTCGCGACAGCCTCGCTGATGGAACGCGGGTCACTCAGGTCAACGTCTGCACTGGACCAGGAGATCACCCGGTGAGTCCGGGAAAGGTCCTCGACCACAGCCGCCCCGATCCCCCGGGAGCCTCCGGTAACGAGTGCCAGCGGTGTGTCCTGTCCGTGATCTGTCATAGTGTCCATGCCCCGAGCGTAGCCGCCCTTCCGTATGCTCGGAGGTGGCCGGGGCTGACCTGCTCCGTGAGCACGCCATGAGGTTACGTACCGCGAAAGGACACCGTCATGTTCGGAACCGCACTCACCACCCTGATTCTCGGCGCGATCTCGGGGGCCGGCGCCTGGTTCGCCTGGGACCAGAACCGCAAGAGCCTCTCCGTCGCCCTGACGGTACTCACCCTGATCTTCGCCGTGATCGCGATCTCCACCGCATTCGCGGGGGCCGTGGCTGTCGTCGTGAAGCTGTTGCCGATCCTGCTGATCATCCTGGTGGCGTGGCTCGGCTTCAAGCAGCTGCAGAACACGTCCTCGAAGCCGCGCGCCTGAGGCCTGTCACTCGCACAGCCACCGTCGTCAGTCTCTCGGCCGCTTCTTCCGGAAGTAGACGCGACTGCGGACACTGGCGACCACGTCACCCGCTTCATCGACGATGTCCGTCTCGAACCAGTGGAGGTACTTCGACCCGTCAGCGGTGCGTTCCCTGATCATGTCGAAGGTTTCGTCGTCAGTGCGCATGTCGGCGACGAGTCGGCCCCGCCCCGGTTTGCGGTAGGTCACGTGCGACTCGGCGTCCCACACGTTGTAGGCTCCGCCGAGACGGGTCAGCCCCATGAAGAGGTAGAACCCGTCCGTCATTGTCTGGATCGTCCCACCGAAAGCAGTACCCACCAGGTTGGCGTTGATGCGACGCGGCCGGTGGGACGTCACGACGCGGGAACCGTCATTCGCGATGTAGTTGATCCGGATGCCGGAACCGAGGTAGGGCGGGAAGACCCCCAGCATGGTCTTCAGTTGGCGCGGGCTGGGTCGCAGCATAGCTCCTCCATGGAGTGGTCAATACAGAACAGGTTGCCGCTGATGTTATATCGGCCCCACCGGTCCCGCTCCCGATTTGAATAACGCAGAGAAACTAACGGACGTCGGCGGATGAGTTACGCCAGAGTCCGAGACCTGCCAGCACCAGGAACCACGCCACGATGATCAGGTAGCACACCACGGTACTGATCCCGAGCCCCAACGGATCAGCCCCACTGATCAACTGGTCCTGGCGCTGTACCGGGGCGATCGCTGCGAGGGGCCGGAACGCCTCGATCTGTTCGGCGGCGAACCCCAGCATGCTGTCAATCAACAGCACCCAGGCGACCGGGACAGCGACAGCGGCAACCTGGCTACGGATGACACAGGCCAGTCCGACCGTCATCGCCGAGAAGATGACCGAACCGATCAGTGGTACGTAGAACATGCTGAGTCCGGTACCGAGGTCCGTCCCGGAGCCGAGGACTGCCGCCACTCCCAGCGACAGGGCTGTACCGACGAGGTAGAGCACGGCGATGAACACCGCTGTGGTCAGCATCTTCGCCACAACCCACTCCCAGCGTCCCCGTTGTGTCAGGAACGCCTGGGCGTGCATGTGGTTCCGGATGTCACCGGCCGTGGTGGCCGCGGCAAAGACGACGGCGATGAGCAGGAAGATCTGGTAGCCGAAGGTGATCGTCGACCAGTCGAAGTCGGGGCGGTCACCGAACAAACCCATCAATGTGACGGGACCGAACAGGGATCCGGCCAGCAGAATCGCGTAGACCAACGTTGACCGCATGCTGAACAGCTTGGTGGTCTCAGAACGGAGGGAATTAAGCAGGCTTGTCATTGTTTTCCTCTGTTTTCCTCTGTTTTCCTCTGTTTTCCTCTGTTTTCCTCTACTTTGCTGCGGTGGGGTCGTCGGCGCCCGTGGACTCAGTGCGGTACTCCTGGGCGTCAGCGGTAGCAGCCAGGAAGCGGGACTCCAGATCCTCGCTGTCCGCACGCAGACCGGTGACGAGGACTCCGGCGGTGAAGGCAGTTTCGGCGACAGCCCGACGGACGATCTCATCGGAGACACCGTCCGGAACATCCACCGTCAACTGCGACCCGGACGCCTCCCCGGCGTTGTCACCGACGGCGTAGCCGGCAGTGAAACCGGCGTTGCCCAGTGCCGTGGACAATGCCTCACCACTGCGCGCGTCAACAGTCTCAACAACCACCCGGGCCCCGCCGGCGAGGAACTCCTCCATCGAATACTCACCAATCATCCGCCCCTTACCAATCACCA
>NZ_VDYZ01000290.1 GCF_007673095.1 Corynebacterium glyciniphilum AJ 3170
GGGAGGATGAGCGTGAGGGAGGGTGGGAGATTTTGGGTTGGGTGAGCGAGTTCAGGTGTGTGAGGGGGATGGAGGGTATGTGGGAGAGGGATGTGGAGGAGATGAACAAGGGGGTGGTGGAGGTGAACGGTGAATGTGCGATGGGGGGTGAGATGTGGGAGGGAGGTGAGTTGTGTGATGATGCGGGCGCATGAGTGGAGTTGAAGGGAGCGGGTGGGGGGGATGTGGGTGTGTGTACCGCGGAGATGGTGGTG
>NZ_VDYZ01000291.1 GCF_007673095.1 Corynebacterium glyciniphilum AJ 3170
GGGTAGGTGAAGGAGATGGAGAAGAAGATGTAGGGGAGGATGTGAGGGTAGTGGGGATTGTTGGGAATGAAGGGGTGGAGGGGGGAGGAGGTGAGGGGGGGAGGGTTAGTGAAGATATGTTGGATAGTAGGGGAGGGGGGGGAGGTGGGGGTTGTTGAGGAGGAGGGGGAGAGGGGAGGGGTGGAGGGGGGAGGGGATAGAGAAGGGAGAGAAGGCAGTGGGAAGGGTGCGGGCAAGCAGGGGGAGAAGGGTTC
>NZ_VDYZ01000292.1 GCF_007673095.1 Corynebacterium glyciniphilum AJ 3170
GGAGGAAGTTGAAGTGGGTGGGAGAGAGGTCGAGGACGTTGGGGGGGTTGGTGAGGTGGTGGATGTGGTGGTTGAGGGTGATGTGGGGGTAGGTGATGAGGGAGGAGTGGTGGTGGTGGGGGGGGTGGTGGTGGGGTGGTGGGGGTGCGAGATTCGGGGGGAGGTGGGGGAGATAGGGTGGGAGGTGGGGGGTGTGGAGGAGAGGGAGGAGTTCGGCGGAGGTAGGGTAGAGGGACCGGGTGAGGGGAGGGGTG
>NZ_VDYZ01000293.1 GCF_007673095.1 Corynebacterium glyciniphilum AJ 3170
GGGATGAGGAGGAAGGGGGCGGTGAGGTTGAGGGGGAGGGGGGGGTTGGAGTGGTGGAGGGTGGTGTGGTGGAGGGGGGAGTGGGGGATGGGGGGTGGCGGGTGTCGGAAGGGGGGTGGGGTGTGGGAGGAGAGGATGGTAGAGGGGTATGGGGTTGTGGTGAAGGGTTCGGTAGTGGAGGGGATAGCGTGAATTTGGTGGTAAGGGGGGTGTGGGGTAGTGTGGGGAGGAGGTGTGGAGGTGGCGTGGGGGGG
>NZ_VDYZ01000294.1 GCF_007673095.1 Corynebacterium glyciniphilum AJ 3170
GGTCGAGGTGGTGGGGGGTGAGTGGGGAGTTGGGGGGGGGGGAGGGGAGGTTGAGTGAAGGGAGGGGGTGGGGGGGAGGTGGGAGGAATTGGGGGGTTAGGAGGGGAGGTGGGGTGTGGAGGGGGGGTGTGGGAGTTGATGGCGGTAGGGGGTGATGATGAAGAGGGGGGAGATGATCGGGGTGATGGTGGGGGAGAAAGGGGTGGAGGGGTAGTAGTGGGGTTAGAAGTAGGAGCAGGGGGTGGAGGGAGATG
>NZ_VDYZ01000295.1 GCF_007673095.1 Corynebacterium glyciniphilum AJ 3170
GGGTGATGGTGGTGGGGTGAATGGGAGGGCGGGGACGGTGGGAGAGTGAGGGGTGTTTGGAAGGGGGGGAGGAGGAGGGAGGGGGGTTGGGTTGGTGGAGTTGGTGAGAGGTAGGTGGGAGGGGGGTGGGTGAGTGAGGAGAAGTTGGGGGTGGGGATGAGGTGGTGGGGGGGTGGGTGGAGGGGGGGGGGTGGAGATGAGTTGAGGTGAGTAGGTGAATGTCGGGATGGGTTTGGGGACAGTGATGGCAGGG
>NZ_VDYZ01000296.1 GCF_007673095.1 Corynebacterium glyciniphilum AJ 3170
ACCACCAACAACAACCCACACTCCCCCACAACCACAACCAAACTCACCATCCTCAACCCTCAACTCCCCAACCCCTCCCACATCCTCCACCTCATCCCCCATCTCGCCCACCCACACACCTCCACTCCCCTCGCCCTCCGCCTCCTCCTCCACCACCTCCACCACTCAACCCACCTCCCCTCCCCCCTCCACCCCCTCCAACTTCCTCACCCCCCCGCCACCCCCCACCCCTCACACCTTCACCCCCCCCAAC
>NZ_VDYZ01000297.1 GCF_007673095.1 Corynebacterium glyciniphilum AJ 3170
AGTGGTGGGTCAGTTTGGGTTTGGGGAAGGGGGGGCAGGGGAGGTTGAGGAGGGGGTTGAGGGAGGGAGGGGTGGGGGGTGTGGTTGTGGGGTGGGTGTGGGGGTGGGGGAGGAGGATGAGGTTGTTGGGGATGGTGAGGGGAAGGAGGGTAGAGGTTTGGTGTAGGAAGAGTTGAAGGGCCTTGTGGTGGGAGGGAGGGAGGGGTGAGAGGGGGGAGGAAGTTGGTGGTGAAGATGGAGGGGGTGTTGTTG
>NZ_VDYZ01000298.1 GCF_007673095.1 Corynebacterium glyciniphilum AJ 3170
GGTGAGGGGGGCGGGAGGGGGAGAGGTGGAGATAGAGGTTGGTGGCGGGGAGGGGGATGAGGGGGATGTGGGGGGGAGGGAGTTGGAGGGGGGTGGTGTCGAGTTGTGAGGGGGTGATGGGGGAGAGTGGGGAGGAGTGGGGGGGGGGAGGGGAGGAGATGGAAGAGGGTGGGGGTGAGGTGAAGGGGGTGGGGGGGGTTGAGGTTGAGTGGGTTGAGGAGAGGGGGGAGGACAGGGAGGGGGAAAGTGGGG
>NZ_VDYZ01000299.1 GCF_007673095.1 Corynebacterium glyciniphilum AJ 3170
GGACAGTGCGTAGGTCGGGGGGGCGTGGTCGGGGACGAAGTGCGGGAGGGGAAAGGGGGAGAAGGTGAAGAAGTGGAAGGTGTGGGGGGGGATGAAGGGGGGGTGGGAGGGAGGGTGAGTGGGGGAGAGGGAAGGGGGAGCGGGGGAGGGGTAGGGGTGAGAAATGTGAGGAAAAGTGCCAGGGGGGTGTGGTAGCGTGGAGAGAGGTGTGCCAGGTGCGCACTTGGTGGAGGAGGTGGGAGAGCTGGGCAG
>NZ_VDYZ01000029.1 GCF_007673095.1 Corynebacterium glyciniphilum AJ 3170
CCCGGCGGATTCCTTGGGGAACAACAACCGGCTCAGCGCACCGCGACGCTGGGCAGATTCCCCGTCGAGGTGTTCTTCCTCCTCGGCCGGTACCGACACCGTCCGGGTGGCGGTGTTGTCGTCGCGTCCCTGCAACGCCCGGGTACGCAACGGCTCCGGCCACCCACCGGGAGGGGTGCCCAGCTCACCGCGCAAAAACGCGATGACACTGGCGGGGATGTCGTAGCGTTGCGGGTCGGCGGCGAAGTCCGCCACACTCACTCCGGCGCCGACCAGGTGCAGGGCCAGGTCACCGACGACCTTGGAGGAGGGGGTGACCTTGGTGGGCCGGCCGAGTAGTTCGTTGACCCCGGCGTAGGCGTTTTCGATCAGTTCGAACCGGTCCCCCAGCCCCAGGGCGGTGGCTTGGGTACGCAGGTTGGACAATTGTCCGCCGGGGATCTCGTGGGTGTACACCCGGCCAGTGGGGCCCGGCAGGCCGGATTCGAACGGGCTGTAGAGGGAGCGGACGGCCTCCCAGTAGGGCTCCAGGGAGTTCACCGCGTCCAGCGAGATGCCGGTGTCCCGGTCGGTGTTCGCGAAGGCGGCGACGATACCCGACAGTGACGGCTGGGAGGTGGTCCCTGCCATCGACGCGGCAGCACCGTCCACCGCATCCGCGCCGGCGTCCGCCGCGGCGAGGTAGGTGGCGAGCTGGCCGCCGGCGGTGTCGTGGGTGTGCAGGTGCACCGGCACATCGAAGTTTTCCCGTAGTGCGGTGACCAGCCTGGTGGCCGCGGCGGGGCGTAGTAGTCCGGCCATGTCTTTGATCGCCAGGATGTGTGCTCCGGAGGCTACGATCTGTTCGGCCAGGCGCAGGTAGTAGTCCAGGGTGTAGAGCGTCTCACCCGGGTTGGACAGGTCCCCGGAGTAGGCCATCGCGACTTCGGCGACGGCGGTGCCTGTCTCCAGCACCGCGTCGATGGCCACGCGCATCTGGTCGATGTCGTTGAGCGCGTCGAAGATGCGGAAAATATCCACCCCACTGGCCGCGGCTTCGGCGACGAACTTCTCGGCGACGATGTCGGGGTAGGGGGTGTAGCCGACGGTGTTGCGTCCGCGCAGCAGCATCTGGATGGTGGTGTTCGGCATCGCGGCACGCAGCTGGTCGAGGCGGTCCCAGGGGTCTTCGTGCAAAAACTGCAGGGCGACATCGTAGGTTGCCCCGCCCCAGGCTTCGACGCTGAGTAGTTCGGGGGTCAGGTGGGCCACGGCTTCGGCGGCGTCGACCAGTGGGTTGGTGCGCACGCGGGTGGCGAGCAGGGACTGGTGGGCGTCGCGGAAGGTGGTGTCGGTGACACCCAGGGCACTCTGGGTGCGCAGTTGGCGGGCGAACTCTTCGGGTCCGAGCTCCAGCAGCCGGTCACGCGAGCCGGCCGGCAGACCCGCACCGGTGCCGGTGGCGCCGGTGGTGGTGTGGAGTTCGGGGAGTTTGCGGTGGGACACCACGTCGGTGGGGCAGGTCCCGTGGGGCTTGTTGACGGTGACATCAGCCAGGTAGTCCAGGATCCGGCCCGGCTCGTCATCGGCCGGTGGGGCGGCCAGCAGGTGCGGGTGGTCGGTGATAAACGAGGTGGCGATGCGGTGGTGGCGGAAGTCGTCTTCGCGCAGCAGCGCGCGCAGGAAACCGATGTTGGTGGCGACCCCGGAGACGGTGAACTCGGCCAGGGCACGCTCGGCACGGGCCACGGCCTGGGCGAAGTCGGCACCACGGCAGGTCATCTTCACCAGCATGGAGTCGAAGTGGGCGGTGATCTCCCCGCCCAGTGAGGCGGCCCCGTCGAGGCGGACCCCGGCCCCGCCCGGGGAGCGGTAGGCGGTGATGGTACCGGTGTCGGGCCGAAAACCGTTGGAGGGGTCCTCGGTGGTGATACGGCACTGCAGGGCGGCCCCGCGGGTGACGATGGTGTCCTGGTGCAGGCCCAGATCATCCAGGGTCGCGCCGGCGGCGATGTGCATCTGGGATTTGACCAGGTCGACGGAGGTGACTTCCTCGGTGACGGTGTGCTCGACCTGGATGCGCGGGTTCATCTCGATGAACACGTGGTTGCCGTCCTCGTCGACGAGGAACTCCACGGTCCCGGCACCGGTGTAGTTGATGGATTCGCAGAAGCGCACCGCGTCGGCGCAAATTGTTTCGCGCAACTCGGGGTCGAGGTGCTGGGCGGGGGCGATCTCCACGACTTTCTGGTGGCGGCGTTGCAGGGAGCAGTCACGCTCGTAGAGGTGGATGACGTTGCCGGTGTGGTCGCCGAGGATCTGGACTTCGATGTGCTGGGGGTTGATCACCGCACGCTCGATGTAGACCCTCGGGTCACCGAAGGCGGCTTCGGCCTCGCGGGAGGCCTCAGCGGCACGCTCGGCCAGTTCGTCGGCGGTGGCGACAAAGCGCATGCCACGTCCACCACCGCCGGCGACGGCTTTGACGAACAGCGGGTAGGTGCGCCCCTCGGCGAAGGAGACCAGCTCGTCGATGTCGGCGCTGGGGGGTGAGTCGTCCAGGATCGGCAGGCCGGCTTTTCTGGCGGCGTCGACGGCGGCGGCTTTGTCGCCGGTGAGGTCCAGGGTGTCCGGGTCGGGGCCGATGAAGGTGATGTTGTTCTCGGCGGCCCGCCGGGCCAGGGTGGCGTTTTCGGACAGGAAGCCGTAGCCGGGGTAGATCGCGTCGGCGCCGGTCTGTACCGCGGCGCGGATGATTTCGTCGATGTTGAGGTAGGCCTTGACCGGTGAGCCGGTGGTGCCGATGCGTACGGCTTCGGAGGCGAAGGAGCGGTGGAAGGAGTTGCGGTCTTCGCGTGGGTAGACCGCGACGGTGGTGGCGCCGGTTTCGAAGGCGGCGCGGAAGGCGCGGACGGCGATTTCACCGCGGTTGGCGACCAGGATCTTCGAGAAGGAGTGCGGGTCAGCCATGTGAAATGTCCTCACTGTGGTCCAAATCTTCTGGGCCAAATCGATTATTCGTGAACGAGAATAAGGTACGGACTGCGATACTGGACTACTACGGAACGACTACCCAGAGACCACAGGTGATGGCAAAACCGGTCAATGCAAGGGTCAGCCCCATTACCGACCATGTTTTCAATCCATCAATCACAGAGAGCCCTAAGTAGCGTGTAGTGATCCAGAATGCGGAATCATTGACATGTGTCAAGGAATTAGATCCACAACCGATCGCAATCAAGAGCAAAGCAATCTGAAGAGTGCTGAAATCTCCTGCGAGGACCGTGGCAGCTATGATCCCTCCGGTTGTCTGGGCAGCTACCGTTCCAGATCCCTGAGCTGCCTTGAGAGCAGCAGCAAGGAGAAAGGCCATTGGCAGCATCGGCATACCTGTGGCGAGCAGCGAGTCAGATATTGCCTCTCCAATCCCGGTAGCAGTTAGAACGGCTGCGAATACGCCACCTGCACCTGTAACAAAAACCACGACAGCAGCAGGCCCAAGCGCATCGTCCATAATCTCGGAGACCTTCATACCACTTCGCTTATGACGGATCCCCAGAAGATAATATCCCAATATTGCAGCGACAAGAAGCGCGAATGCCGGGGCGCCAATAAAGCTCGTATATTCCAGAACCGGGTGCTCTTCGGGAAGAACGAGTTCGGTAACCGTACCGATTGCTATCATCAGCAGAGGGAGAAGAATACAGAGAAGCACTTCCCAGGTAGCAGGAGTAGTCACATGCGACGACTCATCTTCAATGTTACCGGGAAAATTATCACCGCTGATTTCAGCGTCACCTGAGTCACACTCCCGACCAGAAGAATCACCGCCGCCCGCACGGATCGGTTGTGCGTGAGGCGAGGTCGACACCGCAGCAAAGCGCCGAGTAACGTCCGGCGTCATGACATACTCTTTCAGGTTCAGTAACTTAGCCATGTAGACAGCGACGAAGCCGACGGGAACCGCGATAACCAGTCCCATCATGAGAAGGACCCCGACGTCTCCCCCAAGGCTTCCTGTTGCAGCAGTAATACCAGGGTGGGGCGGCAAGGTGTTGTGCAGGTACACCATAAACGGAGCGATGGGCAAACCAAGGATGATCGGACTGCGGTGTCCCGCCATCCGCGCAAATGAGTACACAATCGGGACCAGGATTATGAACGCGACATCATAAAAAATAGGTATGGCAACGAGAGAAGCCGCAAGAAGTAGCGCGGTGCCTGATCTTTTTTCCCCAAGGCGAATACGGAAGGAATTTGCTAGAACAGCAGCGGAACCAGATTTCTCCAGAATCCCACCCAACATCGCCCCAAGGCCCACCAGGAGCGCCACACTTCCCAGGGTACTTCCCATACCGTCGATTATGAGTGGCATTACCTCACTCGGAGACGTCCCCGCGGCCAATGCTGTCACTACAGCGATGGCAAGAAGGGCGATGTATGCAGGCCATTTCAGAACCGTTACTAGAACAAGAAGGGCAGCGATAGCAATAATCGCCAGAACTATCAAGTAGGCAGCACCCATGGTGTCCTCTTTCTAGGAAGCGCTCAAGTACCGATATCAAAAAGACAGGACTCTAGTGTAAGTTCCCTCGTTTTCTTGCCAGCAAATCTTGCGAGGGTCCTACTCCTACCTCATAACAAGCGAAGTGAGTCAAGTCAACGATAACGCGGCAGTCAGCGCGTACTTTTAGCTTTTCTTTAAACCCTATGAGAATTATCGCCATAAGGTTCCGACATGATCAACACTGACTGGAACGAATGGTTTTGGTCATCGCTTCAGCGCTAATTCCGTAGCGATCCTCGAGCGTGGGTAACGCACCTGCACTCGGGAACTCATCAGGCAGGGCAATCGGTGTAATCTTCTGGCCGAGCCCGTTCTTCGCGGCGACTGATGCAACCGCCGAAAACAATCCACCGACAACCGAGTGGTTTTCAGCAGTGAAAACGGGCCGGTCAGAACGAGCGATGGCACCGATCACCGCCTGTTCGTCGAGTGGCTTGACGGTTGCGAGATGAAGGACCTCTACTTCAATTCCGTCCTTATCCAGACGCTCCGTGGCTTCGAGCACCCGTTGAGTAGCGAGTCCGGAGCTGATGACAAGAGCATTATCTCCATCTCGCAGCTTCCTCGCCTTACCAAGTTCGAACTCCCCGTCGTAGTTGTGGAGGATCTTGGGGACTCTGCCCCGCAGTAGTCGCATGTAGGTCGGTCCGTCGACTGCAGCCATAGCTGGAGTGGCAGCCTGGATATCTGTGGCGTCGCACGGATCAAGGATCGTCAGGTTCGGACAGGACTGAAGGATAGCCATGTCATCAAAAGCCATATGACTGGGACCGTATCCGGTTGTCAGACCCGGGAGTGCGCAGACAAGATTGACGTTGAGTTTCTGCTCAGCGATGTCCAACAACAGCCAGTCATATGCTCGACGGGTTGCGAAGACGGAGTAGGTGGAGGCGAAGGGGACAAATCCTTCTTGGGCCAGCCCAGCAGCGGCACCCATCATCGCCATCTCTGCCATCCCGACTTGATAGAAGCGGTTGGGCATAGCATCGCGGAAGATGTGCATGTCCGTGTATTTCGCGAGGTCGGCCGACAACCCTACGATACGGTCATCCTGTTCTGCAACATCGACGAGTGCGTGGCCAAGCGGTGCCGAGATGGTTTCGACATCGTCCCCGGCAACGTCTGCGATCATTGCCCCAGAACGTAGAACCTGTCCGTTGTTCTTGTCACTCGCCATTGGTGAATCCTTCCTTGAGTTGCTTCTTTACCTGGATCCATTCCTCTTCATCGACTCTCATGAAGTGGAGCTTGTCCCTGTTTTCCAGCATGGGGACCCCCTTGCCCATGACCGTGCGACACACGAGCACGTGGGGTTTTCCATCGTCGGCCGCTCGCGCGGTTTCCATCGCGCGAATAAGCGCTTCGACGTCGTGCCCGTCTACATCATGTGCGGTCCACCCGAAGGCTTCGAACCTTCTGGCGGTAGCCGAGTTATCGTTCGTGTCGCCCGGCCGCGTCGGACCGTCGGCCTGTTGACCATTGACGTCAACCACAGCGACGATATTCTTCAACTTCAGGTCTCCTGCGACTTTCGCAGCTTCCCAGGTGGAGCCTTCGTCGAGTTCACCATCAGAGAGGAGGTTCACAACGATCTGCGAACCGCCACGCCTCAACAAGGCGATTGCCGCGCCAAGCGCGATTGGCAGGCCATGTCCGAGTGACCCCCCTGAGATCTCCACCCCTGGCGTATAGACAGCCATGGCTGACATTGGTAGGCGTGAATCATCCGCAGCATAGGTCTGGAGCTCTTCCTCTGGAAGGAACTTAGCCTCGACCAGGGCGGCATACAACGCAAGCCCGTAGTGCCCCATCGACATGAAACAACGGTCTCGCTCTTGGTCCGTCGTGTCGTGAGGGTTCAACACAAGCTGGTCGGTGTACAGCACCGCGAGAATGTCTGAGAGATCAAGTGCCTGACCAATGTAGCCCTGACCTTGAAGTTCCGCCTGGGTAATGGCGTGCTGGCGGATACGGTAGGCAGATTCTCGAATCCTTTGCACCCGCTCTGGGTCAATGACGTCTTGAGGTGAAGTCATACCCTCCTGCTTTCGTTGTCAACTGTTAACAATGTACCTCCACAGTGTGACCTGCATCGCTTTTATTGTCAACAGTCAACAGTTAATTCTCCCCCTCTTATCGCTGCGACGAGGTGGTATAGGAAAAAGCTATGTGATTAATTTTCTATGTTCGTATAACGTCGTAGCGATACTTGTTCTTCCCGCCCCGAGTCGGCGCCTTTGGGCAGTGCACCTGAACGTCCGGCATGCACTGATAGCGCCACGTCTTAGCTACGACGGTCGGATGACCTGTCATCTCGCTAAACCCTGATCCAACAACGTCAGCTGGCTGAGTCTGAGACACTGTGTTGTGCAGCTCAACTCCCCCCCGGCCCAATAGACCCGCTGACACCAACTCGCCAACACGACGCCTTGCAGGGCTACAACCCCGCACCCATCTGCCCTGCGATGAACCGCTGCCCTGCCTGCGAGGGGTGGATGATCATCTTGTAGTCCGGGGTGGTCGTGTCGATGAGGCCGGCGATGTAGCGGTCCGCATCCGGCGCGCAGGAATCATGCCCCTGACTGGCGGCCTTCAGATCGACGAACGTCGCCCCGATCTCCTCGGCGGACTGCCGCTGCATCGTCTGCACAGCAGTCTCGGCCTTCGCCAGGTACGGCACCGACAGGCCCGCCGGATGATCCGGCACCACGTTGACGATACAGTACCTGTCGCCGTGACCGATCTGCGGCATCCCGCTGACGACCAGCGCCGCGTCCGGCGCAACTGCCCGGACACGGCGTGCGGCCTCGCGCATGTCGGCGGCGTAGGCGTCCTGCACAGCATCGAAGTCCGTGACGTCCACACCGTCCTTCTGCCCCCACGGGCCGAAGTTGTTCAGGCCCACCGGGAACACCACCGAATCAGTGTCGGCGGTCAGATCACCGGCGGCGATGCTGGCGTCGATCCGATCCAGCATCGTGCGGGACGTCTGCGCGGTACAGGACCAGTCGCGGACGTCCATACCCTCATCTTGCAGCAGCCGCGGCCAGTTGTCGGGTGCCTGCAGGCATTCCTTGCCCGACTCCAACTGTCCGGTGCGCGGGTAGTCGGTGAGGAACGGCTTGAGCTCCTCATACTGATTCGCCATGCCGACGAGCTGACTCGGGTTGGCCGTGTAGGAGTCACCGTAGGTCACCACCGTCGTGCTGGCAGGCGATGCCACCCCTGCGGTGGCAGTGGCGGTGCTGACCGTCGCCGACAACAGCAGACAGGTGGCGAAAACACGGGTGGCGCGGGTGAATCGACGCATTGAGGGGTGTCCTTCCAGGTGGTATCTCGGTCACGGGCATGACCGACCACCCAGAACTGTAACTGCTCTTGTCCTCGACAGGCGGGCGACAGCGCCGTCAGTCCTGCACACGGGCCAGGAACGCGCCCCACACCGTCTGTTGGGCGGGGCTGAGCGCATCAGCCTGCATGTCCCGGACCAGCGCTGCGATCGGTTGTTCCTCGTCTGCGGGTTCGATGCCCACCTCCGCCAGAACGCTCTCCCCGAAGGCCACCATCTGCCCAGCCAGACGCTCGGCATCCGCGTCATCAATGTGATTCTGCTCCGCCAGCTGCTCAAATTCGGTCGCGAGTGCGACAACGCGCGCTGCTGTCTCACCCTCACCCAGCGCCTTGAGGACGGCGGCTGCGCTGTCTCCGTCGAAGGCGCCGGTCGCCGTGATCAGTGTCCACACGTCCTGGTCGAACTGTTCGGTGGACGTGAGCTGCTCGCCGGCCCCAGCCCGGACCACCGGCATGGACAGCCGACGTACTTCTGCGAGCATCCTCCGTTGCTCGTCGATGCGCACGGCCTGTGCTGCGAGGTCCCGGTCGAGTTCCTCCAGGAGCTCATCCTGGCTGCGGAGGTCCTGTTCCAGCATCGTATGAATCCGGCGGAGCGGCATGCCACTCGCGGCGAGCTGACGGATCCGCAGGACGCGGACCACGTCGCGCGCACCGTAGCAGCGGTACCCGTTCGGGTCGCGTGGGACGTCCGGGAGCAGTCCGATCGCGTGATAATGCCGCAGAGCCCGGGGCGTGGTTCCGGCGAGGTCGGCGACTTCCCGGGTACGCAGGACCATGTCGCCGTCCCGTCCTACCCCTGTGTCGTTCATGCGCTGACCTCATCCTGGGCAGGTGTCACCGCATGTAGGAATGCTTCGGGATCGTCCACGAAGAGCTGTACCTCGGTGACGCGGACATCGACCGGACGGTGTTTCTTCGGCACCGGTGCATCGGTGGCCACGGACTCGGCGAAACGCAGCACCACGTTCGTACTCTGGAACTGTGTGAGGATCAACCGGTTCCCTTCGACATCGGGTTGCGTGACAGCGTGGTTCGCGTGTCTGCTCGCCGAGACTACGTTGCTCAGCGGTGTGGCGAGCACCGTTTGCAGACCCCAACGCAGGGTCAGGTCGTCGTGTGAAACCAGGTGCGGGTTCACGATCCGGGCGGCGAAGAATCCTGCGACGAAGAGGACTCCCCAGATACTGAAGATCAGCAGTACGATCCGCAGCCACTGCCACGGCACCAGCAGGTGGACGACGACCAGCTCCACCAGGCTCACCATCACGATCGCCGCCGGGACAGCCATGACTCCTCTTGTATACCCGAAGGATGCCGCGCCCGCCGGCACCCGTCGTTTCCCTGCCACCGCCAGGACCAGGCTGTGGTAGTACCGGAGTTCCGACACGGCGGGACGGAGCAGCGGTTCCTCCGCGATGACGCGGTCGAGGAGGCTGCGGTCGTCGCCGGCAGGTGTGCTGACGACACGGCGGAGTCGGAGCAGGGTCAACACCACAAACACCACGAGCAGCGGCACCTCAACGGCGAGAAACAACTGCACCGCGATGTCACCGGCGAGGACGCCCGTCAGGTTGAGCACCACCAGCGTGATGGCGACCAGGACGGTAACACCCGCATGCGCCCGGTGCACCGTCCGCACCCACCGAGGATTCTGAATCATAGCCTCAGTCTCAACTATGACGCTGCGTCGCAGTCAAGGGTCGTTGTTCCTCCTTGCAGTATCTCCCATCGCACTGTCTACGACGTAGGATCTAAGGAACCTACTACGCGCCCGACGGAGGTGTCACATGCGGCTCAACAGCAACGGCCAGGTAACCATCCCAGCTGCGCTCCGCCACGAGTTCGGTTTTACCGAGGGGGACGATGTAGAAGTGATCGCCGACGGCAACTCACTCCGTATCGTCCATGCCGGCTCAATGCCCTCCCGTGGAGAGCAGATCGTCAGGCGCATGCGGGGGCAGGCCACCACATCGCGCATCGAGGAACTCAGGAAGCTCCTCCGTGATGAGCGCGACGACTGAAGCCTCGGGACCGTAAGTTCGGCGTCAGCCGCGCTTCCCCGTCTCACTGAGCACCGCATGGGTGTGGCGGATCATCATGTGCGCCAGCTTCCGGTTCACCCGCGCGCCCAGTACCGCGCCGACGCCCAGTGGCAGCATCTTGGCGAACGCCGCCCCCGCCATGCGTCGACGCAGCTGGCGGAAAGCTATCCGCCCCAACCGCGAGTTGATGGTCCTTTTCTCGGCGTCGCTGGCACTGCCCAGCTTCCGGAGTCCACCGATCCCCTTCGCACCCGAGGCTGCCGACACCGCCTCATTGCCTGCGGCGCCGGCGATGCTGAACAGGATCAGCCGACGGCGCGCCTCCCGGTGGCTGATGTCGACCCCGCGCAACCGCGCACTCGACAGCGTGTACAGCGCGAAGACCTCCACGACACCGAGGGCTTCCCCACCGGCCGCGCCCGCACTGAGCAGCGTCCCGATACCGGGGAAGAACGCCAGGGCGCCGGTTCCTGCACCCGTGCCCGTCGCCAGCGTCCGGAAATGCCGGTCAATGACCTTCTGCTGCCGGGCGACAGACTTCCTGCCGTGCCTACGCCGGATGTAGTTGACGTACTTCTCGATCGCCGGCGCCTGGATCTCGGACGCCTTGTCCACCGCCTTGAAGAACTGGCGGGCCAACTTACCGTCCGGCTCATCGAGGTCCGCGATCCCCTTGAGTGCCTCCTTGGATTCCGGGGACAGCTCCTCCTCGTCGACTGTCGCGGACACATCGGCCCCCGTATCGCGTTGGGCGGACGCGTCGTCTTTCCTGCTGCGGGAGAAAGGCTTCGGTAGCTTCACGGGTGTCCTCCAGTGTGGGGCGATTGACCGGGTCGAGTGTAGCCGTTTCCGCCACCCGGGAACCGGCAACACAGATGTCACAGAAGTGGCACAACCTCGAAACGACCGCTTCGTAGATTGAGTCCTGTTACAAGACCATCAGCGGCTCAGCCGGGTCTGCATCGCACGGCGTCGGGATGACGGAGCGTACGACCGTAGGGGAAACCGCGTGACGTGAAAGGACCATCATGGTTCAGACCACCACGCCCAGCAGCACCGACGACTACAGCAACGCCGAACTCGACCTCGAGTCGAGGATGGGCGGCGTCGGTACAGAGACCACCGACCGGGCCGTCCCGGTCATCGACGTCAACAACTGGGACCTCACCGACCAGGAGTGGGACGCCAAGGCCGAGGAACTCTGGCAGGCCGCCACCACCATCGGGTTCTTCCAGCTGAAGAACTTCGGCATCAGCAAAGCCGAGATCGACGCCGCGTTCGCGGAGTCCCGCCGCCTCTTCGCCCTGCCGAAGGAGACGTTGGAGACCGTCGCAAAGCCGAAAGGCAAGAACGTCGGCTTCGAGCACAAGTCCCAGATCCGCCCGTCGACCGGCACTCCGGACGAGAAGGAGAGCTACCAGCTCACCCGTCCACTCATGGACGGCCTGTGGCTCGACGAGGAGACGCTGCCCGGCTTCCGTGACAACGCGCTGTCCTTCGAAACCAGGTGCCATGACGTGGCCATGCGCATCCTGGAGTTCTTCGCCGTGAAGCTCGACTTCGAGCGTGACTACTTCACCAAGGTGCACGATCCCGCCTCCGACCTGCACCAGTGCACCCTGCGCATGATCCACTACATGGCCGTGGACGCCGCCGACAACGTCCCCGACAAGGACGGCGCACCCGTCTGGCGTGCAGGCGCACACACCGACTTCAACTGCCTGACCCTGCTGTTCCAGACCGACGGCGAGTCCGGCCTGCAGGTCATGCCCGGTGCGGACGCCACGCAGGACGTCCAGAGCTGGACGCCGGTCCCCGCCTTCACGGACATCCTCACCTGCAATATCGGTGACATGCTCATGCGGTGGAGCGACGACCGGCTGAAATCCAACTTCCACCGCGTCAAAGCCGCCGACATCGGGGTGGATATCCCGGAGCGCTACTCCATGCCCTACTTCGCCCAGGCCGACCGGGACGCCGTGATCGAAGGGCCCGACCGGAAGTACGAGCCGATGACCGCCGGAGACTACCTCGACATGCGGATCACGGCGAACTTCAGCAAGGCCGAATCCGCCAGGTAGCTCCCTTCTCTCCCCCACCGCTCAAGCACCGTCCCGCTCAGGAGCATCTCCACCCATGACCGCTACATTCGACCGCACCGCGCACCATCATTCCCCCGCCCCCGGCAAAGACCCCGACGCTGAACCCGACGCAGACCGCGATGTCGGATTCTCCACCGACGGATCCGCCGTGGACACCAATTTCGGTTGGCGCCACAACCTCACCTACGGCATCCAGCACGTCCTGATCATGTACGTGGGGTGTGTGTCCGTCCCCCTCGCGCTCGGCGCAGCGCTCGGGCTCGACCGAGAGACGGTGGCGATGCTGGTCAACGCCGACCTTCTCGTCGCCGGCGTGATCACCATGATCCAGTCGCTCGGGGTCGGACGGATCGCCGGCGGACGCATGCCGATCATCGGTGGTGCGGCGTTCGTCCAGGTGGCGTCCATGATATCGATCGGGCAGACTTACGGGCTGCCCGCGATCTGGGGGTGCATGCTCGCCGGTGGTGTCGTGGGACTGCTTCTCGCCTGGCCGTTCAGCAAGCTGTTGAAGTACTTCCCTCCGCTGGTCACCGGTACCGTGCTGCTGGTCCTCGGGGTGTCACTGATCGGCGTGTCCGCCGGCCTGGTCGTCGGACAACCGATGGCCGGTGGTCAGGAGAATCCGGACTACGCCGACCCGCTGTCGATCGGTATCGCCTCGCTCGTGGTCGTCGTGGCCGTTGCGCTGTCCTGTCTGGCACGCGGGGTGGTGGCGAAGGCATCGCTGATTATCGCGACGATCATCGGTGTGCTGGCCTGTTGGCCCGCTGGCCTACTGGACTTCTCCGGCGTCGGCGACGAGCCGCTGTTCGCACTGGTCAAGCCCTTCCACTTCGGAGCGCCGGAGTTCCCGCTGGTCGGTGTGCTGTCGATGTCGGTGGTGATGATGTTCCTCTTCGCGGAGACGATCGCCAGCGTCAGCGCCCTGTCGGAGATCACCGGAAAGAAGATGAGCCGGTCGGACGTGGCCCGATCGTTGGTCGGGGATGCGGCGTCCGGCGTGCTCGGCGGGATCTTCAACGGATTCTTCGACACCGTCTTCAACCAGAACGTCGGCGCGGTACGCACCACGCGTGTCCACTCGCGCTACGTGACCGCCACGGCCGGGGCCGTCCTGCTGCTCCTGGGGCTCACGCCGGCGACAGGAGCGGTGATCGCCGCGCTGCCGGACCCGGTGATCGGCGGGATCTCGCTGATCCTGTTCACCTCCATCGCCGCAGTGGGCGTGAACACCCTGCGGAAGGTGGATCTCACCGACACGGTCAACTCGACGATTGTGGCGATAGCGGTCGCCCTCGGGCTGTTGTCGAAGTTCTCCACCGGTATCTGGTCGAACTTCCCGGACTGGACGCAGACGCTCCTGTCGGACGGTGTGGTCCTGGCCGCGTTGGCGGCCTTCGGACTCAACCTCTTGTTCAACCACACCCCCATCGCGGACCGCGCCCGGGCGGCGCGCAATGAGCAGCGACCCGAGCCGGAGTCGGTGTTCGTGTAGGAGGGGCAGGTAACCGAACCTGGACTCCAGGGGTACCGCGCGGTAGACATGAATCATGTTCCGGGGAGTGATTCAGGAGGTGGAGATAGTGAATACCGTTGCAGACGCCATCGAGAGCGCACGGGCGGCCTCCGGGCTGTCACAGCGTGCACTCGCGGACAAAACGGGCATTTCACAAGCCACACTGAATCGGATTCTGAACGGTAGCCGCGTCGCAAAGATGCCGGAGAGCATCCTGATCGCTGAAGCAACAGGATGCACGGTAGCGCAACTTACCGACAGTGCAGTCGCGAAGCGCGTGCGCTGCGCTACGCAGTCCACGAACGGTGCGAACATGAACGCGATGCGCCAACGTCTGCTTCACTTCATGGAGATGGACGCCTACTTAGCTGATCAGGCGATCCCGGCTCCGTGATGTCATCGTCAGAGCACCAGACCAAGGCAGCTGCCAACAAGTTGAGGCACGATCATCAGCTGGGACTGCCGCACCGATACCTCCATCGCTGGTCGGGTAATTAGTCGAGAGATCCACCCGAGCAACTCACGCCTGGCAGAATGGAGTCACTGCCAGCAATGTCGCTTGGGACTGCTGCGCGAGTAGTTGACATCTGATCTGGCTTGCCGTGGGGTGGGCCTGGAAGGATG
>NZ_VDYZ01000002.1 GCF_007673095.1 Corynebacterium glyciniphilum AJ 3170
GGCACGGTGGGCACGGTGGGCACGGTGGGCTGTGCTTTGGTGGTGGATGTTGGCATGATGGACAGGGCCTCGTCTCACGTGCAGGGACAGGGGTGGCACCGGTCCGGGTGTGGTCAGACAAGACGTAGACGGGACGCTGGGGTAACAGGGTCACGCTCCTATGAGGTCATGACCGCTCCCGGGCCTGTGTTGTGCGTGGTGTACCGGTGGACAGATCAGAGGCAGGACACCCGATCGGCTCGGGGTCAGCCACTTAGGGGGTCACACCGGCTCCCACACCAACCATCATCTACGCCACTCAACCGTCCTCTCTGCCGCCTCCACCCAGTGCCCCGTGTGTCACCGCGCATGACCCGCGCCTGCCCCCGCACATACGCGAAGCCCCCGGCCCCACTGACGATCAGTGGAGCCGGGGGCTCTGCGAGCCGCACACCCAGAGACACTCACAGACTCAGCGTGCGGCGGAGGGTCCGACTAGGAGGCCTCGGCGGCGGTGGCGACACTGCCACCCGCTGCCTCGATCTTCTCCTTGGCGGAGCGGGAGAACTTGTCCGCGGTCACGTTGAGTGCCACGGAGATCTCGCCGTCGCCCAGAACCTTCACGGGCTGGTTCACGCGGACCAGGCCGGCAGACACGATGTCAGCCACGGTCACGTCGCCACCCTTGGGGAAGGCCTTGGCCAGGTCAGAGACGTTGACGACCTGGAAGACGACCTTCGCCGGGTTCTTGAAGCCCTTGAGCTTCGGCAGACGCATGTGCAGCGGCATCTGGCCACCCTCGAAGGCGGCTGAAACCTGCTTGCGGGCCTTGGTGCCCTTGGTACCACGACCGGCGGTCTTGCCCTTGGATGCCTCACCACGACCGACGCGGGTCTTGGCGGTGTTGGCACCCTTGGACGGCCGGAGGTCGTGCAGCTTGATGGGTTCGCTCATTGTTACTCCCCTGCTACTTCCTCGACCTGGACCAGGTGGCGCACGGTGTTGATCTGACCGCGGACGATGGGACCGTCCTCACGGATGACCGACTGGCCGATACGCTTCAGGCCAAGCGAGCGCAGCGAGTTCCGCTGCTTAGGAATGGTTCCGACAGTGCCCTTGAGCTGGGTGATCTTCAGTGCCATCTCAATCACGCTCCCTGTCCTGCAGCGCGGGCGCGCAGCATCGGCGCCGGGGTGACCTCTTCGAGGGACTTGCCACGACGGGCAGCGACCTCTTCGGGGCGGACCAGCTGCTTGAGTGCGTCCACGGTGGCGTGGACGACGTTGATGGCGTTGTCGGAGCCCAGGGACTTCGACAGGACGTCCTGCACGCCGGCGCACTCGAGCACGGGGCGGGCGGCACCGCCGGCGATGACACCGGTACCCGGTGCAGCGGGCTTCATCCACACGACGCCAGCGGCGGCTTCGCCCTGGACCTCGTGGGTGATGGTGCCGGCGATCATCGGGACGCGGAAGAAGTTCTTGCGGGCTTCCTCGGCACCCTTCTGGATCGCGGCAGGAACTTCCTTGGCCTTGCCGTAGCCGACACCGACCATGCCCTGGCCGTCACCGACGATCACGAGGGCGGTGAAGCTGAAGCGACGACCACCCTTCACGACCTTGGAGACGCGGTTGATGGTCACGACGCGCTCGAGGTACTGCGAGCGCTCGTCCTGCTGGTCACGACGGCCACCGCGGCGGTCGTCACGACCACCGTTGTTGCCACGGCCCCGGTTGTCCCGGTTGTCCTTGTTGTTGCTGTCGGCGGTGCGTCCGCCGTTACGATCACGTTCCGACATCACGCAGTCCTTCCGTCGGTGAAAATGTTGTCGTTGCGCATTAGAACTTCAGACCACCTTCACGGGCGGCGTCTGCCAGGGCGGCGACCCGGCCGTGGTACTGGTAGCCACCACGGTCGAAGACGACGGTCTCGACGCCGGCAGCCTTGGCGCGCTCGGCGATCAGCTGACCGACGCGAGCGCCACGGTCCTTCTTGTCACCGTCCAGTGCACGGACGTCGGGCTCGATCGTCGACGCAGCGGCCAGGGTGTGGCCCTTGGTGTCGTCGATGACCTGGACGTGCATGTGACGTGAGGTGCGGTGCACCACGAGACGCGGGGTCTCGGGGGTACCGGAGATGTTCTTGCGCAGACGGTAGTGACGACGTGCGCGTGCGACGCGGCGGCGGGTGGAGATGTCCTTGCCCACCGGGAGACGCTTGCTGGTTGCAGTACTCTGTGCCATCTCTACTTACCCGTCTTTCCGACCTTGCGACGGATCTGCTCGCCCGCGTAGCGGATACCCTTGCCCTTGTAGGGGTCGTCCTTACGGAGACGACGGATATTGGCGGCGATCTGTCCGACCTGCTGCTTATCGATACCGGTGATGGAGAACTTGGTGTTTCCGTCGACCGCGAAGGTGATTCCCTCCGGAGCCTCGATGAGGACCGGGTGGGAATAGCCGAGGGCGAACTCGAGGTTGCTGCCCTTGGCCTGGACGCGGTAGCCGACACCGAAGATTTCCATCTTGGTGGTGTAGCCCTCGGTCACGCCGACAACCATGTTGTTGACGAGAGAGCGGGACAGGCCGTGCAGGGAGCGGTTCTTGCGGTGGTCGTCCGGGCGGCTGACCACGAGCTCGTTGTCCTCCTGGACAACCGAGATCGGTGCCGGGATGACCTGCGAGAGAGTACCCTTGGGGCCCTTGACCTCGACGTTCTGACCGTCGATGGTGACGGTGACGCCGGAGGGAAGGACCACGGGGTTCTTACCGATTCGTGACATTGCTTCGTCCTCCTTCTACCAGACGTAGGCGAGGACTTCCCCACCCACGCCCTTCTCGGTCGCCTGACGGTCGGTCAGCAGGCCGTGGGAGGTGGAGATGATCGCCACGCCCAGGCCGCCGAGGACCTTCGGGAGGTTGGTGGACTTGGCGTACACGCGCAGGCCCGGCTTGGACACGCGACGCAGCCCTGCGATCGAACGCTCGCGGGACGTGCTGTACTTCAGTTCCAGGGTGAGCTTCTTGCCGGTCGAGGCGTCCTCGACGGCGTAGTCGGCGATGTAGCCCTCGGACTTGAGGATCTCGGCGATGTTGGCCTTGATCTTCGAGGACGGCATCGAGACGCTGTCGTGGTACGCGTTGGACGCGTTCCTCACGCGGGACAGCATGTCCGCGATGGGGTCAGTCATGGTCATGGAAGTGACCTCTAGCCTTTCTCGTCACGGTTCCCCGTCCACCCGGGCGTCACCGCGCATTTGTGTCCGGCAACTCGACGCTCCCCGGACTCAGTAGTCCGGTTTGCTCGCTGCCTTGTGTTCCGCGCGGCCGCAATAGGCGGTGGGCCTGCGACAAAGTGGTTCATGTTCAGGAGTCTCGACATGCTGCGGCGGCGCGGCGTAGTCCGTACCGGACACGGGTAACCCCACAGCGAGACCCGTTCACGTTACCAACCTGGGGAAATAAAGGCAAAACCGTGGCGATTCGGGGCGCTACAGCGTCCCGTGACCCGCCCGGTCCCCGCTGCCCGATCATTGTTGTGGTCAACTATGGGCGTAGGCTCTACACCTGCATCCATCTTCCGGGACACAGTGAGGACACCTCAGCGCAATGTGCGGCATCGTCGGCATGGTGGGAAACCAGCCGGTCAACCAGGACATTTACGACGCTCTACTGCTCCTGCAGCATCGCGGGCAGGATTCGACGGGCATGGCGACCGCCGAGGAGGGGGGACACATGCACCTCTTCCGTGCCCGCGGCATGGTGCGCGAGTCTTTCCGTACCCGTGACATGCGGTCACTGCTCGGCACCGCCGGTCTGGGTCACGTGCGCTACGTGACCCGCGGTGCCGCCTCAAACGAGCAGGAGTCACAGCCCTTCTACGTCAACTCCCCCTACGGCATCACCCTGGTGCACAACGGGAACCTGACCAACACCCGTGAGCTGACCACCGAGATGCGGCACCGCGACCGCCGGCACCTCAACACCTCCAGCGACACGGAACTGCTGTTGAACGTCCTCGCCAATGAGCTGCAGTCCACCACCGGGCCGGACGACCTCAACGCCGACGGCATCTTCGACGCGGTCACCGCGACGATGGGCCGGATCGAAGGCGCCTACGGCGTGATCTCCCTGATCGCCCACCACGGCCTGCTGGCCTTCCGTGACCCCAACGGGATCCGTCCGCTGGTCCTGGGACGCCGCCGTCCGACCACGACAGGCGGCTCGCATGCGGTGGGTGGGCACGACGAATGGGTCGTGGCCAGCGAGTCACTGGTACTGGAGAACGCCGACTACGAACTTGAGCGCGAGATCGCCCCGGGTGAGGCAGTGTTCATCACCACGGACGGCACCCTGCATTCACGCCGGTGCGTCACCGACGCCCGCCTGGAACCCTGCTCCTTCGAGTACGTCTACCTGGCACGTCCCGACTCGGTGATGAACGGCATCAGTGTCTACGATTCCCGCCTGCGGATGGGTGCACGGCTGGCGAAGACCATCGCCGAGCACGTTCCCACCGACGACGTGGATGTCGTCATGCCGATCCCCGATTCGGCACGTCCGGCGGCGATGGAGGTCGCCCGTGTCCTCGACCTCCCCTACCGCGAGGGGTTCTTCAAGAACCGGTACGTGGGACGGACGTTCATCATGCCGGGACAGGCGGTGCGCAAGAAGAGCGTCCGGCAGAAACTCAACGCCATGTCCTCTGAGTTCGCCGGTAAGCATGTGCTGCTCATCGACGACTCCATTGTGCGTGGCACGACCAGCTACGAGATCATCGCCATGGCCCGTGCGGCCGGTGCCCGGAAGGTCAGCTTCGCCTCGGCCGCTCCCCCGATCCGGCACCCGCACGTCTACGGGATCAACATCCCCGACCGCGACGAACTCGTCGCCGCCGGCCGGTCCGTCCCCGAGGTCTGCAAGGTCCTCGGTGCCGACCATCTCGTCTACCAGAAGGTCGAGGATCTCGAGGGCGCGATCCTCGACGGGCAGACGGACGCACAGCTGGACGGTCTCGACATGAGCTGTTTCGACGGCCGGTACGTCACCGGCACCGTCACCGACGAATACCTGGAGTGGGTCCGCGACAACCAGGTCTCCTGAGCGGTAGATTGGACCCCATGCTCGAACTCTTCCAGGGCCAGTTCCAGAGCCAGTTCCGGGGCCGGGTGGTTCCCGGACAGCCGCTCATCGTCGTCGCCGTGGCGGCCGAAGCCGCCGACATGGATGAGGACGCCCCGGTCCTCTTGACCGGCATAGGCCGCCTCAACGCCACGCTCGCGTTGACCGACTGCCTGCACCGCTATCTGCGTGCCGGTGGCCTGCCCAGCGCTATCATCAATGTCGGTACGGCTGGCGCGCTGCGTCCGGGGCTCACCGGGGTCCACCGCATCGACCGCGTCATCCTCCACGATTTCTCCCACGCCGGTGTCGCCGCGCTGACGGGAAGGGACGAGTACCCGCCGATCGACCTCGAAACGGACCGCCCTGATCCTTCCTCAGGTCTGATCCTCGCCACCGGTGACGTGTTCGTCGAGGACGGCACGGTCCGTGACCGGTTGGCCCCGGACGCCGACCTGGTCGACATGGAGGGCTATGCGGTCGCTGCGGTGGCCCAGTGGTTCGGCGTCCCGGTGCAGCTGGCCAAGATCGTCAGCGACGCCGCCGACGATGATGCGGGGACGTCGTGGCACCGTGAAATGTCCGCACTGGCCCGCGAACTCGCCGCCCATTCGCGACATGCCCTCGGTGGTCCCCCTCCCCCGCCCCACTGACCGTCGGGTAAGCGTGTGCTAATTTCGTCCCATGCCCACACGTCGACCGTCTTCCCTGCGCCGTACCCTCGCCGCGGTCAGCGCCACCGTCACTGCGGTTGTGCTGGTGACAGGCTCGCTCACCGCCTGCGGCATCGGTGCCGACAACGGCTCGGGGCAGACCGCACAGGCGGAGGAAACCTCCTTCGACACCGCCCTCGACACGTTCAACCGACTGGTGGACGACGGCCTGCCGGACGCCCGTGAGGCTCACGGGGTCTCCCACGCTGAGACGGTCGGCGACGTCACCCCGGTCAACGGTCGGACCGCCGAGGACGCCGACCTTCCCGTCGAGCTGACGGATGCCGACGGCCGGGATGTCACCGTCGACGACATCTCGCGCATCATCCCCCTGGACGTCTACGGGACGATCTCACGGACGCTCGCCGGACTGGGGCTCCGCGACAGTATCGTAGGCCGTACCGTGTCGTCGACCGAGCCGAGCCTGCAGGATCTTCCGGTGGTCACCCAGGGCGGACACTCCATCAACGCCGAGGCCGTACTGAACCTCAACCCGTCACTGGTCATCGTCGACGACAGCATCGGCCCGGGCGACGCCCTCAACCAGTTGAGGGACGCCGGGGTCCCGGTGGTCAAGATCAATCCGGAGCACACGATCGACACGGTCAGCAGCGACATCGACACCATCGCCGGCATCGTCGGCCTCGCGGAGAACGGGGAACGGCTGGGCGAGCGTGCCGACGCGGAGATCTCCCGCGCCGTCGAAGCCATCCGTGGTGCCGCCGGGGACGCCGTCCCCGGCAATCCACTGCGCATGGCCTTCCTGTACGCCCGCGGTGACGGTGGCGTGTTCTACATCCTCGGGCCGGACGACGGCACCGACGACCTCATCGAAGCGCTCGGCGGTGTCGACGCCGCCAAGGAGGAGGGCATCGGCCAGGCGTCGCCCGCCAATGCCGAATCGCTGGCGGACCTGAACCCCGATGTACTGGTCATGATGTCCGCCGGACTGGACTCCACCGGTGGGTTGGACGGACTGCTGGCCAAGCCCGGTATCGCCCAGACCACGGCAGGCAAGAACGAACGGGTCCTGGCTATTCCGGACAGTCAGTCATTGAGCTTCGGGCCACAGTCCGGCGAGATGCTGCTCACTGCCGCGGCCGCCCTGTACGGCGGTGACGACGGTGACGACGTATAGACGCCGGGTAGCGTCGGGGACATGAACACTCCTGCAGAAGGCTCCCCGAAAAAAGGCTCCCCCGAAGAAATGCAGAGCGCCCACGCCTGGCTCGACCAGGTGGCCTCCGAACTCGGGCTGCCCGACGAGGTGGTGCGGACGAACATCAAGGGCATTCTCGACCTGACCTCCGCCGTCGCACACAACCGCTCCCGGCCCGCGGCACCGGTGACGGCCTTCCTCGTCGGCCTCGCCGCCGGACGTGCAGCGTCCGACAGTGCTGGAGGAAACCCCTCCGCAGACAACTATTCCGCCGCCGCCGGAGAGCGGATCACGGGAGTCACCGATCTCGCCCTCGAGAAGAACTGACCGGTATCTCCGGACGGTCTTACGGCGGGACCGTATGACCGCCGTCACAACCTGCGGATTCGCACGTCCCCTCGGGGAGTGGGCCGGTGCGGTGAGGTGACCGGTGGACCCGGGCGGCATACGCTGGACACCATGACCAGCCTGCACGAGTCCCCCAGCCAGGTGAACCCGGTCGCCAACCGGTTCGACCACCCCAAGGTCAGCGACCGTGAACACGCCGCTGCCGGCGTGCCCGCGATCCTGCACTCGATGCAGCACGCCGCGCCGAACAACGCCGTGCCCTCACTGCTGACCATGAACAAGCACAAGGGCTTCGACTGCCCCGGCTGCGCCTGGCCCGAGCCAGACCAGGCCGACCTCAACGTCGTGGAGTTCTGTGAGAACGGTGCCAAGGCCGTCGCCGAGGAAACCACCCCGAAGAAGGCCGACCCGGACTTCTGGGCGCAGTACACCGTCGAGCAGCTGCGGGAGAAGACCGACCACTGGCTTGGCAAGGTCGGCCGCATCACCGAGCCGATGCTCTACGACCGGAGCTCCGGCGACGGCCACTACCGTCCCGTCACCTGGGAGGACGCCTTCGGCATCATCGCCGACCAGCTGCACCGCACGAGTCCGGAGGAGGCGGTGTTCTACACCTCCGGCAAGGCGTCCAACGAGGCCGCCTATGTCTTCCAGCTGCTGGCCCGGCGTATGGGAACCAACAACCTCCCCGACTGCTCGAACATGTGCCACGAGTCCACCGGTTCCGCACTGACCGCCATGGTGGGCCTGGGCAAGGGCTCGGTGACGATGAACGACATCCACTCCACCGACCTGCTGATCTCCGTCGGCCAGAACCCGGGGACCAACCATCCCCGTGCCCTGACCGCCTTCACCCGGCTCAAGGAGAACGGTGGACGCATCCTCGCGGTCAACCCCATCCCCGAGACCGGACTGATGGCCTTCCGCGAGCCGCAGGACCCGATGACCTACCTCGGCCGGACCGAGAAGCTCGCCGACGACTACCTGCAGGTCCGTCTCGACGGTGACCGGGCGCTCTTCCTGGCGATCAACAAGGAGCTCGTCCGACGCGACGCCGTCGACCACGCCTTCATCGAGCAGTTCACCACCGGCTACGACGACCTCACCGCACACCTGCGCGACCTGGACGACGATGAACTCGCCGCCGCCCACGGCATCCCGCGGGCGCAGATCCTCTCGACCGTTGACGAGATCATCCGTGCCGACACCATGATCATCAGCTGGACCCTCGGGGTGACCCAGCACAAGAACGCCGTCGCCACCATCCAGGAGATGACGAACACACTCCTGCTCACCGGCAACATCGGCAAGCCCGGTGCCGGCACCGCCCCACTGCGCGGACACTCCAACGTGCAGGGCAACCGGACGATGGGTATCTGGGAGAAGTCCCCCGACAGCTTCCTGGCCTCCATCGAGAACCACTTCGGCTTCCCCGTCCCCCGCGAACACGGCCACGACACCGTCGACGCGCTGCGCTCCATGCGCGACGGGCACAACCGCTTCTTCATGTCCCTGGGCGGCAACCTCGTGCGCGTCACGTCCGACACCGCCGTCGCTGAACAGGGCATGGCGTCCAACGAGCTGACCGTCCACCTGTCGACGAAGCCGAATGGCTCCCATGCATGGCCGGGCGAGAAGTCGCTCATCCTGCCGGTGCGCTCCCGCACTGATCTGGACCTGCAGAAGTCCGGACGCCAGTCGGTGACCGTCGAGGACTCCGTCGGGAAGGTCCACGCCTCCACCGGTAAGCGTCGGGCGAACCGGAAGGAGAACCTGAAGAGCGAGATCGACATCATCTGCTCCGTCGGCCGCGAAACATTCGGTGACGACTTCTGGCAGCCGATGATCGACAACTACGCCGTGTTGCGCGACCACATCGCCGCGACGATCCCCGGCTTCGAGAACTACAATGAACGCCTCGAGCACCCCGGCGGCTTCTACCTGCCCAACGGCCCGCGCGAACGGCGCTTCACCACCCCCGACGGCAAGGCGCACCTGACCGTCAACCAGCCGGACACCGTGCAACTGCGCGACCGTGAGCTGATGATGAACACCGTGCGCACCCACGACCAGTACAACTCCACCGTCTACGGCATGGACGACCGTTACCGCGGCATCCGCGGAGGACGCCGGGTCGTCCTCGTCGGCGCCGAGGACCTGCGTGACCTCGGGCTGCGCGACGGCGACATGGTCGACATCGTCTCCGACTGGTCCGACGGGCAGCGTCGTGCCCCCGACTTCCGTGTGGTGGAGTACTCCCACTCGCGTGGTGGCTGCACAACGTATTTCCCGGAGGCGAACGTGGTGATTCCCCTGGACCACGCCGCCGAGAAGTCCAACACCCCGGTGTCGAAGTCCACGCCGGTGCGCCTGGAACCGACCGGGCGCCGGGCCGAGGACATGCCGCCGTTGCCCGACTGGGAGAAGTAGAGGGGTACGCTGCGGTCCCATGGGACGGTTGATCGACAATGCGCGGGTGACGAAAGTGCGGGTCACGGAAGATGCGGTGGCCACCGACACCCGGGCCGACCGGCTCGCCGTGGAGGAGCCGCTGCAGCTGCGGGTGGACGGCACGGATCTGACCACCACGATGCGCACACCGGGCCACGACATCGAGCTCGTCCACGGTCTGCTGCACGCGGAGGGTGTGATCACCTCAGCGCAGGACGTGGTCACCGCCCGCTACTGTGCCGGCGCGGTGGGCCCGGACAACGCCAACACCTACAACACACTCGACGTGTCGCTGGTCCCCCGGCCGGACCCCTACATCCCGATCAGGAACGTGACCACGAACTCCGCGTGCGGGGTATGCGGCACCACCAGCATCGATGACCTGATGAAGACCAGCCGCTACACGCTGCGGCCCGTGCACCCCACGGCCCGGCAGGTCGTCGCGATGCCGCGGCGCCTGTCGGAGGGCCAGCAGGCGTTCCGCAAGACCGGCGGCATCCACGCCGCCGGCGCGTTCACCGCCGACGGGCGTCCGCTGGTGATCCGGGAGGACGTCGGACGCCACAATGCCGCCGACAAAGTCATCGGCACGCTGCTGCTCGCCGACCGGCTCCCCGGCGAGACCGGGGGCGAGGACGCGCCGGTCTACCTGGTGATGAGCAGCCGGGCGTCCTTCGAGCTGGTGCAGAAAGCGGTGCTGGCCGGCTTCTCCGGGCTCATCGCGGTGTCCGCGGCGACGTCGTTGGCGGTGAACACCGCGCGGGAAGCCGGCCTGCTGCTCACCGGTTTCACCCGGGATGACCGGTTCAACCTGTACAGCGGGGAGCTGGACACCTGAACTGAGCGGTGGGGTGTGACTCAGGTGCCGAGATCTGTCGCTGCGAAGCCTCCGCTCGAACCGTTTTCGGCACCTGAATCACACTTCCGGGTACCAGTCCTGCACTGGTCGGTCAGTGTCAAGCGCTTCGTCCTCACGACGGCGACGGTCATGGTCAAGCACGAACCGCACAGTGTCCGCCACTTCACGTCCCACATAGCCCGGCATGTTCTTCACCGCATGGTCAGGGTAGCGTAACAACATCCAGCTCCACCTGGTGACCTGGTTCCCTTTATGCCGGTCCCTGATGAAGGCGGATCTTCGTGCCCTCCCTTCCCCGTGGAAGGCGTAACTGTCGACCTCGATGAGGAGGCGGGCCTCCCTGATCATCACGTCGAACCAGTAGCCTCTGAAGAACTTGTTCGTCTCGACGGTGACCACGCCTTCCTCCACTTCCTTCGCCAGTGCCCGCCTGATGATGGTCACTGCGGTTCTTTCCAGTTCGCTTGCCGTCCCGAGAACAGCTCTGGGCAGCACGGGGTTGAGTCGCTTGCGCTCGCCGCGGGTCAGGTCTGCGAGGTCTTCCTCTAGACGCCGCGTCCCCTTGAATCCGGTATATCCCCTCTCAAGGACGCGGAGCGCGGCGGCTTCGTCCGTCGCAATGAGGTCGACCGCCACCTTCGCGGGGAGGGCGACCTGCAGCCGGTCCACCTGCCGGGTGGGGCGTGTCGCCCGTCGACGAAGCTCCAGATGGGGACTAGCCGTGCGGGACGTGGGGTGCTCCGCTGTCGCCGGCCACGCCATCGGCACCACCCCGTAGATGAATGCGGCGGTGCGGCCGGTGAAGATGATCCCCGGGTAGGCTTTCGTGAACGCCATCAGCACGACTCCCGCGTCATTCTTCGAGACGTAGTGTCCGCGGGTCACCTTGAACAACTTGCGCTCGGACACAGCCCGGCCGAGGTCCCTGTGCGTGTGGCCGGCCGCCCGGAGTTCGGCGGTGGTCCAGATGGCCTGGTCGTTGTACTCCCCCATGATATCCCCCTGTTATCGTCCCCCGCCCTACTCTAGCGGCACCAGTGCGACTCAGGTGCCAAAAATAGTCACGCCGGCGGGGTTGTGACGACAATATTCGGCACCTGAGCCACACCCCGCCTGCTCAGCGACCCGTCAGCTCCGCAATCTCGGCCCGGGCCGCCGCGAGTTCGGCTTTCAGCGAGGCTATGTCCGCCCGGTACAGGTCGAGCCGTTCCTCGACCTCCTCACGGGTCCACCGTAGGGTGATCTGCTTGGAGCAGTTCGCGTCGGAGGCGGTGACCTCGACGATCACGGCACGCTCGATCACCGAGGTGATGCGCCGGTCCCCCAGGTCACGCAGCTGCTCGATCAGGTCGGGGGCGTCGGACGCGTCGACGGTGCGCGCGTGCCCGAAGACCTTCACCCGCGATCTGGTCGCGAAGTCGACGAAGAAGAGACAGACGCGACCGTCCCGGTCGAGGTTACCGGCGGTGACGAACTGCCTGTTCCCCGCGAAGTCCGGGAACATCAGGCGCGAACCGTCGGACGTCGCGGCAACCTTCACGAAACCGGCCGGTCCGCCCTTGTGCTGGACATAGGGCCATCCGGTTCCGGTGACGGTGGACATCATGAACATGCGGGCCTGGCGGATCAGTTTGATGTCGCGCGGGTCCAGCTCGGCGCCGGACGCCCCGGTCGTGTCGACCCTGTTGCCGACGCCGCGGGCCTCCTGGCGTGCGGTGACGAAGTCGTCGAAGGCGATGTCGGCGTAACTGTCCGCGTGATTCACTGACGCTCCAACCATGCGTGGATGCCGCCGGGGTAGTTCACGCCGGTGATGCCGGCGTCGGCGAGGATCTCGACGGCCTGCGCCGAGCGTGTCCCGGCGGCGCAGTAGACCACGAGAGGACGCCCGGAGGTCGTCGCTGCCTCGGCGAGTTCTGCGACCTCAGCTTCCTCAGCTTCCTCATCGCGCAGCCGCGACAGCGGCACGTTCACCGCCCCGGGAATGTGCACGGTGGCGTATTCGTCGGGTTCGCGGACGTCGAGGAGGAGGGCGCCCTCGAGCGAAGGCACCGCCGACACACTCTCGTCCGACGGTTCGACGGCCAGTTCCCCGGCCACCGGCGTCGGCGTCTGCCGTACACGTGAGGCCACGGCCGGGTCAGCGGCGACGGGGATGTACTCCCAGCGTCCGGACAGCCCGTCGAAGTAGCCGATCTCGCCACTCAGCGGGCTGCCGACGCCGGTGACGACCTTCACCGCCTCAAGTGCCATGGCGGTGCCGACGGTGCCGACGACCGGCCCCAGCACCCCCGCCGCCGAGCAGGACGGCACCGCCCCGACCGGTGGCGGTGTCGGGAAGACGTCCTCGTAGACGGGCCCGTCGGCCATTCCGAAGACGGAGAGCTGCCCGTCGAACCCGAGGATCGACGCCCACACCTGCGGGATGCCGAGCACCGCACATGCGTGGGAGCAGGCGTAGCGGGCGGCGAAGTTGTCGGTGCCGTCGAGGACGACGTCTGCCCCGCGCAGCAGGGCGACGGCGTTGTCCGTGGTGAGACGGGATGACACGACGTGCACCGTCATGTCCGGGTTGCGGGCCAGCATCGCCCGGCGCGCCGACTCCGCCTTCGGCAAACCCACGGCGGCGTCGGTGTGGATGACCTGGCGGTGGAGGTTCGACGTCGACACCAGGTCGTCGTCGATGACGGTGATCTCCCCTACTCCGGCGGCGGCAAGGTACAGCAGCGCGGGTGAGCCGAGGCCGCCGGCGCCGAGGACGGCGACATGAGCGTCGGCGAGTTTCTCCTGGCCGTCAAGGCCGAAGCCGGCGAGGGTGATCTGCCGCTGGTAGCGGGAGAGGTCGGTCACAGTCCCACCCACTCCGTGCTCCCGTCGGTGAGTTCCTGTTCCTTCCAGATCGGCACCTGGGACTTCACTGCGTCGGCGAAGGCGGCGACGGCCTCGAAGGCGGGCCCTCGGTGCGCGGCTGCGACGACGACGAGGAAGGCGAGGTCCCCGATCGCGAGGTCGCCGGTACGGTGCTCGGCCCACAGCCGGACGTCGGGATACTCGGCGACGGTGTCGGCGGCGATGCGGGCCAGCACGTCCGGTGCGGTCGGGTGGTGGGAATAGGTCAGTGCGGTCACGCCGGCCCCGCCGTCGTGGTTGCGGACGGTGCCTTCGAAGGTGACGACGGCGCCCATGGCGTCGGTGGCGGTGGCGTCCTTGGCGTCGACGAGGTGTGCCTCCAGCGGTTCGGCGGAGACGGCGGTGTGCACGACGACGCCGGTCTGCTCGGAGACGTAGCCGGGGTCGGTGGTGTTCTCAGTCATGGTCGGTACGTCCTTCCAGCTGGTTGAGCAGGTGGTCGAGGACGGGGTCGAGCACGACGATGCCGTCCTTCACTCCGCCACGGGACCCGGGCAGGGTCATCACGAAGGTGCGGTCGGCCGTCCCTGTCACCCCGGCGACTCCCCCGGACAGCAGCGCGGTCGGTACGCCGGCGTCCACGCCACGCCGTCGGACGGCCTCGACCAGGCCGGGCAGTTCGTGGGTGAGGTGTGGGCGGACGGCGGCCACGGTCTGGTCGGTGGGGCTGATGCCGGTGCCCCCGGTGGTCAGCACGACGCGGGGCCGCGCCGTCGTGTCTCCGCCGAGTACGTCGTCGAGGTACCCCGTGACATCGGCGTCGGCGACGACCACGGCGTCCGGCACCTCGAGGCCACGCGAGCGCAGCCAGTCGACCAGCAGCGGCCCGGTGGTGTCCTCGTACGCACCGGACGCCGCCCGAGTGGACGCGACCACAACGACAGCACGCGGCGCGCCGCTCACCGGATGTCCCAGTCGCCGGATTTGCCGCCGGACTTGGCGAGCACACGGACGTCGTCGATGACGGCGTGCTTGTCGACGGCCTTGACCATGTCGTAGACGGTCAGCGCAGCACTGGTCACGGCGGTGAGTGCCTCCATTTCAACACCGGTGACGCCGCGGGTCTTCACCGACGCCTCGATACGCACTGCCCCGGCACTGTTCCCTTTGTCCCCGTCCTCCCTGCTGAAGTCGACGGTGATCTTCCCGAGCGGCAGCGGGTGGCACAGCGGGATGATCTCGGGGGTCTTCTTCGCCCCCATGATGCCGGCTACGCGGGCGACGGGCAGCGCGTCCCCCTTGGGGAGGTCCCCGCTGAAGATCATGTCGAGGACGTCCTCCCTGGTGCGGACCCGCCCGGTGGCGACGGCGGTACGGCTCGTCTCGTTTTTCGCGGTGACGTCGACCATGTGGGCCGACCCGTCCTCACGGACGTGGGTGAGATGGTCTCCTGGGTCTTCCATGACCGTCCAGGTTACCCGCCGTCACCGCTACACTGGGACGCATGGTTGAGATCCGGTATTTCGCCGCCGCCCGTGCCGCGCGCGGTGCTGCGCATGAGGTGGTCCCCGCCGACAGCACCATCGCCGGCACCCTCGCTGACCTGCTCGATGACCTCGGGAGACGCCACACGGAAACCACGGCCGGGGGCATGACGTTGGCCGGGATCTTCGACCGGTGCAGTTTCCTCGTCGACGGGCGGACGGTCACCCGGCCGGATGCGGCGGCGACGTCGTTGGCCGGGGTCGGACGTGTCGACGTCCTGCCGCCGTTCGCGGGAGGGTAGATGGCGGACAGTAGTGTCCATGCGATCATCGTCGCCGGTGGTGCCGGCTCGCGTCTGGCGGCGTCGGCTCCGGCGGATGCGCTCCGGGACGTGCCCCGCAAACCTTTGCTCGCCGGCCCGGACGGCCGACGGTTGATCGACCGGGTGCTCGACGCCACGGCGTCCTGTGCCTGCCGTGTCGTCGTCGCACCTCCCCCGGATCTGCCGGGGCTGCCCGTCGACGTTCTGCGGACGCAGGAGGACCCGGCCTTGGCGGGGCCTGCGGCGGCCCTCGCTGCGGGGGTTGCGGCGTTGCACGGCACCGGGACGGTCTGTGACGCTGACCCCGTCCTCCTCCTCGCCGCCGATCTGGTGGCCCCTGCAGGGTCGGTCGACGTTCTACTGAAGTCTGTGCAGGATGCGCCTGCCGGTTGTATCGGCACCGTCGACGGCCGGATGCAGCCGTTGTTGAGCGTGGTACGCTTCGGCGCCCTGCACACGGCGGTGGACGGCAACGATTTCACCGATGCCCCGGCCATGGTGCTGCTGCGTCGGCTGGACCTGCAGGAGACGCCACTGCCGTCCGCCGCGGACATCGACACCTGGGACGACGCCGTGACCCACGGCTACGGAAGGACATCATGACCCACACACCGGTGACCTGGGACGAAGCCCGTGCCCGCGTTCTCGACACCTGCCGCGCGCCCGGCGCGCAGGCCCGCACCGTGCTCCGCTCCCCCGTCCCCGGGGACGTGACCGCCACGCCAGTGACCGCGCCGGTGGATGTACCGCACTACACGTCCTCGGCGATGGACGGCTTCGCGGTGAACGGTCCCGGACCGTGGGAGTTGCTCGCTCCGCCGGCGACCGGGGCGCACGGACGCAATGTGCACAACACCGGTGGTGCGCTCGACATCGGCCAGGCGCTGCCGGTGCTCACCGGGTCGCTGCTGCCGGACGGCACGACGGCGGTGGTGCGTTCGGAGAACAGCTGCGTCAGTAAGGCCGGCGACACCGATACCCACGGCTCGTCCCTCACCGCCGACTACCCGGGCGACGGCAGGGACATCCGCCCGGCCGGTCAGGAGTGGGCGCGCGGGGAGACCCTTGTCGATGCCGGGGTGGTGCTCGGCCCCGGTCACTGCGCGATGCTCGCGGTCTGCGGAGTCGACGAGATCGAACTCGTCGCCCCGCCCCGAGTGGCGTGCGCGTTCACCGGCAATGAGGTCATCGACCACGGTGTGCCCGCTCCCGGTGAGGTCCGTGACGCCTTCGGTGTCTCCTTCCCCGCGCTGCCCTCCCGCTGGGGTGCGGACGTCGTCTGCACCGACCGGGTGCCGGATGATCCGGTGGCGGTGGAGGACTGGCTGCGGCGCCCTGACGTGCAGGACGCCGACCTGGTCGTCATGACCGGCGGGTCCGGCCGTTCCGGGCAGGACTTCGCCCGACGCTTCATCACCCGCGTCGCCGACGACATCCTCGCCGACGAGGTCGCCTGCCAGCCGGCGCACCCGACATTGATCATCCGACGCTCAGACCAGCTGGTCTTCGGCGTCCCCGGTAACCCTCTCGCCGCACACGCCGCACTGCATTCTTTCGTCGCCCCGGCGGTCGCGGTGCTGTCCGGACGCGGCGGTGCCGAAGTCCTCCACGGGACGACCACCGGGACAGTCGGTCCGCTGCATCGTGACCGGGTGCGACTGTTGCCCGCCCGCGTGAATGACGGCGAACTCGCCCCGGTCCCCGGCGCGCATTCCCACATGCTCAGCGGTTATGCGGTGGCCGACGCGCTGATGGTCGTCCCCGCCGACGGCCTCTCCCCCGGCGACGCCGTGCGCTACATCAGGTTCTGACCCGGGTCAGATTCCGGCCGGACGTATCTCCTAAAAGCGCGAACCAGACGCGTAGATGGCTCATGACGTGGCGGCCAAGTTTTATTCTCTCGGGGTCGACAGCGGTCCGCCGTGGTTAGATACGGGTGCTGGGACCAAGGTCCACAGCCCGGCGCAGATAGTTTCCGGTTACGGTCCCCGAGAAGGCAAGCTCCGTCGGCGCGCCTGTGAACACCACCCGGCCTCCAGCGTGCCCCGCACCCGGCCCTACATCAATGACGTGATCAGCGCGGGCCGCGACCTGGAGGTTGTGTTCGATGATGACGAGTGTCGCTCCCTGGTCAACAAGTTCATCAAAGAGAGCAAGCAATCGGGCGACATCGGTGTCATGAAGCCCCGCAGTTGGTTCATCCAGGACGATACGCAGCGCTGAACGGTCACCGGGCTCGCCCCCCGTACGAGAAGAAGCGTCAGCGCTGGACAGGTGTTTCGCCAACAGCAGTCTCTGACGTTCACCACCAGAGAGCGTATCGGCTCGCCGACCCATCGCGATGTGGCCCAATCCAACTCTGTCCATCCACACCATGCGGTTTCGTCCGCGAGGCCCCAACAGTGACGCCAATTGCTTTGGCCGCAAGCTGGCCACGTCAGCAATGGTCTGTCCATCGACCAGGACCGCACGGGCCCGGTCATTGAAACCAGTTCCACAGCAGGCCTCGCAGCGAGTGAAAGTGTCGTCGAGAAAAGCCAGGTCAATGATGATCTCTCCGCGCCCCTTACACTCTGGGCACGAGCCTTTGGAGTTCCGGGAAAACCACGACGCATTCAGTCCGTCCGCGCGACCCGCGCTCGCGAAGACGGAGCGTACCTCGTCAGCGACCCCCATCACCGTCATCGGTGTGGATCGTTTTCCACCGTGAAGGGGCTGTTGACTGACGACCGCAAACCCCGGGTTTTGAGCCACGAAGTCCCCGACCAACGACGATTTTCCGCTGCCGGCGACTCCGGTGACCACCGTGAGTACTGCTTCCGGAAATCCGACAGTGACATGGTCAAGATTGTTACTGCACGCATCAGTGACAAGGAACTGACCACGAGATGCACGGCAATCTTCCTTGAGGGTAAACTGGTGTTGCGAAGGTTCTGGCGAGGGCGGACCGGCGTAAACAACGTGACCACCGTTGTTCCCCGCGCCAGGCCCGAGGTGAAGCACATGATCCGCTGCTTGAATCACAGCATGGCTGTGCTCCACGACCAGAACGGTATTGTCCCGGTCTCGTAGTCCGCAGAGGAGGCTCGTTAACCTGTGGACGTCAGCGGGGTGCAGGCCAATGCTCGGTTCGTCCAGGATGTAGGTCGCGTCGGTCAAAGAGCTGCCCAGCTGCCGAACGATCTTCACCCGCTGGGCCTCGCCGCCGGAGAGTCCGGGTGAGGACCGTCCCAGAGTAAGGTAGCCGAGGCCAACGTCTTCTAGACCGGACAACGTAGCCGAAATGTCGTTGACCAGGGGTGCTGCCGCCTCACCGAGGAGGCCGCCCACTTCCGAGGCAATACCACGAAGTTGAGCGACAGGGGTCTCCATCCAGTCCACGATGGAACGACCGTCGATCACGCTCGCCCGGGCCTTGGCGTTCACCCGCGATCCATTACACTCCGGACATGTCTTTGACCGGACGACCTGTTGCAATGCGCTCTTCTCCTTCGAGGTCATGTGGGGCGGAGTCTGTGTCAGATAACGGTCCCTGATCTGTGTGACGGCACCATCGAACAAGCCGTGTTTCGCATAGTCCCTGCCCGGGTTTGTCAGCTGGAGCTTTTCAGCATGCAGCAACGCTTCTCGGACCGGCTTTGGAAGTTGACCCCACGGGATGTCCGGGTCCGCCAACCCGGAGGCGATGAGCCGGCGAGAGCGATAGCCTCCGGGCTGGAACGTCGGAAAACGGATAGGCCCCTCTCTTAGTGTGCGCTCGGCATCAACGAGAGCGGCTTCATCAACGACCCGTTGCACTCCCAGTCCCTGGCAGGACAGGCACATCCCTGCGGGGTCGTTCGGAGAGTATGCAGGCGAAAAGCCTGCCGACGGTGCGCCGAACCGGGAGAACAGCATCCGCAATGTCCCTGCTATGTCGGTCGCCGTAGCCACCGTGGATCGCGCATTTCCCGTGAATCGCCGTTGGTCGACAATCACCGTGAATGTGAGCCCGTCGATCTTGTCATAGTCCGCCCCCGGGTATTTCGCTAATCGTGCACGTACGAAGCTGGGGTAGCTTGCTGCCGTGGCCCGTTGGGCTTCTGCCGCGATTGTCTCGAATACCAGAGATGTCTTGCCGGATCCGGACACTCCGGAGACGACGGTGAACGCATGTTTGGGGAGAGAGACGTCAATGCCTGTGAGGTTGTGTGTACGTGCGCCGGTGACGGTGATCTCGTGAGTGTGCATGACACCACGCTAAGGTGATATGCGGCAACAAAGTGTCCACAAATAGGAGCGAACATGGCCAAGTCTCCGGACCGGCTTCTGCGGCTTCTGTCCCTGCTGGAAGATGGAACGCCTTGGACCGCCAACGAGTTGACAGCTGCGATGGAGATACCAGGACGGACACTGCGCCGTGACATCGCTACCCTGAAGGACTCCGGCTACGACGTCAGGAGCACCCGTGGACGTGGAGGTCATTATCGGCTAAACAGGTCCAGCTCTATTCCGGCACTCCCGATTCAAGGAGATGAAGCAGTCGCTGCGGCAGTGAGCCTCCATGCTGCAGCGAGGGGAGTCGTCGGGATCAACTTTCCACACCGCGCTGTTACTCGCGCTGAACGCCGACTCCGGGAATCATTGTCCCCAATCGACCGCCGCCAGGCCGATACGGTGATCGCTGCACTCGACTTCAGCACAGAGCACAGCTCACGTGTCAGCGACGAGTCGTTGTCTCTGTTGACCCGTGCGATTCGCGAGAACCGAGAAGTCACCTTCGGTCATGTGGGCCGTACCGGACGGCTGCAACGCAGCGTTGAACCCGCCAGGCTGGTGAATCTCGACCACCGGTGGTACCTGCACGGTTGGGACCGTGACAGGCGGGACTGGAGAACCTTCCGGCTGGATCGAATCAGCGAGCTCACCACCACTTCCAACCGTTTTGTTCCTGTGCACCTGCCCGAAGGCGACATTGCCGAAGTCATCCGAGGACAGTTCCATCGGGAGACATCCCGCACCGTGACTCTGGAGCTGTATGCGACTCCTGCTGAGGCTACGTCTCGGCTATACCGAGTCGACGGGGCGCTTGAACCACTCGATGTGCAGGAAGGCAGGAACCGGACCCGCTATACAGCGATGGTCGATTCACTCGAATGGCTGCTCACGGTCCTCGTACTCAGCGATGTGGAGTTCACAGTTATCGACCCGCCGGAGTTCCGCACCCTGGTGCACGCAGCATCTGCACGATTTCACCGTGCCGTAGGAGGGGACACTCCAGATAAGCCTTCCGATTCCGATTAAGGAGGTGAACCGGCGCGTTCGCGCGCGGTTCGGCCCAAGAAGCACTGGTGGTCCATGCGTGCGATAACCTCGTCGACTATGTCTGCCCGCTATTAGATGTCCATCACACCAATATCGTTGTTCATCGCCCCGTAGGGATAGCAACCCCACGGTCTAAAACGCAGAAAACGCGCAGGTTGTTTACGCAACAAGCACCACCGCAGTATCAGTCCCGGTACAGTTCCCCGCCCGGGGTGGTCCCCCGGTTCAGCCAGGCGTAGACCCCGCCGATGAGCAGCCCGCCGCCGATCGCGTTGCCGACCAGCGCCAGCCCCCAGTTCGTCAGCACATTGGACCAGGTCAGAGAGTCAAGCACCCCGGCGCCGGCGGCGAACCCGTCACCCAGCCCGAAGAACGCGAGGGTGAACAGGGAGAAGTTGGCGATGAGGTGCTCCAGACCCAGGACCACGAAGACCGCGATCACGAGGTGGGTGAACAGGAACTTGCCGGCGTAGTCCTTGATCAGCAGCCCACCGACGATGGCGATGTTCACCACGAAGTTCGCCACGACAGCCTCAAGGAAGATGCCGGAGGGCTCCTTGGTGAGCTTACCGTCGGCCAGGCTCGCGATCAGGTGGTCCGCCCCGAGGCCTCCGAGCTTGGCGGACTGGCCGAGAACGACGGCGACGACGACCGCGCCGACGAGGTTGAAGACTGTCGTGACGATGACCATCCACACCGCACGTCCCCAGCTGAGGTAGCCGCGGGCGGCGCCGAAGGCGGCGAACATCATCGTGCCGGTGGCGAGTTCCGCGCCGAGCTGGAGGATCATCGCCAGGCCGATGAAGAACAGCAGGCCGAAGACCACGGGACCCAGCCCCGGGGCCAGGTGTTCGACGGCGTTGCCGCACACGGCGGCGAAGGCGGTGCCGAGGGTCAGGTAGGCCCCGGCGAGAACGGCGCGTACGGCGTAGCGGGGGTGGTCGTCGTCGAACAGTGCGGCCTTCTTGCGCACCGCGGCGTCCGCGGCCGTGTTGAAGGCGCCGGCGAACGGGGCCGTGTGGGGTGCTGCTTCAGTCGCTGTGTCGTGAGTCACGTCGGGTCAGGTTACTCCGGGAACACCGGTGGCGACGAAGAGACTTTCGCCGTGACCGAACGGTGCACCCCCACGCGGAATGCCATCTGAACTGCGGTGACGTTACTCCGTCGGACGTCACCGCCGAACACGCGTCCGGTGAAAACTGTCACCGTCCCCAGATCCGGTCGCCGACCACCGTGCGGTAGAGGATCCCCAGGACCGCGACGACCAGTGCACCGACGAGCACGGGTTCAAGCAGGTAGTGCCAGGACTCGCCACTCGCGGTCACCAGCATCGGCATCGTCGCTGCCGGCGGGTGGAGAATCCGCAGTCCGGTCATCAGCATTGCCGCGGCGCCGGTCGCCAGTGCCAGGGACCACCACTCCGACGGCAGGAAGGAGAACAGGACCACGGCGACAGTCGTCGACACGAGGTAACCGCCGACGATGTTCAGCGGTTGCGACAGCGGCGCCGCCGGCAGGATGAACAGCAGGACGCAGGTGGCTCCGAGGCTGGCCATGAAGAACGGGTGTCCGGACAGTTCGCTGAGCCCGCTGAGCAACGCCACCGCCACGATCACGGCAGCGGTGGACAGGACGAGCCCACCCAGGGGCATACGCGGCTGCACCGGGGTGAGCAGCCTGCGTAGTGCCTTCACCCGCGTGCCGCTTCGTCGAGGGCCCCGATCAGCATCGGACGTGGACGCGTGTCCAGCCTCACCAGCGCCACGTCCAGGTCGACCTTCGGCGCGGTCAACGGCAGTGAGACGAGGTCGCCGGACTCCGCGCCCGACGACGGGACCACCGCCACCCAGTTCCCCGTCGCCGCCAGAGCGCGCAGCGAGCCGACGGAGGTGGTCTCCACGGCGGGGGTCACCGATGCCCCGACATCCTCCATGGCCCGGTCGAAGCCTTCCCTGGCCAGCATGTTTCGCCCCAGCAGTGCGACAGGCAGGTGCTCGAGGTCCGCGCCGGTGACGTGGCCGTCGAAGCGGTCCATCGTCTCACGGCGTCCGACGACACTGAAGTGCACGGACCCCAGTGCGGTGAGACGGACAGTGCCCTGCTGTCCGGCGCGGGTGTGCCCGCGGGCGGCCCCCGGGTGGATGACCCCGGCGTCGAGTTCGTGGTTGAGTACCCGGGAGACAATGTCTTCGCTGGTGAGATCGGCGACAAGGTCGACACGGACCGACGGGTTGGCGTCGACGAGCCGACCGAGGAGTTCCGCGGCACGGTCAGCGGCCGACGGGATCGCCCCGAAACGGACGGTGACGTCCAGATGACCGCGCCGGTAGGCGAGATCCTGGGTCAACGAGCGTTGGTCGGCGTTGATGCGCCGGGCGTAGTCGAGGACGAGCCGCCCCTCCCCGGTCAGCCCACGGTAGGTCGACTTGCCCCGGTTGACCAGCGGGAAACCTACCTCGGTCTCGAGCTTGCGGATGGCCTCGGAGAGGGTCGACGTGGACACGTAGCAGGATTCTGCGGCGCGGCCGAAGTGTTCCTCCCGGGCGAGGGCCTCGAAGTAGGCGAGTTGGGACAGCAGCATGGCTGTGACCCTACCTGACCGGGAGCGTCAGGTCACACCATCCGAATACTCACAAACTGTCCGGCGACACCGGACGAGCTCCTCTTACAGCGGATACACGGTCACGACGGCACCCCGGTCAAGGTCCTCCCCCGCCGGGATGCGGGCCAGACAGTCCGCCTCCGCCGACTGCGCCAACAGGTGCGATCCGGTCCCGCCGACGGGAGTGACGGCGACAACGGCACCGTCGGCTCCGTCGACTCCGTCGGCTGCCCCGACCTCCGTCCTCGCCCGCAGGAAGCAGTCGCGGCCGGGCAGGCCCGGCACCGGCGCGGTAAGTCGTCCGGCGACCGTCTCCGCCACCTCTCCGAGCACCGGAGCGACGAAGAGCCGGAAGCTCACCGCCGTGGAGACCGGGTTCCCCGGCAGGCACACCACGGGCACACCGTGGAATCGGGCCAGCCCCTGTGGCCCGCCGGGTTGTTGGGCGACGTGACCGAACCAGGCGGTCTCCACCCCGGTACCGCTCTGCAGCACCTGGCGCACCACCTCGAAGCGTCCGTGACTGATCCCACCGCTGGTCACCACCGCGTCGGGACGTGCCCGGTCGACCGCGTCGGCCAGCGAGGCACGGAAGGCGTCCGGGTTGTCACTGGTGCGCACCGTTCCGGCGACGGCGATGCCGTGGGTGGCACACAGCGCCTCCAGCATCGGTCCGTTGGCGTCGCGGATGGACGCTGCACCGGGGATGTCTCCGGCGCTGCCGATCTCGTCGCCGCCGGTGCACACCACGATGCGTGCACGACGTCGCACCGGAAGTCCGGTGATGCCCTGTGCCGCGGCGACACCGACGGTGCGCGGGTTCACACGGTGCCCGGCGGGCAGCAGGACAGCCCCCGCACGGATGTCGGAGCCCCGGGTCCGCACGAACTGCCCTGCCGGTGCGGCGGGGACGGTGACGGTGGCCGGTGCACTGTTGTCGCTACTGTCGCTATCGTCGCTGCCGAGGAATTCCGATGGCTCACATGCCTCGACCGGCACAACGGCGGCGGTGCCGGCAGGCAGGCGCGCGCCCGTCATCACCGGGATGACACGGTCGCCCGTCCCGGCAGCGAGCCCGGCCAGACCGGTGAGGATGTCACGGGGGTCGGCTCCGGCGGGGATCGTCGGGCCGACGGGGAAGGTGCCGCCGGCCAGGTGCGCGTCACCGAGTGCATAACCGTCCATCTGGGAGTTGTCGAAGCGCGGAGAGTCCTCGACGGCCGTGACGTCAGCCGCCAGGCGACGTCCCACGGCGTCGGCGGGCGCGGCGTGCTCGACCGGCAGTTCCCCGAGCAACCCGCGGACAGCGGCGAGATGGTCTTCAGGTGTACGCGCCACGGTGGGCTCCCTTCCTCGTGTTACCTCTGCTGCTTCTGCGTCCTCTGCACCCGGCGCACCACGGCGATCCCTCCGACGACGAACACGTAGACGCCGATGAGCATGATGCATGCACCGAGGGCACGGTCCATGTCGTTGGCGCTGAGACCGAGTTCGACGAGCAGCGGGATGGTGCGGGTCTCCCCGGCGACGTTACCGGCGAACGTGAGCGTCGCCCCGTACTCCGACAGTGCCCGGGCGAAACTTAACACGGTTCCGGCGGCGATGCCGGGCCAGGCGACGGGCACGAGCACGCGACGGACCGTCTGCCAACGGGACGCGCCGTCCAACGCTGCGGCCTCCGACAGTGCCACCGGGATACCGCGCAGCGCGGTGACCGTGGTGGAGACGAAGAACGGCAGCGAGACGAACACCTGCACCACGATCACGGCGAGGGAGGTGTAGGCGACGTGGACGCCGGCGTTCTCGAGGCAACTGCCGAGCAGGCCGTGTCGTCCCCAGAAGAACACCAGCGCCAGACCCGAGACCACCGGGGAGAGCACCAACGGCGCGTAGACGACCAGCTGGACGGCCTGTCCCCTCCCGGGATGCCGGCGGGTCAGTTCCACCAGCCACATCGACAACGGCAGACCGAGGACGATGCACAGGACGGTGGCGGCCACCGCGGTACTCAGCGACAGCGTCAGCGACTGCACGGCCGCCGGCTCGGTAACCAGTTCCACCGCACGGCCCCAGGGGATGTTCAACAGCAGGGCGAGAAGCGGCCCGACCAGCAGAAGGACCGCGACCAGCGCGATGCACGCGACGGCCGCGGGGACGGAGGTGACGGGTTTACGCTGCACCGAAGCCGTAGGACTCCAGGATGCCGCGGGCGCGGTCGGACGTCAGCCACCGGAGGAACGCGGCCGCGGCGTCATTGTCCGCACCTGCGGCGGTCAGGGCTGCGGGGTACGTGTTGGGTTCGACACCGTCGAGGTCGAAGACCTCGACCTCACCGTCGACCTCACCGTCTGTCGAGTTCTCCTGCAGCGCCTTCGCGTCCGTGGAGTAGATGAATCCGACGTCCACCTCACCGGTGGCCAGTTTCGTGGAGACGTCGGAGACATTCGCCTCCTCGGAGACTGTCGACGGTCCGAGGCCGTGACCGTCGTCCTCACGCTCGTCGAGGTAGTCGTTGGCGAGGGTGCCGCAGGGCACACCGTCGGCGCAGACGGCGAGACGGAAGTCGGCGGTGGTGGACAGGTCGTTGACGGAGTCGAAGCCCGCCGGGTTACCCGGCGAGGTCGCCAGCACCAGGCGGTTGGTGGCGATGGTCTCCGGTTCAGCACCGTCGAACTCGGGCAGGTCGAGGGCGGCGTCCATGTTCTCCTCGTCGGCGCTGATGAACACATCGGCGTCCGCACCCTGCCCGATCTGCTGGACCAGCTTGGAGGAACCGGCGAAGTTGAACTCCAGCTCCGCGCCGTCATTGTCCTCGGCGAAGGCCTCGGCCAGCTCGTCCCCGGCGTTGTTCAGCGACGCTGCGGCGAAGACCTCGACGGTTCCGGTGCTTCCAGAGCCACCGTCGGTGGTGTCGGTGGACTCGTCGGAGTCACCTGCGGTGGAACACGCGGAGGCGAACATCAGGCCGGCGCCGGCGACGGCAACGGTGAAGGCACGGAGGACACCGAGGGGACGGCGACGTCCGGTATGGAGACCGGTGGTGACGGACATCGTGATCAGCTCTCAGAAGTTATGCAGGCAAACGATGGTTACGCTGGAATCGTACTACTCCGCCCAGTGCCGCCACCCCGGATATCTCCGCCGTGGCAACCAGTAGTGCCGGACCGGCGTTCGGAACTGCCGGACGCCACCGGTTCGCGGCATCCCCCTGTGTCAGGGTAGACCGGTAGACAACGACGTCAATCCACGGAGGTGAAACCGGTGACCGCTTCAACTGCTCAGACTGCGCCATCCGTGCCGTCCGTGTCATCCGTACTGCGCCTCACCGACCGGTGGGGACGCACCGCCGACGATCTGCGCATCTCGCTGATCGACAAGTGCAACCTGCGCTGCACCTACTGCATGCCGGCCGAGGGCCTGCCGTGGTTGAAGAAGGACGAGCTGCTCACCGCGGACGAGGCCGTCCGCCTCGCCGACATCGGTGTGCGCGTGCTCGGGGTGAAGGACATCCGCTTCACCGGTGGCGAGCCGTTGGTGCGTAAGGACCTGGCCGACATCATCCGCGGTGTACGCACGCTGCACCCCGAGGTGTCGATCTCGATCACGACAAACGGCATCGGCCTGGACAAGCGCATCGGCGAGCTGGTGGAGGCCGGGTTGACGCGGGTGAACGTCTCCCTGGACACCGTCGACCGGGAAGCGTTCGCCGCCCTGACACGGCGCGACCGTCTCCCCCAGGTAATGGCGGGGCTGAAGGCCGCGAAAGACGCGGGCCTGGAGCCGGTGAAGGTCAATGCGGTGATGATGCGCGGGGTCAACGACCACGGCGCGGTGGATCTGGCGCAGTGGTGCCTGGACCATGGCTACCAGCTGCGTTTCATCGAGCAGATGCCGTTGGACGCCGACCGGTCGTGGGCTCGGGAGAACCTGGTCTCCGGGGCGGAGATCCGGTCGGCGCTGTCCGAGCGGTTCGCCCTGCGCGAGGACCCGGCACCGCGAGGCTCCGCACCGGCCCAGCTGTGGGAGGTCTTCGGGCACGACGGTGACGGCACGGCTACCGGTGAGAAGCTCGGCACCGTGGGAATCATCGCCTCGGTGACGGAGTCTTTCTGTGCCGCATGTTCACGCACCCGCGTCACCGCGGACGGCAAGATCCGCAGCTGCCTGTTCTCGAACGAGGAGACCGACCTGATGGGCCTGCTGCGCGGGGACGCCTCCGACGAGGACGTGGCCCTGGAATGGTCGCGCGCGATGTGGGGCAAACCCCGCGCCTACGGGTCGGACGAGATCACGCTGAATGACGAAGGATACGTCCAGCCGGAACGCACCATGAGCGCCATCGGCGGGTGATGGTGGGTCCACAGGGTTGCGACGCGCCACCGACGGCACAACACTGGACCCCATGTCCTCCGAATCCATTTCCCCGGAACTGCGCGGCATCGTCAGTACCTACATCGACAACACGACCACTGCGGCACCGACGACGCAGGACGCTGCCCTCCTCCTTGATGATGACGCGCACCTGATCGCCGCACACGTCAGCGGCGAATGGGACGACGACGACCGGGAGCACCGGACGAAAGCCCACCAGACCATCGTGACGATGCTGGACACCGCCTCCTCCGAGGATCTTGCGGCGGTACGCGACGAACTCTCCGCCGCAGCGGAACACCTGGTCAAACACTCCCGACTTCAATGAGCAGCACGCCGCCCATGATCAGGATGATGCCGCAACACATCAACAGTGTCAGCGGCTCCTTGAAGAAGACGCGACTGAGAACCGCGGTCAGCGCGACGCCCGTCGCCGCCCAGATCCCGTAGGCCACACCCAGTTCCATCCCCTGGACAAGCGCAGACGACAGCGCTGTGAACGCCAGGACGTAGCCCACTCCGACGGGGATGTACCAGCCCCTCGAGCCGGTGACCGACATGCGTAGACAGATGGTGGCCGACACCTCGAAGACGACAGCGGCGACGAGAAAAACCCACGCCATCAGGACTCCCCTCGCAGTGCCTGCTCGTCGAGACGACGCTGGTTCGCCCGTTGCGAGCCGATCTCGACGAGCAGCACACCACCCATGACCAGGACGATACCGAGGGTCTTCAGCGCGGTCATCGGCTCGCCGAACACCGCCGAGGCGAGAATCGCCGTCAACGCCACGCCGGACGCCGCCCAGACTCCGTAGGCCACGCCGAGCGCGAGTCCCGCCTTCAATGACTGGAAGAGCATGACGAAGGCAAAGGTGTACCCGAGAACGACGGTGATGTACCAGGCAGGGTTGTCCACCGCAGCCTTCAGGGAGAGCGACGCGCCGACCTCGGAGAAGATCGCCGCCAGCAGGGAGAGCCAGCCTATCATCCGTCCACCTCCAGGGACTTCAGGATGTCACGTGCGACGTCGAGGACCTCGGCGCGTTGTTCCTCACCGGGGTCCAGCACGCCGGTGGCCGACGCCAACCATGCGCCGTCCGCCATCAGCCGCACACCGTTGAGTCGGGCGCGTGCCGAAGAGTCGAGGCCGGTACGAGGATCTTCCTCGATCACGATCCAGGGCTCGATGCGCTGGTGCCACCGGGCGGTCATCTGTTCACGCAGCCGGGGGTCAGCGAGCATCACGATGTCCGAGGTACCGAAGGTGGAGGACAGGGTGAACTCGGCATAGGCGGTGATGCGCTCGACAGGCCCGGCCTCCTGGACGGGAGCCCCGAGCGCGTCGTTGAGCTGGCTCTCCCACCGGTCGACGACATGGTCGACGAGGGCGAGCATCAGCGCCTCTTTGGACGGGAAGTGGTACATCAGTCCCGGCTTGGTGATTCCTACCTGTTTGGCGACCCGGTCGAGAGACAGTCCCCCTCCCGCGGCGGAGTCATCCAGCAGCCGGAGTGCACCGTCGAGAATGCTGGTTCGTTGGCTGTTCACGCCCGCTGACTTTACCATCCGGAAGGTAAAGCGACTGTCCTGCCCCGTCCGCGTCTCAGCGGCACCCCACCTACACACAGCACAGAAAACGCCGCCCCACTCCGCTGAGTCAGCGGGATGGGACGGCGTCGGTGTCGCCGAGAGGATCTCGGCGCAGCCGGAAGACTACTTCTCGGCGTTCTGGCCGGCCTTGAACGGGAAGCCCAGCTCGCGCAGCAGCGCACGGCCTTCGTCGTTGTTGGTCGCAGAGGTCACCACGGTGATGTTCATACCGCGGGGACGGTCGATCGAGTCGACGTCGATCTCGTAGAACATGGACTGCTCGTTGAGACCGAAGGTGTAGTTGCCGTTACCGTCGAACTGCTGGTCCGAGAGACCGCGGAAGTCGCGGATTCGGGGCAGGGCCACGGTCAGCAGGCGGTCGAGGAACTCCCACATGCGGTCGCCACGCAGGGTGACGCGGGCGCCGATGGGCATGCCCTCACGCAGCTTGAAGTTCGAGATCGCCTTCTTGGCCTGGCGGATCTGCGGCTTCTGGCCGGTGATCAGGGTGAGGTCCTTGATGGCACCGTTGATCAGCTTGGAGTCGCGGGCTGCCTCGCCGACACCCATGTTCACGACGACCTTGGTCACGCCGGGGATCTGCATGACGTTGTCGAACTGGAACTCGTTGTTCAGGGTCTCCCGGATCTCGCCGCGGTAGCGGGTCTTGAGACGGGGGGTGTAGTTGTCGCTCATCAGATGTCCTTCCCGGTGCGGCGGGAGATGCGGATCTTCTTGCCGTCCTCATCGAAGCGGTAGCCGACGCGGGTGGGCTCGCCGTCAGCGTCGAGGACCATCACGTTGGACACGTGGATGGGGGCCTCCTGGGTGACGATGCCCTCAGACTCGGCGCCACGCTCGGGTGCGGAGTTGACGACGTGCTTCTTGATGCGGTTGACGCCCTCGACAAGAACCTTGTCGCGCTGCGGGTAGGCCTCGATGACCCGGCCCTTGGCACCCTTGTCCGGGCCCGAGATGACCAGGACGGTATCGCCCTTACGGATCTTCATGGGTTACAGCACCTCCGGAGCGAGAGAAACGATGCGCATGAAGCGCTTGTCACGCAGCTCGCGGGCGACCGGCCCGAAGATACGGGTGCCGCGCGGGTCGTTGTTGTCGACGCCCTTGATCAGGACGGCTGCGTTCTCGTCGAACTTGATGTAGGAGCCGTCCGGACGACGGGTCTCCTTCTTGGTGCGCACGATGACGGCCTTGACGATGTCACCGGACTTGATGGCGCCACCGGGGGCTGCTTCCTTGACGGTGGCGACGACGACGTCGCCGATGCCGCCGGAGCGTCGGGTGGAGCCGCCGAGCACGCGGATGACCAGGATTTCCCGGGCTCCGGTGTTATCGGCGACCTTCAGACGCGATTCCTGCTGAATCACTTCTAGTCTCCTTGTAGACCTAGTAGTTCTGTGCGCGTGGGATTACCGACCCTCACGCGCGCGGTCCGTGCCTCTCCGTGGCCCTCTAAGAATCGCTCCGCACGTGTGCGAGACACGGCGGATGAACCTGTGGACCACAGGCAACCGCTCAAGTATGCCACTGGCGGAGACACGGACCAAACCCGACGATCACTCGACCCCGTCGACACCACGGGCAGCCGTCACCGCCTGAGTCTCTCGAGCCTCTCGAGGCCCCCAGTCGCCGGGATGTCGACCGAGACTAAAGGCGACATCACCCCCGATCGGCGGTATGTGTCACATGTCACAGTAACAGGCATTCTCCGATAGCATCACAACCGTCGCCTCTCTTGCACCTCACCGGAAAGGACCGAGCCGGAGCACCACAGCCACAACACATCACCGCACGTACCCGCCGGGGCATATGTCACCCTAGCTGGAGTGATGCCGCCACTCGCCATCAAGAATGACAACACCGGACACCCTATGCAATCGGTCATGTAGGTGTCTTCCATATGAACCCGCCATCTCCACGAGATTGCCTCGATCTACTCAGGTAAGGCTCTCGCAAGTCATTATTTTGCCCACTGATGCATTTTCTTCGGAATTACCCCACGACAGATCGCGACAGCGCTGGTAACTTCTTCGACGAACGGCGGGACCCCCGCCTCCGGCCGGAGAACCGCACCTCCGGACGGCCGCACAAGTTCAGTGAGGATATACACATGACCTTCAAGAAGGGCCTGCTCGCCGCAGCCACCGCCACCACCGTCGCCATCGCCGGCACCGGCATCGCCTCCGCACAGGACGAGACCCCGGAGACCCCGCCGGCCGAGGAGACCACCTCCTCCGCCGAGCTCCTCGGCAGCATTGAGGGCTCCACCGAGACCCTGACCATCTTCAACGACTTCGGCAAGGCTGTGGCCGGCTCGATCAGCATCCTGCCGAACATCAACGACGCCGTGAACGACTTCCAGGACATGGTGGACGACATCACCGGGAAGATCCCGAACTTCCCCTTCTGATGTGACGCATCATCAATGATGCTCGGCCCCTGAGGGGTCACTCAAGGAACGGCCTCGACCACATGGTCGGGGCCGTTTCCCGTGTCCGCACACCCCCGTTCGTGGGACACGACCTAAATTGAAGTTTGCTGGCGCGCGCACGGGCCACCCGCGCCTGGCTAGTGTTCTCTGACGTCCCCCAGCGCACACGCAGCGGCCTGTCACCGCAGTTCCCGGTACCCCTCCAGGTACCGGACACGGACCGCGCGGCACTGCACACACTACCGACCAGCAGATACCCTCCCCCGTATTTACCGTCTGATCAGCAAGAACATATCGGTATCCGACTCACATCCGGCATGCTAAGTTCTGATTCGTACCCCTCACCAACGATCCTCAAGAGGAGCGAATCACCATGAAAGCCCGCAAGACTTTCCTGACCGCAGCAACCGCCGTCACCCTCGCCATCGCTGGAACCAGCGTCGCCTCCGCACAGGAGGAACTCCCTGACGACGCCAGCACCGGAAGCTCCGCCTCCAACGAAGAATCCGGAAGCGCGCCGACCGCAGGCTCCGCGGAACTCTCCGCAGAGCGCGACGTCTTCGGATCCGTCACCGGCGCCGATGCCCTCGGTTCCTGGACCGGTGACCAGTTCGACTACGGCAAGGCCACCGAGGCCCTGGTCAGCCTCGCCGTCGGCGGCGCAGCCGTGGCAACCCTGGCCGGCGCCTACACGGCCGCCATCGACGCCTCCGATGCCTTCCAGGGCGTCCTGCAGGACAGCCGGAACTTCATCGAGAGCCAGCTCGGCTAGTTAAGCCATCCCCTCTCAACACCCCGTCACCATGACGGGGTGTTGTTCTGTCTGCAGTACCAATTTCTTCCGCAGTATCCACTGAGGATCGAGTGGTCCCCTGCCAAACCCCCCATAATGAGTGGCTCGTCTGCAACCGACCACAGTCTCCCGATGACAACATCACCGCAGGTAAAATACACCATAGCGGTGTTACGGCAGAGCACTGACACACTCAGGGTGAGAATTAACTGGCACACGGTGTGGAGATTTTCTCTCTGATACCAGATTATGGATCAGGTAAAACAAGTTCTTCCGCGCCGGCACTGTCGTGTCGTCGCTCCCTGACTCAAGAGGACTCACAACATGAAGCTCAAGAAGACCCTCCTGGCCGGCGCCACCGCCGCCACTGTCGCCTTCGCCGGTGTCGGCGTCGCCTCCGCGCAGGAAGGATCCACCGACCTGCCGACCAGTTCGATCTCCCAGTCCTCCGAGGAAGGCTCCGGCGAGGGCTCCTCCACCTCGGAGATCAGCGGTTCCCTCGACGACCTCTTCGAGGAAGACGGGATCCTCGGTTCCTTCGGCGGTGAAGACTGGATCGAGGGGATCGGCAACATCGGTAACGTCGCGGGCGCTGTCGCCGGAATCATCGGCCTGATCGGCGCCATCCTGGCGTTCATCTAGACCCACCGCCTGCCTGTACCAGGCCAGGGCACCGCCCCTGCTTTCATTGCGCGAGGCTCACCTACGATCTAAGGTGAACCTATCCTCGAGCGTGGAGGCAGGGGTTCTTCCGTGCCACCACGCTCTTTCCCACGAGCGAAAGGGGCCCGATGACGACGGGAACCACAGACGTCCCCGAACCACCGGGCCCGACGCGTCCCCGGCCCACGGTATCGGCAGCGGCGAACCTCCGGCGGCGCAGGCTCCTCGGCCTCCTGGGACTCACCGCCCTCCTCGTTGTCGGTTTCCTGCTCAGTCTCGCCTACGGTTCCCGTGTCATCCCCAGCGACGTCCTCCTGGACGCGCTACGCCAACTGCCCTCCGCTCTGGGTGCCGACCGTATCGACAATCCCGATCTCCAGGTCATCGCCGAACTCCGATTCCCCCGCACCCTCATCGGCATCGTCGTCGGCGCAGCACTGGGAGTCGCGGGAGCACTCATCCAGGGTCACACCCGCAACCCGCTGGCAGACCCCGGCATTCTCGGTATCTCCGCCGGAGCGTCACTGGCCGTCGTCACCAGCTTCGCCCTCTTCAACGTCACCGGTACGGGCGCCACCGCGGCATGGGCCTTCGGTGGCGCCATCGTCGCGACCTTCATCGTCTTCGGCCTCGCCTCCGTCGGTGGCGGCAACGTCCACCCGCTGACGCTGATCCTCGGTGGCGCCGCGATGAACGCCGTCCTCCAGGCGATCATCAGCGCCCTCGTCCTCACCGACGAGAACAACCTCGACCGTATGCGCTTCTGGACCGTGGGCTCCGTGGCGGGACGGGACATGGGGGTGTTCTGGGGTGTACTCCCGGTCATCGTCATCGGCCTACTCCTCGCCTTCGCCACCGGCCCCCAGCTCAACCTCCTCAACCTCGGTGACGACGTCGCCACCGCCCTGGGCGTGAACACCCGTGTCGCCCGACTCGTCGGCATGGTCGTCATCGCCCTGCTGGCGGCGTCCGCCACCGCCGCCGCAGGCCCCATCGCCTTCCTCGGCCTCGTGGTCCCGCACCTCGTACGCTCGATCACCGGACCGGACTACCGCTGGATCCTGCCGTACTCGGCGCTCGGCGGAGCGACCCTCCTGATCTACGCCGACGTCCTCGGTCGCCTCGTGGCCCGCCCCGGTGAACTCCAGGTCGGCATCGTCCTCGCGTTCGTGGGCGCGCCGTTGTTCATCTACATGCTCGTCCGCAGAAAGGTCGTGCAACTGTGACCCCCACCGGTACGACCACCGACATCGAGACCCCGCAGAAGTCCCAGCGGAAGCCCCGGCGCACCTGGGTCCACAATTCCCGGGTGCCAGGGCGTCCCGCGTTCCGGCTCGGCGCACTGTCCACGGTGTGGCGCCCCCGCCACTTCTTCGTGACCGTCCTGCTGGCCGTCACGGCCGTCATCCTGTTCCTGCTGTCCATCTGCCTCGGCGACTATCCGCTGACCCCGATCCGGGTCGTAGAGATCATCGGTGCCCGGCTGTTCGACTCCCTGCACCTGGCCGGGCTCCGCGACCTCATCGTCGAGCCGTCCCGCATCGAGGAACTCGTCGTCTTCGACTGGCGCATGCCCAGGTCCGTCACCGGCATCGTCGTCGGCGCCGCGCTTGGCCTGTCAGGTGCCCTCACCCAGTCGGTGACCCGCAACGCCCTGGCCAGCCCCGACATCCTCGGCATCACCACCGGCGCCTCCGCGATGGCGGTGACGATCATCGTGCTCGGCGGCGGCGCCTCCGGCGGCCTCGTCGGGTGGCTCTCCGGCGTCGGCATCCCCGTCGCCGCCCTCGCCGGCGGGCTGCTCACCGGGCTGGCCATCTGGATCCTCGCCTACCGCCGTGGCATGGACCCGTTCCGCCTCGTGCTCTCCGGCATCATCATCTCCGCACTACTGATGGCCTTCATCAACTTCCTGATGACCCGCGCCGACCTGCGCGACGCCATCACGGCACAGATGTGGCTCTCCGGGTCACTGAACGCCACCAACTGGACCCGGGCGCTGCCGGTCATCCTCCTGGTGCTGATCGGGGCACCGATCTTCGCCTGGATCTCCTTCCAGCTGCTCGCCGGGGTGCTCGGCCCCGACGTGGCCCGGTCACTCGGCCAGAACGTCACCGGGGTCCAGGTCGCGCTTCTCGTGTTCTCCGTCGCGCTGGCCGCCGTCGCCGTCTCCGCGGCAGGCCCCATCGGCTTCGTCGCCTTCGTCTCCCCGCAGATCGCTCAACGTCTCTGCGGACGGTCGACCCCGCCGCTGCTGGCATCCGCACTGTTCGGATCCTGCCTTCTGCTCCTCGCCGACATGGCGACCCAGTCACTTCTTCCCATCGAACTCCCCGTGGGGCTGCTGACCTCCGCAGTCGGCGGACTGTTCCTGATCTACCTGCTCGTCCAGAACAACCGGAGGGCCTCCACCGAATGAGCACCCAGACGACCACCCAGACCAACACCATCACCGCCTCCGGCCTCACCGTCGGCTACGGCAAGGGTGCCCCCATCATCGACGACCTGTCACTGGAGATTCCCGGCGGCAAAGTGACGACCATCATCGGCCCCAACGGGTGCGGAAAATCCACACTGCTCCGGTCACTGGCCCGGCTCCTGCCCTCCCGGGCAGGCGACGTCCGCCTCGACTCCACCGACATCAGCGGCATGAAACGCAAGGACCTCGCCAAGATCATCGGTGTACTCCCGCAGTCACCAGTCGCCCCACCCGGCCTGGTCGTCTCCGACCTGGTCTCACGTGGCCGTCACCCCCACCAGAGCTGGATCAGGCAGTGGTCGTCCACGGATGAAGAGGAGGTCATGGCGGCACTCGAGATGACCTCGGTCGCCAACCTCGCCGACCGTCCCGTGGATTCACTGTCCGGCGGCCAGCGCCAGCGGGTGTGGATCTCCATGGTCCTGGCACAGCACACCGAGGTCCTCTTCCTCGACGAGCCGACGACCTACCTCGACCTTTCCCACTCCATCGAGGTCCTCGACCTCGTCCGGGAGCTCAAGAGACGTCTCGACCGTACCGTGGTGATGGTGCTGCACGACCTCAACCTCGCCGTACGCTACTCCGACCACCTGGTTGTCATGCGTGACGGTGCGGTCGAGGCAGCCGGCAGTCCCGGTGAGATCATCACCTCCCGCCTGCTCAAAGACGTCTTCAACCTCGATGCCGTCGTCATTGACGACCCGGTGGTCGGCGGCCCGTTGATCGTCCCGTCCGCCCCGCCGGAGACCGGCGACCACCTCGACGACCCCGCATCTTAAACAGCCACCATAGACAGGAGCACCACCATGGCCACCACACCCGCCACCGCCGTCCGCGACACCGAACTCCGGGAGCACCCGCGACGTGACCCGTCCGAGGGCACCGAGCCCGCCGACGAGTTCGGCGGACGGCTCGTCCCGGTCACTGTGACCGCAAACGAGTTGATCGCACCGAATCTCCGGCGCCTCACACTGTCCTCCCCCGAATTCAGGGAACTGGAACTCACCGGGCCCGACGAGTTCTTCGGCCTGCTCATGCCCCAGCAGGGCCACGACTTCGAACCATTCGACACCGCGGGACGGAACATCCGCGCCGCCGTCGCAGAGATCGACGAGGCCGTACGTCCGGGGCTGCGGTGGTACACCGTGCGCCACCTGCGGCAGGAGGAAGGAGAGATCGACGTCGACGTGGTGATGCACGACGACCACCCCGGTCCCGGTGCCAGCTGGGTCTCACAGGTCCGCCCCGGCGCCACCGCCGGGGTCTGGCTGTGCAACGCCATCTGGATCCGCCATGCCGAACGCCCCCTCTTCGTCGCCGACCCGTCAGCCGTCCCCGCCCTGCTGGCCGTCCTCGAGTTCACCGACGACCACCACCCCGACGACCTCGCGAGGTACCACCTCGTCGTCGTCGCCCACTCCCCCGACGACCTGGAAAGCGGGCTGGCGGAGGACTGGTCCAACCGGGTGGCGTCCCTGCAGATCATCTACACCACACCCGGGATGGAGTCCGAGGCCGTCGCCACTCATCTCCGTGAGGCGGCGGATTCCGGGCACCCGTCAGCAGCCGTGGAGTACGTGTGGGCCAGCGGAGAAGTGGGGATGACGAAGACCGTGCGCGGTATCGCCGTGGACGAGTGGAACGTCGACACCGCCTTCGTGGACTGGGTCGCCTACTGGATCGAGGGCCGGCCCCGGCCGTGACAACCGTGGCGTAGTGTCACCACGCCGCACTGACGATCTGCTCAATCTCGTCGAAGAGCCCGCCGCCGTCAGGGCCGTGCAACGCCAGCTGGGTGAACACGACGACGGCCTCGTCGGTCCGTGGGTTGACCCGCGCCCAGGTTCCGGCGGCACCGGCCCAGCCGTACGTCCCGTCGGGACGTACGCTGCCGCCGTAGCCCCAGCCTTCACCGTCGGTCAGGAAGAAGCCCGACATCTCCCGCTGCGCAGGCGACAGCTGGTCGGTCATCATCGCGGCGACCAGGGGCTCCGGTAGAACCCGGACACCGTCCGACGCTCCACCGCCCAGCAACATCCTGGCGAAGGTCACCCAGTCACCCACGGGTCCGATCAGGGCACCGGCTCCATCCGGGAAGGACGGTGGCTCGGCGTGGATGCCGTCCACCCCGTCGACCAGGACCGGGGTGTCCTGGCCGTCCTGTTCCGCGTAGCGGGCCGTGAACCGCGCCCGACGATCCGTGTCGGCGGTATCGACCCACCAGGTCATGTCGACCATGCCCAGCGGACCAAGTAACCGCTCCTGCATCAACTCCTCGAGCGGCCGGTCGGCGACACGTTCCAGCAGCAGGCCGAGCAGGGTGCTGCCGGTGTTGTACGTCCACCCGTCACCAGGGTGGTGTGCCAGGGGAAGACCGGCGGCGGCCGTCAGGTACTCCTGGCGGGTGAGGGCCCGGTGCCGTCCCTCCTGCAGGTCATCGACCAACCGCACGCTGTACGGCGCCTCGAAGTCCGGAATGAAGCCCAGCCCGCCCCGCAGGGTGAGCAGATCCTCGACCGTGACCGGGCGGTCGGCGGGGACGGTGTCCTCGACCGGGCCCGTGGGGTCACGCAGCACCCGGGGATCGGCCAACTCTGGTAGCCATCGGGCCACCGGCGAATCCAGGTCGACGGTGCCCTCGGCGATGAAGGTCAGTCCCAGGGCCGCCACCACGGGCTTTCCCAGAGAGTCCCAGAAGAACAGGGACTCCTCGCTCATCGGTGTGCCCGACTCCAGGTCCTGCACACCGACTGCGACGGTGTCCGTGTCCCCGTCGGCCCGGAGGTGTGCCACGACAGCGCCGGGCAGGCATCCGGCCGTGACCCGTTCCCGCAGAAGTGCGGCGAGGGCGTTGATGATCTCCGTGTTATCCACTTCTTCTCACCACATCCCCTACCGACCTGAGGACCGGAGCTTCTCAATGACCCGAGCCAAAAACTCCTCGACCATCGCGTCGGCGAAGAATCCGACCCTCTGTCGCAGACTCTCGCTCACCGTGGGGTGCAGCTCCCGGAGATACACACCGAGCTGACGGCCCGTACCGGTCACGGCGACGAGGTCGAACTCCGCGGTGTCGTCGTCCCGACGGCAGATCAGGGCGGACCAAATAACGAAGAGCTTGTGGGGGGACTTCGTATTTACGGTCAGGCTCGTGGCCAAATCGTCGCCGATGGCCCGGTACCACTCGGGGATCCCCGGGGGCGTACCGAACACTTGCCCCTGGACCAGGAATGGAAGCCCGAGCTTGTCGGCGTGCACGTCAATGCGAGTCCGTAGTGCCTCGCCAAGGAGTTCCTTGAGACGCTCCGCGGCATCAGCCACCTCTGCCGGGAGTGCTCCTTCCGCAAGCAGTGACGAGAGCTGGTCGGAGGCAGACGCCCCCAGCGGCACCGAGAGTTCGTCGATGATGACGTTGACGGTGTCAGTCACCCGCTCAGCGATAAACCGCATGAGTGAATGGTGATGTCCTTTGTCTGCGGTCTCGAGGGCCTCGATGTACCTCGCCCGCTGATCCTGGTAGATTACCAGCGGAACTCCAGGTGAGCGATAAAGGTACACGCTTGCCAAGGCACGGGCCACGCGCCCGTTCCCGTCGGCGAAGGGGTGGATGCAGACGAAACCGTAATGGGCGTAGGCGGCCTGGGTGACGGGATGAGCGTTCACGAAACTCTCAGACCGAAGCTCGTCTATTAGCCGGTCCATTTCCGGGGCCGTGTCGTCCGGCGAGGCGTAGGCGTGGACGGTGTTGTCAGAGCGCGTCGGGCTGTTGGCGTGCGACTTGTACTCACCTTTCGGAAGAGCCTGTTCCTGCTCGATCAGTGTGCCCTCGACAGGAACGTAGACCGTGTGCGTCGGCTGACTGCGAAGCATGGTCTGGTGGAGTTCACGGATGAACTGGCCGGTCACCGGTCGCTTCCCCGTCATCCGGTCCAGGATCAGCTCGAACCCCGCGAGAGTGTCATCGAAAGCAGGCCTAACATGCGGGCCCCTGTTCGCCATCGCCTGTTCCCAGGCCCCCGCCTTCTCCGCCACCGTCCTGGTGAAACCGCGGTCGGTGGCGAAGACTCCCTCAATGGCGTTGGTGTCGACAGCAGCTGCTCTCCGAGCGGTCTCAAGTGCCTTGTCAAGCACGTCCTGCGAAACATCGGTCTTCAGCTGATCGAAACGTGTCGTCGCCCGGTCAACGTCCCTGTACGAGACCTCTGCTGCACTCCACGTCGCGAAAGAAGGGAATGGCGTGTACTCGGCGCGCGCGGTCTCTGACATATCGACCAGAGTAGCCGGAACGCACGCACGCCCAACACACCCATCTCTAGGGCGATCACCACCAGGGCGATGATCAGCGGCCCGACGCTCCGTCTCCGCCGCGTCTCTCATGTCACGAGTGCGCCACAGCCTCCACCCCGAGCTCCGCCAGCAGTCTCCCCCGCAGGTCGACAGGGGTACCGTCCGTGCCGTCCGTCGACAGCTCAAGGCTCAGGCTCCCCTCGCTGAGCACCACCACCCGGTCGGCGAGGGCGAGCGCCTCGTCGACGTCGTGGGTGATCATCAGCACCGACGGCCGGTGACGGGCAACGAGGTCCCGCAGCAGTCCGTGCATCCGGATCTTGGTCAGGGCATCCAGAGCACCGAACGGCTCATCGGCCAACAACAGCTCCGGTTCCCTGACCAGCGCCCGGGCCAGTGCGGCGCGCTGCTGCTCACCACCAGACAGTTCGACCGGCCAGGCACGTCCACGACCTGACAATCCGACCTCTGCGAGTGCATCGCGGACATTCCTCGTGGTCACCCCGCCCGACGGCAGGCCGAAGGCGACGTTCTGGGCGATGCGGAGCCACGGCACGAGCCGGGAATCCTGGAATACCACCGACACCCGCTCGGGCACCTCGACCACGCCGTGGCCCGTGACATCGCCGTCCAGCCCGGCGAGTGCACGCAGCAAGGTCGATTTCCCGGACCCGCTGCGTCCCAGTAGTGCAACGAACTCGCCGGCGGCGATGTCCAGGTCGATCCCCGCCAGGATGTCGGCGGTTCCGTCGAAGGAACGGTGGAGATTCCGCACACTGACCGTGCCCGGTGCCGGGATCGTCCCCCCGCCCGCATTCAGCTGATCGTCCGTCGCCATGACAACGCCCTCCGTCCTACTGCGCGAAGTGCTGCGTCGGCAGCGACACCGAGCACTGCATAGGTGACCAGGCCGACGACGATGATCTCCGTCTGCCCGTAGTTCGACGCCAGGGTGATCATGTAGCCCAGTCCCGACGTCGTGTTCACCTGCTCCACGACGACCAGAGCCAGCAGACCGGCGGTCACTCCGTACCGCAGCCCCAGGATCACACCGGGCATCGAGCCGGGGAGGATCACCCGTCGCAGGAACTCCACGCGACCGACCTCCAGGGTGCTGGCGAGTTCGACGAACCTCCGGTCGATCGACCGGAGTCCGTCGAAGGTGTTCATGTACACCGGGATCACCGTGGCCAGGGCAATGGTGGTGACCTTCATTTCCTCACCTATCCCGAACCACAGGATCAATAGCGGCATCAGGGCCAGCGTCGGGATCGACCGTTTGACCTGGACCGGACCGTCAATCAGTGATTCTCCCCAGCGGGACAGCCCGGCCGCGGTGGCCAGGATGACGCCGGCGACGATCCCCAGGGCGATGCCGGCGGCCGCACGGGTCAACGACGCCACCAGTGATTCCTGGAGCCTCCCTGACTCCACGAGGTCCGCGCCGGCCACCACGACCTGCCAGGGAGCCGCCATGATCCGCGGGTCGATCAGCCCTGTCGCCGACCCGCCGGCCCACGCCAGAAGGAGAATCAGGACTCCGAGTCCACGGCCGAGTGTCAGGCGGCCTCCGGGCCCGTAGTTCCGGCGCCGGGGCCGGACGTCCTCCGGTCCGTCACCCGCAGACCCCGGGGGCGGGGCAGGTGGTCGCTGCGACGGATCATTCGTTCCTACGGTGTGCTCCAGTATGGTGGTCATGCCGACAACTCCTCGGGTTCGAAACGTCGGTCGTAGAGGTCGTCGACCTCGATCTCCGGATGGTCCTGTTCCCGCGACAGCAGGTCCGCGGTCGCCTGGTGTTCGCTGATCAGCCCGTCCCAGTTCTGCGGAACCGTGAAGTCCCCCTGCCGGTCGACGACATACCGGGCGTCCTCTTCCGAGAGCCCCTGGTGGTCGACGAGGTAGAGGTCCGCGTACTCCTCGCGGTGGTCGTTGATCCACAGGTTGAGTTTGTTCCAGACCTGCACATACTGCTTGAGTGCCGCGGTCTTCTTCCCGTCCTGCAGCGTGGTGGTCGGCACGTACAGGTGCCAGGGGTCGTCGGGCACCCCGGGGGCGATGGTGCTCGCCCCGTCCTGTTCGTATTTCGCCAGGTAGGACCGAGCCTGTTCGATGCCGAGCGGGGCGACGTCCACCTCCCCCTTGGCGATGACGTTGACGAAGGTGTCGTCGGTACTCTGCAGTTCCACAAGGTCGACGTCGTCCTGGGACAGGCCCGCCTCCTCGAGGACCCGCAGCACCAGCGCCCCCTGCGCCTGTCCCGGACTGTAGGCGATACGCTTGCCCTTCAGGTCAGCCGGCTCGCGGACATCGGCACCCGGCGCGACCCCCAGCTCGTAGGTCGGGTGCTCCAGCGGGTCGACGGTGCGGCGCGCGGAGACGATCCGCACCGGTGTGTTCGTCCACGTGGCGAACAGGGGCGGGATGTCGGCGACGGCGCCCACGTCCAGTGCATCGGCGCGGAAGGCCTCGAGGGTTTTCGGTCCGCCGTCGATGTTCGCCCATTCCGGGGTGAAGTCCAGCTCGTCGCTCAGACCGGACGCCTCGAGCGCGACCTGGGTGCGGGGGTCGCCGATGCGCAGGACGGTGTCCTTGTCCACCGCGTCGGAGATCACGGCCGTCTCGTCGTAGTCGTCGCCTCCGTCGCCGGAGCTCACCGCGTTGCAGCCACTGACCGCCAGTGCGGTGAGTGAGGTCAGCGCGACGAGCGTGACCGTCCCGGACGGAGTGTTCTTCCGGACGATTCTCATGCGCTCTTCACCTCCTCCCGGGTCTCAGCGACCGAACCGGAGGCCGAGTCGGAGGTGGACTCGGAGACAAGCGGCCCACCGTGGTGGGTGACCGGGTAACCGCGGCGACGGAGCGCGGGAATGACCCCTTCCCCGACGTGGTAGGTCTCCTCCAGGTGTGGGTATCCGGACAGGACGAACTCGGTGACGCCCTCATGCTGGTACTCGGCGATCAGGTCGGCGACCTCGTCGTAGGATCCGACCAGCGCCGTTCCTGCCCCACCACGGACCAGACCGACGCCGGTCCACAGACCCGGGTGGATCTGCAGGGCGCGGACGTCATCTCCCCTTCGGAAGGCCGAGCCACGGCCGTGGAGTTCGGCGATACGACGTTGGCTCTCGGACTCCGAGGACGCGATCGCCTCCTGGGCCGCCCGGACATCGGACTCGGAGACATGGGTCAGCAGCTGTGCTGCGGCCTCCCACGCCTGATCCGACGTTTCCCGGGCGGTGACGTGTACCCGGAGCCCTCCCCGTGCACCGGGTAGTTCACGGAGCTTCTTCCCGACGTCCCCGGGGCGTTCACCCCAGGTGAGGTAGGTGTCGGCATGGTCGGCGGCGACCCGCACCGCCTCCGGGGAGGATCCGGAGAAGTACACCGGCGGCACAGTCGCCGGACGGACCGGAAGTCTGGCACCCCGGATGTCGACGTGACGTCCGGCGTAGTCGACCGGCTCGGGACTGGTCCAGAGCTGCTTCCACACTTCAAGGTACTCGGCGGTGCGCTCATAACGCTCGGCTTTGGGCACGCGGTCGCCGGTGGCGCGTTGCTGGGCCGGTTCCCCACCCGTGACCAAGTTGATGAGCAACCTGTCTCCGGACAGACGTTGGAATGTGGCGGCGGACTGCGCTTCTTTCAGGGCGGTGGCCAGGCCGGGACGGACCGCCACCAGGAACTTCAACCGGTCCGTGGCGCCGAGCAGGCTGGTGGCTATCAACCAGGGGTCCTCGCACCACAGCCCGACCGGGATCAACACACTGTCGAAACCATTCTGTTCTGCGGCGAGGGCGAGCTGGGTGAGGTACCTGGCATCAACGGCGCGGTCGGGCAGCCCGTCGCGGCCGTGGGCGGCGACCCTGCCCCCGGGGCCACCGCCGACGACGTAGCGTGAGTCGACGAAAGGCGGCAGGTACCAGTGGAAGGTCAGTTCGGGACGGTCAGGGATCTGTGGGGGTTCATCGTGTCGTGGCATAGCACGAGTGAACCACTCTGTCTACTTCTGGCCCTACAGTTCCGTTCCCGCTGAACGAAACAGCCCCCTGACTGCCCCGGGGGCGAACTCAGTGCCCTGCGTACTCGCGCCAGTGCGGTGTGAGCAGTTCATCGTCGATCAGGGTGTTCTTCCCCGCGCGTACCCCGAGCACCCCCATGATCACCGCAATGACCACCAGTGCCACGAGAATCCCGGACCAGTCACCGGTACTCCCGTGGACCAGACCGATGATGAACGGGCCGATACCGGCGATGAAGTACCCCATCGGCTGCACGAAGCCGGACAGACGGGCGGTCACCAGCGATGAACGGCTCCGCGCGGTGATCAGGGCGATCGCCGTCGGGAAACAGAACCCACCGAGGCCGAGCAGTGCCGCCCACAGCAGGGGCGCCGCCGTGGGGGCGAGCAGGACGCCCAGATAACCTCCGGCGGTGAGCAGCGCGAACACCAACGGGAACGGTGCGAGGCTCCGCGCCCGGTCAATGACCGTGGGCATCACGATACCGCCGAGGATGTTGAAGGCGCCGATCATCGCCAGAGCGACACTTCCCACGTCGCGGGAGACGCCGGAGTCCACGTAGATCTGCGGCAGCCATCCCATCTGCAGGTACGCGTTCATCGCCTGGACCCCGAAGAACAGGGTGAGGAACACCGCTGTCGGCGATCGCCACAGGGAGGTCCGGGACAGCTTCTCGACCTCCTCCGGTGTCGGTTGAGGCAGAGGCGACGGTATCGCGTCGCTGCCGGACTTCCTACCCTGGGTACCCGGGAAATCCGATCCGGTACGGAATGCCACGACCACCCAGACCAGCACCTGGGCCAGGCAGAGGAACGCCCACACGAACAGCGCCCACTTCCAGGAGTCGTCGCCGTCGAACCACAGGTCGGACAACGGCCCCGCTGCACCCGACAGCCCCAACAGGGCGCTGTAGACCGTCATCAGTGCCACGGTCCGTCGTCCCCCGTAGTTCTTCGCCCACGCCGGAATCAGCACATTGCCCAGGGCAATGCCGGCGACCACCAGTCCGGTCAGCACGATGAACACCGCCATGGCGCCGACCCACGGACGCACTGCCAGGCCCACCAGGGACACGATCATGCCGACGAGGATGGTGCGGCTCAACCCCAGCCGGCGGGCCAAAGGCACCGCGCACAGCCCCATCACACCGAAGAGCACGCCCGGGAGAGCCGTGATCAGGCCGGCGTAGGAGCTCGACGTGCCGAAGGCCTCGAGGACGTCGGACAGCACCGGGCCGAGTGAGGCGATACCGGCGCGCAGGTTCACGGCGGCGACCGCCACCGCGATGAATGCGAGGACGACCGGGATCACCGGGCCGCCCGGCAGTCCACGACGTGCATCCTTCTGCACCGTCTGCTGGCTGTCTGCCTGGCTACCCGCCTGGCTGCTGTCGGCCACCGTTACCGTCCTCCTGGATCATCTCGTCGTCAGAACCCCTGCAAACCTACTCCCCGGCGGTCAGGGCGGAAACTCCGGGCAGTGGCGGGAGCCTCCTCACGCGCGCCGCGTATTACCCTCCGGCAACCGACGCGGTCAAGAGTTCTCCACAGCACGTGACGAACGGTGTCGCACCGCGACCGGTGTTCCTACGATCCCGGGTCATGACAGATACTCAAGAACCCACGTCCCCCGTCCCCTCCATCGCCGTCGTCGGCGCCGGCCTCACCGGAGTCAACGCCGCACTGGCGTTCCAGAACCAGGGGTGGCAGGTCGACCTCTACAGTAACCGTTCCCGTTCCTCGCTCCGCGATGATCTCCCCGCCACCGGCACCGCCATCCTCTTCGGAAACTCCCGCGTGCCGGACCGCACGATCACCGACGACCGCTACGCCGGGTCACCCACGGCCCAGTTCACCGCAAGCTCAGTGGGCATCGCCGGGGCTCCGCCGGACGCCTCGTTCACCGCCCGGTTCACCTACGAGGCCCAGTCGGTCGACCCACGCCTCCGCACCGACGACCGCCTCGGGGAGTTCCTCGACAACGGGGCCGCCAGCCGGTTCATCGTCGACGAGGTCACGCCCGAGTCCCTGGACGCCATCGCCGCCGAACACGACGTCACTTTCGTCGCGACCGGAAAAGCGGGACTCGCCGACATCTTCGAGACGGATCTCGAACGCACACCCTACGACTCCGCGCAGCGTTACCTGCTCACCGTCACCGCCCACGGGCTCCCCGTCGACCATGTCTTCCGCGGACGCGGCAGCACGGTTCCCGGCGGTCTGCTGTCCCTGCACGAGGACGGCGAGATCTTCGTCGGACGCCACCTGCACAAGGACAGTACCAGCTCTCACGACGACTCTGACCACGTCTCTGACGACACCTGGGTGATCCTGGCGTGGGCCAGGCCCGGCACCGCCACGGAGGAAGCATTCCGTTCAGCGACCGACGCCGGGGAAGCCCTCGACGTGCTGCAGGCCCTGCATCACCGCGAGTTCCCGGATGTCGCCGACGACATCGACCGACTGCGCCCCATCGACGCCGACGCGCACTCCTGGCTCAAGGGCGCGGTGACTCCGCGTGTCCACCGGCCCACCGCCCGCACGGCAGGTGGACACCTCGTCGCGACACTAGGCGACACCGCCGTCGCCGTCGACCCGATCGCCGGGCAGGGTGCCCAGCTCGGGACCTACCAGGTGGCCGGGTTGCGCGACGGCCTACGTACCGCGCTCGACGAGGGGCGGGGGTGGGACGAGGATCTGCTCACCGAACTCTTCGAACACCACTGGCGGGAGCATGCCGAAGCCGGCGTCGAGGTGACGTCGCTCTTCCTCGGGGATCCGTTGTTCACTGATGTGGCACAGGAGTTCTTCGCCTCCGCCGCCACCGACCCTGCCGCCGCCACGGCCCTGTTCAGTCTGTTCTCCGACCCTTCACCTGCACTGATCCTGCGTACCGCCGCCGACGTGCAGAGCTTCGTGGCCTCCTTCCGGGAGGCTGCGGCATGAGCGCACTGAACCCGTACAACCCGGACAGCCCATACAGCCCGGCGGCGACACCACGACGTCGCATCCGGTTCAACGCCTTCGAGATGAGCTGTGTGGTCCACCAGTCCCCCGGGCTCTGGCGGCATCCGGAGGACCAGTCACGCCGCTACAACGACCTGGGGTACTGGACCTCGTTGGCGAGGACGCTGGAGGACGGACTGTTCGACGGCATCTTCCTGGCCGACGTCCTCGGCGTGTATGACCTGTACGGTGCCTCGTCGGAGGCCGCGTTGCACTCTGGTGCGCAGATCCCGGTCACCGACCCGCTCCCCCTGATCAGCGCCATGGCCGCGGTCACCGACCACCTCGGGTTCGGGTTGACCACGGGGACCGCCTTCGAGCACCCCTTCCCGTTCGCCCGTCGCATCAGCACCCTCGACCATCTCACCGGTGGTCGGCTGGGGTGGAATGTGGTGACCGGATACCTCCCCTCCGCCGCGGAGAACACGCAGTCACATGGGCAGCTCGACACCTTCGACCACGACGCCCGCTACGACCACGCCGACGAGTACCTCGACGTCCTCTACAAGCTGTGGGAAGGTTCCTGGGAAGACGATGCAGTCCGTGCCGACCCCGTGAGCGGTGTCTACACCGATCCGGGGAAAGTCCATCCCGTCCGTCACCGTGGTGCCCATTACACGGTGCCGGGCATCCATGTGTCCGCGCCGTCACCCCAGCGCACACCGGTGATCTTCCAGGCTGGTGCATCCGACCGCGGGAGCACATTCGCCGCCACCCACGCGGAGTCCGTGTTTGTCGCAGCTCCGACACCGCAGAAACTCGCCGGTGTCGTGGAGACGCTGACGCAGAAACTGCACGACACCGGGCGTACCCGCGAGGACGTGGTGATATACGCCCTGCTCACAGTCATCACCGACAGCACCGATGACAAGGCACGGGCGAAGGCCGAAGACTACCGCTCCTACGTCGACCCGGAGGGGTCGTTGACTCTGATGTCCGGATGGATGGGGGTGGACTTCTCCACGTTCGACCTGGACGCCCCGGTCGCCGGCATCAGGTCCAATGCGATCCAGTCCGCGGTCGCGGCGTTCCAGTCCGCCGCCGGCGAGGACGGTGCCGAGTGGACCGTACGCGAGCTGGCGGAATTCGGCGGTATCGGAGGGCTCGGTCCAGTGCTCGTCGGTTCCGGCGAGAGCATCGCCGACCAACTGGAGTACTGGGTCGACACCACGGGGATCGACGGATTCAACCTCGCCTACGCCGTCACTCCGGGAACCTTCCAGGACGTCATCGACCATGTCGTCCCCGTCCTGCAGGACCGTGGCGAGTACCCCACCAGCCACACAGCCGGCACCCTCCGTCAGCGGTTGTTCAACCGCGGCGACCGGGTCCCCGGCAACCATCCGGCGCACTTCGCCAGAGCACGACTCAACGACACCGAAGGAGTACGGACATGACCATCTCCCGCACGACCCCCGTCAGTGACGCACAGCTCACGGAGGTGTTCGGCCCAGTCTTCGCCCGCATCGCCGAAGACGCCGCCGACCGTGACAACCGTCGCGAGCTGCCTACCGAAGCCATCGCGCTCCTACGCAACGCGGGTTTCGGGACTCTGCGGATCCCCACCGACCGTGGCGGGTTCGGGGCGACACTGCGCCAGACATTCTCACTGCTCATCGACCTGGCCGCGGCAGACCCGAATCTCACGCAGGCCCTGCGGGTCCACTTCTCCACCGTGGAAGGATTCCTCGCGGCAGTGAACTCCACCGACCCGACCAGCGCCAGTGCTGCAGAAGCCGCAGAAGCCGGTCTCCATGCCGTCGTCAACGGGACACTCTTCGGAAACGCCATCTCCGAGCGTGGGGTCGGAGCTGCTGAGCGCTACCAGACGAGACTCACCCGGCGCAGCACGGACGGCACCGACGGAACAGACGGATACGTCCTCAACGGGACGAAGTACTACAGCACAGGCAGCCTCTTCGCCGACCTCATCGTCGTCGCCGCTGACCTCGACGGTGAACGCGTGACCGTCACCGTGCCGGTCACCGCAGAGGGTGTACACCAGATCGATGACTGGGACGGCTTCGGTCAACGAGTGACGGGATCTGGCACGACGATCTTCGACAATGTGCCGGTGGACACTGGCGCAGTCACCGCCGGCGGCTACGGCACCGGCGGACGGACCCCGGACACTGCGTTCCTGCAGCTGTTCCACCTGGCGGCCCTGTCGGGCATCGTCCGGCGCGCTGCCGATGACGCCCGGGACCACGTCGCCCGGCGCGAGCGTACCTACTCCCACGCTCCCGCCGACCTTCCCCGCGAAGACCCGTTGGTGCAGGCCGTCCTGGGCCGGATCAACGCCGCGGCCTTCGCTGCGCGCGCAACCACGCTGGCGGTGGCGGACCTCATTGCTCGGGCCGTAGACGGAACGGGCGAAGAGGTCGACGCAGCCGAACTAGCGGCTGCCGAGGCCCAGGTCGTCCTGATACCGCTGGTCCTCGACGCGGTCAACGAACTCTTCGAGACCGGCGGTGCATCCCTGGCCTCGGGTGCACTGAATCTCGACCGGCACTGGCGGAACGCCCGGACCCTCGCCCAGCACAACCCCGCCGTATACAAGCAGCAGGCGATCGGGAAATACGCTCTCACCGGGGACAGCTCAGCACTTCCCTACGCCTGGAGTGCCGGAGTCCGTGGGGCGTCGGACGTTCCATTCACCCCTTAGAAGAATGCTGGCACCCCGGATAGACCGCATGGTCTACTCGGAGGTGCCGGTGACGTAGCGCGCCGGCATCCCGCACCCTACCCCGGCCAAACCACACAGGAGCACACCCCATGACCTTGCCGACCCAGCCGACCCAGCCGACACACACAGCCGCCGCAACCAGCCCGCTGACACCGACGTCGCTGCGCAGCGCATGGGCGTCCATCCCGACCCCGATCACCACCGTCGCCGCAGTCATCGACGGGCATCCGGTCGGCCTGATCGTCGGGTCCTACGTGGGACTATCCCTGGAACCCGCACTGGTCGCGGTCAGTGTCCAGAAGAGCTCGCGAACCTGGCCTCTGCTCCGCACAGCGGAGCACCTGGGGATCTCCGTGCTCACCCGCGCCCACCAGGGGCACGTCCGTCAGCTCGCCGGCCCGGTCGAGACCCGTTTCGACAGCGTCGGCTGGCAGACGGACCGTGGTGCCGTCCTGGTCGACGATGCCGCCGTCCACCTCACCGGACACGTCATCGACGACATCGACACCGGCGACCACATCACCGCCGTCCTGCAAATCGACCGCGTGCATGAGGAAGCCCCCTCGGAGACCCCGCTGGTCTTCCACGGGTCCCAGGTCACCGTCGTCGGAGAGCTCTGAGGAACCCCCGGCCATGTCCACAGCAACCACACGCGCCGCCCAGGACCTCCAGTTCGCCTACTGGACGCCGAACGTCTCCGGCGGGCTGGTCGTCTCTGAGGTCGAACAACGCACCGACTGGGGTATCGACTACAACCGCACCCTCGCACGCACCGCCGAACAGGTCGGATTCGACTATGCCCTGACCCAGGTCCGGTACCTCGGGTCCTACGGCGCTGAGTCCCAGCACGAGTCGGTGAGTTTCTCCCTGTCGCTGCTCGACGCCACCGAACGTCTCAAGGTCATCGCCGCCGTCCACCCCGGTTTCTGGCAGCCCGCGGTCCTGGCGAACCTGGCCACCACTGCCAGTGAGATTCACGACGGCCGTTTCGCGCTCAACGTCGTCTCCGGGTGGCTGAAGGACGAATTCCGGAGGTTCGGTGAGCCCTGGCTCGAACATGATGAACGCTACCGTCGCTCGGCCGAATTCCTGCAGGTCCTGCGAGCCGTGTTCACCGAGTCCCCGGCGAACTTCCAGGGCGACTTCTACCGGCTGCACGACTACACCATCAGCCCCCGTCCGACTGTGGCCCCCGAGCTGTTCCAGGGCGGGAACTCCACGGCCGCACAGGCCAACGGCGGCGCCTACGCCGACTGGTACTTCATCAACGGTGCCCCCGTCGACGAGCTCGCGGTGCAGATCGACAAGGTCCGACACCACGCCGATGCGGCCGGACGGGAGACCCGTATCGGGGTCAACGCCTTCGTCATCCTCGAGGACACCGAAAAACAGGCACACGACAAACTGCGCCACATCGTGGACAACGCCTCCCATGCCGCTGTCGACGGATTCCGCGAGTCAGTGAAACAGGCCGGACAGTCCACGTCCGACGGGCAGGGAATGTGGGCCAACTCCACCGTCGAGGACCTCGTCCAGTACAACGACGGGTTCCGCACCGGTCTGATCGGCACGAGGGAACAGGTGGAGGAACGCATTGACCAGCTGCGGCGTATCGGTGTGGACCTCATCCTCACCGGCTACCTGCACTTCCAGGAGGAGGTCGAGCGCTTCGGACGGGAGGTCATCCAGCCGTTACGTGCCGGCACCGCAGCGCAGCCGGTCCCCGCCACGTCATGAACGCCACCGGCAGGAACGACACCGGGCGCGCGGGTGCCGTCCGAGACGCCGTGGTACGACTCAGACGGTCCGGCCTGCTCGCTGCGACCGTCCCCACCCGGCTCGGCGGTCCGGAACTCCCCGCCTCGGTCATCGCCGAGGTATGCCGCATCCTGGCGTCCGGGGACGGGTCCCTGGGCCAGATCCCGCAGAGCCACATGACCTTCAGCCGGTGGCTGTTCACCGGGAGCCATCCCCATGATGAAGAGCGGTGGGCCCGCCGCCTCCTCGACGGCACACTCATCGCCAACGCCCAGGCCGAGGAGACACCGGTCGTTCTCGAGAACAACCGCCTGAACGGCCGGAAGGTGTTCTGCACCGGCTCCGCCTACGCCGACGTTCTCGCCGTCACTGCCCGGCACCCCGGTCAGGACGACCAGAGCCTCGTCGTCTTCCTCCCCGTGGACGCCCCCGGGGTGACCGTCCTCGACGACTGGACGGCCCTGGGGCAGGAGTACACCACGTCCGGCACCGTCATTCTGCAGGACGTCGAGGTAGGCGCAGACGACATCCGGCACACGTCCGTGTCGGCGTCCGTGTCGAGGTCCGTGTCGAGGTCCTCACCCCTCACGCCTCCTGCGTACGGAGCCTTCGCCCAACTGCTGCACACTGCCATTGACGTGGGCATCTCCGGCTCCGCCCTGGATGCCGCCCTGGAGATCGCACACTCCCGTGACCCGGATCCGCTCACGGCCCACGTGGCGGGGGAACTTGTCGCACAGCAGTTTGCGGCCGAGGCCGTCCTCGAGAAAGCAGGACGCTCGGTCGACGAGGTCTGGTCAGGTACCGCACCGGGCGCCTCCGCGTCCCTCGATGTCGCCGCGGCCAAGGCCGTGACCGGTGCCCTGACCGTCGACCTGGCGTCCCGGATCTTCGAGCTCACCGGCACAGGAGGAGCGACGGGTGACCGCGGCCAGGCGCTCGCACGACACTGGCGTGACCTGCGCACCCACACGCTCCACGACCGACGCCGTGAGAAACTCACGGTGATCGGCCGGGCTGCACTGAGTGGCGACGATCCCGTGCCCGGACGCCGTCTGTGACCTCGATGCCGTCGGGGCCCGGACAGCCGGTAACCTGCAGGGCATGACTTTCAGGGTTCCCGCGGTACCGACCTCCGCCGTCTACTGGACGACGCTCGACACCACCGCGCCCGTCGAGGATGCCGACCTCCGGTTCCTCGTCGCCGGACTGATGGACGCGCACGGCGCGTTGCGCGCCGTGCTGACCGGAGACGGCGCCGATTGTGTGGTGACGGTCCCCGACGGGGTCCGGTTCTCCCCGGCCAACATCATCGCAGCGGACCGCACCGGCCCAGGCGACCTGGCGGCGTCTCTGGACCCGGCGAACGGCCAGGTGTGGCGGGTCAGTCTGCTGTCGGAGACACGGGTGCTGCTGTGTGTGCACCGGGGGGTCATCGACGCCGAATCCTGGTCGACACTGGTCACTGATGCCCGGATGCTCCTGGACGGGAGAGCCGTCGCTCCCGGTGGTGCCTGGGGTCCACAGGCGGAGATGAATCCGCCCGCTGCCTTCGCCGGCGGCGGTCCGTCAACGTACAAGACCTTCGACGTCAGCGACGCCGATGCCCTGCTCGACTTGCTGCCGGCGCAGACAGGCGTCAGCCATGACGAGATCCTCCTGACCGCCGTCATGCTCGCCCGTGCCACCGCCGGAATGCCTGCCGCACCGGTGGCACTGCGGGCTCGGGGACGGACCTCTCCCCTGAGCCCAGGTGTCGGTCGGACGCTGGGGCGCCTCGACCGTCAGTACTCCGTCCCGCACCCCGCGCTCCCGGATGGTGCCGGCGGTGGCCTGTTGACCGGCGGACCCGCCGTCCGACGCACCCTGGAGATGGTCCGTGACGGGTTGCGTCACGGGGAGGAGGGGGCAGCACGACAGGCCACGGACCAGTCGCCCTGCGCGACCGTGGAGGTCAGCTCGGCGAAACTCTCTGTCTCCGGCCCTGTCCGTCCCGTCGACGGCGTCCCGCACGTGATCCTGGGGACACAACGGCTCGCCCGGGTGACGGTGGTCGATGAACGCGGTGGGGCCGGCGGCGTGTTGTTGTGGCCGCACCTCGAGCAGTCGCTGATCAGCCTTGCGGTCCTGGCACGGTTGATCGAGTCGGGGCTGCCGGAGGAGTCCACCGGGCCCACGACCGTTCTCCGGACGACGAATGCGATCAACCTGTTCGGCCCCCGTGCTGTCGACGCCGACTACACCGTGGACCTCACGCAGCTTCCCGAGGTCAACGGATTCCAGGTGGCCAAACGGCTGCAGCGTGAGCGCCCCGGCGGCACGACCATGGTGCGCATGCCCGGTGTCACCGACCCGAAAAGCACCGGAGGCCGGTCCGGGCGGGTGGGCAGCGGGGTCACCGGCCGGTTCATCACCGGCTGAGCCCCACAATCAGGGTCAGAAGCTCAGACCAGGTCGCCATCCTCGGGGGTGCCGTTCAAGCGGGACAGCGGATCGACGCCCACGCCCGGCCAGAAGAACAGCCGGACGCGCCGGTCGGCACGCTGCTGCCACTGTCCGGCGTCCACCCCTCCGCCGCGGCTCATGACCCGGTGGACCCGGTGGTTGCTCACATCAGGTTCGGCCATGACCAGCCGGCACTCCGGGTCGGACTGCAGCAGTCGCGCCGCGAAATCACCGACGAAGGGGCCGAAGATCCCCTTGCCCGTCAACGTGGCCTCGCCGATAGCGACGTGGAATCCGAGGTCGTGGGGTTCAGAGCGGTACGCTTGACCGATTTCGTCTCGTCGCGGGCGGTATATCTCCATGTAGCCCACGTCTTCACATCCGTGTTCACCGTCGTAGGAGAGGATCAGCGGCACGGCGTAGGTGGTCGACAGCTTCGCTCTCCAGTCTGCGGCCCATGTCTCCGCACTCCACGCCTGGTCCCAGGTCTCGACCAGGTGGGGCCGGTTCATCCACGTCGAGACCGTCTCAGCGTCCGTCTCCGGGTCTGCCACACGGAGGGTGATCCCATCCGTACCCTGCAGGTACTCCTCGGGGATCCGGGGCGGGGCGTCGAGGAATTCGCTGTCCGGGAGGTCGGTGCGCAGTCGGTGCAGGACGCTGAGATCCGCTACCCCTGTCTGCGCCATTCCCTCGGTCATGATGTTGTTCTCGGTCACAGTCACTTCCCTCTCCTGCTGGTCATGCAGCACATTTGATACTTAGGGATCCCTACCCTTTGATAAGGGCTGCCGTGACAGAGTACCCTACCCGGTAAACAGTCTGACATCCAACCGTCACACAACCACAGGAGCACCCCTCACAGTGTCGAACCTGCCACACCGACGTCCCGCTGAACAGCCCCCCGCTCCCTCACTCGTGATCCTCGGCGCCGGGCCCAAGGCCGTCGCCGTCCAGGCCAAGGCCCATGCCCTGCGCACACTCGGCCTCCCCGCACCGACGGTCACCGTCGTCGACTACCAGGGGGTCGGCGGTAACTGGCGTTCCGGCGGTGGCTGGACCGACGGTCGACACCAGCTGGGCACGTCCCCGACCAAAGACATCGGTTTCCCGTACCGTACCCGCATTGCCGGAGACGCCGACGGGGCAAACCGGGCCGTTGACCGGACGCTGCTGGACCTCGGATGGACGAGTTTCCTCGTCGACACCGACCGGTACGCCTGGTGGGTGGATCACGGTCACCCCAACCCGCGGCACTACCTGTGGGCGGACTACCTGCGCTGGGCCGCGGAAAAGTCCCGGATGACACTGGTCAACGGTCAGGTGACACGCATCGGACTCCGCGCCGATTCGTCCCACGCCGATTTGCCCCGCGACGGTTCATCCCGGGGCTGGTCCCTGTCCGTCGACCGAATCGACGGGACATCGTCACGCCTGGAAGCCGACGCCCTGATGCTCACCGGGCCAGGACGGTCCGACCGGCGTATCGCTCCGCTCCCGACGGTGTACTCGGTGGCGGGGTTCTGGCAGGCGGTGTCCTCTGCGCAGCTTCCCCCGGCATCCCGGGTGGCGGTCATCGGCGGCGGCGAGACCGCCGCCAGCATCGTCGAGGAACTCATCGGCCACGATGTCGTCGACATCGCAGTGGTCTCTCCGTCCCCCACGATCTTCACACGCGCGGAGGGATCCTTCGAGAACGAGCTCTACACTGATCCGAGACTCTGGACCGGTCTGGACGATGCAGCCCGTCGCGACGTGATCAACCGCTGCGACCGCGGCGTATTCTCCGCCCAGGTGCAGGAGAAACTCATGGCCGAGGACAGGGTCAGCCACCTCCGCGGCCGGGTCTCCGCGGTCCACGCCCGGGACGGAATGGCCGAACTGCGTATCGGGGACCGCACGGAGCTCGTGGACCTTGTCGTCGACGCCCGCGGCAACTCTCCGCTCTGGTTCACCCGCATGATGAACGACCAGGTCGTCGCCCACCTCATCGAGGCCTGTGGCGGGGCGGTGACCCCGTCCACCGTCGAGGACAGGATCGGAGCCGATCTGGCCCTGACCGGTATGAACCCGCCACTGTTCCTCCCCACACTGTCCGGCATGTCCCAGGGACCCGGCATGGCGAACCTCAGTTGCCTCGGCGAGCTCTCCGACCGCATCCTCGCCGGTCTCGGAGCGGGCGCTGCCCCACTCCCGGAGTCCCTGCGCCGTGCCCCCTCCCGTCCCGAAAGGACCCTTCTGTGACCGCACCCGACACCACCACCCGCTTCTACACCGGCCTGGAGGGGGACCTCCGCTTCGGCCCCGCCGCTCCGGTGGAACCGGCGACGCTGGACGCCCTCCTGCACCACACTTTGGCCGGCGGGGGTGACCGTCCCGCCGTGGTGGGCGACGGAGGAACCCTCACCTACGCCGAACTGGACCGTCGATCGTCAGCGGTCGCCCGCTACCTGCGGACCAACGGTATCGGTACCGGCGACCGGGTCGTGGTCGTGGCGCACCGCTGCGGCTGGTTGCCGGTCCTCGCCGTAGGCATCATCCGCGCCGGTGCAGTTTACGTCCCGGTGGACGCCTCCTACCCGGCTGAACGCGTCAGTTTCATCCTCGAGGACTGCGCCCCCTCCGCCGCATTCGCACTCGGCGGTGCCTCCCTGCCGCCGGAGACGGAACCCGAAGGCGCGACCGCCGGTGACGTCGGTGGCACCGTCACCGACGATTCACCGCTGGGCCGGGCGTTCCTGTCCGACCACGGACCCCGTTTCGAGCCTGCCGGACAGTCCCGCCCTGTCCGCCCGACCGACGACTGCTACCTGATCTACACCTCGGGCACGACCGGCACGCCCAAGGGGGCGCTGAACACCCACCTCGGCGTTGCCGCCCACTTCCTGTGGATGGACCGGGTGCTCGGGAACGCCGGAGGTATCCGGATGCTGCAGAAAGCCCCGGTCAGTTTCGACGTCGGTGTCGCCGAGTTGCTCGGCCCGCTGTCGACCGGCGGCACTGTGGTGGTACCTGGCCCGGACTGGTGGCCCGGGGACGTCGACACCATGGTGGATCTCATTTCCGACCATAACGTGACGGTCCTGTCGATGGTGCCGTCCCTGATGCGCGTGCTCCTCGACGTCCTCGACGATTTCGGTACGCCCTTGTCCTCCCTGTCGAACATCCGGCACCTGCTTCTCGGTGGCGAGGCCGTCCCTGCCGACGTCGTCCGGCGGGCGCGGGCGGGGATCGGCTGTCGTGTCCACGGCCTGTACGGACCGACTGAGGCGGCGATGGACGTCACCTGGGTGGAGTACACCGACGAACTCATCAGTGCCGATGACTTCGACGACCGTGCCAGCCTGCTCGGCCTGCCCGAAGACAATGTGGGCGTGTACGTCGTGGACGAGGACGGCGTCGAGGTCGCCCCCTCCGCACCGGACTGGAACCGTCCCGGCGAACTGTGCATCTCAGGGCCCCAGGTGGGCAACGGCTACTTCGGTCGGGCGGAACTGACGACGGAGGTCTTCGTGGAGTCTCTCCGTCCGGACGTCGACGGAGGCCGGATGTACCGCACCGGCGACGTGGTCTCCTGGACGGAGGTCGACGGTACGCGCATGCTGCAGTTCCTGGGACGGATCGGCGACCAGGTGAAGATCCGGGGCAACCGCGTCGAACTCGGGGAAGTCGAGTCCCGGCTCCGCGAACTGGACGGAGTGCGCCAGGCGGCAGCCGTGGCAGTGAGCCACGGTGGGGCCGACACCCTGCTCGCCTTCATCGTCGCCGACGAACCAGGGGCCGCCCCGGATGTCACGGAGCTCACCTCACGACTGGCCGAGAGCGTGCCCGAGTACATGGTCCCCACCCGGATCACGGTGCTTGACGCACTTCCGGTCAGTCCCAACGGAAAACTCGACCGCGCCGCGCTGAAAGCACACCGCGGCGAGCACTGAACGGGCCGGGTGGGCCGGATGTGCGGGGTTGGCAGAGTTGGCAGAGTTGGCTACGCCTGTTCGGCGAGCAGTTCACGCCAGGCGTCCACCGAACTGTCCTCGGCGAGGTCGGCGAAGTCGGCGTCGAACCCCTCCTTCCGCAGGAAAGTCACAATCTCGACGAGCCGGACCGAATCGAGCCCCTGGTCCATGAGCTCCTCCCCGGTGTCGATCTGGGAGACCTCGACGTTCAGGAGTTCAGCCACCCTGCCGAGCAGCCGCTGCATCGTCGCCTCCACCCGGCCCTCAACCTGATCGCCCGTCGCCGTGTCAGTCGTCGTGTCAGTAGTAGCGTCCGTCATCTTCCACCTTCGTCTGTCGTGTTCCCTGGAGTCATCGCATCGGTGACGCGCAGACTGTACCACCACACCAACAGATTAAGTAAGCCTCTCCAATCATCAACCACGAAAGGACCACCGGTGCCCCACCAGTCGTCCCCGTCCCTCCTCCCCCTAACCGCCGCACAACGCGGGATCTGGAATGCCCAGCAGCTGGACCCGACGTCCCCGTACTACGTGGTGGGAGAGGTCCTCGAGCTGCGCGGTGCCCCGGAGACCGGCCCCGGAACCGACCCCGACCTGCTCGCCGAGGCACTCCGCCTGACCGTCGACGAAGCGGAGACACTCCGTCTGCGCTTCACCGAGACTGCGGACGGGCCACGCCAGTACGTCGACGAGACCCCGGCAGAAACGCCCGAGATCATGGATCTCTCCGGCTCCCCCGACCCCCGCCTCACAGCGACGGCGGTCATAGACGCCGAAAAGGCCGCCTGCGGTGAACGGTGGCGCACCATGACCGACGGGCCGCTGTTCCGGTACCTGGTCCTCGACCTCGGCGAACGGCACGGAAGAGAACACGGCGAGGTGTGGTGCATACAGCTGTACCATCACATCATCGTCGACGGCTACAGCGCTGCACCGCTGACCAGGCGTACCGCCGCCCACTACACCGCCCTCGCCGGTGGGCGCCCGGCGCGGAAGAACCGCTTCGCCCCCGTCAGCGAGGTTGTGGACGCTGACGTCGCCTACCTCTCGGGGCCGGACCACGCCGCCGACCGGGACTACTGGCGGGACCACCTGTCCCCCACCCCTGACACATCCGGACGCGAAGATCTGGTCCACGGCGCCGGAACGGACAGCATCACCACCTCCCTACGACTCGGTCCCACCGAGGTCGACGAACTCAAGATCCGGGCAGAGGCCCACGGCCTGGTGTGGTCCGACCTGGTCATCTCGGCCTACGCCGCCTGGTTACGTAAACTCGGCTTCGCCGGAAGCACCGACGACGGACAGTGCGAGGCACTGATCGCGCTGCCGATGATGGCCCGGACGTCCGGCCCGCTCCGCCGCACCCCGGCCATGCTGGTCAACATGCTTCCCCTGCGGTTTCCGGTGGACCCTGACGCCACCGTGACCGACCTGGCTGCGGTGGCCCGCGAATCACTCGACGCGGCCCGGGCGCACCAGCGTTTCCCCGGCAGTGAGCTGGCCCGGGAGCTGGGAATCCCGGCCGTCCTGCACGGCATCGGAGTGAACCTCAAGACATTCGACTTCACCCTCGACTTCCACGGGGTCCCCGGTGTACTCCGCAATGTCGCCGGCGGGCCGCCGGAGGATCTCGTCCTGGTGGTGACCCCGGCCGCCGACGGTGGTGTCGACCTGGCCTTCGAAACCGACCCGCACAGCGTGAGCGCCGCCACCGCCCTCCGCCGCCTCGAGGACATCCGGGCGCTGCTCACCGCCGACGGTCCACTGAGGAGCATCCGGCTACGGACAACGGAGGACACCGAATCCGCCGCCCGGGAACGCTGCGGGGCCACGTTGCCCGACCAGTGCCCGAGCCTCGACGAGCTCATCGACGGGCTGGCCACAGGTACCGGACGACTCGTCCACGGTAGTGCCGCAACTGACCGCACCGAGCTCGACGGCCCCGCCCTGTCCGCCCGCATCGGCGAGCTGTCCGACCTGGTGACGCAGTACACCCACCAGGACGAGGTCATCGCCCTGGACCTCCCCAAAGGGGTTGACCTTGCCGCGGCACTCCTGGCGACCTGGCGGACCCACCGTGTCGTCGTCGTGCTTGACCGCGAACACCCGCAGGCACGACGCGACCAGATCCTCGCGGACTCCGGTGCCGTCGCCGTCCTCGATGACACCGGAGTCCACCCCACCGACACGACACGTCCCGGCGGCACGTCTCCGGCGGTCACCGGCCTGGCGTACCTGCTCTACACCTCGGGTACGACCGGCACGCCCAAGGGTGTCCAGGTCCCCCGCAGCGCCGTCGAGGCACTTCTCGCCGGGCACCGCTCCACGCTGTATCCGGACGCCTGGTCCCGTGCGCGTGGCGGCGCCAGCCTGCACGTCGCCCACACCGCGTCCTTCTCCTTCGACGCCGCGATCGACCAGCTCTCCTGGATCTTCACCGGCGCAACCGTGCACCTCTACTCCACAGACACAGTCGGCGACCCTGCGCTGATGCGGGCAGCACTCATCTCCGACGCGATCGACGTCCTGGACGCCACGCCGTCCCTGGCGGGAGCCCTGATCGACTCCGGGATGCTCGATGATGCAACCGTATCAACGGTCATCCTCGGTGGTGAAGCCGTCCCGCAGTCACTGTGGGACCGGCTCTCCGACCTGTCGGCCGGATCGTCATTCGCGGCCTGGAACGTCTACGGCCCCACCGAAGCCACGGTCGACGCCCTCGCCACCCGCGTCACCGACGGCCCGGTGACCATCGGTGTCCCCGTTCCCGGCATGACCGCAGAGATCCTCGACGCTGACGGCGAAGTCGTCCCCGACAACGAGGTCGGCGAGCTCTACCTGTCGGGCCCCCAGGTCGCACTGGGGTACCACGGCCGTCCAGAACAGACCGCCGCAGCCTTCGACGCCACGGGCTCTCACCGACGCTACCGCACAGGCGACCTGGTCACCTGGGTACCGGCCGCCGACGGGTCACGCCGCGGCTCCCACCACTTCCTCGGGCGCGCCGACCAGCAACTGGAGATCCGGGGCCACCGGGTCGAGCCCGCCGAAGTCGAAGCCGCGTTGCTGTCCCTCCCCCCGGTCACCGGTGCGGCCGTGGGGACGTTCGGCGATCCCGGCGCACTGAAGCTCATCGCCCACGTCACGACGGACGGCTCCACAGTAACCGCGGCGACCGCGACGAGCGCGGCATCGCTGCGCACTGATCTGGCCGCCGTTGTACCCGGACACCTCGTCCCCACCCGGATCCTGGTGCATGACCGCCTGCCGTTGACCGTCGGGGGAAAGATTGACCGTACCGCTCTGGCATCTCTGGCGTCTCTGGAATCTCCGGCATCCCCCACGACCGGTCCCGACGCCGGGCACTCCGCCCGCCGCCCCCTGACCGACGCCGAACAGGCAGTGGCGGACGTCGTCACCGACCTGCTCGGTACCGGCGACGTCGACCTGGACCACGACTTCATCTCCCTCGGTGGCGACAGTATCGGCGCACTCACCGTCGCCGGGCGTCTCCGGCGCCGAGGGTGGGCCATCCAGGCGAAAGACCTGCTCACCGGCATGGATCTCTCCGATGTCGCCGCAGCGGCGACCAGGGTCACAGCGACCGGCAGCCAGGCCGCAGAAGACAGCACCGGTGGAACCGCTGCCACCGGGACCGTCCGGGAACTGCGCTACGACACGGGCGCCGTCCCCACCAGTACCGTGTCGGGCCCTCGTCCGGTCTACCTCGGGAGCATGTCCCTTCCCGACGGATCCGCACCGGTCACCGCGACCACCGCGGCAGCCGCCGCCACGGCCATGATGACCACTCACGCAGCTCTACGGGCGATCCTCGACGACTCCGCTGCCGATGCTCCTAGATTCATCGTCCCCCGCACCCCTCTTGTGCCTGCGGATTCAGTCATCGCCCCTGCGACAGCCACCGACGACGAACTCGCCGGGTCCCTCGACCCGGCGTCGGGCACCGTATGGCGGTTCGCCGTCTCGCCGGACCCGGAGGCGGGACACACCGTCCGAGTCGCCGTCGATGCCGGCGTCATGGACCCCGCGTCCTCCGCACTGCTGCTGGATGATCTCGCCGACGCCCTGCAGGGACACCACCGCAGTCACCAGGACCGCACCGCCCACTCATGGCGCGCCGACGCACCCGCACCCCGGGACGTCATCTCCTCCCCGGTCGTCACCCGCAGATCCCCCCTGCCCGGTACGAGTGAACTCTTCGCCCGCCTCTCGGCGCTGTACTCGGTGACCACCGAGGACGTGGCCGTCGCCGCCGCACTGCTGGCGACCGGGGGCCCGGTCGACCTCCTCACGAGGCCCCGGACCAGACAGTCGTCTGCGACCGAGGACGCTGTGCTTGGTGCGCTGAGCACCGTCCGCCACATCCCCGCACTCCCCGATGCGGCACCCGGCTCCCCCCGCTCGGCACTCCTGCACGCCAAGGAGCATCTACGCAGCGTCGGCGACCACACCGGAACACCACACTCCCCCGCACTCACCGTCGCGTGCGGTGACACACGGATGGTCCCCCACGGGTACACCGCCCACTCCCCTCTTCTCACCGTCGGCGACGGCGGCAGTGACGGTGACGGTGACCTCGTCCTGGCCACCGGTTCCGACCGTGTGCAGGGCACACTGGAGAAGATCACCGACGCCTTCACCGACCTGGCGGTGCTGTCGCTGACCACCGACGGAGGCGCGACCCCCTCAGACCTGCACCTGGACGGTGTCAGCCAGGACACGATCGACACCTGGGAGCGACACCACGGCCCACTGGCGGACGTGCTCCCCGTGTCACCACTGCAGGAGGCTCTGCTCTACCACTCCGTCAGCGGTGGCGACGGCTACGTCCTCGCAGCAGGTGTGGACCTGTGCGGCACTGTCGACGAGAACCGGCTCCACCAGGCCTTCCACGACGTGCTCACCCGGCATGACCTGCTACGCGCCCGTTTCGACACGACAGCAGGTGATGACCCCGTGCAGCTGATCCCCCGCGATGTCGACCTGCCGTGGCGCACTGTCGACCTGCGTTCGATCCCCCGCCCCGCCGCCCTCGGCGCAGCTGACGACCTGCTGCACGAGACAGCACTGCGTTCCGTCGACCCGGAGACCGGCCCTCTCGTCACTGCCGCTCTGGTCCTTCTGCCCGACGGCGGAGAAGACGATGGAGTGGACACGGCCTCGGCACGGCTAGTGCTGGGCAACCACCATCTGCTCACCGACGGCTGGTCCACCCCGGTGATGCTCCGCGACCTGCTGGCCTTCTACCACGGGGAACCTCTGGCCCCGGCCGCGCCGTACTCCGACTACCTGGACTGGCTGGCCGGGCAGGACCCCCACGCTGCCGACGACGCCTGGCGCTCACGCCTCAGTGGGCTGGAACGCGGCACCCTCGTCGGCTCTCTCGCACCGGCGCGCGACGGTGGCAATGACAGTGAAAGTGACACTGACACCGTCGGCGAGTCGGTGCAGGAGATCACCCCGGACGCCACCACAACCCTGCTGCGACGTGCCCGACAGGAAGGGGTTACCCCGAACACTGTGCTGCAGGCCGCGTGGACGCTCACACTGGCCGCCCTGACCGGACGCGATGACGTGGTCTTCGGCACGACCGTATCCGGACGGCCCACCGAGTTGGACGGCATCGAGCACACCGTGGGATTGTTCATCAACACCCTGCCGTCCCGCGTGCACCTGGGCCGCGGAGACTCCCTCACCGACCTCATCACAGGGATCGGCCGCGCTCAGGCGGACATGACCGTCCACGCCTCGACACCGCTGGTCCACATCGAACAGCTTTCCGGGCTCGGCACCCTCTTCGACACGCTGGTGGTCTACGACAACTTCCCCGCCCTCGCGACCGACGATGCTGACGAGTCCGGCGCGCCCGACGAGGATGCGGGCAGGATAACGATCACCGAGGTCCACGCCGACGGGATGACGAACTTCCCGCTCTCCGTGGTGGTCCCCCCGGGAGACACTCCACGCATCGTCCTGGCACACCGCCCGGACCTGATCGACCCAACGTTCGTCGAACGCGCGGCGCAGGTCCTGACCACCGTGCTCGAGGTCTTCGCCGACACCGATGCACCGGGCGGACGGTCCGTCGGCGATGTGCTCGGCACGATTGCCGCCACCACACCGCCCTGGACCCCGGATGTCGCTCCGACCTCGGCCACAGTCGGCACCGCCGGCACTGCCGGCACCGCTGGTGCCACCAGTGCCGGCGGTGCCGGCGGTGCCGCCAACGTGATCGCCGGTGTCATGGCGGAGCTCCTCGGTGTCGACCACGTACGCACCGACGACAACTTCTTCGACATCGGCGGCCACTCCCTCCTCGCCATGCGTCTGCTCGGGAAACTCCGCCGTACCGGTACCCACGGGCTGGACGTGGTCACGATCCAGGACATCGTGGAGACCGGGGCCCCGGGCGCGCTGGCAGCACGACTCGCCCCGGACGCCGGGGACGAGACGCCCGGACAGAACATCCTGCCCCTGGCCGACGGCAACGGAGAACCACTGGTCTGCGTCCACCCCGCCGGAGGGCTCGCCCTCCCGTTCCGGGGGCTGGCAGCACGCCTGGGCCATCTCGACATTCCCGTGACAGGTCTTCAGCTTCCCGACCCCCACCCGGACGTCGCAGACGTGGAATCCCTGGCTGCCCGGTACGTCGACACGGTGCAACAGGTTCACCCGACGGGTCCTTACCGTCTGCTGGGCTACTCCTTCGGTGGTGTCGTGGCGCAGGCCATGACGGCTGAACTACTCCGCAGAGGTGACGAGGTCAGCTACCTCGGCATCCTGGACGCCTATCCCGCCGGCACAGCCCCCTCGGAGGCTCTCGCCGGGACCACCACTCTGCCTGAAGTGGACCAACTCACCGGCGAACAACTCGAGGCGCTCACCGGGACGGACGGGGAAGCAGGAGGGTCCGGGCTCTCGGCACTCCCCGCTCTCCGGGAGAACCTGGCGTTCTGCGACACGTTGCTGCGGTCGGCGACACCGGTTGACCTGTCCGGGTTCACCGGAACAGCCCAGGTCATCGTCGCCACCCGCGCGGATCACCGGCTCGCCGGCCGACCCGACGACACCGGTGCGGCACACGGGTGGGATCCGGTCCCCGCCTGGCGCACCGCCCTTCCCCGGGACCCTGACACGCTGTCCCTCGACACGACCCACACGGGACTGACCAGCGACGACGGATGGGACCGTATTGCCCCCGCCGTCACGAAAGCCCTGACGACCGCAAAGGAATCACTGTCATGACCGACGTCCTCGCCAACGGCTTCTCCCGTCAGAGCGCCGAGCATTACCGACAGCTCGGAGCATGGAACGGCGACACCCACTGGAAGCTCTTCCGACGGACCGTCACAGCCCGTCCGCACGCCACGGCCGCCGTCGACAGGGCGCGCTCGGTGACATGGTCGGAACTCGACGCCGGTGTGGCCCGCGCTGCGACCGTCCTGGCCCACGCCGGGGTGAGACGCGGGGTCAAGGTCATCGTGCAACTGCCGAACAGTGTGGCCTACCTGGAGACCATCTTCGCCCTCTGGCGTCTCGGTGCGGTCCCGGTCTTCGCGCTGCCCGCTCACGGGGCATCCGATGTGCGCCACTTCGCGATGCACGCCCCCGCCTCCCACTACATCGGGACGTCGAACCCGAACAGACACCTCACGCGCGTGCAGGCCGACCTCGCCCGACCACTCCCGGACGGCAGAACACCCACGTGCATCCTGGTGGATGAACGCGCCGACGAGCCCTGGACCCGTGGCGGCAGCAGCTCCCCCGGGCAGGGCGCCCTCCCTGCCACTCCCACCCCGGGGGCCGCAGACGACCTTGCGTTCCTGCAACTGTCCGGTGGCACGACCGGGGTCCCCAAGCAGATCCCCCGGACACACGACGACTACCTGTACTCCGTCAGGGCCTCCATCGAGGTCTGTGACCTGTGTGCGGACGATGTGCTCCTGGTGGCACTGCCGGCGTCACACAACTTCACGATGAGCTCACCGGGCATTCTCGGTGCAGTCCAGGTCGGTGCGACGATCGTCTTCGCTGACAGCCCGATGCCGACTGAGGTACTGCCTCTCATCGAAGAACACCGGGTCACGCATCTCGCACTGGTCCCGCCGGCACTGATCAGCGTGCTCAACTACCCGGACAGGGCGGACCACGATCTGCACAGCGTACGGACCGTGTGGGTCGGCGGCGCCAAACTCTCCGAGGCCGCGGCCCGGCGGGTCCGTCCGGAGCTCGGGTGGAACCTCCAGCAGGTCTTCGGCATGGCCGAAGGGCTGGTCAACTACACACCGTTGGAGGCCGGTATCGAGGAGATCGTGTCGACACAGGGGCGGCCGATGAGCCCGTACGACGAGATCCGTGTCGTCGATGATGACGACAACGAGGTGCAGGAAGGCACGCCCGGGAACCTCCTCACCCGCGGTCCGTACACCATCCGCCAGTACCACCGGGCCCCGGAGGTCAACGCGCGCTCGTTCACCGGTGACGGGTTCTACCGCACCGGCGACATCGTGATCTTCAAGGACGGTACACTCACCGTGGTCGGACGCGCGAAGGACCAGATCAACCGCGGCGGAGAGAAGATCGCACCCGAAGCCGTCGAGAACGTCCTCCTCACCCACCCGGGAGTGCATGACGTCTCGGTCGTCGGCGTCCCCGATGAGATCCTCGGCGAGAAGACACGTGCACTGGTCATCCCCCGGGAGAATGCCGCCGCGCCACTGAAGCCGACAGCCTTGAAGAAGTACGTGAGGGAGCAGGGGTTGGCCAGCTTCGCTGTGCCCGACATCATCGACATCGTCGATGAGTTCCCGTTCACCGGTGTGGGCAAGGTCAGTAAGAAGGACCAGGCGGTCTGAGGCGGCAACACGGCAACCCCGGAGGTCGGCCGCGCCTACCTCCGGGGTTGCCATGTCACGACAGGCGGTGAGGTTCACTGTCTCCGGAGGCACAAAACCCCCGCCACCCGGGATACCCGGGGCGGCGGGGTTTCGCGTCGGAAGGCGCGAAGTCCCGGAAAGGGACTACTTGGCCTTCTCGATGATCTCGACGAGACGGAAGTGCTTGTCCTTGGACAGCGGCCGGGTCTCCTCGATACGGACGAGGTCGCCGATGCCGGCGGTCTCGTTCTCGTCATGCGCCTTCACCTTGGAGTTGGCGCGCATGATCTTGCCGTAGAGGGCGTGCTTCTTACGGTCCTCGAGCTCGACGACGATGGTCTTGCTCATCTTGTCGGACACGACGTATCCGGAGCGGACCTTACGTGCGCCCTTGGTGTTCTCGTTGCTCACAGTAGCCTCGCTCATTATGCGTCGTCACCACCGGGGACGGTGGACAGTCCGAGCTCGCGCTCGCGCAGGACGGTGTAGATCCGGGCGATGTCGCGCTTCACGGTGCCCAGTCGACGGTTGTTGGACAGCTGACCGGTGGCGGACTGGAAGCGCAGGTTGAACAGCTCTTCCTTCGCCTCCGTGAGACGGGTGGTCAGTTCTTCGTTGTTGAGCTCGCGGAATTCGTGAGCCGGGGTTCCGGTAGCCATCAGAACTGATCCTCCTTCTTCACGATGCGCACCTTGCAGGGCAGCTTGTTGCCGGCACGACGGAGCGCCTCGAGGGCGACCTCCTCGTTGGGGTAGTCCATCTCGAAGAGAATGCGGCCGGGCTTGACGTTTGCCACCCACTTCTCCACGGGGCCCTTACCGGAACCCATACGCACGCCGAGCGGCTTCTGGGTCAGGGGGCGGTCCGGGAAGATGTTGATCCACACCTTGCCACCACGCTTGACGTGGCGGTTGATGGCGATACGGGCAGCTTCGATCTGACGGTTGGTGATGTAGGTCGGCTCCAGGGCCTGCAGGCCGTATTCGCCGAACGTCACCCGGTTACCGCCCTTGGACACACCGGAACGGTGCGGACGGTGCTGGCGACGGTACTTCGTGCGCTTGGGGATAAGCACGGGTTAACCCTCCTGCTTCTGCTCTGCACGCTGGCGGCGGGCGCCACCGCGGCGCGGACGCTCACGGTTGTTACGGCGCGGACGCTCGTCGCGTGCGTTCTGCAGGGACTCACGGCGGCCACCGACGACGTCGCCCTTGTAGATCCACACCTTGACGCCGATGCGTCCGAAGGTGGTGTGGGCCTCGTAGGTGCCGTAGTCGATCTCGGCGCGCAGGGTGTGCAGCGGAACGCGACCTTCGTGGTAGCGCTCGGTGCGACCCATCTCGGCACCGCCGAGACGGCCGGAGCACACGACCTTGATTCCCTTGACCTCGGGCTGACGCATCGCGGACTGGATGGCCTTGCGCATCGCGCGGCGGAATGCCACGCGGTTGCTCAGCTGCTCGGCGATGGACTGTGCCACCAGCTGAGCGTTCGCGTCGATGTTCTTGACCTCGAGGATGTTCAGCTGCACCTGCTTGCCGGTGAGCTTCTCCAGCTGACCGCGGATGCGGTCGGCCTCGGAGCCACGGCGGCCGATGACGATACCCGGACGAGCGGTGTGGATGTCCACACGGACCCGGTCGCGGGTGCGCTCGATGACGACGTCGGCGATGCCGGCGCGGTCAAGGCCCTTCGACAGGAACTCGCGGATCTTGATGTCCTCGGCGAGGTAGTCAGCGTACTGCTTGTCGGCGTACCAGCGGGAGCGCCACTCGGAAGTGATACCCAGCCGGAGGCCGTGGGGTTGAATCTTCTGGCCCACTACTGAGCACTTCCCTTCTGGCTCTCGACAACCACGGTGATGTGGCTGGTGCGCTTACGGATCTGGAAAGCCCGACCCTGGGCGCGCGGCTGGAACCGCTTGAGCGTCGGACCCTCGTCGGCGAAAGCCTCGGAGACGACGAGCGTGCGGGGGTCCAGGCCGAAGTTGTTCTCCGCGTTGGCTGCAGCGGAGGCGACGACCTTGGCGATCGGCTCGGAAGCCGACTGCGGCGCGAAGCGCAGCAGTGCCAGGGCGTCCTCCACGGACTTGCCGCGGATGGTGTCGATGACGCGGCGTGCCTTCATCGGGGTGACCCGGACGAACTTGGCGGTTGCGCGTGCGTTGTTGACAGCGGTGTCAGACATGTCTATCGCCGACCCTTCTTGTCATCCTTGACGTGACCCTTGAAGGTCTTGGTCGGGGCGAACTCGCCCAGCTTGTGACCGACCATCGAATCGTCGATGAACACCGGGACGTGCTTCCGGCCGTCATGGACGGCGAAAGTGTGGCCGATGAAATCGGGAAGGATGGTGGACCGGCGTGACCAGGTCTTGATGACCTTCTTGGTGCCGGCGTCGTTCTGAACGTCCACCTTCGCGAGGAGGTGTTCGTCGACGAACGGGCCCTTCTTGAGGCTGCGTGGCATTCTCAACTACCTCCTTTAGCGCTTCTTGTTCTTGTTGCTGCGGCGACGGCGGACGATCAGCTTGTCGCTCGGACGGTTCGGCTTGCGGGTGCGGCCCTCAGGCTGACCCCACGGGGAGACCGGGTGGCGACCACCGGAGGTCTTGCCCTCACCACCACCGTGCGGGTGGTCGACCGGGTTCATGACGACACCGCGGACGGTCGGGCGGACGCCCTTCCAGCGCATACGGCCGGCCTTGCCCCACCGGATGTTGATCTGGTCGACGTTGCCGACCTGACCGATGGTGGCGCGGCAACGGATGTCGACGCGGCGGATCTCGGAGGACGGCATACGCAGGATGGCGTACTTGCCCTCCTTACCCAGCAGCTGGACCGAGGCACCGGCGGAGCGGGCCATCTTGGCACCGCCGCCCGGCTTGAGCTCCACGGCGTGGATGGTCGTACCGGTCGGGATGTTGCGCAGCGGCAGGTTGTTGCCCGGCTTGATGTCGGCGCCCGCACCGGACTCGACGATCGTGCCCTGCGTCAGACCGCGGGGAGCGATGATGTACCGCTTCTCACCGTCGACGTAGTGCAGCAGCGCGATGTTCGCGGTGCGGTTGGGGTCGTACTCGATGTGCGCGACCTTGGCGGTGATACCGTCCTTGTCATTGCGACGGAAGTCGATGACACGGTAACGACGCTTGTGGCCGCCACCCTTGTGACGGGTGGTGATGTGGCCGTGGACGTTGCGGCCGCCGTTCTTCGACAGCGGGCGCAGCAGAGACTTCTCCGGCGTCGAGCGAGTGATCTCGTCGAATTCGGAAACGGAGCTCTGGCGGCGACCCGGCGTAGTCGGCTTGTACTTGCGAATAGCCATACTTCTGCTCTCTCTTTACCTGTCGGTATGCACGGCCGCTACGCGGTCGCACCACCGAAGATGTCGATGGGATCGCTGCCGGCGACCAGGGTCACCATGGCGCGCTTGGTGGCCTTGCGCTGACCGTAACCGGTGCGGGAACGCTTGCGCTTGCCCACGCGGTTGAGGGTGTTGACGCTGGCGACCTTCACACCGAAGATCTGCTCGACGGCAATCTTGATCTGGGTCTTGTTGGAGTCCGGGTTCACCAGGAACGTGTACACGTTCTGCTCCATGAGTCCGTAGGACTTCTCGGAGACGACGGGTGCGACGATGATGTCCCGGGGGTCGGCGATGGTGCTCACTTTGCCTCCTCCTTGGCTGCGGCCTTCTCAGGGGCCTTGGCGGCGTCAGCCACGGCGATGAAGCCGTTGAGCGCCTCGACGGAGAACACGATGTCGTCTGCGTTCAGGACGTCGTAGGTGTTGAGCTGATCGAAGGCCAGGGTGTGGACGTTCGGCAGGTTGTTGGCCGACTTCCACGCCGTGACGTCCTCGCGACCGAGGACGACCAGGACGGACTTCCGGTCGGTGAGACGCTCGATGAACGTCCGCGCGGCCTTGGTCGACGGAGTCTGGCCTGCGACGAGCTCCTCCACGAGGTGGATGCGCTCGTTGCGGACGCGGTCGGTGAGGGCACCGCGGAGTGCAGCTGCCTTCATCTTCTTCGGGGTCCGCTGGTCGTAGTCGCGCGGCTGCGGGCCGTGGACCGTGCCACCACCGGTGTAGTGGGGGGCGCGGATCGAACCCTGACGGGCGCGGCCGGTTCCCTTCTGGCGGAACGGCTTGCGGCCACCACCGCGGACGTCGCCGCGGGTCTTGGTGGCGTGGGTGCCCTGTCGCTTCGCGGCCAGCTGGGCCACGACGACCTGGTGCATCAGCGGGACGGACGGCTCCACGTCGAAGATGGACGCGGGCAGCTCGACCGAGCCGTTGGTGGCACCGTCAGCGGTCTGGACGTTGAGAGTCAGGTTGCTCATGCGTGTGCACCGCCCTTCACTGCGGTCTTGACGGTGACGATACCGCCGTTAACTCCGGGGATGGCACCCTTGATGAGGAGCAGGTTGGACTCGAGGTCCAGCTTTGCGACCTTCAGGTTCTGCAGGGTGACGCGCTCGTTGCCCATACGGCCTGCCATCCGGGTGCCCTTGAAGACACGGCCCGGGGTGGCGCAGGCGCCGATGCCGCCGACGCGGCGGTGGGCGGCCTGGTTACCGTGGGAGGCGCCCTGACCGGCGAAGCCGTGACGCTTCATGGCACCGGCGTAGCCCTTACCCTTGGAGGTGCCGGTGACGTCAACGAAGTTGACCTCACTGAACAGTTCTGCGGTGATGTCCTGGCCGACCTCGTAGGCGGAGGCGTCATCGACGCGGAGCTCCGTCACGTGGCGGCGCGGGGTCACACCGGCCTTCTTGAAGTGACCGGCCTGCGGCTTGTTGACCTTGCGCGGGTCAATGTCGCCGTAGGCGATCTGGACGGCGTCGTAGCCGTCGATGTCCTTGGTGCGCACCTGGGTGACGACGCACGGCCCAGCTTCGACGACGGTGACCGGAACGACCCGGTTGTCTTCGTCGAAGATCTGGGTCATGCCGAGCTTCTTGCCCAGGATGCCCTTGATCTCGTTTTCACTCATAATTCAGTCTCCGCTGCCTCAGTTCAGACTCAAGTCCACAATCTCTGACGAGATCACTGGATGTTGACGTCGACGCTTGCCGGCAGATCGATGCGCATCAGGGCGTCAACGGTCTTCGGCGTCGGGTCGAGAATGTCGATCAGGCGCTTGTGGGTGCGCATCTCGAAGTGCTCGCGCGAGTCCTTGTACTTGTGCGGCGAGCGGATGACGCAGTACACGTTCTTCTCAGTGGGCAGAGGCACAGGGCCGACCACACGAGCACCGGTACGGGTGACCGTTTCGACGATCTTCTTCGCAGAAGCGTCGATTGCCTCGTGATCGTAGGCCTTGAGCCTGATGCGGATCTTCTGTCCCGCCACGCTAGTCCTCTTCCTCGTGTCCCCCTCGCCCGGTGACCCGGGTCCGAGGGAACTTCTTTTCAATGTCAACGCTGTCCGGCCGGGGGCCTGGCACAGTCGCCAGTTATGACTTCGGTTGGTCTCACGGTCCCCCGGGATGCCGTCGTAGAAACGATGGCAAAACACGGTGTCCGTCCGACCGGCGCCGAGGTAGTCCCCGGTCGCCGCCGAATCATGGTGAGGAAGAGCCCCTCCAACGTGGTGGTCGGGATCTTCACTTACTGCCGCTGTTTATTTGCCATGCCCCACTCCGGCCCCCGCGGTCGGGCGTGTCTGCCGTCTCCGCAGGGGTTACCGCACGACAGTTCCACCCCGGACGGATAGAATTCCGGTCCGAGGCATCCTGCCGATGATGGTTCATGCTCACTTCACCATCTGCGCCGTCTTGCACCGTCGCTCTCCCAACCACCGGTTCCGATACGGCCTGATGACGGGGCAAAAAGCAAAGGCGCTCGGACACAATGTCAAAGCAACGTCCTGTATTTAACCATGCAGTGCCTGTTCCTTCAAATCCGTCTTCCCTCCCCCGAACCGGTGCGCCTCCGTACTGTCACCAGCACGCCCGCGGAAAGTGAGTATCCTGGCACCCATACCTTCCGTCAGCACCATCGAGAACAGTGAGGCCACCCTATGAGTGACAACGACTCCACAAACAACTCCGGCAAGGCAAACGCCCCCGCTGTGCAGGACGACAGCTCCGTCGACTCTGAACTGTTCACCGACCACGGCCGGACTTCTGTCGCCGATGTCGTCGTGTCGAAGATCGCCGGGATGGCGGCACGCGAGGTGTCCGGCGTCCACGGGCTGGGCGGCGGCGCCTCCCGCACCATCGGTGCTCTGCGCGAGCGTATCCCTGGCGGACGTGTCAACGTCCAGCAGGGCATTTCGGTGGAGGTCGGCGACCGCCAGGCTGCCGTCGACATCTCCATCGTCGCAGAGTATGGCGTCGCGATCCACGAACTGGCCGAGGCGATCCGTCGCAACATCATCCTCTCCGTCGAGGAGATGACCGGCCTCCAGGTGACCGAGGTCAACGTCGTCGTCCACGATGTCCACCTTCCCGAGGACCACGACGACGAGGAGGACGAGACGGAGCAGGCCCCCCGCGTCCAGTAACCGGCGTCGTCCTTCCGTCCCCGTTCCCCGTCACCACGTCATCTTGGAGCCGTCATGAGTACCCCCGGAGCACAGGGCCCGCCCCCGGACTTCCGCAAGGATCCGGAGTACGTCCGTGAGCGCCGTCAGGTCATCCGCGACAACCATCCGGACACCGGCGGCTCGGATGCCCGGCTCATCGCGGCACTCAGCGAACTCGACTCCCGCTGGCAACGCCGGGCTTCAGTTCGACGTGGCATGGAAAGCGTCCGGCTTCCCGGCTTCATTCCCGACGACGTTGCCCGTCAGGCCACCGAATTCGCAGGCCGGACATCCGATGAAGTACTCCGGCGCACGGAGGACCTCCGCGCGAAGGGTGCCGTCATCGCACATTCCCCGAAGACCCGCCGGGTGATGCGTGCCGCCGGCAAGTTTGTCCGGGACGCCGACCGCACTGTCCGGTCGCGGCTCCCCACCAGTTTCCCCGGTGCCCGTCGCTTCTCGGACACCGGTACCGACGAGAAATCCAACTGATAGTGAGGTCATGATGAAGTACGCGACAATAATTGGCGTGCTGCTGGGATTCCTCCTGGCAGTCGGGGCCCTCTGGGACGGCGTGGTCGGTTTCCTCGTTGTGCTCGTGCTCTGCGGGGTCGGCGGTGCCGTCGGCGCCCATGTGGAAGGCGTCATCGACCTGCGCCGCGCCTTCAACAGCAGCGGTCGGGGACGGGGCTGATTCCCCGTGTCCCCCTCACCTTCCGACAATGCAGCAACCACTGAAGAGCTTCCCCGCAGCGAGGCCTACCGGCGACAGCGAGCGCACACCTCCATCGACCTGAAGGTCCTGGAGAAGATCGCCACGCGTGCGGCACTTTCGGTGCCTGGGGTCATCCGGCATTCCTCGGGTATCGGCCAGTTCACGGGGCGCCGTCTACCCCGGGTGAGCGTACAGATGGATCCTGGCGGCCATGCCGCCGTCGCCGACATTCAGATCGCCACCGCATGGCCGGCCCCCACCGTGGCGGTGGCCCAGGTCACCAGGGAGACAGTCGGCGAGTGGATCGAGCACTCGACCGGCGTGCCGGTGCTGGCAGTCAACGTCGATGTGGCAGCCGTCGTCCCTGAAGCAGAGGAGACGGTCGCCGTCACCGACCTGGAGGCTGCCCCCCGGACCCCGGAGTACACCCGCATCTCCGCCACACCGCTGAAGGCGTCCTCCCCCACCGTCGCCCGCCAGGTCACGGAAGTCACCGTACCTGCGACACCCGAACCGTATAAGCCGGTCCATCCCCGGGCGGTGGAGTCAGTCCAGCTCACACCCGTCACCGTCGGACGGCCGACACCCGCGCGGCACGTCTCCGCACCGACGCCGCGCCCGGTACTGCATCCGTCGACGCCGGCGCCGGTCCACGCCACGCCCGTCCAGCCGCCCCGGCCGACCGAGGTAACGCACCCGGTGACTCCGTCGGCGGCACCGGTGATGCACCCACGGTCACCACACAGCACAGCTCGGCCGCGTCTTCTGGAGCCTGTCATCGTCGACCACGTGACGGTTACGGCTCCGCCGCCGTCGCGCGGGCTCCGTATCCTTTACGATGTGCCCACCCCCAGCGGCCCGTTGCTGCACGACATCCCGACCCCGCGCGGCCTACCGACCCGCACCGTACCCACTCCCCAGGGGCTCGGGGTGACGATTTTCCCGTCCGTTCGGAACCACCGCCGTATTCCGGTGACAGTCGACAGGTCCCGTCGCTGGCGTTCCACCGGCACGGGCGACAACCTGGCACCCGGCGACGACCACGACAGGAGTCCGCGATGACAACAGCACAGCATCCGGAGAAGTACCGGCCGGAACCGTCGGGAAGATTCGCGGCCGACCTGCCACTGTCCGAGGACACGTCGACCGCGGACCTCGGGGACCTTCCACGGGCTCCGCAGCCGAAAGCCTCTCCTCTGGCACGCGGGTGGACGATCGTCCTGGGACTGGTACTGGTCGGCGTCACAGTAGTCATCGTCCGCGACCTGCTCATCCTCAACGGCTCTATGTCCGGAAGCCAGCTGCTCCCCCCGGTCTTCGACTGGTTCGCCACCGTGCAGAGCGAATCATGGATGCTGTGGGCGGGCATAGGGTCTGCCCTGGTCGCCCTGTTTTTCCTCCTTGTCTCCCTGCGGCCACGGCGTCGCACCCACATGGCCTTCGGGGACGGATCGGAACTCTACGCCCGACCCGTCGATGTCGCCCGGCTATCCACGGCCACCGCCCGCCGGGTCCCCGGTGTGCTCTCAGCCCACACGGTGACAACGCGTAAGAAGATCTCCGTGAAGGTCGTCACGGCGGTCACACCGGAGTCCGCCGAGACGATCCGCACACGGGTGTCCACGCACGTCTCAGAACTCTCCGCACTCCTGGACCCCGCCCCGAGCGTCCAGGTGACGGTTACCCCGGGAGGTGAAGGACGATGAACCGCGGAAAAGCCTCATTCGACCGCATCGTGACGTTCCTGCTCTTCCTTGTCTTCGGCGGCGTCGCTTTCTGGATGATCGGTCTCCGTCTCGACCTTGCACCTGCTGAACGGATCGGTGACTACGTCAACAGGGACTTCTGGGCGGACCTGAGCGCGCGCGACAACTACGAGACGATTCTCGTCATCGCCGCCGTGGTGAGCGGTCTTCTCGGCCTCCTGTTCATCGGTATAAACATCGAGCGCAAACGCCTCGGACGGAGCGCGTCCCCGACCTCCGCACCGACCGGCACTATCCGTACGTCGCCAGCCGACGTGGCCTCCGCGGTCGCGCAGACCTTCGAGAAACGTGACGACGTCCGATCTGCCACCTACCGGGCAAGTGAAGACAGGGGCACCGACATCATCGAGATCCGGTTGCGGATCCCCGCGGAGACCGACGTCACTGAACTCAACGAGAGCTGCCGCCGCGCCGCTGCGGACATCACCGCTGCACTACCCGGCCAGGAAGTTCTCCCCCGTTTCCTTCTCCAGGTGGAGCAACCGGCACGCCCACAGTAACCCGGCTGAAGCCTCCTCCCTGCGCGGTGCGCGGGCGCAGCAGAGAGCCTTGACGGTGAGGCTAGCCTACTGATAGTCTTCCCCAGGTAAGCGAACCCTCACAAGGGTCCGCTCCGCGTCGACCATCAGAAGGAAGAGCGTGGTCTCCGGCTGGGTTCGGGACCCCCCACGTGCCCATGACACACACCCTGAACACACGGCAGGATGCCGTCGCCGGAACCCCGGACCCGGAGGGCCGTTCCCCGGGGCTGACCGGTACAGCCGGTTTATACACCAAACGTGCCGTCGGTCTCGCGGCCCTGCTCGCCGTACTTCTCTTCGCGTTCATCGCCAGTCTCGCACACGGAGCCAACCCGATCCCCTATGCGGACGTGTGGGACGCCATCTGGAACCGTGGCGAGAACGAAGCCTCCTACATCGTCTGGGACCAGCGGTTTCCACGGACGGTCATCGCCGTGGTCACAGGTGCTGCTTTCGCCCTGTCCGGAGCACTAATCCAGGCACTCACCCGGAACCCCCTGGCCGACTCCGGCATCCTGGGTGTCAACGCCGGCGCGGGACTCGCCGTGACCGTCGGGGTCGGGGTATTCGGCATCGCGGGAATCACCCAGTACATCTGGTTCGCATTCATCGGTGCGGCAGCGACGACAATCCTGGTGTACATCATCGGGCTCGCCGGCGGCGCACGGGGCGCCAACCCGGCCACCCTCGTCCTGGCGGGTGTCGCACTCGCCGCGGTGTTCGGGGGAGTCACCAGCTTCCTCCAGCTCATCGACCCCGACACCTTCGAGGCCATCCGCAACTGGAACCTGGGGTCGGTAGCCAGGACCTCCCTTGACGACGCCCAGGCGGTGCTGCCGTTCCTGCTCCTCGGCTTCGTCCTGGCGGTCATCGTCTCCACCGACCTGAACTCGATCGCGCTGGGCGATGACCTCGCCGCCTCACTCGGCACCAAAGTCGTACGTGCCAGGATCCTCACCATCCTCGCCGTCACCGTGCTCGCCGGTGGTGCCACGGCGCTCACCGGCGGTATCGGCTTCGTGGGGCTGATGGTCCCCCACGTCGTGCGCTGGATCGTGGGGCCAGACCAGCGGTGGATCTTCTTCTACTGTCTGATCGGTGGCCCAGTCATGGTCCTCCTGGCGGACACACTCGGTCGTGTCATCGCCCGCCCGGGCGAGATCGAGGTCGGCATCCTCACCGCCGTCATCGGCGCTCCAGTGCTTATCGCGCTGGTCCGAAGGAAGAACGCGAGCGGCCTGTGAAAACACCAACTAAAGCTCCGGCGACGATCTCCACGACCCCGATCGACTTCGGTTACGCCTCGCGCACCGTCCGTACTTCGTTCACCGACCATCGGATCCACATCCGGTCAGGTGTGGTCGCTTTTCTCTTCATCGGCTCCGCCGCCCTGTTGGCACTCATCGCCATCGGCATCGGTCAGTATCCACTCAATCCCCTGGAGGTGTTCAACGCGATCATCGGTAATGGTGAACGGTTCCACCGGATTGTCGTCGTCGAGTGGCGGATGCCGGTGGCCATCGCCGCAGTTTTCTTCGGTGCACTGCTGGGTATCGGCGGCGCCGTATTCCAGTCGATGACGAGGAACCCGCTCGGTTCCCCGGACATCATCGGCTTCGACGCCGGCTCTTTTACCGCCGTCACCGTGACGATGCTGGTCACCGGCTCGACTGCCTACTGGAACATCGCCTTTGCTGCCATCATCGGCGGTATCATCACCGCCTTCATCGTGTTCATGCTCGCCCGGAAAAACAAGTCGGTCCAGAGCTTCCGTCTGATCATCGTCGGTATCGGTGTCTCCGCGACTCTGGGGTCACTTAATGCCTACCTGATCACCCGTGCTGACGTCGAGGACGCCATGATGGTCGGATTCTGGTCTGCCGGTTCAATCAACCGGGTCACCTGGCAGTCACTGGTGCCGGTACTGGCGCTCGGCATCCTGGTGATCGTCTTGATCGCCCTGCTTGCTCCGGCATTGAAGCAGATGGAGCTGGGCGACGACGCGGCCACCACCCAGGGCATCAACGTCGAACGTACGCGGCTCGCCCTGATGATCACCGGCGTGGCGACAACCGCCCTGGTAACCGCCGCAGCCGGCCCTATCGGCTTCATCGCCCTGGTGGCGCCGCAACTGGCCCGGCGGATAGCCGGCACACCAGGAGTGACCGTCCTCGGCGCAGCCGCCGTCGGTGCAGCTCTGCTGACTTTTGCGCACTTCCTTTCCTTGGTGATCGCCCAGTTCTACCGTTCCATCCCTGTGGGGCTGCTCACCGTGAGCGTCGGCGGAATCTACATGATCTGGCTCCTGGTCCGTGAAGCGCGGAAACAATACGGCACCCCGAAATAGACCAACTAACGGAATACACCTAATGACTGACTCAACGTACGGCCCCTCGGCCCGTTTGCAGGCCATCGACGCCACCATCGGTTATGACCAACGGATCATCTCCACCGATCTTTCGGTGGACATCCCCCACCAGTCCTTTACCGCCATCATCGGCCCCAACGGGTGCGGAAAGTCCACGCTGCTCCGAGCACTTGCCCGGGTTCTCTCCCCTGTGAAGGGGAAAGTCCTCCTCGACGACAAACCGATCTCATCATACGGAGCCAAAGAGGTCGCAAGGGTACTTGGCCTCCTCCCGCAGACGTCCCTGGCACCCGACGGGATCCGCGTCGCCGATCTCGTCGCCCGCGGCCGCGCGCCGTATCAGTCACTCTTCCACCAGTGGTCCCGGGAGGACGAGGCCGCGGTCCAACAAGCGCTGGAGTCCACGCGCACGGACACCCTGTCCGGGCGACTCGTCGCGGAGCTCTCAGGAGGACAGCGCCAACGTGTGTGGGTCGCGATGCTCCTGGCCCAACAGACACCAATCATGTTGCTCGATGAACCGACGACATTCCTGGACATCGCTCATCAGTACGAACTGATGGAACTGCTTCGCACGTTCCACGACCACGGCAAAACCGTCGTCACCGTCCTGCACGACCTGAACCAGGCGTGCCGGTACGCGGGACATCTCATTGTCATGCGCGACGGAGAGATCGTCACCACCGGTGCCCCCGCAGATGTGATGACTCCTGCTCTCGTCGAAGAGGTATTCGGACTGCGCTCTATGGTGGTGCCCGACCCCGTCACGGGAACACCCACCATCGTGCCGCTTGACCCGCGACAGGACGGCAACGTCCTCTCACCGGTGAATCCCAGTCATGAAGAGCAGCGGGACCATGCCGAGCCGCGGGAACCGCGACCCGTCGAGTCTACTGTCGAGTGACGCTGACGACCTCCCACTCCTCAACGTCGCCCGGTACACCGCGGAACAGGGGATGGCACCGAATATCATGCAACTGCTCCGCTGGAAGTTTCACCAGCCACTCCGGTGCGCGCCCGGCGACTTTCCTGCGCAGGTGCTGCAGTTCATAACGAAGTTGCCCCTGGGTCACCGTGATCGCGGACAGCTCGTCGGGAGTGGACGTATCACGAATACGTGCCGCATCGAACCGGTAGCCACGCGCCGTCGCCTCCTGATGGAGAGCGAAGAGATAGGCGGCGATCGCCGAGGTGGGGGCATCGTGTTCACGGAATCGCCTGAGCTGGGGGTGCGCCTTGTAGCCGCGGGTCCCGCCCTCAAGCACTTTCTGCGCGAGCAGGGCTTCGCGCCAGCAGGCGACGAGGGCGGCGCGGTCCAGAATCGAGGGGTGCAGGCTCCACAGTCGCATACCGGGCAATCGTACGCTGCGAACCCGTCTCCGTCGTTTCCGTCGCTTCCGCCGGCCGTCAGACAGTGACGGGACGGCGTTGCTGGTTCTGCAACACCCGCGCGAAGGTCGCGAACTTGGTCGCGGTCTCCCGGTGTTCTTCCTCCGGTACCGACTCTGAGACGATACCCGCGCCTGCGAACAACTGAGCCCGGCTACCGGACACCACGCCTCCGCGCAGCGACAGTGCCCATTCGGCATTCCCTTCCGCGTCGACCCAGCCGACCAGACCCGAGTACATCCCCCGGTCGAAATCCTCGAGTTCCGTGATGACCTCACGGGCCGTCGCCGTCGGCCAACCACAGACGGCAGGTGTCGGATGCAGATCATAGAGCATCCTCATGAAGGCACCCGGAGAACCTGCCTGAGGCAACCTGCCGGTGATCCTGCTCCCGAGGTGGAGGATGACCGGGGTCGACACCACGCTGGGCGCCTCCGGGACGACGACGCTCTCTGCATACCGGTGGAAGACCTCACCCACCTGTCGCACGACGTGCGCGTGCTCAGCCCGGTCTTTCGGGGAGTTCAACAGCCCCCGGGTGAGATCGCGGTCCCTGGCGGGGTTCTCCCTGTCCCGGGGAACTGAACCAGCCAGCGGGCAGCTCGTCACCGCGCCACGTCGGCTACGTAGGACGAGCTCCGGGCTGGCGCCGACCAGCGTCCCTTCACCGCAGGCGTTGTCGCCTGTCGCGCCGATGTCGGTCCGGTACACGTACGCGTGGGGGTTCGCCACGCCGAGATCGCAGACCAGACGGTCGATGTCGAAGTCCTCGTCTGCGTCAAGGACGGCGGTGCGGGCCAGGACGACCTTCTCGAGATCGCCCGCGTCGATCCGTTCGACCGCCCGTGCCACCGCCTGCCGGTACCCGGGTGAGTCCGGGAGCCCGACCGGTGACGAAGACGCCGCTCCCTGCACAACGGTCGGTCCTGGGCCTTCTCCTGGGCCTTCCCCTGCGTCGTCACCCGCTGACGCCTGACGCCATGTGACGTCCTCCGGAATGTACAACGCGGCAGGACGCCCGGTGTCGAACGGGATGCACCCGACCACCGGCCCGTCATGCCCGGCGTGTGTGAGGAGTGATTCAACCGCATCGGCGACACCCGGTCCGTCCCAGGCTTCCGGTGCGACGACATGCGCGACACCCCGCGCGGTGAGCCGGTACTCCGGCGTCGAAAAATCGAACACCGCGTGCGGACCACCTAAGTCAGCGCTGGCTGGCACCACCATCGACGACCACCTCCTGGAGAGTCATGTGACGGGCACCGTCACCGGACAGAAATACGACGACTGACGCGATGTCCTCGGGACACGCGATGCGTCCCAGCGGGATACCGGACTTGTACAGGTCCGGTTGCCCAGCGACCAGGGACTCCTCTGAACCGAGCCCCTCGATCATTGACGTACGTGTCGTCCCCGGGCAGACGACGTTGCACCGTACATTCTCGCGGCCCAGCTCGAGCCCGAAGGACCTCGTCACACTACTGGCAGCCGCCTTCGACGCCGCATAGACCGCCATGGACGACCGCGGCACCGTTCCCGCGTTCGAGCCCACCGTGACAATCGACCCTCCACCGTTGGCCGCCATTCGGGGGCCGAGGGCGCGGCACATCGCGAAGACGCCGAACGCATTGACGGAGAACTGTCGGTCCCAGTCGCCGTCCGTGGCCTCCATTCCCGGGCCGGAGGCGATGACACCCGCGCCGTTGACCAGGGAGTCCACTGCACCCACCGTTTCCCAGATCTCCCGGACCACCGACTCGACCTGTCCCGAATCCCCCACGTCGAGACCTACCCGATGCAGGGCACCTGGCAGCGGGGACTCTACGCGGGTAATTCCCCGCGGATAACTGATGTCAGCGGCGGTCACCGTCTGGCCCGCAGACAGAAGCTGCGTGACGACAGCGTTCCCTATTCCACCCGCAGCGCCAGTCACCACATGATGACGTGCAGGACTGTACGACTCTGCAACCATGCTAAGCGTCCGACCCCACAGCCTGCGTCACTCGGGACGAGGACGCCAGGTCGGCCACCACGTGGTCGGTGTCGGTAACCTGGCCGCACCGTGCCGCCGCGAACGTCAGCGCTGCACGGTGGTCACCGGGCGTGAAGTCGGCCATGGCATCGGCGACGAGGAAAGGTTTGATGTCCCGCATGAACGCCGATGTGGCGGTCGCGAGACAGCCGATGTGGGCGTAGACGCCGGCGATGATGAGCTGGTCCCGGCCGTCCGCGGCGAGTATCTCCTCCAGGTCTGAACGGGAGAACGCGTCATAGCGCCATTTGGTCAGGACCGTGTCCGCCGCACGGGGCGACAGGGCGTCGACGATCTCCGCCTCCGTCTCCTCCTGCAGGCCGGGGCCCCAGAAGTCCCACAACAGGCCACGCTCGGCCGGATCCTGGTTGGGGGGCTGGGCGGTATAGAACACGGGGATGTCTGCGTCCACCGCGGCCCGACGCAGCGACCGGATGTTGTCGATGACTGTCGCGATCATCGGCGAGTCTGCGCCGAACGCGTCGATAAAGTAGTTCTGCATGTCATGGATCAGCAGAGCGGCGTGAGGGGCGTCCACCTGCCAATCGGCCCGACTGTTCGGCAGGTCAGCTGCCACCGGCAGCTGATATGACTGGATAGAGGGAAGCACTGCGTCCTCCTTGAGGGAGAGAGATGTGAGGGACTGGTACCACCCGCCGGGCGGCACGCAGCGTACCCTACCCTGTATTCGGGTATGGCAGACCTACTTATGGCATTTCTCACAACGATGACCGGGGCCGCCGGGATTGGGGTCCCTGTTCCTGTACACCGACCGCAGACACAGATCAGCCCCCACCCGTCGTACGGATGGGGGCTGAAAGTCGTTCAGCGCCTCCGGGAGGAGACGAAGACGAAGCCTGTCAGATCAGACTACTTGTTGATCTTGGTGACACGGCCGGCGCCGACGGTGCGGCCACCCTCACGGATGGCGAACCGCAGACCCTCGTCCATGGCGACCGGCTGGATCAGGGTGACGCTCATGTCGACGTTGTCGCCGGGCATGACCATCTCGGTGCCCTCCGGCAGCTTCACGACGCCGGTGACGTCGGTGGTGCGGAAGTAGAACTGCGGGCGGTAGTTGTCGAAGAACGGGGTGTGGCGGCCGCCCTCATCCTTGGACAGGATGTAGACGGAGCCCTCGAACTCGGTGTGCGGGGTGTATGCGCCGGGCTTGGCGATAACCTGGCCGCGCTCGACGTCCTCGCGCTTCAGGCCACGGAGCAGCAGTGCGGCGTTGTCGCCGGCCTCTGCGGAGTCCAGCAGCTTGTTGAACATCTCGATGGAGGTCACCGTGGTCTTGGTGGACTTCTCGCGGATGCCGATGATCTCGATCTCGTCGTTCAGGTTCAGCTGACCGCGCTCGACACGGCCGGTGACGACGGTGCCGCGACCGGTGATCGTGAAGATGTCCTCGACGGGCATGAGGAACGGCTTGTCGGTCTCGCGCTCCGGATCCGGGATGGACTCGTCGCAGGCCTTCATGAGGTCGACGATGGCCTGGGTCCACTTCGGGTCACCCTCGAGTGCCTTCAGAGCGGAGATCTGAACGATCGGGGCCTCTTCGTCGTAGTCCTGCTCAGCCAGAAGCTCGCGGACCTCCATCTCGACGAGCTCGATGAGGTCCTCATCGTCAACCATGTCGCACTTGTTCAGGGCGACGAGGATGTAGGGCACACCGACCTGGCGGGCCAGGAGGACGTGCTCACGGGTCTGCGGCATCGGGCCGTCGGTGGCGGCGACAACGAGGATCGCGCCGTCCATCTGAGCAGCACCGGTGATCATGTTCTTGATGTAGTCGGCGTGACCCGGGGCGTCCACGTGTGCGTAGTGGCGCTTCTCCGTCTGGTACTCGACGTGGGAGATGTTGATCGTGATACCACGCTCGCGCTCCTCCGGCGCCTTGTCGATCGCGTCGAAAGCGAAGGCGTGGTTGAGCTCCGGGTAGGTGTCAGCCAGAACCTTCGTGATCGCGGCAGTCGTCGTGGTCTTGCCGTGGTCGACGTGACCGATGGTGCCGATGTTAACGTGCGGCTTAGTACGCTCGAACTTAGCCTTCGCCACTGTGATGTCCTCCTGGACTCTTCGGTGACTACGACTTTCGCAGCCACGTGGGGTTGTATTTTTCCGGTACCGGGTCCACCGCTGATCGCAGCGGCCGGAACACCGGAATCTTTCATTGTGCCGATTACAGCATCGTACAGCGCGTTGGCGGCCGTGACATCCCCGCACCGGAAACGGCGGGACTGAAAGGGCTTCCTGCCTTCACGCAGGTGCTGGGTAACGGCCAGCACTCTGCATCCTACTGCAACCAGCGCCGCAGGAAAAACTGCGTGGTGACGGCTGGTTGTGAGGATACCGGGTGCTGGCCCCTACCCTCCCGTAAGCAAGCGTCCGGTCCCCGGGGGTTTCCGGGGACGGCCGGGTGGAACGGGGAGGCGAGGACATGACCGTCGGGGGTTCCCGACAGCTACCGGAACTTAGGCGTTGCCGGTGCGCTCAGCGATGATCTCCGTCGCGACAGAGGAGGGGACCTCGCCGTAGGAGTCGAAGATCATGGTGTAGTTCGCACGGCCCTGCGTCTTGGAACGCAGGTCGCCGACGTAACCGAACATCTCGGACAGCGGGACCTTGCCCTTGACGACCTTCGCACCGGAGCGGTCCTCCATCGCGGAGACCTGACCGCGGCGCGAGTTGATGTCGCCGATGACCTCACCCATGAACTCCTCAGGGGTGGTGACCTCGACGGCCATCAGCGGCTCGAGCAGGACCGGCTTCGCCTTGGCGACGCCTTCCTTCAGCGCCTGGGAGCCGGCGATCTTGAACGCCATCTCGGAGGAGTCGACGTCGTGGTACTGACCGTCGATGAGCGTGGCCTTGATATCGACCAGGGGGAAGCCGGCCAGGTAGCCGTACTGCATGGCGTCCTGGATACCGGCGTCGACGGAGGGGATGTACTCCTTCGGGATACGACCACCGGTGACGGCGTTGACGAACTTGTAGCTCGGGTCCTCGCCTTCCTCCAGTTCGTCGGCCTCGGGGTTGTACGGCTCGAGAGCGATGATCACCTTCGCGAACTGGCCGGAACCACCGGTCTGCTTCTTGTGGGTGAACTCGATCTTCTCGACCGGCTTGCGGATCGTCTCGCGGTAGGCGACCTGCGGAGCGCCCACGTTGGCCTCGACCTTGAATTCACGCTTCATGCGGTCGACGAAGACGTCGAGGTGCAGCTCGCCCATACCACCGATGATGGTCTGGCCGGTCTCGTCGTCGAGGTTGACGGTGAAGGTGGGGTCCTCTTCCGTCAGACGCTGGATGGCGACACCCAGCTTCTCCTGGTCGGACTTGGTCTTCGGCTCGATGGAGACCTTGATGACGGGCTCCGGGAAGTCCATGGACTCCAGCAGGATCGGGTCATTGGTGTCACACAGGGTGTCACCGGTGGTGGTCTCCTTGAGACCGATCATCGCGTAGATGTTACCGGCGTGGGCCTTGTCGACCGGGTTCTCCTTGTTGGCGTGCATCTGGAAGAGCTTGCCCACGCGCTCCTTCTTGCCGGTGACGGCATTCAGGACCTGCTGGCCGGGCTCGACGTTTCCGGAGTAGACACGAACGAAAGTGAGCTTACCGAAGAACGGGTGCGCGGCGATCTTGAAGGCCAGGGCGGAGAACGGCTCATCGTCGCTGGGCTTGCGGGACATCTCGACGTCCTCGTGGCCCGGCTTGTGGCCCTGGATGTTCTCGACGTCCAGCGGGGACGGCAGGAAGTCGATGACAGCGTCGAGAACCGGCTGGATGCCCTTGTTGTGGTAGGCGGTACCACAGAAGACCGGGTAGATCTCGGAGTTGATCGTCATCTTGCGGATCGCGGCCTTGATCTCCTCGAGGGAGAGCTCCTCACCCGCGAAGTACTTCTCCATCAGAGCCTCATCGGACTCGGCGACGGACTCGAGCAGCTTCTCGCGGTACTCAGCGGCCTTGTCGGCCAACTCAGCCGGGATCTCCTCGTAGGTCGGCTCGGCACCGACCTCGACGCGACCCCGCCAGGTGATCGCCTGCATCGTCAGCAGGTCGACAACGCCGTCGAAGTCGTCCTCGGCACCGATCGGCAACTGCATGACCAACGGCTTGGCGCCGAGACGGTCGATGATGGTCTGCACGGTGAAGTAGAAGTCAGCGCCCAGCTTGTCCATCTTGTTGACGAAGCAGATGCGCGGGACGTCGTACTTGTCGGCCTGACGCCAGACCTGCTCGGACTGGGGCTCGACGCCCTCTTTACCGTCGAAGACGGCGACAGCACCGTCGAGGACGCGCAGGGAGCGCTCGACCTCGACCGTGAAGTCGACGTGACCAGGCGTGTCGATGATGTTGACCTGGTTGTCGTCCCAGAAACACGTGACGGCGGCGGAGGTGATCGTGATGCCACGCTCCTTCTCCTGCTCCATCCAGTCCGTGGTGGAGGCACCGTCGTGCGTCTCGCCGACCTTGCGGTTGATGCCGGTGTAGTAGAGGATGCGCTCGGTGGTCGTGGTCTTACCGGCATCGATGTGCGCCATGATGCCGATATTGCGGACCTTCTTCAGGTCCTTCTGCACTTCTTGTGCCACAGTCTATTCCCTCAATGTAGTCGGAATGTCGTAGATGATTGTGCCATCGACCGGGCGACCACGCAGGTTCTACACCGGCCGGGGAGGACCCTGCCGACGGCAGGGTCCTCTCAGGTCACCAGCGGTAGTGGGCGAAGGCGCGGTTGGCCTCGGCCATCTTGTGGGTGTCCTCACGACGCTTGACGGAGGCACCGAGACCGTTGGATGCGTCAAGGATCTCGTTGGCGAGACGCTCGGTCATGGTGTTCTCACGACGCTGACGGGTGAAGGTGACCAGCCAGCGCAGTGCCAGGGTGGTGGAACGACCGGGACGGACCTCGACCGGCACCTGGTAGGTGGCGCCACCGACACGACGGGAGCGGACCTCGAGGGCCGGCTTCACGTTGTCGAGCGCCTTCTTCAGGGTGAGGACCGGGTCGGTGCCGGTCTTCTCACGGCAGACCTCGAGAGCACCGTAGACGATGCGCTCGGCGGTCGACTTCTTACCGTCCAGCAGAACCTTGTTCACGAGCTGGGAGACGATGACGTCGTCGTAGACCGGGTCCTTGACGAGGGGGCGTACGGGTGCGGGACCTTTACGAGGCATGTGCTACTTCTCCTTCTTCGCGCCGTAGCGGGAACGGGCCTGCTTGCGGTCCTTGACACCCTGGGTGTCGAGGGATCCACGGACGATCTTGTAACGGACACCCGGAAGGTCCTTCACACGTCCGCCACGAACGAGCACCATGGAGTGCTCCTGGAGGTTGTGACCCTCGCCCGGGATGTAGGCGGAAACCTCGATGCCGGAGGTGAGTCGCACACGGGCGACCTTACGGAGAGCCGAGTTCGGCTTCTTGGGGGTGGTGGTGTACACACGGGTGCACACGCCACGACGCTGCGGCGAGCCCTTCAGGGCAGCCGTGGCAACCTTGCCAGACTTGTCGTGGCGGCCCTTGCGGACCAGCTGCTGGATAGTAGGCATTAACCGACTTTCTGCTTGTTCGTGTCCTGCCGTGACCCCGGGCTCTTCCGGCACTCAACCGGTGGGCCCTCGTGGTCGGACGAGACCTTCTTCGAGATCATTTCCCTGCTGTTCACGAGCGTCTTGTTTTGAACGTGCCGAAACCCCTCAGCCGCTCTCGCTGGCCTACGGGGTAGAAGTTCATATCGGCCGGAAGACCGGCAGACGCGTCCTGATAAGTGGGACTGTGGCCTGACACTACCCGACACGCCGGTTACCACCAAATTCAGGGTATCCGGTGGACTACGGAACGGTTCACCAGAAGGCGATACGCCTGTACCATCCTGTCCTCGCAGACCGCACGCGGGTTCGGACACCCGGCAGCCCGCATGCGGGAGTCGCCGTTTTCCTGATACAGATGTAACACTTCGCTGCCACTCCCCCGAACGTGTCTTGAGCCGTCTCCTCGGACGGATGCCCCTGGCAGCCGATCAGTACCCGGAAAAGCCGAAACCCGGCCCCTGCGAAAAGCAGGAGCCGGGTGAGGTGACCGCGTGGACGGGAGCTGTCAGTTCAGGTCGATGTCGTCGAGCGGGACGGCGGCACCGGTGAACTCCCCGTAGGAGTCGTCTCCGTAGAAACCGTCGCCGAAGGTCGACGGCAGCTGGTACGCAGCTGCACGTGCTTCCTCGGTCGGCTCCACGGCGATGTTGCGGTACTTGGAGATACCCGTACCTGCCGGGATCAGCTTACCGATGATGACGTTCTCCTTGAGCCCGATGAGCTTGTCGGAGCGCTTGTTGATCGCGGCGTCGGTGAGAACACGGGTCGTCTCCTGGAAGGACGCGGCCGACAACCATGAATCGGTGGCCAGCGAGGCCTTGGTGATACCCATGATCTCGGCACGGACCTCCACCGGACGGCCGCCCGTCTGGACGGCAGCCTTGGAGGCGGCGACCGCGTCAGCGTGATCCACCAGGGAGCCCGGCAGGTACTCGGTCGAGCCGGAGTCGATGACGGTCACACGACGCAGCATCTGGCGCACGATGATCTCGATGTGCTTGTCGTGGATGGCCACACCCTGATCGCGGTAGACCTTCTGGACCTCGTTGATCAGGTGCTGCTGGACGCCGCGGCGCCCCATCACGCGGAGCACCTCGTGAGGATCCGCGGAGCCCTTCAGGAGCTGCTGACCGCGGACGACGCTGTCGCCGTCCTTGATCTGGCGCTCGAAGTCACCGACCTTGATGACCGCGAGGCCCTGGCGCTTCGACAGCTTCTCGTACACGACCTCGTCGGAACCGTCCGCGGGGATGATCGTCAGAGTGTAGAAGTTGTCGTCGTCCTCGATGCGGACCTTGCCGTCGACCGAGGCGATCGGGGCCTTGGCCTTCGGGACACGCGCCTCGAACAGCTCCTGGACACGGGGCAGACCGCCGGTGATGTCTCCACCGACACCACCCTGGTGGAAGGTGCGCATCGTCAGCTGCGTACCGGGCTCACCGATGGACTGCGCGGCGACGATACCGACAGCCTCACCGATGTCGACCTTCTTACCGGTCGCCATGGACCGGCCGTAGCAGGTCGCGCACACCCCGGTGGCAGTGTCACAGGTCATCACGGAGCGAACCTTGATGGACGCGACTCCGGCGTCGACGAGCCGCTGGATCTCCGGGTCTCCGAGATCCTGGCCAGCGGGGATGACGACATTGCCCGACGGATCCACCGCATCGGCGGCGAGGAAGCGGCCGGTGGCGGCAGTCTCGACGAACTCCGCACGACGGAAGCTACCGGTCTCGTTGCCTTCTGCGTCCAGAACCGGTTCAGCCAACGGGATCGTGACACCCTTGGACGTCTCGCAGTCGTCCTCGCGCACGATGACGTCCTGCGCCACGTCCACCAGACGACGGGTCAGGTAACCGGAGTCCGCGGTACGCAGAGCCGTGTCAGCCAGGCCCTTACGGGAACCGTGGGAGTTGTTGAAGTACTCCAACACCGACAGGCCTTCACGGAAGGACGTCTTGATCGGACGCGTGATGTAGTCACCACGCGAGTTCGTCACCATGCCCTTCATGCCGGCCAGGGTCCAGATCTGACGCATGTTGCCCGCGGCGCCGGACTTCACGATCATCGGGATCGGGTTGTCGTCCGGGTACAGCTTCTCGACGGACTCACCGACGAAGTCAGTGGCTTCCTTCCACAGGTCGACCAGGGAGTTGTACCGCTCCGTCGCGTTGATCTTGCCGCGTGCCATCTTCTTCTCGATGACGCGGGCGCGATCCTCGTAACGGTCGAGAATCTCCTTCTTGTTCGGCAGGACCAGCACGTCGTGCATGGTGATGGTCACACCCGAACGGGTCGCCCAGTAGAAGCCGGCGTCCTTCAGCTTGTCCACGGTCTGGGCGACCGTGATCATCGGGTACTTGGCGGCAAGGTCGTTGATGACCGCGGCCTGCGGCTTCTTCGCCATGACGTCGTCGACGAACGGGTAGTTCCAGGGCAGGAGCTCGTTGAAGAGCACACGCCCCAGCGTGGTCTCCGCAAGCCAGACCTGACCCTTCTGCCAGCCGTCGGGGAACTGCTCCGCCTCGACATCCTCCGGCGGACGGAGGTGGTCGATGCGCACCTTGATCGGGGCCTGAAGCCCCAGGACCCCACGGTCGCGGGCCATGATGGCCTCAGCCAGCGTGGAGTAGACACCCCACTCGGGCCCGTTCTCGTCGGCCGGGCGGTACGCGCCCTGGCCGCCGATCTCCTCTTCCGTCTTCTGCAGCGTCAGGAAGTAGAGACCGGTCACCATGTCCAGACGGGGCATGGCCAGCGGCTTGCCGGACGCCGGAGACAGGATGTTGTTCGAGGCGAGCATGAGGATGCGGGCCTCGGCCTGCGCCTCGTCGGACAACGGCAGGTGGACGGCCATCTGGTCACCGTCGAAGTCGGCGTTGAAGGCCTCACAGGCCAACGGGTGCAGCTGGATAGCCTTGCCCTCGACGAGCACAGGCTCGAACGCCTGGATACCCAGACGGTGCAGCGTCGGTGCGCGGTTCAGCATCACCGGGTGCTCGGCGATGGCGTCCTCGAGCACGTCCCACACCTCGGGGCGCTGGCGCTCCACCATCCGCTTGGCGGACTTGATGTTCTGCGCGTAGGACTTCTCGACCAGTCGCTTCATCACGAACGGCTTGAACAGCTCCAGGGCCATCTGCTTCGGCAGACCACACTGGTGCAGCTTCAGCTGCGGACCGACGATGATCACGGAACGGCCGGAGTAGTCGACACGCTTACCGAGCAGGTTCTGACGGAAGCGCCCCTGCTTGCCCTTCAGCAGGTCAGACAGCGACTTCAGCGGACGGTTGCCCGGGCCGGTGACCGGACGTCCACGGCGGCCGTTGTCGAACAGCGCGTCGACCGACTCCTGCAGCATGCGCTTCTCGTTGTTCACGATGATCTCGGGTGCACCGAGGTCCAGCATGCGCTTGAGACGGTTGTTGCGGTTGATCACACGACGGTAGAGATCGTTGAGGTCGGAGGTCGCGAAACGGCCACCGTCGAGCTGCACCATCGGGCGCAGCTCCGGCGGGATCACCGGGACGGCGTCGAGGACCATGCCGGCCGGGTCGTTACCGGACCGCAGGAACGCCGCGACGACCTTGAGTCGCTTGAGCGCACGCAGCTTCTTCTGGCCTTTACCGTCGCGGATGACCTCACGCAGCTTCTCCGCCTCGGCCTCGAGGTCGAAGGAGCGGATCAGCGTCTGGATGGACTCCGCACCCATGCCGCCGGTGAAGTAGTCCTCGTAGCGGTCGACGAGCTCGGTGTAGATGCCCTCGTCCACGATCATCTGCTTCGGTGCGAGCTTGACGAAGGTGTTCCAGATCTCGTCGAGACGTTCGATCTCACGCTCGGCGCGCTCACGGATGTGGCGCATCTCGCGCTCCGCAGCGGTCTGGATCTTGCGCTTCGCGTCCGCCTTGGCACCGGCGGCCTCGAGCTCGGCCAGGTCGGCCTCGAGCTTCTCGGACCGGTCAGCCAGATCGGAGTCGCGTTCGTTCTCGACTTCCTTCTTCTCGACCAGCATCTCCGCCTCGAGCGTGGTCTGGTCGTTGTGGCGACCTTCCTCGTCGACGGAGGTGATGATGTTCGCCGCGAAGTAGATGATCTTCTCGAGATCCTTCGGGGCGAGGTCGAGCAGGTATCCGAGGCGCGACGGAACGCCCTTGAAGTACCAGATGTGGGTGACCGGCGCGGCCAGTTCAACATGGCCCATGCGCTCACGCCGGACCTTGGACTTGGTCACCTCGACGCCGCAACGCTCACAGATGATGCCCTTGTAACGGACACGCTTGTACTTGCCGCAGGCACACTCCCAGTCGCGGGTAGGCCCGAAGATCCGCTCGCAGAACAGACCGTCCTTCTCGGGCTTCAGGGTGCGGTAGTTGATGGTCTCCGGCTTCTTGACCTCGCCATGTGACCAACGACGGATGTCGTCGGCGGTCGCGAGACCGATACGCAGTTCGTCAAAGAAGTTGACGTCCAGCACGTGGACTCCCTTTCCCCTCCGTCTTCATACGGAGGGCGGTAGTGCGGGTGGTGCAGTGAAAAAAGGTCAGTGCTTGTCTGGTGGTGGGAGCTATCCCACGTCGCTGTCAGCGTCCGGACGCTCGTCCCGGGACAGGTTGATGCCCAGGGCGGCATTGGCGTGGTCCAGCTCGTCGTCGTCCGTGGAGCTCAGCTCCATCGGGGAACCGTCCGCCGCGAGCACCTCGACGTTGAGGCACAGCGACTGCAGCTCCTTGAGGAGAACCTTGAAGGACTCCGGGATGCCCGGATCCGGGATGTTCTCGCCCTTGACGATGGCTTCGTACACCTTGACACGTCCCACGACATCGTCGGACTTGATGGTCAGCAGTTCCTGCAGGGTGTAGGCCGCGCCGTACGCCTGCATGGCCCACACCTCCATCTCACCGAAGCGCTGTCCACCGAACTGCGCCTTACCACCGAGCGGCTGCTGGGTGATCATCGAGTACGGGCCGGTGGACCGGGCGTGGATCTTCTCGTCGACGAGGTGGTGCAGCTTCAGCATGTACATGTAGCCCACGGAGACCGGGTACGGGAAAGGCTCACCGGAGCGGCCGTCGATGAGCTCGGCCTTGCCGTCGCCGTCCGTCAGGCGGATACCGTCACGGTTCGGACGGACCGACTTCATCAGGCCGGAAAGCTCCTCGTTGGACGCACCGTCGAACACCGGGGTCGCGGTGAGCGAGTCTGCGGGCACGTCGTAAAGATCCTCGGGAAGAGTCTCGAGCATGGCCTTGACCGTCGGGTCGTCGGAATCCGCGTCGACGGTCCAACCGTTCTTCGCCAGCCAGCCCAGGTGTGTCTCGAGGACCTGACCGATGTTCATACGACGCGGCACACCGTGCGTGTTCAGCAGGATGTCGACCGGGGTACCGTCCGGCAGGAACGGCATGTCCTCGGCGGGCAGGATCTTGCCGACGACACCCTTGTTGCCGTGGCGGCCGGCGAGCTTGTCGCCGTCCTGGATCTTGCGCTTCTGTGCGACGTACACGCGGACCATCTCGTTGACACCCGGCGACAGGTCGTCGTCGTCCTCGCGGGAGAACACCCGGACGCCGATGACCTTGCCGGTCTCGCCGTGCGGCACCTTCATGGAGGTGTCGCGGACCTCGCGGGCCTTCTCACCGAAGATCGCGCGCAGGAGACGCTCCTCCGGGGTCAGCTCGGTCTCACCCTTCGGCGTGACCTTACCGACCAGGATGTCACCGTCACGGACGTCGGCGCCGATGCGCACGATGCCCCGTTCGTCGAGGTCCGCCAGGACGTCCTCGCCCACGTTCGGGATGTCACGGGTGATCTCCTCGGGTCCGAGCTTGGTGTCCCGCGCGTCGATCTCGTGCTCCTCGATGTGGATCGAGGTCAGGATGTCCTGCTCAACCATGCGCTGGTTGAGGATGATGGCGTCCTCGTAGTTGTGGCCCTCCCACGGCATGATGGCGACCAGCAGGTTGCGGCCGAGAGCCATCTCACCGTTGTCGGTGCCGGGGCCGTCGGCGATGGCCTGGCCGGCCTCCACGCGGTCACCCTGGCTGACCAGTGGCTTCTGGTTGTAGCAGGTGCCCTGGTTGGTGCGCTCGAACTTGCGCAGCATGTAGGTGTCGCGCACGCCGTCATCATCCATGATGGTGATGTAGTCGGCCGAGACGAACTCCACCGCACCTGCCTTCGGGGACACGATCACGTCGCCGGCGTCGTAGGCGGCACGCTGCTCCATACCGGTACCCACGAACGGAGCTTCCGCACGCAGCAGCGGCACTGCCTGACGCTGCATGTTCGCACCCATGAGGGCACGGTTGGCGTCGTCGTGCTCGAGGAACGGGATCATCGCGGTCGCGACGGAGACCATCTGGCGCGGTGAGACGTCCATGTAGTCGACCCGGTCAGCCGGGACGACCTCGACGTCGCCGCCACGCAGGCGGACCTCGATCTGCTCCTCGGTGAACTGCTTGTCCGCGTTGTACGGGGTGTTCGCCTGGGCGATGATGTGGCGGTCTTCCTCGTCTGCGGTGAGGTAGTCCACCGTGTCGGTGATCTGACCGTTCTCCACACGACGGTACGGCGTCTCAATGAAACCGAACGGGTTCACCCGGGCGTAGGACGCCAGGGAACCGATCAGACCGATGTTCGGGCCCTCAGGGGTCTCGATCGGGCACATACGTCCGTAGTGGGACGGGTGCACGTCGCGGACCTCGAGGCCGGCGCGCTCACGGGACAGACCGCCCGGGCCGAGCGCGGACAGGCGACGCTTGTTGGTCAGGCCCGACAACGAGTTGTTCTGGTCCATGAACTGCGACATCTGCGAGGTTCCGAAGAACTCGCGGATCGCGGCGGAGACCGGACGCACGTTGATCAGGGAGGTCGGAGTGATGGACTCCGCGTCCTGCGTGGTCATGCGCTCGCGCACGACCCGCTCCATGCGGGACAGACCGACACGGATCTGGTTCTGGATCAGCTCGCCGACGGTACGGACGCGACGGTTACCGAAGTGGTCGATGTCGTCCGTGCCGAGCGGGATCTCCACGGAATCCGGGGAGGTCATGTCCTTTTCACCGGCGTGCAGACGCACCAGGTACTCGATGGTGGTCAGGATGTCCTGTTCGGTGAGGGTCATCGGGCCCTCACCGCCGGTGCCCAGCCCCAGCTTGCGGTTGACCTTGTAACGGCCGACCTTGGCAAGATCGTAACGGCGTGAGTTGAAGAAACTGTTCTCCAGCAGAGCCTGCGCGGAGTCACGTGTCGGAGACTCACCGGGACGCTGCTTACGGTAGATCTCCAGCAGTGCTTCGTCAGTGTTGGCGACGCCGTCCTTCTCGAGCGTCGACATCATGATCTCGGAGAAGCCGAAACGCTCGGTGATCTCCTCGGCGCTGAGCCCCAGTGCCTTCAGCAGGACGGTGACCGGCTGACGGCGCTTGCGGTCGATCCGCACACCGATGGTGTCGCGCTTGTCGACGTCGAACTCCAGCCACGCACCGCGTGACGGGATGACCTTGACGGAGTGCAGTGGACGCTCGGTGCCCGGGTCGATGGACTCGTCGAAGTACACGCCCGGGGAACGGACCAGCTGCGACACGACGACACGCTCGGTGCCGTTGATGATGAAGGTGCCCTTGTCGGTCATCATCGGGAAATCACCGATGAAGACGGTCTGGCTCTTGATCTCGCCGGAGGTGGCGTTGGTGAACTCCGCGGTGACGTACAGCGGAGCCGAGTAGTTGATGTCCTTGTCCTTGCACTCGTCGACGGTGTTCTTGACATCGTCGAAGCGCGGCTCGGACAGGACCAGGGACATGTTCTCCGAGTAGTCCTCGACAGGGGACAGCTCTTCGAGGATGTCCTCGAGACCGGAGGTGATACGAACGCCCTCCCCGGCCTCGGCCTGCTTGCGGGCACGCCACTGCGGCGTGCCGACGAGCCAGGCGAAAGAGTCCCTCTGAATGTCGAGAAGACCGGGAACCTCGATCGGGGCATCGATCTTCGCGAACGAGTGACGTTGCGAAGCTCCGGGAATTCCCGGGGTGGAACTGGTCAGGCGGGAGACTGCCAAGATGGGGTCCTTCCAGCACCTCACGTGCCTGCCGGAACCCGGTACCGGTGAATCGGTCCGGGCGGTGGCTGACACGGTTGCTATGAGCGTACGGTCTGCGGTGGTCTGTGGAAATCTGTGGGGTTCTGTGGGGGTTGACGGAATCCGGGTCAGTTGCGAACCAGTGTCCGGAAACAGTTGATGGACCTTGTCAAGTAACCGGTCCGGGCCGGATCGGCGTGGCCGGGCACTCTGGCGTTCCGCCGTGCCGTGACCATGTCGATCCCCTCCGTACCATCGCTCATCAAGGTCGTGTCCTGCTGTTATCGCAACGTCGCCAGACGTCAATCCAGCGCAACGATCGATCGTATATCACCCGCGTGCGGATGTCCACCCCTACGACACACGGGGTCCACCCTCCCCGTGAACCGGCCCGTGTCGTGCCGTCTACTTCTTCGGCGACTGCGTTGATCCAGACCGCTGGACACGCTGTGGCCGTAAGGCCACGACCGCCGAACCGAGTGCCACGATAGCACCCGTGACAGTCAGCACAATACCCCATCCGCGTGTCGGCCGGTCGTGTCCCAGCTCGGCGGCCTGAACCAGCAGGTCGTCGCGCTCAGCGTCCGGAGTCGCACCGCTGAAGGAACTGAGAAGTTCCGGCGACGCGGCGTCTGCGTCGTCACCGTCGGGGACATAGACATCCTGGATGTCCTCGGTCACCGACACGATCATCCCGCTCTCCGGCTCCACCCGGAACTCCTTGGACCCGTTCCGGTACAACGAGGACGGGTCCCCCTCCCCCGTGGTCGATGTCGACCGGTAGTACCCCGGGTTGGCCTGCCGTACCGGCTCTGCGTCGAATTCCTGCCGGAAGACGTACACCTCGGTGCCGTTGACATCCTCGGTCTGCACGAACTGCGCCGGGACCTCGCGTCGGAGCAGGTTGTCGAAGACCGGATACTCCTCCTGTGCGGTGTCCCTCGGGAACGCCAGCCACTGACCGGCTACCTCGGTAGGCGCAGCGGGGGTCGCCGGTGTGTCCGCCACCTTCGCGTCCCCCAGGGAGAGCCCTGTCATCCGGTCGATCCGGTAGCTCCACACCTCGGCGTCAAGGAGGCCGTCATCACCCTCGATGTCGTTCCTCAGGGAGGTGACCCCGACGGTTGCCGCCGCAGATTCATCGTCCGCCGGCTCGCCCAGAGACACCGCGTAGGTCTTGGTCACCGGGGCGGTGACCGGCTGAGGGGGCTCCCCCTCGTCCTGTCCCTCCCCTGCCAGGTAGGACGGGCCGATACGGGCCTCGTCATCCTGCAGCGTCAACTGCGACTCACTGAGTTCCAGCGGTACGGGACGTTCTGGAGGCACCAGTACCGGCAGAGCGATACCGACGGCGAGCAGGATGCACCCCAGCCCGAGTGTGAGGACAGCGGCGACGCGGGATCTCGGAAGCATGCGGACCATCGTAATGCCCCCGCCGGACAGACGGGAACAGACGACAACACCCCCGCCACAGACGTCCTGCGAACGTCCCTGACGGGGGTGGTGAAGAATGCGGCGTAAGCCGGAGACCTCTTACTTGAGGGAAACCTTGGCGCCGGCCTCTTCGAGCTTGGCCTTGGCAGCCTCGGCGTCGTCCTTGGAAGCAGCCTCGATGAGAGCCTTCGGTGCGCCTTCGACGAGCTCCTTGGCCTCCTTCAGGCCCAGGCCGGAGACGAGCTCGCGGACAACCTTGATCACGCCGATCTTCTTGGCGCCGGCGTCCTCGAGAACGACGTCGAACTCGTCCTTCTCCTCCTCAGCGGGGGCAGCAGCAGCGCCGGGGGCGGCAGCAGCGGCGACCGGGGCAGCGGCGGTGACGTCGAAGGTGTCCTCGAAGAGCTTGACGAACTCAGAGAGCTCGATCAGGGTCATCTCCTTGAAGGCCTCGAGCAGTTCGTCGTTGGTGAACTTAGCCATGTCGGCTTCCTTTCTTTGTCCCGCTCAGCACTGAGCGGGGAACGGGGTGTAGAGCGTATGGGGGTTAGGCCGCCTGACGGGTCAGGCAGCTTCCTTCTTCTCCTGGAGCGCGGCGGAAAGCCGTGCGACCTGGGATGCCGGAGCGTTGAACAGACCAGCAGCCTTGCTGAGGGAGCCCTGCAGGGCGCCGGCCAGCTTGGCCAGGGTGGTCTCACGGTTGTCCAGCTCAGCGATTGCCTCAACCTGGGCCGCGGACAGCGGGTTGCCGTCCATGCTGCCGCCCTTGATCACGAGCGCCTTGTGATCTGCACCGAACTTCTTGAACGCCTTGGCAGCGTCAACTGCCTCACCCTGGATGAAGGCGACGGCGGTCGGTCCGGTGAGCAGTTCATCAGCGATCTCGACGCCGGCCTGCTTCGCAGCCAGCTTGATCATGGTGTTCTTGGCGACGGAGTAGGTGACCTCGGAACCCAGGGCCTTGCGCAGCTCAGTCGTCTGAGCGACGGTCAGGCCACGGTACTCGGTGAGCACCATGGCGCTGGCGTTCTCGAAACGTGCGGTGAGCTCCGCGACCGATGCGGTGTTCTTTGCGTTTGCCATACTCTCGCCTCCTTCCTGATGTCTGTCGGTGGTGCGACCAGACGGTATCTGAACGGCCATCCTGCACACACAGCGACGCCCCGTGCACAGGGCACGGGGCGCGGAGGGCGACAGTCCCGGACCGCTGGGGCCCGGCGTCGCTCGGCGTGTTCCGTGTTTCCCTGCGTAGGCGCCATCACCGTGTCATGGTGATGATCCTTCGTCCGTCTTCCCCGGTGCTGCCCGGTGAAGACGTCAACCGACGGTCTCCGGTGAAACTTGAACGTTCGCGGGTCACCCCGCGATCAAACTTCTCGCATGACTATAGACGCCGAGCCCTCTGAAGCCCAAATCGCCGGGCCTGCCACCGCCCCGCCCCTGTCCAGACCGGAATCCCGGCAAGTCGTTCCGTGGAACAGCACCGCTTCCCCGGTCCCGGGTAGTAGGTTCGGTGGAATGAGTTCAACGTCAAATACTTATGCCTCCTCCAGCACACCCGAGCACCGGTTCTTCCTGACTGCGTTCCTGAAGTCGTGGGGGCACGCCGACCCGATGCCTGCGGGCGTCAACGACTGGGACACCCCGCTGTCCGAGGAGCACCCGGTCCCCGTCGTCCTCCTCCACGGCACGTGGATGAACGCCTACGGGACGTGGTCGATGATCGCCCCGAAACTCGCCGCCCGCGGCTTCAGGGTGTTCGCCCTGAACTACGGCAGCAACGACGAGAGCCTGCTGGGACGACGTACCTGCTGTTTCGGAAACGGCGGTCTCCTGGACGCCACCGCCGAGATCGCCGAATTCATCGACGCCGTGCTCGAGCGTACGGGAGCGTCCCAGGTGGACGTCATCGGCCATTCGCAGGGGTCCGCCCAGGCACGCATGATCGTCACCGAGAACGAGGGGCGGTTCGCCGGCGGAGAACCCAAGATCAGAAACATCATCGGACTCGCGGGATCGGGTCACGGCACCACCATGATGGGCCTCGGCACCCTCGCCGCCTGGCTCCGGGACAAGCTGCACGGAAAGATCGACGTCGCCGGGGTCCTCCGATCTGTGCTGGGCCAGTGCGCCGAAGACCAGATCGTGGACTCCGATGTCGTCAGGTACATCAACCGTGACGGCGACACGGTACCCGGCGTGCACTACACCATGATCGGTACCCGCTATGACGAAGTGGTCACTCCCTGGCGCACGCAGTTCCTCACTCCCGGTGAGGGCGCGACCGTGCGCAACTTCTGTGTCCAGTCCGACGGCAATGCACGGGATTGGAGCGACCACCTGTCCCTGTGCTATTCGCCCAGGACCTTCGACCTGATCCTCGAACGACTGTCGGACAGCGACAACGGCAGTCCAGGCGACTACCGCAAGACTCACCCCCATGTCATTGCCCGGGTCATCCCCGTGCTGGGGCAACTTCGGCAACGCGGATACTGAGCACGGCAGAACAACGCCCCTGCCACCCCGTTAATCCGGGGCGCCAGGGGCGTTGTTCGCGGGGACGGAGGAAACTAGTCCTCGTCGCCGGTGAAGTTCTTCATCACGGACGGATCAACCTGGATGCCCGGGCTGTTCGTCGTCGCGACGGTGATCTTCTTGATGTAGCGGCCCTTGGCGGCGGACGGCTTCACGCGGAGCAGTTCCTCCACCAGCGCGCCGTAGTTCTCGGCGAGAGCCTTCTCGTCGAAGGACGCCTTGCCGATCATGGCGTGCAGGTTGGCTGCCTTGTCGACGCGGAAGGAGATCTTACCGCCCTTGATCTCGGAGACGGCCTTGGCGACGTCCGTGGTGACGGTGCCGGTCTTCGGGTTCGGCATGAGACCACGCGGGCCCAGGACGCGGGCGACACGGCCGACCTTGGCCATCTGGTCAGGGGTGGCGATCGCAGCGTCGAAGTCGGTCCAGCCGCCCTGGATACGCTCGATGAGCTCGGCGGTGCCCACGGCCTCGGCACCGGCCTCTTCGGCGGCGGTGGCGTTGGGGCCCTCGGCGAAGACGATGACGCGGACGTTCTTGCCCGTGCCGTTCGGCAGGGAGACGGTACCGCGGACCAGCTGGTCAGCCTTACGGGGGTCGACACCCAGGCGGATCGCGACGTCGACGGTGGCGTCGTGGGTCTTGGAGGAGGTCTCCTTGGCCAGCTTGACGGCCTCGATCGGGGTGTAGAGACGATCGGCGTCGATCTTCTCTGCGGCGGCGCGGTACGCCTTGGAGTTCTTGCTCATGGTACTGGTCCAATCAGTGGTTGTTGGAGTGTGGTTGACGGGCCGCAAGTGGCCCTGCCACGGGTGATGCCTGTATTAACGCGTCAGGCAGGCTGGTCGACGACGTCGATGCCCATGGAGCGTGCGGTGCCGGCGATGATGCGGGCGCCGTTCTCCAGGTCGTTGGCGTTGATGTCCTCGAACTTGGTCTGCGCGATCTCGCGGCACTGTGCCCAGCTGACCTGACCGACCTTCTCTGCGTGAGGAACGCCGGAGCCCTTCTGGATGCCTGCAGCCTTCATCAGCAGCTTGGCTGCCGGCGGGGTCTTCAGCTTGAAGTCGAAGGAACGGTCCTCGTAGACCGTGATCTCGACCGGGATGACGTTCCCGCGCTGGGACTCGGTGGCCGCGTTGTAGGCCTTGCAGAACTCCATGATGTTGACGCCGTGCGCACCGAGCGCCGGGCCGACCGGCGGCGCCGGGTTAGCGGCACCTGCCTGGATCTGCAGCTTGATCAGGCCGGAGACCTTCTTCTTCTTCGCCATGGTTCACCTCTTCACGTGGTACCAGGTGTGTCGCCTGCACAGACGACCTTGCCCGTCCTATGGCGGGGACAGGGCACACCTGTCCGGATGCCGGTCTGGTTACCGGCCACCGGGTGGAATGTTCATGTGCTCGCGATGAGCAACGGTCAAACTCTAGTTGAGCTTCTCTACCTGGTCAAATGCCAGGTCGACGGGGGTCTCGCGCCCGAAGATCGACACCAGGGCCTTCAGCTTGCTGTTCGCTGCATCGATCTCGGAGATCGTGGCCGACACCGACGCGAACGGACCGGACAGCACCGTCACGGACTCGCCGACCTCGAAGTCCACCTCGACCTGGTCGCCGAGCGGTGTCGGCGCCATGGCGACACCGGTGTCGCTGACATCGACGGGGGCGCCCGCCTCGGCGTCTTCCTGGGACGCCGGCGCGGTGGCCGTCTCCGGGGGGAGAAGGAACTTCGCGACCTCGCGGATCTTCACCGGAGTCGGCTTCCCCTCGTTACCCACGAAGGAGGTGACACCCGGGGTGTCGCGGATGACGGACCACGAGGCGTCGTCCAGCTCGATACGGACGAGCACATATCCGGGCAGGAGCTTGCGCTTGACGCGCTTACGCTTGCCGTCCTTGAGCTCGGTGATCTCCTCGATGGGGACGACGACCTCGTGGATCTGCTCGTCCACACCCAGGGTCTGGGCGCGCATCTCGAGGTTCGTCTTCACCTTGTTCTCGTAGCCCGAGTAGCACTGGATGATGTACCAGTCACCGTCGAGCTTCTTCAGCGCACGCATGAACTCGCGCAGTCGCGTACGGTACGCGGCCATGGCCGCGTCCTCGGGACTCTGCTCGGCCGCGGGGGTGTCAACGGCGGCTTCTGCCCCGTCGACACTGTCCTGTTCCGCCTGCGCCGCGGTATCTGTGTCTCCGAGTTCGCTGACGGCCTGCTGCACGTCATCATGCGCTGCGGCAGCGAGACCTTCCGCCGTGCTGCTGTCGTGGATGTTCTCGTCACTCATGGGTTGATCATCTCCCTGATGGTACGGACGCTGTATGTGGGTTCGTTTGTTGTCCTGCTTTTCCAGGTGCGGGTGGAGCAACCGTGCCCCGCATGAAAAATCCGCCTCGCCGTAAGGCGGAGGCGGTGGATACTGAGGTCGATCATAGCACGGTCAGAGACCGAACATGAACTCCAGACCTTCACCGGTGAGCAGGTCGACGACCGTGCACATCGCGGTGATCGCGATGAGGAACACCAGCGTGACAATGGAGTAGGTGACCATCTCGCGGCCGGTGGGCCAGATGACCTTCTTCACCTCTGATCCCACGGAACGCGGGAACGCGAGGATACGACTGCCATCGGACTTGGCTCCGTCAACATCCGCGACCTTGGCGGACGTACGGTTGTCCTGGTCGGCGGAGCTTCCCTCCCCGCTGACCTGACGCTTACCGGACGGACGCAACGGACCGCCGGTGGACCCGACTTCGTTGTTCTTCTCGTCGCTCACGTGATCTACAGCTCCTCGGAATATGGAAAACCCCGGGAATGTCGGGCCGGTGATCACCGGCCCCGCATCCCGGGGCATGTGCAGGGGCGACAGGACTTGAACCTGCAACCTGCGGTTTTGGAGACCGCTGCTCTGCCAATTGAGCCACGCCCCTTCGCGATGGATCTCAGCCTACCACGACGGGCAGACCGCGACGTCTCACGGACGGTACCGCGTTAACGGCACCGCAGCAGTCTATCAGTCGCCCGTCCCGCGTAACAACTGGGCCACGCTACCCCAGGCGTGGGCGACGCATGCCGAGGCCAGGGGCCCGTATCCCCGCACAGCAGAACACCCCGCTCCCTGACGTGCAGGCTGCGGGGTGTTCCTCGTCTTACTCTGGTAGCGATGCCGGGGATCGAACCCGGGACCTCACGATTATGAGTCGTGCGCTCTAACCATCTGAGCTACACCGCCAGGGCCATTCAACCGGCTGTGACCGGCATGCCGGATATCGCCTCAAAATGACTTGAGCCCCCTGACAGAATCGAACTGTCGACCTTTTCCTTACCATGGAAACGCTCTGCCGACTGAGCTAAGGGGGCGTACCTCATGCAACGGAACCGGTATACAACCTCGGTTGTTCCCGCTCCAGCTCCTGAAGCCTGAAGTAGAATAACCAGAGTAGCCTCCCTTGCACAAATCCACAGGTCACCGGCGATAAATCGCACTCCGTGAACCTGCGGCTCCGCAACCTCGGCCGCGCATGGCCTCCAGTCTCCCCGCTCCTCACCGTCGACGGCCCCACCCCAGCACCGCCCGGACGACCGCCACAGCGTCCCCGGCACGGAGCAACCCTGGAGGTTGGTGCGACCAACCTCCAGGGTTGCTCCCCCAGTCTCGCGCGGGCGGGAGGGCCTCGCGCGGACGGGACGGAGAAGCGGAGAAGCCGATACGGGAGCACCAGGCACGAGAAAACCGCCCGGGGAGTGTCTCCACTCCCCGGGCGGTTCATTCTGTGCCAGGTAAAGGATTCGAACCTTTGAAGGCAATGCCGGCGGATTTACAGTCCGCTCCCTTTGGCCGCTCGGGCAACCTGGCGTGCACCTCACGGTGCGAGGGATACCCTACTACGAGGCGACGAGGTATCCGCAAATCGCCTGGTCAGAGCGACAGTCAGCCCAGGCGCTCCAAGGAGTACTCCATGAGGTTACGGAGCGCACCGGTCGCGGGAATCTCCGGGAGAAGCGACAGTTCCGCCTCCCCGAGACCGCGGTAACGCTCGACGTCGGCCAGTGCGCGCTCCCGCCCGTCCGAGGCGCGGATGAGCGTCAGCGCCTCGTCCACGAGCTCATCGTCAGTCACCGGGCCGGTGAGCAGTTCCCGGAGACGGGCCCCACCTACGGTCTCCTCGCGCATGGCGTAGAGCACGGGAAGAGTGAAGACACCTTCGCGCAGGTCGGTGCCGGGGGTCTTACCGGACGTCTCCGGATCGGACCAGATGTCGATGATGTCGTCGACGATCTGGAAGACCTGCCCCAGGTGACGGCCGAAACGGAACAACGCGGCACGGTGCTCCTCTGCTGCCCCCGAGTGGAGAGCCCCCAGATAGCCTGCGGAGGCGATGAGCACGCCGGTCTTCTCCTGGATGACCTGCATGTAGTGTTCGATGTCGTCGTCCCCGTCGGGAGGGCCGATGGTCTCACGCATCTGCCCGGTGACCAGTTCGCCGAATGTGTCGGCGAAATGACGGACCGTCTCGGTCCCGAGATCCGCCATCAACCCGGAGGCGACGGCGAAGATGTAGTCGCCGGCGAGAATGGCCACGGAGTTGGACCACCGCGCATTGGCGCTGGGGGCGCCCCGGCGACGCTCCGCCTCGTCCATCACGTCATCGTGGTACAGCGTAGCCAGGTGGGTGAGCTCGACGACGACGGCCGCGTCGGTCACTTCAGCGCGCCCACTCCCCGGCTCGTCCTGCCCGTACTGCGCCGCCAGCAGGGCGAACATCGGACGGAAGCGTTTCCCCCCGGACACCGCGAGATGGCTGATCTTGTCGGTGAGAAAGGTCTCCCCGGACGACAGGACCTCGCGGAGCCTGGCCTCCACACGTGCCAGGCCGTCCGGGACGGCGGTGTTCAGGTACTCGTCACCGAGATCGAGCCCCACCCGCACATCCGAGTTAGTGCTTGCCATGAATTACGTAGCCTCTGTCCGTCAAACGTCTTCTCTGGATAATCTTGCTCCCCGCTACTGTAGACCAGCACCTCGGCACGGACCCAGACGAGCAGGAACAAAGATCTGTGGGGACGGGGTCCCGTCGCGCTGATCCCCCTCCCGGTACGGTGCCGTGCCACAATGGTCGCGATGAATGACACAGAGTGCGAAGTTCTCGTCGTCGGAGCCGGGCCGGCCGGGTCGGCCGCGGCACACCGCGCCGCCGGCGCAGGCCGCGATGTTCTCCTCGTGGATATGCAGGACTTCCCCCGGGACAAGACCTGCGGTGACGGACTGACTCCGCGGGCCGTCCACGCACTGGAACGTCTCGGCGCGTCCGACCTCGTCTCGACCTCCGCCGGACGTCCGGAGATCCGCGGACTGAAGCTGCACGGATTCGGAGGTTCAGTCACCGCCCCGTGGCCAGGACACACCGAGTTCCCTGCCCGGGGCACAGCGGTCGCCCGGACCGACATCGACAACGCACTCGTGAATATGGCTGTCGCCTCCGGCGCGCGGCTGCGTACAGGGACGAAAGCCGTCGACGTGGAGACCGACCTGGCCGGTGGGGCGCGACGGGTACGTGCCGTGCACTTCGCCGACGGATCCACGGTGCGCTGCCGTTACCTGGTCCTGGCGGAGGGGGTGCGCAGTGGAATCGCCCGGACCCTGGGGACCCGCTGGTTGCGCGGTCTCGTCCACGGCGTGGCTGCCCGCTCCTACTGCCCCACTCCGTTCGGTGATGAGTCGTGGATCCACTCACACCTGGAGCTGCGGGACAGCGAGGGCACTGCGCAGCCGGGTTACGGCTGGATTTTCCCGCTCGGCACCGACGGCGAGCACGGTTCCGCGGTCAATCTGGGCTGTGGCGCGCTGTCCACGTCCCGGCGCCCGGCGAAGGTCAATGTCCGCAGGTTACTGGCGACCTATGCCGAGCAGTGTCGTGAGGAGTGGAGCCTCGGCGAGCCGACCCAGGTCGCCAGCGCCCTCCTGCCGATGGGCGGGGCGGTCACCCGGGTCGCCGGGGTGAACTGGGCCGCGGTCGGGGACACCGCCGCACTGGTCAACCCGTTAAACGGTGAGGGCATCGACTACGCACTCGAGTCCGCCGCCGACGTGGTCGACCTCCTGCCCGACGCGGACCGTTCTCCCGACGGTCTCCGCTACATGTGGCCCGCTCACCTGAGCGATCGTTACGGGGACGCGTTCTCCCTGGCACGACGTGCCGCCACGCTGCTGACGATGCCGGGGCTTCTCGCTGCCCTCGGTCCGCTGGGAATGCGTGGTCCTCTCTCAGATCAGCTGATGGGTTCTGCCGCACGGTTGATGGGGAACCTCGTGACCCCGGAGGACCGGGACCTGACCGCCCGGGCCTGGTTGACCGCGGGACGGCTCAGTAGCGCCCACGACCGGTTCTGGCACGCGGAGTCGCGCCCGCTGTTCGGACGCTGACCGGGCCGGACCTACCTGGCGCGGTTACTCCGCCGTGGCCGGTTTCGTGGCGCTGTGCAGCGCCGTGATTCCGAAGGTGAGGTTCTGCCACCCGCACCCTTCCCACCCGGAACGGTTGACCAGCGACGCCAGGGCCTCCTGGTCCGGCCAGTCGCGGATCGACTCGGCCAGGTACACGTAGGCTTCCGCATTCGAGGAAACCGCTTTCGCGATTGCGGGAAGCACACGCATGATTGCTTCCATGTAGACAGTGCGGAGTACCGGAACCACTGGAGTGGAGAACTCACAGACGGTGAGCCGTCCCCCCGGCCTGGTGACACGGGCCATCTCACGCAGTCCGGCAGCAGGATCCACGAAGTTCCGCAGCCCGAAGCTGATGGTCACCGCATCGAAGGTGTCGTCCGGGAAGGGTAGGCTCATACCGTCCCCACACACCTTCGGGACGTCCCTGTCCTTCCCCGCCGCCAGCATCCCCGGGGAGAAGTCACAGGCCACACACCATGCACTAGACTCCGAAAGCTCCACCGTGGAGACCGCGGTCCCCGCAGCCAGGTCGAGGACCTTGTCGCCCGGGGCGAGGTCGAGCCGCCGGCGGGTACGCTTCCTCCAGATACGGTCAATCCCCGCCGTCATCGCTGTATTGGTCAGGTCGTAGTTCTCTCCGACGGCGTCGAACATGCGGGCGACGTCGTTCGGGTTCTTCTCCAGGCTGGCTCGTGACACGGTGACCAAGCCTAGTCGATCCTCGGGTCCTCCCCTGCTTTCCCCCGACGCCACCAGAGCTGCACCGCCCCGAACAACAGTCCTGTCACCGCCGCCGAAACCAACCACACCGACAACGCCGGTATCACCGACAACGTCCAGCCCCGTCCCTGCACCTTCACGTTCTCCGTGTCGGAGCGCTGGTAGTCGACGTAGACCCGGTCGCCCTGGGACAGACCCGTCGGATACTTCAGCCCACGGTCAGGCTGGTGGTATGCCCCGGCGTCGTCACGGAAACGCACCAGCGTGGTGGAACCGTCGCTGAGCACATCAGCCACGGCGACGCCCCGGTCCCCGGAAATCTTCGCGTCGTTGACGGCCGCATTGACGACGATCATCCCGCATACGGCGGTGGAGAGAAGAAACAACGCCAGCACCGCCTGGACCAGGCGGCGGTGGACCAGTGCCCGCGTCGGGCGGAACGAGCCGAGGAACGACGGAACGGTCAGCACGGCCTACCCCTTCCCCGTCGGTGAAACCGTGGTCTTCGCCGTGAGGGCCCGGTGCATACGCTCCCGTGGACTGCGGGAGACCGCGGCCTCGACGACCAACAGCCCGCCGGGCCCCTCGGCATGGTTCTCGAGAGCCAGACTCAGTTCCTGGAGCGTCCCCACCTGCTGGTGTGCGACTCCGTACCCGTCACACAGTGCCCCGAGCTCCACTCCCGTCGGAGTGCCGACGACGCGGTCGAACGCGGACACTCCGTCGTCGAATGTCCTCAGCCCCGGCGCGCCGACCTCGAGTGTCTCGAAGATCGCGCCGCCGTCGTCATTGGAGACCACGATCACCAGGTTCTCCGGGCGTGGCTCGCCGGGGCCTATCGACAGTCCGTTGATGTCGTGGAGGAATGTCAGGTCGCCCATCAGGGCGACTGTCCTCGGCGCCCGCATCAGGTCCGGCTCGGCGGACGCATGCGCCAGAGCCACCCCCACCGCCGTGGAGACTGTCCCGTCGATGCCGGCGGCACCACGGCTGGCGACCACGTGCACACCGGGGAACGGTAAGCCGGTCAGGGACGCGTCACGTACTGCGGAGGAGGCGCCGAGTACCACGGCGTCTCCGTCGGAGAGACTGTCGGTGACGGCGGCGGCGACATGGAGTCCCGTGAACTCCTCACCGGCGATCTCCTCCTTGACGGCCTCCGCCGCAACCTCACCGGCCGCGGCACAGGTCCGCAACCATCCCCGGGGATGCTCACCTGTCACGGTGACACCGCGCAACGGGGCCGCCGTCTCCAGGTCCGTACGTCCCACCGCGGGGGCCGTCGGACGGTCGGACACCGGGAACACCCGGATCTCCGGATCCGCGAGCAACCGTGCGATACCGCGGTGCAGTGTGGGGCGTCCGATGAGCACGATCTGCTCCGGGCGCATCTGCGCCCGGTACTCCCCGTCACCGACGCCGGCCCCGATCTCAGCGGCGAACAGCCCCGCGGCGGCGGGATGCACCGGCACATCGGGGGCAGGGCACCCCGGCTCAGCGATAGTCGGCACTCCGGCGAGTTCGTCGAGGACGTGTTGTGCCCACACCCGGTCACGGACGTCACCGGCCACGACCAACGTACGGCTCGACAGGTCCACCACCGTGGAGGGAAGCATCGGTGTCCGGAGCACGTCCGAGATCCGCTGGTGCTCCCCCGTACCGCCGTCGACTTCGCGGGCGGCCAGGCTCACGTCCGTCGTCGAGGAAGGTACCAACGGCTCGGCGAAAGGAATGTCGACCTGGACGCCGCCGGCGTCGACCGGAGACGTGGCCCGCATCACGGCATGCGCCACCTGCTGGCGTACGTCCTGCCCGGTGGCCGGGCGTCCACTCGCCACCGCTGCATCAATTCCGACGGTCTCCACCGCGTGCGTGCCGAAGATCCCGAACTGGTCGATCGTCTGATTCGCGCCCGAGCCCAGCAGTTCCCACGGCCGGTTCGCCGACACCACGATCAGCGGTACTCCGGCGGCCGTGGCCTCAACCATGGCCGGCAGGCAGTTCGCCACCGCCGTACCCGAGGTCATCACCACCGGGACGGCCCGTCCCGAGCGCTTGGCCAGCCCCAGTGCCAGGAAGGAGCCGGAGCGCTCATCGGTGCGTACGTGCAGCCGCAGTCGGCGCAGACGGTCCGCCTCGGCGAACGCCAGAGCCAGGGGTGCCGACCTCGACCCCGGGCAGACGACGGCCTCCCGCACCCCGTTGGCGATGAAAGCGTCCACGACAATCGCCGCCACCTGTGTGGCGGGCGAGAGGTGCGACAGTGTGGGACACAGGTCAGCGTGCGTGGAGTCAGGGATGTCGGTCGGGTCAGTCACACTCCCTGACGCTACCCGGCAGTCGTGGAGGTGCTGAAAACGGCTCCGGGAAAGGCCGGTGCAGGCTGGCTCACCCCACGGCGTGAGCCAGATGCTGTCCCGTCAACGTTCCGGACTCCACAAGTGACCCCGGTGTCCCCGAGAAGACCACCTGACCGCCCTCGTGTCCGGCTCCGGGGCCGACGTCGATGATGTGGTCGGCTGCCGCCATGACCGCCATATTGTGTTCGATGACCACGAGACTGTAGCCGTCGTCCACCAGCGACTGCATCATCGTCACCAGTGTTCCGGTGTCGGCGAGGTGCAGACCCGACGTCGGCTCGTCGAGCACGATCACGGAGGCACCACCCGACGCCTCCAGGCCGTCGCCGATCTTCGCCGCGAGCTTCAGACGTTGGCGTTCCCCGCCGGACAGGGTGTTCAGCGGCTGTCCGAGGCGCAGGTAGTCGAGGCCGACCTGCATGAGCCGGTCCAGGGGCCCGGACACCGTCCGCGACGATGCGCTGGACGGGACATCGTCGGTGAAGAAGTCCCGGGCCTGCCTCACCGTCATGTCCAGGACATCGCTGATGGTGCGTCCTGCCAGCGTGAACTCCAGGACCTCCGGCCGGAAACGGCGCCCGCCGCACTCCTCACAGGGGGTCGACACACCCGCCATGATCGCCAGATCGGTGTACACGACGCCGAGCCCGTTGCACACCGGACACGCACCCTCGGAATTCGGGCTGAACTGCGCCGGCGTGGCCCCGGCAGCCTTGTTCGCCCGGGCGAAGAGTTTGCGGACGTCGTCGAGGACACCGGTGTACGTGGCCGGGGTGGAACGTCGGGACCCGCGGATGCCGGACTGGTCGACCACCGTCACCGCCTCCCGTCCGGTCAGGCCGCCGTGGATCAGCGACGACTTCCCGGACCCGGCGACACCGGTGACCACGGTGAGTACCCCGAGGGGGACGTCCACCGAGACGTCCTGCAGGTTGTTCACGCTGACGTGTTCCAACGACATCACCCCGGTAGGGGTCCGCACCGTGTCACGGAGCGCCACTCCGCGGTCGAGTGAACGGGCGGTGACCGTGTCCGCACCACGCAGCCCCTCGTAGGAGCCTGAGAACACGACCTCGCCGCCGGCCTCGCCGGAACCCGGTCCGATATCGACGACATAGTCCGCGGCCTCGATGACCTCGGGTTTGTGCTCGACGACCAAGACCGTGTTGCCCTTGTCACGGATCCGCTGCAGCAGGTCGATCATCCGGTCGATGTCATGCGGGTGCAGGCCGATCGTCGGCTCGTCGAAGACATAGGTCACGTCCGACAACGGGGAGCCGAGGTGGCGGATCATCTTCACCCGTTGTGCCTCTCCCCCGGACAATGTCCCGGCCGGACGGTCGAGGCTGAGGTAGCCCAGGCCGACGTCGACGAGATTGTCGAGCATGCCGAGCAGGTTGGACCGTACGGGCGCCACGGACGGCTCCGCCTCGAGCCCCTGGACCAGCTCACGTAGTTCGGTGATCTGCGTCGAGTTCCACTCACCGATGGTGCGCCCGGCGACAGTGGCCGTCCGCGACGCCTCCTTCAACCGGATACCGTGACAGTCCGGGCACGGGCCGGTCGTGCTGATCCGGTCCACGAAGTTCACGATCTGCTTCTGCTTCGGCGGAGTGTCACGGTCGATCCACAGTCGACGGATGCGCGTGACGAGCCCGTCATAGCTGAGGTTCGAGAATCCGCTGTTGTCCTCCTTGGGGACCTTGATCTTCTGTGACGGTGCGTAGAGGAAGAACTCCCTCTGCTCCGGGGTGTAGTCCCGGACCGGGACGTCCGGGTCGAGTCGTCCGCAGTTGGCGTAGGACGACCAGTACCAGTCCCCCACGCCGAACCCCGGTGCATCGATCGCGCCCTCGTTCAGCGACTTCGACTCATCGAGGAACACCGACAGGTCGATGGTGGCTCCCACTCCGGTGCCCTCGCATGTGGGGCACCATCCCTCGGGGAGGTTGAAGGAGAAATGACCGGACGCACCGACGTACGGCTCGGACAGCCTGCTGAACAGGATGCGTACCAGGGACGAGGCGTCGGTCGCGGTACCGACCGTGGAGCGGGAGTTCGCCCCCATGCGCTCCTGGTCGATGATGATCGCCGGAGACAGGTTCTCCAGCACGTCGACGTCCGGACGCGGCAGGCTGGGCATGAACCCCTGGATGAAGGCACTGTAGGTCTCGTCGATCAGTCTGCGGGACTCGGCGGCGACCGTGCCGAAGACGAGGGAGGACTTCCCCGATCCGGAGACCCCGGTGACGACGGTGAGTCTCCTCTTGGGGATGTCGACGTCGATGTTCTTCAGGTTGTTGGCCCGGGCTCCCCGGACGTGGATCGTGTCGTGACTGGTGTCATGTCTAGTGTCGCGGGAGTCGCTCATTGCACCTTTTATAGCCGAAGAACAGGGTCTACCGGCAGTCTCGCATCACTCGTGGCGCGTCCTCCCCCGCACTGCGGCAGAGGCAACGGCGAGCCGGGCAGGGGTACGGGTCACAAATGTGAGGAAAACCGACAGGCGGGTCTGCCACCCTGCACAGAGGTCTGCCAGCCGCCCACGTGGTGGAGGACGTGGCAGAGCCGGGCACTCACCCGTCTGGGCTACAGGTACTCGTAGGCGGCGGCGAGCCGCTGGTACCACCAGTCCCGGCGCGCAGCGGACGCCTCGAGGGAATCCAGCCGGTCCGCATCAGGGCTGAGCTGCTCCACGGCGAGGCGTCCGTCGACGATCTCGCGGGGGGCGCAGACGTCCTCGGCATACAGCGACCCGGTGGCCAGACCCGCCGCCTGTGGTGCCACAACCATGTCTTCGTCGTCCGTGTAGCCCGGCAGCGTCGCCGCGGCGAGGATTCCGGCGTACATGCCCACCGCGGACTCCAGGGCAGAGGACACCGTGACCGCCACTCCGAAGTGTCCGATCTCCCGGGCGATCGTGCGGACGTGGGACACCCCACCCAACGGCGCTGCCTTGAGCACCGCCACGTCGCAGGCGCCGGCCTGGACCACGGCCAGGGGATCAGTGGATTTACGGATCAGTTCGTCTGCGGCGACGCGGACCATCATTCCCCGCGAGCCGAGTCGCCGTCGTAGTTCGGCGAGCTCCGCGACCGTGGCGCACGGCTGTTCCATGTAGTCCAGGGGTCCACCGCCCTGCGACGGGTCGGTGAGAGCCCGGGCAGCGGCGAAGGCGTCGTCGACGCTCCAACCGGCATTCGCGTCCACGCGGACACTGACTCCCGGTCGGGCGTCCCGTACCGCCCGGACGCGTGCCAGATCGTCGTCGAGCGTCTGCCCTTTCTCCGCGACCTTGACCTTCACCGTGGTGCAGCCCGGGTAGCGGTCCAGCAGGCGGGGCACGGCCTCCGGGTCGGCGACCACGTCCACCGCCGGAATGGTCGCATTGACCTCGACCGACGACAGCGACGGCTCCGGGGGACGCCCCCACCCGAGTTCCACCGCACTGCGCAACCACCGTGACGACTCCTCTGCCCGGTACTCCAGGAACGGCGACCACTCCACCCAACCGGACGGTGCCTCGATGAGCATCAGTTCACGCTCGGTCACACCCCGGAACGGCACACGCAGCGGGCAGGTGACAACCCGGGCGCGGTCGGTGAGCTCCGACAGGGCCGGTGTGCCGGATTCGACGGGACGGTCAGAAGACTGCATGCCCACACCCTACGATGGTGACATGACAGACAACCCCTTTGACCCTTCCCAGTGGCGCGAGGTCCCCGGTTTCGACTTCGACGACATCACCTACCACCGTCACGCAGGGGAAGGACGTGAGAACGGTATCGTCCGCATCGCGTTCGACCGCCCCGAGGTACGTAACGCCTTCCGTCCACACACCGTCGACGAGCTCTACCGCGCCCTCGACCACGCCCGGCGCTCCCCGGACGTCGGCACCATCCTGCTGACGGGGAACGGGCCCAGTCCGAAGGACGGTGGATGGGCATTCTGCTCGGGCGGCGACCAACGCATCCGGGGCAGGTCCGGCTACCAGTACGCCACCGACCACGACAACGACGTCAGCGCCGCCACCGCCGACAAAGTCGATGAAGCGCGGGCCAAGGCGGAGGGCGGCCGGCTGCACATCCTCGAGGTGCAGCGGCTGATCCGGACGATGCCGAAGGTCGTCATCGCCGTGGTGAACGGATGGGCGGCCGGCGGCGGGCACAGCCTGCACGTGGTGTGCGACCTGACCATCGCCTCGCGCGAACACGGCATGTTCAAGCAGACGGATGCCGACGTCGGATCCTTCGACGCCGGTTACGGCTCCGCGTACCTGGCCAAGCAGGTGGGCCAGAAGTACGCCCGGGAGATCTTCTTCCTGGGCCGGTCCTATTCCGCCGAACGCATGATGCAGATGGGCGCGGTCAACGAGGTCGCCGACCATGCCGAACTCGAAGAAGCGGCCGTCGAGTGGGCACGGGCGATCAACGGCAAGTCCCCCACCGCCCAGCGGATGCTGAAGTTCGCCTTCAACCTGTCGGACGACGGGCTGATGGGGCAGCAGGTCTTCGCCGGGGAGGCCACCCGCCTGGCCTACATGACCGATGAGGCGGTGGAGGGGCGCGATTCCTTCCTGGAGAAGCGTGCCCCCCGCTGGGACGAGTTCCCCTACTACTACTGAGTTAATGCTGAGAATTCAGAGAATCCGCAATGATTTTTCGGCATATTCACTGCTGACCATGGGATCCGTCAATGATCAGTTCGCCCCCGGACATGCCGCGCAGGTCATTCCCGTAGCACACCTGCGGAATTTCCCTTGAATTCACCCACTGTTTACCCTCTCCGTCGTCAGTCGCAACAACTCCAGTGTCGATGACCTGCAGTTTCACCGAAAAGATCACCACTTAAGTGAACGCTATATACCCCCGATTTTCACCCCCGCTATTTTCCAGGGAGTAGACGTTTCCGCCGATAGGCGGGATATTTCTAGGTGTGACTGAGCTTCTCATCCTTCTGCTCGTGATCGGGACTGCCCTGGCTTTCGACTTCACCAACGGCTTCCACGACACCGCCAACGCGATGGCCACCTCCATCGCCACCAAAGCCCTGAAGCCGAAGACAGCGGTCGCCCTGGCCGGCCTGCTGAACCTCGTCGGAGCGTTCCTCTCCGTGGAGGTCGCCAAGACGGTGGCCAACGGAATCGTGAACCTCGAGGACTTCGACCTCAGTGTTGTCGCCGAGGCAGACAAGCTCCTCCTCGTCGTCTTCGCCGGACTTATCGGCGGCATCCTGTGGAATCTCTTCACCTGGCTCTTCGGACTGCCGTCCAGTTCCTCCCACGCGCTGTTCGGTGGACTGATCGGCGCCGCCATCGCCGCCCTCGGCGTATCGGGTGTCGTGTGGGACGGTGTCCTGCAGAAGATCATCGTCCCGGCACTGGCGGCGCCCGTGATCGCCGGCCTGGTCGCCGCCGTCGGCACCGCCGGGGTCTTCAAGCTCACCCGACGGACCCGCGAAGGTGAACGCGACAACCTGTTCCGTCTCGGACAGATCGGCTCCGCGTCCCTGGTGGCCCTCGCCCACGGCACCTCGGACGCCCAGAAGACGATGGGTGTGATCTTCCTGGCCCTCGTCGCCAGCGGAAACCTCGACGCGGCCGCGGACATGCCCTTCTGGGTCACCGCGAGCTGTGCGATCGCCATCGCGGCCGGAACCTACGCCGGTGGCTGGCGCGTCATCCGGACCCTGGGCAAGGGTCTGGTGGAGATCACCTCCCCCCAGGGCATGGCAGCCGAGACGTCGTCCGCCGCGATCATCCTGACCTCTGCACACATGGGAATGGCACTGTCCACCACCCACGTCGCCACCGGCTCAATCCTCGGCTCGGGTGTCGGCAAGCCCGGCGCCAAGGTCCGGTGGGGTGTCGCCGGACGGATGGGAATCGCCTGGATCACGACACTGCCTCTGGCAGCGGCCGTTTCCTGGCTGGTGTGGACGCTCTCCAACCTCGTCGCAGAAGCCACGACAATGGCCGTAGGCTCCCTGTTCTCTTTCCTGATCCTGGCGGCCGGTGTCGGACTCATCGTGTACAAGGCACGGAAGCAGCCGGTACACGCCGACAACGTCAACGAGGACTGGGACGAGCACGGACTGGCCCCTGACGCCGGCACCGACACCACGATCGGAGCCGACACGGATTCCGACAAGGATTCCGACAAGGTCCCTGCGAAGCAGGACTCCGACACCTTCGTCCACGCACTCGCCGGCGCGGGCGTCGGGACGCCCTCCGACAACACCGGCACCGACGACCCGACCATCGGACGCGGTGACCCCGCCTCCGTCCTCGACACCTCCGCCGGACATCCGACCAGCACCTCCAGGGAGAACTGACCATGACCATCCTTGAATCACTGCTCCAGGTCACCATCGCCGGACTCGTACTGGGTGCCGGACTGCCGATCCTGTTCGGCGTAGGCATCCGCCTCTGGGTCCCGAGCTCGGCCGGGTCTGCAACTGGTACCGGCGCGGCGCCGGACATCGCCCCCTGGCGCCGTACCGCTGCCGTCGTCATCTTCGGCGTCATCGCCCTGGCGATCGTCGTCGGGCTGCTGTGGATCACCCAGGGTCGCATCTACTCGACATTCGGCTGGGACGTCTTCGGCACGGCCGGGCAGGCCGGCGGGCACTGATCCGGCGACTGGGCATTCGCACCAGAAATACCCTTCACGCAGCAAGAACATAAACAATACTTGACGACTCCCATTGTTTGTATCTACCATCTCTGGGAGATCGTCAACGTAGTGTCCGTACCCCCGCCGCTCCCGGCGAGTACCTGCCTGAAGGAAGTGAAGTCCCATGCCGTACCCGACATCCATCACCCGGCCGCTGGTCCGTCTCTTCGACTGGTACCGCAGGCCCGGCGCCGGAGTCCACACCACCACCGACAGCACGGTCCTCGGCGTGCTGCCAGGTTCGCGCCCCGACCGCCGCGAGACCGGTGCGACGCAGGCGCGGGGCACCACGACCCTTCACCGGACCGTGCAGCCCGAGCACACCGGGCCGAACACCCGGGTGTTCTCGCCGACCGCGCTCGGTGTCGGCTCCGACACCACTGATGTACTGGCCCTCCTCATCGACGAAGGGCGCACTCCCGCCACGCCCCGTGAGGTCCGCGCCGCATTCCGCGCGCTGCACGGGTACCGCCCCTCGACTGCAGAGGCCACCGCGGCCTGCACCGCTGTGGCGTCTTTCGGACTCCTGGCCTGAGCCACCTCCCTGCACCCCGTCTACGGCGTAGCGTGGTCCGGGTGACGCTTGAAGCACTCCCCCTCGATCTCAATCCCCGAAGCATCGCCGACGCACTCCCGGTACTGGAAGAGCTGCTCGACGGTCGCCGTGCGGTGCTGCCCACGACACCGGGACAGTCTCAGGAGCTGATGTCCCGGATGACGGTCGCAGGCGATGAAGCCCCCGGCACCCTCATCGCCTGCACGTCGGGATCCACCGGCCAGCCGAAGGGCGCCCGCCTGCGCACCGCGAATCTGACTGCCTCGGCCGAGGCCACCGCAGCTTTACTCGCCGAGCGTTTCGGCACCGGGACGGGCCCCTGGCTGTTGGCCCTGCCACCACACCATATCGCCGGGCTGCAGGTCATTCTCCGCAGCCTCCACGCCGGGTACTCACCCGACGTCCTCCCTGGCGGCACCTTCACCCCGGAGGCTTTCATCCGGGCCACCTCGTCCCTGCGGTCCTCACATCCGTCGCAGGACCTCCACACCTCCCTGGTCCCGACCCAGTTGCACCGGCTGATCGACGATGAGCAGGGGCGCTCGGCACTACGCGAGTACGCCGCAGTCCTGGTCGGCGGAGCTGCGACCAGCACCGGCCTCGCCGAGACCGCACGACGCCACGACATCCCGATCGTGCTGACCTACGGTTCCTCGGAGACCGCGGGCGGCATGGTCTACGACGGCCGCGCCCTCCCCGGGACCGATGTGACGATCGACGCCGAAACCGGTCGGATCCTCCTGTCCGGCCCGACCGTCGCCGACGGATACTGCAATGTCTCGGGCCCGGTCGAGGACGATGCCTTTCCCTCGCCCGGTACCTTCCGCACCAGTGATCTCGGATGCGTCAGCGACGGCGTCCTCACCGTACGGGGCCGTGCCGACGGCGCGATCAACAGCGGCGGTATGAAAATTCTCCCGGAGGACGTGGAATCCGCCCTTGGCGAACTCGGGTACACAGCCTGCGTCGTCGGACGTCCCGACACCGACTGGGGTGAGATCGTCACCGCTCTGGTCGAGTTTCCCGATGACGTCCCGGCGGAGCGTACCGCCCAGCTGCGTACCGTCATGAAGGATGCCGGTCTCCCGGCACACCTGATACCGCGTCGTCTCCTCAGTACCCGACGCCTTCCCACGACCGGCCCCGGGAAGATCGACCGTCGGGCGGTCCGCGAGGAACTCCGGACTAGGCTGGACCCCTGAATAGTTGAAGGCACGCCGTCAGGAGACCCCTTTGTCCGAAAACACAGCCACCGCCGGCGACTGGTTGACCGGCGCACGCCCACACACCTGGGCAAATGCCGTCGCCCCGGTCCTCGCCGGTACAGCCGCCGCCGTGTACGACGGACAGGCATCCTGGACCAGGGCCCTTCTGGCGGCGGTGGTTGCCATGGCCCTGATCATCGGTGTGAACTACGCCAACGACTACTCCGACGGAATCCGTGGCACCGATGACGACCGCACCGGCCCCCTGCGGCTGACGGGCTCCGGGCTTGTCCCGCCGGAGCGGGTGAAGTACGCGGCGTTCCTGAGCTTCGCCGTCGCCGGAGTGGCAGGAATCATCCTGTCGCTGCTCTCCTCGTGGTGGCTGATCCTCATCGGTGCACTGTGCATCCTCGGCGCCTGGTTCTACACCGGTGGGAAGAACCCCTACGGATACCGCGGCCTGGGGGAGGTCGCCGTCTTCGTGTTCTTCGGACTCGTGGCCGTGACCGGTACCGAGTTCACCCAGTCCGGCACGGTCAGCTGGGTCGGACTGCTGCTGGCGGTGGGTGTCGGAAGTTTGTCGGCGTCGGTGAACCTGGTCAACAACCTCCGCGACATTCCCACCGACAAAGAGGCGGGGAAGACGACTCTCGCCGTGGTCCTCGGCGACCGTCCGACCCGCGTCCTGTACGTGGTCCTGGTGCTGGTGTCGGTAGTTGTCACCGTGGCGGTGTCTGCCGCGGGCATTGCTGCACTGATCTCCCTGGCTGCGGTACCCCTGCTGTTCGTGGCCGCGCTGCCGGTGGTCAGGGGGGCGAACGGCAAGGAGCTCATTCCCGTCCTGGGGCTGACCGGACGGGGAATGCTCGTCTGGGCAGTCGCGATGTTCATCGCGATGCTGCTGGGGTGATCAGCCGTCACCCGGCGGTGTAACCCGCCCGGTACCGACGGAGCAACCCTACAGGCCGCTCACACCAACCTACGAGGTTGCTCGCGGCCCGAGGGTTGTTGACCGGTTTCATTCGCGGGAAGGTCCCAGCCACCGGTTCGGCAGTCAGTCGAGCCGCTCCTCGAGCTGGGCGCGCATCTGCTCCTTGTGCGCCCGGCGTCCGGCGTCGCGGATCGCGATCTGCTCATTGACACGCAGCCGCAACTTCTTGAAAAGCAGCATCGACAGCGGCAGTGCCACGATCAACGCAAGAAGAGCACTCATCAGCAGGGGGAAAGACTGCCCCATCCCCAGCAGGACGGCCACCGACTGGATGATGACCGTCAGCACGACGAACACCAGCAACCGCGCGAGACCGTAGAGGGCGATGTCACGCCATGCGCCCGCCGGAAGGCGCCCCGGCTTCAGATCCGGGCTGCCTGGGTTTTCTGAACTGGTGCTGTTCTCGTCCACGACGACCACCTTACGACCCGTCGTGACACAGCCCCAAACCTCTCGCACCCCGCGTTCGCTCTCGGCGATGAACCCTATTCACGCCCCGTGATCGACTCCACGCCGTGAGGTGGTTAGCATGGAGGAAGACACGTCGGTCCGACACCGACCACCCCTACGCCGACAGGAGGTCGACAACAATGGGACGTCTAGTGATCGTTGTGCTCGTCATCGTCACAGTCATCGTACTGTGGAAGGCGTTCGGGCCGAAGACGTGGAACAACACGTCACGTACGCCGCAGAACACTCAGTTCCCGTCGCTGGGCCGCCAGAAGAACCAGGCCACCAAGACGAAGGGCCCGGACGACGACCCCGATTTCCTGTGGAACATCAAGAAAGAACGCTTCAAGGCCCAGCGCGAGGCCGAACGGCGTGAGCAGGAGGCGGTGGAACGCGCCCGGCGCGGTGAGCACTGGAGGCACGAAGAACACGGGGAGCAGAGCGGGTCCGGAAAGAAGGACAACAGCACTCCACCCGCCGCATCACCCGAGTCCACGGACACGAACCCCGGAAAGGGGCAGTCTGACGGCAAGGGAGCCCGGGGCAGCCAGGGGGACCCTGGACACCAGGAAAAGAAGGACGGCGAGAACGGCGCCCAGGGGTAGCGCTCCTCAGACCTCTTTTCCTCGCCGCAGCAGCGTCCGGAGGTAAGAGGCGTACGCCGAGGACCCGTGAGTGTCAGCCCGCTGAGCGAGCTCGTCGTCCGTCAGGTACCCCATCCGCCAGGCAACTTCCTCGGGGCAGCCGATCTTGAGGCCCTGGCGTTCCTCGATCGTGCGCACGAAGTCACCCGCGGCCATGAGGTTGTCGACGGTGCCGGTGTCCAACCAGGCTGTCCCGCGCGGGAGGATGTCGACCTGAAGTTCCCCCCGCTCCAGGTAGACCCGGTTGACGTCGGTGATCTCGAGTTCGCCACGCGCTGAGGGTTCGAGCCCCCTGGCGACGTCGACCACGTCCGGCGCATAGAAGTACAGGCCGGGCACCGCGAAGTGGGACAGCGGGTCCTCCGGCTTCTCCTCCAGCGACGTCGCCGTCCCGTCCTCGTCGAAATCGACCACGCCGTACGCCGAGGGATCCGCGACCCAGTACGCGAAGATCGCTCCCCCCTTGACGTCATGGAAACGACGCAGCTGGGAGCCGAGACCGGCACCGTAGAAGATGTTGTCGCCGAGCACCAGGGCGACCGGTTCGTCACCGATGAAATCCGCACCCAGGACGAACGCCTCGGCCAGGCCGTCGGGGGCGTCCTGCACGGTGTAGTCGATACTGACACCGAACTGCGAACCGTCACCGAGCAGCCGCCGGAACTGGTCATTGTCCTCGGGGGTGGTGATGACGAGAATCTCACGGATTCCCGCCAGCATCAGGGTACTCAGCGGGTAGTAGATCATCGGCTTGTCGTAGACGGGGACGAGCTGCTTGGACACCCCGAGAGTGATGGGCCGCAACCTGGACCCGGTACCACCGGCCAGGATGATGCCGCGCATCACTCACCTTCCCAGTTCTCGGCGTCACTCTGCGCCTGCTCCCACGCCAGCCGCAACTCCTTCTCCCAGCCGCGGCACTCGTTCCAGGACGGAAGCGCCAGGCCACCACCCTCGAATTCCGCGACGGTGGGCGCTGCGCGGTCCTTGTCCGACAACACCACGTCCCCGGTGACCCCGGCGACTCCGTGTGCCCCCCAGTCGATGCCGAGCGCGGAGTCGAGAGGGTTGACGGCATGCTCGGCGCCGGGGTCGTAACCTTCAGAGACGAGGTAGCTCACCGTCGCCTCCCCCGTCCCGGCGGGCACCCCGAAGGCGTGGCCGACGCCGATCGGGATGTAGACGCCCGCGCGGTTGTCCGCGGAGAGCTCGACGACCACGTGCTTCATGAAGGTGGGCGAACCGCGCCGGAGGTCCACGAGAACATCGACGATGCGTCCCGCCACACAGGTGACGTACTTCGCCTGCCCCGGGGGGACGTCAGCGAAGTGGACACCACGGATCACGCCGTCACGGGACGTCGACAGATTCGCCTGCGGCACGTCGAGAGGATACCCGAGCTTCTCGGCGACGACGTCTGCGCGGAACCATTCGTGGAAGGTGCCACGATCGTCGCCGAAGACGCGGGGTTCGGCGACCCAGGCGCCCGGAATCTCGAGATCGGTGATGTCATGCATGCCCACCACCATAACGTCATGACGTCACGGGGGATACGGCAGACACGGCAGAGCTCTCAGGTGTGGTACCGCCAGGGTATTCCCAGCTACTTTATCTTGAAACACATATCTTTCTGTCTGTAATGTCGTTGTGATGAACAAAGTGCGACTCGGGAAGGTCGTGGCCCGCGCCACGAAACCGCTCACGCCTGCCCTGAGAAAACTGACCACTCCCCTGACCCCCACGGACTACGCCGGTCTCTTCGATCCGCTCCGCGGCCGGGAGGTACGGGGTCGCATCATGGCGGTCTCCCGCGACGGCGGTTACACCACGCTCACCATCTCACCCGGTCCCGGCATGACGGGCGCCTTCCACGCCGGCCAGTTCATCGGCCTCGGCCTGGACATCGACGGCCGGTGGCGCTGGCGCTGCTACTCCCTGACGAATGCTCCGGTGCGTACCGGCCACGGGCGGTCGCGCACGCTGACCGTCACCGTCAAGCCTGTACCGGGAGGAGAGGTCTCGGGTCACCTGGCCGAATACGCCACCGTCGGGCAGATCATCCGGTTGACCGCCCCCGGCGGCGACTTCCATCTGCCGTCGCCTGTGCCGGAGCGGTTGCTCTTCATCACCGCCGGCGCGGGCATCACCCCGGTCATGTCGATGGTGCGGTGGATCCGTGAAGAGCACACCCCGGACACCTGGCCTGACGTCGTCCACATCCACAGCGAGCGCGGTCCCCGGCCTCCCGAGCCCTTCGCCGACGAGCTCGACGACCTTCACGCACAGACCCCGTCCTACCGGCTGATCAGGTGGAACTCCTCCCTCGACGGACGGCTGGGGGTGGAGAACGTGACGGCCGCAGTCCCGGACTGGGAGTCCCGCGAGGCGTTCGCCTGCGGCCCCGGCCCCCTGCTCGAGGCACTCACCGAGGCCATACCCGACATCCACACCGAGACTTTCCACGCACAGGGCGCGGCCTCCGGCAACGCCGGCGCCTCGCCCGACCCTGCGGACCTCGGTGGCGACATCGAGTTCGGTGACACCGGTGTCGTCACCACCTCCACGGGGTCGACGACCATCCTCGACGCGGCCGAGAACTGCGGCATCAGTCTGGTGCACGGCTGCCGCATGGGGATCTGCCGGACGTGCGTCACCCCCATCACCGACGGCACCGCCGTGGACCTGAGAGACGGTGCCACGTACGGTCCCGGCGAACAGATCCGCACCTGCTGCAGCGTCCCGTCGGGTTACCTCCACATCGCCGGCAGCTGACCGGCACACCAGCGGCGCCAACGAGCCCCCTCTACCACCAAAGGAGCCACGACACATGGCCGTCCAGGACATCACCGCCTACGCCCACCTGTCGGACGACGACGTCCGCGACATCGGTCGCCGTCTGTCCGCGATCGAGAAAGCCCACCGGGAGTCCCTCGGTGGCAAGGACGCCGACTACATCAAGTCCCTCATCCGTACCCAGCGGGCGCTGGACCTGATTGCGCGCATCGCCACCGCCACCTCCTCCACGGTGGCGGTGCCCGCGGGCATGATGCTCGGTCTGGCGAAGATCCTCGAGAACCTCGAGATCGGCCACAACGTGATGCACGGGCAGTGGGACTGGATGAACGATCCCGAGATCCACTCCTCCACCTGGGAGTGGGACAACACCGGTCCCTCGTCGGGCTGGAAGCACTCCCACAACGTGGTCCACCACACCTACACCAACATCATCGGCATGGACAATGACGTGGGATACGGCATCCTGCGGGTCACCCGGGACCGCAGGTGGACACCCCAGGCACTGATGCAGCCGCTGATCAACGTGGTTCTGGCCAGCCTGTTCGAACTCGCCGTCGGCTTCTACGACGTGGAACTGGGCCGGTATTTCACCGGTAGCCAGAGTTGGGAGGAGACCAAACCCCGCCTGCTCGACGCTCTCGCGAAAACCGGACGACAGTTCGGCAAGGACTACATCGGCTTTCCGGCGATCGCCGCTGCCACGGGCTACCTCTTCCCGGGGACGAAGAACGGCCGGAAACTCTCCCGCGCCGCAGGTGCGAAGCGTCGGGCCGGCGCCGCGCTGAAGACCGCCCTGATGGCGAACCTCACCCGCAATGTGTGGGCCTACGCCGTGATCTTCTGTGGCCACTTCCCCGATGACGTGGAAACCTTCACCCGACGTACCCTCAGTGAAGAAACCCAGGACGAGTGGTACCTGCGGCAGATGCTCGGCTCGGCGAACTTCCGTGGAGGCCCCGTCCTGTCGGTCCTTTCGGGCAACCTGAACTACCAGATCGAACACCACCTCTTCCCCGACATGCCGTCGAACCACCTCGCTGAGATCAGCAAGGAGGTCGAGAGCATCGCCGACGAGTACGGCCTGCCCTACAACACAGACAGCTTCCCCAAACAGTTGATGCAGGTGCAGCGCACTCTACTGAAGCTCTCGCTCCCCAACTCCATGCTGCGGGCCGACGCCTCCAATGCGCCCGAAGTGCGGTCGGACGCCGCATTCACCGCCAACCCGGATATCGCTGAGCAGACCGGGCCCCGGCAGTTGAAGAAGGGCCTGGCCCTGCTGAAGAAGACCCGGCCGTCCTTCCTGGCCTGACTCCCGCGGCGGTCAGTTCCAGTGGATCGGTTCGATTTCCGTCGGCTCCGACCCATCGGGTGACTCTGGCGTATCAGGCAGGTCATAGGTGAAGGCCAGGCCGGTGGGGCTGATGCCGCGGGTCTTTTCCTTGTCGACGTAACTGAGAACCGCGGACCCGTAGGTCGCGTCCTCGTCGATGTCGGCGAGGCTGGGCGGCAGAAGGTCCTGTTCATCCACGCCGCACGTCGCCGGGTCAGCGCGCTCGATGACATTGGCACCGGCGCCCTCGTCATCGGCAGGCACGAGGTCCGGCGCAGCGACGGTCGCAGAGTCCTGGTCGTCGGTTGCCGGGCCTTCCCCGAGGAATGCGAGTGTGTAGGTGAGACAGACGAACTCCTCCACATCGTCACTGCCCTCCGTCAGAGGTACCTCGTCGGCATCGAGAGTGTCCACCCCTGTGGCAGTGACCTTCCAGAACTGGAGGGGCCCCGGGGTTGCAGAGTCGTCGTCCACAGGACGCTGGCTGACGACATAGGCGGCGTCACCGAAATCCAGTTCGGTGCCCGGTTCGGTGGGCCGGAACCCCTCCGGTGCCCCGTCCAGGTCGAGTTCCGAGATCAGCTCGTTCTCCCCGTCACCGGCGTCACCAGCATCACTGTCCGCGGCATCCTCGCTGCTTTCAGCAACACCGGTCGCGCCGTCCCCCACCGAGCAGCCGACGAGGACGACGGCCGGGACGGTCACTCCGGCGAGCAGCGCACGTCGCCACTTCTGTGAAACAGTCATGCCCACGAGGATAGTGCAGCCGGAAACTGTGCTCAGCGCCAGACCACGCGGCCGGTGTGCAACGGGTCGAGGTCAGATCCTTCAGCCTGAAAGAGGAAGCGGACCCCGGCAGGCTTACGCGCTGCACCGGATCCGTCATTGCGGACGCACCCCAGTACGGCTCCGCGGTATGTCCTGCCTTCGACGAGCTTGTGGAGATCACCGGGGACCATGTCCGCCGGGTCGATCCCACCGTGCAGTTCTGCGGAGTACAGCAACGGATCCACGGCGTTACCGGCGGCATCCGTGGCGATCAGCACCGGAACTGCCACGGCGGACTGGAGAACGGGGTTACCGTCGCCGCCGTCGCCGAGGAACGTAATGTCGTACGGGGTCAGGATGTAGTGGTCGACCTCGTCCGGCGCAGGGTTGACACCTACGCCGAAGACACTCCCCAGATCCGTGTCTTCGGGAGCGACCGTGCGGGGACAACCGGTGGAGATCTCCCAGTACAGTGTCGGGCCCTGCGGGAGTCGGGTGAGCACCTCCGCGGACTGGCCGTGCGCCAGGGTCGTGCCAGGCACGGTGAGGGCGAAGTCCGCCGGCGGGTCCGGCAGGACGACGGCCTCGTCGCCGATCTGGTAACCGTCAGCAGGCTGGGCACCGGCCAGACGTGGTACCGCTGCGCCGCTCAGCAGAAGGGTGCGCCACGTGCGACGGGCGGACGGGACAGTGACTACTCGGGACATGGTCATGCTGGTGATCCTTTCCCCGGTGTGGCGCCGGGTGAGGCTAGTGGAGACTTACATCGGTCAACCTACCCTTATTTATGTTCGCGAAAGCGACGATCTGGAACAATCACTCCGGGAAACAGGCCGCGACGGCATGTGTCGCAGCTCACAACCATTTTCCACTACCCCCGAGTATCACCCCCGATGCCGGTCAGTCGATGACCTGCTCCGTGTCCCGGTACGTTTCCTCCGCATCTTTCCGGCTGACTTCCCACCAGGAGCGGTTGTCCAGGTACCACTGCACCGTGTCCGCCAGCCCGGCGGCGAAATCGGTGTACCGCGGCTCCCATCCGAGCGCCTCGACCGACGACGGATCTATCGCATATCGCCGATCATGCCCCGGCCGGTCAGTCACGTGGATGACGTCCCCCGGGTCCCGGTCGAACAACTGCAGGAGCGTCTCCACGCACTGCCTGTTCGACCGCTCACCGTCGGCTCCGATGAGATACGTCTCCCCCGATATGCCGCGTTCCAGAATCGTCCAGACCGCATCGTTGTGGTCATCGACGTGGATCCAGTCCCGGACGTTGTCTCCCGCGCCGTACAGCCGCGGACTCTCCCCGTTGATGAGGCCGGTGATCTGACGAGGCAGGAACTTCTCCGGGTGTTGACGTGGCCCGTAGTTGTTCGAGCAGTTCGAGATCGTCGCGCTGAGACCGTGACTACGCACGAACGCCCGGACCAGATGGTCAGCGGCCGCCTTCGACGCGGAATACACCGATGACGGCGCGTACGGGGTGTCCACGGTGAAGCGGGCGGCACTCTCGAGCGGCAGATCGCCGAAGACCTCGTCCGTGGATATGTGGTGCAGACGGACACCGTGACGGACGCATGCATCGGCGACGACCCCGGTGCCCTCTGTGTTGGTGCGTACGAAACGCAACGGATCCCGCAGGGCGTTGTCGTTGTGACTCTCCGCCGCGAAGTGCACCACGGCGGCAACACCGCCCTCGGCCGTCGCCGCCCTGTGCACGTCCGAAAGAAGGTCATCCACCAGCCCCGTGTCACAGACATCACCCACCACGACGCTGACGCCGCTCTCCGTGGCTCCCGCGAGATTGGCGGGGTTCGCCGCATAGGTCATGGCATCCAGCACAGTGATCCGGACGCTCGGCCGGGTCGCGAGAGTGCGGTGGACGAAATTGGCCCCGATAAAACCGGCACCGCCGGTCACCAGCAGGTGGGTGATCCGACGGTCAGGATGGTGCGGCATGTCAGTTCAGTCCGGCGTAGGAGTGCAGGCCGGAGATGACGATGTTGATGAAGAAGAGGTTGAAGACCATCGTGGCGAATGCCAGGACGTTGATCCACGCGGCAGGCTTGCCACGCATGCCGGGTGTCGCGCGGGCGTGCAGGTACGCGGCGTAGAGGATCCAGGTGATCAGGGAGACGGTCTCCTTAGGGTCCCAGCCCCAGAAACGGCCCCAGGCGAAGTGCGCCCATGTCGCACCGAAGACGACACCGAGTCCGAAGATCGGGAGTGTCCAGATGGCCGCCCGGTAGGCCAGCGCATCCAGTTTGGAGGCGTCCGGCAACGGAACGGCGATCGCGCCGAAGAACCCCTTCTCCTGACCCTTCGGCTGGGCGCGCCGGAGCAGGTAGAGCAGTGACGCCATACCCGAGACCAGGCCGATGCCACCGCCGATCGACACCACCGAGACATGGATCCAGTACCAGTAGGAGTTCAGGGACGGCACGAGCGGGGCGACGTCAGCGTAGAGCTCCGTGCCGGCGTAGAACATCAGGACCAGGATGGGGGTGAGGATCCACGGCCACAGCACACGCATGGCCTTCCGCCGGAGCACGTAGCAGGCGATGACCATCGACACGCCCGAGACCACAGAGACGTACTCGAACAGGTTTCCCCAGGGGAAACGCTGCGCGGCCAGTCCACGTGTCACGAGGAAAAGCAGGTGCATCGCCACACCCAGCCAGATCACGGCCTGGGCCATGCCGCCCCACTGGTCCGTCCGACGGAACTTCTTCCGCAAGGCGTCGACCTGGAAGTTCTTCGGCAGATCCTTTTCCGACAGCGAACCCGTGGCAATACCCGAGACGTCGTGGCTGCCACCGTCGACGGCATCCTTGTCGACGCCGGTCGCGGGGCCGGAGCCTTCTGCCGGAGCCGAACCTGCCGCAGCGACCGTCACCTTCTCCTTGGCACGCTCGGCCTTGTTCTCACCGAGAATACGGGCACGCTCACGGCGAGCTTCCGTCGCCGAACGCAGCATGCCGTAGAAGATGAGAGAGATGGCGAGGCCAATCAAGTACAGACCCGCAGTCGTGGCGAACGCCAGGTCGGAAAAATTCGCCAGGCCCTCATTGGCGTCGTGGATGTCCATCCGTCAGTTCCTCCGTCGATTATGACTGGACCGTAACTCGGCCCACGTTACTGCGCACCCGTAGCGAAAACCAAAAGTGAGCTGGGGTTTAGCGTTCCTCAGGTCGATCCTGCGTCCCCTGTGACCCACTGTCCTCCGTATCGCGGCTGTCGGCGAGCTCGCCCGATGAGACCTCGCGGTCCAGTTCACGCTGAAGCTCATCCTCCCAGTCCTCCCATTCACTGTCGGTCTGGTCGAACTCCTCGTCGAGCTCTTCCTCATCCAGTTGGAGCAGTTCCTCGGACACGCGGTTGAACTCACGGCCCCATCCGGCCGAATCAGTCCGGGCCAGTCCTGCGATCTGCAGCTGGGAGGTGCCGTCACCATTGTCAGTGACCCGCACCCAGAAGCGGCGGCGCTTGATGGTGAGGGAACCGACCAGGCTGACCAGCATCAGCACGGCGAACCCGAGCACGTACGGTGTTGTCGGGTCACGACTGACCTGGAGGTTCACGAATCGCTGGGCTCCATCAAAGCTGATCTCCGTCCCGTCGTCGAGGGTGACCGACTCGCCTTCCATGAGATTGACCCGATCCAGTTTCTGCAGCGCGCCACTGTGCAACTGGTTGGAGTCCAGCGAGAAAATGTCCTGTCCCGTCCCCGCATCGAGTCCGGTATCGCCCCGGTAGATGTCGATGGCGACAGCAGGATCCAGCAGGTCGGGATGCGAGGAGGTCAGCAAGGAGTCGTTCTCACCCGAAAACTCCGCCGTCGGGGCGAAGAGCCCCTGGATCGCCAGCTGATTCTGACGTCGGTCGTAGAGGTCCTCGTACATTCCCGCCGGCGGGTCCATCTTGATCGCACCGGACGACAGGAAGAAAGTCAGATCGTCCGGACGGAACTGGATGGTCTCGGTCCGGGTCTCCCCGTCCGGCCAGGTGACCGTGAAGGTCGGCGCGTAGCCACGCCCCTGGAGGTAGACGAGATCTCCGTCGACGTTGAGAGGATGGTTCACCTGCAGCTGGGTATGGTCCCACTCGTCGGTGGGCAGCATCGCATCCTCGCCCTCGGCGTAGTCGACGTCCGAGGAGAAGTGGGTCGCCTGCCCCTCAGCGGTGTACTCCGCTTCGAAGTTCTTCACGTTCACGCAGAACGGGGTCAGGGTGGTGCCGTCGAAGAGAGGGCCGTGCCGCATCGAGTCGAAGTTCGCGACGGCAGAGTTGCAGAACTGTGAGCTTGCGGAATCCGTACCCGCGATGACGATGACCTGGCCCTCGTAGTAGACCAGTCGTCCCGCCATGACGGCGACCAGGATACCCACCAGCGACAGGTGGAAGACCAGGTTGGACGCCTCGCGGAGGTAACCCCGCTCCGCAGCGAACGACCACTTCCCGGCGCGGTCGTCCGCGGCCTCGGTGGCTCCGCCGCGCCACTTGCGGAAGCGTCGGGTCACCTGTTTCTGGACATCCTCCGCGGGTGTCTCGACCGTCCCCTCCACAAAGTTCGGCATACGGGTCAACCGTTTCGGAGCCGACGGCGGCCGCGTCCGCAGTGCCTTGTAGTGGTCCCAGCTGCGCGGGAGGATGCAGCCGATCAGAGAGAGGAAGAGAAGGACGTAGATCGCCGCGAACCACGGCGAGCTGAAGACGTCGAAAAGCCCGAGCTTGTCGTAGATCTCACCGATCCGACCGTTGTTCTCGATGTACTCCGTGACGTTGCCCGCGTTCAGGGAACGCTGCGGCAGCAGCGCACCGGGAACGGCACCGAGAGCGAGGAGGAACAGCAGGACCAGTGCCGTCCGCATACGGGTCAGCCACTGCCAGGCCCGTTTCGGTAGACGCAGGAACCAGCGGATCATGGAAACCTTTCGGGAGAGGAACTCGGTTGAAGCCTAGATCGGCAGCGTGGTGTCGGAGACCAGACCTTGACGGATCCAGTCGACGAACAGTGCCCACTGGCCGGAGACCAGCAGAATGCCGACGATGATCAGCAGGGCACCGCCGATGAGCTGGATGGTGCGGGAGTGTCTCCGCAGCCAGCCGACCCCACGCAGAGCCTTGGCGGAGCCCAGGGCGACAAGTATGAACGGTAGTCCCAGGCCCAGGCAGTAGGAAATGATCAGGATGACCCCCCGTGCGGCGGTCATGCCCTCAGTACCGGCGGACACGGAGATGATCGCGGCGAGGGTCGGCCCCAGGCAGGGGGTCCAGCCCAGGGCGAAGACCCCGCCGAGCAGCGGTGCACCGGCGAGGGTGGACCACCGCTTCGGTGCCATGCGGGTGTCGTTCTGCAACGGGCGGATGAACCCCATGAACACGATGCCCATGATGATCGTCACAACTCCGCCGACGCGCATGAGTGTTTCCTGGTTGATCATCAAGGCACTGATTGCGCCGAAGACGGTCGCGGTGGCGAGGACGAAGACCACGGTGAAGCCGGTCACGAACAGCAGTGCCGCACCACCTGCCCGGCCCCGGCGCCCGGTCACCACCGTGCCTTCCCTGGTGTACTCCGTGTCCGCACCGACGACTCCGGCGAGATAGGAGACGTATCCCGGAACCAACGGGATCACGCAGGGCGAGGCGAAAGAGACCAGGCCGGCGACCGCCGCGGCCGCCAGTGCCAGGAGGATCGGCCCGGTGGTCACCGCCTCGGAGAACGCGGTTCCGAGATCACTCATCGTTCAGCAACGGCTCCACGGCCGCCCACAGCTCGTCGTCGTTGATCTCGCGGAGGAAGACCTTCGCGGGACGGTGCTGCTTGTCCAACACGATCGTCGTCGGGATGACAGACGCCGGCAGGCCGCCCAGGGCGAGCGCGGACTTGAACGGCGGGTCGTAGATGGAGGGATAGGTGATCCCGTTGTCCGTGACGAAGTCGCGGGCTTTGTCGGCCACGGAGTCACGGACATTGATACCGAGGATGGTTCCGCGACCGTCGTCCTCGAACTTCTCCTGGACGCGCTGCAGGTCGTCGGCCTCGCTACGGCACGGGCCGCACCACTGCCCCCAGGAGTTCAGGACGACCACCTGGTCCTTGTAATCCTCCAGGGTGATCGTCTGCTCCGGCTCCATCAACGACTCGCCCTGGAGGTCCCCCACCGGTTCACGGTCGCCTTCGTCGTAGGTGATCTCGGTCTGTCCGCCCGGGGAGACGAATTCGAAGGTGCCTCCGTCGACGACGGCATCCGTGCCGGCGGTGTTGTCCTCGCCACATGCTGAGACGGCCAACGCCAGCGACGCGGCGATCACAGCGGCCGTCACCCGTCGTCCCTGTTGCTTCACGTTCATCACCGGATCAGATCTCCTGCGCAGGCTCCGAATAGACCATGTCGACGAGGTCGTCTCCCTCGAAGACCAGCGACGTCACCGACGCGAGTTCGCACCGGCGCGCCGCCGGGTTGTGCCTCAGCGGCAGGCCCTGGACGTCGCGCTGGACACAGACGATGGGAAGCTGGTGGGTCACACACACCGCTTCGCCTCCCTCTGCCCCCCGACGGGCGCGGTCGACGGCACGCCACATCCGGTCGAGGATCTCAGTGTACGGCTCTCCCCAGCTCGGGACGGTGGGGTTCTTCAGCATCGGCCACCGCTTCGGATTCCACAGGGCTGAACGGACACCCTTGATGTGGAGGCCCTCCAGGTCATTCCCGGCCTCGAGGAGGTCATCGTCCACCTGCGGCGCAATCCCGACGGTCTCCGCCAGCGGGGCTGCGGTTTCGCAGGCACGCTCCAGCGGGGAGGACACGACATAACTGACGTCATGATCGGACAGGTCAGCGGCGAGCGCGGCGGCCATCTGACGGCCGCGGACACTGAGGTGCCAGTCGGGCAGACGACCGTAGAGGATGCGGTCGGGGTTGTGAACCTCCCCGTGACGGACGAGGTGGACGATCGTTGTCATGGTGTCTGACACTACCTGGCATGGTGCTCAGCTCATAAGTGAACAGCTCGCCGACGGCAGCATGGTGAACGCCGGTCACCAGCTGTGGACATGCTAGCCTACCCTCATGACTTTCCTCCTCCGCCGCACAGGGCGCCGCACACTGGCCGCCGTTGCGGTGTCCTGCCTCACCACCGCGCTCCTCGTCGCCTGTTCCTCCGGTTCAGACGTCGCGTCCCAGGACAATCGGGACGACGATGCCTTCACACCGACGACGATCACCCACGCTCTCGGCGAGGCCGAGATCACCACGAAACCCGAACGTGTCGTCACCTTGGGCCAGGGGTCCGCCGAGACTGCCATCGCGCTCGGAGTCACGCCGGTCGGCACCGAGAGTTACGAGTGGGGCGCCGATGACTCAGGACAACTTCCGTGGATCCGGGAGGCGGTCGAAGAGGAAGGCGGGGAACTCCCCGAACTCATCACCGGGGGCGAGGAGGTCAGCGCCGAAGAAATCGCGGCACTGGAGCCCGACCTGGTCCTGGCGCCGTGGTCCGGCCTGACCCAGGACCAGTACGACCAGATCAGCGCCGTCGCCCCCACCGTCGCCTACCCCGAACATCCCTGGACCATCGACTGGGAGGACCAGATCACCACCATCGCCACCGCACTCGGCGAACCCGACCGTGCCGAGGACCTCATCAACGGCATCGAGGATGACTTCGCCGCCGTCCGTGACGACCACCCTGAATTCGCCGACCACGACTTCGCGTTCATCTACAACCAGGGACCCGCCCAGAACATGGGGGTCTTCCTGCCGTCCGAGCAACGTGCCGCGATGGTCGCCAACCTGGGTCTGAAGACAGCGCCCGTCGTCGAGGAGATGAAGGACGACGAGGTCGTCGGCACCGACTCCGCCCAGTTCAGCCTTGAGGACGCCGACCGACTCAATGACGTCGACCTGATCTTCACCTTCTACTCCGACGACGCCAACCGCCGGGAGATGCACGACAACCCGGTCTACGGCGATGTCACGGCAATACGCGACGGCGCCGAGGTCGCCCCCACCGACCAGTCCTTCGTGACCGCGTCGTCGATGATCAACCCCCTCACCGTCCCCTGGACCCTGGAGCGCTATGTCCCGATGATCCAGGAAGCGCTCTCCTAGGAATCCAGCTACGGAGACAGACTGCGCTGGCTACGCGCAGACTGCTCTGGCTACGCTACTGTCGCCGCAGCAGCAGCCTTGGCAGCCGGAACCAGGGCGGACTCGATGCGCTGGAAGTCGTCATCGGTCAACGCGGTGGACACGAACCAGGTCTCGAAGACGCTCGGCGGCGCGAACACCCCGTTGTCGAGCAGGGCGTGGAAGAACGGCGCATAACGGAACGTGTCCGCCGCCTGCATCTCCGCGAAGTTGTGCCCCTGGCCCTCGGCGAACCTGACCGAGAGCATCGTGGTGGCCCGCTGCATGTGGTGTGCCACGCCCTCACGCGACAACGCCCCGCTGATCAGCGACGACAACCGGTCGGCATTACTCTGCAACGTCGTGTAGGTCGACTCGTCCGCCAGACGCAGCGACGCCAGACCCGACGCCGTGGCGACCGGGTTCCCCGACAACGTCCCCGCCTGGTACACCGGTCCCTCCGGGGCGAGCATGTCCATGATCTCGGCCCGCCCGCCGAACGCTGCGGCCGGCATCCCGCCGGACACCACCTTGCCGAACGTCGTCAGGTCACCGGCGACCCCGTCCACCCCGAACCATCCGGAGCGTGAGGTGCGGAAACCGGTCATGACCTCGTCGAGGATCAACAGCGCGCCATCAGCATGGGCGATCTCCTTCAGCGCGGCGTTGAACCCGTCCTGCGGATGCACCGTGCCCATGTTGCCCGCACTGGCCTCCGCGATGACCGCGGCGATCTGACCGGGATTGTCGGCGAAGGCAGCCCGGACGGCATCAAGGTCGTTGTAGTCCACGACGATCGTCTCGGCAGCGGCGGACGCCGTGATCCCCGGCGAGTCAGGCAGCCCCAGGGTCGCGACACCGGATCCGGCAGCCACCAGCAGGGAATCCACGTGCCCGTGGTAGCACCCGTTGAACTTCAGGATCTTGTCCCGGCCGGTGAACCCGCGGGCGAGCCGGACCGCCGACATCGTCGCCTCCGTTCCGGAGTTCACCAGCCGGACCCGCTCCACACTGGTGCGGTCGATGATCTCCTGGGCCAGCTCCGTCTCGGCGAGGGTCGGCGCACCGAAGGACAGCCCCTTCCCAGCCGCTTCACGAACCGCCTCCACCACGTCCGGGTGGGCGTTACCGTGGAGCATCGGCCCCCAGGAACAGATCAGGTCGACATAGTCGTTCCCGTCGATGTCGGTGAGCCTCGACCCTGCCGCGGAGGCGATGAACGGTGCGGTCCCGCCGACCGAGCCGAATGCGCGTACCGGCGAGTTCACGCCGCCGGGGGTGACCCCCCTCGCCCGGTCCATCGCCGCCGAGCTGTTCGTCCGTCCACTCATCTGCCACTCCTTCAGGTCGCTTATCCCAACTGCCCCCAGCATAATGACCGGACTGCGGGAGCGGGTCCCCGGGTGAACGGCCGCTCACACAGACGCCTGAGGTTGTTCTGCGGGGTCGACGCCAACCCTGAGCGTCCGTCCCGGCGCCTTTCCGGTGACACCGGGCTCACGGCCTCACCGGGACTGCCAGGGACTCAGGTTCTCACCTGCCCAGGCCCGCAGCCTCCCGAGCCGGGTGTCGGACCGGCTGCCGGGGACGTCGGCCCCCTCCCGTCCCAGGGGGTCACCGATGCTGTAGTCACGGTGACTGATCCGCGCGGACCGCCACTCGATCAGCAGCGACGAGCCGAGCATCAGAGCGGTCGCCAGAAGCGGGTTGAGGAATCCGGACACGGCGAGCACCAGGGCGATGATGTTGTACCCCCAGGCGAGCCAGAGGTTCCAGTCGACCGTGGCGCGGACATGACGGGCGAGGTTCACCGATTCCGCCACGACAGCGACATCTTCCCTGATGATCACGACATCACTGGCGGCGGAATCGAGTCCCCTCGCCTGGCCGTGTTCACCGCCCAGATTGTCCAGCCGGTCCGCAGAACCCATCAGAATTCCGACGTCGGCGACATCGAGGCAGTCCAGGACATCCTGGTCGCCGACCATCGCGACGGTGGCACCCTGGGCATGCACACTTCGCACCGTCGCAGCCTTGCGTGCGGGAATGATGCCTGCGAGCACCTTGGAGATCCCGATCGAGTCAGCCATCCGACGGGCGACGGGATAGGTGTCCCGCGAGAGCATGTAGGTTTCCACACCGGCGTCCTCCAGCCAGTGCACGGAGGACTCTGCATCGGGTTTGATGCTGTCGGCGACGTTGATGACGCCCCGCGCCCTCCCCCGCCAACTGACGACGAGCGGTGCCCCTCCGCTGAGGACCGCGTTGGCCAGGGTCGGGTCCTCGAGTTCCGAGAGGTCACGGGGGCGCCACAGTTCCGCCTGGACAGGCCGGACAGTCTGCTCCCCGGTACCCGGATCAGCGACCGGGAGATCCACGGTGGCCGTGAAGACGCCCCGGGGGTCGACTTCCACGGGGCCGGCCTCCAGCCAGTGCGGCACCTTGTCTCCGCCGGCACCACTGTCACGGGACTCACGGTCGGCCCGGACAATCGCCCGTGAGACACCATGCGGACTCTCGAGACTCAGCGCACCCGCCACCCGGAGCACCAGTTCGGCGACCTCCCCTTTGGCAGCGGTCACCCCGACGACGTTCATCGGCCCGGTCGTCAGCGTCCCGGCGCGGTTGAAGATGATGGTGTCGACGGCCGCGAGACGGTGGACGGTACCGGTGTCACGCAACAGCATCCCGCCCGAGGCAGCGCGGGCCAGGCCGAGTCGGAGCGCGAGCGTGGTGGACAGCGCGAGCGCGACGGGGGCGACGGAGACCAGGACGGTGAGCGCCGTGGCGACTGCCGCGGTGACGCTCTCCGCGATGGTCAACCATCCAACCGCCGCAATGACCGCGATAGCCACCGCCCACGGCACCAGCAGCGACGCGGTGCGGGTGGCCAGTTGCTCCAGCCTGTTCTCCTCACGCTCGGCGGCCGCGATCCACCGTCGCACTGCAGCGATCCGGGTCCGTGATCCCGTCCTGTTCACCCTGACCTTCAGCTCACCACCGGTGTTGCGGGATCCCGCGTAGACGCTGGCGCCCACTTCGACAGCCGTCTCCCCCCGTCCGCCGGTGAAGGGACCTGCCTCGACGGTCGACCGGCCACCGACGACCTCACCGTCGCAGGGGATCACGGCCCCGACGCCGACGATCACGTCGTCGCCGACCCGGACCTCCGTCGACGGGATCATCCGCTTCACGGGCTTTCCCTGGCGCGATTTGCGCACCACGGTGACGTCGCCGGCCCGTTCGACGGACAGCATGTTCAGTGCCAGGAGGGACCGCAGACGGGTCCGTCGGGAAGCCAGTCGCCCGAACAACAGGAGGATGGTGCAGCCGCAGGCGACGTCGAAGAACACCGCATTGGTCTGGTATCCCCAGGATATGAGGATATTGCCGGAGCGCCAGCCGAGGTCACCGGTCGAACCGGTGAGCAGCTCTGCCAGGGAATAGAGGTAGGCCAGCAGAATCGCCGCGGAAGAGGCGGCGTCGAGGGCGGGCATCCCCCGTCGCAGCCCGCCGAGCATCGCCCGGTGGAACGGCCAGGCACACCACAGCACGACCGGGGTGGACATGGCCAGGCAGATCCACTGCCAGTAGTCGAACTGCCATTCGGGGAAGAGTTGCAGGACGACAACCGGAAGGCCGAAAAGCACCGCAACGAGCAGGCGCGCTCCGGTAATCAGGTTCCGCGCGGTGTACAGCACCTCTGTACCAGCGGCCTGACGTCGGCGTCGCTGACCGAGTTGGTGGAAGGATGCGCCGGAACGAGGCGCCCGGTCGCGGTTCTCACGGTGCAGGTGCGCATTGACGCTCGTCGGACGGGCACGGGCAAGTCGTTCGGCACGCCGCCGCAAGGAGGCGACAGTCAACCAGGAATCCACCCCGGCATCCGTCATGACATCGCGGAGGACGTCGGGTTGCAGGGACTCCGGGGCGGTCACCCAGGCCATGGACGTGGAGTAGACCACGCGGGCCTGCACCCCGGGGAGGAGGTTGAGGGCGGCCTCGACTTTCCCTGCCTGTGTCGCCGATCCCAGGTCCCCCAGGTGGAAGGTGAAGGACGTCAGGCGGGCTCCTCCCCTACCCCGCTGCTCGCGACCCTCCTCGCTGTCGTCGTCGGCTGTGAGCCCCGCAGCACGGGCGGCCCGTCGGGCATCGGCGATAGCCCTGGTCACCGCGTCCGAGGGTTCCTCTCCGGCGACACCAGGCGTGGAATCCCCAGGTGTGACGGTCACCTTCTGCTCTCCCGGGCCCGGTACCGTGTGTCCCGACGTTTCCACAGGTCAGCCCTCCAGCTCTGAGGGGGTCTCCCCGAAGAACGTCCGCACGGCGGGGCGGTACATCGCCAACGCTCCGAGTGCCATGGCCAGCGCCAGCAACGGCTGCTCCAGCCCTCCGACGTTGAAGACCCAGCCGACGAGCGTGAAACCCATGGCCACAGACGCGGCGACCATCACCCAGCGGCGCCGACGCGCGTCGCCGCGCACCAGACCAGGAATCAGCAGGGCGATCAACAGAGCTGCGACGATCTGAATCGAGCCGATCCACCTCATGTTCGAGGACAGGGTCTCGATATAGGCCATCTGGTCCACGTCATCGACGACCGGACGGTCGGCGGTCCACATCATCGCCCCGCTCACCAACAGGCCGACGGCTGCGATGAGAAACAGCACCACCGCCGTCTTCACCGATCCGGGGGTCCCGTCCCCGGGCTTCCAGTACCTGATCGCACGGTTACGGTCTCCGGGGTCGGAGTTGTGGGAGACCGGGAACATGGTGGGCACGGCTCAACGTCCCCTGTTCTTCTTCTCCTCGGCCTCACGGGCCTTACGCTTCTTCTTCTCGGCGCGTTCCTTGTCGAGTTCTTCGCTCCGCTTGGCCATCTTCTCGGCGTAGGCCTCGATCTCGGCCTTGTCCGGGAGGCCGAACCAGTCGGCGTTGTCCGGCCGGGTGATCAGCCAGATGCCGACCACGGCGATGACTCCCGAGATGATCGTGCCTGCACCGACGAGCAGAACCAGCGGGGTGGACCCGGTGTCCGGCGGGCTGGAGAACACCTGCAGCAGCGCCATGAGGGCCAGGTACACCGACCCCACGCACAGCACCATCCTGCTCCGCACACCACCCCGGGACACCCGTCTCGTCAGGTACATGCACACGGCCACCGCCACGAGATTGAACAGGAGGTTCAGGATCGCGGTACCGGTCACCAGGGTGTCCTCGGTCACCCCGTCGGGCAGCGAGACGGAGTCCATCTGCTCGCGCACCTGACTCGTCAACGCGCGCGGGTCCTGCAGGTTCATCACCAGCTGCAGGGCGGCCGTCAGCGCCTGTACGGCTCCGACGATGTACCAGGCGCGGACGCCGTCCCGGACGTTCTCGGGTGCGTCCTTGGACGAGGGAGCCAGTCCGTCCGGCCGTCCGACCTTCGGCGGTGTCGGTGAAGTCTGCTGTGTCATATCGTCGACCAGCTTAGTCAACCAATGGTCAGCCGCGCAGCAGGTGGGCGGCTTCGGTCGCCCAGTAGGTGAGGATGATGTCTGCGCCGGCGCGTCGGATGCCGGTCAACGAGTCCATGATCGCCGCTTCGCGGTCGATCCACCCGTTCTGTGCCGCGGCGGTGATCATGGAGTACTCACCCGACACCTGGTACGCCGCGACCGGCACGGTGGACATGTCGGCGACCTGGCGCAGGATGTCGAGGTGGGGCATCGCCGGTTTGACCATCACCATGTCAGCTCCCTCGGCGATGTCGAGGTCCACCTCCATGAGGGATTCCCGGGCATTGCGCGGATCCTGCTGGTAGGTCTTGCGGTCCCCCTGCAGTGACGAACCGACCGCCTCACGGAAGGGACCGTAGAAGGCACCGGCGTACTTGGCGGAGTACGCCAGAACGGACACGTCCTGGAAGCCTGCCTCGTCCAGGGCACGCCGGATCACCGCGATCTGGCCGTCCATCATGCCCGACGGGCTGACGACGTGGGCCCCGGCCTCCGCCTGGGCGACCGCCATCCGTGCGTAGAGCGGCAGCGTCGCATCATTGTCGATCACGGTGGTACCGAAACGATCTTCCGTGAGGACGCCGCAGTGCCCGTGGTCGGTGAACTCGTCGAGGCAGGTGTCCGCCATGACGATCAGGTCATCGCCGAACTCGCGGCGCAGTGCCGACAATCCCCGGTTGAGGATGCCGTCTGCCGCCCATGCCTGGGAACCGGTGGCGTCCTTCGCCTCAGGGGTCGGGACGCCGAAGAGGTCGACCGAGCCGACTCCGGCGGTGAGAGCCTCCTCGGCGGTACGCAGCAGGGAGTCCTCGGTGTGCTGCTGGACGCCCGGCATCGCGGAGATGTCGCGGGCGGTGTCGATGCCGTCGGCGATGAACATCGGCAGGACCAGCTGGTTGGGCTCCAGGTGGGTCTCGGCCACGAAGTTACGCATCGCCGGCGTGGTGCGGAGGCGGCGGGGGCGGCGGACGGGGTGCACATCATCAGTCATGGTGCTGATGGTACGCCGGACGTGGAGGTCCGGATCGGCCCGGCTCTCCCCTGGTGCGTCCTACTGCCCTGGCGTAGGACGGCGCCGACGGCGACGCTTCCGCGGCGGCGGCAGCTGACCGGCCGCGCGGAGCTCAGCCACGTGGTGGGCCAGGGCGTCCACGAGCTCGGGGACACCGGCGACCTCGGGCATGACGTCCACCCGCAGGCCGTGCTCACGCGCCGTCTGGGCGGCCATGGGACCGATGCAGGCGATGATGGTGCGGGTGTGCGGCTTTCCGGCGATGCCGACCAGGTTCTTCACCGTCGATGACGAGGTGAAGCACACCGCGTCGAAACCACCGGACTTGATCATGTCCCGGACCTCCTGGCTGGGAGGCGCGGCACGCACCGTGCGGTAGGCGACGACGTCCTCCACCGACCAACCCAGGTCGACGAGCCCGTCCACCAGGGTGTCCGTGGCGATGTCGGCACGCGGAAGCAGGACCCGGTCGACCGGGTCAAGGTCCTCGTCGTACGCCGGGAACACGTCCACCAGTCCCGAGGCGTTGCGGGCGTTGGACTTCGGCAGCAGTTCCGGGGTGATCCCGAGGTCGCGGACAGCCTGGGCGGTCTTCGCGCCTACGGCGGCGACCCGGACACCCGCCAGTGCACGGGCGTCCAACCCGAACTCGGCGAGTTTCTCCCACACGGCCTTCACCGCGTTGACGGAGGTGAAGACGATCCAGTGGTACCGGCCGTCGACGAGCCCCTTGATCGCCCGTTCCATCTGCGCCGGGCTCCTCGGCGGTTCCACCGAGATCGTCGGGACCTCGATCGGAATCGCCCCGTGCGACGCCAACCGGGCACTCATCGGACCAGCCTGGTCCTTCGCCCGCGGCACGAGCACCGTCCACCCGTACAGGGACCGGTTCTCCCACCACGAGTACTTGCTGCGACGGCTGGCCTGGGTACCGACCGTGACGACCAGTTCCTGGGGCATCTCCCCTTCCTTGGCCAACGGGCCCGAGGCCGCGACGACGGACTTCAGGGTGTCGAGCGTGACGTCGTAGGAACGCTGCCGACGCGTCGTGGCGTGCGAGGTGACGGTGACCGGGGTGCTGCCGACGACGTCGCGTCGCTTCAGCTCCGCGGTGATCACCGGCAGATCCGACGGGCCGGCGGTCAGGATCAGCGGCTTCGGCGCGGCGGCGATGCCGTCCCAGTCGACCTCCGAGGTCGCGTCCGACCTCAGGTCGACCGCGGTGTAGCCGTCACCGGTGGCGATGCCGGTGTAGGCCGGGAGAGCCGAGGCACCCGTCATTCCCGGCACCACCTCGAACTCCACACCGAGCGCTGCGACCTCCTGCAGCTCCATGAGGACGGCCGGATTGCTCACCGGATTCCCGGCGACGAGCCGGACAACGCTGTGTCCGTGGCGGACGTGGTCGACCATCGCGTGTGCGACCTCGGAGGCCTCGACCGGACGGATCTCATCCGGGTCCGGTGTGTCCGGGTAGCTGGCGTAGCCACCGGCCTCAGCCTCGCGCGCGGCGTCCTCCGCGGCAGCGTGGGCTGCCACGGCTTCAGTCGTGTGAGGCGCCGCATACACGATCTCGGCGGCGGTGACCTCGGCGGGCCGACGGGGCCGACGCCGGGCACCGGCCGCCTTCGCTGCTTCGAGCTCGGCCTCCCACTCCTTCTCTGCGGCGACGCGCTTGTCCTCCGGGACCGGCAGGGCATCGGCGATGATGCCGCGGACGGCCTCGGTGACAGCGGGGTCGACCCAGACGTGGGCGGTGTTTTCGAGGATCTCGCGGGCACGGACCGTCAGCAGCTCCGGGTTTCCGGGGCCGGCGCCGACGAACAGGACGCGTCCGCGGCCAGTCAGTGGACTGTTCGTGGGACCCGTCTGGGCAATTCCGGCAGTGGTCATCGAGGTGACTTTCTCAGGTAGGTCAGGCAGTGCTGGTGGGCTGGGGACATGGCTGGGCCGCAGGGAAACGGTGCGACGGACCGGTCAATACCAGGTCAACGGGCACCGACGATGTCGGTGATGATCCCGGCGGCACCGCCGTCGATGAGATCACGACCGACCGCATGGCCGAGCTCGGCGGCGGTGCCCAGCCACGGCCCCTCGGGGATCTCCAGGGCAACGGAGTGTTCACGGACCAGCTGTCTTGACCCGTCGAGGGCGAAGACGCCGCCACGTAACGTCAACGTGCCGTTCTCGTAGGTCGACCACGCACCGACAGGTGCCGTGCATCCCGCCTGTAATTCAGCGAGGACGGCACGCTCGGCGACGGCGGTCGCATGGGACACCGGATCATCCAGCCCGAGGACCGCAGCAACTGCCTCTTCGTCGTCGGCCCGGACCTCCACGCAGAGCGCACCCTGGGCAGGTGCAGGAAGGATGTCATCGACAGACACGGTCTCAGAGGCCCGGTCGATCTCCCCGACCCGCTCGAGTCCGGCCCGTGCCAGCACGACCGCGTCGAGGTCATCGGCGGCGACCCGTCCCATCCGGGTGTCGATGTTGCCCCGCAACGGGCAGACCTCCAGGTCCGGACGCAAAGCGCGGATCTGCGAGACCCGCCGGGGTGCGCCGGTGCCGATCTTCGCCCCCTCCGGGAGATCCCGCAGGGGCGCACCGTCGATACTCACGAGCACCTCGCGGGGATCGACACGGGCCGGGACGACCATGATGAACCTGTCGTCCGGTGCGGTGGGCAGGTCCTTGAAGGAATGCACCGCGACATCGCACTCCCCTGCCGCGAGAGCGTTGCGCAGGGTCTCGGTGAAGACACCGACACCGATGCGGTCGACCGGTGTCTGCGCCTTCTGGGAGGCGTCTCCCGGAGTGTGTACGAAGTGCAGTTCCGCCTCGCCAGCGGCATCAGCGAACATACCCCGTAGGACGTCCGTGAGCGCGTCACGGACCGTCCCTGCCTGGGTCCGGGCGAGGTTGCTCGCCCGGGTGCCGACGAGAAGATTCCGCGGCGCAGCAGTCTCACCGGTCACGATGCCTCCTCTGTCCTGTCAGCTACCCCGGACGCCGGGTCCGGGAATTCCGTGTACACCTGCGGGGCCGTCGTGCTCTGTTGCAGTACATTCCCGATCCGGGCCTTGCCGGCGTCACCGGGCTCGATGGCCTGGGAGACCACCGAGGTCCCGCCGGACGGAAGATTGAACAGGGTTGCCAGTGCCTCGGCGTAGTTCACTGTCCCGTCCTGGGAACTCAGTTTCTTAACCTGGACCGTCGGTGCGTGGAGAAGCTTGTCCACCACCCTGCGTACGGTACGGGCGACCTCGGCACGGTCCTCGTCGCTCATGCCGGGTGTCCGTCGGACCAGCTGGCCGAGTTCATCGTCCACGACGTCGGCGGCGCGACGACGCAGCGCCTTCACCGTCGGCACCACCGACTGCACACGCACCTGCTCCAGGTACTCCGACAGTTCGGTGGCCACGATGTCACGCGCGGCGGACTCGTCCCGGGCGCCGTCGCCCGCGAGCGCGGTGAGCTCCTCGATGTTCAACAGCCGGACATCAGCGCTGTCTGCCGCACCGTCCCCCGCTGCGACCTCAACCACCGCATCGTCGATGTCACGGGGCATCGACAGATCGACCAGGACCATCCGGCGGGGGTGGTCCCGCTGCGTCGCCGCGAGGTCATCGGGGCCCAGCACCGTACCGACGGCACCTGTCGCGGAAACGACGACGTCCGCTCCGCCGAGGGCGTCCGCCAGATCGTCCAGCCCCACCGCGTGTGCGTCGACGCCGGCCTCCCTGGCGTGTGCGGCAAGGTTCTCCGCTCGGCCGACAGTCCGGTTGACCACCGTGACATGGCGGACGCCGGAACGACCGAGGTAGGTCGACGCCAACGAGGCCATGGCACCGGCGCCGATGACCACCGCATCACGGCCGGACATGTCCTGCACGCCCAGCTCAGCCAGGGCATGGTCCAACGCGAAACTGACCATGGAGGAACCCGCCTCGTCCACGCTGGTCTCCGTGTGGACCCGCTTGCCGGTGCGGAGTGCACGCTGCGTGAGGTCATGCAGCGTGGTACCCACCACACCGTTGTCGGAGGCTGAGGTGTACGCGTTGCGCAGCTGCCCGATGACCTGCTGCTCGCCCACCACCATCGAATCCAGCCCGGCGGCGACGGTCAGCATGTGCTCCGCAGCAGCGTCCGCGTAGCGGACGTACAGATAAGGCTCGAGCTCGACCGCGTCCATCCGCGCATGCGCGGCAACGGTCTCGACCACGTGGTCCAGCGCAGGGTGGAACGCCGACGTGGCGACGTAGAACTCCATACGGTTGCACGTGGAGAGGATCAGCGCCTCGGTGACGCACTCTCCGCCGACAAGGTCACGCTCCAGACGATTCAACTCTGCCGGAGAGACAGAAGCCTTCTCGAGAACTGGCACAGGTGCCGACCGGAAGGACAAGCCGACCAGGAGGACGGCTGCCGGTCCGGTGATCCCGAGTCCTGCCATGGCTGCACAGCCTCCCGCGAAATCGTCAGTGGTCATTTTTTCCGCTGCAGCGCCTTCCGCCCACCGGTCCCCGGTGGTCGACGCCGTCATGCGGTACCAGGTACCTACGGTATCCCCTCATGCCCCCCAATAACAAAAGCACCGGAGAGCACTGTTACCGACCCCCGGTTAACGGCCCGGAACCACGAGTTCTCTCACAGGACTCTCGGTCACCCCACGGTGCGGGCTGATCTCAGTGCGTCGACGAGTTCGTCGTCGTCGATCTCCCAACAGGCGATCTCCTCGTCGTCCACGAGAACCACAGGCACCCGGTCACCGAACTCGACGGCCAGGGCGCGCTCCGAATCAACGTCCACGACCTGCAGTGGTGCCCCCTGCCCACGGCAGACCGGAGCGATCTGTTCCCTGACCCGCCTGCAGGAGCCACAGGTGGCCCGGACCATCAGGGTCACGGTCGGACCATGGTCCGGAAGCTGCGGTGTACTGTCCATGCCCACCGAGACTAGTCTGCCGTCCCCTCCCCGCGCCCGACACCCTCAACCACCCTGGACACCCCGAGACAACCCTGAGACAACCCCCTGACACAGACCGAGACGCGGCCCCGACCCCGGGAAGGGGTGGCAGGACCGCGCCTCGTGGTGCACCGGCTTATTTGCCGAGTTTCCGCCGCTGGACTCGGGTACGGCGAAGCATCTTGCGGTGCTTCTTCTTCGACATGCGCTTACGACGCTTCTTGATGACAGAACCCATGGGTCCTCCCTCGTGGTTGGTCTTCGGTTAAGGATCATGCTGCTGGTCGGTTCCCGCACGGTACCCGTGGCACCGCGGGCGGACGGCAAACGGCAGGGGAACCTCACCGATCGGGACCGATCCGACACGAATGGGGATCAGTTTAACCGGCGGACCGTTGCCACGGCAAAAGACCCCAGCAAAAAGCCCCTCCACTCCACCGGCTCATCACCGGTGGGCTGGAGGGGCGCCGGGGTCAGGGTGACCCCGGAACCGTCCCCGCGAGGGGGGCTGCAGCGCTAGCCTGTCTGGCCGGCCTCGTAGATCGAGGCACCCAGGTACTCCTCCACCGCCTGCTCATGCACGCGGAAAGAGCGGCCGACACGCACCGCCGGCAGCTCACCGGAGTGAACCAGGCGGTAGACGGTCATCTTGGACACCCGCATAAGCTCGGCGACCTCCGCGACCGTCAGGAACGTACCACTGTCATTGTTTGCCATAATTTCCAATCCTTACGACGCACGCACGCGCTGCAGGCTTCCCCTCCTGCAGAACTTCGACACGTCGGGCGCTGGCACCATCCTATCGTTATTCCTGAGAATATTGCGACGCGAATGACAAAAGATGACGGCTGGCTATCCGGGAGACGGGAGACACTGGTGACACGGTTGTGACTTGAGGGACACAGGTGGTGTCGACCATTCACCGCCACCCCCGGACGGGGGAAGCCGGGGCCGAGGGGTCAGTTCTCTCCGGCCGGACGTCCGAGCTCCACCGAACGGTCGACACAGGCCTGCATGGCGCGGAAGAACGCCGTGCGGAGACCGTTCTCCTCCAGACCGCGGGTGGCAGCGGCCGTGGTGCCGCCGGGACTGGTGACGTTGGCACGGAGATCCACCGGATTATCGTCCCCCTGGGCCATCATGGTGGCCGCGCCCTCGACGGTGGCGACAGCGAGCTGCTGAGCAACCGGACGCGTCAGGCCGAGCTGCACTCCGGCGTCGGTCATCGCCTCGGCGACCATGAAGATGTACGCCGGGCCCGAGCCTGAGACGGCGGTGACCGCGTCGATGTCCTTCTCCGCGACGGCGACGGCCTGGCCGACGGTGGCGAAGAGGTCCTTCACGGACTCGACCTGCTCCTCGGAGGTGAAGCGGCCACCGGCGACAGCACTCATCCCTTTGCCCACGAGCATGGGCGTGTTGGGCATGACCCGGACCGCCGGGACACCGGCCGCCAGGCCGGCCTCCATGGTCGCCAGGCTGACGCCCGCGGCAACCGAGACTACGACGGTCTCGGTGTCATTGTTGTCGAGGGTCGAGGAGATGTCCTCCAGGACGGAGGGGACGATGTGGGGCTTCACGGCGATGACGACGAAATCCGCCTCCGAGGCGGCCGTGGCGGCGTCGTCCGCTCCGGTGATGCCGTATTTCTCGCGGAGGAAGTCCAGACGCTTGGCGCTCGGATCGAACACGACGACGTCCGGCTTGTCCGCCGAACCGTCCCCGCTCACGAGGCCCGAGATAAGGGCCTCCCCGATATTTCCTCCACCGATGAATGCAATACGTGTCATGCGCACCAGCGTGCCACGCGACGGTGAAGCTCGCCACTCACGGGTGGCGGCGGACGGGCAGGAGTCAGATCGACATGATCAGGCGCGGCCCCAGCGTGATCACGAGGCCGACGATGAACGCGAGGATGAGTACCAGGGTGTGGCGGTGGCGAAGGAGAGCATGGACGACACCGACACATACCAGGGTGACGATGCCGGACATGACCAGGACGAGGGCAGTGCCCAGCTTGTCCCACAGCAGGGTGAAGCCGAAGAAGATGACGACACCGATGACCACCGCGAGAGCAGTCTGCCCCAGCAGTGCGGGCCAGGAGATCGCGTCGTCCTCGTACTCGATGATCTTGTCCGGATCCGCCTCGACCTGACCGTCAACCTGCTCTTCGGCGGGAACCGTCTGCTCGGCGGACTCGCCGGACTCGGCGGGCTCAACGGACTCGGCGGGCTCAACGGACTCAGTCTCTCCGGTCCGTCCGGCAGCGTATTCGGCTGGTTCGGCGTCGCCGGGGGTCTCGGACTCCGACCCGGTGTCCGCGTCTACAGGCGACTCCGTCCGGGTGTCGACGCGCGGAAGAACGGTGGTCTCCGCCGCCACGTCGTCTGCTTCACCCGGTGTCTCACCGGTGTCGGTGCCGACGACGTCCGGCTCGGCCCCGTCGTACTCGTCGATGACCTCCCCGTCAACGACGTCGTGTCCGTCGAGTTCGTGTCCACCCTGATGTGGATGGCGGTCGGCGGTGACGCCGACGGAAGTATCTGCATCGGCGGCGGACAGATTCTCGGCGGTGCCTGCTGCACCGTCCTGACCGAGGTCCTCGTCATTGACGACGGGAATGGAACCGGTCAGTTCGGAGACCGAGACCCCGCCGTCCTCGAGATTACGTCGACGCCGAGGACGGTCAGCTCTGCGAGCACCGTCCTTGGCGTTGCGGGCCATAAGCTCCGCAACAGTCAGCTTCTCACTCATCCGTCGTTCCCATCATCGGTCATCTCCCGCCGGACCGGGCGGCGGGTACAAGACACCACGGTGGCCGCCGCATCGTCCGGCGTCCTGTACGCATGCCTCAATTATCAGGTGACAGTTTACAGTTATCACGTGTACAGCCCACATCGGTGGAGCAACGCTCCCGTACAACCGTCGATAAATGGTAATTCACCAGGACTTTTCCCCAGGATCTTTTCCGAACTTTTTATCCGGACACCGTCGGTCACCTCCGTCACGTGTCGCCGGAGCTCACCTCGTCCTGTCGAAATCGACGTTCGGATCGAAATCGGCGGCGTCCGCGGCATCGGCACGGCGGAGGATCACACCTTCGCGCAACGCCCACGGGCACAACTGCAGCTGTTCGATCCCCAGGTGGCGCATCGTAGACTCCGCCACCAGGGCTCCCGCGACCACCTGCGCCGAACGGTCCACGGACACTCCCTCCAGCTCCGCACGGTCCGCAGCGGTCATCCTCGAGATGAACGAGGTCAGCTGACGCACGCCCGGGCGGGTCAGCACACGACGCACCCTGGGACCCGCCGACGACGGTGCCGCGCCGGTGAGCCGTGCGAGCATACGGAACGTCTTCGAGGTCCCCACCGCCAGATCGACCGGCCCCGCCTCCTTGAGCCGGGCGACCGGTTCCTCCAACGTCTCGTCGATATGCGCGGCCAACGCCTTGATCTCCTTGCGGCTCGGCGGGTCCGTCCTGAACCAGTCATGTGTCAGACGTCCGGCACCCAGGTTCACCGACAGAGCGACGTCCGGCAGCTCATTGACGCCCACCGACATCTCCAGTGATCCACCGCCGATGTCGAGGTCACAGATCCGCCCGGCGGACCAGCCGAACCAGCGACGTACGGCGAGGAACGTCAGCTCAGCCTCTGCGGTACCCGACAGAATCCGCAGCCGAACACCGGTCTCCTCCTCGACCTGGGCCAACACGGCCTCTGAATTGGTCGCCGAGCGCAGTGCCGACGTCGCGAACGGGAGCATCTCGTCGCAGTGGAACTGCTCGGACATCTCCGCCGCGAGCCCGACCCCCTTGATCAGTTTCCGGACGCCCTTCGTGTTGATGGCACCCTCGTCATCGAGGTACTCCACCAGGCGCATCGGCGTCTTCCAGTTGCTCATCGGGGTCGGCGGACCGCCCGGAGCCATGTCCACCACCACGAGGTGGACGGTGTTGCTTCCCACATCCAAGACACCTAGTCGCACGGTTTCCACCCTATCCGGTCTACGGTGTTCACCGTGACACATTCTGTTCTTTCCGACATCACCAGCGGCTACCCGGCAGGCACCCCGGCCGATCTCGCGGTGCGTTCAGGGCAGGAGACTCCCGCCGACCATCCGCGCGAGTACCTGGAGTTCACCGATCCGGCGGATTCCGAACACATCGTCTCCGTCGATCTTACGTGGCTCCTTTCCACCTACCGGTGCAGGTTCGGGACCGACGCCTGCCACGGCATCGACGCCGAGCATCCCGACGTGGGCTGTTGCGTTCACGGTGCCTTCCTCACCGACGATGACGACCGCGGCGCACTGGCAGAAATCGTCCCCCATCTCACCGACGACGACTGGCAGCTCAGACCCCTCGTCATGGGTGACGGGCGCGACGATGACGACGATGACGACGATGACACGGAGCCGTGGCTGGTCTGGGACGAGCTCGACGGCGACGACACCGACTCCGGTGAGCCCGAGCCTGCCCTGAAGACACGGGTGCACAACGGGGCGTGTGTCTTCGCCAACCGGGCGGACCACCCCGGCGGCGCCGGCTGCGCGCTGCACGGCTGGGCGTTGAAGAACGACGTGGCCCTCACCGTCGCCAAGCCCGAGGTGTGCTGGCAGCTGCCGCTACGTCGGCTCGAAGACTGGGTGACCCGCCCGGACGGCGTCGAGGTCCTGCGCACCACCGTCACCGAGTACACCCGGCGTGGCTGGGGCGGTGGCGGTGAGGACTTCGACTGGTACTGCACGTCCGATCCCGGATGTCACACCGGCGGCGAACCGCTCTGGTCCACCCATGCCGAGGAACTCCGCGAACTGATCGGACCGGAGTCGTACGAGGTGGTCGCGGCCCACTGCCGTCAACGTGAGGAGATGGCCCGTTACTCACCGTCCGGATTCCCGTTGCTGTCGATCCATCCGGCGACCGCAGCCGCGGCAACAGGACATTCGTCCTCGCAGCAGTGAGCGTTTCTGCCGGGGGCATGGGCACAGGTCGGGCTTACTCGCGGGGGTTCCAGGACGTCAGGTGGCAGACCCGCTGTTCGAATGGCAGAGGCGATGGTCGATTTCGGGGTGGTATCCGACCACTATCTCTGCCACAGGGCCGTTACCTCTGCCGGCGCCCCGGCGTTCAGCGTGAAGGCAGACATCAGACGCCGGCCGGCGGCCGTTCTCACCCCTCGAACTTGTAGCCCAGCCCACGCACGGTCACCAGGATCGATGGGGACGACGGCGTCTCCTCAATCTTGGAACGCAGTCTCTTCACGTGGACATCGAGAGTCTTCGTGTCACCGACGTAGTCGATGCCCCAGACCCGGTCGATCAGCTGCCCGCGGGTCAACACCCGGCCCTCATTGCGCATGAGATACTCCAGAAGATCGAATTCCTTCAGGGGCAGGGACACCGATGTACCGTCCACCGACACGGTGTGCCGTTCCACGTCCAGCACGACCCGCGGGCTCCGGAGCACCATCCCGTCGTCGCCCTCCCCCTCGTCTGCCCCGTTGTCACCACCACGGCGCAGCACAGCGCGGATACGCGCTATGAGTTCACGGGCGGAGTAGGGCTTGGTCACGTAGTCGTCCGCCCCGATCTCCAGGCCGACGACCTTGTCGATCTCACTGTCACGGGCGGTCACCATGATCACCGGGACAGACGAGACTGCGCGTAACTGGGTGCACACCTCGGTGCCGGACATCCCCGGAAGCATCACGTCGAGCAGCACCAGGTCGATGCCGTGGACGTCGAACAGTTTCAGGGCAGTGGGCCCGTCAGCTGCGGTGTAGACACCGAAACCCTCCTTCTGCAGGAGGAATGACAACGGTTCAGCGAGTGATTCCTCGTCCTCGACGAGCAGGACGGTGGGACGGTCACTGGACATAGGAGAATCTGGTCCTCACGTATGAATGACGGCCGTGTACCGGCCGGCGTGGATGACGAACATGACGAACATTGCGGGGAAACTGCTTCCGGACGACGTCATTGTAAACTCCGGGCACCGATCCTGCCGGGTGAAAGGGATCAGTCCCGGTCCGGCAGCAGCTCGGCGGCGGTGAACCTCCCCTGGTCAGGGACGTCCTCATCAGGTAACGCGTCCCTCTCCAGCACGGGAAACTCCAGGGAGAACGTCGATCCGGTGCCCGGCTGCGACCAGAGCGACACATTCCCTCCGTGATTGATCACCGTGTGCTTAACCACAGCGAGGCCCAGGCCCGTGCCTCCGGTGGCCCGGGAGCGGGCCTTGTCGACGCGGAAGAAGCGTTCGAAGACACGTTTCTGGTCCTCGGGGGCGATACCGATACCCCGGTCGGTCACCCGGATCACCACGGACTGCCCACGGACTGCCCTGCTGATGCTGACCGGGGTATCGTCGGGCGAGTAGTTGACGGCGTTGGCGATCAGGTTCGTCACCGCGGTGACCAGTAGTTCCTCGTCGCCGGTGAGCCAGGCGCCGGCGGGCGCGTCGGTAACCAGGTCGATGTTCTCCACCTCGGCGGCGATACGGGACCGCTCGACGGCCTTGTCGATGATCCGGTCGACGCTCACCGGACGGGGGTCCGGCAGGGACTCCGCCCCCTGAAGCTTCGACAGGCCGATCAGCTCGGAGATCATGGTGGACATACGCCGGGTCTCGGTGTGGAGTTTGTTGCCGAAGTATCCCACGGTGTCGGGGTCGTCCCGGGCTTCCAGCATCGTCTCGACCAGCAGGGAGATGGCGCCGACCGGGGTTTTGAGCTCATGGGACACATTCGCCACGAAGTCCCGGCGGGCCGCCTCCATCCGGACATTCTCGGAGTTGTCCGTGGCGTAGACGACCACGAACCGGTCGTCGACAGCGGCCAGCCGTCGGACCGTGACAGCAACGGAGAACACCGGCCCCACGGCTGTACTCCCGGGGTGCAGGACGCCCTCGCGGGGCTCGCCGTCGTCGAAGACCCGCTGTGCCAGGCGGTAGACCTCGGGCACCAGGTGGCGTCCGTCCACCACGCCGAGTTCATGGACACTGCGGTTGGTGAACACAAGGTCCTCACGCAGGTCCACCACCGCCACCCCCAACGGAGACGCCTCAAGGGCGAAGTGCATGACCTGGGCGATGGTCGAGACCCTGTTGTGCCGGGTCTCTCTACGGATGCGCTCCTCCTCACGGCGTCCCGCCCGACGCCTGAGTGCCGTCACCACAACGGTGACGGCGATCCCGACGACCAGCCCGGCGGTGATACCCCCGAACAACAGGGCGAAGGATGACGGTGTCACGTCCCGATGTCCTGTAGACCGTCCCCCGGGGCCTACTTACCGCCCTGGGCCGCGACAGCGGCGGCACCAGCCTCGGCAGCCTCCGGGTCAAGGTACTCGCCGCCGGGGTTCAGCACGGTACCCTTCTCGTCGATGCGGTAGACCAGCGGAATCCCCGTGGGGATGTTGAGACCGGCGATGTCCTCGTCGGAGATCTTGTCGAGGTGCTTGACCAGCGCGCGCAGGGAGTTTCCGTGGGCTGCGACGATGACGGTCTCACCGGCCTCCAGACGGGGCAGGATCGAGGTCTCGTAGTAGGGGACGAAGCGCTTGACGACGTCGAGCAGGCACTCGGTCCTCGGGACCTCGGCGAGGTCGGCGTAGCGGGGATCGTCCGACTGGGAGTACTCGGTACCGTCCTCGAGCTCCGGCGGCGGGGTGTCGTAGCTACGGCGCCAGGCCATGAACTGGTCCTCGCCGTACTTCTCCTTCGTCTCCGCCTTGTTCAGGCCCTGCAGCGCACCGTAGTGGCGTTCGTTGAGGCGCCAGTCGCGCACGACGGGAATCCAGTGACGGTCGGCGGCGTCGAGTGCGAGGTTCGCGGTGGTGATGGCCCGCCGCAACAGGGACGTGTACAGCACGGTCGGCTTCAGGCCCGCGTCCGCGACCATCCTCCCGCCGCGGACGGCTTCCTCGCGCCCCTGGTCGGTGAGGTCGACGTCGACCCACCCGGTGAACTGGTTGGATGCGTTCCATTCGCTCTGCCCGTGGCGGAGGAGGATCAGTGTGCCGTGGTTGTTGTCACTCATGGTTCCTTATTCTGCCACGGCGGGGCGTCCCGCACAGGACAGCCGGGGCTGCTGCCCCCGCGGCGGTCAGCTGCCCGGCGGGGTCGGCGGGACGGAGGGCGCCCCGGCCGAAACCCCGTCGGCGCGTTCAGCCCGGTCGGCGGCGCGATCCTCCTCGTATCCCGGCCGCAGTCGCTGGAAGGCCTCGAGGTTGCGGGTCGACTCCCCGCGGTCTATCCGCCATTCCCACTCACGTCGGATCGATGTCTCGAAGCCGAGTTCCAGGATGTGGTTGAAGTCGCCGTCAGCGAGTTCAAGCACCTGGCCGAGGATACGTTGGACGTCCTCGCCGGTGGTGGTGTCGGGGAACTGGCCTGCGAGGTAGATGTCGTTGTTGTTGTCGAGGGTGTAGTGCACCCCGTAGGCCTTACGGTTGTGCTGCAGCAGCAGCCGGTACACCTCCGCATGGGCCTCCTCCACCGCCCGGCACACGAATGCCTCGACACGGAACATGCCGTCCTGCGGGATGAACAGGGTATTGGTCTTCAGGCGGCGCTCACCGGGCAGGACGACCACGGCGACCTCGTTGGAGACCTCGTAGTCGACCTCGGCGCCGTCGAGGAGGTCGGTCAGCTGCTGTAGTTCCATGCGACCGAATCTACCCGCCCCCGGACATCGTCGTGGTCGTCCCTGTGATCATCCCTGTGGTCACTCCCGTGACCCGCTGGGGTCACGGGACTCCAGCGACGTCAGGGCGACGTCAGGTTCCGAGCAGCCCCGGGCACGCCACCGGTCGACCAGCTGGCGGTACTCGGTTATCATCCTCTCGACCGTGACGTCCCAGGAGTACTCGGCGGCGTGGGAGGGCGCGAGGTCCGACATCGAGTTACGCAGTTCGTCGTCCATCACCAGCGACTCCAGGGCACGGGCCCAGTCCGTCGGGTCATGTCCGTCGACGAGCAGTCCGCTCTCACCCTCGGTCACCGTCAACGGAAGCCCTCCGACCCGCGCAGCGACGACGGGGGTACCTGCAGCCTGTGCCTCCAGCGCCACCAGGCCGAAGGACTCGTTGTAGCTGGGGACCGCGATGATGTCGGCTGCCTGGTACACGCTCACCAGTTCCTCCGGGGGCCGCGGCGAAAGGAACCGGACGTAACCGGACACCCCCAGCTCCGCGGCCAGGTCGTGGAGTTCATCGGGACGTTCCATGCCGGTACCTGACGGACCACCGCAGATCACCACACGGATGTTCTGCTCCGGATGGCGTCGGATCAGGTCGGCGGCCGCGCGGAGCAGGACATGCGGCCCCTTGAGCATCTGCAGACGACCGATGAAGGCGATGACCTTCGCCCGGAGGGGAATACCGAGTTCCCGCCGCGAGCGTTCAGTGGCGCGGTCGGATCCCGGGGTGAACCGGTCCACGTCGACTCCCGGGGACACGACGGCGAGGTCGGAGTTTTCGGCGTCATAGGCGGTCACGAGAGCATCCGCCTCGTCCTGCGTGTTGACGATGAGGCGGTCGGCGTTGTCGACGATCTGCTGCTCACAGATCCGTCGCGACTCCGGCTCGGGGGTGTCCCCTTCCGCGAGGCCGAGGTTCTTCACCGCCGCCCAGGTGTGCGCGGTGTGCACCAGCGGAACCCCCCACAGGTCACGCAACAACCATCCGACCTGCCCCGAGAGCCAGTAGTGGCTGTGGATCAGGTCGTACTGCCCGGCACCGGCACGGTCGGCCGGCGACGACGGATTCCCGGTGTTACCCGCTTCGCGCCGCACGAAAGACAACACCGACCCGGTGAACGCGGCAAGCTGGGTCGGCAGAGACTCCTTCGGGAGCCCCTCGAACGGTCCTGCGACACAGTTGATCACGCGCAGCCCCGGCGCAACCTCGACGACCTCCCCCTGTGATGCGCGGGTGGCACGGGTGAACACGTCCACCTCGACACCGTGTGACGCGAGGTGCTCGGCGACGTTGCGGACGTAGACGTTCATTCCTCCGGCATCCCCGATCCCGGGTTGTTCCAGCGGGGATGTGTGCATGGAGATCATGGCGACGCGCATAGCGTCCCAGAATACGCGTCACCCGTCCCCGTCCGTACGCCTGGCGGGGTCATTCGTCGTCGAGCGTGGCCCCGATCCACACGGGCTCGGGGACGAGGGTGACCCCGAAGGCCTCCCGTACCCCGTCACGGACGGCCCGGGCCAGTTCGACGATGTCCGCAGAAGTGGCTGAGCCGCGGTTGGTCAACGCCAATGTGTGTTTGCCCGACAGGCTGGCACGGTCGTTACCGGGGACGTGCCAGCCACGCGAGAAACCGGCACGTTCGATCAGCCATGCCGCCGAGAGCTTCTCCGGGAAGTCCGCCGACTCCACGGAGTCTGCCGGACCCGCCGGGAACCGCGGCATCGCTGCCGCGTCCTGTTCTCCCCGTGTGGACGCGACACGGCGCTGCACCTCGTCGGCCACAGCACTGTCGACCACCGGATTCGTGAAGAAGGAGCCCGCTGACCAGGTGTCGTGGTCGTGCGGGTCCAGTACCATGCCCTTCCCCCGTCGCAGCTCCAGGACCATGTCGCGGACCTGCGCCACGGGACGCCTGACGTCGCCGTCCTGGCCGGCTTCACCGGTGGTGACGCCGAGGCGCCGGGCAAGTTCGCCGAAGCGCAGCGGAGCGCTCTGCCCGTCCGTGGTCAGCTGGAACTCCACCGCCGTGACCACCGCGCGCGAGGTGAACTTCAGGTTGGAGTACCGGTAGGCCAGGTCCAGTGACTCCGGCACCACCCATGACGTCTCGCCGGAAGCCCGGTCGAACAGTTGCACCCGGTGCAGGGTCTGGGCGACCTCCGCGCCGTAGGCACCGACGTTCTGCACTGGTGTCGCCCCGACGGAACCGGGGATTCCCGAGAGACATTCCAGGCCGCCGAGACCAGCACCGACCGTGGCTGCGACGACATCGTCCCAGACCAGACCTGCGAATGCCCGGACCAGGCCAGAATCCCCGTCGATCTCCGGCCGTCCACCGTCCTCGAGGACCACGGCCACCAGATCGGAGACATCGTCGCCGACCACGAGATTGGAGCCGCCGCCGACGATCAGCAGGGGGACACCTTCGGCGTCGAGGGTGCGGACCACCTCCGCCACCGACTCCGCCGACCGGCACGACAGCACCAGGGCGGGCGTGCCTCCCACCCGCAAGGTCGTCAGTTCAGCGAAACTGCGTGACGACGCCTCGACGTCACCGCGTTCCACCAGCCGGGCCATGACTGGGGAGATGGACGCAATTGTTCGCGAATGGAATCTAAAATCAGGACGCTGCACACTTATGATGTTAGCCTTTCTGCATGACAACACACATCGAGTCTTCAACGACCGTCAACCACTCTCTCGACAAGGTCCTCTCCGCGCTGAGCTCCAAGGAGTACTGGGAGTACGAGGCCCAGAACCTCTCGGAGGTCCCCGGTGAGGTCAACTCCTTCTCCGCTGACCCGATCGAGGTCGTCCTCTTCGAGGTTCTCCCCACCGACGCGCTGCCCGAGGCCGTGCGTTCCATGGTGTCCCAGAACCTGAAGCTCAAGCGCACCGTCTCCTTCGGCGCCGAGCAGGACGGCGTCGTCAACGGCGAGATGCAGGCCGAGGTCAAGGGTGCCCCGGTGAAGTTCGGCGCCGAGCTCACCCTGACCGGCGAAGGTGACTCGACCACCCTCTCCGCCGAGGCGGACATCGACGTCACCATCCCGATGGTCGGCCCGGTCATCGAGCCGAAGGTCGCTGACGCGGTCCGTGACATCATCAACAACGAGAACACCCTGATCGACACCTGGATCAAAGAGAACCTCTGATTCCTGACTGGTTCCTGACCGCGGGAACCTGCGGATCTCCGCACAGTACGCCGGGTAAACGGCGGAACTCTGGCGCCGACGGGCAGTAATGGTTCACACTGGTCCGGTGAGCACTTCAAACAACACCGGACAACCCGCCGCCCCGCAGAGCTGGGGGGCTCAATCCCGGCCGGACGGCAGCAGAGCCGGCAAGAAGCGGTCAGGCCTGTGGTGGAAGATCCTCATCGCCCTGGTCGTGGTCCTCGTGCTGCTGGCAGCTGTCGCTGAATTCGGCGTGCGCGCCTACGCCAAGAACACCGTGGTCGATGAGATCCGGTCGTCGGCGCAGAAGAACGGCACCGAGCTTTCCGGGGACCCCTCGGTGAGCTTCGGGGCCTCCCCCCTGCTTCTCGGACTCGCCCAGGGGAAGATCCCGTCCTTCGACGCGACGATCCCGTCGAGCCTGGACGTCTCCTACGAGGATTCCGACCAGTCCCGCCCCGTCGTCTCCGGCCAGCCGGAGATGGCGATCAACGCCAGGGACATGTCCACCGACACCGGTGACCCCACGGCCGGCGAGATCACCGTGGACACGACGCTGCCACCGGAATTCCTCCTCGCCGAGATCCAGAAGTCCCAGGCCCAGGCGGGCGACGGGAACGGTGGCAATGGTGGCGATGGCGGCGATGGTGGCGATGGTGGCGGGCTGCTTGAAGGCCTGATCGAGGTCACCGGAGTGCAGATGAACACAGAAGACAACACCATGGACCTGGAGATCACCGGGGGCCTGGCGACCTTGAGCATGACTCCCGTCGTGGAGGAGGGCGCGCTGAACTTCCGTGTGGAGAACCTCCAGATCCTCGGCATGGACCTCCCGGAATCGATGGTCAAGTCCCTCACCGATTCCCTGCAGGAGACGGTCAATGACGTCGAGGGGCTGCAGATCCAGAGCGCCGACATCACGGAGGACGGCCTGAGTGTCCAGCTCCACGGCACTGACGTGAGCCTCGACGAGGTCTCGTCGAGCACCTCCACGTTCTCGGACGGTGGCCAGCAGGACAGTTAGCCGCCACCGACAACCGCCCCGGAAGGCCCCCTGAAGGGCCCCGGACCCGATACGGGTCCGGGGCCCTTTCCCGTACCCGACCCCCCTGGACGGGGGTGATCCTCCGATCCTGTATACCGATTAAATCAATCAGTCACGACTGCTTGTTTTCCGATGCTACAACTGTGTTCACGGTCAGAAACATCCCACCACACAAACAACCATCGGAGGTTTCCGTGAGCGACACCCCACCCGTGAGAATCGCCAACTTCTCCGGCTTCTACGGTGACCGCGACAGCGCAATGCGAGAGATGCTCGACGGCGGCGAGATCGACTATCTCACCGGCGACTACCTCGCCGAACTCACCATGCTCATCCTCGCCAAAGGCATGATGAAGGACCCGACGCTCGGGTACGCGAAGCGGTTCATCGACCATCTCGACACCTGCCTGGACTCCATCGCGGAGCGCGGCGTGAAGGTCGTCACCAATGCCGGCGGACTCAACCCCTCCGGCCTCGCAGACGCTCTCCGGGAAAAGATCGCCGAGCGTGACCTGAACCTCACCGTGGCCTATGTCGACGGTGACGACGTCCGAGAACCATTACGACCGACTTTTCCAGACGCCCTCTGCGCCAATGCCTACCTCGGTGCCTTCGGCATCGTCGAGTGCCTCGACGCCGGTGCGGACATCGTGGTTACCGGACGTGTCACCGACGCCTCTGTCGTGGTCGGTCCCGCCGCCCACCACTTCGGCTGGGGCCCCGACGACCTGGACCAGATCGCCGGCGCCATGGCAGCCGGGCATGTCATCGAGTGCGGTACCCAGGCCACGGGAGGAAACTACTCCGGCTTCAACCGAGGAATCCTCACCGGGGCCAACCCGATGCCCGGCTTCCCTCTCGCCGAGATCCACGCCGACGGCACATCCGTCATCACCAAACACGACGGCACCGGCGGCGCCGTCACTGTCGGTACGGTCACCGCCCAACTGCTCTACGAGGTGACCGGTGCCCGCTACGCCGGCCCGGACGCCGTCCTGCGGCTCGACCACGTGCACCTCGAGGACCTCGGCCGCGACCGGGTCCGGATCAGCGGTGCCACCGGCGAGGCTCCCCCTCCCACGACCAAGGTCGGGGTGAGCCGACTCGGCGGTTTCCGGAACGAGGTCCAGGTCCTTTTCTCCGGGCTGGACGTGGAGGACAAGGCGGAGTTGTTCACCCGTCAGCTCGACACCCTGGAGCCCCGCCCCCGCACCGTCGAATACCGCCTGGAACGCACCGACCATCCGGATGCGGACGACCAGGCCGCCGCCTCGGCCCGGCTCGTCTGTGTGGTCTGGGACCCCGACCAGCACCGCATCGCCGAATGGGGCCGCGGGGTCGTGGGCACAGCCCTGGCATCGCCCCCGGGGACCTTCTTCGACGGCGCTCCGCCGAAACCGAGCATGTACGGCACCTTCTCCCCCGCCTATGTCGACAACGACGTCCCCGCACACGCCGCCCACCTGGCCGACGGCACGACCGTCGCCGTCCGCCCGCCGGAGACCACCGCGGAGCTCGGCCCCTCGCAGACCGATGAGCCGGTACCGGGTCGCAGTGCAGACGGCGAGACCCGACGTGCCCCGCTCGGCCTGCTCGCCGACGCCCGCAGCGGTGACAAAGGTGGCAGCGCGAACATCGGGCTCTGGACCCGGACCGGCGAGGCCTACCCCTGGCTGCTCGAGACGGTCACCGTCGACGCGGTCAAGGAACTCCTGCCGGAGACCGCCGGGCTGGAGGTCGAGGTGTATCCACTGCCCCGGCTCAACGCGGTGAACATCGTGGTCCAGGACATCCTCGGCCAGGGTGTCGCCCACGGAGCGCGCTTCGACCCGCAGGGCAAGGGGCTCGGCGAATGGTTGCGCTCCCGGCACGTCGACATCCCCACCGCCTTGCTCGACGAGAGCACCGACCACAGTGACGACAGTGACGACAGTGAGGACGCATCATGACCGCAACGACCGCGGTAGCCCCCGGTTCAGAGGACTACCAGGCCAACCGTCAGTCCATGGAGGACAAGCTCTCCGAGATCCGGGAGGCCTATGAATCGGCCTTCGACGGCGGTGGCGAGAAGTCCCGGGAGAAACTGCGCAGCCGCGACAAGATGACCCCCCGGGAACGCATCGATTCACTGCTGGACCGAGGGTCACCGTTCCTCGAACTCTGCACCATGGCCGGCTTCGGCACGGACTTCACCGTCGGCGGATCCGTCGTCGGCGGTATCGGCACGGTCGAAGGGGTCGACTGCCTGATCGTCGCCAATGATCCGACGGTCAAGGGCGGCGCCTCCAATGAATGGACGCTGCGCAAGTGCAACCGTCTGCAGGAGGTCGCCAAGAAGAACCGTCTGCCGGTCATCACCCTGGTGGAGTCCGGCGGCGCCGACCTGCGCAGTCAGAAGGAAGTCTTCGTTCCCGGCGGAGCGATGTTCCGTGACATCACCCAGCTGTCCCAGGCCGGCATCCCCACCATCGCGATCGTCTACGGAAACTGCACCGCTGGCGGGGCCTACATTCCCGGTATGTCGGACCACGTGGTGATGATCCAGGAACGCTCCAAGGTCTTCCTCGCCGGACCACCACTGGTGAAGGCCGCCACCGGCGAAGTCACCGATGACGAGAGCCTCGGTGGGGCGCAGATGCACACCGACGTCTCGGGCCTCGGCGACTACCTGGCCGTCGATGAACTGGATGCCGCCCGCATCGGGCGGTCCATCGTCCGACGGCTGAACTGGCGTCGACAGGGGCAGACACCCTCCACCGAGGTCGCTCCCCCGGTGCTGGACGACGAGGAACTCCTCGGCATCGTCCCCGACGGGCTCAAGGTCCCCTACGACCCCTGCGAAATCATCGGGCGCTTCGTCGACGCCAGTGAATTCGACGAGTTCAAACCACGCTACGGCTCAGGCCTGGTCACCGGCTGGGCACAGGTGCACGGCTACCCCGTGGGCATCCTCGCCAACTCCCGCGGCGTGTTGTTCAGCGAAGAGGCCCAGAAGGCCACACAGTTCATCCAGCTGGCCAACCAGACCGACACTCCGCTGATCTTCATGCACAACACCACCGGCTACATGGTCGGTAAGGAGTACGAGCAGAACGGCATCATCAAGCACGGCGCGATGATGATCAACGCCGTGTCGAACTCGAAGGTCCCGCACATCTCGTTGATCACGGCGGCGAGTTACGGCGCCGGTCACTACGGCATGTGCGGACGCGCCTTCGACCCCCGCTTCGTCTTCGCCTGGCCGTCCGCCCGCTCTGCGGTGATGGGCTCCGAACAGCTCGCCTCGGTGATCAGCAGCATCAGTGCCCAGTCGGCCCGCGGTCGCGGCCTGGACTACTCCGAGGACGCCGAGAAGCAGCTCTACGACATGCTCAAGACCCAGGCCGACGCCGAATCCGCGCCGCTGAAGATGTCCGGGATGCTCTACGACGACGGCATCATCGATCCCCGCGACACCCGCGCGGTGGTGGGCATGACCCTGTCCGCTATCCATTCCGGACCGGTGGAGGGCGCCGAGGGCTTCGGCGTCTTCCGGATGTGACGGGCGAGAACAAGATGAAGGAAAACATGACGCACACAGAACAGGGCGCCGCGCAGACCCCCACAATCACGACGGTCCTCGTCGCCAACCGCGGCGAAATCGCGCGACGCGTATTCACCACCGCCCGACACCGCGGGCTCTCCACCGTCGCCGTGTACTCCGACGCGGACCAGAACGAACCGTTCGCACGGGAGGCCGACGCCGCCGTCCGGCTCCCCGGCAACGCCCCCGGGGAGACCTACCTCAACGCCGATGCCGTCCTCGACGCCGCCCGGCGTGCCGGTGCCGATGCGATCCACCCCGGCTACGGATTCCTCTCCGAGAACGCGGGTTTCGCCCGCGCGGTCATCGACGCCGGGCTGGTCTGGATCGGACCGTCCCCGGAGGCGATCGACGCCATGGGCTCCAAGACGGAGGCCAAGAAGCTCATGGAGGCCGCCGGGGTCCCGGTACTGACCAACCTGGACACCGCCGAGATCACCGAGGAGATGCTTCCTGTCCTGGTCAAGGCCTCCGCCGGCGGCGGCGGACGCGGCATGCGGGTGGTCCGCACGCTGGACGAGCTGGAGTCGGAGACCTCCGCCGCCGTCCGTGAGGCCGAGAGCGCCTTCGGTGACGGCACCGTGTTCATCGAGCGCTACATCGAGTCCGGCCGCCATATCGAGGTCCAGCTCATGGCGGACAACCACGGCGGAGTGTGGGCGGTGGGCGAGCGTGAGTGCTCGATCCAGCGCCGCCACCAGAAGGTGATCGAGGAAGCGCCGTCGCCGCTGGTCGAGCGTGTCGACGGGATGCGTGACCGTCTCTTCGAGGCCGCCCGGGCGGCAGCCCACGCCATCGGCTACAGCGGTGCCGGCACCGTGGAGTTCCTGGCGAATGACAAGGGCGAGTTCTTCTTCCTGGAGGTCAACACCCGGTTGCAGGTCGAGCACCCGGTCACCGAGGCGACCACCGGCCTCGACCTCGTCGGTCTGCAGTTCGACGTGGCCGCCGGGTTCCACCTGCCCTCGGAGAACCCTCCCGCCCTCGACGGGTGGGCCGTCGAAGCCCGTGTCTACGCCGAGGACCCCCGCCATGATTACCGGCCGATGTCCGGCGAGGTGCTCCGCTTCGACTTCGATGACGTCGTGTCGTCCTTCACCGGCCCGCACGTGCCCGGGATCCGGCTCGACGCCGGGCCGGAGACAGCCCCGGGGCGTCCCGCCGTGGTGGGCGTGAACTACGACGCGATGCTCGCCAAGGTCATCTCCTGGGCCCCGACCCGCGCGGAGGCCGTCGGACGGCTCAGCGGGGCGCTGCGTCGGGCCCGTGTCCACGGACTCGGCACCAACCGTGACCAGCTGGTCCGCATTCTGGATGACGCGGACTTCCGCGCCGGTGACATCAACACGGCCTTCCTGGAGAGCACCCACACCGAGGTCTCGACGGTCCCGCTGGCCGACGATGACACGGTGTCGGTGTCCGCCTTCGCCGCGGCCGTCGTCGCCGAGGCCGACGCGACCTCGACCCGGCCGACCCGGCATGTCCGTGCCGGCTTCCGGCTCTTCGGCGACGCCCGCACCACCCACCGGTACACCGTCGGGCAGGGTTCCGGGGACGCGGAGAACGGTGTCGACGTGGACGTCGTCCGCTCCTCGCGATCCTCCGGCGGCGAGTCCGTCACCCTCGGCAGCGACCGGAACGTCCGGCTGGTGGCCGTCACACCACCTGACGGTGTCAACCGCGACACCGGTACACCGGCCACCGTGATCCTCGAGGTGGACGGCATCCGACGTACCCTGACCGTCCACCGCTACCCCGGTGGCGGTGTCGGGGTCGACTCCGCTCTCGGCCCGGTCATGCTCACCGAACGCCCCCGGTACGACGACCCCTCCGACATCGTCGCCGAGGGAGCCCTGGTCGCCCCCATGCCCGGGACGGTAACCAGTGTCTCCGTCACCGTCGGCGACGAGGTCACCACCGGTCAGAAGCTCATGACCATTGAGGCGATGAAGATGGAGCACACCATCTCGGCCACCACTGACGGCACGGTCAGTTCACTCGCCGCCGCCACCGGGGACCACATCGAGACCGGCACCCTGCTGGCGGTCATCGATTCCCCCGACGCATCAGACACCGACAACCAGACCGACAACTAACCCGCTCAACCACCAAGGAGAAAAACCATGTCACAGCCCCAGGTCAGCATGCCGCTCAACGACACCCCGGAGCAGGAGGAACTACGCAAGACCGTCCGTGCACTCGCCGAAAAGTACGGCTACAAGTACATGGTCGAGAAGGCCGACGCCGACGAGTACCCCACCGAACTGTGGAAGGAAGCCGGCGAACTCGGCTTCGTCGGGGTGAACCTTCCCGAGGAGTACGGCGGCGGCGGTGCGGGGCTCCTCGAGCTCTCCATCGTCCAGGAGGAACTGTCCTCCCAGGGATGCGGCCTTCTGATGCTCGTCGTGTCCCCGGCGATCTGCGGTTCCATCATCGCCGCCTTCGGCACCCCCGACCAGAAACAGCGCTGGCTGCCCGGTATCGCCTCCGGTGAATTCATCAGCGCTTTCGGCATCACCGAGGCCGACGCCGGCACCAACAGCCACAACATCACCACCACGGCGAAGAAGGACGGTGACGAGTGGGTCCTCAACGGCCAGAAGACCTTCATCTCCGGCGTCGACCAGGCCGACGCCGTCCTCATCGTCGCCCGCGCCCACGACGAGCGCACCGGCAAGCTGAAGCCGGCGCTGTTCATGGTGCCCACCGACTCCGAAGGATTCTCGAAGTCCCTCATCCCCACCGAGGTCATGCTGCCGGAATCCCAGTACACGCTGTTCCTGGACGATGTCCGCCTCAAGGACGAGGACCTCGTCGGTGACATGGACGCCGGTATCTTCCAGCTCTTCGTCGGCCTCAACCCCGAGCGCATCATCGCCACCGCGATGGCGACCGGCATGGCCCGCTACGCTCTCGACACCGCCGTGAAGTACGCCAACGAGCGGGTCGTCTGGAAGACCCCCATCGGCGCCCACCAGGGACTGTCCCACCCCCTGGCGCAGTGCCGGATCGAACTCGAGCAGGCCCGCCTGATGTGCCGCAATGCCGCAGCACGCTTCGACCAGGGGGACCTCGACGGTGCCGCGACCGCGGCGAACATGGCCAAGTACGCCGCCGGCGAAGTCTCCGCCCGGTCGATCGACCAGGCCGTCCAGACTCTCGGCGGCAACGGGCTCACCGCCGAATACGGACTGGCACGCATGTACGCCGCATCACGACTGCCCCGCATCGCCCCGGTCAGCCGCGAGATGCTGCTGAACTACGTCGCCCAGACCGTCATGGGCCTGCCCAAGAGCTACTGACCGGCCCACCCCACCAGGAGTAGAACATGGCCATCACCACCGCCACCGAGAACAGCACGGCGCGGATCACCATCGACGCCCCGGACCGCCGGAACGCCCTGTCACCGACACTGATCCGGGACCTCACCGACGCCCTGGAGGCTGCCGCGCAGGATGAGGCCGTCCGCAGCGTGATCCTGGACCACACCGGATCGACCTTCTGTTCCGGAGCCGACCTCGCGGCCGTGGGCGACACCCCACCCGAGCAGGTCACCGCCAGTTTCATCACTGTGCTACGTACCATCGTCGAGTTGCCGAAACCAGTCACCGCCGTCGTCGACGGCAATGTGCGGGCCGGAGGAATGGGCCTGGCCGCCGCCTGTGACATGGTGTTCGCGTCCCCGGACTCGTCCTTTGCGACGACGGAGACCAGGATCGGTGTGGCTCCGGCGATGATCGCCCTCACCGTCCTGCCCCGGCTCACCTCCCGTGCCGCATCCCGTTTCCTTCTCACCGGTGAACGTTTCGACGCCGAGACCGCAGAGCGCCACGGACTGGTCACCGCTGTCGTCGAGGATCCCCACCGACAGGCACGCGACACCGCAGACAACCTGCTGCGCTGTTCACCCCAGGGACTGCGCGAAACCAAGATGATCCTCAACCAGGCCGTCATCGCCGGTTTCGACACCGGGGCCGACGCCCTGGCCGCGAAGTCCGCTGAACTGTTCGCCACTCCGGAGGCGCTGGAGGGCATCACCGCCTTCCTCCAGAAGCGTCCGCCGAACTGGGCTGCGTGACACCGACCGCGCCATCACACCAGGACACCAGGTGTTACAGTGACTGACGATCGACCGAGGAGCCCGGAGGACACATGTCGAGCAGAGTAGCCCAGCAGGAGCGCAGCAAGGTGACCAGACGTCGCCTGCTGGAGGCTGCTCTGGCGACGCTGTCCGACCAGGGCTTCCCGGCAACAACCGTCAGCGCCGTCGCCGCCCGCGCCGGAGTCTCCCGGGGAGCTGCCCAGCACCACTTCCCCACCCGGGATTCGCTGGTCGAGGCAGCCCTCGAGGAGTTCTTCTCGGAACGCACCCAGAAACTCCGGACGAGTGTGGCCAACCTGTCCACCGGCACCAACGGCGCCCCGGTGGATGAGGTCCTCGAACTCGTCTTCGGCTTCTTCAGCAACCGCCCGTTCCACGCGGCCCTCCACATCTGGGCCGCCGCAAGCACGGACGCCAGCCTCCGCGAGATGATCGTTCCCGCCGAGGCCAGGTACGGGCGTGAGGTCTACCAGCTCACGGCCCTGGCGCTGAACGCCGACCTGTCCGACCAGCACACCCGTCGGCTCCTGGGCCTGACCCTGGACGTCGCCCGCGGGCTCGGGCTCGGCTCGGTCCTCGTGGACACCCGCGAACACCAGCGCCACGCGCTGGAAACATGGTCGGCCATTCTGGCCGACATCAAGCGCAACGACTGACCACCTCCCCGACCTCCCTGTCACCACATACCACGGGACACGTCTCTCTCCACATGCTTAGCTTCCGAGACAATAGCGTCAACTGAGAGGTTCCCCGGAGGACCATCCATGACCAGCTTCACCCCCGATACCAGCGATACCAGCGACGCCACCGACATCACCGTCCGGACTGTCGGCCACATGCTGCGCCGACGGGTCGAATCGACTCCGCACCGGCGGGCATTCACCTATCCCGACACCACCTCGAGCGGCAGGGACTGGGCGGTCGCCACCTGGTCACAGGTCGGTTCCGACACCGACGAGGTCGCAGCCGGGCTCATCTCCCTGGGAGTCGCCCCGGGCCAGCGTGTCGCTATCGCGAGTTCCACCCGTTACGAATGGGTCACCGCAACCTACGCCACGATGAGTGCCGGCGCGGCGACCGTCGCCGTCTACCCCACCACCGTCACAGCGGACGTCCGCCACATCATCGGGGACTCCGGCGCCCGGGTCGTCTTCGCCGAGGACGCCGAACAACTGGCTAAACTGGCCGTCCTGCGTGACCAGCTCCCGGACGTGCACACCGTCGTCGTCTTCGACAATGACCTGCCCGATCGTCCCGACGGCTGGGTCGTCACCCTCGACGAGCTGAGGCAGAGCGGGCGCGACTACCTCGACAGGCACCCCGGTGCCGTCGCCGCACGCACCGACGGTACCGGGCCCGACGATCTCGCCACCCTGATCTACACCTCCGGGACCACCGGGCGCCCCAAAGGAGTACTGCTCCCACACCGGGTGTGGGTCTCCCAGGTCCACGCCATCGCCGAGACCGTCCGTTCCGAGCCTGCGCCCGGCGATACCGGCGATACCGGCGAGGCCGTGCTGCTGGACATCGACGACAAGCAGTTCCTCTGGCTGCCGCTGGCACATGTCATGGGGAAGCTGATGGTCCTGCTGCCCCTCCACATCGGATTCGAGACCACCATCGACGGCCGGATCGACAGGATCGTCGACAACATCGGGAGATCACGTCCGACCTTCATGGCGTCGGTGCCACGCATCTTCGAGAAGGCCTACACCGGCATCGCCACGATGATGGCCGAGGAGCCCGGCCCCTGGCGTATCAGGGAGAGGCTGTTCCACTGGGCCAGCCGGGTCGGGGTCCGGGTCTTCGACGCCGAACACGGTCACGGTACCGCCACCCGGTGGGACCGTATCCAGGCGCGCCTCGCCGACCGGCTGGTGTTCTCGACCGTGCGTCAGCGTTTCGGGGGACGGATCCGCTACTTCATCTCCGGATCCGCCGCCCTCAACACCGACGTCGCCCGCTGGTTCGGCGCCGCCGGGCTCCCCGTCCTGGAGGGGTACGGCATGACCGAAAGCAACGTCGCGACACTGGGTCTACCGTCGACCTACCGGGCCGGTACCGTCGGCGAACCGCTCCACGGCTTCAAGGTCCGCATCGCCGACGACGGTGAGGTCCTCGTCCACGGCCCCGGGGTCATGGCCGGATACCACGACAACCCGGAGGAGACCGCGCAGGCACTCACCGAGGACGGCTGGCTGCACACCGGGGACATCGGCGAACTCGACGAGCAGGGACGCCTGCGCATCACCGACCGCAAGAAGGAACTGTTCAAGACCTCCAACGGCAAGTACGTGGCACCGGCGCTGATGGAGGCCCGGTTCAAAGGCCTCTGTCCGGTGGCGTCACAGATCGTGGTCATCGGTGAGTGTCGCCCGTACGTCGGTGCGCTGATCGCACTGGACGAAGCTGCCGTGACCGCCTGGGCGCGTCGGGAGAACCTACCCGGTGACTACGGGGAAATCACCGCCGACCCCCGGACACACACCATGGTCCAGAGCTTCGTCGACGAGCTCAACAGCACCCTCAACCCGTGGGAGCAGGTCAAGACCTTCCGCATCCTCGACCGGGAACTTTCCGTCGACGAGCAGGAGCTCACCCCGTCGCTGAAACTCCGGCGGCGCCCCGTGGCCGACCACTTCGCCTCCGACATCGCCTCGCTGTACCCCACCGCCCAAGGAGAACACCATGACCACCGCTGACGTCACCACCTTCGATCCCCCGGTCCGCTCCACCGGACACATGCTGCGCAAACGCATCGCCGAGACCCCGGACCGCCGCGCCTACAGTTACCCCGTCACAGACGGCACAGACGAAACCTGGACCACGTTGACATGGGGCGAGGTCGGCACCCAGGCCGCCGAGGTCGGTGCCGGCCTGATCTCCCTGGGTGTCCGGGCCGAGCAGCGCGTCGCCATCGCCAGCACCACCCGCTACGAGTGGGCTCTGGCTGACTACGGCATCGTCTTCGCCGCCGCCGCCACTGTGACCGTCTTCCCCACCACGCTCGCCGAAGACGTCCGCTTCATCCTCGATGACTCAGACAGCACCGTCGTCTTCGTCGAGGACGCCGACCAACTGGCCAAGATCACCGGTCTCCGCCCGGAACTGCCGAAAATCCACACAGTGGTCGTCCTCGACGATGCAGTCCCCGACGACGCTGACCCCGGGTGGGTGATCAGCATGGATGACCTGCGACGTCGTGGCAGGGAACGACTCGGCTCACATCCCGGCGAGATCGACGCGCGCATCGACAACACCGACCTCGACGACCTCGCCACCCTGATCTACACCTCCGGAACCACCGGACGCCCCAAAGGAGTACTTCTCCCCCACCGTGTCCTGGTTTTCGAGGTCCTGGCCATGGAGGGCACGATGCGCCGGACGTCCCCAGAGGACACGCTGACCATCGACGACAAGCAGTTTCTGTGGCTCCCCCTGTCGCACGTGATGGGGAAACTGCTGCTGATGATGCCGGTCCACCTCGGCTTCGAGACCGCCATTGACGGCCGCGTCGACCGCATCGTGTCCAACCTCCCTGTCGTCCGGCCCACCTTCATGGGGTCCGCGCCGCGGATATTCGAGAAAGCCTACAACGGCATCGTCACCATGATGGCCGATGACCCCGGTCCCCTGCGCATCCGGGAGAGAATGTTCCGATGGGCCAGCCGCGTGGGAGTGAAGGTCTTCGACGCCGACCACGGTGACGGCAGCACCACGGCGACCCGGTGGGACCGCATCCAGGCCCGTCTCGCCGACCGGCTGGTCTTCTCCACGGTCCGGGAACGTTTCGGAGGGCGGATCCGCTACTTCATCTCCGGGTCTGCCGCCCTCAACACCGACATCTCACGGTGGTTCGGGGCCGCCGGAATGATCATCCTGGAGGCCTACGGGATGACCGAGTCCGGCGGCGGATCCTGCCTGGGCATGCCGAACGCCTACCGTACCGGCAGGATCGGACGTCCCCTGGACGGCGTGGAACTACGTATCGCCGAGGACGGCGAGATCCTCTTCCGCTGCGCCGGGGTGATGGACGGGTACCACAACAATCCGGAGGCAACCGCCGAGGCACTGTCCGAGGACGGCTGGATGCACACCGGGGACATCGGGGACATGGACGAGGACGGATTCGTGCGGATCACCGACCGCAAGAAGGAACTGTTCAAGACCTCCAACGGCAAGTACGTGGCACCGGCGCTCATAGAGGCGGAATTCAAGGGGTTGTGTCCGGTCGCCTCGAACCTGGTTGTCATCGGCGAAGGACGTCCCTACGTGAGCGCGCTGGTGGCACTGGACGAGGATGCGTTGCTGGCGTGGGCCGGGCGTACCGGCGTTGACGGCGACTACGCCCGCGTCGCCGCAGATCCCCGGACGAGGACACTGGTACAGGGCTACATCGATGAGCTGAATTCTTCGCTGAACCGGTGGGAACAGGTCAAACGGTTCCAGATCCTCCCCCGTGACCTCACTGTCGAGAACGCGGAGCTGACTCCGTCGCTCAAACTACGCCGCAAACCCGTGGCCGCGAACTTCGCGGACCAGGTGGAGGCGAACTACCCCTGAAGCAGTTCCGCGGGCATGCTGACTCCCACGGCCCCCGCCTCATGAACTGCGTGCAGGTTGACTGCGGACGGTGCGGTGCCATGGAGGGTGCACACCACCGACAGAGCCGAACCCGTCACCGCTGCGACCGCAACGGGGACCTGTTCTACGCCGTCCACCACGACGACGTCCGCGCCCGCCGTCACCGCGGCACAGCAGAATGTCTCCAGGTGTCCGTCGTCCACCGGCGTCTCGCCGACGGCGACCCGCAACTGCGCCGGATAGGGAACAGCTTCGCGCAGGGTGACGATCTCACTGATCATGGCGTTGCGGTCGGCGGCGACGACGTTGGCGGGGTCGAGGACGGCGTGGGCCTCGTAGGCCCCGTTGACGACAGCCATATGTGCTTCGCTGGCCTTGATCAGTGGATGATGCTTGCCCGTCGGATAGCCGGCGACAGACACCAGACGCAGCCCTTCCGGCGCATGACGCAGGGGGAACATCGTGGGCGGGAGACACACCGACGTGCAGCCGAGAGCCGTCGCCCGTTCAAGCAGGGCAGATGCATCGGCGCGGGTGCAGGTGGGGGCGAGCAGGGTCGCTTCGAGCCACGGCCCGCGGACAGGACTCACCGAGGTCACTGGGCGTTGCCGAGCACGTCACGGATGGACGGACGGATATCCTGCCAGTAGATACCCACGATCACGGCACCGACGATCCAGACCATGGAGATCAGCGGTCCGAGCACCACGACGCCGAGAGCGGAGCCGCCGAGCAGCAGCAGCCAGTTCTGCTTCGACCGGTCGATGACCGTGAAGGCGTCGTCCCTGGTCATCGCTACCTGGATCGCGCCCCACACCGCCGCGATGACCACGAGGGCCAAGAAGCCGAGCTGCAGGTAGTTCAGGCCTCTGAAAGCCAGGTTCACAAAGTCGATCATGGCTCCCAAGTCTATCGGACCTCACAGGACTGTGAACATCAGCTCCGACACGGTGTAGATCGCCAGGCCAGCCAGCGACCCCACCACGGTGCCGTTGACCCGGATGAACTGGAGGTCCTTGCCGACCATCAACTCGATCCGGTCGCTGGCCTCGTCGGCGTCCCAACGCTCCACGGTCTCACCGATGATCCCGGTGACCTCGCCCGCGTAGTTCTCAGCCAGGTAGGACGCAGCCCCCACGATGCGCTTCTCCAACGAGGCCCGGAGCTCTTCCTCCGTACGGACACGGGTGGCGAAATCCGAGACCCAGGTGACGATCTTCGTCCGTAGCACGGAGTTCTCGTCCCGTGCCATCGTCGTCAGCGTGGACCGTACCGACTCCCACAACGTGCCCGGCAGCGCCTGCACCGTCGGAGAATTCATGATGTCGCCCTTGAGGTTCTCCACCCGGGTGATCATCGCCGGGTCGTGCTGCAGGTCCTGGGCGAGTTGGCTGATGAACCGGCGGATGGCGTGCCTGGCCTCGTGCTCCGGGTTGCCGCGCACGTCACCGGTGAACTGCACGACCTCCCGGTAGACCCTGTCACCGACCAGGTCACGGACGAACCGGGGTGCCCAGGTGGGTGTGCGTTCGTCCAGGAGCCGGACGATGAGCTCCTCACTGTCCCGGGCTTTGTCGTCCAACCAGACGACCACGGCGTCGACCACGGGTTCGGTGCGTCCCTCACTGATCAGCTGCTCCAGACCTCGCCCCAGGGGAGGCCCCCAGGTCGGCTCGGAGACTTTGTCGATCACCAGTGTCCGCAGCAGTTGTTCTGCCTCCCTCGGATCCACCCCGTTGACCACGAGGTCGATCAACCGGGATGCCTCAACGCCGGTACGTTCCGCTCCTCCCTGGTCCAGCACCCAGTCGGCGGCACGCTCCGGAATTCTGGCCTGACGGAGCTTGTCGGTGATCAACGCGGCATTGAGGAAGTTCTCGCCGACGAAGGAGCTGAGAGCGTGGCCGACCTGGTCCTTCTTGCGTTTGATGATCGCGGTGTGGGGGATCGGGATACGCAGCGGGTGTCGGAACAGTGCGGTGACGGCGAACCAGTCCGCCAGTGCTCCGACCATACCGGCTTCGCTGGCGGCCCGGACATACCCCGTCCAACCGCCGTCTCTGCCGGTGGCCTCCAACCACCGGCAGACCAGGTAGATCGCCGTGGCGATCACCAGCAGGCTGGTGGCGAACGCCTTGTGGCGGCGCAGGTCACGGCGACGTTCCGCCTCGGATTCCGGGGATGGTCCGGGGACCGCGAGTCGGTTGTCGGTAGGGCTGTCGTCGATGTTGTCGATGTTGTGGATGTTGTGGAGGGGAGACGTCACCCGGCCCATTATTCCACCTGTGAGGGAGATGCCACGCGGACATGCTTCAGCCCCCTGTCCGCCCGGGGATGTGGACGGGAACCAGGGGGCTGGGGAGCGCTGGAGGCGCGGGGTCGGTCAGTAGACCCGACCGGTCTGCTTACGGTACTCACGGGTGCCGCGGCGACCGATATGAATACCGAGGAAGGAGGCGAGAAGGAGGACAATGCCGGCGGCCCAGCCGACGATGCCGATGGTGACACCGTGCTCCTGGGCGTCGACGCTGTAGGCGGCGAATCCGAAGATTCCGATGCCCATGATGAACACGGCGACGACCAGCAGCCCCATGGACAGCCAGGTCACGCCGCGCTGCAGTGACGAATGCGGCGCGTCCCAGCTGGACGGGACATAGCCCTCGAGGTACTCCGGCGACGCGGAGTGCTCACCTTTGGTATCTGAATGCGGAAACATCATCGGTTCTTCTCTCATCCTTCGGTACTCCCCGGGGACGTCGGACCCGGGCGACACCATGATTCTAGCGCACGGGTGTAGGCGGGGGCCTACTCGTGCACCGGTGAATCAGGGTGGCTGGCTAATCCGCCTTCCCGCGGATCGCGGCGCGGGCACGCTCCTTGGTGATCGCGGCGACAGCGGTCAGCGGAATACCCGCCGGGCACACGTCGGCGCACTCACCGTAGAGCGAGCAGGGCCCGAAGGTCCCCTCAGCCTCGTCGACCATGTTCTTCGCCCGACGTCCACGCTCCTGACGGCCCAGCGGAGACAGGGTCATGTGCACCAGCTTCGCGCCGGTGAACAGGTGGGATGCACCGTTCGGGCAGGCGGCCACGCAGGCACCGCAACCGATGCAGGCGGCGTGGTCGAGGGCCAGCTCGGCGTCCTCGTGGTTGACCAGCAGGCTGTCGGCGTCCGGGGCGGTACCGGCGGCCATGGACACGAAGCCGCCCTTCTCCATGACGCGGTCCAGTGCGGACCGGTCGACGACCATGTCCTTGATCACCGGGTACGCCGCAGAGCGCAGCGGCTCGAGCTTGATGCTGTCACCGTCGTTGAAGCTGTACAGACGCTGCTGGCAGGCCGGCTTGTTCTTGTCCGGACCGTGCGGGCGGCCGTTGACCGTCAGGCCACAGGTGCCGCAGATGCCTTCGCGGCAGTCCGAGGCGAAGGCGAAGGGCTCCTTGCCGTCTTCGACGTACGTCGAGTTGACGTGGTCGAGGAGTTCCAGAATGGACATTTCCTGTTCGGCATCGGGGACGTCCACCGACTCGAAGTGGCCCTCCGAGGTGTGGTCCGCCTGACGCCAGATCTCAAGATGCAGTTTCATTACTTGTAGTTCCTTGTCATCAGCGGGATGCGGTCAAAGTACAGCGGCTCCGAGTGACGGACGAAGGTCTCCGGCTTCTCGCCCGGCTCCCAGGCGGAGACGAAGCACCACTCGTCGTCGTTACGCTCGGCTTCGCCGTCCTCGTCGAGGTGATCCTCGCGGTAGTGCGCGCCACAGGACTCGTCGCGGTCGAGCGCGTCGACGCACATGAGCTCACCGAGATCCAGGTAGTCGGCAACGCGGATGGCGTTCTCGAGCTGCTGGTTCATCTCGTCCTTGCCGCCGGGCACGAAGACGTTCTCCCAGAAGTCCGCACGGACCTTCCGGATCTCGTCGATGCCGGACTGCATCCCCTCGACGGTGCGGGCCACGCCGCAGCAGCGGTAGAGGATCTCACCGAGCTGACGGTGGTAGTACTCCGCGCCGTGCGGGTTGGGCCCACGGATACTGAGGATCTTGTCGATACGCTCCTCGGTCCGCTTCAGTGCGGCCTGCGCGGCCTCCGAGTCGGTGTCCGGGGCGTCCTGTCCCAGCAGCGGTGCCAGGTAGTTCGGGACGGTGAAAGGCAGGGTGAACCAGCCTTCCACGGACGACGAGAGCAGCGAGTTCGCGCCCAGACGGTTCGCACCGTGGTACATCCAGGACGACTCACCCGAGCAGAAGAGCCCGGGGATCGACGTCATCTCGTGGAAGTCCGTCCACAGCCCGCCCATGGTGTAGTGGCAGGTCGGGGCGATGCGCATCGGCTCCTTGTACGCGTCGTCACCGATGGCCTCCTCGTACATCTGGATGAGGTTGGAGTAACGCTCACGGATGGTGTCCTCCCCCAGCTTCGCGATGGCGTGGGTGAGGTCCAGGTACACCGAGTTCTTCTTCGGACCGACGCCGTAGCCGGCGTTGATCTGCTGCGCATTCGCACGGGAGGCGATGTCACGCGGAACCAGGTTGCCGAACGCGGGGTAACGACGCTCGAGGAAGTAGTCGCGCTCGTCCTCGGGGATGTCGTTGGGGTGGCGCTCGTCGCCCTTGGTGGTGGGCGTCCAGATGCGGCCGTCGTTACGCAGCGACTCGGACATCAGGATGGTCTTGGACTGCCAGTCCGAGTTGACCGGCAGACCGGTCGGGTGGAACTGCACGAAGGACGGGGACGCCATGTAGGCACCCTGCTCGTAGGCACGCATGATCGCGCTGGCGTTGGAGTTCTTGGCCAGCGTGGACATGTGGTACACGTTGCCGTACCCGCCGGTGGCCAGCACCGTCGCGTGACCCGTGTGGGTCGACAGCTCACCGGTGATGATGTTGCGGGTGACGATGCCCTTGCACACACCGTCCTCGACGATGATGTCCTGCACGTCGGAGTGGGTGAAGATCTCCACGTTGCCGGCACCGATCTGACGGTACAGGGCCGAGGTCGTGGCCAGCTGCAGCTGCTGACCGGTCTGTCCGCGGGTGTAGTAGGTGCGGGAGACCTGCACGCCGCCGAAGGAGCGGGTGGCCAGGGTTCCGCCGTACTCGCGGGAGAACGGGGCACCGATGGCGTTCATGTGGTCGATGACCTTGCCGGACTCCATGGCCAGACGCCAGCAGTCGTTCTCGCGGCACCGGTAGTCGCCGCCCTTGACGGTGTCCTTGGTGTGGTTGTAGGTGGAGTCGTTGTCCAGCTTCTTCGACCGCGACGAGTTCACACCGCCCTGCGCGGCGATGGAGTGCGCGCGACGGGGGCTGTCATGGTACGTGAAGACCTTGACGTCGTAGCCGAGCTCGCCGAGTGCCGCAGCTGCCGCGCCACCGGCCAGGCCGGTACCGACGATCAGGATGCGGAACTTCGCGCGGTTCAGCGGCGACACGAGCTTGAAGTGCTCCTTGTCGAACTGCCACTGCTGCTGCTGGCCGACCTCGTGTGGGGCGTTGTCGCCGATGACGTTACCGACAGACACGCCGTCCACCTTGGACTTCGGGGCGGCGAAGGCCTGCAGTGCCTCGTCGTAGTCGAAGTCCGGGGTCTGGTTGTGCGGGTGGGGCTTACTGATTCCCATAGTCTCTTCTCTCTTCCTAGGTCCCTTTTGTTCGCTGACGTCCGGGACTAATCCACCACGCCGAACATCACCATCAGCGGGATGGAGATGTTGCCGATCATGACGACCGCGGGCAGCAGGTAGGCGATCCACAGCATGACCTGACGGGTCCGGTGGCCGGTGATACCCAGGTCAGAGGATGCGGTCCAGATTCCGTGGCTCAGGTGCAGGAAGAGGACGACCATGCACAGGATGTAGAAGATCGCCACACCCGGGCGCTCGAAGGAGGCCACCAGGTTGGCGTACACCTCGCCGTGCTCGAACGCGGTCGCTGCCGCCGGTTCTGCGCCGATGGTCAGGTCCAGGATGTGGAAGATGATGAACAGCAGCAGGATGATGCCGGTCTCCAGCATGGAGCCGGCGGTGAAGGTGTTCCACCCCTTCACCTTGGCTGTGCGGCGGAACCGGCCGCGGGACTCCCGGGACCGCTTCTTCAGCGCGAAAGCGCACCACACGTGCAGGATCAGCGAGGCCAGCAGGACCACCCGGGCGATCCACAGGAAGCCTTCGTGCGGGATGAGCGGCTCGCCGATTTCGCGCAGGAAACCTGCATACTCGTTGAAGTGGTCGGCACCTGTGTAAACCTTCAGGTTTCCGACCATGTGGACGAGGACGTAGAGGGCGAAGATGATGCCCGTCACGGCCATCGTCAGCTTCATCGCCCAGGAGGGGAAGCCCGGCTTCTCCCTCAACGGTTTGATGGAAATTTTCCCGTGCTCGATTGCAGCGGGATCGTCGTATTTAACAGTCATGGCACCTCCAGTGTCATAGACACTGTACGACCCTCATAGTGGCAAGCACCAACCGACCCCGACTGTCGTGAATAAGATCACAGCTGACCACCGGGTCACCCCTCGATCAGCCTGCGCGACCGGGCTTCCGCCACCGCAGCCGTGCGATTCTCCACCCCCAACTTCTGATAAATATGTATCAGATGAGTCTTCACGGTAGCCAGTGAGATCACGAAGCGCCGTGCCAGTTCACGGTTACTGGCTCCGGTGGCGAGCGCCTCAAGGATCTCGGTTTCCCGGGAGGACAGCGCTTCCCTGCCGGTCCTGCCGGCTCGACCGATCTGCTCGGCGAGGCGCGCGGCGATGTCCGACGACAACGTCCGCCGACCCGCGGCGGTGTCCAGCACCGCCCGGTGCAACGTGTCCTCCGGAGCGTCCTTCAGGAGGTAACCGGTCGCTCCCGCTTCGAGAGCATCCATGATGTGGTTGCCGGTGTCGTAGGTGGTCAGCATGAGAACCGGCGGCCCGCCGGTGGAAGTGTTGGTCCGCGTGGCTGCGATCCCGTCCGTGCCCGGCATCTGGATGTCCATCACCAGGACGTCCGCCCCGACCTCCTGCGCGCGCGTGGCGTCCGCCCCGTCCGCACCCTCCGCGACCACGCACACATCGTCGAAGCCGTCGAGGATCGCGCGCAGCCCGGCGCGGACGACCGGGTGGTCGTCGATGAGCATCACCTTCACCGTCATCGCCGTGCTCCCCGGGTCAGGCAGAAACGCGCGGTGACGCATGTCCCGGAACCTGTCAGGACGTCGAAGTCGCCGCCGGCCTCCTCCACCCGCAGTCGCATCCCGGTCAACCCGTAGCCGTCGCCGCTCGGCTGCGTGACCTCGCCGAGGTCGATGCCCCGTCCGTCGTCGTGCACGTCCACCGTCAAGACATCGTCCTCCACGGTCAGCAGGACGTACACCTCCTGTGCCTCGGCGTGCTTGACCACGTTGGTCAGCGACTCCTTCACCACGTGCACGACCGAGTCCTGCACCGCTGCGGGCAGGGCGGTCTGACGTAGCTCGTCCGTCACGGCCAGCTCCACCACCAGACCGTCGCCGAGGGCGCGCTGGGTGGCGGTGACGTCGCCGACAATGCGACGCAGCGCGTCCTCCACCGGCTCGACCGGACCGTCCGGAAGCCCCGCTGACAGGTCACGGATCAGTTCGCGGGTCTCATTGAGATTGTCTCCGGCAGTCCGCTCGATGAGTGAGAGCTGGGTCAACGCGTCGTCCGTCCGCTCCTGCCGCAGCGCCGTCGATGCCGCCCGTGACAGCAGCACCACCGCATTGAACCCCTGGGCGAGCGTGTCGTGGATGTCGCGGGAGATTCGCTCACGCTCCTCAAGCCGCCCGGCGTTCTTCTCGGTGACCAGGAGACGGTCGCGTGTACGGCGCAATTCATCGGCGGTCGCGCGCTGACGCTCCGCCTCAGCGGTGAGCGCCCGGTAGGTCCAGTACGCCCCAGCGGCGAACACAACACCGATTCCGGGGCCGACAACAGCAGCCACTCCCCCACCCTGGCCCGTCAACGGCGGAACGAACGCCCCCACCGCCCAGGCCAGGACCAGCACACCGGCATGCACCGCGCCGAACGTCAGGCCCCGGAAAAGATCGAGCACCGCCAGGACAAGGAACGTCAGTGGGAACAGCAGCCACACCGCGTGGTGGCTCAACGCCGTCGCCGCCGCCCAGAGCATCAGCAGCACCAGCAGCCACCACGGCGCCCAGGAGCGCAGACGTGCGGAGTCACGCGCGACCTGACCGTCTACTACACGCTTCTCCGTGACGGTTCCCACCAGATACACCCCGGCGAGCAGCAGGATCACCACCGCCGCAGCGGCACCCCGTCCCGTCCCCTCAAGGAGGGCGCGCAGCAGACCGAACGCCGACAACGCGGCGAACACCACGTGCAGCGCGATTCGCAGCGTGCCGAGGACCCGGGGCAGGGAGGTATGCGGATTCACATCCCCGAGCCTAGGTGCGCAGTCCCGGCACCGGCATCGACCGATCGGTTGATCCGGAGATCAGGTCTCCGGTCGATGCCCGGGCCCACTGGGGCGGGCGAGGATGACGTCACGTCATCAACCCGACCTTCACAGGAGGACGCCCATGTACCTGGGCCTCAGAGACATCGCCGCAGCCAAAGGGCGCTTCACACTGATCACCTCAGTCGTCGCCCTGATCACGCTGCTGCTGGTCATGCTCACCGGACTGACCGGTGGGCTGGCCGACCAGAACACCTCGGCCCTGAAAGCACTGGGGCCGGACCGCTACGTCTTCTCCGCCGACGGGGACCCGTCCTTCACCTCCTCGTCCGTCACCGCTGGCGACGAGCAGGCCTGGAAGGACGCCGTCGGACCGGGTGCCGACGTCATTCCACTGGGCATCGCGACTACACGGATCGACGCCGACGGGGCGACTGAATCCGTCACCCTGATGGGGCTGCCCGCCGGCACCCCGGTACCCGGCGGCGACGTCCCCGACCACGGACTGCTGTTACCCGAAGACCTCGGCGGAACCGCCGACACCGAATACATGAACCACCAGCCCGTCGCCTGGGCCGACCAGGACACGTGGGAGGTGATGACCGGTGCGAGCTCACCGACGGTACTCATGGTCACCGCCGACCTCAACGAGGACCAGTGGGACGCCGCCGCAGACAGCACGGGAACCGTCGCCACCACCGTCAACGACTCCTTCGCCGCACTTCCCGCCTACCAGTCCGAACGCGGCTCCCTCCTGTCGATCCAGGGCCTGCTGTACGGGATCTCCGCACTGGTCGTCGTGGCGTTCCTCAGCGTGTGGACGATCCAGCGCACCCGGGACATCGCCGTCCTGCGCGCCCTCGGTGCCTCGACCCGCTATGTCGTCACCGACGCCGCAGCCCAGGCCGGCGTGATCCTCGCTGTCGGCGTTGCCGCCGGCGGAGCTGTCGGGGGGCTGCTCAGCACACTGGCCGCCGGAGCCGTCCCCTTCGCCGCATCCGCAGGGACGTTCCTGCTGCCGCCGGTCGGCGTCTTCCTGCTCGGGATGTGCGGTGCCCTGATCGCCATGCGCCGCGTAGCCACCGTTGACCCCCACCTCGCACTAGGAGCATCAGCATGACCGCCACGACAACCCGCACCGTCCTCAGACTCGACGACGTCTGCGTGACCTATCCGGACGGTGAACACACCGTCGCTGCCCTCGACCACGTGGCGTTCTCCGCCTGTGCCGGCGGACTGACGGCCGTCGTCGGAGAATCCGGCTCCGGAAAATCGACACTGCTGTCCGTGGCCGCCGGACTGTCCACCCCCGACACAGGTTCCGTGGACGTAAACGGCTCCACCGGCATGGTCTTCCAGTCGGCGAACCTGCTCGGGCCGCTGACTGTCCGCGAACAACTGCTGGTCACCGACCACATCCGCGGCACCCGGATCACCCGCTCGCGACGCCGTCACGCCGACGACCTGCTCAGTCGCGTCGGATTGGACGGGTACGGAGACCGGCGAATCCACCAGCTGTCCGGCGGTCAACGCCAGCGGGTGAACATCGCCCGGGCACTGACCGGGGATCCGGCGCTGCTACTGGCCGACGAACCGACATCGGCTCTGGACCATGCCCTCTCCCGCCGCATCGTGGAGCTGCTGCGTGAACTCACCACCGAGCGAGGTCTGGCCACCGTCCTGGTCACCCATGACCGCAGTCTCCTCGACCAGGCTGACCGCGTGGTGGACATGCGCGACGGGCGACTGACGTCCTGACTGGGGTCCCGGAGTAGGACGCGGGCCCGGCCCGCTACTCCGCCCGGAGCAGCGTCTCCCCGGACACGGTGACAGGCTCGGGCCCGACCATCGTCTCTTCCCCACACACCGTGACCGGCCCGACAACCTCCGGGTCATCGTCGGCGGTACGCAGCGTCACCTCGCCGTCGGTGACGGACACCCGGACGATCCGGCCGTGCAGCGTGACCGAGTACTCCAGGCCGCCCCATTCCTCCGGGACACGCGGGTCGATGGTGAACTGACCGAAGTGGTCCCGGAATCCACCGAAGCCGTACACCAGACAACTCCACACACCACCGCAGGACGCGATGTGCACACCGTCGGCGGTGTTGCCGTGCAGGTTGTTGAGATCGATGAACAGGCCGCGGTGGAAGAAGTCCATCGCCTTGTCGTGCATCCCCAACTCCGCGGCCATGATCGACTGCACCACGGCGGACAACGAGGAGTCGCCGGTGGTGAGCCGGTCATAGTAGTTGTAGTCACGCCTCTTGGTCTCCGCGTCGAACTGCGATCCCTGCAGGAACAGCGCGAGGACCACGTCCGCCTGCTTGAGGATCTGGTACCGGTAGATCGTCAGCGGATGGTAGTGCAGCAGCAACGGACGCTTCGGGCCGACCTCGGGGTCGTCCAGGCTCCACAACTGGCGCTGCATGAACTGGTCGTCCTGCGGGTTGACCTTCGTCGACCCGTTGAAGGGGATGTACATGGCGTCGGCGGCCTGGTCCCACAGATCCAGCTCGTCCTCACTGAGACTGGTTCGGCGCATCATGTCGCGGTAGGCCCCGGGACGGTCAGACCTCATCTGGCGGACGACCTCCGCGGCAACCCGGAGGTTGTACTGCGCCATGACGTTTGTGTACAGGTTGTTGTTCACCACGGTGGTGTACTCGTCGGGGCCGGTGACCGAGTGGATCTCGAAGCGGGTGCCCGAGGAGTTGAAGAACCCGAGGGACATGAAGAACCGCGCGGTCCCGACGAGGATGTGGATGCCCTCGTCCAGCAGGAAGTCCGTGTCGCCGCTGGCGTAGATGTACTTCATCAGCGCATAGCTCACATCGGCGTCGATATGGTACTGCGCCGTACCGGCGGCGTAGTAGGCACTGGATTCGTGACCGTTGATGGTCCGCCACGGGAACAGCACCCCGTCGTGCGAGAGTTCCAGCGCGCGCTCGCGGGCGGCGGGCAGCATCTTGTAGCGGAAGCGCATCGCGTTCCGTGCGAACTGGGGGTTGGTGTAGGTCAGGAACGGCATCACGTAGATCTCCGTGTCCCAGAAGTAGTGGCCGCCGTAGCCTGACCCGGTGAGCCCCTTCGCGGGGACACCCTGGGTTTCGGCACGGGCCGACGCCTGGATGAGCTGGAAGATGTTCCACCGCACGGCCTGCTGGAGTTCAGGGTGGTCCGGGATGCGCACGTCCGAGCGGTCCCAGAACTCGGCCAGCCAGTTCTCCTGGTGCCGTTGGAGCGTGCGGAAGCCGACGGCCTTGGCGCGGTTGATCGTCCGTGCACAGCGGAACGCCAGTTCATCGGCCGCGACGTGCCGGGACGAGTGGTAGGAGATGAACTTCTCGAGCCGCAGCTTCATGCCCGTGCGACCGGCCATGTGGTAGACGACCCGAGCAACGTCCTCCCGCAGTTCGGTGTGGACCTCCACCCCGTCGACAGCGTGGTCACCGTCCTCGTCGGTCCCGGTGAATTCCATCTCGTGGTCCATGCTGACCGCGACCGTCATGCCCGAGTGGTTGACCCGGTAGCCGAGAGTGACCCTCTCATCCTCCGGTTGCGCCTGGTAGGTGGGAATGAACACCCGGTCCTTGAACTGTTCGGCCTTGCGGGGGTCGGCACCGCTGCCCACCCCGACCGGGCCGTCCGCGGTGGTGCCGGTGTGGTCGATGACGGTGGAGTACTCGTCCTCACCGTCCTGCCGGTTGAGGATCTGTGAGGAGACGACCACGGCCGCGGGGGCGTCGAGTAGTTCGATCTCCGTGCTGGTGACCATGAGGTGGCGTTCGTTGAAGCTCACCATGCGTTCATTGGTGATCCGCACACGTTTGCCGGACGGGGTACGCCAGACGAAGCTGCGACGCAGGACGCCGTCCCGGAAGTCGATACCGCGTGAGTAGTCCTCTATCTCGTTCTGTGACAGGCGCAGCGGCTCATCGTCGACGTAGATGCGGACGGTCTTGGCGTCGGGGACCTGGACGATCGCCTGACCTTCCCGGGCCAGGCCGTAGGCGTCTTCCGCGTGGGAGATCGGCCACGTCTCGTGGACACCGTTGATGAAGGTGCCGTGTTCGTCGGAGTCACGTCCCTCCGGAGGCGTCCCCCGCACCCCGAGATAGCCGTTGCTCAGCGCGAAGTGGCTCTCGGTGAGTCCCAGCGAGGTGCGCTCGGGCCGCTTCTCGTACCAGCCCCATTCGTCCACCGGGTTGTTCTCGCGGTCCAGTCCCTCGGTGGGGTCAACATCGTGGTGGTGCTGGTCCGCCCGGTAACCCGTGGGGAACAGTCCCTCACCGTCGGCACCGCCCACGGTGTCGGCGACACCGGCCACCTCGGTGGAGTTGGCCATGTCGGCGGTGTCGATCGGCCGGTTGACCACGGAGGCCACCCGTCGGCGCTGGTCGAGGAAGTTCTCCAACGCAGTGTGGCGACTTCCGTTCGTGCCACTGCCGTCGGTCGCGTCGTTTCCGCTCGTCATGCGTTGCCTCCGGTTTCGTTGATGGTCAGTTCGGCCAGGTCGGACACCACGATGTCGGCCCCGGCGTCGAGCAGTGTCTCACGTCCCGCACCGCGGTCGACACCCACGACGAGACCGAAATCACCGGCACGTCCTGAGGCGACGCCGGACGTCGCGTCCTCGACGACGACGGCACGCGCCGGCTCGACACCGAGCGACCGTGCGGCGAAGACGTAGGTGTCGGGCGCGGGTTTTCCGGGGAGACCCTCGGACGCGGCGACCGTGCCGTCGACGATGAGCTCGAAGCGGTCGATCAGCCCGGCGGCGGTGAGGACCTGGCGTGCATTCTTCGACGAGCTGACGATCGCCACGCGTGGCACATGACCCCTGTCGGCTCCGTCGGCGAGATCATCCAACAGGGCCACCGACCCCGGGTAAGCGTCAATCCCCTGCTCGAGGACCCGCAGGAAGTCGTCGTTCTTCCGGAGCCCGAGGCCGAGGACAGTGTCGTCGGCGGAGGTGGCGGAGCCCGTGTCGCCGTGGGGCAGCGTGATTCCGCGGGACGCCAGGAGGCTCTGGACCCCCTCCTCGCGGGAGCGCCCGTCGAGGTGCTCGTAGTAGTCCTGTTCCGTGTACGGGGTTGAGCCCTGTGTGTCCAGGAACTCGGTGAACATCGCCGCCCATGCGGCGCGGTGCAGGTCCGCGGTGGGTGTGATGACCCCGTCCAGGTCAAAGAGGACGGCGTCGAACGAGCTGAGCTCTGGGCGGGCGGTGGGCTGGTCGGGCTGATCAGGCTGGTCGGTCATCCGGCGCAGGCTCCTCGGTGTGGGGATCGTGTCAGGGGGCCAATGATAGTGCGCCGGGCGGACGTCTGCTGTGCGCGACCGGCACCGCACGCAGCAACCCCGGAGGTCGGTGGGACCGACCTCCGGGGTTGCCGGGTGATGCGGGTACCGCTTACGCGATGCCGTTCTTCTCCTTGAACTCGCGGCGGCGCGCGTGCAGGATCGGCTCGGTGTAGCCGGCCGGAGACTCGGTGCCCTTGAACACCAGGTCCTTGGCAGCCTGGAAGGCGACGGACGTCTCGAAGTCATCGGACATGTTGCGGTATTCCGGGTCACCGGCGTTCTGCTCGTCGACGATCTTCGCCATACGCTGCAGGGCGTCGTTGACCTGGTCTTCGCTGACCACGCCGTGCTTGAGCCAGTTCGCCAGGATCTGGGAGTTGATGCGCAGCGTGGCGCGGTCCTCCATCAGGTCGATGTCGTGGATGTCGGGCACCTTGGAGCAACCCACACCCTGCTCGACCCAGCGGACCACGTAACCCAGCAGCGACTGGCAGTCGTTGTCGATCTCTTCCTTGATCTGCTCCTCGCTCCATCCCGCCTCGGGCTGCACCGGCAGGGTCAGGATGTCCCCGAGGGTGTCACGACGGCCGTCGGTGAGCAGCTTCTCCTGGACGGAGAAGACGTCGACGAGGTGGTAGTGGGTGGCATGCAGGCTGGCGCCGGTCGGGGACGGGACCCACGCGGTTGTCGCGCCTTCCTTCGGCTGGCCGATCTTCTCCTTGATCATGTCGGCCATCAGCTCGGTCTTGGCCCACATGCCCTTGCCGATCTGCGCCTTGCCGGGCAGGCCGTGGGCCAGGCCGGCGTCGACGTTGTTGTCCTCGTAGGCGATCTTCCACGCAGCGGTCTGCAGTTCGGGCTTGCGCACCACGGGGCCCGCGAGCATGGACGTGTGGATCTCGTCACCGGTGCGGTCCAGGAAGCCGGTGTTGATGAACGCCAGGCGCTCGGAGGACGCGGCGATGCAGGCGTCGAGGTTGGCGGTGGTGCGGCGCTCCTCGTCCATGACACCGACCTTGAGGGTGTTGCGCGGCAGGCCGAAGAGATCCTCGACGTCGGAGAAGAGTTCGCCGGTGAAGGCGACCTCGTCCGGGCCGTGCTGCTTGGGCTTCACGATGTAGATCGAACTGGTGCGGGAGTTGCGGCGCGGGTTGTCCAGGTCGGTGCCGGGGATGGCGCAGGCGGTGGTGATGACCGCGTCCATGATGCCCTCGAAGATCTCTTCACCGTCGGCGTCGAGGATGGCGGGGTTCTGCATCAGGTGCCCGACGTTGCGGACGAACAGCAGGGACCGGCCGTGCAGGCGCCGTTCCTGGCCGTCGCGTCCGGTGTAGGTACGGTCGTCGTTGAGCTCGCGGGTGAAGGTCTTGTCACCCTTGGAGACCTCGACGCTGAGCTCGCCGGTGTTCAGACCGAACCAGTTGGAGTAGCCGAGGGTCTTGTCCGTCGCGTCGACGGCGGCGACGGAGTCCTCGAAGTCCATGATGGTGGAGACGGCGGACTCCATGAGGATGTCCTTGACACCGGCCTTGTCGTCGGCACCGACGGGGTGGGACGGGTCGATCTGGATCTCGAGGTAGAGGCCGTTGTGGCGCAGCAGGATGCCGGTCGGGGCGTCCTTGTCGCCGGCGAATCCGGCGTAGACCTCGGGCTCCTGCAGATGGACGTCGTTGCCGTCGATGACGGCGACGAAGCGGTCGGAGGAGACGTCGTACTTCTCGACATCGGCGTGCGAGCCGGACTCCAGCGGCACAGCCTGGTCGAGGAAGTCGCGTCCCCAGGCGATGACCTTGTCGCCGCGGACCTTGTTGTAGCCCTTGCCCTTCTCCGCACCATTGTCTTCGGAGATGACGTCCGTGCCGTAGAGGGCGTCGTAGAGGGAACCCCAGCGGGCGTTCGCGGCGTTGAGGGCGAAGCGGGCGTTCAGGATCGGGACGACCAGCTGGGGGCCGGCTGTCTCGGAGATCTCCGTGTCGACGTTCTGGGTGGTGATCTCGAAGTCACCGGGCTCGTCGACGAGGTAGCCGATCTCCTTGAGGAACGCCGTGTACTCCTCTGCGTCCTGGGTGCCCGGGTGCTCGGTGTACCACTGGTCGAGCTTGGCCTGCAGGTCGTCGCGGACGGCGAGCAGCTCGCGGTTCCGCGGCGTGTGCTTGGCGACGATCTCACCGAAACCAGCCCAGAACGTGTCCGCGTCGACACCGACCCGGGGCAGAACCGTGTCGGTCACGAAGTTGTAGAGGGTCGCGGCGACCTTGAGGCCTCCGGCGGTGACCCGTTCCGTCTGCTGGGACTGTGACGTCATTGACTGCTCCTTCGTAAATGGGACTCGCATGACGGACGCCGGTGGGACGACCGTCGCTGTAGTGACCAGACTAGGTGAGCCACGTCACCGGCGGCGAGCAACCGAGGGTACCGAGATCGCCGTCACCCCCACCAGTGGGAAGTTTCGGAGACCACCTGGTGACTCCGTGATCGCTATGAAGGTATACCTTACGTGACGAGGATCGCACGTATGCCCTGCAAGTGGACCATTTTGCCCACATCGTGAGAAGTTTTGTCCCGCATATAGAGAACAGGGGTGAAGCGGTTTCGGCGCTACCCCCGGTGTTACCTGGAACACCCGAAGCCTTTGACGTGCCTTTTTCCATCGGTATCCTCAAAGGCAGCAGACTCGGAGGATGGCCGTTTCCGGCCAGTCATTCCGGGTACAGCGCCGTTACCGTCAATCTCTCACCACTTAAAGGGAGTGAGTACTCACATGTCGAACGTCGGACAGCCCCGTACCGCAGCCGAAATCCAGAAGGACTGGGACGAGAACCCCCGCTGGAAGGGCATTACCCGCGAATACACCGCTGAGCAGGTCGCCGAGCTCCAGGGCACCGTCCTGGAGGAGCAGACCCTCGCACGCCGTGGCGCCGAGATCCTCTGGGACGCCGTGAACGAGGAGGGCGACGGCTACATCAACGCCCTTGGTGCCCTCACCGGTAACCAGGCCGTCCAACAGGTCCGCGCCGGCCTCAAGGCCGTCTACCTCTCCGGCTGGCAGGTCGCCGGTGACGCGAACCTCTCCGGTCACACCTACCCCGACCAGTCGCTGTACCCGGCCAACTCCGTGCCCTCTGTCGTCCAGCGCATCAACAACGCACTGCTGCGTGCCGACGAGATCTCCCGCGTCGAGGGCGATGACTCCGTCGACAACTGGCTCGTCCCGATCGTCGCCGACGGTGAGGCCGGCTTCGGTGGCGCCCTGAACGTCTACGAGCTGCAGAAGGCCATGATCAAGGCCGGCGTTGCCGGCTCCCACTGGGAGGACCAGCTCGCTTCGGAGAAGAAGTGCGGCCACCTCGGTGGCAAGGTGCTGATCCCCACCCAGCAGCACATCCGCACCCTGAACTCCGCACGTCTGGCCGCGGACGTCGCCAACACCCCGACCGTGGTCATCGCCCGTACCGATGCCGAGGCCGCTACCCTGCTGACCTCCGACGTCGACGAGCGCGACGGCAAGTTCCTCACCGGCGAGCGTTCCGCCGAGGGTTACTACTACGTGAAGAACGGCATCGAGCCCTGCATCGACCGTGCGAAGTCCTACGCTCCGTACGCCGACATGATCTGGATGGAGACCGGCACCCCGGATCTCGAGCTCGCCAAGAAGTTCGCCGAGGGCGTCCGTTCCGAGTTCCCGGACCAGCTGCTGTCCTACAACTGCTCCCCGTCCTTCAAGTGGTCCGCCCACCTGGACGACGACGAGATCGCCAAGTTCCAGAACGAGCTGGGCGCCATGGGCTTCAAGTTCCAGTTCATCACCCTGGCCGGCTTCCACACCCTGAACTACTCCATGTTCGATCTGGCCCACGGCTACGCCCGCAACCAGATGAGCGCCTTCGTCGACCTGCAGAACCGCGAGTTCAAGGCCGCCGAGGAGCGTGGCTTCACCGCCGTCAAGCACCAGCGCGAGGTCGGCGCCGGTTACTTCGACCGCGTCGCCACCACCGTGGACCCCAACTCCTCCACCACCGCCCTGAAGGGCTCCACCGAGGAGACCCAGTTCTAGGAACCGCCCCCGGGGTTCGCCCCGCCGGTTCCTGACTGAGGACCAGACCGGCCGGTCAGCAGAGATGCTGACCGGCCGGTTTTTGCATGGCGGTGGCGGCATTTCGCACCTCATAAGCGGCCTATGCTCACAAAACGCCAGGTCAGGTAAAGCGAAACCCTCTTATGGGGTGCGATGACGGACCGGGCTGAATCCCCCGCGCACAGCGCTGACCCCTACCGCCGCTTCCGGTCTCGGAAGCGGGTCGGAGGCTTGTCCTCGTACAGGCCGGTGATCTGGCGGCGAATATGCTCGCGGCGGTTGTACGTCGCCTCGCGGATTGCCTCGTCATTGTCGAAACTCGAGCCGATCGCGCCGGCCATCGTCCCCAACGACGCAGTCAGCCAGGCCAGCTTCGCATAGCCCCAGGGGAACGGCTCGTCGTTGACCTGGGCCCGGAAGTAGTTCGTGTCGACGATGACGATGGACAACGCCAGCAGTATCGCGAAAACGGTCGTGTAGATCATCGCGGCGGCTATCAGCACGGTAGCCAGCGTTGCACGGTTGTCCATCCGGGCACGCCACTTCGCTACGCTGTCGGACTCGCGGTTCGGCCAGCGGTTCCAGAGACCGTTGTGGTAGATCAACCAGAATGTCAGGGCACCGACAGCGACAAGACTGATCACGAACATCCGTAAGAAGGAGATCGTGTGCGACATCTGCCACATCGAGCCGTAGAAGATGCCGTAGGCACCGGTGGCGATCCCGATCGCCAAGCAGCCGGTGAGCACCCGGTAGAGCTCGGTCGGACGGTTCCCGGCCACCATGCCGAGCAGCAGGCGGAGGGACCGGCCCCATCCGTCAATGACCCGGGTGGTGTCCGCTTCCGAGTCGCCGCCCTCGATGTCGCTCGAGTCCGACACGTCCTCGAGGACACCGGCACCCGCCGGTTTCCTGCGCAACAGGCGGCTGAGCTCCTGGCGCAGTCCCTCCTGTGCCCGGAGGAATCCGAACGCGGGCAGGCAGAGCATGGTGACCCGCCCGCGATTCACCGTCTGGCTGATGACCGGACGTCTGGTGGTCAACGGCAGGTCGGTCACGTAGATCATGCGGTCCCAACCGTGATTCTCCATGATGCCGGCCGCGCTGTCGGACAGCCGCACACTTCCGTCGAGACCCATCGGAAGGGTACTGGTACGGACCTCGACTCTCGGCAAGCCGAGGGCGCCCAGGTCATCGTCGCTGAGATCGGTCTCGTCGGGATGCACCCCGAGCTTCTCGAGGACCTTACGTACCCGCTTCTCCGGAAGCCCCCGGTCGACCATGACGCCGACGGTGAAAATAGGTTCCTTGGTCACGGCGAGAATCGTACCTGGACACAGACTCCGGTGGAAAGTGATGCACGGCACGTATCGTGGGGGCATGTCTCAGGTTGATTTTGTGCAGATGGACCACACCTGGCGTAGCCGCTACGAGGCACTCACCGCCTGGACGTGGCCGTCGTCCTACGCCGTGGAGGACCTCACCGGGTTGCCCCTGCCGTTCGAGTGGGAGCACAGCGTGGCACTGGCCGACAGGCAGGACGGTGAACGTCTCGCCGCGGAAGCGGCGTTCTACCCGTTCCCGGAGCTCGCCGTCCCCGGCGGCCGCCTCGCAGCCAACGGGCTGACGTCGGTGGCGGTACAGCCGACGTACCGTCGTCAAGGGCTGTTGCGACGCATGATCGGCCGTTACCTCGACATGAGTGTCGCCCGTGGCGACGCCCTGAGCCTCCTGCTGGCGCAGGAGTACGGGATCTACGGACGCTTCGGCTACGGCCATGCCAGTGACATCGTCACGCTGCGCATCCCGCATGGTACGCACCTGACCGCGCCGCGGGGCGTCACGGACAGCGCCGATTTCAGTGTCGACGTGGACTATGTCTCTGCAGACCGGGACGCTCCGTTCATCCACCGGGTGCAGCGTGCCCAGACCCGTCCGGGCACTCCGGTCCGGGAAGCGGCCGGCTTCCAGCACCGGGCACTGACGTCGCCGCCTGCCCCGGCGCAGCCACTGCGCATCGTCCGGGTGACACGCGGTGACGAGCCGGTGGCGTATGCGCTGTTCAGTAGGCCGCAGGATGCGGGGCCGTCCGTCGCACCGGTCGTCGACTGGAATGCCCTGGGCGCGGCGGCGGAGTACACGGTGTGGCAGACGTTGCTCAACCAGGACCTCATCGACACTGTGGAAGCCCGGCGTGTCCCGGTGGATTCGGTCCTGACATCCCTCCTCCCCGACCCCCGCGCCGCCGGCCCCACATTGCACGACGATCTCTGGGCCCGCATTCTCGATCTCCCCACCTGCCTGACGGCACGACGCTACAGCTCTGACGTTGACGTTGCCCTGGAAATCAAGGATCCGTTGATCGAAGCCAATGACGGTGTCTGGACGCTGCGCGTCACCGACGGGCACGCCGAGGTCTCTCCTGCCACTGCAGGGGTCACGCCGGACGTGTCCCTGTCGATCGCGCAGTTGTCCGCAGCGTATCTCGGACGCCCGGTGTTGGCACAGGCCGGGCGGCTCGGCCCGTCCGAGGACCTGGTGGAACACACTCCAGGATCGGTGGACCGCCTCCACACTGCCCTGTCGTGGCCGGAACTGCCGGGAATGACGTGGGGGTTCTGAGCAGTGTGACCACTACTGACGGGGCGAGACTCCCTATTCCTCTGCAACGCTCAGTTGCCAGGTGACGCCGAACCGGTCACCGACCCACCCGAACTGTCCGAACCCGTAGTCGTCGAGCGGCATGTACACGTCGCCGTCCGCACTGAGTTCCGTGAACAACCGCTGCAGTTCGTCGGTCGACTCACATTCCACCATGAGTGACACGGCCGGGGTGATGTCCCATTCATGCCGGACGAAACTGTCACTGCACCGCAGCCGCTGTCCGGCGACCTCGAACTCGGCCATGATGACCGTGCCTTCTTCACCCGGGCCGTCCGGTCCATACCGGTTGTCAGAGATGACCCGGCCGTCACGGAAGATGTCGAGGTACGTGGTCATTGCCTCGGACGCCTGCTGGCCACGCCCGGGTTGGAATGTAATGAAGGGAACGATCCGGCTCATGACGTCAGTCTATCGTCCTGCGCACTACGTGAGCGTTCTGGCGACCCCGGAAACACCTGTGCCCGCGCACACGTCACGAGGTGACAATGTGCGCGGGCAGAGCAGGCGGAACCCGGGAAGATCTACAGGTTGATCATGTGACCCATGGTGCCCTCGGCGGCCTCCTTGATGGCCTCCGACAACGTCGGGTGGGTGTGGACGTTGCGTCCGATCTCCTCGGCGGTGAGGTCGAAGCGCTGCGCCAGCGTGAGCTCAGGCAGCAGCTCGGAGACGTCCGGGCCGACCATGTGGCCACCGATGAGCTCGCCGTACTCGGCGTCGACGACGATCTTCACGAAGCCGACGCCCTCGTTGAGGCCCATGGCCTTACCGTTGGCACTATAGGGGAAGGACGCGACCTTGATCTCGCGGCCGTTCTCCTCCGCCATCTTGCGGGCGGCTTCCTCGGTGTATCCGAAGGAGGCGACCTGCGGGTTGCAGAACGTGGCGCGAGGCATGTTGTTGTAGTCGCCCAGTTCCTGGGTTTCCGCGCCGGCGATCGTCTCTGCGGCGACCACACCCTGTGCCTCCGCCACATGGGCGAGCTGCAGCTTGGCGGTGACGTCGCCGATGGCGTAGATGCCCTTGACGTTGGTGCGCATGCGCTCGTCGATGTCGATGGCACCGCGCTCGGTGAGCTTCACGCCGGTGTTCTCCAGACCGAAGCCTTCGACGCGGGGAGCGAAACCGATGGAGACCATGACGCGGTCGGCCTTGATGGTCTCGGATTTGGAGCCGTCAGCGGCCTCGATGTCGACCTCGACTCCGGCGTCGCCGCCGAGGTCGCGCACGGCGGTGGTCTTGTGACCGGTCTTGAGGTTCACGCCGAGCTTCTTGTACTGCTTGGCGATCTCCTTGGAGACGTCCTTGTCCTCGTTCGGCAGGACACGGTCCATGAACTCGACGACGGTGATGTCGACGCCGAAGTTGGCGAGCACGTAGGCGAACTCCATGCCGATGGCCCCGGCGCCGATGACGACCATGGACTTCGGGGCGTTCTCATCGAGGATCTGCTCCTCGTAGGAGACGATGTTGCCGCCGATCTCGACTCCCGGCAGGGACTTCACCACGGAGCCGGAGGCGATGATGGCGTTGTCGAAGGTGATGGTCTTACCTTCGTCGTCCCCCTCCGTGATCTCGACGGTGTGGTCGTCGGTGAAGGAACCGAGTCCGTTGATTTCGGTGATCTTGTTCTTCTTCATCAGGAAGTGGACACCCTTGACGATGCCCGCGGACACCTTGCGTGAGCGCTTGTGAGCCACGCTGTAGTCCATGCTGATGTTCTCACCCGTGATGCCGAAGGTCTTGGCGTCGTGGGTGAGGATGTGCGAGATGTCCGCGTTACGGATCAGCGCCTTCGAGGGGATGCAGCCGACGTTCAGACAGACGCCGCCCCAGTACTGCTTCTCGATCACTGCGGTCTTCAGGCCCAGCTGTGCCGCACGGATGGCGGAGACATATCCGCCCGGGCCCGCACCGATTACTACTACGTCATAATGTTCAGCCACGTGGTCAAGGATACGACTTTTCGGTCGGAACGTGCAGAGCCGGGGCACCGTCCACAGTGTTCCCCCACGAAAGTAGAGGTCAGGACGGCAGCCGGGTGGCTACATGAAGCGCACGATGAGGTCCGTGACCGTCGAGAGGAAGTTGTTGATGTTGCCGCCGAGCACCTCGTTGGAGCTGACGATGAACTGGTCGATGGGGGCGAGATTCACTACTGGTTCCTCTTTCACGTGTGCGGAGATACGCGCCTTGGTGGCGCGCTCCACCTTAAACGGTCCGGCGACCGGTGGTGCTACAGCCGGGCATATGTCATGACACAAAAGGGGGTGGAGGACAGTCCTCGTACGTCCGGTGCCCAACACGTCCGGGACCACCGGGGGAGTAACGGGGTCGGGGGAGTAACCGTTTCCTCACATGAAATAGGGATCGGGCTTACAGACTGCGGGACCACCCGCTATGCTGACGGAGTCTGCCTTGCACCGCTTTACTGACTTTTCTTCTTGAGGACCGAATGAACAAGCGCGCCATCGCCCGCGTCACGGCCGCCGCCGTCGCCACAGCCCTGCCCCTGTCCGTCATGAGTGTGCTCGGCACCGGTGCCGCGTTCGCCGGCGAGGCCCAGCCTGCCACCGCCCCCGCCGATTCCGGCGACGGCCGTCCCGCTTCGCCGGAGTTCCGCAATGCCGCGACCGTCAACAACCCCTTCCCCACCCGCGTCGCTGCGGAAGGCGCCAACTACATCGACGAGTCCAAGGCCGCCTGGCGTGACTACATCTACCAGGCAGAAGACGGCTCCAACGAGGAAGAGAACAGCTCCTGGAAGGCCGGCGACCGTTACCAGCGCATGGAAGAGCGCATGGTCCACTCCAAGGCCATGAACCGTGACATCCCGATCGTGACGATCCGCGCCAAGGAAGACCCTCGGAACGCACCCACCATCTACCTGCTCAACGGGGCTGACGGTGGCGAAGGTGCTGCCAACTGGCTGCGCCAGACCAACGCCATCGACTTCTACGGCAACCAGATCGGCAACGTCAACGTGGTCATCCCCATGGAGGGCGCGTTCTCGTACTACACCGACTGGCAGGAGGAGAACGAGAGTCTCGACAAGGGTGGCAACAAGCAGGCCTGGGAAACCTTCCTGGTCCAGGAGCTCCCCGGGCCGATGGAAGAGGCCCTCGGCACCTACAACCCGAACCGTTCGATCATCGGTATGTCCATGACCGGATCGACCACCCTGGTCTACGGCGAGAAGTACTCCGGGTTCTACGACTCCGTCGGCGCCTACTCCGGCTGTGCCGCCACCTCCGGCGAGGCAGCACGCACCGTCGACATCGTCCTGGACCGCGGCGACGCCACCTACGAGCAGATGTGGGGTGACCGCAACGGCGCGACAGCTCTGGAGAACGACGCGCTGGTCAATGCCGCGGATCTCAAGGACCAGAAGAACATCTACGTCTCCTCCTCCAGCGGACTGATGGGCGAGCACGACGTCCCCTCCGGCGACCGGCTCAACGGCTTCCTCCCCGGCTCGATCACGCCCGCCGTCGAGGGTGGCGCCATCGAGGCCGTGACCAACGCCTGCACCCACATGCTGAAGTCCACCACCGATGCCGCGGGCATCACCCAGGCCTCCAACAACCTAGTGTACAACTTCCGCAACACCGGCACCCACCAGTGGGGCTACTGGCAGGACGACATGTTCGACTCCTGGCCCACCATCTCCGAGGGCCTGTTCCCCGGCAACGGGGCGAAGGCCGTCGAGCAACGCGACGCGGGCAAGGCCGACTACCTGGAAAAGAACCCGGGCATGGGTGCCGAGGGATCCACGCCGGTCTCCTCCCTGCTCCCGATCACCGACGCTGTCGGGGAAGCACTCGCCGAGCAGAACGCCGACGGCGACGAGTAACACGGCCTGACCTCCGATTCCCACCGCCGCCCGAAAAACAACCGGCCCCGTACGGGCCCTGTCCGCCGCCACTGTCGTGGTGGCGGTTTCCGGTTATGCGGTGATCGTCGTTGCGGGCCGCGCGCTGGACACCGTCAGCTATGAAGCTTTCTCGGTGTTCTGGGGGCTGTTCTTCGCCCTCGCCGGCCTGATCGACGGACTCCTGCAGGAGACGACGCGTTCCGTGGCGGCCCGTCACACCACGTCGGGACGGGCGTTGCGCCCCGACGTCCCCGGCGCACGTCCGATGGCCGTCGCCGTCGGTTTCGCCGTCATCGCCGGACTCCTTGCCGTGGGCCTTGGACCACTGTGGTCGGGAAGAATCCTTCCGGACGGGCAGAACCTCGAGGCCGCCGGGGTCATCCTGTTGGCTGGCGGGCTGGCGTCCTACACCTTCCAGGCTGCGGTCTGCGGCCTGCTGTCTGCGGCCACCCGCTGGACCACGTTCGCGTGGTTGATCAGCGTGGACAGCGCGGTCCGTATTCTGCTGGCCCTGGTCGCCTGGGCGCTGGGCTGGCATCTGCTCGCATTCCTCCTGGTCACCGTCATCGGTGCGGCGACGTGGCTGGGTCTGCTTCTCCTTGTCCCCTCCCAGCGAGACGTGCTGCGGGAGGTGGGAGACGTCGCGACCGGCGAGTTCATCCGTCGGACGGTCAAGGCGATGCTCGCGTCAGGTGCGAATGCGGTACTGATCACCGGATTCCCGGTGTTAATCACCTTCACCTCCGGCGCAGACGTCGCTCCCGGGGCGCTGGCCGCCGTCATCACGGCGGTGACGCTGACCCGCGCCCCACTGCTGGTCCCCCTGCAACGTTTTCAACCGGCGTTGATCGTGCACTTCACGCAGCACCGTGACCGGTTACTGCGGGCCTGCGCGTTGCCGTCCGCGATCATCGTGGGGACCGCAGCGGTCGGCGGCATTGCCGCGTACTGGTTGGCACGCCCGCTGATGCTGGTGTTCTTCGACGCCGAGCTCGTCAGCTCACCACTGGTGCTCGCATTACTGACTGTGGCATCGGCGTCGACGGCGCTGTTGATGGTGACCGGTTCAGCCGCACATGCGGCCGAACGACATTCCCTGTACCTGACAGGTTGGGCCGTGGCGACAGTCGCCGCGGTCGCTCTGCTGCTCATCGACGTCTCCCCCGAAGCCCGCGCAGTACTTGCCCTCGGGCTGGCGCCACTGGCGGGAGTGACTGTGCATCTCACCGTACTGGCGCGGCGCTCAACACTCATTCCCCCGTCATCGGCAGATTCTTCCGGGAGAACACGGTGACGACGACGAGGCACACGGCGGCGACGACGATCCCCGCGCCGAGCATCTCTGGATAGGTGAACGTGGAGGACAGCCGCGTGAGGATCATCGGAAAGAAGAAGCCGATGTAGGTCAACGTGTAGTACGCGGCGGTCAGGCCCGCCAGGTCATCCGGCCCGGCGATACGCTGGACCTCGGTCAGGCCGCTGATCAGGCACAGTCCGTAGGCGGCACCGAGAATGATGGCGACGACGACCGCACTCCACACCGCGATGTCGACTGCCGCGGCGCTGGCGATCGCCATCCCGACGATCACGAGAATCAAGGCCACGATCGGCCCACGGGCATTGTGCTCGGTGTTGATCCGGGGGCCGAACTGCTGAATCGTGAAGCCCGACGCCAGGGCGATGACTGTGAGCAGGCCGGAGAAGGCCACAGGTACGCCCACCTGGTCCTGGACCAGTCGAGGTGTGATGGCGTAGGCGACGCCGGCGGCGCCGAACACCCAGGGCGCGATCGGCGCCACCACGGTGAGGAACCGCGGATGCTTGATCGTGGGCACGAGGATGTCGGACCAGAAGGAACCCTTCACCTTGAGGTGTGCGGACTGGCGGGTCTCAGGAACCGTCATCAGACCGGCGAGCGCGACCACGGAGATGATGCAGTGCACGATATAGGGCAGCTGCCCGGGAATGGGACCCCATTCCGCGAGGACACCGGCCAGGCCCGCACCGAGCCCGAACCCGGCCGTCAGCGACATCGTCGCGCGCTTAGCTCCGGACGACGGCGCCGCAGTGGGATCGAACGACGGCGTGGAGAGTTCTTTGATCCACGAGCCGCCGACCGACATCGCGATACCTACGGCGAGCCCGGCGAGGATCCGTCCGATGAACATGACTGTCTCGGTGGTTTCACCGAGAGCGATGAATATACTGCCCAGCAGTGCGACCGCCGGTGCCGGAAGCATCACAGCCTTTCGACCGAAGCGGTCCGACAGAGGACCGCAGATCAACAGGCCGACGATGATGCCGACGGCGTAGGACACCAGCAGAGAGTCGACGAAAACGTCGCTGAACACGGCTTCCTGGCGGTAGAACACGAGCATGGGAGTGGCTTCGTTCCCGCCCCACGCCACGCTGAATACGGCGAAGGCGACGAACAGCCAGGCCTTGGAGTAACGGGACATGCGTCCGGCCGGTCGGTGGTGCGGGTTCAGTGAAGGAACCTGCTCATTGTGCGCGTTCTCGGTCATGCCCCATATGGTAGGACCTCATGATGTCCAACCGCTCACCGAGGGACCTGATTCCCACGTAATATCTAGTGGTATGGCACACACCGACAAGACCCCCGACACCACTGAGATTGCGGCGAGTCTGACCCGCCGCGGCAACGACCGTCCGGCGAAGTTGCGTGATCAGGCGGACCGCGCAGTACGCAAGGCCGTGGCCGCCGAACTCCAGGAGATTCTGGACGGCCGCTGGGCGGACGTGAAGAACGAGACCCGCGCATTGATCGCGGAGAAGAACCTCTACCCGGACGACACACTGAGCATGGACGAGGCACGGGAACGCACCTTGTCCCAGATGTCCGACATGCTCGAGACCGGTGCGCCCCGGGGGACGTTCCACAAGGACCACGGCGGAACCGGTGATCTCGGCGCCACCCTGACCGCGATTGAAGCGGTGGGTGGCGCCGATCTGTCACTGATGGTCAAGGCCGGGGTGCAGTGGGGGCTGTGGGGTGGCGCCGTGGAGAATCTCGGCACCGAGCGACACATCCCGCTGATCAAGGACATCATGGAACTGCGCACCCTCGGCTCTTTCGCCATGACGGAACGCGGGCACGGATCGGACGTCCAGTCGGTGGAAACCACCGCGGTCTACGACCGGGACACCCGGGAGTTCGTGATCGACACCCCCGTCGCTTCGGCGGAGAAGTGGTACATCGGCAATGCCGCGAAGCACGCCCGCATGGCCGCGGTGTTCTGCCAGCTGTTCACACCGGACGAGAACGGGGACCTCGGAGATTCCCACGGGGTGCACTGCATCGTCGTGGAGGTCCGCGACGAGGACGGGAAGGCCAAGCCCGGTGTCGGCATCGGCGACCACCTGCACAAGGGCGGCCTGAAGGGTGTGGACAACGGGACGTTCACCTTCGACCATGTGCGTGTCCCACGGGAGAACCTGCTGAACCGCTTCGCGGATGTCTCGGAGAACGGCGAATACTCCTCCCCCATCGAGTCCGACGGAGCCCGCTTCTTCACCATGCTGGGTGCGCTGATCCGCGGACGCATCACCGTGGGGGCCGCCTCCGGTGCCGCGGCCCGCTCAGCCCTGACGATCGCGACAAGCTACGCGAATCTGCGCCGTCAGTTCGCAGCGGACGACGATCTTCCGGAGAACAAGCTCATCGAACACCGGAAGCACCGTCTGCGCTTGATTCCGCTGATCGCACGCAGCTACGGCCTACAGCTGGCGTCGAACCAGTTGATCGCCCGGATCCACGACCTGGAGAGCCAGGAAATCGACCGGACCGACATGACGAAGGAGCAGCGGTGGGACCAGCGCGAGCTGGAGGCCCACGCCGCTGCGCTGAAGGCTGCGAACACCGCTCATGCGACCCGTACGATCCAGGAGTGCCGTGAGGCCTGTGGCGGTGCAGGTTACATGACGGAGAACCTGCTGACCACTTTCAAGGCCGATTCGGACGTGTTCACCACGTTCGAGGGCGACAACGTGGTGATGATGCAGTTGGCGGCGAAGGAACTGCTGACCGGCTTCTCCCGCGAGGTCGGGGACCTGAAGCCGTTGGAGCTGGTGCGCTTCGGCCTGGACAACTTCGGCACGTTGCTGAAGCGTCGGACGGCAGCGGACACGCTGATCCAGAATCTGGTGGATTCATTCACCGACCGGGAGGAGACGTCCCTGTTCGATCCGGCGAATCAGGTGGAGCTGCTCACCGAGCGCGAGGACCGACTGCTGATGTCGCTGATCCGTCGCATCAGGCCGGCCCAGAAGATGGACATCAAGGATGCCGCCGACCTGGTGGATAAGGCTCAGGACCACCTCCTGGAGTGCTCGTGGGCCCACGTGGACCGCATCATCCTGGAGGCGATGCTGCAGGCCGAGGCTGAGCTGGCAGACGGTCAGGCGAAGGAGATCATGGAGCAGGTGCGTGACGTGTTCGTCCTGAGCATCATCCACGAACACAGCGGCTGGTACCAGGAGCAGAACCTACTGACGGGAACCAGGACGAAGGCGGCGCGAGCAGCACTGAATGACCTGGTGGACTCCCTGGGACCGTGGTCGCAGACGCTGGTGGACGCTTTCGCGGTACCAGAGAACATTGCCGATGTCCCGTTGATGACGGACTACGACGACATGGTTCCACGGGCACAGACGCACCCTGCAGCGGGTATGTAGCGACAGCTACGTAGCCGTTTCTGCCAGTTGACGTCGCTTACATCGCCCAACATAACCACCCCCGTCATGAACGACGTAAATGCATGTCGCCATAATTCAACCACCCCCACCAAAGCTGCGTGTTCACCGTTATCTCTTCGTGACCTAACACCGGCTGATGGGTCTGCGTTAGTGTTAATGGCGCGACACAGAGCCCACCGGTTCGGAGTGTCGCGAGACCGTATACGTTCAACCGAAAGGTAGATCATCATGATCGAGACCATCCAGGGCATCATCACCACCGTTTCCGACGCCATCGTCTCCGTCTTCCAGGACGTCGTTGGCTCCATCAACAACTAGTTGATGTCGTGCCCTCCGGGGCATGCCTGAACACCCCGCCTCCCCCTTGAGGGCCAGGCGGGGTTTTCGCATCTCCACCCTCCCCCGAGCGAACATCGGCACAGTCAACAGAAATTTCCTTGGCATGATGTAACACTTCACTTCCGGCACCGATATTGACCATAGAGCAGCAAGGAGCCACCCCCGGACCCTCGTTGCGACAACTACAACTTCCGACCGAAAGGCTGATCATCATGATCGAGACCATCCAGAGCATCATCGACACCGTCGCCACCGCCCTCGTCGACGTCTTCAACGCTATCGTCTCCTCCATCAACGAGTAGTCGATGCCGTGCCCTCCGGGGCATGTCTGAACACCCCGCCTCCCCCTTGAGGGCCAGGCGGGGTTTTCGCATCTCCACCCTCCCCCGAGCGAACATCGGCACAGTCAACAGAAATTTCCTTGGCATGATGTAACACTTCACTTCCGGCACCGATATTGACCATAGAGCAGCAAGGAGCCACCCCCGGACCCTCGTTGCGACAACTACAACTTCCGACCGAAAGGCTGATCATCATGATCGAGACCATCCAGAGCATCATCGACACCGTCGCCACCGCCCTCGTCGACGTCTTCAACGCTATCGTCTCCTCCATCAACGAGTAGTCGATGCCGTGCCCTCCGGGGCATGTCTGAACACCCCGCCGCCCCTCGAGGGCCAGGCGGGGTTTTTCATGCCATGGAGCGCCTCTATCCGACGATAGATGTACCCACTTCCACCTCTGGGACTAACCGCACTTCCCGGAGAGGTTGTGAATACCCCACCACATATCAGCCAATCGGGTGGAACTTTTAACAGGCTATGTTTAAGATCGAATGTATCGTTGCAACGAGCTGACCCGGTTCAGACTCTCGCATCCCCGCAGCGATCCACCTGTACATCAGTCGAAAGGTCCTTCACATGGGTATCGTCAGCAGTCTTCTCACCCCCATCACCGCTCTCGTCGGTGGACTCCTTGCCGGTCTTGGCGGGGTCGTCGCCATAGTCGGCTCCATCCTCTAAGGAAGATCACGGGACCACGCTCCCCTTCCGGGGCTCCGACTCAGGAAACTGAGCCGGGGCTTCGCTCATGGCGGGCTCCGCTCACCAGGAGTTGGCAGTCCCCCGTCGTAACCCGAAGACACCCCGAGACCTGCTGACTTCAGCGGGGAGGGTCATTAAGCAATGGGTGCCGTCCCTATCCGCCGGTCCCGCCGCTCCGGAGCTGACTGTCCGGCGGAATAACCCAGCGGCGCCGCGCCCGGCACGGGTCCTTTTTCATGGGTCCACCACCACCGCTACCGAAAACGGTGGAGCTCCACCGACGAGTATTCCTCGCCCCCAGCACCTCAAGCGCTGGCGCATACCCGCGCCCGCCGTGTCTCCCGAACCATACCGCGGCAGCGCCACCGACCCCTTCCCAGAAGCCGGGGTCACTGCCCGCTCCGGCCGGACCACTCCCAGGCCCCGACGCATAGTCCGACAAGACATCCTCGAGGTAACTGTTCCACCGCGTATCATCCGGCAGCCCTGCCAGGTCCGCCAGATACAGTCGCCCCGACACCCCGTTGCACACGCCGGGCCGCAAGAACCCTCCCTCGTCCGGATCGACATAGCTCCGGGCGTAGTGCACACCGGGATAGAGCTTCTGCATCAGCCAGGGACTGTCTGCGACCGCCGACTCCACTCCGGGCAATCCGGTGGCCCAGCTGTGTTCCGCTGTCCGTGACGCCACCGACTGTTCCCCCGCCTGCGGCGCCGCCTGATAGACGGACACGGCAGCCCCACCGTGCTGTTCGATATCGGTACTGATGTCGTCAACCAGGACGCCGGCCGCATCGAGATACCTGTCACCCCCGAAGACGACGGACGCCTCCCGCAGAATCGACACCACCCCAGCGATCCCCATGCCGAAACCGAGGGGCCGCCCACCGAAACTCAACTGCGGCGTACTCTCCAGAAGTTCTCCGGACAGCATCCTCGCAGGTGTCCAGAACCCGTACGGGAACGGCCTCGTCGCGAGATCCGCGAAGAGATTCGCAATACGTTGTGCGAGACGTAGACACCGACCGGCCAACAGGCATCTGTGTGCTACCCTTGCCAGTCCCGTGGCATAACCGTAGTCACGCCAGTCAAGACCGGCATGACCACGGACCCTGATGATAAGCATGTCGGCCAACGACTCGACCCGTCGTTCGAGCACCTCAGTGAACTCCTTCCGCGGCTCCACCACTGGTCCCGCCGTGTCGAGCAGCAACAGGGCACCCGTCAGGCCGTTCGACAGTCCGACCCGGTCAACGCGCTGGTGGAACACAGCGTCTTCAACACGGTCGATATGCTCCTCCACCAGATGCAACCACCGCTCCTCACCAGTGGAGAACAGGAGTGCCGACGCGGTGAATGCATCACCGAGAGCTCCCCCGTCTCTGCGGAACGGGTACACACCCGCGCTCTGCAGCCGGTCCTTGCTCACCAGGTCGCTGTACAGTCGGTCCGTCAGTCCGGGCACCCGCTGGCCAGTTGCAGCGCTGTCTGCGGCTGGGTCCATGCCAGGTCACCCCGCCCGCTGCATATCCAGGTGGTTGTAGGCGTCCTCCAGTTCAGAGCAGGTAAGCCCACCCGGAGTCGAGGCGATCGCACGCCGGAGCTCCTCCGCGATTCTCTCGGAGTACGCTCCCGCGCCCTTGCCGTTCGGCCAACCGTCCAGCATCCACAGTGCGGCCGACAGGTCTCCCTGTTCCAGGTAACCCAGCGCCACATCGGTGTCGAACAGCACCTCGTCGACCAGCACCACCGAGTGCTGCTCCGAGTCATAACGGATATCCACGCCCGCATCCTGGCAGACCTTCAACGGGTACCAGAGGGATGATCGCGAACAGTATCCGCCGTACAAGGCTTCTTCCACGTCCCTCTTGCGGAGGGAGGGGCCTTCATGGGCCATGAGGTGAAGAAGTTCGACGGCACGGGCGCTCGACTGCGCCCGCCCGTCGATCCTGAGTGGTCCCGTGATGCTCACACGATGCTTCTGCTTGTGCACTGTCACTCCTCCATCGGGATCTCCGTCCCCTGAACGACACACAGGGAAAGTTGATGTGTCAGCTATTTTCCCGACGTCCGGGCACCTGTGTAAATCGGCCGCAGAGATGAAATCCTCCTGCGGTCGTTCATCCTCTGGGAGGATTCAGATCTGCTACCTCCCGCGCCTCGGAGCATCTCCGAGGTACCCCGACTCATGCGCCCACACGGCCAGGCCGACCCTGTCCCGCGCCTTCAACTTTGAGATCAGCCGGGAGATGTAGGTCTTCACCGTCGACTCTGCGACCACCAGCTCGTCGGCGATCTCCGCATTCGTCCGCGCCCGTGCCACCGCACCGAGAACATCACGCTCCCTGGCAGTCAACGGCGCATCCAGGTCTTCAGGAGGCACGGCACCCGGGATCGAGACACTCGACGTTCCACGTCGGTAACCGTCCAGCACATATCCGGTCACGTCCGGCGACAGCACGGCGCCGCCCGCGGCGATCCGACGGACAGCGTCCACGAGGTCCTCGGCGCTGCACCCTTTCACCAGGAACCCCTGGGCTCCGATGTCCATCGCCTCGCGCACGACATCTTCCTCCCCGTAGCTCGTCAACAGGAGAATCCGGGTGCGCGGTGAAGTCTCCCGGATCTCCGCGGCGGCTTCCAGACCATTTCCTCCTGCCATCACCACGTCCAGAACCGCGACGTCCGCATCATGGCTCTCAACCGCGGCCACAGCTGCAGGACCACTACTCACCTGATCCACGACATCGAGGTCGGGCTGCGCCTCGAGAATCCCCGACAAGGCGGTGAGAATCAACGGCTGATCGTCAGCCACCACAACTTTCACGGGTCTACCGTCCACACCACTTCTCCTTCACCAGTTTCGGCCACCGTCGACGGACAGCCTTCTCGGACTCGACAATCACCGGCATGGTCGCTTCAACCACGAAGTGTCGCGGATCCCCTGAATCCGACCACCACCGCAGAACACCACCGATGTCCTCCACCCGGTCACGCAGACCTGCCAGCCCCATCCCCGCACCGTCCGGGGAGTCCAGGGCGGGCGCCTGAGACCCGGCCCAACTCTCGACACGGACATCGAGGACATTCGCCGGTATGTCGGCCGTGGTCACAAGGAGAACCCGACTCTGGGGTCCCTGATGGCGCAGCACGTTGGTCAACGTCTCTCCGAGGATGCGGTAGTGGATGAACTGGACCAGGGCGGATTCAATCTCCACCAACCGGTCACGGTCGTCCCCGGAGGGGAACCGTGCCTCAATCTGCAGACCCACCGCCTCGAAACCGCCCAGCATCTCGCGCATTGCGGTAACCAGGTCATCCTTGCTGCGCGTGCCGGCAGTCACGACGTCGCTCGTGGCCCTGAGCGACGCCAGCAGGCTCCTGACCTCGGCCAGCGCCCCGGCACTGGTGTCCCGGACACGCTCGAGCGCCCCGGCGTCATCCAACGCGACGCCGGCGGTGGCCTGGACATTGATCACCGTCAAGCTGCGTGACAACACATCGTGGATCTCACGTGCCATGGCCAGACGGTCCTCGCGGCCCCGAGCCCTCAGCGTCGCCTCGTGCCGGGCCTCGTCCTGCCTCTGGCCGTGCCCCATCACGAAGACACCACAGGAGAACACCCACTGCATCAGGACGACGGCAGTCACCAGTGAGTCCGGGACCGGTTCGTCGGGGGCGAACGCGCCGAGGAAGATCCCGGGTGTGATCACGCCCCAGGCCAACGACAACGCCAGGGACAATGCGGAGAACCCCACCGAACGGCTGTACCTGGCGGGTCCGTAGACGACCAGCGGGACGCAGAGCACGAACGGCACGAGATCCAAAAAGTCGACGGGGCCCGATGTCAGCCAGAAGGTCCAGCCGAAGAGAACCGTCCAGACCACCATGGCAGAAACCACGGGATACCGGCGCCAACACAGCACCGCCGGAGCCAGCACCACGAACAGGGCGAGGAAGACCGCCTCGTGGGCACCACGATGGTAATGGAGGAAGAAATGCGGGAGCGACGACAGGAGAATGAGAAGAAAGAAACACTTCTCGTCCCACGAGAAACGCTTCATATTCGACCGTCCTTTCAGTACCCATCATACCCCTGTGCGTAATTGATTATCTAATAATAACGTCCGTTCACCGTTGCTCCGCAATCGCTTTTCCGCAGGTAGACGTTACCTCTCTGCGAGGACGCCTCCCATAACCTCATGTTCAAATGAGGCCGACGACACATTTGAACACATCGTGTTGCTCCACATTTCGACGCCGTGTTTGCATAACTGTCCGCATGAAGAATGCTGAGAACGTACAAATGAATGCAGAAAGCGAACACGACCGTGATGACATCCGTGACGAACTCCGGGGCAGACCACCCCACCCTCGCCGTGTTCGGTGTCGACGAGGTACCGGTCCCACGCACACTCGTCGATATCCTCGACACCACGGTTTCCCTGTTCCCTGACAGCACGGCACTCGTCGGGGCCGACACGTCACTCACCTACCGTGAACTGGCGGCCCGTGTGACCGAGCAGACAGACTGTCTCGCCGAGCACGGCATCGGCCACGGTGACCGCGTGGGGGTCCGCGTGCCGTCCGGCACCACTGACCTGTACATCGCGATCCTCGCCGTCCTCAGCGCCGGCGCCGCCTACGTCCCTGTCGACTGGGACGACACCGATTCACGGGCGGAGACGGTCTGGAACGAGGCCCAGGTCGCTGCCGTCTACGGCGCTGAACTGTCCCTCACACTCCACCGCAGCCGGCATGCCGCAGATTCGTCCCCGGCGCGTCCTTCGCCGGGCGATGATGCGTGGATCATCTTCACCTCCGGTTCCACCGGCACGCCGAAAGGTGTCGCCGTGACCCACCGCTCCGCGGCGGCACTGGTGGACGCGGAAGCACGGATGTACCTGGCATCGACGGAGGTGGCCCCTCTCGGGCCCGACGACCGGGTCATGGCCGGACTCTCCGTCGCCTTCGACGCCTCCTGCGAGGAAATGTGGCTCGCATGGCGGTATGGTGCGGCTCTCGTCGCCGCCCCACGTGATGTCGTCCGCTCAGGTGACGCACTCGGTCCTTGGATCGCAACCAACCGGATCACCGCGATATCCACGGTTCCCACCCTCGCCGCATTCTGGTCGGAGGACATCCTCGCCTCGATCCGGCTCCTCATATTCGGTGGCGAGCCACTCCCGCTCGCGCTGTCCGACCGTCTTACCCGCCACGGACGCGAGGTGTGGAACACCTACGGGCCTACCGAAGCCACCATCATCGCCACCGGTCAACTGATGGGTCTGCCCGGAACCACCGAGACCGTACGTATCGGACGTCCGACCCCAGGGTGGAGGCTCGCCGTCGTGGACCCTGCAACCGGGCAACCGGTCCGCTGGGGTGAGACTGGGGAACTCATCATCGGCGGGGTCGGTCTCGGCTGGTATCTCGATCCTCACAAGGATGCGGAGGCTTATGCTCCAGTGGCAGGTCTGGACTGGGAGCGCGCCTACCGCACCGGTGACCTCGTGGTCGCGGACCGCGACGGACTGGTCTTCGTCGGTCGCGCTGATGACCAGATCAAGTTCGCCGGACGACGGATGGAGCTCGGTGAGATCGACCGCGCACTGTCCACCATCCCCGGCGTCCGGGCCGGTGCCGCAGCGAAACGGATGACGTCCGCGGGGTCTGAGGTCATCGTCGGCTACCTGGTGGCGGACCCCGACCTCGATCTCACCGCAGCCCGCGACCATCTCCGTACCGTCCTGCCCGGCGGTCTCGCTCCGAGCCTGTGCGTCGTCGACGAACTACCGGTGAAGACCTCGGGCAAGGTCGACCGGAACGCGCTGCCCTGGCCGCTGCCCGCCGCGGACGCCGACCCTGATTCAACCCTTCCCGCGGAGCTGCGTTGGCTCGCGGAGCAGTGGGCCCGTCAGCTCGGTCCGTTACCGCTGCAGCCCGAGTCGAACTTCTTTGACCTCGGCGGCTCCTCGGTGGCGGTCGCGAAGCTCGCCGTCGACCTCCGCGCCGAGTGCCCCGCCACCGATATCGGTGCCCTCTACGATCACCCAACCCTGGAGTCGATGTCGTCCTACCTCGGCACCCTGGACCAGAAGTCCGGGCAACGGCCTGCCCCGGCCCGGATACCGCGCTGGTCAGGAATCATCCAGTTCCTCGTCGTCTGTGCCATCTATGTCGTCAACGCCGCCCGGTACGTGCTCGGGTCTCTTCTGGTCGTCTGGGCACTGGGATTCTTCTTCAACGCCGGGTGGGTGCCGGGGCTGCCGCTGGCGCCCCTCGCGGTCGGCTGGCTGCTCCTGTTTTCTACACCAGGTCGCGTGCTGCAGGGGGTCGTGGTCGCGAGGCTCCTCACCGCAGGTGTCCGGCCCGGGGCGTACCCCCGCGGAGGATGGACCCACCTGCGTATCTGGGCGGCCGAACGCTTCATCACCTACCTCAAGTTCGAACCGCTGCTCGGCACACCGATGACCGCCACGTTGTACCGTCTGTTCGGGTGCCGTGTAGGACGCCACGTGGACCTCCACACCCTGCCCCCGGTCACCGGACTGGCCGTGATCGGGCGGGGAACAGCCATTGAAAACGAGGTGGACGTCAACGGACACTGGATCGACGGTGACACCCTCCATGTCGGCAGCATCGTCATCGGGGAGGACGTCCGCGTCGGCATGCGGACCTTCGTGTCCCCCGGCGCCCGCATCAATGACGGCGCGGAAGTCCTCCCCGGATCCTGTGTCTCCGCGGAAGTCACCGGCGGCCTGCTCCTCGGTGGGACCCCGCTCACCGAGCGCGGCACCGCCGGACTGTCCTGGCCTGAGGTCACACCCCACGACGCCGTCGCCGACGGTGCCGTGTCCGCGGTCGCGCCCGCTCCCCGACGCCTGTTGTACGCCGCAGGAATCGCCTGGGCTTCGGCGCTCCCGGTGATCGCGCTTCTCCCCGGCCTGTTCCTGATTCTTCCCGGTGTGGTGGAACGCCAGATGTACGAGGAGGTCTTCCCCGTCCTCGCCGCCTGGACCCCGGTATTCACTCTGCTGACCATCGCCACATGGCTGGGGCTGGTGATCATCACCGTCCGACTCTGCTCCACACTGATCAGACCGGGATACTATCCCGCCGGATCAACAACCGCCTGGGCCCTCTGGCTCACCCACGTGCTGCTCCAGAAGACGCTGACATCCACCTACTTCATGTACGCCGGTTGGCTGACACCGGCGTTCATGCGGCTGCTCGGTGCCCGCGTCGGCGACGACACCGAGATCTCCACCGTCGAGACGATTCCCCACCTGACTTCCATCGGAAGCCGGTGTTTCCTCGCGGACCATTCCCTGTGTACGTTGCCTCGTCACCGCGCGGGGTGGGTTCACGTCGGTACGACCGTGCTCGGCGACGGGTCCTTCGTCGGCAACTCCGCCATCGTCGGTCCCGACAACGACCTCCCTGAACAGTCGCTCGTCGCCGTCCTGTCCTCTACCCCGCATCATCCCGGACGCGGTTCGTCCTGGCTGGGCCGCAATGCCCGTGAGATTCCCCGGGTGCACCTCGACGCCGACACCTCCCGCACCTTCACCCCGTCCCCCACGCTGAAAAGTGCCCGCGCTCTCGTCGAGGCCGGACGATTCATCCCTCCTGTCATCGCCGCGTATATCGACCTGTCCATCGTGTGGGCGGGAACCCTGATCTACATGAACGCAGGGACCGGCGGGGACGGAATCCGTGCCGTCGTCATCTGGTCCTTCCCCGTCGTCCTCGCCGCCGGCACCGTGGCCAGCATCGTCCCTGTCGTCGCCAAATGGATGCTCGTCGGACGGTTCAGGGTGGGACAGCACACACTGTTCTCCACGTTCGTGTGGCGGGGCGAGCTCGCCGATAATTTCGCCGAGCTGCTCGCCGTCCCCTCGCTGATCCGTATGTCCCTCGGTTCCCCGCTCTACAACTGGTGGGCGCGCCTGATGGGGACACGCATCGGCAGAGATGTCTGGTGCGAAACCTGGTGGCTTCCCGAATTCGACCTGATCACCCTCGATGACGGCGCCACGGTGAACCGGGGGACCGTCCTGCAGACACACCTCTTCCACGACCGGGTGATGTCCCTGGAACCGGTCACCCTGCGCAGTGGGTCGACATTGGGGCCGAACAGCTTCATGCTGCCCGGTTCCACTCTGGGTGAGCGCACCACAGTGCGTCCGGGTTCTCTGGTGCTGCGGCAGGATGACGTACCGCCCGACTCCGTGTGGGAAGGCAATCCCGTTGTTCACGTCACCGACGAGGACCACACCGCAGAACCCGCCGAGCTGGAGCAGACCCGATGACCACCGACCTTCCTTCCTCGTCCCGCCCCGCCCCGGGGCCGTCCCACGTGCGCTCCATCTGGGACGGCGAGAGCAGTATCGACCCAGGTAGTCTCCGCCCGCGTCCGGAACCCGAACCTGATCCACAACCCTCCCGCTGGACGAAGAACGCGGCCTTCGGACCGTCCGGCGACCCCCGCCGTATCACCGGGCTGGATGCAGCACGCGGATTCGCACTGCTGGGCATGGTCGCGGTGCACACCCTCCCCGCCTACAACGACGTGACTGACGAACCGACGCTGGTCTGGAGCCTCTTCGCAGGCCATGCCGCCGTACTCTTCGGCGTTCTCGCCGGCATCACCGTCGCCATCCTCACCGGTGGCGCTACCCCACACCACGGTCGTGAACTACGGCGCAGCCGGACCTCCCTGGTCACCCGCGCTGTCCTGATCCTCGTGCTCGGACTCGCCCTGAATCAGCTGGACCCCGCTGTGTACAACATCCTTCCGTTCTACGGGCTGTTGTTCCTCCTGGCGGTTCCCCTGACCAGGCTGCGTATCCGCGGACTCCTGACGGCTGCCGTGTTCTTCGCTCTCGCCGGACCGGCCCTGATCTTCCTGGGCAGCCAGTGGAACGGATACACCACGCTGGACAACCCCAGCGTGACAAACCTCGTCGCCATGCCGACCGACACGCTGCTGACACTGCTGGTCGGCGGAGCCTACCCGGTAGTGACCTGGATGACCTACATCTGTCTCGGCATGGCTGTCGGGCGGATGCGGCTGCGGTGGCTCGTCACCCAGATCCGTCTACTGGTCTACGGCGGCCTCACAGCCGCCGTGGGTTACGGCATCTCCGCCTACCTCATCGACTACGCCGGCGGATTCTCCCGGTTGTACGAGCTCACTCCCGGCCTCGACGCAGACGACATCCAGGACATACTCGACTACGGACCCGAAGGGCAGCTGCCTACCGACACCTGGTGGTGGCTCACCACGGCCGGCCCCCACTCCAACACCAGCTTCGCCGTCATCGCCTCCGCCGGTCTCGCCCTCCTCACCGTCGGCGCATTCCTGGTGATCACCCGGACGCTCAATGACCTGTGTACACCGCTGATCGCCATCGGTTCGATGACGCTCACCCTGTACACCGCACATCTCCTGTTCCTGACTTACATCGGTGACAGCGTCGAGGACCACTCCTCCCTGTATTTCCTGGTGCAGGTGGTCACGATCCTTCTTTTCGCCACTGCCTGGAGCCTCGCCCGCGGTCGCGGTCCTCTGGAGGACATCGTCACACGGACATGCCGCACTGTCGGGCGCGTTGTCGTTCCCGACAGATCCCCGGGCCAACCGGGCCAACCGGGTCGGCCAGACGTTTCCCACGATCTGCAGGAGGAGGGCCGGTGAGCCACACCTTCACGTTCCGACGGTGCGCCGCCGTACTCGGAGTTCTGGCGATCATCGGCGGCGCATCGGGCATCACCGCCTGTTCCGAGGGCTTCGGTGAGCGGTTCCTTCCACACCCTCCCGAGGAAAACACCGCCACGGATGCCACCGACGGACCGGAATCCTCCGACCGCCATGGCTATTCCGACGAGGGGGAGCATCGGCCTCCACGGGCCCTCCGTCCTGACCGTCGCGGAGGGGACCGCAGCGAACCGCCCGGAGAAACCGAGAGGACGGAACACCCCCCGCATGACGCTCCACACGCTGCCGGGGACGACCCGCCGACAGTCGACGAATCCGTCACCCTGCACCCCGACGGAAAGGAGCTCTCCCTCACCCGGGGCGGTTCCACCCTGTCTTTCGGGGAAACTGCCACCGTCGCCACGTCCGCCGACGACGGTCGGCTCTTCGTGTGGGATATCACCGTCTACGACAAGGTCGTACGGTCCCCGGACCAGGTACGGTTGTCCGATCCCTCAGAAAGCCACGGGGTCGACCACTACGTGTGCTACGCGTACGACGTGGTCTTCGTGGGTGTGGACGACCGGAATGCCGAGGACCCCTCCGTACTCCGGGGAGCGCCCGACACCGCCCGCACCGCCGTTCCTGCCCCCGGGACGGTCCCGGTTGCCGCTGACCGGTCAGGCACCACACGGCTCCGCGGCGGAGAGGACGACAACTGCGGCATCCCGGTGTCCAATCGTGTTCCGCTCTCGGAGAAGGATCTGGTCCGGGGACACGCCTACGCCCGGGGGACGGTTGCCGCTGTCACGGAACCCGCAGAGTCTGCGCCCACAGCCCCGCCAGCGGGTGTCCGCTTCGACGGCGATCCCCTGACCAGCTCCGGTGACCACGGCCGTCCCGCCCCGCCGCTCCCGGTGTTCTGGCTCTGAGTTCGTCGGAACCGGTCAGGAACTCAACCCGAAGTTCGGGTCGCGACCGACGTAGGCCATCAGCCGGATCGTCGACGAAGCATCGGCGGGGGTTTCCCGGGGCGGTCCGAAGCCGCCGCGTGCCTGCAACTGCTCGCCCAACGACTGCAGCCCACCGAGGTTCCGCTCGGCGAACTCCTCGTCCAGCTCGACATCACGGCCCTGGGAACGGGCCAGGTCCCAGGTGTGCATGAACACGTCCGGGATGAAGAACCCCTTCGCATTCGTCTCGAGGGACTGCCCCGGAATCGGGCCACGGGTCACCAGTGCCTCCGCCTTGACCTCGTCCTCCAACGTGGCCTGGACGATCGCGGCGAACTGCTCCCAGGCGCCGGCAGGATCCGAGTTCTTGTCCTCCGTGACGTCCACCGCGACTCCGACATCCTCCAGGGCGGGGCCGAACCAGCTGATCAGATGGCCCACGATGTCACGTGCTGTCCATTCCTCGCACGGGGTCCGCGCATCCCAGTCGTTGTTCCTGGTCTGCTCCGTGAAACCGTCCGCAATCACACGGAAACGCTCAGCGGTGTCCTTCGGCACGGACATGATCAACCTCCTGTTTCATGACCGGACATCGTCAGCGCCCGGCGACTGACCACGAGAGTACCCGCGGCTGCGTCACCGCACGATCAGCCCGTGGTTCCAGCCGACCATGCACACCCCGACGAGCAGAGCGGTGAACACCCCCATAGCCAGGGTGTCCCCGAACCCTGCGGCACGGATCCGCAGCGGCCCCGGAAGGAGGTGCACCGCTCCCCACCGGTCGCCACCCACCACCACGAAAGGCGCGAAGAACGGCACCCCGGACCGCGTGACCGCATCCCCCGCGCAGTGCACGACACACCCCACCGCGACAGCGGTGGCCATCACGGACGGCGACAACATCCCGGGCATGTCCCTCATCACCAGCAGGGTCAGGATGACCGCGATCACCACCGCTCCCACAGACCCCCATTTCCTGATCACCGGACGGACCAACGAGTGCAGCGCCAGAAGCACCAGAGCCGCGAAGATCCCGATCGTCACCCGTTGGTCGCCGAGATCGACGGCACACCAGGTCACGACGGCCGTCACTGCGGCGAACAACAGGGTGTGCGTCGCTGTCCGGTGCCCGCCGACCCGTCTCCCCTGCGCTCCAGTGGCTTCGGCGAACATCGACGACGCCCGGTTGATGAACACGGCCAACAGATGGCTCACCGGTCCGAGGGTCCGCGCTGCCGTCCCCGAGGGATGATCCAGATCCGGCAGGACGGCAGCCCCGGCCGTGACACCCGCGAGGACGACCGTCGAGGTGGCATCGACCGGAATACCTGTGCTGTACGCCGCTGCGACAGCTACCGCTGCCCCTGACGCAGCGCCAGACATCGCATGAGAGGGCCCCATGACCATTGGCGTTCCACCTTCCTCGCAGCGACTGCGCCTGTCATTCATTTCCGTGACAGTTCTACAGGCCACCCCGGACATGAAATGGACCAAGGGCAGAAATCCACCCCCCATATCACGGACTGGAGGAAGAAAAAGATCGTTTGCTAAACAAACCGCTGTACGTTAGTTTGCTCACAGCCTGTCTCTTCTCACATAAGAGACAGCACGACTATTCAGGAGACTAAAATGCGCAACCGTACCAAACTCGGCGCTGTCGTCGCTGCAGCTGCCCTGTCCGCTTCGCTCACCGCCTGCGGCTCGGACGACGCTGGCGACAGCACCGAGACCTCCTCTGCCACGAGCACGACGTCGGCGTCCTCGACGACGTCGGCCACGTCCTCGAGTTCCGCATCGTCGGACGCCGACCGTGGCGGTGAGAACGGCGGCCAGGGTGACGGTCAGGACAACAACGGTGAGCCCGCTCCCGCCGGAGACAACGGCAACGGTGGAGGAAACGGCAATGCCGGCGGGGGCGCTGGTGGGGGAGCCGGAGCCGGCGGGGGCGCGAACTCCGGTGGCGGAGCTGGCAACGGAGGCGGGGGCACCGGTGACGACAACAGCTCCAGCTCCGACGAAGGGGAGGATGATCAGGGCGACGGTGACAAAGAAACCGAGACGGGTATGCCGGAAAACCCGACGAAGACCTCGGAGCCGGATACAGAGGCAACAGCTAAGCCGACGGAAGAGCCCAACGAGGAGTGACCGAATTGGCCTAGCTGCTCCCTTTAGCTGACCAGAATAGCCTTGTGCCCGTGTCGTTCTCTGAGAATCAGAACGACACGGGCACAAGCATCTTTCAACGGTCAGGCGTCACCGTGGACCGTCACGGCATAGCCGTCCGGGTCCACGAAGGTGAAGTTCAGACCGAAAGGGCCGTTCTCCGGAGCCTTGAGGATCTGCGTGCCCGCAGACTCCAGGGCATCGTGCAGATCCTGCGGTCGCTCGGCAGCCAGCCAGAGAGCCACTCCGAGCCCTGGGCGCGTCACCTCGTCCAGGTCGACACCTGGAAGCGGTTCCCGGACGGCGAACGGGATCGGGCTGGTAGCGAATACCACGGCTCCCGGAGGGGACGCCGGAGCACGGCGGAGGCCGAGACGCTCCTCATAGAATGCCGCGGACGCCTCCAGGTCACGAACCTGGAGGGCAATAAAATCTGGACCAGTGACAGCCATCAGGCTCTCCTTCATATATCGACAATGTCAGCATCCTGACATAAGCCACTCTATGACAGAATACTGACATGACGCAAGAACCCGTCGCCCTCGGCACCCTCATCGGCTACCAACTCAAAGAGGCCCAATCCGTACTCCGCGCACGGATGGACGAGACCCTCCGTCCCCTCGGCCTGACGACCCCCCAGTACGTCTGCCTGGAGCTTCTCCGACGCAGTCCCGGCGCTTCCAACTCCGAGCTCGCCAGAGGTGCCTTCGTCACGAGGCAGACCATGAGCACCCTGCTACGCAGTCTCCGGGAACGAGGATTGATCGAGCGCCCGGCCACCGCCCCCTCCGGTCGGTCACTCCCCACCACCCTGACGGTCGACGGTGACCGCCTGCTTGACGATGCGACAAGTGACATTCAGGCCATCGAAGCCCGTATGGTATCCAGACTTTCCGACGAGCAGCGCGCTCAGCTCCACGACGCGCTGGCGAGCTGCATCGACGCACTGCACTCATGATTCAATGAGGTGAACAACCTGACACGAGGAGAAGACCACCATGTTTGAATTTCTGGGAAATCTGTTTCAACAGCTCATCGAGATCGCACAACTCGTCATCAACTACATCACGCAGGGGCTCCCCGGCGGTACGCCAGAGTGCCCCGAGATGCCGGAAGGCGCGTTCGCCGGTGACGATGCCACATGTGGAACTGAGGAATGGTGACCCGACACCGGGCCTACCTCACTGGTCGGGCCTCCCGGTCTGACCTGCCTCAGTGACCACCGTCCCCGCTTCCAGGCGGGTGTCCGTCGGACCGGTGACCGTCCCCTCGTCGTAGTCGATCTCCAACGCCTGGACGGAGCCGAACAGCCCTTCGGCGGCCGTCTCGGTCTGCCAGCCGAGCTCGGTGAGCTGAGAGGCGACCGGGCTGTCCAGCAACGCCGACTCGACCAGCAGCGAACCGGACGCTGCATCGTAGCGGAACCGTGGAGCGGCGACCGCCTCGTCCAGGGACTGCCCCTGCAGTGCCCAGCGTGAGAGCGTGTTGGCGAGAATACTGAGGATGTTCGCTCCCCCGGGAGTCCCCAGCCCCATCACCGGCCGACCATCGTTGTCGAGCACCATCGTCGGATTCGACCAAGTCACGGACCGACGACCCGGCTCCGGCTGATTCTGTGGCGAATCCACGCTACTGAACCTACTGAGCTGGTCATTGAGGAAGAAGCCGCCGACCTCCACCCCTGATCCCCAGAACTCCGTGAGGGTGTTGGTCATCGATACCACGGTCCCCTCGTCGTCGACGACGGTGAGGTGGGTCGTGTTCCCCGGAGAGCGCATATTCTCGCTGTCCTCGACCGGAGCGTCTCCGGACTGGTCGCCCACACCGACCTGGTCGGCATCACCGGACCGTGCCAGGATGCCGTCAACGTCCACGTCGGTGAAGTCCGTGTCCCCCAGTTCGGTCTGCGCAGTCTGCTCCCCACGTTCCCAGGCTTCCGAGACCCTACGGATATGCTCCACCGAGTCCGGGTCCACCTCGCTGATGCCACCGTCCTCCAGTTCCTGGAGCATCTGGATCAGGGCGGCACCGGGCAGAGCCGGCGCAGAGGACGCAACCTGGTAGTCCCCGACCTGGGCCTGGGGCGGTTCATTGTGCTGCACCGAGTAGGCGTCCAGTGACTCCTGGTCAATTCCGTCGACGGCGGTAAGCGACTCAGCCAACGCCCCGGCGTAGAAACTGTCGGGACCGTCCTCCTGCAGGGTGCGCAATGAGTCCGCGAGGTCCGCCTGCACCAGCTCGTCCCCCACCTGCAACGCGGTGCCTCCGGGGGCGAACTGGTCCAGACCGTCAATCGCCGCAGCTCCGCCGGCACCGATCCGCTGCACCAGTGTCTCCGTGACCGGGACGCCCTCCTGCGCCATGTCCACCGCCGGACGTAGCAATTCGCTCCACTCGAGTGTTCCCCGTTGCTCGTGCAGGTCCGCCATACCTGCGACGAAACCGGGAATGCCGATATTTGACGCCGGTATCCGTCCGTCCTGTGCCACCACTTCCCGGTAGTCGACGGCCTGCGGACCAGTGTCAGGCGACGCAATCAACGCCGAGCCTCCGCCGCCGATGCCAGACGCGTACGGCTCCACCGCTGACACCGCGAACGCTGCGGCGATCGCCGCATCCACCGCATTTCCGCCCTGGTTGAGCATCTCCGCGCCTGCCTCGGCGGCCAGCGGATGGCCGGCACTGACGCCCTGCTGCTCAAGTGCCGCGGGCTGTTCATCGGAGCTCTCCGAAGTCGTCGTACTTCCCGGTGACTCCGACGCCGCAGACCCCGTCGGCTCCCCCTGATCCCCTGCGTCTCCGGTACATGAGCTGAGGGCCAGTGAGCCGACGACGGCCACTGTCAGGACGCTGCGCGGGGAGCGTCGCCGCCGTCGCGGGTAGTCGTGCACGGGCTGGTCAATGCGGTCCATGGAGCACCACCTGTCGCGGACAATATCAGAGGCATTCGACCGCCCCTGTTCGGAAAAAGGGTACGTGGCCCCCACTGTGCCATGAAAAACAACTAAGGGTACAGGACGGTGAACCTGACCCTTTCTGGCTATCAGCGGGCATAAGGGTTTACCCTCGACGGAATGTCCGTCTGAGCACTACACGGAAAGGACGGGTCCCCTTCCTTCTCATGAGGAAACAAGACAACCAGGCCTTCTCCGACACGGTAGACAGCCACTTCCTGAACCTGGAACCGCCGGTCCGCCTCCCGGGGGTCGACCTTGCGCGCGGCCTGGCGGTGTTCGGGATGTTTGCGGCTCACCTGCTGGTCACCGCGGATCTGCACTGGGACGACCCAGACACCTGGGACGGGATCGTTGACGGGCGCTCATCAGTACTCTTCGCCACGCTCGCCGGATTCTCACTCGGCCTCACCTCCGGGAGCTCCGTTCCCACAGCATCCTCACGGACGGTGCAGCAGCGGCGTCTTCTTGTCCGGGCCGTGCTGCTCTGGGGACTCGGTGTCCTGATCACCCTCACCTGGGTGCCGGTCAATGTCATCCTTCCTGCGTACGGGGCCCTCTTTGTTATCGGCGCAGCCCTGATCACACTCCGTCCACGGAACCTCTTCATTGTCGCGGCGGTACTCGCCGTCGTCATGCCGTTCGTCGTAGGGGCAATCAACCATGTCTGGGCCGGCAGCGGTCCAGAAGAGCCGGACAGACTCTCACTGTTGCTCGGGTGGCACTTCCCTTTCCCGCTGTGGACGGCGTTCCTCGCGGCCGGTCTCGGCACCGGAAAAGTGATCGGCGACAACACCCGCAGCAGCCGTCCTGTATGGCAGCTGCTGGCCGGAGGAACAGTTCTCGCAGTCGTCGGATATGCCTTGATCGGACCCGTCGGTAACCGGGCGGCAGCGGAGTTGGAGCGAGCTGAACATGTCGGCGAGGCCGGCCTCCCGGCACGGATGCTCTCATACCTCCAGGACACACCCCACTCCTCCGGTATGGGTGAGGCGGTGGGGTCCGGTGGGTTCGCCCTTGCCGTGATCGCCGCATGCATCCTGTTCGGATCCACAAAGTTACGCCACATCGTATGGCCGGTACGCGTCGTCGGTTCGATGCCGTTGACTGCCTACACCGCACACCTCGCCCTCTGGGCGCTCTGGATGTTCCGCGAAGACCGGACTGTGACAGGCACCGACGCCATGGACGGTTTCCGGGCGCTCGACCCGTTCTGGCCGATGGTCTTCATTGTGACGGCGGGCTGCGTCATCTGGACGGTGCTCCTCGGAAAGGGACCGTTGGAGCGTCTGCTCACGCGGGTGTCCGCGACCGTTGTTCCCCGCCCCGCGCACCACGGCGACCGCGTCGACTGACGAGGAAAGACCCCGTCGTTCGACGGGGCCTTTCTGTCTGAGCCGCCTGCGAGAATCGAACTCGCGACCTTTTCATTACGAGTGAAACGCTCTACCGACTGAGCTAAGGCGGCGCACGCACTCCATCAACGATGGTGCTGCATACGACGGGTAATCCTAGCGGACAGCTCAACCCTCCACAAAAAGGGACCCCTGCAGCATGTCCGTTGCAGGTCAGACCTGCCCACAACACTCCCTCAGCCGCCCGACCATGGCGGACAAGGCCACTTCCGGCTTCACGTTGTACGTGAGAGTCTCACGGCACGCTGACACGGCGTCAATACACTGGACCAGATTCTCCGGGGCATTGCGTCGGGCCAGTTCCCTCGAGACCTTCGACTTGTCCGGATGCAGGAAACCGCCGACCGGTTCATCGCCCTCGACGGCCCCCGCCGCAATCATCATCGCGTCCCGGTACAGGCCGGCGATGTCGATCAGGGCCAGGTCCAACGAGTCCCGCAGCATGCGGGTCCGACGGTTCTTCTGCTCCTTCTCCAGCTCCTTGATCTGCCCGGCAGCCCCTGACTGTGCCTTCGCCACACCACGTCCTTTCGCTCCCATCCCCAGGGAACTCTGGAGGTCGGCGAGCTCCTTCTCCTCACGCTCCGCCACGGTCGCGGTCGCTTCCTCCGTCGCCGACGACACCAGGTCAGTGACGAAACGGTACGACTCCCCCGGCTCATACACCAGTCCGGGAAGCTTCAAGGCGTTCGCCCGCTTCGCCCGCGCCTTCTCCTCCGAAGCCAGATGCCGTGCCCGCCCGATGTGCCCACCGGCGACATCCGCAGCCCAGGACGCCTGCTCCTGGGACAGTCCGAGCCGGGCATCGCCCAACAGCACGGCCTCCACCTCTGCCCTCGAGGGTGTCGGGACATAGAGGTGCCGACACCGCGACCGCAGCGTCACCGCGATGTCCTCCGGATCCGTACTCGGCGCGCAGAGAATGAACACGGTGCGTTCGGGCGGCTCCTCGATACTCTTCAGCAGTGCATTGGCACTGCTGTCGTTGAAGCGGTCCGCGTCCTCGAACACCACGATCCGCCACGGTGCCACCGTCGGCATCGCCGCCGCGGTCTTGATGACTTCACGCGCCTCGGACACCTGGATCACCACACCGTCGGTGTGCACCCATGTGATGTCGGGATGCGACCCTGCAGCAGCCGACCGACAACTGTCGCACCGACCGCAGCCAGGCACGTCCGGATCCTCACACACCAGCGCGGTGGCGAACGCTTTCGCGGCCACCGACCGTCCTGAACCAGGCGGGCCGGTGAACAACCACGAATGCGTCATCGCCGCATCCTGCCCGCCTCCCCGGGCCGCCTCCACGGCAGCGATCAACGGCACGGTCACATGGGGACTCAGCACGGCTGCGGAAAACACGGACTCGGGGAGGGTAGTCGCTCCGGACGCTGACGAGGAACTCACAGGGAGCAAGTCTAGTCCCCTCCCCTCCCCCTCGTCCGGACGCAACAGGGACAACCACGTGGCGCTCCGATAGTCTGGAGCGCATGCAGAGACTGGGGCAGTACATCGCGTGGGCGTGGGGCACCACCTGGCCGCTGTACGCCCTGTCCGTGTTCATGGTCAATGTCGTCGGCGCGCTTGCCGTGGCGTCTTTCCTCCGTTTCCTCGTACCCCTCGGCGGTGCGACGGAGCTGACGACCGTCACCACCATGACCGCGACGCTCTACACCGTGTACTTCATCGTCGCCCTGGTGACGGGCATCAGCGCCACCCTCTTCTTCTTCGCACCGGTACTGCGGTGGCAGCGCAACCCGGACCCCGTCGATCCCGTGATGATCAGACGGCTCGTACTGCGTATCCCCGCTCTCCAGGCCGTCCTCGGTGCGGTGCTGTGGGGCATCGGAGTGGTCATCTTCACCGTCGTCGCCTCCCAGGTCTCCGCCAGGTGGGCCCTCTCCGTGGCAGTCACGGCAGTCCTCGGCGGGGCGATGGTCGTCCTGATGACCTTCATGGTCGCCGAGCGTCTCGTGCGCCCTGTCGCAGCCAAGGCACTCAACCGTACCGGCGCACCACAGGAACGGATCTCGCCGCTGTCGCTGCAGATCACCAGTGTCTGGATCCTGACGTCCGCCGTCCCCGTCATCGGCGTGGTGCTGATGGTCGCTGCCCAGGCGACGAACTTCTTCACCGGTGACGCCCGCGAGATCCTGCCCGGTGTTCTCGCACTCAGTCTCACCGCCCTCTTCACCGGCTTCTCCGGGACACGCCTGATCACCATGACCGTGGTCGACCCCATCCGTGAACTGCAGTACGCCATGAACCGGGTACGTCGCGGCGATTCACGCGCCCAGGTCCGTATCTACGACGCCACCGAGATCGGCGTCCTGCAGGCGGGTTTCAACGAGATGATGCAGGGGCTCCGCGAACGCGAGCAGGTACGCACGTTGTTCGGACGCTACGTCGGGACGGAGGTCGCCCGGCGTGCCATTGAGGAAAAGCCGGAGCTCGGCGGGGCGAACCGGTTTGTCGGTGTGCTGTTCGTGGATGTCATCGGCTCCACCGGCTTCGCCGTGTCTTCGTCCCCGCAACACGTGGTCAAGGCCTTGAACAGCTTCTTCGACAAGGTCGTCGAGGTCGTGCACCGCAACAAGGGCATCATCAACAAGTTCGAGGGTGACGCCGCCCTGGCCGTCTTCGGTGCCCCGATTCCGCTGGACGACATGGCCGGCCACACGCTGGCTGCGGCCCGCGAGCTCAATCAGGAGCTGGCCGACCACGAGCTCCCCGCCGGCATCGGCGCCGCAGTCGGCGAAGTCGTGGCCGGCCACATCGGCGCCAGCGACCGCTTCGAGTACACCGTCATCGGTGATGCGGTGAACGCCGCCGCCCGACTGACCGAACTGGCGAAAGACACACCGGGCCGCGTCCTCACCAACGCAGCGACGCTGCGCAAGGCCAATGAAGCTGAGCAGGCGCGCTGGACGTTGATGAAGTCCGTGGAACTGCGCGGCCGTAAGGAGATGACCCAGCTGGCACGCCCCGTGCGGCCCACGCTGGCGGAACGCGGCTAGGCCTGCCCGGTCAGCGTCAGCCAGATCAACACCACATTCAACGCGATGATCACCGCGCAGATGACCGCCGCCAGCACGGTCAGCGTCCGTGGGTTCACCCAACGCCCCATCACCGACCTCCGCGAGGTCACCGCGACCAAGGGGACCAGGGCGAAAGGAATGCCGACGCTGAGGACGACCTGGCTCATCACCAGTGCCCACGTCGGTTCAACGCCCGCCCCGAGGATCACCAGGGCCGGAAGCATCGTCAGGAAACGACGCAACAGCAACGGGATACGGATCTTGAGCAGATCCCGCATCACCATGTCACCGGCGTAGCAGCCGACGGAGGTCGACGCCAGACCCGACGCCAGCAACCCCACCGCGAACATCATGCCGATCACCGGCCCCAGGGCACCCTCCACAGCAGCGTGGGCACCTTCAATGGTGTCGGTGCCGTCCACACCCCGCAGAGCCTGAGCTGCAAGGCACAGCATCGCGATGTTGACCGTCCCGGCCACCACAAGCGCGGTTCCCACGTCCCACCTGGTGGCCGCGAGGTGCCGTTTCATCCCCGCGTCCCCCTGCGGCGTGAAGCGGCGGTCACGCACCAGACCGGAGTGCAGGTACACCGCATGCGGCATCACCGTGGCACCGAGCATGCTCGCTGCGAGAACCACGGAGTGCGTGCCCTGGAACCGGGGGACGATCCCCTCGACCATCTCGCCTACCGACAGTCCGGTGACGAACAGGCCGGACAGGAACCCGACGGTGATGACCAGCAGGAATGCCATGATCACGAACTCGAACCGTCGCTGTGTCCGACCGCCCTGCAGCACGAGCATGCCCAACGACACCACCCCGACGATCACGCCACCGAGTACCAGTGGTGTACCGAACAGGAGATTCAGGGCGATAGCGCCACCGACGACCTCGGCGACATCCGTGGCTGCCGCGATAACTTCCGCCTGGCCCCAGTAGGCCAGACGTCCGATTTTCCCCCGACGTCGCTGCGCCACGGTGCCGTGCTTCTCGCGCGCATCAAACCAGTCCGCGAGCGTGGCGGAAAGCGACCTGGACGTGACCAACCCCAGCTTCGCCGACAGGTACTGCACCACCGCCGCCATGAGGTTGGCGACGATGAGCACCCAGAGCAACAAGTAGCCGTACTCGGCTCCTGCCGACAGGTTCGCGGCCACATTCCCCGGGTCGACGTAGGCGATGGCAGCCACGAACGCAGGCCCGAGGAGGCTGGTCAGCCGGGGTTGCTTCTGTGGCGAATCTGCTCGTGCACCCTGCTGCCCGAGATCGACATCCGCCGCATCTACCGTCATTGTTCGCCATCCTCAGACCTAAAGTTCAAAATAGTGAACTCGATCGTAGGCTTACGCAAAAACCTGGTCAAACAAGCGCTCGTACCGACGGACGAGACCGTCCTACCTTGACGGAGCCGCCTACCTCGATCACAGCATGAGCAACACAACACCAGCCCATGCAAAAACCCCCGTGCCTCAGCACGGGGGTTGCAGTCGCTAATGCGACTTAGGCCTCGCCGCCACCCTGCACGGAGCTGACGATGGAGTTGAAGACCTCAACGAGAGCCTCGGAAACGGTGGTGATGATGCCCTGGATGGTCTCGATCATGATGATCGTCCTTTCGATGGAAGACAATAGTGAACGGCCCAGCTGTTCCAGACCGCACCGGCCAGTGTACCTACTTGTGGAAAAACACTGTTGCTGCTGAGGTAACAACGCCGCCCCGCGAGCACCGCCCCACCCCCGAACACTCGTAGCCCTCCCCGGTACATCACACCCCCGCAGCGAAAGAAGCTCCCGGGCCATGACCCGGGAGCTTCTTCTTCACTAGGGCGACTTACCAGCCCTGGAGGGAACCCACGAGGGCCTGGAAGACGCCGACGATGGCACCGGCAACGGTGCCGATGATGGTCTGAATAGCCTCGATCATGATGATCTCTCTTTCTGAGGAGGAAGGGTGCAGCAGGTGTTTCCACTACAACTCGGAGAATACATCCCCACCCCCTCCAAAACTATTGCCACGGTAAACATTGTTACCCCCGGGGGTATTCAGGACCAAGACAGAGTAAACGCGCACTTCAGCAGCATGCTGTTCGCCAAAGTGCGCGTTCACACCGAAAGGTTGACCCATCCAGATAGGCCGTGTGCGGAGGTCATCACTCCCCGTACAAAATGAACACTATCCCACCGGAAAGTAAAAAGGGGAGGACAATACCCCCGGGGGTACCTAACCGCAGGTCAGTCCACTTCCGGATCTTGTATTCAGAGAAGAAATAGCCCGGAGAACGCCACGTGCCACCCACGCGCAAAACCGCTGGTCAAAGCTCACCTCTCCTTCGAGGTCACCTTCTTCACTGCCGCCGACGTGCCCTTCTTCACGGTCCGCTTCGTGGTCGACTTCACGGTTTTCCTGGTCGACTTCTTCGCGGACTTGCGCGTGGACTTCGCCGACTTCTTCGCCGGAGCACCACCGTCCGCAGCTTCCTTGGCGCGCCGCTCACTGAGCAGCTCATTGCCACGGGCGTCCGTCATCGTCTCGGGCGAGTCACCGCGGCGCAGCGACGCATTCGTCGTACCGTCGGTGACGTACGGCCCGAAGCGCCCGTCCTTCACCGTCATCGGCTTGCCGGACACGTCATTGTCACCCAGCTGCTTCAACGGCGGCTTGGCCGCGGCCCGTCCCCGACGCTTCGGCTCGGCGTAGATCCGCCGTGCCTCATCCAGGGTGACCGTGAAGATCTGCTCCTCGTTCTGCAGGGACCGTGAATCCGAGCCCTTCTTCAGGTACGCGCCGTACCGACCGTTCTGCGCCGTGATCATCTCCCCGTCCGAGGGATCGACACCCACCTCACGCGGCAGGCTCATCAGCTTCAGCGCCTCGTCCAGAGTCACGGTGGCCGGGTCCATCGACTCAAACAGGGACGCCGTCTTCGGCTTCAGCGTCTCCTGGAGGATCTCCTTGATCCGCTTCTCCTTCTTGTTCGCCGCGGTCTTCGTCTCCCGGCTCAGCGGCTTCTTGCCTTCCGCTGCACGGTCGGCGTCCTCCTGATCACGTTCGGCCTCCACGGTCTTCTCCGCTTCGGCGGTGACCCTGGCCTCCTCGTCGTCCTTGACCTGCTCGGTGACATAAGGACCGTAACGCCCCTCACGGGCCACGATCATCCGGCCGTTCTCCGGGTTGATGCCGACCTCCCGCCCACTCTGCGGCGTGGCGAACAGCTTCTCGGCGACCTCACGTGTCAACTCGTCCGGGGTGATCGTCTCCGGCAGGTTCGCGCGCTGCACCTCGGGCTCCGTACCCTCCGGCGCACCGTCCGGGACAGGCTTCGTACGCTCCAGGTAGGGACCGTACCTGCCCACACGCACGATCACCGGGATGCCCTCGGAGTCGTCGAACAGGTGCAGGGAGTTCACCTTGCGGGCATCGATGTGTTCCAGGTTGTCCCCGACCATCGTCTTGAGACCGCCCAGGCGGGCAATGGTCTCCGCCGTGGCATCCGAGGCCTTGTCGTCGCCGAAGTAGAAGCCGCGCAGCCAGTGCGACCGGTTCTCCTCACCGCGGGCGATGCGGTCGAGCTCGTCCTCCATCGACGAGGTGAACTCGTAGTCCACCAGCGAGCCGAAGTTCTGCTCCATCAGCCCGACCACGGCGAACGCCACCCAGCTGGGCACCAACGCCGAGCCACGGGAGACCACGTATCCACGGGCCTTGATCGTGTTGATGATCGACGCGTACGTGGACGGACGCCCGATACCGAGCTCCTCCATCGTCTTGACCAGCGACGCCTCGGTGAAACGTGCCGGAGGGTTGGTTGAGTGACCGTCGGCGGTGACCTTCTCCGTCGACAGGCCGTCGCCCTCGGCGAGGACCGGCAGCGCCTTCTCCGCGTTGTCGGCGACGTTGCGTCCGTCCGACAGCTGGCTGGTCTCCACATACGCCTTCAGGAAGCCCGGGAAGGTGATGGTGCGTCCATTCGCCTGGAAGTCCGTCTTCTCACCGCTGGTGGCGGTGCCCGAGACCGTCACCTTCATCGACGTTCCGCGGGCGTCCGCCATCTGGCTGGCGACGGTGCGCTGCCAGATCAGTTCGTAGAGCTTGAACTCCTCGGTGTCGAGCTGACCCGACAGCTTCCCGGGGGTGGCGAAGGTCTCGCCGGCGGGACGGATGGCCTCGTGGGCCTCCTGCGAGTTCTTGACCTTGCGGTTGTACTGACGCGGCGCGTCGGCGACGAAGCTCGGACCGTAGAGCTCGCGCGCCTGCTGACGCGCGGCGTCGATACCGGACTTCGACAGGGTCGTCGAGTCGGTACGCATGTAGGTGATGTGGCCGTTCTCGTAGAGACGCTGCGCGATCCGCATCGTACGCTCCGAGGTGTAGTGCAGCTTACGTCCGGCCTCCTGCTGCAGCGTGGAGGTCATGAACGGCGGGTAGGGACGCCGGGTGTACGGCTTCTCCTCGACCTTCGAGACCGACATGGACACACCGGTGAGGTTCTCCGCCAGGGTCTCCGCGGCCTGCTGGTTGATCACGGTGACATTGGCCTGGGCCTTGCCGGACTTGAGCTTGCCGTCGTCGCCGAAGTCGCGCCCCTGGGCGACACGCTTACCGTCGACGGCCACCAGCGACGCGTCGAAGGACGTCGGGTTGGCCGAACCGGAGGACTGGTCCTTCACGTCCGCAGCGTCCAGCGTGGCGGTGAGATCCCAGTACTCCGCAGCCACGAATGCCATGCGCTCGCGTTCGCGCTCCACGATCACCCTGGTGGCGACGGACTGCACCCGGCCGGCCGACAACCGGGGCATGACCTTGCGCCAGAGCACCGGGGAGACCTCGTAGCCGTAGAGACGGTCGAGGACGCGACGGGTCTCCTGCGCATCCACCAGGTCGAGGTCCAGGTCGCGGGTGTTCTCCGCAGCCTCCTTGATCGCCGCCTCGGTGATCTCGTGGAACACCATCCGGCGCACCGGCACCTTGGGCTTGAGCACCTGCAGCAGGTGCCAGGCGATGGCCTCGCCCTCACGGTCGGGGTCTGTCGCGAGATAGACTTCGTCGACCTGCTTGAGCTTGCTCTTGAGGTCGGAGACCTTCTTCTTCTTGTCGGGGCTGACGACGTACAGGGCCTCGAAGTCGTCGTCGACGTTCACGCCCAGACGGGCCCACGGTTCCTTCTTGTACTTGGCGGGCACATCGGCCGCACCGCGGGGAAGGTCACGGATGTGACCGACAGACGCGTCGACAATGTACTTGTCGCCGAGGTAGCGCTGGATCTTCTTCGCCTTTGTGGCGGACTCGACGATGACGAGTTTCTTCCCGCCGCCGTTCTGGGTCTCCTGCGCTGCCATCGGTGTTGCTCCCACCTTCTCCTGTCGTTCCCGTGGCCCCGTGTGTTCAACCTTTCCTATGTGCCCAGTTGAATCACAAGGGGGGTTCGAGGTGAGACCCTACACGCCGCGAGCGCAACTCCGCGGAAACGCCGTCCCCACGGGGGGTTTCAGGCCGGTTCAGGCGTCAGCCACGGTGAACCGGGCGCGACGGTGCACCGGGTTCTCGAGTTCGTCCAGGGCGGCGCGGGCGAAGGTGCCGGTCGTGACGCTGCCACCGGCCGGGTGATCCTCGCCGAGGACATACGATTCGGCGGGCGCGCCCGGGGTGATCTCCGGGGCCGGAGCCAGCATCGTCCAGTCCAGGGAACCGGGGGCAGCACGGTAGAGATCGAGCACCTCGGCGAAAGACCGGGCTTCGACGGCGTACGCCTCGGGGAAATCCGGGGTGTCGACGAGCATGGTGCCGTCCTCAGTCAGGGTCGCCCCTGCCCCACCCACGACGAAGACACGGACGTCCCGGTCCGCCAGAGCGGGGATCGGTGCGGCATGAGCGTCGATGACGGGCTGGACGGAGCTGCCGTCCCGCGGTCCTGGCACAGAGATGACGACGATGTCGGCCTCCTGCGCCTTGGAAACCACGTCGGCGGTGTCCTGGAGAGTGCCTGTCACATAGGTGACACCCTCAATCTGATTGTCCGGGTTCTCACGGCGTGAGACACCGGTGACCCGGTGACCACGGGAGACTGCTTCGCGGGTGATGTCGCTGCCGACCATGCCGGTCGTTCCGTAAACGGTGATGTTAGCCATGTCCGGAAGAATAAGCTGGATACTTCCATTTGTAAAGTGGATTCCTCGAATAGCGTAGTGGTAGAGTCCCCCACATGACGGACACCCCCTGGAACCCTGCCGCGCGCGACTGCCCCAGCCGCGACCTGTTCACCACCCTCGGCGACCGGTGGAACATGTTGATCCTGCTCTCCCTGGAACAGGGCCCCCTGCGTAACGGTGAGATCCAGTCGGCGGTGGACGGCATCTCCGTACGGGTCCTGTCCCAACGCCTGACTGTTCTGGCGGCGGACGGACTGATCACCCGCACCGCCTTCCCCGAAATCCCCCCGCGGGTGGTCTACGAACTCACGGATCTCGGCCGGTCCGCCCTACCCCCTGTCCACGCATTGTTCGAGTGGACGGTCGCGCACATGTCGGACGTGGTGGAGCACCGCAGGGCAGACGAGGTCGACATTCGCACCCCATAAGGCCGGGATACACCCGAAACCCCAGGTCATATTTCAAGAAGTAGCTTAACGGGTGCGAAAACCCGCCACGCGCCCCAGCACGGGCGGCAACAGCCCCCTCACATACGACAACGCCGCCCGGTGCCCGCGGAGTACTCCGCGAACGCCGGGCGGCGTCGGTCTTTCACTGCATGGTCCTGGGGGTATCACCCCCGGACCAGCGGGTTCAGCCGCAGCTCTTAGAGAGCGGTGACAGCCTGAGCCTGGGGGCCCTTGGCGCCGTCGCCGATCTCGAACTCGACCTGCTGGTTCTCCTCGAGGGTACGGAAGCCGTTGCCCTGGATCTCGGAGTAGTGGACGAAGACGTCAGCGCCACCATCGTTCGGTGCGATGAAGCCGTAGCCCTTTTCAGCGTTGAACCACTTGACGGTTCCCTGTGCCATGTTCTTTCCCTTACTTACTTCTCGGTGATCGGTGCCCCGCCAACTTTTCGCGAGGCCACCGGGCCGATGCTAGAACCACCGATAAAGGTTGGTCCGTCCGCATGCAAACAACTCCCGCGAACGTTTTACCTACTGACTGCGGGTCTAACCGGTGATACAGCGAGCAAAGCGACGCACAGAAACTGTGACCGCCCACCAGTGTTCCACGTTTCGCGCCGCAGCACCATACCAGCGGCGGTATTTTCTCCCCCGAAATGCCGGATTCGCAGGCCGGCCACAGGTTCCGGTTATACCCGTCAGCGAACAAACCTCCGGTGACCTGCACATATATGTCGTGGAAGGTCTCCGGCGGGGTCAAGCTTAGACTGTTCACCATGAGCGAATCTTTCGGAGGTGAACTCCTCGAGACGCTGCGTCATGCGTCAGGCCCCGGTCGCGGTGCTGATTCGGACACCTTGACCCACGTGCGGACCGAGGGCGCCCGTCCCTCCTCACCGGTTGACTGGCCGGATTGGGTGCTGCCCGCGCTCCGCGACCACCTCATGGACAACGGCATCACCGCCCCCTGGTCGCACCAGGTCGCCACCGCCGGATACGCCTGGGAGGGCCACGACGTGGTTGTCGCCACCGGCACCGCGTCGGGAAAGTCCCTGGGCTACCAGCTGCCCGTCCTGTCACGTCTGGCGTCCGAGCCGACAGCGTCCTGCCTGTACCTCTCCCCCACCAAGGCGCTGGCGCAGGACCAGCGCGCCGCGCTGGCCCGGTTGTGTTCGCAGATCCCGCAGCTCCGCGATGTGATGGTCGCATCCTATGACGGGGACACCCCGACCGAGGCCCGCCGGACGATCCGCGACGACGCCCGCATCCTCGTCAGCAATCCTGACATGGTGCACGCCTCACTGCTGGGACAGTCCCGACGGTGGTCCCGGTTGCTTCGGTCGCTGCGTTTCATCGTCGTCGACGAATGCCACGTGTACCGGGGAGTGTTCGGCGCACACGTTTCGCTGGTGCTGCGACGTCTGCTGAGACTGGCGGCGCGGGCAGGCGCGGAGCCGACGATCATCCTGGCCAGTGCGACGACGGCGGAACCGGAACGTCACGCCGAGCGCCTGACCGGACGCCCCACCGTCGCCGTCACCGACGACGGCTCGCCGCAGGGCGAGCGCACCATCGCCCTGTGGGAACCGGGTTTCCGCGAGGATGTCGTCGGCGAACACGGCGCCCCCGTCCGCCGCGCCGCCACGACGGAGTCCGCCGGCATCATGGCCCGGCTCATCGGCGAAGGCGCGCGCACTCTGACGTTCGTGCGCTCCCGGCGTGGCGCCGAGATCACCGCCCTGGCCTGCGCCGAGGATCTCTCCGCCGCTGGACGACCCGGGGACGCCTCCCGCATCGCCTCCTACCGGGCCGGATACACCCCGGAAGCCCGACGCGAGCTGGAACGACGCCTCGACAACGGTGAGTTGCTCGGCCTCGCAGCCACCAGCGCCCTGGAACTCGGTATCGATGTCGGTGGTCTGGACGCGGTGGTCTCCTGCGGGTTCCCCGGGACGGTCGCCAGCTTCCGGCAGCAGGCCGGTCGTGCCGGGCGGCGGGGACAGGGGTGCCTGGTGGTCATGGTCGCCGGCGACAATCCGCTGGACACCTACCTCGTCCACCATCCCGAGGCGCTGCTGGACACGCCCGTGGAGGCCAGCGTCTTCGATCCCTCGAACCCCTACATCCTCGCCGGCCATCTGCTGTGTGCCGCCGCCGAAGCTCCCCTCACCGACGGTGAGATCGAGCGCTTCGGCCCGACGGCCCGGCGCGTCGTCGACGCACTCGTGGCCGACGGCTCGCTGCGCCGACGCCCCCGGGGTGTGTTCTGTGACCTGGAGATCTCCGGTGAGGTCCACGGGAGGGTCAGTATCCGGGGCGGCGCCGGCGACGAGGTGGTCATTGTCGACCAGTACACCGGTCAGGTGCTCGGCACCGTCGATGCCGCACGGGCGGTCAGCGAGGTCCACGACGGCGCCGTCTACGTCCACCAGGGGGAGAGCTACCTGGTCGACGCGCTGTCCCTGCAGGACTCCGTGTCCCTGGTGCACCCGGAGACCCCGGAGTGGACGACCCGGCCGGAAGAGACCGTCTCCATCCGCGTCGACGGTGTGCGCCGCACCCGCGAGATCGGCGGCACGGCATCCGCACCGTCGGGCGTGTGGACCGCGGACGTGGACGTCGAGGTCTCCCACCAGGTCACCGGTTACCAACGGCGCACGCTGGACGGCGAGGTACTCACCACCGTGCCGCTGGACTACCCGCCACAACGGCTGCACACCCGCGCGGTGGCCTACACCGTGGATCCGGCCGTCCTGTTCGATCTCGGCATCGAGGAACCGCTGTGGCCCGGCACGTTGCATGCCGCCGAACATGCGGCGATCGGGTTACTTCCCCTGCTGGCCACCTGTGACAGGTGGGACATCGGCGGGGTCTCGACGGTGCTGCACGCCGACACCGGGTTCCCCACCGTCTTCGTCTACGACGGTTACGAGGGCGGTGCCGGGTTCGCCGAGGCCGGGTTCGAACGGTTCGCCCAGTGGATGTCGATGACCGCGGACACCGTGGAGTCCTGCGCGTGCGAGTCCGGGTGCCCTTCCTGCGTGCAGTCACCGAAGTGCGGCAACGGCAATGACCCGCTGTTCAAGCACGGCGCCGCGGTACTGCTGCGTGCCTTGGCTGATGCCTCTGCCCGGGTCTGAACACCGGAGAACCGGTTCCACCCCGGGTGTTCCTCCGTCCGTACCCGTGCGCCGGAGGCTACTGTAGGAGAAAATATAGTTTTGCCGGTGATGTTTGTTGAGGAACACGAGGAGTCCGATGTCCCGATCCGTCCTGCCCCCACTCCGGAGTCTCCTGGTTCCCGCGGCGGTCCTTGCACTGGCGGGTGGCGGTCTCGTCCCGGCCGCTGGTGCGGTGCCTGCGGCGGGCAGTTCCGCCGTCGGCTCACTCCCGACGGATCTCGTCGATGCCGGTGATGCTGCACGGCAGCCGGCGGCCAATGAGGAGACACCGGACTGGTCCGGCCTGGATGTCACCTCCGGTGTCGAACTTCCTGATCGGGTCGGTGTGTCCGTCGACGAGGTACCGCTCACTCCGGGGCTCGGCCTGAGTTCTGCAGGTACCCAACAGCGGTTCGTGTACTCGACCGTGGACCAGCACGGAAAGATTGCGGCATCTACGGCTGCGGTCTTCCTGCCGACGGGTCCCGCTCCTGAGGGCGGGTGGCCTGTGCTGGCCTGGGCACACGGCACCGTGGGTCTCGGCGACGACTGCACTCCGTCTGCCCTGCCCCGTGGGGACCGGGACGCCGCTTACCTCAACCACTGGCTGGACCAGGGCTATGCCATCGTCGCCTCGGATTATGTGGGGATGGGGACGCCCGGACTGATGTCATACCTCAACGGATCGGTCAGCGCAGCCAATGTCATCGACTCGGTGGCCGCGGCACAGTCCCTCGGCTCGGTCGGTGCCTCACTGTCCTCGTCCTGGGCGGTGATCGGCCAGTCCCAGGGTGGTGGAGCGGCGTTGCACGTGGCCCATGCTGCGACGGAACGCAGCAACGAACTCGGGCTGGACTACCGGGGCGGTGTCGCCACCGGTGCTCCTGCCTACGTCGAGGAACTGGTGCTCGCCGGGTCGCCGTCCTTCCCTCCGGTCGTGCTTCCGACCGGGTTGAACGTGTACACCGCGTACATCCTCGCCGGATTCCGGGAGGCCCACCCGGAGATCAACCTGGATTCTGTGCTGTCGGACGAAGGACGGCGGATCGCCGACATGGCTGAAACCGCCTGCTATCCCGCGTTGGCTGATGCCCTCGACGGTGTGGGCATGTCCCGTGCCTTCACCGCCCCCATCAACTCGGTGCCTGGTCTCGAGCCTGCACTACGCGCGTACATGGCCACGCCGACTGACGGTTACGACAAACCGGTGTTCGTGGGACATGGTCTCCTGGACATCGACGTGCCCAGTCCCATCGGGCTGATCCTGAACTCGCAGATGTGGATCAATCAGTTCGTCGGTTCCAATGAGCAGGTTGACGTGCACTGGTACCCCGAGGACCACAGCGGGGCGATGGTCGCTTCAATAGCGGATTCCACCCCGTTCCTGCGCTCGCTGTTCGCCTGAGCCGACGTCAGCTCACCGCGACGAAAGTCTTCTGGGAGAACATCCCCGGTTCAACTGCGAGCACACCGTCTGCCGCCGTCTCCGTCGGAACGGTCAGTAGAACATTTCCGGTCGTAGAGCCCCCCTGATAGAGGTCGGACAAGGTGTCGAGACGATCGGGAGTAACCGCGAAGTTACTTCCGTCAACCGAGGAGATCGTGCTGCCGTCGGCCGTGACGTATTCAATCGTGGTCCACGGCATCTCGCCTTCATCCGAATCCCCGATATAGGCGACAGTCGCATTGACCAGTACATACGTCATACCTTCAGGTGCTGGGTCGTTGTACGGGCTCTCCGCCATCACAGCGTCCTGAGCATCGAGGTCGACACTGTTGATCGTCACAGACCAGTCGTCGTCCGAGATCGTCGTCCCGAGCGGGTGCGGGTTCTCACGAGTACCACGATCGTCATCGACATTCGACTGATCACCCTGTGTTCCGGAGTCAGAACCCGGCTCGGAAACCGACACGTCCGTCCCCGACGAGATCTCATCCACGGCATCGTTGAAAGCCGTTCCCACGACTGTGAAGAAAACAACGACTCCCACGAGCGTGCCTACGATCGAGGTCACAAGGCCGGCGATCGCGAAATTCAGCTTCTTGCCCTTGAGACAGAGAGCCACGATCGACAGGATAAACGCGATCGGAAGCAACACCCACCCGACGATGAGTGCGCCCGGGATACATGCGAAAATGAAGCCGACGACAGCGACGATGAAGGCAATCAACCCGAGCGTGTTTTTCTGTTTCTCCGGGGCCGAAGCAAACTGCGGGTTTACGTAACCCGGATGGTACTGGGGGTCGATGTTCGCATTAGCCTGGACACCCTGGCCAGGAATGTTGTCGGGGTCATTCGGCATCTGACCATGAGAATTACTCATACTTGTTATGCACTACGTCTCCGCAGTGCTGTCCTTTCATCTAAATGGACGTTTTTACACATAGTATGGAGAGTTACTCATCAGTAAAAACTTGGTGACCAGAGAACCTTACTTTCATTCTCATGAAGAAAGCAAGACCAGAGATCAGCGGACAGGTCCGGCCTCCGCCGTAGCGGTCCTGCTCGCAATCACCACGGTCACACCGACCCCCTCGACTCCCGCCGGGCCGTAGTCGGTGTCCTCACCGCGTACCAGCTCACATGAGGTGAGCCGGGCGCTGTTCGCCTCGGCGATCTCCTCCGCCGTCCCGCACGCTTCCTCCAGACCTTTGTCCTGCATCACCGTAGCCGCAGACAAGGCGGTCAGGTCCGCTGCGGCGGACGCGCGATGGCCCTGAAGCATGCCCGCCACACCAGTACCGATGACAAGCGCCAACGCCACCACCGCCAGAATGACGGACACGCCGGCGACAGTCACAGAGCCGGCGTCATCGCGGCACATCCTGTGGTTCACCGACGATCACCGCCGTCGCGGACACATCGAACAACCGTCCCGGCACGGTGACATTTACCCGGTACACCAGATGACCGGTCCCTGAATCCGGCGCACCTCCGGGAGAGCCGGTGGACACCGTCACCGACGCCTCCGGTTCACGCTCAGTGACAACAGACCGTGCCGCGGCTGCGTCACCCAGCGCGGCGGCTCTGGCTCCGTCGCGGGCCATGCTCACCGCGCCGAGGTACGTCGCGACGGTGAGAACCCCGGCGATGACGGTGCCGATGACGGCGGTTAAGGCGGTGAAAACAATGGCCGCCTCGACCGTCACGTACCCGTCATCACCGTAGATCCCCCTCACGCTGCCGCCACCGTCTACTGGGTATCCAGCGCGCGTTGGAAGATCGCCGTCAACGCGCCCTCCACCGCGTCGGATGTCACCACGAGATACAGCAGTGCACCCAGCGCCGCGGCCGCGACACATCCGAGTGCGTACTCTATGGTGCTCATCCCCCATAACCGACGTTATCACCCCGTCGTTCCCCGGAGCCTCCGCAGGCTCCGCAGCCTCCGGGGCTTCCGGGGCTTCCGGGGCTTCTTTCCGATCAATGTCCCGCCGGACATCCCGGTCCCTGTCCATGCCGTTTTCTTCCATGTCTTCCCCTCCGTAATTCCGATTGTTGTCACACACCGGCGAACCCGATGACCAGTGGAACCAGTCCCACCACCACGAAGGCGGGGAGAAAGCACAGCGTCAGCGGTGCAGCAACAGCGACGAGCACCCGTTCAGCGCCCGCCCGTGCACTGTCATCGGCCTGTGTCCGTAGACGGTCTGCCTGGGCCGTGACAGCCTCTGACATCCGTCCGCCGTTCCTGACCTGCGACCCGGCCCGACGCGCCACCGGCCCGAAGTTCGGGTCGGAGGCCAGGTGCTGCCATGCACCCGCCCCCGCCCCCAACTCAAGTAGGCCGGCAACGCGCAGCAGGTCGGTTACCGCGTGGTTCATGTCATCGTCACCCCGTGTGCCCTGAGTTGCCCCGTGTACCGCTGCCCGCCACGCCGTCCCGACAGGGAGCCCTGCCTGAATAGCCGCGGCGAAGACATCGAGAACCCGGGCAGCGGCGATCGCGCCGAGACCTGGCTTCGCTGAGACCCCCGGGATGCGAAAACCCCCTGAGACCCCTGCTTTCCCACCGGGCCCGGCGCGACCACCGACCCCGCCGAGCACCGTCACGGTCAGCGACTCCACCCACAGCACGCCGGCACAGGCGAGTCCGGTCCCAAGCAGCAGTACCAGAGCACCCAGAGTGGTCCCGACAAGGAATGCCAGCGGCTCCAGACCCATGGACTGGCCGATGCCGAGCGCCCCTACCGGCAGGAGCAGCAGGATCACCTCCGTCATGCGCGCGCCTGCCAGTGCGCTGGAGACGTGACCGAGGTGGTTCAGGCGGGTGTCCAGGTCCTGCACTGAGCGTCCCATCAGGCTGCCCAGGGCCAGACCGTGACGCTCTGCGGTAGCCCACAGGCGCAGGAGTCTGACAAGCTCCGGATCCTCTCCGTCGCCTGCAGGACGACCCTGGTCAGGGTCACCGGCGATGTCCGCACCGAGCCGGATCCGGTGGATCTGCCGACGTAACCCGTCGCTGATACTGTGCTCCCGGGTGAGCGCCTGCTCCGCCGCCCTTACCGGCCGCGCCCCGACCAGCAGTTCCACTGCGAAGGCATCGGTGAAGTCACGGTATTCCCGGATCCTCCTCCGACTCCCGGACAGTGCCCGGACTGCGCTGATGACACGACCACCGGTGAAGAGCACCATGGCTGCGGTTCCGATCAACGCCATCACCGTCACCATGCCTGGCCCCACACCGGTTCCACCGTCAGGCTGCCGCCCGTGCCGGACAACTGACCGATCTGTGCGAGCCGCCGCTGCCCCTGCTCCCGGTGCAGGTGCACCACGGTGTCCACTCCGTCGACGACCTGACGCGCCACCGACTCCGCCGACATACCGGCCAGGGCACCGAGCGCAAGGAGGCGTCCCGGCACGGCAGACACACTGTTGGCGTGCAGCGTTCCCGCGCTACCCCCGTGCCCGGTGTTGAAGGCCAGCAGCAGTTCCGCGATCTCTGCACCGCGTATCTCCCCGACGATGATGCGGTCCGGGCGCATCCGCAGACTCTGCCGCACGAGCATCCGCATGTCGATGCCACCTGCCCCGTCCGGCCCTTCGTCCCGGGTACGCAACCTCACCGCCTGCGGATGGTCCGGAAGAAGCTCCGGGGTGTCCTCGACGAGCAGCAGCCGCTCGTCGACAGGTACCTCGCTCAACAATGCCGCGAGCAGTGTCGTCTTACCCGCACCCGTGCCCCCACTGACGAGGAAAGAGCGCCGTTGCTCGATGAGCTCACGCAGCAGGCGGGCACCGTCGTCGGGGAACATACCGGTCTCCTGCAGTGCTTCCAGGTTGCGGTGACTGCCGGACAGCGCCCGCAGGCTCACGCAGGCCCCCGCACCGGCAGGAGGATCCAGGACGGCGTGCACACGCACCCCGGCCGCGACCACTCCCTGTGGCAGATCAGTGAGGATGCCGTCGGCGAAGGGACAGGCGTCGTCCAGACGCACACCGCACGCCGCCGCGAGGCGCACGGCAATGTGCCGGCAGGCGTCTTCATCCGGCAGATGCAGGTCCGTCGGTTCGACTCCCCGGCCCCGGTCGATCCACACCGGCCCGGGCCCGTTGATCAGGACATCGGTGACGTTCGGGTCCCCCAATGGAATCGCCAGGTCCCCGAGTCCGGAGAATTCACGGGTGAGTACCCGCACCTGCTCGACCCCGGCACTCTCCGCACCATCCATCATCCCGATGACCCCGGCGATGTCCCCCGGGGACGGGCGGAGCACGGCACGGTCCACCAGTTCGTCCCTCACCCGGTCGAGGAGGGCCGGGGGCGGGGAGTGGACCGCGGAGCCAGTCGACGGGACAGACACCGCTGAACGCACCTTCGTCCGACCGATCACCGGATCTCCTCCAACAACCGGAGGGCCGCGGTCCCGGCGGTCCCCGCAGCGCTTCCCGTGGGCCGGAAGTCACCGCGGTCCACATCCACGGTGAGGAAGGGATCGTCCTCCCAGGTCACCGTGGGCGCCCGTCCCAGCAGGCTCAGCGTCTGGTTCCAGGTCAGACCGGAACGCGGGAGTTCGCGCAACACGACATGGATCCGGCTACAGGTGGCCACGACATGTCGCGCCGCCAGGACCGCCGGGACGGTCTGCGGTACAACCAGGATCCGGCCGGTCACCGTCTCCGGTAGTGCCGACAGGTCACCGCGTCCGCAGTCCCTGACGACCGGACGAGACGGCAGCGCCGTGCACACCACCCCGGTGGACCGCCGGGGCTCGACCACGCCGACATCCTGCACCCAGGTCACCTCCCGGTCGGCAGGATCGTCCTCCCCGTCGCGTTCGGCACCGAGAAGCAGCCGGAACTGCCCCGACCGGGACAGCGGGTCGTCATCCACCAACAGTGCCTGGCCCGGGCCGTCAGTACCGTCCGGTCCCGGATCTGCCACAGCTCCGGCGAGTGCGGCAGCGAAGACACTGGTCCCGGCGCCACCGACCACACCCGCGACAGCGATGTCGAGTGGGTCATGACAGCCGATCGCGGCCGCCAGCTCATTCGCAGCCTCCGGGATCTGCAGGGCCCCGGACCCGACGCCCGGCACACCACTGACCCGGATGACACGCACCGAGGACCGGCCTCCGGCCGTCTCCGGCACATCAGGATCCGGCGAGTCCGTCACCAGGACCAGACCGGGGAGGTCGGCTACCTCGTCCTCCCGGACCATGCGTCTCCCGGTCACTGTGACAATCATGGCGACCTCATCCACCAGCCCGGGATCATCAAGCATCAGCAGCACCGGCGACGCCTTCTCCCGCCGTGGACGGCTGACCCCGGAGTACCTGCCGGACACTCCCCTGACACCTCGTGTTCCCCTCATGGCGGTAGATAGTGGCATCACCGGCCACCCCGACGGTAGAGCCGGACCACCAGGAGGTGAACCTGTGGACAACTTCGGACCGGATTCCGTGTCACTGTCCCCAGGCCCCGTGGACAACGCTCACCACGAGAGGATGATATGAGACGCAGGGTAACGAACATAACTCCTGGGACGTATGGTGTAGATGTGACTACGCCGCAGGGAGAACCACGCGAGCCGGACGACACCCATGCCGAGAACACGCCCGTCGCCGAGCTGATCGAGTCCATCGCCACCGATTCCGGCGCGGACCCCTCAACCGTCCTCGCCGTCTTCGACCTGGACAAGACGATCATCGACACCTCGGCGTCGATGGCCTACCGCAAACCCCTCGCCGAACGTGGACTGATCACCACCACCGACATGCTGCGCATGCTCATGATGCTGGGCAACTACATGATCAGCGGACACGACGACAACTCCCTGAACACCACCCGCGACACCCTGGTGGCCATGATCCGGGGGCGCAGCCAGGCCGATCTCGCCGACGTCGCACACGGCGCCCTGCAGGACGTCATCGTCCCCGTCATCTACTCCGAGGCCCGCACCCTCATCGCCCGGCACCACGCCCTGGGCCACCACGTCGCGATCATCACCGCCTCCGCCCGCGTCCTGGTGACCCCCATCGCCGACGAACTCGGCGCCGACCATCTCATCGCCACCGAACTCGACGTCGACGACGACGGCCGGTTCACCGGCGAGGTCCCGTTCTTCTGCAAGGGTCCGGCCAAGGTGGAAGGGCTCCGCCGTCTCGCCGGGACGGAAGGCTACGACCTCTCCGTCAGCTACGCCTACACCGATTCAGCGACCGACCTCCCCCTGCTCGAAGCCGTCGGCCACCCCACCGCCGTGAACCCCGACCGTACCCTCCGCCGCGAAGCGACCACCCGCGACTGGCCCATCGCCAGGTTCGGACGCACCGAACCGCTGTTCACACTTCCCGAGCACACCGGCGCCATCGCCGGGACATCCGCCGCTGTCGCCCTCGTCGGCACCGTCGCGGCAGGACTGCTGGTCTGGCTCCGGGGACGCGAGGACGAGTAGAAAGAGTACGGCTTCTCCCTCACCATGCAAGAGCCTCTGGCACAATAGCGTGGAGAACCAACCAGTAGGATCCGAGTTAGACCATCGACCAGGAGAGTGCGTAGTGAGCGACAAGAACAGCAACGGCCTGTTCACTGACCAGGACAGCTTCAACCCCAAGGTCAACTCCATCCCGCTGTCCGACGTGGACGCGCAGGCCGCAGGTCGTGGCGGCAGTATCGCCGACCTCGTGAAAGACGCCACCGCCCAGGTGTCCTCCCTGATCCGCTCCGAAGTGGAACTGGCCAAGACCGAGATCTCCGGCACCGCGAAGAAGGCCGGGATCGCCGTCGCCCTGTTCGGTGCCGCCGGCGTCGTGCTGGCCTACAGCTCCTTTTTCTTCTTCTTCTTCCTCGCGGAGCTGCTGGACAACTGGCTGCCCCGCTGGTCGGCGTTCCTCATCGTCTTCGGCATCATGTTCGTCCTGGTGGCGCTCCTGGCACTCGTCGGCGTGAAATTCGTGAAGGGTGTCAAGAAACCACAGGCGACAATCGACTCCATCAACGACCTGAAGTCCGTCGTCCCCTCCGGCAAGAACGACGCCACCGCAGACAACGGGATGTTCACCTAGCCCACTCGGGCGATCCCCTCTCTACGATGACCCCTCCCTCCGACGCGACGCACCGGTACATCCATACCCGGGGCATCCGGTTGCATGTCGTGCTCCAGGGCCCGGCCGATGCCCCGCTGGTTCTGCTCATCCACGGCTTCGCCGGCGGCCACTTCGACTGGCGCGACCTCATGCCTGAGCTCTGCGACCCCACCGCCCCGCCGGTGCGTGTCGCCGCCGTCGACCTGCGTGGCTACGGCCGCTCAGACAAGACACCCCGCGGCTACGACCTGACCACCGCCGCCTCCGACATGTGCGGGGCCATCCGCGCGCTCGGGCACACCGACGCCCTCGTCGTCGGACACGGTGAAGGCGGTCTGATTGCCTGGACGATGGCCGCCCATGAGCCGCAACGTGTCCGCGGTATCGTCACCCTGGCCTCCGCTCACCCCCTGGTGCTCGCCCGGTCTGTCCTCCTGCACCCTGTATCCCAGTGGCCACGGGTGCGCGCCTCGCTCTACGCCCAACTCCCCCGCCTCCCCGAACGTGCACTGCGCAGGAACGGGTCTGCTGCCGTGGCCACCTCCTTCCGCCACCAGGTGGCACCCGGATTCCGTGGTACCGACAGGTGCCGGGACCACGAAGAGCTCCGCCGTGAGGCGATGCAGATCGACAAGGTCGCACACCTGTCCTGTGAATACCGGCGCTGGACCCTGCGCAGCCGGCTGCGGCCCGAGGGCGGCGACTTCAACCGGACGTTCCCCGCCCGTACCGAGGCCCCCGCCGTCTGCGTCGACGGGTCGATGGACCCCGCCTACTCCCGTCGGATCGCGCGGCGCTCGGCTGCCCGGGGCGCTGAGGGGTCGAGATCGGAGCTCCTCTACGGCGTCGGCCACTTCCCCCACATCGAGGATCCCCCGGCTGTGGCGGCGATCATCCGCGCCGTTTCCCGGCGCGATCAGGAGCACTAGGCGGCAGTACCCGGTCGAGCACCTCAGCCTGGGGGAAATCCAGGTGGGCGACTCCGGGCAGGGTGTGGAGCTCGACATCATCGGCACCTGCCGCGCGGTGCCAGGCGGAGCCTTCTGCGGCTGCGCTGAGAGCATCGAAGCCGTCGATGCTGCGCGTTCCGTCATCAAGGTCCCCGACGTACCACCGCAGCGGAACTGTGATCGGTTCGGCACCGGAGTCAGGTGTCTCCTCCGGCGCCCCGCCTCCCGCCATCAGCACCGCCCCGCCGGACACCAGTTCCCGGGCGCTACGCAGAACACCGTAACTGAGCATCTCGGCCCCTCCCGAGTACCCCGACCACCAGACGTTGTCCGGATCCAGCCCGTATTCGCCGTGTACGCGGTCATCGACCAGAGCGGTCAACCAACGGAGATTCCTGTCGAGCGTGCGCCACCACGTTTCCCCGCGACGGTGATCCGGGGTACGGGGCGCGATGAGGACCATGTTGCGGGACGCCGCCACCTGTGCGATCTCGGTCAGCGTGGGCTCTCCCCCGTCGCCACCGTCCCCGTCGAGGTCGAACTCTCCCGCGCCGTCGCCGTGCAGGTGGACGAGCACGCCCCTCGGCGGACCAGAACCGTCAGAACCGTCAGAACCGTCCAGGTCGGCGACCTCTCCGCAGCTGTAGGTGTAGACCTGGCTGCTGCGTCCTTTGTGGCGGAACTCGCTGATGTCGGGATGACAGGTACCGTCATCCCTCCCGTCACGCACCAGCGCGGGTGTGAGCACGGCGGCACCGACTGCCGTGGCAGCCAGGACGGCGGAACCCCGTCTCCACCAGTGACGCTTCTTGCTGTCGGGTTCACGTGTCACGCCGTCAAGTCTAGACAGTCCGCCTGCCCCCGGCTCAGCTGACCACGCACTTCTGCGTGTCCACCGGGCCGCGGTAGGACGCGATGTCCCCGACATGGGAGAGGACTTCATTCTTCGTCAGGGCGTATCCGGTGTCAGAGTCCCCGACGGCGGCACCGAAGACGAGCCCCAGGACACGACCGTCCCTGTCGAGCAGGGGGCCGCCCGAATTACCCTGTACCACGGTCCCGCGCAGCGTGTAGGCTTCACGGTCCACGCGCGTGTCCGCGTAGATGTCGGGTCCGGAGACCGTGAACATCTCCCGGATACGTGCCGGAGTGGCCTGGAAGGGGCCGCCGAGCGGGAATCCCATGACGATGGCGTCGTCATTCTGCGCGGCAGGGCCGTCAGCCCAGTCCAGCGGCGGGAGCGTCGCCCCGTCCGTGATACGGATCAGGGCGATGTCCTCCGACGGGTTGTAGTAGACGACCTCTCCTTCAGCGTCACCGTCCACGGTCTCCAGCGCGACCCGGCCGGTACCGGCGACAACGTGGGCGTTCGTCATGACCAGGTCCGGCTCGACGGCGAAACCGGATCCCTGCAGGATCCGGCTGCACTGCTCGGCCTCACCCAGCACACGCACCAGCGACGGACGGGTCTCTGCGACGACAGGAGTGTCCGCCAGCGCGGTGTCCGGCGCGTCCACCTCGGCAGAGGGGACGTCATCGAACGGATCGGTGATCACGGGGAACCCGGAGTCGCTGAAGAACGACGCCGTCTGCTGCGGGAGCGCCTCCAGCCACGACGGCGCGATGTCGCTGACTCCCGACAGGATCGACGAGCCGCGCACCGACTTGCCCAGGTCACCGGAGTTGTTGCCGGCCACCGGAACGACGATCAGCCAGACCACGACCACCGTGGTGACGACCTGTACAAGCGCCCCGACCACGGAGTCTGCGCGCAGGGCCACCCGGGTGCGGATGAGATCACGCAGGCGTCCACCGATCACCGATCCGAGCGTGTACCCGATCACGACGGACCCGGCGACGACGGCGAGCGCGGCGAGGAACCGCTGGGTGTCGCCGTCGACGTAGCCCATCACCCACGGCAGGATCCGCAGGCCCAGCACACCGCCACCGAGCACGCCGACCAGTGACAGCAGGGCGGAGAAGCCCCCCTGCCGCCAGCCGGACAGCAGGGCGAACAGTGCGATGACGACCAGGGCGACATCGACGATGACCGAACCGCTCATCGGGGTTCCTTCCCGTTCTCGCCGTTGTCGTTCCCGAGTTCACCGCCGAGGCGGTCACCGAGGACCGCCGGGGCGAGGTTCTCACCGTTGCGGGACGCCTCCAGCGCCGCAAACAGGTCACCCACCTCGGGAGGTTGCCCGTCGGTCCACGGATCCTCCCAGACCTGGTCCCATCCGGCTATCTGCAGCAGGGCGTCCACGACGCCACCGGTGAACCCCCACAGGAGATAGCCGTCTACGTCGAAGGCCGGGCCGTGCCAGCCGAGGAACCCGATCCGGCTGCGGAGGGCGGGCTCCGCCAGGCGGGCCACCGGGTACGCCCGCACCCAGTCCGACTCCTGGGTCGCCGGGTGCACCGGGCCCGGAGTCCGCCACCAGGCGATGACGGGGATGACCGCGTGGTTCGTCCGGTCGATGTACAACGGGTCCATCACCGTCACAGGGACAACCGAGGCAGGATCGAGGGCGGTCTCCTCGACCGCTTCGCGCACGGCGGTCTCCACCGGGCCCGCGTCCTGGGGCTCACGACGGCCCCCGGGGAAGGCGATCTGCCCGGAGTGGGTGCGCATCCTGGGGTTACGGTGGGTCAGCAGGACGGTCTTCTCCCCTGTCTCGTCCTCGCCGAGCAGCACGAGCACTGCGGAGTACCGGGGCGGGGTGCCGTCCGGGCCGGTGTCGGGGACGGTCCGTGCCGGCTCGCTGAAGATTCCCGCCGCGGCGTCCTCCCCGGCGTCCGTACGTGCTGCCCTGACAAGGGCGCGGACCCATCCGGGCAGGTCAGCGGGAATCCCCGGCTGTGTCTGGGCGGCATCCAGCCAGTCCTGCAGTGAGTGGTCCCTGTCCGGGGACCCGGTGGGTCGGTTCATGAGTTCCCCATACTACGTGCCATCAGCTCTTCCACCTGCTCCACGGAGGTCAGTTCGCCGGGGTGCATCTCCAGACGCGAACCGTCGGCGCCGTAGATCACCGACAAGGGGACGACGGCCGGCAGCGACGCCGCAGCGGCGACGGCTCCGGTCGAATCCTGGAAACTCGCGATCCGGACGCCCAGGTCAGCCAGGAGATCCACACCAGCCTGCCCACGTTCGTTGGCGTGCACACCGACGATGTTCCACTCCGGATGCTTCTCAGCGACCTCCTGGAGCACCGGCAGTTCCTGTCGGCACGGGCCACACCACCACGCCCAGACATTGACGAGGGTCGGGCGTCCCGAGGCGAGTTCGGCCACCGATGCGGTGGATTCCCCTCCTCCGTCCGTCAGACACGGCAGGACGACGTCGTCGAGCTCGGCGTCCTGTGCCACCGGAACACTGCCGTCCGGCGACGGACAGGACATGCGCTGGCCTGCCGGAACATCGTAGGACGTGTCGGCCGGGTCCGGTGGCGTGGAGTCGTCCGGTGCCGGTTCCACGGATCCGGGCGGGACGGAGGACGTCGGCGCCACCGGGGTCGTCGCGTCGTCCCCACCGGTCAGCGAGATGATCATCGGCACGGCGGCAACTGCCACACCGACGACGACCACCACGACCAGCAGGACCGTGCGCAACCGCGAACCCGCGGCGTCGGGACGGCCTGGAGTCTGACCCGTCTCCTCGGAGCCGGTCACGCCTGCACTCCTGCCCGGTCCCCGGCTCCGGATGACGGGCATTTGGGCGCCAGGACGCAACTGGCGCAGTCGGGTCGGCGGGAATGGCACACACGCCGACCGTGGAAGATCAACCGGTGCGAGAACATCGTCCACTCCTTCTTCTCCACCATCGCGGTGATTTCCCTCTCCACGGCGACGGCGTCGGTCTGCGTGGTCAGTCCCAGCCTGCGGACAACCCGCCCGACGTGGGTGTCCACCGGGAAGCCCGGCACGTTGAAGGCATTGCCCAGCACGACATTCGCCGTCTTGCGGCCCACACCGGGCAGGGCGACGAGTTCCGGCATCGTGCCGGGCACCTCACCGCCGTGTTCGTCGCACAGTGCGGTCCCCAGACCGATGAGACTCGACGCCTTGTTCCGGAAGAAACCCGTCGGGCGGATGAGCTCCTCCAGCCGCTCCCGGTCGGCACCGGCGTAGGCGGCTGCGTCCGGGAATTCCCGGAACAGTTCCGGAGTGACCTGGTTGACGCGTCTGTCCGTGCACTGCGCGGACAACACCGTCGCGACAAGGAGTTCGAGCGGCGTGGAGTAGTCGAGCTCGCAGTGCGCGTCCGGGTACTCCTGCGCCAGGGTCCTGTTGACCCAGCGGGTCCGACGGGTCAACGCCAGCGGACTCTCACCGGACGGACGGTGACGGGCGGCGGAGTGTGAAGACCCTGAGGACCGAGAGGATTGGGAGGAGGATGTGTCGACCATGGTGGAGACAGTCTAACCCGCGTTCCACAGAACATGCCCCCTACGCTGTATTGTGTGGAGTGACCCTTTTCGGGGGCCGGTGTGACCAACCCGTCACCGTCGGCCAGAGCATCGCCAGCACCGCCAGCTTGCCACCGAACAGCAGACAAACAGTACCAAGACCAGGAGTCAGACGAGTAATGGGTGAAGTACCTGAGATCCTGTCTCGCGCCGGAATTTTCCAGGGTGTCGAGGCCACCGCGGTCAACGCACTCATCGAGCAGTTGGAGTCGGTGACGTTCCCACGAGGCACCACCATCTTCGACGAGGGTGAACCGGGCGACCGCCTCTACATCATCATCAGCGGCAAGGTGAAGCTGGCCCGGCACGCGCCGGACGGCCGGGAGAACCTGCTGACGATCATGGGACCGTCCGACATGTTCGGTGAGCTGTCCATCTTCGATCCGGGGCCCCGCACCTCCGCGGCCGTGTGTGTCACCGAGATGACCGCCGCCACGATGGACTCCCAGATGTTGCATGACTGGATTTCGGCCCATCCCGAGATCTCCGAACAGCTGCTCCGGGTACTGGCCCGGCGTCTGCGCCGTACGAACAACACGTTGGCGGACCTGATCTTCACCGACGTCCCGGGGCGCGTGGCCAAGGCACTGCTGCAGCTGGCCAACCGGTTCGGCGTCCAGGAGGGAGGTGCGCTACGTGTCCACCACGACCTGACCCAGGAAGAGATCGCGCAACTCGTCGGCGCGTCGCGGGAGACGGTCAACAAGGCCCTGGCCGAGTTCGCCCACCGCGGCTGGATCCGCCTGGAAGGCAAGTCGGTGCTGATCTCCGACACCGAGCGACTGGCCAAGCGCGCCCGCTGACCCCACCCTTCCCGGCGGCTCCCGTCTCAGCGTGAGTTTCCGTCCCGATTTCCCGCCCCGGTGACACCGGCGCACGGGAAACGGGCCGGAAGCTCACGCTTTTTGCCGTCCACGGGCTACCGGATCCTTGTGAATCAGGTGCCAGAATCCGTCGCCACAGCGCCGTTGAGCCGACCGATCTTGGCACCTGAATGACACTGCCGTACCTCTGGTTCTCAACTCTCCGGAAAAGTAGGTAGACTGATCTGGCTACCTAACTGTCCGTGGACGACCGAGGAGATCAGCGTGCCGGAGACCCGACGCCGCCCTGCCCGCGAGCGAATTCTCGCCGCAGCCACAGAACTGTTCTACGAGCGGGGAATCGCCGCAACGGGCATCGACACCGTCGTCGCCCATGCCGGCGTCGCCCGTAAGAGCCTGTACAACAACTTCTCGTCGAAGGACGACCTCATCGCCGCCTTCATCGACCAACGCCACCACCAGTGGCTCGGCCTCTACCACGACCGTCTCCGGGACGCAGGCCCCACACCGGCAGGCCGGGCCCTCGCCGTGTTCGACGCCTACACCGACCACGCCGAGGCCGACGGTCAGCGCTTCCGCGGCTGCGGGCTCCTCAACAGTGCCGCCGAGTTCCCGGCCGGCTCGCCACCGCGTGTCCAGGTGAGCAGGCACAAGCAGGAGGTCGAAGATCTCCTGCTGGCGGCACTGAAACCGGGCCCCCTGACCGAGGACACCGAAGACGCGGTCGGCGTCACTGCCGGGCACCTCTCCTTCCTGCTGGAGGGCGCCATGACACGCTCGGGGCTGGACGGCACGACAGAGCATCTGCGTCGCGCGCGTGACCTTGCCGAGGAGATCGTCCGGCGGGCGACGACCGGTTCCCCCGACGCCGTATGACGGCCTCCCGCCTTCCTGCACTCCTGGCCGTCACTGTCACCGCCGTGCTCTGGGGGACCACGGGCACCGCCGCCAGTCTGGCCGAGAACGTCGGTCCGCTGGCAATCGGGGCCGTGTCCCTCGGGGTCGGCGGCCTGCTGCAGGCACTGATCGCCGCTCCCGACCTGTGGCGCACCCGCACACTGCTCCGCGAGCAGCGTGGCATGATCCTGCTCGGCGGGCTCGCCGTGTTCGCCTATCCACTGGCGTTCTACAGTTCGATGCACCTGGCCGGGGTCGCCGTGGGCACGGTGATCTCCCTGGCGTCAGCGCCACTGGCCGCCGGCGTCATCGAGAAAGTGACCGGAGGGACCTCGTTGGGCCCCTGGTGGAGCAGCGCAGCCGGGCTCGGGATCACCGGCGCGGTGCTGATCAGTGTGGCCTCCGGCGGGGACGACACGACCGCCGACAATTCAGCGACCCTCGCCGGCATCGCGCTCGGCCTGCTGGCGGGTGTGTCCTATGCGCTGTACGCCTGGGTGGCCTTCCGGCTGATGCTCGCCGGAACGGGACGGGCCGCGGCGATGGGATCGGTTTTCGGCGTCGGCGGGGCCCTGCTGGTACCCGTGCTGCTGGTGACCGGTGGGCCTCTCCTGGACTCCGCCACGACGCTGGGAGTGGCTGCCTACATCTCGCTGGTCCCCATGTTCCTGGGGTACGTGTTGTTCGGTTACGGGCTCACCCGGCTCTCCCCGAGCACGGCGACCACGGTGACACTGCTCGAACCAGCCGTCGCCGCCCTGTTGGCGGTACTTGTCGTCGGGGAACGGCTCGCCCCGTTGGGCTGGGTCGGTCTCGTCCTGATCGGGCTGGTGCTGGTTGTTCTTGCGCTCGCCCCGGACCGGTCTCACTCCCCGACGGAGAGCCGTTGAGTCCGGGAGCCCGGGGATCCGCTTACAGTTTACCGAGATGCCGGAGGGCGACGCGGGTGGACTGTTTGGCTGAGTCCCGCAGCACCGGATCCACGTCGGTGTAGATCTCGTCGACGATCTGACCGACGGTCGCGTCCGGACCCAACGCCTCCACTGCCTCGGTGACCTGCCGTAACCTGTGCTCACGGCGCTGCAGGTACTTGACCGCCAGCTGGGCGGTGTCGTCGCGGTCGGGACCGTGCCCCGGCAGCATCCGCACCCCGGATCCCCGCCGCGCGAGTAGCCGCAGGGACTCCAGGTAGTCCCCCAGGTCGCCGGTGGTCTCCGAGATCATGGTCGTGTGTCGGCCCGCGATCGTGTCCCCGGTGAGGATGCCCTCGAGATCCGTGCTGGACTCTCCACCCTCGGTGTGCACCGCGAAGCATACCGAGTCGTCGGTGTGGCCGGGTGTGGCGAGCACCTCGATGCTCGGGGTCATGCCGTCGCACCGGATGATCTCGCCGTCCACGAGGGGCTCCCCGCCGATGCAGTAGCGTTTGTCGACGGCACGCACAGGGGCCCCGACGAGTTGCCGGAGCCTGCCAGCTCCGTCGGCGTGGTCGGGGTGATGGTGGGTCAGGAGGATCAGCGCCACCTCTGCGCCGCCCTCGGTCGCTTTTCTACGGAGGACGTTGAGGTGACCTTCGTCGTGGGGTCCCGGGTCGACAATGACGCTCGCCATGTCACCTGGGGCCCGGATGACCCACGAGTTGGTGCCCTCGAGGGCCTGGTAGCTGGGGTTGTCACACAGAACCACTCCGACGGAGGGGGTGACGGGACGCAACTGGCTGTACGCGGGGTGCTCCATGTCACCGATCCTACTGTGGGGAACGCCAATCGACAGGCCCGGCGGGGGTGATCCCCGGGCGGGGCAGCTACGACACGCGCACGACCAGTTCGACCTCGACGGGACTCCCCAACGGCAGTTCGGCGACGCCGACGGCACTGCGGGCATGCGCGCCAGCCTCCCCGAAGATCTCGCCGAGCAGGTCGGAGGCGCCGTTGACGACGGCAGGCTGTCCGCCGAAGCCGGGCGCAGAGGCCACGAATCCGACGACCTTGACGATCTGGCGGACACGGTCAATCCCCACGAGGTCGTCGATCGCCGCCAGGGCGTTGAGGGTGGCCGTGCGGGCGTGGGACGCGGCGTCCTGCGGGGACACGGCCGCGTCCTCCCCCACGGCTCCGGTGGTGGGCAGCACACCGTCGGTGAAAGGCAGTTGGCCCGAGGTGAAGACCAGGTCACCGGTCTGGACCGCAGGAACATAGGCGGCGACCGGTGCCGCGACCGGGGGAAGCGTGATCCCCAGCTCAGCGAGACGGTCGGAGACCCTACCGCTACCGCCGGTACCGCCGGTGCCGTCAGTGCCGCCGGTCATCTACTTCTCCCGCTTCAGGTAGGCGACGTGCTGCTCGCCGGTGGGCCCGGGAAGGACGGACACGAGTTCCCAGCCGTCCTCACCCCAGTTGTCGAGGATCTGCTTGGTCGCGTGGGTCAGGAGTGGAACGGTGGCGTATTCCCATTGAGTCATGCCGACGAGTATACAAACGCTCCGGCCGCGTGGAACAGGGCCGGAGCGGGAGTGGTGGAACCGGGCGGAATCAGCCCTGGGACGCCTCGAGCTGGCCGGCGAAGAAATCCGCCCAGCTCTCCACCTCAGGGTGCTTGCGCAGCAGGGCGCGGCGCTGACGCTCGGTCATGCCTCCCCACACGCCGAACTCGACGTCATTGTCGAGGGCGTCCGCGCGGCACTGGAGCACGACCGGGCAGTGGCGGCAGATCGCCACTGCCTTGCGCTGGGCCGCACCGCGGACGAACAGCTCTTCGGGGTCGATGTTGCGGCAGTGCGCCTGGGTGATCCACTCGCCCCGGTTGTTGAAGGACTCGCGGGTGGTCACCTGACCGGCCGTGCGGTGCAGGACGCCCTGGTTACCGCTACGGACCTCGGGGGCGGCACCGTCGTCCGCGCAGGTGGTGCCGGTGGTGCTGTCAGGATGTCGGAGTGATGCGGTCATGATGTCCTTCCGCTGTGGATAGTGGCCGGGAATGACGATCCCCGGCTCCGGAGATCGAGACCCCGGAAGTGATCATCAGCAAACTGGATGTAAGTGTATTCACACAGATTTAGAAGTGTCGAATCGCACATGTTCCGAGAAAGTGTGTGGCACATCACCGGACGACGGTTGGGCCCGTCGGGGAGCATCCCCCGCACCCCGCGCGTTCCCGGCGGACAGCGGTGCGATTTTTCGCCGTCGTACAGCACATCAGGCGGGCGACCGTGGCCGAATGGAGCGAACGTCCCAGAGAATGTGCTGGTCATCACATCCGGGGCGCGATGAGTCGGCAGCATGTGATGTCCGTCACCGATATCCGATTCTGCCGCCGGAATCCACCGACACTGTTATCGGGCACGCGCCGTGGCCCGGACTCACCGCCCTCCGCGGACCCTCGACGTCCCCGTCCTGACGCCACCCCCGAAAACTCCCCCTGCCGGCGATCCCGACGGGAACTCCCCCTCTCCGGCGGCATCCGATACCCTTTGCGTGTGACATACCTCAGGAACGCGGCCACACTCATCCTCGCCATCGTCATGATCGGCGTGCTGACCGCGTTCGCCGCCATCCCGTTGGTCGGGGGTGCGGGTTTCGCCGTCAACGCCGGCTCCGACACCGTGGACAGCGATCTGGCCGACATCGACGACAATGAGTCACTCCCCGAGGTCAGCACCATCACAGACCGTGAGGGGAACACCCTCGCCACCCTCTACGACCAGCGCCGGTACTCGGTCAGCCAGGACGAGATCTCAGACAGCATGAAACAGGCGATCGTCGCGATCGAGGACCGTCGGTTCTACGAACACGACGGTGTCGATGTCCGCGGCACCCTCCGGGCGCTGGCCGCGAACTTCTCCAGTGGTGGCGTGGAGCAGGGCGCCTCCACCATCGACCAGCAGTACATCAAGAACTACCTGCTGCTCATCGACGCCGCCAACGACGAGGAACGCGCCGCAGCGACCGAGACCTCGGCCACCCGCAAGTTGCGGGAGATGAAGATGGCCACCGATCTCGAGAAGCGGTACTCGAAGGACGAGATCCTCACCCGCTATCTCAACCTCATCCCGTTCGGCAACGGCGCCTACGGCGTCGAGGCCGCCGCACGCACATACTTCTCCACGAGCGCCGCGGACCTCACGGTCCCCCAGTCCGCGATGCTGGCCGGCATGGTGCAGTCCACCAGCGCCCATGACCCGTGGGCGAACCCGGAGAGCGCCACGTCACGTCGGAACGACGTCCTCAACGCCATGGCCTCGACCGGTGCCCTCAGCCCCGCTGAACGCGACCGCTTCGCCGAAGAGCCGCTCGGAGTGAACGAGAACCCCGTCGGCCAGGCCAACGGCTGTATCGGAGCCGACAACGCCGGTTTCTTCTGTGACTACGTGCTCTCGTATCTCGAGGACCACGACCTCGACACCGGTGAACTCGCACGCGGCGGATACACGGTGCGCACCACCCTGGATCCCTCGGCACAGGAGGCCGCGGTGAACTCGGTACGTTCCCAGGCCGACGCCTCCACCCCGGGAGTGTCACTGACCTCGAACTTCATCGCCCCCACCGATGACGCCCACGAGGTCGTCGCGATGGCGTCGTCCCGGACCTACGGTCTGGACGCGGACGTCAGCGAGACCGTCCTCCCGGTGACCCACACCTCCGAAGGCAACGGCGCAGGAAGTGTCTTCAAGATCTTCGCGGCCGCCGCGGCGATGGAGAACGGCATGGGGCTGGACACCACCCTGGACGTCCCCTCCCGCGTCGAGGTGTCAGGCATGGGCAGCGGCGGTGCCGCCGGCTGCCCGGAGAACCGCTACTGCGTGGAGAACGCCGGCAGCTTCAAACCCCGGATGAGTCTGCGGGAGGCGCTCGCCACCAGCCCCAACACCCCGTTCGTGGCCATGGCGGAGAAGCTCGGCACGGACCGGATGACCGATATCGCCGTGCAACTCGGCCTGCGGTCCTACGGAGAACCAGGATCATACGACGGGGAAAGCTCGGTCTCGGAGTTCATCAAGGACAGCAACCTCGGCTCCTTCGTCCTGGGCCCCCTGGAGGTCAATCCGCTGGAGCTGGCGAATGTGTCTGCCAGCCTCGCCGACCACGGCCGCTGGTGCGAGCCGTCCCCCGTTCTGTCGGTCAAGGACCGCACCGGGGAAGAGGTCGCGCTGGACACTCCACCCTGTGAACAGGCCCTCTCCCGGGGCGTCGCGGATGCCCTGGCCAACGGGATGGGCGGCGACGTGCGTAACGGTACGGCGTCCGGCGCTGCGGACGCGTCCGGGTGGAGCGGCCCGATCTCCGCGAAGACCGGCACAACGGAGACCAGCCTCTCCGCCGGATTCCTCGGCTTCACCCCCGGCCTGGCCGGTGCCACCTACGCCTTCAACGACGGTTCCCAGGCCTCCCCGCTGTGCACCTCTCCCCTGCGTCAGTGCGGAAACGGTGACCTGTACGGCGGCAATGAGCCGGCGCGGGCGTTCTTCGCCGCCGCGAACTCGATCATCGACAGCTACGGCGGCACCGGCCTGCCGCGGTACAACCGCGACTACGACCGCGGCAACCCCACCCGGTACCGCAATGCGGCGGACTCCTCCACGACGCAGCAGCAGGCCACGACCGACTGGGACATGACACTCGACGAGGTCGGGTAGAGCGCCGGGTACCCGCCGTTACACTGGGCAGGGTGAGTAACCGACGCAGTCCAGAACATCCGCCCGCTGCCCGCCGCCAGACCGTGACCCGAGAGGGACGGAGCAGGGGCGCGTTGTCCCGGATCGCTTCGACGGCACTCTCCGCCACAGGTACGTTGGCGGTGGTCGGTGCCGCCACCGCGGCGGCGGCTGTCCTCGAGACCCGTGCCTTCGTCCTGCACGAGGTGACTGTCCCGGTGCTGGATCCCGGCACGCTGGGCGACGGTCGGGACGCTTTCACGATCCTGCATGTCTCTGACCTGCACATGCTGGCGGGTCAGCGACTCAAGCAGAACTGGGTCGCCGGGCTCGACGCCCTGGAACCCGACCTCGTGGTCAACACCGGCGACAATCTGGGAGAGGAGCAGGCCGTCCCCGCCGTCCTACGCGCCCTCGGCCCCCTGCTGCGACGACCGGGGGTGTTCATCTTCGGCAGCAACGACTACTACGCGCCCCACCCGGTCAATCCCGTCAACTACCTGCTGGGCAAGCGCAACAAACCGAGTGACGTCGAACTGCCGTGGCGCGGCATGCGTGCGGCCTTCGTCGAGCACGGGTGGGAGGACGCCACCCACCGTCGCGTCGACTTCGCCACCGCCGGGGTGAAGCTGGCGGTCGGCGGGGTGGACGACCCGCACCTCGACAGGGACGACTACGCCGCCCTCGGAGGCACTCCCAACCCGGAGGCCGATCTCGCCATCGGCCTGTCGCACTCCCCCGAGCCCCGTGTCCTCGACGAGTTCGCCGCGGACGGCTACCAGCTGATGATGTCGGGCCACACGCACGGCGGCCAACTGTGTCTCCCCGGCGGACGGGCGGTCGTCACCAACTGCGGGATCGACCGTTCGCGGGTGTCGGGACTCTCCCGCTGGTCCGAGCGCATGTGGTTGCACGTGACCAACGGCCTGGGGACATCGAAGTACGTCCCGTTCCGCACATTCTGCCGCCCGTCGGCGACGCTCCTCAGGATCGTGGAACGCCCGTCCTGACACCGGCGTGTGCAGCTGTTTTGCCAGTGGGCCGGATGTCGGTCTATAGTGCTTATCTGTTGCGACACAGTGATTCCCGTGAGGGATGAGGTGTGCCGTTCCAGACCGGGGTATGGCGCAGCTTGGCAGCGCGCTTCGTTCGGGACGAAGAGGTCGTGGGTTCAAATCCCGCTACCCCGACAGCCAGAGGTACACCCTCCGACCTGCACAGGCAGGACGGAGGGTGTTTTTCTCATCCATATGCCGCTGTAAGCCTCACACGATCCCACCCTCAGGGGTGTGTCCTGCACCTCAGCGCTCTCCTAGCGTTGGACGGATGACGCGCTTCACTCCGTACGGCGAACACCACGTCCTTCCGGTGTCGCTCCAGTCCAAGATCCGTTGGGCACGGGGAGACGCGCGCAAGGCCCTGGACCTGGCGCCCGCGATCCGGACATCTCTCGGACTGCAGTCGCCCGGCAACGTCCGACGGCTGTGGCAGGGTCTGGCGGAACTCGGTGCCCTCGATCTCACGGTCGCCCGGGCCGTGGAGCCACACCTCGACGCACTCGGAATCCTCGATCAGGCACGCGAATTCAATCCGGTGATCTTCGTCCCTGAACGGTCGACCTGGGGTGTCTTCGCCGCCGAAGGAGGAGATGCCCCGCTGCGCGCCGAGCGCGCCCCCGAGGGCGGTTGGCGCCTCACGGGCCGGAAACCGTGGTGCTCGCTGGCAGGATCACTGAGCCACGCACTCGTCAGTGCCTGGACCTCGGAGACGGGACGCACCCTTTTCGCCGTGCGTCTCGACGAGGACGGGGTGACTGTCTCCGATGCGCCGTGGGTCTCCCGCGGGCTGCGCGACGTCGAGACAGTCACCCTGGACTTCGACACGGTCCACGCACACGACGTCGGTCCTGAAGACTGGTACCTGACGCGCCCCGGATTCGCCCTCGGCGGCGTCGGCGTCGCGGCGGTGTGGTGGGGAGCCGCCACCGCCCTGGCCCAGGCTCTGCACATGAATCTGTCCCACCGCGCCGAGACTGCTGATCCGGACGTACCCGGCACCGGTGTGGACCAGATCAGCCTGTGGCAGCTGGGACGCTGCGACTCAGTGCTGTCCGCAGCCGGTGCCGTCCTCGACCAGACCGCCGGACGCGCCGACCGGGAGGACGACGACCACGGTCCCGAATGGGCCGAGGTGCTCCGCATCCGCGGAATCGCCCATGACGCCTGCGAAACGACCCTCACCAGTGTCCTGCATGCACTCGGTCCCGCCCCGCTGACCGGTGACGACGACTATGCGCGCCGTGTCGCCGATCTCCAGGTCTACCTGCGTCAGCACAAACCGCAGAAGGATCTCGCCACCGTGGGTTCGCGCGCCCTCGACGGCCTTCCCACGGTGTGGGGTGGACGGTAGTGGCGAAGATGACGGCGTTCGACCACCGTGACCGCGGCACCGAGGAGGCAGTGTGGCGAGAGCTGAATGTGGTGAGCTGCGAAACCCCGGCCCCTCTGGACCTGTCGGAGTTCGACCGTCTGGTGGTGCTGGCCGCGCACCCGGACGATGAGACCCTCATGTGCGGTGGCCTGATCTCGATGGCCGCCGCGCAGGGTATGCCCGTCGACGTTCTCGTGGCCACCGACGGGGAAGCCTCCCACCCCGACTCCCCCACGCACACCCCGGACGACCTCGCCACCGTCCGTCGCCGCGAATGCGCTTCCGCGGTGACACGCCTCGCACCGCAGGCACACCTCCGTTTCCTGCGTCTTCCCGACGGGGCGACCTCGCAGCATACCGAGTCGATGACCACCGCCACCGTCGAGACCGTCGGCGACGGCTCCGGTTGCCTGCTGGTCTCCACCTGGCGCGGCGACCGTCATCCGGACCACCGCGCAGCCGCGCTCTCCGCATCGGCGGCAGCCTGGCGTACCGACGCCGTTCACCTGGAGACCCCGCTGTGGTTCTGGCACTGGGCGTCTCCGTCCGACCTTCCCATGCTCTCCCGGGACGGACGTCTCCTCACCCTGGGGCTGGACCAGGCCGCCAGGTCAGCCAAACAGTCCGCGGTCACCACCCATGAGTCCCAGGTGAAACCGCTCGGCCCGGAACCCGGCAACGAGGCACTTCTGCACCACGGCGTCCTCACGCATTTCTCCCGCGCCACAGAGACGTTCATCCGGACCGTGCCTGACCGGCACTCGCCTCTCGATGATCTGCACCGTCACTCCCCTGATCCCTGGTCGACCAGGACAAGGTGGTACGAGACCCGTAAACGGGCGCTCACCACGGCGGCGCTGCCCCACAGCTGCACCGGCACGATTCTCGAGATCGGATGCTCGGTCGGCACCCTCGCCGCCGAACTCGCCGACCGTTGTGACCGGGTCGTCGCAGTCGACGAGAGCCCGGCCGCCCTGGCCGCAGCCCGCCGCACGATCCAGGATCCACGGGTGGATTTCCGGCAGTGCCGGGTACCGGAGCAGTGGCCCTCCGACCCGGACTCGGCCGACGGTGAACTTCACCCCGACGTGGTCGTGCTCTCGGAGACCGGGTACTTCCTCAGCCCGCGACGGATGCTGGCCCTCGCAGGCAGGATCCGGGACTCCGGCGCCCCGGTCGTCCTGGCCTGTCACTGGCGGCATCCGCTCGTCGGCTGGCCACTGGACGCGACGGCAGTCCATGCCGCGCTCGCCGAGACACTCGAACTACCGGAGTCGCTACGGATCGAGGACCCGGATTTCGAGGTCATCATGTGGTCCGTCCCCACCGACGGGGAGGATGCCCGGTGACCTCTGCAACGGAAAACTCGCGCCGTGTCGCGGCGATGTCCGTCATCATGCCGGTGCACAATGAGGCCGGCACCGTCGGCTCCGCCGTCCGCGCCGTCGCGGACGCAGCTCGGCAGGTTGATCTCCCGGTCTCGTTGACCGTGGTCTTCGACCGGTGCACCGACTCCAGCGAGGAGCAGGTCGAGGACGTGCGGGGCTACTGCGCCGGCCTGGAGATCCGGACACTGTCCGGCTACTTCGCCCACATCGGTGCGGTACGCAATGCCGGGGTGGCGGACGCCACGACCTGGGGTGCCGCCTCCGGTATCGCACTTGAGCGTCACTGGACCGCGCACACCGACGCCGACTCCCTTGTCCCGCCCCAGTGGCTGTCGTGTCAACGCGATGACGCCGATGCCGGCCTTGACCTGGTCATCGGGACCGTGACCCCTGACGAAGCCCCGGACTCGGAGACCGTCCGGCTGTGGTCGGCCCGGCACACCCTGGACGAGGGGCACTCCTCCGTACACGGCGCGAACCTCGGCGTGCGACTCGACAGGCTGCTTGCCGTCGGAGGGTTCGCCGGAATCGCGGTGGGTGAGGACGTCGCGACGGTTCGTCTGCTCAAGGACATCGGCGTCCCGTGGACAGCGACGGACCGTGGCCGAGTTCTGACCTCGGCCCGCCGGACGAGCCGGGTATCGGGTGGGTTCGCCGACTATCTGCGCGACATGGACACCAGGGCGTCCCGCACGGACCCAGCCGAGGAACCCACGGTCGGAACCTAGACAAGGAGAGCACATCAACGCCACCTGGTTACTGTAATTCACCTCACTCCCCCAGTCGATCCGTTTTACCGAAATTCGGCTCGGCGATTTTCGCATGCATTAACGCAAACGAGCAATGGTAATGGACGAGAAATTTCCGTCTTCCATTTCCCACGATGGGACATTATTCACGTACAGTCGGGCACTGACATAGTTTCCGACGGTCGAAAGGAGAACCCCTCATGGGACTCGACGACAAGATCAAGAACAAGGCAGAGGACGCCACCGGAAAGGCCAAGGAAGCCGCCGGTGACGCCACTGACAATGATCGCCTCAAGGGCGACGGCAAAACCGATCAGGCAAAATCCAGCGTCAAGGACGCTGCAGAGAATGCCAAGGACAAGGTTTCTGAGGGAATCAACAAGATCACCGGAAACTAGAGCACCGCGGACCGCTGTCCGTGGGCACCATACAACGCTTCATGAACGGAGAATGACATGGACTCCACAACGCTAATCCTCGCAGCCGAATCGGCACCGCCGCTCGGCTTCATCGGATGGATCATCGTCGGCGGGCTCGCCGGCTGGATCGGCTCAAAGATCATGGGCACCGACGCATCCATGGGGATCATCCTCAACATCGTCGTCGGCGTGATCGGCGGCTTCCTCGGAGGCTGGCTGTTGACCTTGTTCGGCGTGGATGTCGCCGGCGGGGGAATCATCTTCAGCTTCATCACCTGTTTGGTCGGTGCGGTGATCCTGCTGGCGATCGTCGGCCTCCTCACCCGCAAGAGGTAGCCACAGCTCCCGACTGCTGCAATGCACAGGAACCCCGCTCCCGGACACGCTGTGTCCGGGAGCGGGGTTCCTTCGCTTTCGGGGCCTACTGCGGGAGCTTTTCCTTCCGCGGCGGGACCATACCGTGCTCCATCCCCCACCGGACCGCCTGCGACCGCCGCTCCACGCCCATCTTCCGGTAGGCGGAACGGATGCACGACTTCAGTGAGTTGATGGTGATGTAGCTGCGCGTGGCGATCTCGGCGTTCGTGAGACCGCGGGTGATCAGCGCGACGATCTCCGCTTCCCTGGCGGTCAGCCCCTCTGCCTGGCCGGGCCAGGCCCCCCGGGCGAGCGCGGGGTCAGCCGTCGTCGGGCCGGAGACACCCACAGCGCCTGCCGGGTCCACGATCTCTGCGGTGTCGGAGACCAGCACCTCCCCCGCACCGATCGCCTCAAGGCACTCCACCAGCACACCGGCGCCCATGGACTTGTCGATGTACCCCCGGCACCCCTTGTTCAGGGCGGTCTGGATCAGGTCCGCCTGCATGTTCCAGCTGTAGATCACCACGTGACCCGCCTCCGGATCGCGGAGGACCTCGTCGATCTCGCTGCCGTCGGCCTGAGTCAGCCCGAACGTGTCATAGAGAGTCAGGTCCACCGCACGGTCACCGGTGGTGCCGACGTCCGTCTCGACGATGCGGATCCTGTCCTGGTAGGGCATGAGCATCGTCCTGAGCCCCGCGACCACGACCTCGTAGTCGTTGAGCAGACGGAGCCGGTAGGGAGGCGAAGAAGGTGTAGACACGCCACTGAGTCTACTGTGTCTGCTGTGTCCGCTGCGTCCGCCTGTCGTTCTCCCCTACCATCGGGAAAGTCGCGCGGAGCCTCAGAACTCCTCGTATGTTGCAGGGTCCTGCCCCTTCAGACGACCGTCGGGCGTGCCCAGCGAGGTGATCGCCTCGACTTCATCCGCGGTGAGGTCCAGTGTCAGGGAATCCAGGTTCTCCTGCTGCCTCTCCCGGCTCGACGCCTTCGGGATAGCGAGCGACCCGACCGCACGGTGCCACGCCAGGACCACCTGGCCTGCGGTGGCGTCATGCGCCCGCGCAGCGTCGCGCACCGGCGCGCTGTCCAGGGCCGCTCCACGCCCGAGAGGACTCCAACCTTCGGTGATGATGCCGCGCGAGGTATTCCACTCCAGTGCTCCGACCTGTGGGAACGCGGGATGGAGCTCAATCTGGTTGACGTCCGGCAGTTCACCGGTCTCCTTCTCCAGGACCTCCAGGTGCTCGGGAAGGAAGTTGCACACGCCGATGTGCTTGACCAGCCCGCGTTCACGCGCCTCGATCAGCGCCTTCCACGCCTCAACATAGTGGCCCTGTTTCGGGTTGGGCCAGTGAATCAGGTACAGGTCGATCGGGCCGATACCGGAACGGTAGTAGGACTCCTCCACCGTGGCGAGGGCCGCCGACCTCTCGTGGTACCTGCCGGGGAGCTTGCTGGTGTAGATGATCTCCTCACGGGACGCGTGCCCGCGGTCGACCGCTGCACGGATGCCCGCCCCCACGGTGCCCTCATTCTCGTAGTTGTAGGCCGAGTCGATGAGCCGGTACCCGAGCTCAACCGCCCCGGCGACGGCCTCGCTGCCGTCGGTCCCCCGTAACTTGTAGGTCCCGAAACCGAGCGCGGGAAGCTCCAGGGACGTTTCCGGTGACGTCGGTGTGGATGATGCTGTATGCGACATCCTCCCGATGATAACAACCCTCCCTGGCTGCCACTACTGCAAAGTCCCGCCGGAACCTGTGTGCGACACGCCTGATAAACTGGCTCCGTCGCATGAGGGTTACCGGGGTCCAGGCCGGATCCGCAGGAGCCACGGGGCGGCTGCCGAGTCAGAACAACTGTGAGGTGTTGATGAGACCGTGACCTTGATCGTCGTTCCTGTGGTGCTTGCCATAGCTCTCGCACTGACCCCGGTCCTGGTCAAGGCTCTCGACCGTAACGCCGGTTGGCCGTTGGCCGCGGTGTTCCTCGGGGTGGCCGCCTACGTCCTGTCCCACGCCGGGGACATCATCGACGGGGAGGACGCGGTCTTCTCCGCCACCTGGGTGGAAGGCATCGTCCCCGGTGCCAGCGGAGACGGAGCCAACCTCGACTTCGCCCTGCGCATGGACTCCCTGGGGATGTTCTTCACGCTGCTTGCCCTGTTGATCGGTTCAGCGGTCTTCGCCTACTCCGCGCGGTATCTCCACCGCGGGGAGCACATCATGAATTTCTACGTCCTGATGACCGGGTTCATGCTCTCGGTGGTGCTGCTGTTCCTCGCCGACGATGTCTCAGTCCTGTTCATCGGGTGGGAACTCGTCTCCCTGGCCTCCTTCTTCCTCATCGCCCGCGCCGGGCACACCGGCGAGCCCGGTGCCGTCCGGACGCTCATCCTGACCTTCACCGGCGGTCTGAGCCTCCTGGTCGCCCTGGGCATCTCCGTCGTGGCCACGGGCACGACGAGCATCTCCGGGATCATCGCCAGCGATGTCTGGGGCCAGAACGCCTCACTCACCACCATCGTCGCGGTCCTGGTGGCTCTCGCCGGATTCTCCAAGGCCGCGCAGCTGCCGTTCCACGTCTGGTTGCCCGAGGCCATGGCCGCGGCGACCCCGGTCTCGGCGTTCCTGCACGCCGCTGCCGTGGTCAAGGCCGGCATCTACCTCCTGCTCCGGTTCTCCGGAATCTTCTCGGACGTGCTGGTCTGGAACCTGATGCTGATCATCGCCGGCATGGCGACGGCAGTGATGGCCGCCGTCTTCGCGTACCAGCAGACCGATCTCAAGCGCCTCACCGCCTACTCCACGGTGTCGCAGCTCGGCTGGATCGTGGCCACCATCGGAATCGGAACGCCCTACGCCCTCGCTGCCGCAGTCGTCCACACCGCTGCCCACGCGATGTTCAAGTCCTCACTGTTCATGGTCATCGGTGTCGTCGACCACCAGAACGGCTCCCGTGACATCCGCGAACTCGGTTCGATCTGGCGCCGGATGCCCGCGACCTTCACCGCCGCGGCCATTGCCGCGGCAAGTATGGCGGGCATCCCCCCGACCCTCGGTTTCGTGTCGAAGGAGGGCATGCTCGAGTCCTTCACCGAGTCCCCGCTTGTGCCGTCCTGGGAGATCGTCCTGCTCATCGCGGCCGGCATCGGTGCCGTGGCGACGTTCATGTACTCCGCGAAGTACCTGATCGGGGCCTTCATCGATTCCGGGTCCGCCGTGGACACCGCCGACGTGGTCCCGGTCGACGAGGTCAAGGAGGCTCCCGTCTCCTTCTGGCTCCCCGCAGCCATCCCCGGCGTCCTCTCCCTTCCGGTCGTGCTTTTCCTCACGACGATGGACTCCCCGCTGGATTCGGTCGTCGGCTCAATCGGTGCTGGTGAGTCCCACTCACACCTGGCGTTGTGGCACGGTTTCGGGATCCCGCTGTACATCACGATCGCGGTCATCGTCCTCGGTGTCGTTCTCGTGGCTCTGCGCCACCGTGCCTACACCGACTGGATGGAGGACCACCGGCTGTTCCCTGTCACCGGCAACGAACTCATCGCCTTCACCCTGCGCATGGCCAGCAGGTGGGGCCGTCTCGTCAGCCGCCTCGGGAATACGCTCAGCCCGAACGCACACCTGCTGTGGATCTTCGTGATGATCCTGGTGCTCACCGTCGCCGCCTTCTTCGGCCCCGGTGGCCTCGAGCATCTCGGCGAGCTGCCCCCACGTGTCGACGGCATCGACAACCTCACCGACATGGCCGGACTCCTCATCATGTTCCTCGTGACCATGGCGATCATCTCCACACGGTCCAGGATGGGTTCCGTCGTCCTGGTCGGTGTGGCCGGCGCAGGCGTCTCCTGGATCATGCTGACCCTCGGTGCACCGGACGTGGCGATGACCAACCTCATGGTCGAGTTCATCGTGACCGTGTTCCTCATGCTGGTCGTGCGACACCAGCCGCGGCTCTACCTCAGGGAGGGCGAGAACCGCACGAAGTTCGCTGTCACCCTTGCCGCCATCGTCGGCCTCGTGGTCTTCGTCGGGGTCTGGCTGCTCATCGGGCGCCACGACCGCCCCGAGCTCGCCATGTGGTACATCAATGAATCACCGGAGGTCTCCGGTGCCAACAACACCGTGGCAGCAATCCTGGTGGAGTTCCGTGCACTGGATACGCTCGGTGAGCTGTCCGTCCTCGGTATGGCGGGAATCGTCATCGCCGCGATCGTCTCGTCGGTGCCGAAGTCCCCGGTGCCGGGATACGGCCCCGGTTCCACGGCAGAACTCTTCCGGAAAGAAGGGTCCACCAAGTTCCCGGACGTCCACAAGATCCCGGAGCTGGCTCCGTTCTACTCGAAGTACCTGCGCAGCACACACCTCAACTCGATCCTGGGACGTCAGGTCGTGTGGCCTTTCCTCGCTGTGCTCGTCGTCTACTCCGCGGTCACCCTCTACCGCGGTCACCAGGCACCCGGTGGCGGCTTCCTCGCTGCCCTGATGCTCGCCCTCGGGCTGGTGTTCTGGTACCTCGTCCAGCCGAATGCGAAGCGCATCGGAGGCGCGGACCTGGGTTACCAGTTCGTCGGCGGAGGTATCATCCTGGCGTTGCTCACCGGCCTCGTCGGTTTCTTCGAGGGCAGCTTCCTCGCCCCGATCCACTTCTACATCGGGTCCGAGCACTTCAGTTCCTCACTCTTCTTCGACGGCGGTGTCTACCTCGCTGTGATCGGCATCGTCACCATCGTGCTCAACTCCCTGGGCGGCAGGGACCGCCCCGGAGCACAGGCCGGTAAACCGTCCAAGGCGAGCCCTGTCGAGTCGTCGAAACCGATGGCAGAGCGTCCCGAACTCCAGGCGATTTCAGGATCGAAGGTCGCAGTCACCGCGGGAGGATCCGCCGTGCCCTTGAACCCCTCGGCAGTCGCCGAGGAGCAACGGAGAACACAGCAGGAACACAACGAAAACGGTCAACCGGCCGACGAGAACAACGGGAAGGACGGTGACAACCGATGATCATCGCGGCAATCATCGCCCTCCTCGTCGCAGCGGGTGTCTACATGGTGATGCAACGCGGAATGGTCCGCGTCATCATCGGTGCCACGCTGATGAGCCACGGAGTCAACCTGCTTCTCCTCGCGGCAGGTATCGGGGCCTGGCGTTCTGATCCTCTCGCAGACAAGACGCTGCCTGCAGAGTCCGCTGATCCTCTCCCCCAGGCCTTTGTGCTGACCGCCATCGTCATCTCGATGGCGACCACAGCCGTCCTGCTCGCTCTCGCCGCCCTCGGCCGCGACGACGACACCCGCTCCGGTGAGGATGTCCAGCGTGCCCGCCGTGAATTCCGCTCACTGGACACGGTGGGGCGGCGCTCGGCCCACCGGATCGACGAAGACTCAGCCCAGGCGCAGCGCCGCCGCGACCGAGAGGTGGACTACTGATGAACCCCGAGACCCTCGGACCGCTTCTCGCCCTGTTCGTCGTTGTCCCCCTGATGGCGTCCGGCATCGCCGCGATCCTCCCCTGGAGCTTCCCTCGCCGTGCCCTCGGCCTCCTCGTTCCCGCGGCAGGTGTCGTCGGCGGCGTACTCCTGCTGACCCAGGTGTCCGGCGGCGGGGAGACCACCGTCGTCGCGGACAATATCGGCTCCTTCGTCGGCGGTGTCTCGATTCCCCTGGCCGCCGACACACTCTCGGCCGTGATGATCGTGGCCACCTCCGTCGTCGCCGTCACCGCGAACTGGTTCGCCGAGGTCGTCGGAGAATCCCGGGCCCGGTTCTATCCGGCGATGACACTCATGCTCCTGTCCGGAGTCTGGGGCGCGTTCCTCACCGCCGACCTGTTCAATCTCTTCGTCTTCATCGAAGTCATGCTGATGCCGTCCTTCGGGCTGCTGGCCATGACCGGCACATGGGCGCGACTCGCCGCAGGACGGACATTCGTCCTGGTCAACCTGATCACCTCACTGACTCTGCTCTCCGGCGTCGCCCTCGTCTACGCCGTCGTGGGCACCACGAACATGGCCGCTCTCGCGGGGGCTGCCGGGGAGCGTGGTGCCGGCGGTTTCGGCGACGGTGTCTTCGGCACCCAGTGGCAGCTGTGGCTCGCACTTGGCATCGTACTGATCGCGCTGGCAGTCAAAGCCGGTGCCGCACCGGTGCACACCTGGCTCCCCCGCTCCTACGGGTCCACGTCACCCTCGGTAATGGCGCTCTTCTCCGGCCTGCACACCAAGGTCGGCGTCTACGCCATCCTGCGGGTCTACATGACCATCTTCGAAGGCGACCAGCGGTGGGCCCTGCCGATCCTGGTGTTCGCCGTGATCGGCATGATGATCGGTGGTTTCGCCGCACTCGGCGAGACCACGCTGCGGGGCGTGGTCTCCTACCAGATGGTCAACGGCATCCCGTTCATCCTCGTAGCCCTGGCCTTCCTCGGCGGCAGTGCCGAACTGATGTTGTCCGCCGCGATCTTCTACATGCTCCACCACATGATCACCGCGGGCGCGATGATCATGGCCTCCGGCGCCATCGAGGAGACCTACGGTACCGGTCGGCTCCGACGACTGTCCGGTCTGATGCGTCGGGACCCGATGATCTCCGTCGTCTTCGCTGCGGCGGCCATGTCGTTGATCGGGTTCCCACCGTTCTCCGGCCTCTGGGGCAAACTCATGCTGATCTTCGCCATGGTGCGCGACTCCGGGCCCACGGTCTGGGTCGGAGTAGGAGCAGTCATCGTAGCGTCCATCGGTGCACTGCTGAGCATGCTGCACGTCTGGCGGAAATGCTTCTGGGGCAAGCCGATGGACAGACAGGACATGGACCCCAGTCTCGCCGTCAGCGTGCGGCTCACGCTCCCGAGCGCGACGATGATGGTGATCAGCGTGGGCATGTTCCTGTTCATCGGGGTACTCACCCAGGTCACCGGGGACGCTGCTGCATCCCTGACCGACACCACGGACTACGTCCACTCGGTGATCGGTGACCCGGATGAGGCCGTGGGTGTCGTGCTCCCCTCCGAGGAGTACGGGCTGGCGCACACAGATTCCGGATCAACCACCGCTGCACCTGATGCGGCGACCGCCACGGAAGGAGCGCGGTGATGGGGCTAAAGAATGTTCTCCACCAGATCGGTCACGGGACCTCCTACTCAGTCTGGCTGATCGGCCAGATCGTCAAAGAGTCCACGATCATGGCCTACGACACCTTCACCACCGGACGCCATATCGCACCGGTGATGATCTACTACCCGCTGCGACTGACCCGGGAACGGGACATCGCGGTGTTCATCGCCTCCATCACGATGACTCCGGGCACCCTCTCCCTCGGGGTGACCGGCCCCAAGGAGGTCGACGAGGATGCCGCGGCCGGCAAGCGGAACCTCAACGACGCAGGTTCCGTCGCAACATCGGAATTCCGGACCCACGGACTCACCAGGGTGCAGCGCTTCCTCGCGGTCCACGCCATGTACGGTGCCGACCCGCAGGAACTGCTGCACTCCCTGGCGGTCATGGAGGCGAAGATCTCCCCGTCGGTGCGCAAACGCAAGATCGAGTTCGACGTGGAGCACCTGGTGGAGCGAGGCGTCCCCGGACCCCGTGGCTACCGCGGCAACCGGGGTGGTCGTGCCAGCGAGGACGGTGTCTTCGACATCGAGAAGGTTGACTCGACCCCGCACGCCGCCGCTTTCGTCGCCGCGATCATGCGGCAGGACGACAATCTCGATGAGAAGGACCTCGACGGCCTCTCCCGCGAGCAACGGGAGAAGATCGCCAAGACCCACGCCCGCAAAGCAGCGGAGGAGAAACGGCGCAGGATCGAGGAGGAGGAGAAACGGCGGCGCCGGAAACTCGAGGAAGAGCTCAGTCCCCCCGACCTCGACCTCGATGACGAGGATCTCGACGCCGAAGACTCCGAAGAGGGTATCGACCCTGCCCGTGTGGCCCCGTCCCAGGACGGCGGTATTTCCGCCCTGTCCGACACGGAGGAGCCGACCCCCACGACCGGCGGCGCCAAGGCGTCCCGGAGCGGACGACGCACCTCCCCGATCGCTTCCCTGGTCAACGCACTCGAAGTCCGCTCCCGCCTGCCGCAACCCGATCTGGATCTCAGCGGACGTCGGGGGCTTCCGGGCACACCGTTGTCGCGTCTGAGAGGCCGGCACGGGACTCCTCGAACTGACCCTGCACCGGGAGAGACACCACAGGCCGAGAACGACACGAGAGAGGATGAGTCGAAGTGACCCCCACACAATTCCTGTGGATCTTCGCCGGGATAGCCGCGGTGATCATCGCGGCTGCCATGGCGCTGGTCCTGTGGCGGGCGGTGTCGACCCGCAACGACGCCCGTCGTGCCGTCCTGGCCGACATGGTGTTCCTCACGATCATCGCCGGGTTCCTGGTGTACTGCCTGTTCTACAGTTCGTCCATCACCTATGACGTCGTGCTTCTCGCCGGTCTCGGCGGCGCGATCAGTACCATGGCCTTCGCCCGGATCATCACCCGGGGACGGAGATAGGAGAAACGATGCTTACACAGACACACTCCACCGTGCACCTTCTCGCGGCCGAAGGAAGCGTCGTCCAGAAAACCAGCGACATCGGATGGATTCCGGCCATCATCGTCAGCATCCTGGCCGTTGTCGGTGCCCTCTACGTCCTCGTCTCCGCTGTCGCCATGTACCTGGCTCCTGACGCCCTGAGTCAAGTCAACATGCTCGGCCCCGCCCTCGGTATGGGCCTTCCGTTGCTCGTCGCCGCTGACTTCGTGAACTCCTGGGCGACAGAAGGATTCGTGGTCGGCTACCTGGTCCGCGGCATTGTCGCCATCCTGGCGCTGCTCGTGGTCCAGGCGGTGGGCTCCTATGTGATGGGACGTGCGCTGCACGCCACCCTCTGGGACCACACCGTGCCCTTGTCCGGTGGTGAACGCGCCAAAGAAACGAACTAGGAACGGCCCCCGGCAGTGACATGAAGTACCCCCGGCAGAAGAATCGTGGTGATCTCTCCGCCGGGGGTTCTGTCATGCAGGAGCCTGGACTCAGACGTGCGGCGCTACCGTGTCTGCAAGGTACCGGGACCCGTTCTCCGAGGGGTGGAACATCATGTTGTAGTTCGGTGTGGTGGTGTCGATGATCCCGGCGACATAACGGTCATCGTCGGCGGCACACGTGTCATGCCCGCGGGCTCCGTCCATGACCTCGACGTAGGTCGCGTCGATGTCATCTGCGGCGGCACGCTGGTTGTCGCGGTTCCAGTTCTCCACGTCACGCAGGAGCGGCACCGGCACGCCCATCGGGAAGTCGGGAACGACGTTGAGTGCACAGAACGTGGTGTTCTTACGGTCGACCGTCGGCAGGGCCCCGGGCACGACGATCCGCGCCTCCGGAGCGACGGAGCGGATCCGGTCCGCCGCTTTCTGCATGTTGGACCGGTAGGCGGCGGCGACGTTACCCGGGTCGAGGATATTGGTGCCGTTGTCGAAGGCGCCGAAGAGACCGTAGTCGTTCATGCCGACGGCGAGGACCACAGTCGAGTCGTTGCGGACAGCTCCGGCATCGATCGCCTGGTTGATCCGGTGCATCATCGATCCGGAGGTCATGGCTGTACAGGAGTAGTCGTCGACAGGGCGGTCGGTGGCCTGCGACAGCTTCGCCGGGAAGTTGTTCGGCGCCTGCAGACAACCGGCGGTCTGCGGATAGTCGTCCGCCCAGTCCCCGATCGGTCCGGGGACGCCACGCAAGGTGTTGCGGACCTGGTCCGGGTTGGAGGAGAACGAGTCGCCGAGCGCCACGATATTGCGGGTGTCCGCCTGAGCGGCAGGGACGGCGGTAGCCCCGAGACCGAAGACGCTCAGCACGGCGGTCCCGGCCGCCAGAACGCGGCTCCGAAGTGAACGGGTACGGGCAGGGGTATCTCGGTGGCGGCTCATGGCGCTCTCCTCACGGCGTGGTGATTGACGTGGTTAAGGGGTCACATGCACCGTAACTCACATCAGGACACCACGAGAAGTTCAGGTAACCCTCAGCAGTCGTAGTACAGTTCGTACTCCAGTGTCGTGGGACGTAACCGGGCGGGGGTTATCTCGTTGTCGACCTTCTCGGCGATGTAGCTCTCGATCAGGTCCTCAGTGAACACTCCGCCCGCGGTGAGGAAGTCATGGTCCTCCCTCAGCGCCTCCAGCGTCTGCTCCAACGACGTCGGTGTGGTGGGTATCCCGTCCGCCTCCTCGGGCGGCAGCTCATAGAGGTCCTTGTCCACCGGGGCAGCGGGCTCGGTGCGGTTGAGCACGCCGTCGAGCCCCGCCATCATCACGGCCGCGAACGCGAGATAGGGGTTGCCGGACGGGTCCGGCGCCCGGAACTCGATCCGCTTGGCCTTGGGGCTGGTCCCCGTGGCCGGGATCCGGATCGCGGCGGAGCGGTTCTCCGCCGAATACACCAGGTTGGTCGGCGCCTCGAAGCCCGGAACCAGCCGGTGGTACGAGTTCATCGTCGGGTTGGTGAAGGCCAGGACGGCCGGCGCATGCGCCAGGACCCCGCCGATGTAGTGCCGTGCCATGTCCGACAGACCGCCGTACCCGGACTCGTCGTAGAACAGCGGGCGACCGTCCTTCCACAACGACTGATGAATGTGCATTCCCGACCCACCGTCGTCCGCCAGCGGTTTCGGCATGAAGGTCGCCGATTTACCGTTCGCCTTCGCGGTGTTCTTCACCACGTACTTGAAGGTCTGCAGTGCATCAGCTGCATGCAGCAGGGTGTTGAACCGGTAGTTGATCTCCTGCTGGCCCCCGCTACCCATCTCGTGGTGGGCACGCTCCACCTCGAAACCGAGGTCGATGAGATTGTCGGCGATCTCGTTACGCAGGTTCTGGAGATGGTCATAGGGCGCGGTCGGGAAGTAACCCCGCTTCTGCCGGACCTTGTGCCCCAGGTTGGTGGTGCCGTCCGGATCCTTCTCCGCGCCGGTGCTCCACCAGCCCTCCTCGGAATCCACGACATGGAAGGAGGAGTTGGATGCCGAGTCGAAGCGGACCGAATCGAAGATGTAGAACTCCGCTTCCGCCCCGAAGTAGCATTCATCAGCCACACCGGTCGACATGAGGTACTCCTCGGCACTACGGGCGACATTACGTGGATCGCGTGAAAACGGTTGCCGGGTACGGGGGTCGTGGACGAAGAACTGGATGTTCAACGTACGGGAGTCGACGAAGGGGTCGACGTACGCTGTCTTCAGATCGGGCAACAGCAGCATGTCGGACTTCTCGACGCTGGTGAACCCGCTGATCGAGGACCCGTCGAAGGCGAGTCCCTCCTCCATCGCCTCGGCGTTGAACGAGGACGCGGGGACGGACAGGTGCTGCTCGGTGCCGGGAACGTCGGTGAACCGCACGTCGATCCAGCGGATCCCCCGGTCCTCGATGAACTGGGAGAGGCTCTGCGGGTCAGCACTGTCGGGTGATGTGGTTGCCACTTCCACTGCTCCTATCTGAGCTCCGGGACGTCCCAGAGGTTGAGCGTTGTTCCGATGTCTTTCTCCACCGCGTTGTCATAGACGTCAGAGGCCCAGGCGACGTCCTCGACCGGCATACCACCGATCGAGTAGCAGAAGATCTGCTCGTCATCGGTGCGGCCCGGTGCACGTCCAGCGGCGATGTCGCCGATGTTCGTGAGACGGTCACCGTCGAGGGAGCCGTCCTTGTACATGTCCCACCAACGGTTGCCTGGGATACCGAGGAGCTGCTCGTAGGTCACGTCAGGACCGTTCTCCTCGTACCACTCAGCGTAGAGGCCGGTGTAGTCGACGACGAGGTTCGCCCGATCGCTCCGGATGAAGTCGTCATCCAACCTCGCGGCCGCCGGCATCAGCAGCAGAGCCCCGGGCTTGAGCCACTCCGTGGCGAAGTAGGGGAATCCCTCGGGTCCCTCAGGCGACGTCGATGTTCCGGCGATGAGGATGTCACTTCCTTCGACAGCCTCCTGTTCACTGTCGACGACCCGGACCTCGTCCAGCTGGGGGTGGTGGTCGCGGAACCACTGGGCGGCCCGTTCCGTGGACGCCGTCGACCTGCCCTTGATTTTCAGTCGGCGGATCGACGGACGCTGGCTCACGGCCGCTGAAAAAATCGTGCGGCTCATGACACCGGGGCCGATGATGCCGACGCTCTCCGCATCCTGGACAGCCAGGTGTTTGACTCCGACGCCGGGGACGGATCCGGTACGGTACGCCGAGAGCAGGTTGGCGGACATCACCGCACGTGGTGCGCCGGTGACGGCGTCGTTGAGGATGAACAGGTGGATCGACCTGGGCAGGTCGTGGTCGCGGTTCTCGGTGTTGGACCCGTACCATTTCACTCCCGACGCACGGAAACGCCCGCCGAGGTAGGCCGGCATCGCCATGAAGCGACGATCCGGCCCGTCGGCGGGCATTCCGTCATGACCGGGTTTCTCGGGGAAGTTGACCTGTGCACCGTGGGAGTTGGCCGACTGCCCGGCCATACGGTAGTCACCGTCGGCCAGGAGAATCAGTGTCTCCTCCATGGTGTCGACGCATGCTGCGACGTCGGTGACGCCGGCGTCGATCATCTCCTGCTCGTTGAGGTAGCGAAAATCGATACGGGTTTCTGCCATGCCGACCTTTCTCATGTTTTATGCGATTTCTGTCAGGAAACCACGGTACATGAGTCCCGTCGACAGGCCCGGCCGCCCTCCCCGAGCCCGGGGGTGACGGTACGTCTCAGGTTCTACCCGTTCTTGAGTTCGGTGTAGATCTCCTTGACCCGGTCGCGCAGGTTCTCGTCGACCCTGCCCCAGTAGGTCCAGCACTGCCCTTCGACCTGCTCCGACACACCCTGCATGGCACGGGCGATATTGCCTGCCAGACGCTCACGGGCCGCATCGTCCAGGACCTCGCGCACCAGGTTCCCGGGCTGGATGAAGTCATCGTCCTCCGCATGCCGGACGTAGGCACCGCGGGTCAGATCACCGCCGTAGTTGTTGTCGAAGAGACCGAGTTCATCAGCGGGTCCCGTGGCGGACTCCTGTCCACGTCCGAATCCGTAGGTGGATTCACCGGGCTCCACGCCCTTCTCGACAGCACCGGAACCGTCGGAGACGTCCGCGATGCCTTCGCCACGCTCGAACCGGTTCGGTGAGTACACCGGGGTACCGTCGGCAGGGAACTCGTAGGCTGCCGCGCCGTCCTTCATGGTGTAGAAGTTCCGCTCCTCCACCACAGGCCGGTTGACGGGGAGCTGCGGGTAGTTCGCGCCCAGGCGGTAGCGCTGGGTGTCTGCGTAGGCGAAGGCACGGGCCATCAGCATCTTGTCCGGGGAGAACCCCACACCGGGAACGATATTGGACGGGGCGAACGCGGCCTGTTCGATCTGCGCGAAGAAGTTCTGCGGGTTCGCGTTGAGGGTGAAGTGACCCACGTCGATCAGCGGGTAGTCCTTCTGCGACCAGGTCTTGGTGAGGTCGAAGGGGTTGAAGCGGTATCCCTCGGCCTCGTCGAGAGGCATGATCTGCACCTTGACGTCCCAGGTCGGGTAGTCACCCCGCTCGATGGCCTCGTAGAGATCGGAACGGGAGTGGTCGAAGTCGCCGGAGCCGACAAGTTCACCGGCTTCGTCGTCGGTGAAGAAGTCCCAGCCCTGACGGGTCTTGAAGTGGTACTTCACCCAGAAACGCTCACCGTCGGCGTTGATCCACTGGTAGGTGTGCGAGCTGAAGCCGTCCATGTGGCGGAAGTCCTTGGGGATTCCGCGGTCGCCCATGAGGTAGGTGACCTGGTGGGCCGACTCCGGGCTGCGGGTCCAGAAGTCCCACTGCATGTCAGCGCTGCGCAGGCCGTTGGTCAGCCGCTTCTGGGAGCGGATGAAGTCCGGGAACTTCATGCCGTCGCGGACGAAGAACACCGGGGTGTTGTTGCCCACGATGTCGTAGTTTCCGTCCTGCGTGTAGAACTTCAGCGAGAACCCGCGGACGTCGCGGACGGTGTCCGGGAATCCCTGCTCACCTGCCACGGTGGAGAACCGGGCGAGCATCGGGGTCACGCGCCCCTTCTGGAAGAGGTCGGCACGGGTGTACTGCGAGACGTCCTCGGTGACGGTGAGTTCACCGAAGGCGCCGGAGCCCTTGGCGTGGACGTTGCGCTCGGGGATGCGCTCACGGTTGAAGTGGGCGTGCTTCTCGACGAGGTGGACGTCCGTCAGGGCGATCGGGCCCTGTTCGCCGACAGTGACCGAGTGCTCCTCGGTGGTGACGGGCGAACCGTTGGCGTTGGTGGAATGCCCGGAGTAGGGGCAGACGCCGCGGTTGGCGATGTCCTCAGAGCTGGGGGAGCTGCCCGCTCCGGTAGTGCGGTTTTCGTCGGTGCTCATGTGTAAACCCTCCTGGAGGCTGCCGTGTAGTGCACGGATCGCGCACATGTCAGTCGTGGATGACGGCGGGCGCACGGCGGTCGTGATCGTCAGTCACGGAGGCGCTGTGCCGTCAATTCCCGTTATACACGTCAATCTTCAGGTTCGCACTATCAATTTTCCGATATTGAATGGTTACAGCTATTTGTAGCCGATCTGCGATAGTAATAGCGACAGAATCAATGGTCATCAGGGGTCATCAGGGGTCACAGGGGTCACAGGGCCCCGTCCACGGTGCTAGACTTCAGAACCGTGCGAAGAAGATCCCCGCAGTCGGCGCGCGACGGCGGCCGTGCGGATGACACGGCGGACAAGGCCGTCACCGACCTCGCCCTGCGTGCAGCCGGCGGCGACCGGAAAGCCCTCAACGACTTCATCGAGGCCACCCACGGTGATGTCTGGCGTCTCCTCGCCCATCTCGCCGACGCTGACCGTGCGGACGACCTCACCCAGGAGACCTACCTCCGGGCACTCAGCGGACTCCCCCGGTTCGCTGCCCGGTCGTCAGCGCGGACGTGGATCCTCGCACTCGCACGCCACACCTGGGTCGACAGCGTACGCCACGACATGGCCCGGCCACGGAAGTCCGCCGAGCAGTGGGAGGACGCGACCGAACTCACCACGTCCCCGGACACCACGGGTGGACAGACCTGGGCGGAGCTGGTCGACGCCCGCGCCATGCTCGATGACCTTGCCCCGGACCGGCGGGAGGCGCTGATCCTCACCCAGATCCTCGGCCACACCTACGCCGAGGCAGCCGACATCTGCGGCGTGAGGGTGGGCACGATCCGCTCCCGGGTCGCGCGGGCACGGGCGGACCTGCTCGAAGCCTCAGGACGTGGCCGCCTGCAGAACGACACTGGGGACACTCAGGACACTCAGGACACAGACTCCGGACCGGCCCTACACTGGGGTCCGTGACCCACCGCTACCACCAACACCTCCCCTTTCCCCGCCAGGATGTCTGGGACTGGCACACCCGTCCCGGCGCGGTGACGCGCCTGACGCCCGGGTTCTCACTGCTCAGTGTCGCCGCTGAGGCATCCTCGCTGAAGGACGGCACCACCGTGCTCTCCCTCCCCGGCAGGATCCCGGGGCTGCGGGAGTGGCAGGCCCGGCACCAGTCTGATGACTTTGTCGACGGGCACCTCTTCGTCGATGAGTGTGTCAACTTTCCGCTCCGGCAGCTCATCCACTGGAGACACACCCACTCCTTCCGTGACGACGACACTGCCACCACCCGCGGCGCAGTGCTCACCGACGCGGTGGAGGGTACCGCACCGGCGGCGCTTCTCGACCGGGTCTTCCATTACCGTCACCGTCAGCTCGCCGCCGATCTGGACCACAGGGCACGGGTGGGGGACGCATCGGCCACGGGCCACCACACTGTCGCCGTGACAGGAGCAACCGGGCTTGTCGGGACCCGTCTCGTCGCTCTTCTCCGGTCGCTGGGACACACGGTCGTGCCGCTGTCACGCTCCCGTCTCCCCCACGAACCGGACTCCCGGGTATGGAACCCTGACGACCCCTCACCGGATCTTCTCGTCGGCGTGGACACAGTCGTCCACCTCGCTGGCGCGGGCATAGCGGGACGCTTCACAGAGAAACACAAGGCAGCGGTCCGCGACTCCCGCATCGGTCCGACCCGACGGCTCGCCGAACTCGCGGCTGCCACCGAAGGTGTCCGGACGTTCATCTGTGCGTCCGCAGTCGGCTTCTACGGACACCGTCGTGCAGGACGGGTCAACGAACGCGCCGGTGCCGGTGAAGGGTTCCTCGCGGACGTCGTCTCCGAGTGGGAGGACGCCTGCGGACCCGCCGCCAACGCCGACCGCCGCGTGGTGAACGTGCGCACCGGTCTGGTCATGGCCGGTGGGTCACCGCTGCTCACCGCGCTGGGGGCCTCGAGTCGTCTCGGAGGCGGAGTCCTGGGCTCAGGGCGCCAGCACTTCCCCTGGATCTCGGTGGACGACCTGGTGGACGTCTATGTGCGGGCCGTGCTGGACGACGGGATGACGGGGCCGGTCAACGCAGTCGGCCCCCAGATGATCACCAATGCCGAGTTCACCGCTGCCCTCGCGGAGCTGCAGCGCATCCGGGTACCACTGAGTCTTCCGGTTCCCGCCGCCGCCCCGGCACTGCTCCTCGGGGTCCAGGGCGCCGAAGAGCTCGCCCTGGCGGACCAGAACGTCGCCCCCTCCGTCCTCGAAACACTCGGCCACACCTTCCGCCACCCCACCCTGCGTGCCGCCCTGGTCCACGAGTTGGGGCTCCCCGACGAGTAGGATCAGGGGCATGGCTGAGTCTGGCATGTCTGGCACCACCGCCCGCAGGGCACTGCTCGTCCTCTCTTTCGGAGGACCGGAGAAGGAAGAGGATGTGGTTCCCTTCCTCGAGAACGTCACCCGGGGGCGGGGCATCCCCCGGGAGAGACTCGTCGAGGTCGGCGAGCACTACTACCGCTTCGGGGGTAAGAGCCCCATCAACGACCAGAACCTCGAGATCATCGACCATCTCCGCACCGAGATCGAGTCACGTGGACTGGACCTCCCGGTGTACTTCGGCAACCGCAACTGGGAACCGTATGTCGAGGACACCACGAAGCAGATGGTGGCCGACGGCATCACGGAGGTCATCGTCTTCGCCACGTCGGCCTGGGGCGGTTACTCCGGGGACATCCAGTACCGCGAGGACATCGAGCGGGCTATGCAGTCCTGTCGAGACGCCGGCATCACCCCGCCGTCGATGACGAAGATCCGCCCCTTCCACGATCATCCGTTGTTCCTGTCGACGTTCGCCCGGCTCGTGGACGAGGCACGGCAGTCACTTCCCGCCGAACAGCAGGACGACGCGCGTCTCCTGTTCACGGCCCACTCCGTACCCCTGTCCGCCGACGAGGCGTCCTCTGTCGACGCCACCCACCGCTACTCAGGTCAGGTCCTGACCGCGGCCCGGGAGATCCGCGCATTGAGCAGTTTCGCCTCCGACGGCGACGACGGAACCGATGTCGAACTGGTGTGGCAGTCCCGGTCGGGCCCCCCGCACATCCCCTGGCTCGAGCCGGACATCTGCGACCACCTGGAAGCCACCGTCGGCGGAGAGGACGGTGACGCCCGCCCCATCGTGCTGGTTCCCGTCGGTTTCATCTCGGACCACATGGAGGTGATGTGGGACCTCGACAATGAAGCTGCGGACACCGCGGCAGACCTGGGGGTCACGATGGTCCGCGCTGCCACGCCCGGCCCGACCCCGGAGTTCACTGAACTGGTGCTCGACCTGGTGGACCAGGTGTCAGGCGTGGCTGTCTCCACGACCGCCCGTCAGCGTTCCTGACCCTCCTGGCCCTCCTGGCCCTTGCCCCGGTGTTCCTCCACGGTCTCCTCCCAGAACTCCTCGGAATCGAAGTCCTCGGCTGAGAATTCGCTCTCGTCGTCACTGTCCAGTTCCTGGACCACGTCCTCGGTGACGTCATCCCGCAGCTGCCCCACGGTGACGCTGGATTCCTTGAACGACTTCTGGAGCGTCGCCCAGTCCTTACGGGTGAACTTCCCCCTCGGGTCGACGAGGCGGAGAATCAGCGTACGGATCCGGTCGCGACGCAGGACCTCCTTGCCGATGCGCTTGCGCCCGTTCGCCACCCACGTCCCCAGCAGCACGGCGACCAGCGCGATACCGAGCCAGCCGAGGATCGGGAACACCTTGTTGACCAGCAGGGCGAAGTCGAAGAAGCTGAGGCCGAAGGCGGCGAGCGTCAGCACGATGAACACCGGACGGTACCCCGTCGCACGGTTCACCGTCAGCCGCTTGCCCAGGGAGTACAACACGCCGAGCGTGGTGCTGAAGATCATCAGGTACGTCGCGATGGACGCCACGATGCCGATACCGGGGTTCATCTGGTTGATCAGCTCGAGGGTGGGCAGGTCCTTGTCTGCGACATCCGTAATCCGGAACAGCAGCGCGACGGTGATGAGGACCAGGATGCCGGCAAAGAGGCTGCCGCCGAGGAATCCGCCCCATCCGGCGGTCTTGGTGTTCCAGTGGCTTCCACCGATGAGAATCGCCATGGAGATACCGCTGAACATCGCCAGGCCGACGTAGTTCAGCGTCGACAGGAACCAGCCGGGCAACGGGGAGGACACGTTGGCGATCGCGAAGTCACTCACTGCCTGCAGCGACTCCGGTGGGTTCGTCAGCGCGTAGATTCCGGCAGCGACCAACAGGAGGATCATCACCGGTGTGATCAACGCGATGACGTTGGTGACACGGTCGACGTCGAGCATCCCGGTGACCAGGACGAGAACCGCCATCAGGGCCGAACCGACCCAGAGGGGCAGACCGAACTGCTGGTTGAGGTTGGACCCTGCCCCGGCCATCATCACGAAACCGATGCAGAACTGGGCTGCGGACAGCGAATAGTCCAGGAACACCGCGACCGGTTTCGAGGTGACCCCGGTGAAGACCTTTTCGTGGGACTGCGCCCGGAAGTAACTCCCGTACTGCAGAATCACCATCGCGGTGACCGGCATGAGCACCACCACCACGGCCGCGCCCGCGATCCCCCAGAATCCGTAGGACGCGTAGTACTGCAGTAGTTCCTGACCTGACGCGAAACCTGCGCCCACTGTCACCCCGAAGTAGGCGAGGGCGATGACCAGTGCTTTCTTCACCAGAGCTCTCCTGTTCCAGCGCCGGGGCGCTGGCTACAGGAGCCTGGCCGACAGCTCGGCGATGTGCTGGAGCCTGTGCGCCCCAGGTTTGGCGTCCCGACACTTCATGAAATCTGTGATCACAAATAGTCGATGACCGAAACAGTAGCACGGATCACATTAGCCGGTGAATGGTGTACGTCAGGCGTTCACCGGTGTGAGGGCGTCCGAGATCGCGGCGACACGCTTACCCTGGAACTTCGCGAGTGCCAGGACGTGCTCGTCCGGGGCCCCGTTCCCGGTGACAGCGCTGACACCGTAGGGGTTCCCGCCGGCCGCGTGCGACAGCGGGTAGTCCACGTAGCCGGTCGGGACAATGGTCGCACCCCAGTGGAAGAGGGTGTGGTGAAGCGACAGCAGGGTCGCTTCCTGGCCCCCGTGCTCCTCAGTCGTCGTGGTGAAGACAGACGCCGGTTTACCGGCGAGTTCCCCGGCCGCCCACGGCCCGCTGGTCGTGTCGATGAACTGCTTGAGCTGCGAGGCAGGCTGACCGAAACGGGTCGGGGACCCCAGGATGAACCCGTCCGCCCACACGAGGTCGTCCGGGGTGGCGACCTCGACGTCGCTGGTCGCGGCGAGGTGCTCAGCCCAGGCGGGGTTGTTGTTGATGACCTGCTCCGGGGCGAGCTCGCCGGCACGACGCAGCCGAACCTCCGCACCCGCTTCCTCAGCGCCCTCGACGAAGGCCTTCGCGATGGAGTAGGTGAATCCGGTGGACGAGTAGTAGATCACTGCGATGCGTGACATGATGTTTCTCCTTCTGATGGTTCGTGTTGTTGTTCAGGCGTGCCGTGAGCCGCCGTCGACGTGGATCGTCTCACCCGAGACGTAGTCGGCCGCCAGCAACCACACGGCGGCGTCGGCGATGTCGTCAGTGGTGCCGACCCGGCCTGCGAGACTTCCCGCTGCCGCGCCGTCGTACATGCCGGTGCGGGCCTGCTCGTCAAGGCCGTCCCACGTGCCGGAGTCGGTGATTCCCGGCGAGATGGCGTTGACCCGCAACGGGGCCAGTTCGTGCGCGAGCTGGCTGGCGATGAAGGACACCGCCCCGTTGGTCACGCCCATCACGGTCAGGCCTGCCGACGGGTTCCACGCGGCTGTCCCCGAGAACAGCAGGAAAGACCCGGTCGACGGCATCCGCGGAGCGAAGTGTTTGGCGAGGAGCATCGGACCGATGATCTTCGCCTCGACGGCGTTGAGGATGCCGTCGTGTTCCAGGTCGGCGACCGGAACGTTGTGGTGCGCGGACGCGGTGATGACGACGTGGTCCACCTCGCCGAGTGACTGGGCGGCGGCGAGGATGGACGGCTCGTCGGCCACGTCCAGGTGGATCGCCGAATGGTCCTGGGCGTGGTCACCACCGAGTTCAGCGACGACGGACCAGGCCAACTTCTCGTCGCGCGCACCGAGCACCACGACGGCACCTTCGTCCGCAGCTGCCCGGGCGACGGACGTGCCGAGGTACTTCGCGCCACCGATGACGAGGACGCGCTTCCCGTGAAGTCGTGTACCCATTACTCTCCTCCTTCTCCGGTGGTTCCTGTGGCACCGGCCCGTTGTCCGAGGAGCTCCCGGACCCTCGGCGCCACCTCCGTTCCGTACAGTTCAATGGACCTCAGCGACTGTTCGTGGGGCATGTGGCCGCTGGAGTACTTCAACGAGAACCGCGACGCACCGAGCGTGGTCAGTGTGTCGGCGATCCGCGGTGCGACGGTCTCCGGTGAGCCGACCATCAGCGCACCCCGGGTGGCGTCCCGGTCGAACTGTGCCCGGCTGTAGCCGGTACCGCCGCGTCCCTTGGAGAACTTCTCCATCGCCTCGGCGAAGTAGGGGAAGAACTCGTCGCGGGCCTGTTCGTCCGTCTCCGCGATGTAGCCGGGCGAGTGGACCCCCAACGGCTGCGGGGCGTGTCCGAACTCCGCGAGGGCACGCCGGTGCAGGTCGGCGAACTGCGCGAAGCGGGCCGGCTGGCCTCCCACGATCGCCAGTATGACGGGCATGCCGTAGCGCGCGGCTCGCACGACCGACTGCGGAGTGCCGCCCACGGCCACCCAGGCCGGCAACGGGGACTCCGGAGCGGGATGCACCAGCTGGTTCTCCAGCGGGGCACGGGTGGTGCCCTGCCAGGTGACCGGCTCACCGGTGATCAGCCTGCTGAACAGGTCGAGACGGTCGTCGAAGAGTTCCTCGTACTGGTCCAGGGAGTAGCCGAACAGCGGGAACGACTCGATGTAGGAACCGCGCCCGACGATGATCTCGGCACGCCCTGAAGTGAGTCCCTGCAGCGCGGAGAACCGTTCGTACACCCGCACCGGGTCATCGGAGCTCAGCACGGTGACCGCGCTGGTCAGGTGAATGTTATCGGTCTTCGCACCGATGGCGGACAGCACCATTTCCGGTGACGACACAGCGTAGTCGGCGCGGTGGTGTTCACCGATACCGAAGAAGTCCAGGCCGACCCGGTCAGCCAGCACCGCCTCGTCGACGATGGCGCGCAGTGTCTGTGCCGGTGTCAGGACGATGCCGCTCTCCAGGGAGGACACGTCTCCGAAGGTGTCCACCCCGATCTCGACGGCGGTGGGGTTCTCAGGTGTGCTCATCTAGGACACCGTCACTTTCACGCGGGAGTTGGCGACCGCGTCGACGACAGCGTCCACGGTCTCCTCGAGACGACCCGCGACGCCCTCCGGTGCGCTGTGCAGGAGGTGGGACGAGACCAGGGGCGAGCCGGCGAACTCGAAGATGCCGTGTTCGACACCGGTGCGCATCGCGTCGCGGTAGCCGTGCTTGTCGTAGGTTTCCGGCGAGCTGCCGCCGACACGGACGAGGTGGACGTCCCGGTCCGCCAGACCGGTGGCGTCCTCGGTGCCGAAAGCCCACCCGAAGGTCAGGACGCGGTCGAACCATCCCTTCATCAGACCTGGCATGGCCCACCAGTAGACCGGGTGGACGATGACGACGGCGTCGGCGCGTTCCACGCGCTCCTGCTCACGTACAACGTCGGCGGGTGGGGTACCGATCCCCCGGACGACGTCGAGATCGGCGCTGCTCTGACGGGAATCGAATCCCTCAGCGGCGATATCGGCGATTTCAGTCGTCCATCCCTGCTGGTCGAGCCGGTCGGTGACCTGCCGCGCGACCGATGCGGTCAGGGAGTCGGTTTCCGGGTGGGCGAAGAGAACGAGGGCATGCATCTGCTGCACCTTTCGGTTAGACTGCGGTGTATTCACGGAGTTACGAACTGTAACTTACTGTTCGTAACTTAGCGCATCGTTGAAAGGTTCGCAATGCCCCCTGCCACAACCGGCTCCCGCCGCCGGATGTCCTACGACGACCGTCATGCCCAACTGCTGGAGGCCGCACGTGATTTCCTGGGCCGCGAAGGAGTCGACGCACTGACCCCTGCCCGCCTCGCCGAGCACGCGGGCGTGACGAAACCGTTGGTCTACCAGCACTTCGGAACGAAGGCCGGCATCCTGGTGGAGCTGTACCGGGAGTTCAAGGGCCGCACCTACGACAAGCTGGACGCGGCGGCGGATGCTGCCGCCGCCGAGGGGTCGGCCGCGACCCTGGCATCGACGGCGCAGGTCGTCGCGGACTCCTACCTGGACTGCGTGGACGAGGAGAGCGCCGCCCTCCCGGGAGTCAGCGGTGCGTTGTCGGGTTCGGCGGAGCTGGAACAGCTGCGGCAGGAGGCGGACGTGGCCTTCAGCGCGCGGTGCAGGGCGGCGCTGCTGCCTTTCGCCACGACGGGGGACGTCACCGAAGCCGCGATGCAGGCGATCCTCGGGGCGGCGGACGGTATCGCCCGCGCCTATATCCTCGGGACGGTGTCCCTGGAGGACGGCAGGACGACGCTGGCCCGGGTGGTCGCCGCGGTCGTGTGAGATGACACGCCACGCAAACCACAGGGGCGGTTTACGAGTCTGGCCGCGCCGAGTCGGGCAACTCGGCGCGGCCAGACTCGCAAACCGCCCCACATCCGGGACGTCGGGGAGCTACAGCAGCAGCTCGGCGATCTGGATGGTGTTCAGGGCCGCGCCCTTACGCAGGTTGTCTCCGGAGACGACGAGCACGAGGCCACGGCCGTCCTCCACCGACTGGTCCTGGCGGATACGGCCCACGAGCGACGGATCCACACCGGCCGCCGCCAGCGGAGTCGGGACATCGGAGAGCTGGACGCCCGGGGTCCCGGACAGGATCTCCTCGGCCTGAGCCGGTGTGATCGCGGTGTCGAACTCCGCGTGCACCGTCATGGTGTGGCCGGTGAACACCGGCACACGCACGCACGTACCGGCCACCGGCAGATCAGGAAGGTGCAGGATCTTGCGCGACTCATTGCGCAGCTTCTGCTCTTCGTCGGTCTCCCCGGAGCCGTCGTCGACGATACTTCCCGCCATCGGCAGCGCGTTGAACGCGATCGGGGCGACATACGGGCCGAAGTCGTCGACCTGCAGGGCCGAGCCGTCGGTCGCGAGGTTCTCCAGGACCTCCAGATTCGCTCGGACCTGGTCCGCCAGTGCCTTCACACCGGCCAGGCCGGAACCGGAGACAGCCTGGTAGCTGGACACATGCAGGCGCTTCAGACCTGCCTCGCCGTGCAGTGCCCCGAGCACCGGCATGGCCGCCATGGTGGTGCAGTTCGGGTTGGCGATGATGCCCTTGGGCACGTCCTTCGCGTCCTCCGGGTTCACCTCGGAGACGATCAGCGGGACGTCCGGGTCCTTGCGCCACGCCGACGAGTTGTCGACCACGGTTGCGCCGGCCTCGACGAAACGGGGGGCCTGTGCCTTGGACGTGGCACCGCCGGCGGAGAACAGGGCGACGTCGATGCCGCGCAGGTCCTCGGTGGAGGTCGCCTCGACGTCCTCGACGACGACGGTGCCGCCGTTGAACTCGATACCGGTGCCGGCGGAACGTGCCGAAGCGAAAAACCGCACCGTGTCGATCTTCTCGAGGACAGAAGGACGGTGTTCGAGGATGTCACGCATCACGCGGCCGACCTGGCCGGTGGCGCCGACGATGGCGAGGGTGGTCATGACTGGTGTCCTTTCGTCCGTGACGTTACCGGCCGGTGCCGGCGTACACGGTGGCGGTCTCTTCGCCACCGAGCTGGAAGCGCTCGTGCAGTGCGGCGACGGCCGCGTCGAGATCGGTGTCCCGGATCAGCACGGAGATGCGGATCTCAGAGGTGGAGATCAGCTCGATGTTGATCCCGGCGTCCCGCAGTGCCTCGCAGAAGTCTGCGGTCACGCCCGGGTGCGACTTCATCCCCGCGCCGACCAGCGAAACCTTGCCCACCTGGTCGTCGAAGAGCAGCTGACCGAACTTCTGGTGGTCCTCGGTGCCCTGCAGTCCCTTGAGCAGTTCCACTGCACGCGGGGCGTCCTCGCGCGGGCAGGTGAAGGTGATGTCGGTGAGGTTGTCAGCGAGTGAGGAGACGTTCTGCAGCACCATGTCGATGTTGATCTCGGCGTCCGCCAGGGTGCGGAAGACCCGTGCCGCCTCGCCCGGCTTGTCCGGGATGCCGAGGACGGTGACCTTCGCCTCGGAACGGTCGTGGGCGACACCGGTCAGGACTGCTTCTTCCACGGGGATATCCTCCAATGAGCCGGACACGAGCGTGCCGGTTTCGTTGCTGAATGATGAACGGACACGGATCGGGACGTTGAACGCGCGGGCGTATTCCACGCACCTCAACATCAGGATCTTCGCACCGACCGCGGCCATCTCGAGCATCTCCTCGAAGGAGATGTTGTCCAGCCGCTTGGCGTTCGGGACGATACGTGGGTCGGCGGTGTACACCCCGTCGACGTCGGAGTAGATCTCGCACACGTCGGCGTGGAGCGCCGCGGCGAGGGCGACGGCGGTCGTGTCCGAACCGCCACGGCCGAGCGTGGTGATGTCCCGTGTCTCGCGGTTGACACCCTGGAAACCGGCGACAAGGCAGATCTTCCCCGCATCCAACGCCTCACGTACGCGCCCGGGGGTCACGTCGACGATGCGGGCGTTTCCGTGACGCTCGGTGGTGATCACACCGGCCTGCGAACCGGTGAACGACTGCGCCTCGGCGCCGAAGGAGTCGATGGCCATGGCGACCAGCGAGTTGGAGATCCGCTCACCGGCGGTGAGGAGCATGTCCATCTCACGGCCCGGGGGCACCGGATTGACCTGGTTGGCGAGATCGAGCAGTTCGTCGGTGGTGTCACCCATCGCGGAGCACACCACGACGACGTCGTGGCCCTGTTTCTTGGTTTCCACGATCCGCTGTGCGACGCGCCGGATACGTTCGGCGCTCTCCAACGACGATCCGCCGTACTTCTGGACGATCAGGGCCACAGTTCCCAGCTCCACCTTCCCGTGTTGACGGGATAACTCGATATTATTGCTCAGACCTTAGACAGAGTACCTGAGTGGACGGCCCGGCCGGTACCCGCGGTTATCCCCCGCGTACTGCACACATCCCAGGCACATCCCAGGCACATCCCAGGCGCATCCTGGGCACATCACTGCACATCATGCACCGATGACGACTGCGTGACTGCCCCAACCGACCGGTATGTCTGCCACCCCGCGCAATCCCGCCTGTGCGACCGCCTCGGAAAGGTCACGCGCAGTGGGCAGACTCCGTCCGGAGACGAGCATGCGGGTGAGATCCTCCTCGTAGTCGTGGTCCTCGTCACCGCTCACGGCAAGCAACCGGGTGATCACGAGGATCCGTCCCGTCCCACCGGTCGCCGCCGCTGCGGACGCCAACAGCCCGGGTAGGTCGTCGGGGACGCACAACGCGAAAGGATCCACCAGCAGCACGAGATCTGCCCCGACTCCTCCACCGGACCAGTCCCTGACCTCGACCCGACCGCGGCGCTGTTCGCCGACCTCGGCGAGCAGCCGCTCATGTGGGCAGCGTGGGTTCCCCTGCCCGTCGGGCATCACCAGGACGGTGACCTGCAGGTCACTGTTGCGGCGCAGCAGTTCGTCGGCGTAGACGGCGGCGGCGACACCTTCCGCCCCGCCGAGCACGGCGACACCGGCAGGAGCTCCCCCCGGCAGATCGTCCAGCCGGGTGGCCAGCGCCGGGGCGACCCACTGTGCCCGGGTGGCCTCGCTGTCCGCCAGCGACTCCCCCCACGACGGATCCTGACGACGCAGCCCGTCCCAGTCGCTCCCGGTGGCCCCCACCTGCACCGGCGCACCGCCGCGCAGTCCTTCCGCCAGGTGCAGCCAGGTCAGCGACTGCAGCGCGCCGGGGCCGGTGAGGCCGGCGACGAGCCCCTCCGGGTCAGCGAGTTCTGTGCCCAGGGTAGTCAGACTGACGAGGGGCTCCCCGCCAAAGGACTCCGCATGCAGCGTGAGCAGGCCGACTGACTCCAGGTACCGCAGGAACCTCACCAGACGGTCCTGCGGGACGCCCACCGCCTCGGCGACCGTCCCCACGGGTGCCCCGTCGGCGGACGCAGCATCAGCTGCCGTGTCGACTGCCTCGAACAGTCCGAGCTGCGCCGCGGCCTGCAGGGCGAATCCTGGAGCAGTCTCGCTGAGTTCGTGCAGCTGCATCAGCGGCGAAATACTGGAGGTCCCCGCGCCTGCGTCCGCCCCGGCGGCATCACCGGCATCCGCCTCAGCGGGGACGGCGTCATTCCGACGCCAGTAACCGGTGATCTGCACATGCTCGCGGGGGACCCCGAACTCCTTGACGAAGCGGCGCACAGCTTTCAGCCGCCCGGCCTCTCCCCCCGCCCAGACGAACGGCGTGCCCTGGGGCAGCGCATCTTCCTCATCCCTCAGCGCGGCAACCACCTCGGTGAAATCCCCACCTTCGGCACGCACGACCCAGCGCAGGTCGAGTGACGCCGCGCAGGCGACCTCGGTGAGGTCAGACTGGATGTCAGCACGCTCAGCCACCTCGACCACCGCCACCACCCGGTGCCCCGCGGGTGTCTCCTCCAGGCAGCGTCCGATGGCCGGCAAGGCGGTTTCGTCACCGATGAGAAGCAGCCAGTCCGTGTGCACCGGCAGTGACGCACAGTTTTTCGGCCCGGCGGCGAAGACCCGGTCTCCGACGGAGGCGGCCGCCGACCATCCCTCGGCGAGACCTGCACCGTGGCGGGCGAAGTCGACGACCAGTTCCCCGAAGTCACCGGCGTCCGGATCCCATTTCCGTACGGTGTACGTGCGGAAGAGCTCATTGACTTCTGCAGTCCAGTCCAGGCGCCCGTCACCGAGGGACACCGGGTAGGGGCGCTCTCCGGTGACCGGGTGGGGGAAGATCATCCGCATGTCGTCGTCGAAGCCGTCGGAGACGATCGCCGGCACCTCCTCTCCGTCGCGGGTATGGGCCCGCAGGCCCGCGCCTCCGAACACGACGCGCCGCATTCCGGGGGTGACGTCCTCGATACGCAGCACCTCCAGCTCGCGCATGGTGATGGGGTAGATGTCGGTGTCTCGGCTGATACGTGGCACGTCGGGGAGGTCCTCACTGTTGATGGCGGCGGGGGCGGGCGGAGAGTAACGACACCGAGGTTAGCATCACCTGAACTACCCCCTACCCCACACGGGCCGCGGTGGCTAATATGTTCCCCGCACAACCTGCGCGACGGTCGTTTCGCCGTCGTCCTGTTCATTTCAAGGGAGAGAACCCATGACCCACCTGCCTACCATGCGTCGCCGGATCGTCGGCGCGCTCCTCGCCTCCGGCGTCGCCGTCAGCCTCGCCGCCTGCTCCAGCGACGACGACAGTTCGTCCTCCGACGAGACCGGCTCCGCCACTGGATCAGCGTCCGAGTCTGCCTCGGAATCCCAGGGCGAGTGGCCGCGTACCGTCGACTCGATCGCGGTGGACAACGGCAGCCCCACGGACGAGACCGAGGAGGTCGAGATCCCGGCCCAGCCCGAGAAGATCGTCTCCACCTCGGTGACTCTCACCGGCAGCCTGCTCTCCATCGACGCCCCTGTCATCGCCTCCGGCGCCGCAACGCCGGGTCCGACCTCGGACGACAAGGGCTTCTTCAAGCAGTGGGCCGACGTCGCCGACGAGCGTGACGTGAAGGAGATCGGCCAGCTGGAGCCGGACTTCGAGAGGATCGCCGCCGAGGACCCCGACCTCATCATCGTGTCCGCGTTCGGACAGGACGCCGCTCCGGATCTTGCCGAACGGCTCCAGGAGCTTGCCCCGACGGTCGTCCTGGACTACTCCGACAAGGACTGGACCGAGGTCACCACCCAGCTCGGCGAGATCACCGGCCATGAGGCGGAGGCCGAGGACGCCATCCAGGAGTTCAAGGACCGCGCGTCCGAGGTCACCGAGAACATCGAGGAGCCGGAGCAGCCCGTCCAGTTCATCCTGCCCGCACAGGACGGCGGCGTGAACTTCATGACCGGTGAGTCCGCCCAGGGCCGCATCCTCGAAGAACTCGGATGGGACCTGGATGTCCCCGGAGACGATGTGATCCGCAAGGACGGTAATTTCGCCGGCCGTACCGATGTGGTGCAGGTGACCGATGAGAACCTGGACAAGGGCCTCACCGGCAAGACGATCTTCGCCACCAATGCGGACGCGGGAAGCCCGATCAAGGAGCTGTTGGAGGAGAAGCCCACCGCCCGCAACGCCTACGCTGTGGAGAACGACCGCATCTTCGAGTTCGGCGCCGAGACCTTCCGCATCGACTTCTACAGCGCGATGCTGATGCTCGACCAGATCGAGGAGTACTTCAAGAAGTAAGGCCGCTGACACGTCGCTGTGAATCGGCGACTAGTCTGAGGTGCTGATGATGCACAGCAACCTGCTCGCTGTCGTCTTCGCCCTCCTGTCAGCCCTCACCGTCGCCTGGGGAACCATCCTCCGGCACCAGGTCGCCGAACAGACGTCAGGCGATCGCGACAACGCCCACGGAACCCCGGTTCTCGCCGCCGTCGCCCGTCCGGAGTGGTGGGCGGGCGTCTTTTGCGCGATGTCTGCCTACGGGCTGCAGATCATCGCCCTCGGATTCGGGACGCTGCTGGTCGTCCAGCCGATCCTCGTCCTGTCCCTGATGTTCACCCTGCCGTTGGCCGCCCGGTTCGACGGACGTCGCGTCTCCCGGGCCGAAATGGCGTGGGCCGCCCTGCTCACCGTCGCTGTCGGCGTCGTCGTGGTATGGGGGCGCCCCTTACCGGGGAACGACTTCCCCACGTTGAGCACATGGATGGTGACCCTCGGAGTCGGCGTCGTCATCCTCGTCGGCCTGATGTGGCTGGCCACCCGACTCCGGTTACGCACCCGCGCACTGATTCTGGGGGCGGTGACCGGCGCAATCATGGGGTACCTCGCCGTCCTCTCGAAGTCGGTCGTCAACGTCTTCAACCAGGAGGGCGTCCCAGCCCTGTTGACCAGCTGGGAAACCTATGGCCTGGTCGCATGCGCCGTCATCGGCACCCTGGTCCAACAGGCCAGCTTCAACGCCGGCGCACTGAAGAACTCCCTGCCGGCGATGACGATCACCGAGCCGATCGTCGCGTTCGTCCTGGGATACCTCGTCCTCGGCGAGCGCTTCCAGGTGGAGGGGACGCAGTGGCTGATCATGGCCGGCGCGCTGGTCGTGATGATCGTGTCCACGGTCGTGCTGTCGCGACGCGGCGTGGAGTAGTTTCCCCAGAGAGGATATTCTCGTCGGCATGGACTTTGTCGACCCGTCGATCAGGACGGTCTACGAGACCCTCGACCTGATCGGGGTGGTGCTCTACGGGATGATCGGGGCGATCATCGCCCGCGCCCGCAACCTGGACTTCATCGGAATCGTCTTCCTCTCCATCATCACCGCTTTGGGCGGTGGGATGATCCGGGACGTCCTCATCGACAACGGACCTCCGGCAGCCATGCAGGACATGCGTTACTTCGGTATGGCACTGGTAGGCGCGGTGGTGTCGACGATGATCCACATGAACTCACGTGGGTGGGAGATCTTCCGTGTGCACGGCGACGCCGTCGTCCTCGGCGTCTGGGCCGCGACCGGTTCAACGAAAGCACTGGCCAACGGCCTGCCGTGGTCATCCGCCCTCTTCCTCGGCGTGCTGACCGTCGTCGGCGGCGGCATGATCCGCGACGTGATGACCGGTTCGGTTCCCGCCATCTTCGGCGGGGCGACGCTCTACGCCACACCGGCCGTCCTCACCGCCGCCGTCATGGTCGGGATCTACTCCCTCGACGCGTCCGGGGTGGCGGGCGACTTCCCGGTGCTCCTCGTCGGCCTGATCGTCGCACCCTTCCTCGGCTCCGGCCTGATGATCACCGCCTACTGGCGGGGGTGGGTACTCCCCGGCATGCAGGACCTGTCCTGGGCGACGCAGAAGAAACTGCGGCAGCCGATGACCCTGGCCCGCGACATGAGCAGGAGACGGTGGCGACTGCGGCGGCGTGCGGAACGTCAGGAGCAGGAAGAGCGCGATCGGACAGACGAGACGGCAAGAGAAGATGAGGACACTCCCGGTCGCTAGAAGTGGCGTCCCTCGTGGGCCTCCTCGTGGCCCGTACAGCCGCCTTCACGGGAAGCCCGGCCCCGTTCAGATCGCGTACTCGAAGCCGATGAGCATCTCGCCGGACACCCAGAAGCCGAGCACACACCACAAGACCGCACCGGCACCGAGTGCCACGCCCGCCGTGGCGGTGGTCCTCGGCCGCGTGGCAGTCCTCCACGTCCGCACCAGCTCGACAAGCAGGGGAAGTGTGAGCAGCAGCACCGGCACCAGCAGGAGCCGCGGACGGGAGTGCATGATCCCGTCCGACCCCAGGACGATGCCGGCCAGGATGACCGCGGGCAGCCACACCTGCCACGGAATACGTCCGGTCCACAGCATCCAGACCGACACCGCGCACAGCAGGGACACCAGGACCATCGACCAGCTGGAGATCGTGTATCCGGTCAGTTCGCCAGGGAAGTTGCCCGTCACCCACCGCAGCGTCGCCGCCCCCAGGTCGACCCCGGAATGCCAGCCCCGTTCCTGGGCGGCGAAGTACCCGCCGATATCCGCGACCTTGCTGTCGGCCCACGCCAGATAGGCCACGATCCCGAGGGACCCGACCACCGGCGCAGCCACTGCGGCCACAGGAAATGCCCCGGCAGACTGCTCCGGAGGTGGGCGACGGAGCCGCCACCACCGCCACAGTTCCACGACGGCAGCCACGCACAGGGTGAGGATCAGTGCCGTGGCGGTCAGGCGGGTCGCACCGGCGACCATTGTCAGGACACCAGCCAGGAGGAAACGCCGTCGCAGCAGGAAGTACAGCGCCCAGACCGTCACGGCGGTGAACAGGCTCTCCGAGTAGGGCATCCAGTAGACGATCCCCATCGGCGCTCCGACCGCCAGTACCGTCACCACCGCGGACAGCACGGCCACCGTCCTGCGGTCGACGGGACCACCACCGTCCGTCCCCCTGCGACGCCACAACTCCACGGCCAGCATGGACACCCCCCAGGCCAGGGCCACCGTCGCGACGGTGGAGACCATGAGTGCCGCAATGTAGGTGGCGTCCGCCACGTCCAACACGGCCATCGGCGCCGCGATGATCCGGACCAGCACAGGATAGCCGGGGAAGAAGGCCACGGACTCCCACTGCACCGGGTCAGCCTGGTCGGGGGACATCACGAAACCGGAGTAGCCGTACTCCGAGATCATGGTCATCCAGTGCGCGTCCCACTGCATCAGGACCTCGCGGAGGCTGTGCCCCTCGCGCCCTCCCCAGACAGCCATCACGATGAACTGCACGGCCCCGGTCACCACCGTCACGACGGTAGCCACCACCGCCGTGGTCAACGGGAGGTGCACCCGTGTCGCACGGGGTGTGCGGGGACGTGCGGGCAGTGAAGTATTCACGGTCGACCAGCGTACCGCCTCACCCCGGGCGTAACCCCGGTCACACTTCTCCATTCACACCCTGACGGTCACCGTGTTACAGTGGTCGCCATGAATAACTCGCGCGCGCAGCTCCTCCTTCTCTGCCGCGGCGGGGTCAGGTTCTGAAAAACCGACCGGCTCCCCGTCGCGGAGTTGAGTCGTGCCGGTCGGTGATGACCATTTTTCCTCCCACCGATCACAAGGAGCACAACCATGACCCCCTCCGATTCCTTCATTGCAGCACCTGCCCGCATCTCCACCCCGGCCGGTGAGATCCCCGAGGGACAGAAGAGCTGGAACAAACAGCGCCCCTCCCAGATGCCGGTACACCGTTACCAGCCGCACTTCACCGAGGTCGAGCGTTTCCAGCTGCCGGACCGCACCTGGCCGGACAAGGTCATCGACACCGCACCGCAGTGGTGCGCCGTCGACCTGCGTGACGGCAACCAGGCCCTGATCGACCCGATGAGCCCGGAGCGTAAGCGCCGCATGTTCGACCTGCTGGTCCGCATGGGGTACAAGGAGATCGAGGTCGGCTTCCCGTCCGCCTCCCAGACCGACTTCGACTTCGTCCGCGAGATCATCGAGAACGACATGATCCCCGAGGACGTCACCATCCAGGTTCTGGTCCAGGCCCGTGAACACCTGATCCGTCGGACATTCGAGGCCTGCGAGGGCGCGAAGAACGTGATCGTGCACTTCTACAACTCCACCTCGATCCTGCAGCGTCGCGTCGTGTTCCGTAAGGACAAGGCCGCCATCAAGAAGTTGGCGACCGATGCCGCGGAGCTGATCAAGGAGGTCGCCCAGGACTACCCCGACACCACCTGGCGTTGGCAGTACTCTCCGGAGTCCTACACCGGCACCGAGGTGGAGTACGCCAAGGAGGTCTGTGACGCGGTCATCGACATCATGGACCCCACGCCGGAGAACCCGATCATCATCAACCTGCCGTCCACGGTGGAGATGATCACCCCCAACGTCTACGCCGACGGTATCGAGTGGATGAGCCGGAACATCTCCCGTCGTGACTCGGTGATCCTGTCCCTGCACCCGCACAACGACCGTGGCACCGGCGTCGCCACCGCGGAACTGGGCTACATGGCCGGAGCAGACCGCATCGAGGGATGCCTGTTCGGCAACGGTGAGCGCACCGGCAACGTCGACCTGGTGACGCTGGGCCTGAACATGTTCACCCAGGGGGTCGACCCGCAGATCGACTTCTCCGACATCGACGAGATCCGTCGCACGGTGGAGTACTGCAACCAGCTGGTCGTCCCCGAGCGCCAGCCCTACGGCGGTGACCTGGTCTTCACCGCATTCTCCGGCTCACACCAGGACGCCATCAACAAGGGCATCGACGCCCTGGCCGACATCGTCGCCCCCGGGAGCCACGCCAACGAGATCTCGGAGGAGGAGTTCCGCAAGATCCAGTGGGAGGTGCCCTACCTGCCGATCGACCCGAAGGACATCGGTCGCAGCTATGAGGCCGTCATCCGTGTGAACTCGCAGTCCGGCAAGGGCGGCGTGGCGTACATCATGAAGACCGACCACGGCATCGACATGCCCCGTCCGATGCAGGTCGAGTTCTCCGGCGTCGTCCAGGCCGTCACCGAGGCAGAGGGCGGCGAGGTGAACTCCAAGGCGATGTGGGACATCTTCACCGGCGAGTACCTGGAACGCACCGCCCCGCTGGAGCAGATCTCCGTCACAGTCGACGGACCGCAGTCCGAAGGCTCCGAGACCAAGGTCACCGCCGAGGTCGAGTGGGAGGGTTCCGCCCGCACGATCCAGGGCCGCGGCAACGGCCCGATCGCCGCCTACTGCAATGCCCTGGAGACGTTGGGCGTCGATGTGGAGGTGCAGGAGTACTTCCAGCACGCCCGCACGGCCGGTGACGATGCCGAGGCAGCCGCCTACGTCCTCGCCGAGATCGACGGACAGCAGGTGTGGGGTGTCGGCATCGCCGGCTCGATCACCTACGCGTCCCTGAAGGCGATCACCTCCGGCGTGAACCGTGCCCACGCCAAGGAGCCGGTCGTGCAGGGCGTCCCTGGCGGAGTCTAAGCCCCTGTGACGACAGCTGGCCGGACCTCGGCCACTGTGCGGGAGTGACCGTCGGACCCCTGGCCCCGACAACCGGATCACGGTGTGGTGCACCTCCGACAGCCCCGAAGTTCGGGAGCCTTAGCACCCACGGCGTGGCGGAACGTATGATGTCCTCCATGACTTCCCCCGGTTCCGGCCCCGACGCCGCTGACGGCGCCCCGCGAAGCGGGCAGGGCCGTTCCCGCCGACGCCGTCGTCAGGTTCACCGCCGCTCCGCACCACCGTCAGCCCAGATCGTCGAGCAGGCCGAGCAGGCCGACAGTACCGGCGCTGTCGGTGCCACCGCCGGTACCGGTGTCGACACCGACAGCGCCCTGCCCCCGAAGACCTCCCGTCGCCACCTGCCGAAGACGTTCCACGGCACACTGCCGAGCGTGGAAGAGGCCCCCTTCGTCGAGATCACCGTCGCGACCTCGGGGATTCACCCCAGTACCTCGCGGCTCGTCGCCTTCTCCGCGACCCTGCACACCGCCGACGGCGAACGTGCCGTCTTCAACGGGAACCGTCCTGCGTCCGCACAGGCCGGCTCCACCGTGGGAGCGGACGCCCCCGCCGGAGAAGATCAGACGACCGAGGAGACGATTCCGGTCACCGGCATCGTGCAGCAGATCAACCCCGGTGAGGATCCCGGCCCGTGGCATCTGCACGGGTACACGGAGGCCGATCTCGGCCAGGCCCCCGGATTCGCCACCGTGGCACCGTTGTTGTTCGACCTCATCGACGGACGGACCCTGATCTGCCATAATTCCACGTTGACCTGGGGCTTCATCCAGTTCGAGTACCGTCGGGCACAGCGCGCCGCCAACCGTGGCGCCCAGCGGAACAACCCGCGGGGACGGCGACGTAACCAGCGCCGACCCAAAAAAGTCGCAGTGCCCACGCCGGCGCGCATCGTCGACACCCTGGCGTCGTCGAGACGTGCCGGTGTGCCGGTGGCGGACCCCCGGTTGCGGAGCATCGCGGCCCACTACGCCGAGGCCCACGGCCTTGTCCTTCCGTCCGACGCCCTACCGTGGCTGGGTCAGGTCGCGAGTCTGGAACGCGCCGACACCCTCGCCGACGACCTGCTGCTCGCCGACAACCGTATCCTCTTTCCGCTCTACCGCACCCAGCGGGACCTGGCTGCGGACACGGCCGACAACGCCCCTGGTGGCATGTCGGTCGCTGACCCCTCCGATCTCACCGCCGACCGCTTCGGCCTGCAGCGCAGTACAGTGCGGGTGGACGCGACGACGTCGCCACGCCCCTTCGGTAATCCCGGCACGCCTGACGGACCGAAGCTGGTACAGGGCATGGAGTTCGTCGTCAGCCCGGATGTCGGGGTCGATCCCGATGTCCTGATCAGCTCCGCGACCCGCGCGGGCCTGGTCTACAGCGAGAAACTCAACCGGACCTCCAGCCTGGTGGTCTGCAACCGCAGTCATGAACTGCGCGGCAAGGCGATGCACGGGGAGCGCAAGAACATCCCGCTGTTCACGGACGACGAGTTCCTTGCGGCCCTGGAGGACGTCTCCGACGGCTCGACGGAGATCACCGTGCCGGACGCCCGGCCTGCGACCCCCAGGATTCCGGCCCCTCAGCGCGGCAAGAACCGCAGCCAGGGAAGAAGCCAGGGACGCGGTCAGAGCCGCAGCCGTAGCCAGTCCCGCGGTGGTCGCGGCCGTGGCGGCCAGGGCGGCCACAATGACCAGGGTGGAAGAAATGACACCCCGACAGAGACCCCTTCCACCGGTAAGACCGGTGGCGGTACGGGAGCGGGACGCTCCTCGTCCAACCGGCGGCGGCGCCGTCGGGGATCAGGACGCTCCGGCGGAAACCAGAACCGGCAGAAACAGAACCAGTCCCACAATCAGAATCAGAAACAAGGGTGATCGAAGCAATGGGTGTGTTGACCTCACTTGCTGTCCGTGCCGCGGACCTCGCGACCTGGGCGTCGAAGAAGACGGGCCGTGGTTCCGGCGGCATGATCGGCGGGCTCATCGCCGACATGATTGACCCCAAGCTCATGGAGCAGCTCGGTGACGGTCGCCCCTGCACCATCGTCACCGGGACGAACGGCAAGTCCACGACCACCCGCATGCTCGCCGAAGCGGTCCGCACGCTGGGCACGGTCGCCACCAACGACGGCGGCGACAACATGGACGCCGGGGTCATCTCCGCTCTGCTGGCAGGTCGTGGCCGCGACCGTATCGTCCTGGAGGTCGACGAACTCCACGTTCCCGCCATCGCCGAGAAGCTCGACTGCGATGTGCTGGTCCTGCTCAACCTGTCCCGCGACCAGCTCGACCGCGTCGGCGAGATCAACAAGATCGAGCGAGTTCTGCGGGAGTGCGTGGAGAAGCGCCCCGGCATGACCGTCATCGCCAACTGTGACGACGTCCAGGTCACCTCGGTGGCGTGGGACTGCCCGAACGTCGTGTGGGTCTCCGCCGGTGTCGGTTTCACCGGTGACTCCACGTCCTGCCCCCGCACCGGCGGTGCGGTGGTCCGCACCGAGAAAGCCGACGGCTCGCCGGACTGGTTCGCGGTGAAGCATCTGCCGGACGGCCGGGAGTTCCGTCGCCCGACCCCCACCTGGACCGTCACCGCAGAGGGACTGACCACCCCGGACGGGGAGCTGATGCCGATGTCGCTGAAGCTGCCGGGCAACGCCAACCGGGGCAATGCCGCCCAGGCCATCGCCGCCGCCGTGGCACTGGGAGTGGACGAGACGACAGCGCTCGCCGCCGCCGAACGTGTCGACGATGTCGCCGGGCGGTACTCCACCGTCAACCTCGAGGGGCGCGAGATCCACCTGCTCCTCGCGAAGAATCCTGCGGGGTGGCAGGAGGCCCTGTCCATGGTCGACCGTTCGGCGGACGGTCTGGTCATCGCGGTCAACGGCCAGGTCGCCGACGGGCAGGACCTGTCCTGGCTGTGGGACGTGAAGTTCGAGAACTTCGAGGACATCAAGGTCGTCGCCGCCGGTGAACGGTCGGCCGACCTGGCGGTCCGGTTGGGCTACGCCGGTGTGGAACACCAGACCGTCGCCGACACCGTCGCCGCGGTGCGTGCCTGCCCACCCGGTCGTGTGGAGGTGCTGGCCAATTACACCGCCTTCCGTGACCTGCGCAAGGACCTGCAGAAGGAGATCTCCCAGTGAATGCCGCCCGTGAAGCGACCCTGAATATCGGCCTCGTCCTGCCTGACGTCCTGGGCACCTACGGCGACGACGGTAATGCGCTGGTCCTGCGTCAGCGTGCCCGGATGCGCGGTATCAGCGCCGAGATCCACCCCATCACTCTCGGGGACGGTGTTCCGGAGACCCTGGACATCTACACCGTCGGTGGTGGCGAGGACGTGGCCCAGATCCTCGCCGCAGACCATCTGATCGCCGACGGGGCGATGGCGCGCGCGGTCCAGGCCGGCCGGCCGGTCCTCGCGATCTGTGCCGGTCTGCAGGTCTTCGGCACCTCCTTCCGCGCCTCGGACCGGATGGTCGACGGCCTGGGCCTCCTCGACGTCACCACGTCCTCCCTGCAGAACCGCATGATCGGCGAAGTGCGGTCCAACCCGGACCTGAAGGGCTTCGGGCTGACCGCCGGTTCACTCGGCTCGGCAGGGGTGTTGACCGAGCCGCTGACCGGCTTCGCGAACCACCAGGGGGCGACACTGCTGGGACCGGACGCCTCCCCGCTGGGGTACGTCACCGAAGGGGTGGGCAACACGGACGCCCACGGCGCCCTGTCCGGTGGACTGGGCCACGACCGCGCAGGCAAGGAAGTGTACTTCGAGGGTGCGGTGCAGGGCTCGATCGTGGCGACGTACATGCACGGCCCGATACTCGCCCGGAACCCCCAGCTGGCTGATCTGCTGCTCGCCTCCGCGATGGACACCACGCTCGCCGAGCTGCCCCCGTTGACCGGTGCTTTCGCCACCCAGCTCGACGAGGAGGTCGCCCGGCTGAGGTCGGAGCGGTTGAAGGCCTGATCCCGCTTCTGCTCAGACGAACGCGCCCCGCTCGTCGCCGTCCAGCACATCCTCGCTGCGGGGCGGCTCCGGCGCAGTCCCCGCACCGAACGGTGAACCACCCAGCGACTCTCGACCGTGCGGGGTGTAGAAGTTCGCGGGGTCAGGACCGCACGCGATGATCCCCGAGGGGTTCACCTGTGTGATGACCGTGTAGTAGTGCTCCTTGATCTGCGGGAAGTTCACCGTGTCACCGAAACCGGGGGTCTGGAAGAGATCGCGGAGATAGCCCCACAGGTTCGGCTTCTGCGCAATCGTGTAGCGGTTGCACTTGAAGAGTCCGTGGTACACCATGTCGAACCGGATCAGCGTGGCGAACAGGTTCACGTCCGCCAGGGTGATCTGATCGCCGACGAGATAGCGCTGTCGACCAAGCCGCTCCTCCAGTTCGTCGAGCATGGTGAACAGCTCATCGACGGCACGGTCGTAAGTCTCCTGACTGTCCGCCAGTCCGCACCGGTAGACGCCGACGTTGACGGAGCTGAACATCCGCTCGGACAGCTCGTCGATCTCAACCCGCAGGTGCTCCGGGTAGAGGTCGGGTGCGCCGGGGCGATGGAACTTCGTCCATTCGGTGGCGAAGTCAGCCACCAGAGTCGGAAAATCATTCGTGATCACCGCGGCTGAGTCAATGTCGACCAACGCGGGGACGGTGACGCCGCCGGTGTAACCGGGATGCCGGTGAAGGTAGCAGTCGCGCAGGCGCCCGACACCCAGCACTGGGTCGACGGAGTCGTCATAGAGGTCGAAAGTCCAGGACTTCCAGTCATGCGTGGGGCCGCACATCCCGAGCGAGACCGCGTCCTCGAGGCCGAGGAGCCGTCGGACGATGATCGCACGGTGGGCGAACGGGCACGCCCGGGCCCCGACGAGACGGTAGGTGTCTGACGCGACCGGCCGGAACCGGGGCTGCCCCTGCCCGCCGGGGTGGGTGGACGGGTCGGCTACCACCCTGTCGTCGAAGCCGTCCACATCGAGCTGGAAACCGGTGTCCTCTGTGCCTTCTGTGTCCTCTGCTGTCGTGCTCACGGGTTACTCCTTTCCACGAGTGCCTGGTAGACGTCGTCGGCGATGTCGAGCACCTGCGCCGGCGGTCGTCGCCGTCCGGGCAGGGTCATCCCGTAATTCTCCTCGAGACGGTGTAGTTGTGCACCCAGTCGCTCCGTGTAACCCCCTGTCGCAGACTCAGGATGGACGGCGAGCAGGAACATCCCGACCGAGGGGCTGTCACGCCCGGCATCGAACCCTGAGGCATCGGTGGACCACCGGGCGCCGGCGAACGCGGCGAGGGCCTCGACCATCAGCCCGATATTCGTCATCTTCTGCCCACCCGCCGGACGGAGAGAGCCCGTGAGCGCGTCGGCGGCATCGGTCGTCGGACGTCCCTCCTGGTCGACGGCCCACGCCGACGGAATCTCCCGTCCTTCCTCGGCGTGGCGTCGGACGGTGACATACGCAGCTGCGCTGATCCCCTGGTCTATCACCAGTGGGGACGGCTCCGCCGGCGCTGCGAACGACATCGGGTTCGTCCCGAGGACTGCGGTGGCGGCACCGTCCGGGGCGACGAGGGCCGGAGAGTTTGCGACCGCAAGGGACATGAGCCCGTGGTCTGCCAGCACCGTCGTGTAATAGGCGAGTTCACCACAGGTGAACGAGTTGTGCAGACGCAGCACCGCAACGCCCTGCTCACCTGCAGCTTCGAGCAGTGTGGGTAGTGCGGTGTCGAATGCCCCCTGCGCTGTACCTTCGACGGCATCGACGCTGACGACCGCTCCAGACCGGGAGACCGAGGGAACTGCCACACCGTTGAGAGCTCCCCGTCGGAGAGCTGTGAGGTAGTCCAGGAGGTGCAGGACGCCCACCTCCGCACGTCCGCGGGTCTCGGCGGCGACGGTGGCCCGGGCGAGACTACCTGCGGTCAGTTCATTCGCGCCGGCGCGTCGGAGAACGTCCCGGCACAGTGTTTCGAGCGTGTCCGGAGAGATCTCCACGGGTGCGACCGCCTTTCGTCGGTGATTTGTGATCACGAAACTATCTCCCTACGACGTCCGATGCAAGGCCAGGTCGCCCGGGGACGGCCCCCTCCGCCGCCCTCGGTATAGTGAACCGCATGGCACTCAGTCGACTGCAGACCACCGACCGCGTAGGCGACCTCGCCTACGAGGCGATCCATGCTGCAATCGTCAACGGCAACTACGAAGCAGGACGACGGCTGCAGATCCGGGACCTCGCTGAAGAACTCGGCATCAGCGTGATGCCGGTGCGCGAGGCCATCAAACGACTCGAGGAAGTCGGCCTCGTCGAGACACGCCCCCGTCGCGGTGCCGTCGTCAAGGCGTTCTCCCCCGAAGAACTGCTGGACATCTACGAGGTCCGCCGGGTTCTCGAGGTCCGCGCCACCGAGACAGGCATCACAGCACTGGAACCGGAGGACCTCCAGACCCTCGAAACCCTGTACGACAGGATGCACAGTGCCCTGGAGCGCGGCGACGTGATCGGTTACCTCTCCCTCGACGAGGAACTACTGGGGACGATTTACGGAGCGTCCGGCAACAGGGTGCTGGACGAGACGATCCGGAGCCTGTGGGCCCGGTGCCGTCACTTCAAGATCGTCGGCGCGCGGGATGAACTGGAGTCCGGTTCCACCACGGAGCTGCTCACACACCAGCGCCATCTCATCGAAGCAGCACAGACCGGGGATGTGTCGGCGGCGGTGGCGATCACCGACGCCTCGCTGAACTCTGCCATCGAGCGCATCCGCGACGCCCTGAGCTGACCCGGCACGCACAGTTGAGCCGTAGTGCAAAACTTCCCTTGTGTGATCACAAATCACACAGTAATGTGGTTTCTACAACAGTAATACAGCGGCTGTTGACTGGGACACCTACGGGGCCCCGCGCTCATCCACTCCAATCCCGGCGAATCCGGCGGTCGGTCCCGACCTCCCGCCACGCCCCACTTCGCGAAGGAGTCCACCGTGAAGGACGCAATCATCATCGGAGGAGGCCTGTCCGGTCTCTCCGCCGCCTGGCGGCTACGCCACTGGGACACCCTCATCCTCGAGTCCGGGCACCGCACCGGCGGGCGCATCCGGTCGGAGAAACGCGGCCCCTACTTCCTCAACTGGGGTGGGCACGTCTTCAGCGGGGCGGGCACATCCACCGACGATCTCTTCCACGAGACCGGCACCGCGGTCATGGACGTCCCCGGCACGCTGGCCGGTGTCCACATGAACGGGAAGTTGCTGATCAACGGGCCTGCCCAGACGTACCCCCTCCGCGTCCCCGTGCCTTTCAGCGACCGGGTGCAGATGCTGACCCACGGTGCGAAGGTCAGCCTGGACGTCCTGCGCTACGCGAAGGCCGTGCGTCGCCGTCCCGGGGAGAGCGGCGAGACCCGTCAGCAGCGGATCTACGACTTCGAGAACGACCGCACCTTCGCCGAGTACCTCGGTGACATCCCGGAGAACGTCGACGCCCTGTTCCGCCCCACCGTCACCCGCTCCGCCGGGGACCCGGACCAGATCTCCGCCGGCGCCGGGATCGGCTATTTCAGCCTGGTGTGGAACATCGGTCAGGGGCTGAGCAAGAGCATCGTCGGCGGCCCGTCGACATTGACCGAAACCATCGCCGCCTCACAACGGGACCGTATCCGGACCGGAGCGGAGGTACAGGAGCTCACCCAGCACGCTGACCACGTCACCGTGCGCTACATCAAGGACGGCCAGGAGCACGAGGTCTCGGCCCGCACCGCCGTGATGGCCACCCCGGCGCCGATCTCCCGGCGCATCGGCGTGGACCTCCGCCCTGCACTCCGGGACGCACTCGACAAGGTGCAGTACGGCTCCTACGTCAGCGCCGCGTTCCTGACCGGGGAGACCACGCCACAGGTATGGGACGGTGCCTACGGTATCGCCACGCCGAAGCGTTCCTTCAACATCGTGTTGAACATGGGCAACCTGGTCAACGGGACCGGCGGCGCGCGGCGCCCGGGCGGCAGCATCATGGTCTTCTCCCCCGCCAGCCTCGCCGACAACCTGATCGACAAGACCGACGACGAGATCGCGGCGATCTACCACCGCGACCTCAACGAGGTACTGCCCGGCTTCTCGGACATTGTCGAGGAGACCCACGTGCAGCGGTGGAAGCTCGGCGCACCCTACTGCTTCCCGGGCCGCGCCAAGATCCAGGAAGAGCTCATGAAACCCGAGGAGCGAGTCTTCCTCGCCGGCGACTACCTCGGTTCGCTCTACACCGAAACCGCCATCACCTCGGCGTTCACCGCGGCCCAGCGCGCAGCGAGCCTGCTCGCCACCGAATCCCAGCAGGGCGTGGCCGTCGCCGGCTGACGCATACCGACGTTCAACCACCATCACCAGCAAGGAGAAACCCATGACTTCAACCTCCCCCACTGAGCTCCGCGGCATCCTGACCGCGCTCGCCACCCCCTTCGACGCTGACGAGAAGATCGACACCGCCGTCCTCAAGCAGCTCGTCGACCGCTCCGTCGACCACGGTGTCGACGGCGTTGTCGTCGGCGGGTCCACCGCCGAGGTCGCCGCACTCAGCGCCGACGAACGTCTCCAGCTCGTGGAGGACGTCATCGAGTACACCGCAGGACGCGTTCCCGTGGTCGCCCAGACCGGTGCCACCTCCACCGCCGAGGCCATCCGCCACTCACGCGCCGCCCAGTCCGCCGGCGCCGACGTCCTCATGCTGGTCACCCCCTACTACGAGCCGCTGAGCCTGGACGAGACCCTCACCTACATCCGCGAGGTGTCCTCCTCCGTCGACATCCCGGTGATGCTCTACAACATCCCCGACGCCACCGGCGTGAACCTCGACGCCGACACCGCCGGCAGCCTCGCCGGGGAGATCGACAACATCCGCTACATCAAGGACTCCGGCGCCGACTGGGAACAGGCACTGCGCCTGATCCACCACCACAGCGACAAGCTCGGGACATTCATCGGCTGGGACCCCTACCTCTACAGTGCCCTGGCCGAAGGTGCCGCCGGAGCCGTCGCCGGAGCAGCCAACGTCGTCCCCTCCGAACTGGTCTCCGTCAGCCGGCTGATCGCCGGGGACAAGCTCGTCGAGGCCCGTACGGAATGGAACCGGGTCTACCCCGCCATCGACGCGATGATCTCCGAGAACTTCATCGCCGCCGTCAAGGCCGGTCTGCGGCACAACGGCATCTCCGCCGGTGTGCCCCGCCGCCCTGTCGCTGACGTCCCCGCAGACGCCACCGACCGCATCACCGCCGCGCTGGACGCACTGCAGCGCTGACCACCTGTCCCTCCCTTTTACGAAAGGACCACCACAGTGAGTAACCACACCTTCACCGTCCGACGTCCCGACGCGGGTGCCACCCTGATCACCGAGGGTGACCTGCCCCCACTGCACCACTACATCAACGGCGCATTCACCGACAGTGCCGGCGAGTACACCCTGGTCAACCCCGCCGACGGCGGTACGATCGCCGACGTCCCCCGTGGCAGCGCCGACGACGTCGACACCGCCGTCGCAGCCGCCGTCACAGCCTTCGACACCTGGCGTGACACCACTCCGAAGGACCGCGCCGACCTGCTGCTGGCCATCGCCGACCGTGTCGAGGCCAATGCCGACGTCCTCGCCCGTCTCGAGGCAGCCGACGCCGGTAAGCCGCGCATGGTCGCCGACGACGACGTCTCCGGCACCGCGGACATCTTCCGCTTCTCCGCCGGTGCGGCCCGCGCCTTCACCGAACAGGGCGCCGGAGACTACGTCGCCGACCACACCTCGATGATCCTCCGCGAACCCCTCGGCGTGATCGGGGCGATCGTGCCGTGGAACTACCCGCTGCTCATGGCGGCGTGGAAGATCGCCCCGATTCTGGCCGCCGGCAACACCCTGGTGCTCAAGCCCTCGGAGCAGACCCCGCTGAGCATGCTGAAGTTCATGGAGATCATCGGCGACCTGCTCCCCGCCGGCGTGATGAACGTGGTCACCGGGCGCGGTTCCGTGGTGGGCGCCCGACTGTCCGAACACCCGGACATCGCCATGGTCGCACTGACCGGCAGTGTGAACAGTGGAAAGACCGTCGCCGAGTCTGCCAGCGACTCGCTGAAGCGGGTCCACCTGGAGCTCGGCGGCAAGGCTCCCGTGGTCATCTTCGAGGATGCCGACCTGCAGCAGGCGGCTGAGGCGCTGCGCGAGGCCGGGTACTGGAACTCCGGGCAGGAATGCGGGGCAGGCACCCGTGTCCTGGTCCACGAGTCGGTCGCGGAGAGGTTCACCGAACTGCTCGTCGAGCAGGTCTCCAGCCTGGTGGTGGGCGATCCCGCCGCCGGTGAGGACGTGGAGATCGGACCGCTGGTCTCCGAGGACCACCTCACCCGCGTGACGTCCTTCATCGACCGCGCACTCGCCGACGGTGCTTCTGCAGCCATCGGCGGCGGCGCACTGGACGGCGAGGGATACTACGTCGCGCCCACCGTCCTGACCGGTGTCCAGCCCGGAACCGAGGCAGCCTCCGAGGAGATCTTCGGCCCGGTGGTCACCGTCGAGACCTTCACCACCGAGAAGGAGGCCATCGACCGCGCCAACGAGGTCCCCTACGGGCTCGCCGCATCGGTGTTCACCACGGATGCCGCGCGCTCCCTGTCGGTGCCCCGCCGCATCGACGCCGGCACCGTCTGGGTCAACTGCCACCTCGTGCTGGCCAACGATGTCCCGTGGGGCGGATTCAAGGGCTCCGGTTACGGCCGGGACCTGTCGCTGTACGCGCTGCAGGACTACTCCCGCACCAAGCACGTGCAGATCAACCACGAACGTCGCTAGGCGCCCGTCGCCGGGACGTCCGCGTCATCTGAGCCGCGCTATTCCCGGCCGGAGCTGACCCAGGTCGGGTCATCGGCATGGATACTCCGGGTGCCGGTGACCAGCCCCGCGACCTTGTCGAGCGACGCGACATGGGAGTCAGTGAGGGTGAGTTCGGTTCCTCCGAGGTTCTCGATCATGCGTGACGCCTTCCGTGAGCCGGGGATCGGAACCGTGTTCACGCCGTAGCGGGCACCCTTGGCGAGCAGCCAGGCCAGGCAGACCTGCGAATTGGTCGCCCCCAGTTCCTCGGCGACGTCTGCCACGAGCGCGAGGGCGCGTTCATTGTCGTCCCACCCGCTCGCCATGCGCTCCATGTCACCACGTACATCCGAACTGACGGCTTCCTTGAAGAGTGTGCCGGTGAGGAAGCCGCGCCCCAGCGGACTGTAGGGCACGACGCCGATGCCCAGCTCCGCACACGTTGGTACGACCGTATCCTCAATATCGCGCGACCAAACGCTCCACTCGGACTGCAGTGCGGCGATCGGGTGCGTGGCGTGGGCCCGGCGCAGCTCGTCGGCGGTGAGCTCCGACACTCCGAGCTGCCGCACCTTACCCTGCTCCACCAGGGACGCCATCGCCCCGACGGTCTCTTCCAGAGGAACCTCCGGGTCCGGGCGGTGCAGGTAGTAGAGGTCGATTGTCTCGACGCCGAGACGGCGCAGCGATGCTTCGCAGGCGGACTGCACGTACTCCGGCCTGCCGTTGAGCCCCTGAGACTCGATCTTCCCGGTGTCCGGGTTGACCGCCTCACCGGCGATCCCGAACTTCGTCGAGATCTGCACCTCGTCGCGACGTTTCGCGAGCAACGGGGCAAGCATCTCCTCGTTCGTTCCGGCGGGTCCGATGTGGTCCCTGCTCGGCGGTTCTCCGTAGACGTCTGCGGTGTCGAGCAGCGTGATACCGGCGTCGACGGCCTCATTGAGGGATGCGCGGGCATCGTCGTCGGTCAGCCCGCCGCCGTAGATGTCGGTGAGCGCCATACAGCCGTAACCTATCGACGAGACATCCAAGGTTCCGAGTCGAGTGGTGGTGTTCACAGGATCGTCCTCCCTGTCATTATCGGTGGTGGTGTTTCATCATGTCCTTCCGTTACTTATCCTACGTGATACTTGATCACATAATGCTCAGGTGCTCAGCACGGTGACCGGTAGGACGCGGTGTTGTCCAGCACCCGCGAATAGCCGCCACCTGCCGCTTCCGCTGAGCACAGGGAGCTGACGTCACTGCCGTAGTCGACGACGACGGCGTAGACCTCGGCCCCGTCCACGGAGGAACGCAGAGATGCACAGGTGCCCGGCGCGACGACAACCGATCCCGGATTCGCGGCTAACGCGGTATCCACCTCACTGTCGAATGTGGGACTGTTGCCCATCACGGACTCGACGACCAGGACGCCGCGACCGTCGCAGAGGAGGGCCTCTCCGGACCGGTCACGGGGAGAGGCACCCGATGAGTCAGGGCGGGCCCCGGTTCCCTGATCCTGGTCCGCCCTATCAGCCCGCTCCGGTTCGGCGGTGACCGTCACGGTCTCGACCGCCTCTTCAGGAGCGTCGGCGTCGGGCGACTCCGCGGTCTCTGACGTCGTTACCGGCACGGACGTGAACCCGGGCCCTGCCGCGGCGGTACCGTTGTTTCCCTCGTCCCCGCTGCCACGCAGGAAGAACCACCCGCCGACGGCTGCCGCCGCGACGACCACCACGACAACGACAACACCGACAACAGCGGCGATGACGGGTCCTCTTCTCTGCGGTACCCGGTGCGGGCTCTCCGGGACTGTTCCCCAGGTGTTGCTCATGACATTCCTTCCGGCGTAACTGCCTGCATTCTCCTTCATCATTACAGCGGTGGTCCACCGCATTCCCAGTCGGGCGGCCCCCGGAACCGTCTCACCATCTCCCCCGGAGCTCGTCCGCCGGGTTGCGCGGCTCGGCGGATACGCGAGAACATGACGCCTTCATCGACCTCATCGAGCTGTTCATCACCTGCCAGCTACTGCACCCGTGACATCCCCACCAGGATCACCGCAGGACACATCCTGTTCCGGGCCCCCGACGGCGTTTGGCGCGGTGACGAGTTCAGGGGACTCCGGGCCCCGACAATGCGCGGCTGCCTCGGACGACCGTCAGCGACGATGCACCGACCAAGACAGACCTGCAGGTCGCCGGACTACTCACCGTCCGGGCCCTGCGGCTGGGCGCCGCGGGAAAGAACCCGGGCATCCGCCTCCGACAGCGGGGACGCCGGCTGTTCTGACGCCGGCGAACCGACGCGTGCCGGGATGCGTCCGCCGGAACGGAATCTGCCGCGGAGACCGGGGCATCGCCGGTGCTCGCGTGCGGAGTGTTCTCTTCTACCGCTCCTGACCATTGGCACAGTCTGCGTGGGTCGCATGGGACAGCCGTTCAGTCGCGGTGGAGGTTCCCTGGCAAACCGGTACCGATTCGCGTTGCCGACACTGCGACCGCGGTCAGTACAGACGGCGTTCCTGCTGGTCCCGGGAACCGGCAGGCGGGGTTATCCGGACTCCGCTGGACCAACGAAGGAGCCCGCGATGTCGACATCACCGACTACCACCAGCAACCTCCCCCACCCCGGCGACTGGCTGGTCTCCGAGATGCCGGAACCGATGGGCATCACGCCGTACCGCCTCGCCAAGGACATCCATGTCTCAGAGTCACAGATCTCACGCCTCGCAGAGGCCCGGGTAACGGTGGACACGTCAGGCATCGTCCCGCACTCGGCCTAGCCAGCGACGCCGGTGTCCAGCCCCACCAGACAGCAACCCCGGAGGATGGTGTAACCAACCTCCGGGGTTGTTCCCTGCTCGGCACACATGCCACGACCGTGGGACCACGGTGGCACGTCACGTAGCGCTCGGTCACGACACGGTGGGAGCACCCTGCCGCGCACCCCGTCCCGGAACGCAGCAACCCCACAGGTCGGTCACACCAACCTGTGGGGTTGCTCACTCGACCCCGGGGGCCACGCGACTACATCCGGCGCCACTCCCCGACCACGAAGGCCTGGGCGACAGGCCCGTCATGCGACAGGCTCAGGTGCCAGACCGCATGTCCGTTGTCCGTGCTCCCCGGGGCCCCACCACCGAAGTGACGGCTCAGCGCCCCGTTCACCACGGAGGCGAGAGGCTCGTGCAGGCGGATGAACGGTCGACCCCAGCGGTCCTTGACCACCTCGATCTGTGACCAGTCCATCCGCGCCCCGGGGATCTCGTCCCCGGCCTCGGCCGCGGTCCACGCCTTGTAGAACGCCTCCTTCGCCGCCCACCGGGCAGCGAGGTGCTGTGCCTCGTTGCCACTGGTCTGCGCCTGCTTGGCGCAGGTGCGCCGTTCAGCCCCGGTGAAGGACGCGGCGAACCGCGACCCCGGCATCTCGAGCTGCTCGGCGAAGGACGGGATGTCGACCACGTCGATGCCGACACCGATCACGAAGGAGGATCCGGTCACCGCAGCAGACCGTCCTCACCGGCACGTGCCTCCGGGTCGAGCAGCATCGCCGGCTCCGCAGCGTCGATCTCGACCCCGTCGGCGAAACGACGGTGCTCGATCTCCTCGAACAGTGCACGGTGGCCCAGCATGCCTGCCTCACGGCGACGCACACCGGCGCGCAGGCGTGCCGACGCAGTGGCGACCCACTTCTCCGCAGCGTCCTCACCGAGCTGGTTGGCGACAGCCACCCGGAATGCCTCCGGGTGCACCAGCGCCATCAGCGCGGACACGTGACCGAAGCCCAGGGAGGTCAGCAGACCGGCCTTGATCGTCCGGTTGAGCTGCAACGGCTCACGCAGCCAGACCAGGTTCGGTGCGGACGCCATCTCCGGGTCCACGCAGTCCAGCGAACGGTTCGCCGGGATCCGCGAAGTCCGGAACATGTCCCCCAGACCCGCTGTCTGGAAGACGGCGGCGCCACCCTTGGCGTGACCGGTGAGCGTCTTCTGGGAGACGACGTACATCGGGTTGCCCTCGGTGCGGCCCATGGCTTTCGCCAGCCGGGTGTGCAGGCGGGACTCGTTCGGGTCATTGGCGTTGGTCGAGGTGTCGTGCTTGGACACCACGGAGATGTCGTCGGCGCTGACACCGAGCTTGGCGAGCTCCTTCGACAGCTTCGACCCCTGGCCACCACGTCCGGCGGCCAGCGCACCCATGCCCGGGGCCGGGATGGAGGTGTGCGCACCGTCGGCGAAGGACGCAGCGTAACCGACCACAGACTGGACGGGCAGGCCCAGCTTCGCCGCGACAGAGCCACGGGTCAGCAGGATCGTGCCTCCACCCTGTGCCTCGACGAAGCCGCCGCGGCGACGGTCGTTGGCACGGGAGTAGAAGCGCTCGTTGAGTCCCTTCGCGGCCATGGTGTCCGAGTTGGCCGTGGCGTTCATCGAGGCGAACCCGCTGATGGACTCCACGGACATGTCGTCGGTGGCCCCGGCGACAACGAAGTCAGCCTTGCCGAGCTTGATCTTGTCCACACCCTCCTCGACGGAGACTGCGGCGGTGGCGCAGGCGCCGACCGGGTGGATCATCGCACCGTAGCCGCCGACGTAGGACTGCATGGTGTGTGCGGCGACGACGTTGGGCAGGGTCTCCTGCAGGATGTCGGACGGGATGTCCTCCTCCAGGAAGCGCTCGACGAAGAGCTTGCGCATCGACGTCATGCCGCCGAAGCCGGTGCCCTGGGTCATGGCGACGTCCGACGGGTGGACGGCCTGCAGGATCTCTGCCGGGGTGAAGCCCGCCGAGAGGTAGGCGTCGACGGTGGCGACGAGGTTCCACACGGCGATCCGGTCGATGGCCTCGACCATGGATGCCGGCACACCCCAGCGGGTGGGATCGAAGTCCGTCGGGAACTGGCCGCCGACCTTGCGTGCCAGGGTGGCGCGACGGGGCACCCGTGCCCGGGCACCCGGCAGTCGGGTGACGGACCATTCGCCTGTCTCCTCGTCCAGGGTCGCCCGGGTGAAGTTCGGGTCGGCCTCGACGAAGGACTGGGCGTCCTCGGCGGAGTCCACGGAGAAGGTGACCTCACGGTCGAGGAAGATCTCTGCGGCGGCCGGGGTGTGGACGTCCTCGAGCGCGACGTCGTCGACGAAGGTACGCACGCCTGCACGGGCGGCGACCTCGTCCCGGTAGCGGGTGAAGATCTCCTCCTCGGGAACGATGTCGCCCTTGGCGTCGTACCAGCCGGCGACCGGGGTGTCCTTCCAGGTCAGCAGGCCGGTCATCCAGGCGAGTTCCAGCACACCGGCGGCGGTGAGTTCGACCGAACCATCGGCCTGGACGCCGTACTCGGCCTCGAAGCGGGTACGCCCGGATCCCCAGGCGCTGACCTCGCCGAGGCCCACGACCACGACCATGTCGTCGAGGTCGGTGGTGACCTCGCCCCACGCCTCATCCTGTGAGTCGACCGTATCACCGGCGACAGGCTGGGAAGCACGTACCGGGGACGGCAGGGCGTTGACGGTGACCGGAGCCTCGGCGGCCTCGGCTGCCGCGCCGTCACCGGCGGCGTCGAATGCACCGTCGGCCAGCGCCTGCTCACGCAGCTCCACCAGGTTGATCTTGTCCAGGCCACCGGTGAGGTCGGCGTCGACCGGGCCGATGGACGCGGCGGCGCGGATCTCGGAAGAGCACAGACGGACCAGTTCGCCGGCGATGTCGGACGGGGTCCACACACGCACGCCTGCCTCGACTGCGGCGTCGACCAGCGGGTCGTTGCCGCCCATCAGGCCGGTGCCCGAGACCCAGCCGATACGCGGGTGGGCGATGGTGACGCGCTCAGCCCACGGCTCGTTAGACCACTTGTTGCAGATGGCGTCGAAGGCGGCCTTGGTCTCACCGTAGGCACCGTCGCCACCGAAGGTTCCGCGGTTCGGGGAACCGGGCAGCACCACGTGCAGGCGGTGCGCCAGGTTGGCTTCGTGACCGATGCGGGACAGGGCGGTGAAGGAACGCTCCACACTCCACAGCAGCAGACGGGCCTGGGTCTCGGCGTTTCCGCCGGCGTCCTCGACCGTGCCGGAGACCGACGGCGCGGCGAAGGGCAGGAAGAGGTCAGGCACGAGAGCCGGCTTGACCAGCTTCTTCTCGGAACCGACCGTCTCGGTCTGCTCATTGCCGATCCAGTCGACCAGGGCGTCGATGTCCCGGTAGCTCGACAGGTTCGCCGGAACGAGCCATATCTTCGCTTCCGCCGACGCGTGCTCCCGGTAGAGCTTCTTGATGAACTCCAGGCGGGCGGCACTGATCCGGGAAGCGGTGATCACCACGGTGGCACCCTCCGCCAGCAGGTCACCGACCACGCCTCCGGCGATGGAGGCGGGGGTGACGCCGGTGACGACGGCGACCTGTCCGGCGAACTCACCGGTGGTCGTCTCGTCCCGGGCCGCTGCGGCGATGCTGGTGAAACGGGTCGCCAACTGGGCGTCTGCGGTATGCGTGGCCCACCAGTCGGCGTGCTTCGCGACGGTTTCACCGGTGCCGCGGAAGGTCGCGGATTCCGCGATCTCCTCACCGGCGGCGAGACGGGCGATGTCCTCACGGGCAGTGGCCCACCGGTCGTCGATGAGGATGGCACGACGGTCGTCGAAGACCGGGGCGACCTGCTTGGGCCAGGTCGCACCGAGCTCCTCGCTGACGGCCTGCAGGATAGCAGCGGTCTCGTCGGCCTCAGGGTCGCTGAAGGACGAGGACTCCGGGATGTCCAGGTTCAGGTCGTGCAGGATGTGCCGGGCCAGGTTGGCCAGCACACCCTCGTCGCCGGTGACTTCCTCGGCGAAGGCGTCGAGCGCCGCGGAGTCGACGGTTCCACCGCCGGCACCACCGGCACTCGGCTTCGCCACGGGGATGCCGTGGGCGGCACCGACCTGGGTGACCGCCTCGTCGATGATCGCGTTCACGTCGTTCATCGAGGTGGCGGAGGTCGGCAGGGTCGACAGGTCGCCGCCGCGTGCGGAGGCGCCGTCACGGGAACCGAGCAGGATCTGTGCGGTCGCGTGGTCGACCCAGCCCGGCCCGAGCTCCCAGGTGCCGGTGACGCGGTCGGCGATGGCGGTGGCCTTGGCCCCTGCGGAACCGAAGAGCTTGCGCAGCCGGTCCTTCACTGCCTCGCTGAGCACCGGACCGAAGGCCGCGTAGTTGTGCGCTGCCGCGTCCACGGTGGCGGACAGGGTCGTGACGTCGGCCTCGGCCGCGCCTTCGACACTGGACAGCCCCAGCTCGGCGGAGATGTCCATGAGCAGCTGGTTGAGCCGCGAGGACACACCGTTGGTCAGTGTGCCGGTCGTGTCGGCACCACCGATCTGCTCCGGGCGCAGCTTGTTGGCGTAGGCCAGGAGTGTCTTGATCGCGTCGGACGCCTTGTACGGCAGGTCCGCGGGACGCTCCACCGAGCCTGCCGGTGCCGGGGGCTCCGGGGTGGCGTAGCCCTCGTCGACGGCGGGCGACGGTGCGGAGGCGTCCGGGCGTGCCTCGGCGACCACGTCGCCGGTCGGGACGCTCTCGTGCTCCACCTCGGCCGGTTCGTCGACCGGGGCCTCGATGGTCTGGACGTCCTCGTGGTAGACCAGCTTCTCGTCGCGCTGGACGTTACGCACGGCGACGTCGGCACCGGTGAAGCGGGGCAGCTTGAGGGTCTTGGTGGCGAGGTTCGCCAGGGTCGGGGCGGCGCCGAGACCGATCTCGACGAGTTCCTCGATGTCCAGGCGGTCGCTGGCGAGCAGCAGGTCCTGGGTCTCGATCCACCTCACCGGGGAGGCGAACTGCCAGCAGAGCAGCTCGATGAACAGGGTGCGGGCGGCCTTGGCGCGTCCTGCCTCGTCCTTGGTACGGGCGTCCCAGTTGTCCAGGAGCTCCTGGGCGGGTTCGGCGGGGACGACGTCCAGGATGGACTGCACGAACTCGCGGGTGAGCTCGAACGGGCGGGCGACGAGGTTCGGGATGTAGCGTCCCTCGAGCACCTCGTGGTCGATGGTCTCCGGGAGCAGGTCGTCGAGCTTCTCACGGAAGTCCGGCACACCGGGGTGCAGGACCCGTGAGTGGAAGGGCACGTCGATGCCCGGGACCATCATGAACGATCCCTTGCCACCGGCTGCCGCGGTCCGCTTCGCCGCGTCCTTCTCCAGGGCGGCGAGACCGGCGACGGTACCGGCGACGGAGTACTGCTCGCCGGCGAGGTTGAAGTTCACGATCTCGAGGAACTCACCGGACTGCTCCGCCACGGAGTTGACGTACTCGACGACGTGGTCGTCGTCGACGCCGAACTGGTTGGGACGCAGGGCGCCCATCCGGTAGTTCGAGCGGCCGTTCTCGTCACGCGGGATGAGGTGGTGCATCGTGGAACCACGGTGGAACACGACCTCGAGGACGGTCTCCAGCTCGATGGTGCCGGCGTAGGCCGACAGGGCGGTGTACTCACCGAGTGAGTGGCCGGCGTAGTAGGCGTCGGCGACCAGTGCGTCGGCCTCCCGCAGCCGGGCGGTCTGCGCCAGCGCCAGCGTGGCCAGTGCGACCTGGGTGAACTGGGTGAGGTAGAGGACACCGTCCGGGTGGTGGTAGGTCACACCGTTGGCGGTCAGCGACGTGGGGTTGTCGCGGACCACGGTGAGGATGGAGAAGTCCAGGGTGGCGCGGGTGTGGGCGTCGGCCCGCTCCCAGACGGCGGCGGTGGCCTTGGAGGCGGCGCGCTCGTCCAGGCCCATGCCCTTGGACTGGATGCCCTGGCCCGGGTAGACGTACGCCGTGGACGGTGCGGCGGTGACCGCGGTGCCCTGGGACACGAGTTCGTCGTTGATCCGGCAGGTCACTTCGAGGAGCAGACCACCACCGGCGACGCGGCCGGTGCGCTCGACCTGGATGTCCACCGGGTCGCCCAGCTGGACGAGACCGAACATGCGGTAGGTCCAGCCGAGGATGTGGTGGCCGGAGCCGGCGGCGGACGCGGCGTGCTGGGCGGTGGCGGACAGCCACATGCCGTGCACCAGCGGTGCCTGCAGTCCGGCCACGCGGGCAGCGACGTGGCTGGTGTGGATCGGGTTGAAGTCACCGGAGACCCAGGCGAAGGGGGTCATCTCCGCCGGGGCGTTCACCCGGGTGCGCAGCAGGGTGGAACGCGGGGTGTCGGTGATTCCCCGGCCCTCCGCGGCGAGGCCGCCGGCCGGGGCCGGCTCGGCGGGCGGAGTGGTGCCGAAGGCGCGGCCACGGATGGCGAAGCGTTCGGTCTGCCGTCCCAGCAGGGTTCCCTGGTCGTCGTGCATGTGGTGGTGCACGGTGACGACACGTCCGGACGAGGATTCCTCGATGCCGGCGGCCCAGCTGGTCACGGTGATCTGGAACGGGGCACGCTCGGCGAGTTCCTCGGCGGAGACCTCGAGCGCCACGGTGTGGTCGAGGTGCACGGCGTTGAGCAGGCCCTCGATGACCGGGTAGTCGTTGACCATCGCAGAGCCCAGGGCGGCGTAGATCGCCGGCCAAGAGGTCCCCAGCAGGGCGTCCGGGACGATGGAGGCGCGCGTGGCACCGCCGCCGACCTCGGACAGGTCGCCCAGGCCGTCGCCGGTCACGCCGGAGTGCTCGGAACCGAGGGACTCGGTGAGGGTGAAGTTGTAGTTGAACGTGCCGAACGGTGCGGCCTCGGAGGTGGACCCCTCGACCTTCGTCGGCATGGCGGTGATCTCGTCACCGGTGACCGCGGTGTTGCCGACACCGGCCGTACCTGCCAGCAGGCCGTACATGGTGTCGGGCAGGCGCTCCTCGTCGACGACGGGCAGGCCACCGGTGATGCTGGTGGTGTCGAGGATCAGCGGGACGGGGAGGCTGCGGACAGCGTGGACCTGCGCGTCGCCACTGCCGGCGGCCGTGTCGTCCCAGAAGGTGTCCAGGTGCAGGTCGATGGTGACCTTGACGGGGTTTCCGTCGGAGCCGTCATTGACGACGACCAGGTCGTAACGGTCCTCGTCGATGACGTGGGCCGGGTTGTCCATGAGGTGGCCGGTCCACGAGATGTAGGGCACGGCCTTGAGGAAGGACTCGATGTCCTGCGCGTCCTCGGTACGGGACCACGCCGTAGCGGGTTCGCTGTCGGCGATGCGGGCGCGGCAGGCCTCCTCGAAGCGTCCGAGAAGGTCGGCGACGGGCTCGTTGACGGTGGTGATACCGGAGACGGACACCGGGCCCGGGATGATGCGGACCTGGTCGGCGGAGTAACGGTCGTCCTGGGCCTGCCACAGGCAGTCCTTGCCCCACCAGGCCAGCAGGTCCTCGTCGATGGCTGGGACGAAGCCCATGGGCTTCGGGTACTTCCGGCACAGGGCGATGAACCAGGCGGTGTCGAGCGGGGTCAGGGTGTCGACCTCGGCCGAGGGGTAGGCGGCCACGAGGGTCTTCACGGCGGCCTCGGGGTCCTCGGCGGACTCCACGGTCGGGAAGAGTGTCTCGACCGGGCCGTGCTCGGCGACAGTCAGACGCGCCTCGACGCGCTGCAGGAGCTCCTGGAAGCGCTGCAGCCAGGACGGGTCGACCCACGGGAAGCTCAGCTCGGCGAAACGACGGACGACCTCGGCGTAGGTCATCTTCTCCAGCTCACCGAAGTACGGCTTCGCCGTCTTGTTCATGGCCTCGATGATCTCGTCGCGACGGGCGTTGACCGCCTCGAGCGACCCGCCGACCTCCTGGATCAGGCGCATGCACTTCGCGGCCGAGTTGTCGATCTCGTGGATGTCGGCACGCAGGTGGGACAGGCCCGAGGTCGCACCACCGGCGGAGTTGCCGGGGGCGATCCAGCCGCCGTTGGGGGCGGTGAAGGCTGCACCGGTTTCGTCGGCGACGCCAGGGGTGTCGACGAGCAGCTGCTTGATCTCGTCGGTGGTCTTGGCCTCCTTGGTTGTCATGGCCGCGGTGCCGACGAGCACGCCGTCGACGGGCATGGACGGCAGGCCCAGGGCCACCGACCAGTCACCGGAGAGGTAGTCGGCGGAGCGCTCGGGGGTTCCGATTCCTCCGCCGACACAGAGCACGACGTTCTTCTGACGACGGATCTCCGCGTAGGTCGCGGTGAGCAGGTCGTCCAGGTTCTCCCAGGAGTGGTGGCCACCGGCGTGACCGTCCTCGACCTGGAGGATGATGCTGGCGCCGGTGTCCTCGATCTGGCGGGCGATGCCCAGCCCGGCACGGATCTGGTTGACGGTGCCCGGCTTCAGGGCGATGTGGGAGAAACCGGACTCGCGGAGCGCGCCGATGACCTCGGGGGCTTCGTCCGGCTCCGGGATGCCGGCGGAGATGACGACGCCGTCCAGCGGGGCACCGGACTCGCGGGCCTTGGAGACCACACGCTGGCCACCGAAGTGGAGGTTCCACAGGTAGCGGTCCATGAACATGGCGTTGAACTGCACGGCCCGTCCCGGTTCGAGCAGTCCCTTGAGCTTGGTGAGGTTGGCGTCGAAGACCTCGGCGGTGACCTGCCCGCCGCCGGCCATCTCCGCCCAGTAGCCGGCGTTGGCGGCTGCGGCGACGATCTCCGGGTCCACGGTGGTCGGCGTCATGCCGGCCAGCAGCACCGGTGAACGGCCGGTCAGACGGGAGAACGCGGTCTCCACGACCTGCCCGGTGGGCAGGTCCAGGAGCCGCGGAGCGTAGGTGGACCAGTCGACGGTGCGCTCGGGGTCCTCGCCGGGGGCGGCGAGGGTGTCGACGTCGTCGAGGCTGCCGGCGGCGACGATTCCGGCGCCGGAGCCCTCGATGAGGTCAGCGGAGATCCGGGAGGCGACGACACCGGGACCCAGGTCCAGGAACCAGTCAGCCCCCTGTTCGCCGCCGTCGCGGGCCTCGGTGACCTGGGAGACCCAGTCGATGTGGTCGGTGAGCACGGCGCGGGCGAAAGCCTCCGCGCCGGACAGGCCGCAACGCTCGGCCCAGGCCACGACCTGCTCGACCGCAGGCTCCATGGAGCTGTGGTGGAACGGGACGGTGACCTCGAGGTACTCGGTCTGGGGTGACAGCGGTGCACCGCCACGGGTCTTGGACGCGAGCTCGGCCGCGTCCTTCTCACCGAGCTGCAGGACGGTCTGCTCGACGACGCCCAGGTCGTCCGGGGTGCCGGAGAGGATGAACCGACGACGGCCGTTGTGGATGGCGACCTCGACGTCCACGCCGGCGTCGGCGATGACGGCATCGAGGTGGGAGCGCTCCAGGCCGCGGACGGAGAGCATCGGGGTGTGCTCACCGACGGCGAAACCTGCAGACCTGGTGGTCCGTGCCGCTGCGGCGCCGATGAGGCGGGCGACGGCGAAGATCTGGGCGTCGGAGAGCCCGTTGTCGTTGACGAGGGCTGCGCCGAGCACACCCTGGGAGTGTCCCAGCGCGGTGGCGCGTCCGGCGGCGACCGCGGCCGGCGCATCGTAACCGGCGCTCTTCAGCGCGGAGAGCTGGGCGTACTGCACAGCGGTGATGCCGGGCACCGACAGCGCCGCGGAGACGGGGGCGGAAGCTCCCGCTGCGAAGGAGCCTGTCCCGGCGAGCCGCTCGAGGGAGAGTGCACCTGCGGTGGCGGCGGTCAGTTCGGCGGCGACCGGGGCCAACAGGTCGGAGGAGGCGGAGATCAGCTCGCGGATCTCGCCGGCGAGGGTGGGGTCCTCGGAAATCTGCGCACAGGCGGGACGCCACGGGGTGGCCTGTCCGCCGAAGAGCAGGGCGGTCTTCTCGCTGCCGCCGTTCAGGCGCGCGAGGAAGCTGGAGGAGGTGTCAGTCATGATGTCCTTAATCACCCTGTCGGTCACAGGGGCCCGTTGGAGTGGAACTTGAAGTGGCGGCGGTCGCGGTCCTTGGTGCGCAGCGAACGCAGGGCGGAGGCGAGGGTGTCGCGGGTGTCAGCGGGTGCCACGATGCGGTCGATCTCGCCCGTCTCCACGGAGAAGTTCGGGTTGATGTTCTCGGCCTGGTATTCGTCGGCGAGTTGTTTGGTGTAGTCGGCCTTCTCCTCATCGGGGACGGCGGCGATGTCCCGGCGACGCAGGATCTGGACGGCGCCTTCGGCACCCATCACGGCGATCTCGGCGTCCGGCCAGGCGAAGGCGAAGTCCGCACCGATGCCCTTGGAGCCCATCACGATGTACGCACCGCCGTAGGACTTGCGGGTGATCATGGTGACCACCGGGACGGTGCAGTTGCCGTAGGCGTAGATGACCTTCGCACCACGACGGATGATGCCGGCGCGCTCCTGCTCGGCACCGGGGAGGTAGCCGGGCACGTCGACGAGCGTGACGACGGGCAGACCGAAGGCGTCGCAGCAGCGCACGAACCGTGCCGTCTTCTCCGACGCCTCGACGTCCAGGGTGCCGGCGTTGTGCATCGGCTGGTCGGCGACGACGCCGACGGGCTTGCCCTCGATGCAGGCGAATCCGATCACGATGGACCGGGCCCAGTGCTCCTGGACCTCGACGAACTCGCCGTGGTCGACCAGTGACTCGATGACCTCGACGACGTCATAGGGCATGCGGTTGTCGGCCGGGACGATGTCACCGACGCCCCGGGCGGCCTCGAGGTCCTCCTCGGTGGGCACGTAGTCGTAGGAGGGGGTCTCGTCGTTGCAGTTCTGCGGGAGGTAGTTGAGCAGGGCGCGCGCGTAGTCGATCGCGTCCTCCTCGTCCTCGGCGAGGTAGTGGGCGACACCGGAGACACTGTTGTGCATCTCGGCCCCTCCCAGGTCATCCAGGCTGATCTGCTCACCGGTGACGGCCTTGACCACGTCCGGACCGGTGACGAACATGTGCGAGTTCTCCTTCGGCATGATGACGAAGTCGGTCAGCGCCGGGGAGTACACGGCGCCGCCGGCACACGGGCCGAGGATCAGAGAAATCTGCGGGATGAAGCCGGAGGCCTCACACGACTTACGGAAGATACGGCCGTACCACGACAGCGCTGCGACGCCTTCCTGGATCCGGGCTCCGCCGGAGTCCAGCAGGCCGAAGCAGGGAACGCGCTCGGCGATGGCGCGGTCGATCAGGTCGGTGATCTTCTGGCCTTCGACCTTGCCGAGGGTGCCTCCGCGGATGGAGAAGTCCTGGGCGTAGATGGCGACGGTCCGGCCGTCGATGGTGCCGAAACCGGTGGCGACGGCGGAGCCGAGGAATCCCTCGGCGGGGTCGCCGCCGAAGAAACGACCGAACTCCACGAAGGAGCCCTCGTCGCAGAGCATGTCGATGCGCTCACGGGCGGTCATCTTGCCCTTGCCGTGCTGGAACTTCTGCGCCTTCTCGTCGGCGGCTGCGGCGAGTGCGTCGTAGTCGACGGACGCCTTCGCGGCGATCTTCTCGACCTTGGCGGTCTTCTCGGGAGCGGTCATTCCGCGGCCTCCTCGGTGTTCTCGGCGGTGTCAGCGGTGTCGATGTGCAGCAGCGTGTCGCCGGCGTTGACGTTCTGGCCGACCGCGACGTCGATCGACGCGACGGTGCCGCCGGCCGGGGCGTGGATGTACTTCTCCATCTTCATCGCCTCCAGGACGATGACCACGTCACCCTCGTTGACCGTGGATCCGGGCTCGGCACCCATGCGCACGACGATGGCCTGCATCGGGGACTGCAGCGCGCCCTCGGCGGTGAGTGACTCACCGGTGGTGGCCACACCGGCGCCTGCGGCGTCTCCGCCACGACGGCGGGAACCGCGCCGCGGCTGGCTGCGCCGGGAGCGGGCCCCGAGTTCCTGGCCCTTCTCCCCGAGGCTGCCGAAGCCGCTCTGCATCATCGAGCCGAGGCTCGCGAGCCCCTCGGGCAGGGTGATCCGGTGGCGACGGCCGTCGATCTGGGCGGTGAAGGTACGCAGCGCCGCAGCGATGCCGCCTTCCTCCTCGGCCGCGGCATCCTGGCCGAGCTTCTCCAGGTCCACGTCGGGCAGGAAGCTCGTCTCCAGCCACCGGGTACGGACCCGCAGGTCACGGTGGCCGTTGGTGCCGTCAAAGTCGGGGTGGGCCATGATCAGGTCCAGCACCGGAGTGGAGGTGGCGATGCCCTTGATGGACAGTTCGCCCAACGCGCGGCGGGCGCGGGCGATCGCACGGGGACGGTCCGGGCCGGTGACGATGAGCTTGGCGATCATCGAGTCGAACTCCGGCGAGACCTTGTCGCCGAGCCGGACACCGGTCTCGATCCGCACACCGTGGCCGGCCGGCCACTCGAGTTCCTTGATCTTGCCGGCGGTCGGAGTGAGGTCCTTGGCCGGGTCCTCGGAGGTGATGCGCAACTCGATGGAGTGGCCGCGGACCTCGGGAACTTCAGGGATGGTGCCGCCGTCGGCGATGGTGAGCTGAGCCTCCACCAGGTCGAGACCGGTGACCTCCTCAGAGACGGTGTGCTCCACCTGGAGACGGGGGTTGACCTCGAGGAAGAACAGCTCGCCTTCCTCGGTGAGCATGAACTCGCAGGTGCCCAGGCCCACGTAGTCGGTGTGGTCGAACAGGGCCTTGGACCATGCGTTCAGTGTCTCCACCGCGCCTTCGGGGAGGAAGGGGGCCGGAGCTTCCTCGATGACCTTCTGGTGGCGACGCTGCACCGAGCAGTCGCGGGTGGTCACCACGGCGAAGTTGCCGTGGGAGTCACGCATGCACTGGGTCTCGATGTGGCGTCCCGAGAGGATGAAGCGTTCCATGAAGAACTTGTCCAGGTCACCGCCGGCCATGGCGTGGCCGGCGGCGAAGGTCTTCAGGTCCTCCGCCGTGCGGATGACCTCGATTCCACGTCCTCCACCTCCGTCGGAGCGCTTGAGGACGATCGGGTAACCGTGGGCGGCGACGAAGTCGTCGACCTCCTCCATGGACTGCACCGGGTCGGTGGTGCCGGGAACCGGCGAGACACCGGCCGCCAGGGCGGTACGACGGGCACTGATCTTGTCGCCGAGCTGTCGGATCGTGTCGGCGGCGGGGCCGAGCCAGATCAGTCCGGCGTCGACGACGGCCTGGGCTGCGTCGGGGACCTCGGAGAGGAAGCCGTAACCGGGGTGCACGGCGTCTGCCCCGGAGCGCTGGGCGACGTCGATGATCTTGGCGATGTCGAGGTAGGTCTCCTGGAGTGTGGTTCCCTCCAGGGAGTACGCGTCATCGGCCAGGGCGACCGCAGGTGAGTCGATGTCCTGGTCGGAATACACGGCGACGGACCGTAGGCCGAGGTCACGGGCAGTCCGGACGACACGTGCGGCGATCTCGCCACGATTGGCCACGAGGATGGTGGACGGCATCGGGCTCCTTTCGGAGAGTCGGTTCATGGAGGCTCATCACGAGCGGGCCCGGACATGGGTCGGGCACGGGTCGCGTGAATAGGGATGAACTCTAGGAAGCGCCCCGGACTGCTCCGACTCATTCAGTTCTGCACATATACATGCCCCACCCCCGTGACCGATGACGGAGCACCCCTCATGTCGGGAGTTTCCTTAGGTCAACAAGCATTTCCCCACACCCGGCCCCCGTGGGCCGACGGCCACCCCCGTGACCGCCTCCGACGACCACCCGACCAGCGACATGTGCGCTGCGTCACTCTATGCGGACACTATTACGGACATAGTGATTATCAGATTGTCGTCCCCCAAACGAAACAATCTGAATGACCGTAAGACCAGCGGCTACTTCTCCCCCAATTTCCGTGTGGAGAGGAACATCGGAACCTGCCCTGCCACACGGGCCCACCCGCCGATCTTCATGAGCGCGCTCCTCTTCTCGGACTTCTGCCAGTCCAGGGCCATCTTGATGTTGCCGGGCCATACACCGAGCAGAAACAGCGTGGCGGGCGTCGCCGAGGCCGCACGGGTGGACGGATTGGCGATCGCCGCCGCGAGGGCGAGTTCCACGACCCCACTCCCCCACGTCCAGTACTTCCGCTGCCCGGGAAGTTCCTCCGGAACCAGGGAATCGTAGAACCGTCGCTGCGCGAAGTGCAGGACGCCCGCACCGCCGAAGACAGTCGCCCAGACGGCGGCCCGGGCCGTCGCCCGGCTGCTCTCAGATGTAGTCATGCGGCTCAGGCTACGCCGCCTGAAGCCCTCCGTCAGCGGTATCAGCGGACGCAACACAAGACAGACCAGGTCGCGACTGTTAACGTTAACAGGCACCCCCATATGTGTTAATGTTAACGCATGCGGAAGCCCATCGACTCCCCGTTCGTCCCAGGATCTGATGCGATTCCACAGGTCTGGGCCGGCCGAACCTCCGAACTCAGCGATTGGTCGGATATCCTTCGCCCACGCAGGCTATCAGGACAGTACGAGCGGGGCCGTACCATCCTCGGTGAAGCTGGCCTCGGAAAATCGGCGCTGATCAACCGTATTACCCGGCGTGCCACAGAAGCGGGCGACTGGGTGACTCCTCAACTGAGGATTCCTGACGGGACCGACCCGATGAAGAAGCTTGCCTCCGCTCTGCTCGACCTCGCAGATCAGGCGGGTCTGTCGAAACGCGCTGACAAACGAACCGGCGAGTTGATGCAGCGAGTACAACACGTTGCTGCTGCAGGCATCTCCGTATCACTGCGGGAGGCTCCCGGCGGACAGGAAGCCTACTCAGTACTTACTGAGCTTATTGTCGAGATCGGTGAAGCTGCTATTGACCGCAACGTGATGGTCATGATCCACCTCGATGAAGTGCAGAACATCACTGACTCCGCGACCCTGTCCCAGATCCTCACCGCGCTCGGAGACGCTCTCGCCCACGAAGTCACGGTGACCACTCCAGACCGGCGGCAGATCAGGCGCTTTCTGCCGATCGCTGTCTACCTCTCCGGGCTACCGGAGTTTGAGGATCTGGCAACAGCGCGTCAGGGGGCGACCTTCGCCCGACGGTTTCAGACTACGATTCTGCGACCGGTAACTGAGGACGAACTCAACCACGCCCTCCAGATGTTCGTCACAGAAGGTTGGCCGGTGGCGGAGGACAACGGACGTACCGGACATGTGTACATGGACCCCGAAGCCCAGCGCGCGATCACCGAAATCTGTCATGGCGAGCCGTTTCTGTTCCAGCTCGCCGGCTCCGCCGCCTGGTATGCCGACACCACCGATGTCATCACCCGCAGTGACGTGTTCACCGGGTGGCGTTCCGCAGAACCTGAGGCGGAGTCGCACGTTGAACGTATTCTGGACCGTCTACCTGCGCGGGAGCGCGAGTTCATCGAGGCGATGGCCGCCATGGAACCCGAAGACCGCACCGCGACAAAGATCGCCGCTGCCTGTGGTTTTCCGGCAGCATCGAACACCGGGACTTTCACGCGCCGACTCGACAGGGTTCGCGGGATTCTCAGCCGGGGCAAGCCGTACACGTTCCGACATCGGGCGATCGAGGCTTTCCTGACCTCGGAGTGGCCGTACATGGACGATACAGAGAGATAGCACACCTGCGGGCTCATTCCCGAGGTGGCGAATAACGTCAGCGGATCGCTGTGCGTCCCTCGAAGGCACGCGACAGCGTCAGCTCGTCGACGAACTCAAGGTCTCCACCCATCGGGATACCGGACGCCAACCGTGACACGGTCAGGCCGGGGAACTCCTTGAGCAACCTCCCGAGGTAGGCGGCGGTCGCCTCCCCTTCGGTGTTGGGGTCGGTGGCGATGATGACCTCGGCGATGTCGGGGGCGTCGGCGACAGTACCGTCGGCGGCCACCACATCGTCGACCCGTCCCCCGATACGCTGCACCAGCGCAGTGACGTTGAGCTCCTTCGGACCGACGCCGTTGAGCGGGTCGAGGGCACCGCCGAGGACGTGGTAGCGCCCGTCGTACTCGCCGGTACGCTCGATGACCTGGATGTCCTTGGACTCTTCGACGACGCAGACGATCGTGGCGTCCCGGGTGGAATCCGCACAGATCCGGCAGACTTCCTCCGACGACACGTTGTGGCAGATCCGGCAGTACCGAACGCCCTTCTGCAGGCGTGACAGAGCGCCGGTCAGCCTCTCCAGATCCTCCGGCTCTGCCTGGAGAAGGTGGAAGGCGATGCGTTGAGCGCTCTTGGGTCCCACGCCCGGCAGGCGGGAGAACTCGTCGATGGCGTCCTGGAGGGGACCTTCGAACACGGTGGTCGCGACCCTAGAAGCCGAGGCCGTCGAGGCCCTGGGAGAGCGGGCCCATCTTCTCGTTCGAGAGACTCTTGAGGTTCTCACCGGCGTCCTGGTACGCCCCGATGATGAGGTCCTGGAGGGTCTCGACATCCTCCGGGTCAACGACGGACGGGTCGATGCTCAGGCTCTCGACCTCGCCGGAACCGCGCAACGCGACCTTGACCAGCCCGTTGCCGGCGGTCCCCTCGACGGTGGAGGCGATGATCTCGGCCTGCGCCTCCTGGAGCTGCTGCTGCATCTGCTGGGCCTGAGCCATGATCTGGTTCATGTCGGGCTGGTTCACGGTGATTCCCTCCGCTGTTCGTACAGGTCTGTGGTCATTGCATGGGCTGCAACGTCGGTACCCCGGAGAGTTTACCGGGGTACCGCGCCGCACACCTACCGGGTCCGTTCGGCCCCGAGGTGCTTCTCCAGGAGTTCACCGGCGATCTCGATGGCACTGCGGTGGTCGATGTTCGCCGAGGACGGGTCATTGAGTTGCGCCATGGCTTCCTCAGCCTCCGCCCTGTCGACCCCCTGCGGCCCTTCCGGATCCGGCGGAGGGCCGCCGGGGCCGTCGTCCCAGGGTTCGTCAGGTTCTTCGGGGAGAGGAACCCCGTTGAAGCCACGGGAGTCCCCACCGGACTGGGGCGGGTGGGTCGCCTGCCCGGAACCACGTCTGGCATCGATCCTGGCCTTGCGTGCCCGCCAGCCGGAAAGCTGTTCATCCTGACCGTCATTCTTCGCCGCCGCTGGTTGCGCCCGCTGCACCGCCTGTTCCTCCGGTTTCTGTTCCACGACCGGAGGGGCCTGCGGAGATTCCACCTGCCGTGCCCGTTGCAACGCGACCGACATCGGGTCGGACGGAGCCTGGCTCACGGCAGCAGGCTCCTCTGTAGGGGCAGAATCCTGCTGCGGTTCAGGTTCCGGCTGCGGGTCCGCCGCAGCCTCAGCTTTTCCCGGCGGCTCCTGCGTGGTCCTCCCACCGACGCTGGCCGTGATCCGGACCGGCGCACCGGTGACCTTTTCTGCGGCGTCGGAGTACACCGCGGCGTGCTCCGGTGAGTTGATGTAGTTCGCCAGAGCACCCGTGTGGTGCACCAGGGTGATCGCCGCAGCGCCACCCTCACCGACGGCGCCTTCCTGCGCTGTCGCGTCACGCGCGGCAATCCATGCGGCGAGATTCGACTGCTTCACCGTCTCCAGGATCTCGTCCCACCGCTGAACCGGGTGGGCTGTCGTTTCCGGCGCCTCCGGCGTCTCTGAGGCAACCTCATCGCGGGTCTCTGCCTGCACAGAGGTGCCGGACCCGCCGACGTCAGCGACGTCAGCGACGTCACCGGAATCCGTTGCGCCACCGGTCTCGGTCGGCTCGTCGGCGGACGGGCGCCGGCGCCGCCTCATGATCTCGCGGGCGCGTTCCGCCTCGGCCCGGCGGGTGTCCTGCGGGGATGCTGCGGGCTCTGCCTGTGCAGTCGGCGCCACGGGGGCCGGTGCCTGTTCCGAGGTGCTCTCCGGAGCTGTCTCTGCAGCAACCTGCTGCGCGGTCTCCGCCTCCCGCTTCGACTTACGCACATAGGGCCGACCGGTCCCCGCGCCGGTTCCGCTTCCTCCGCCTGTGCCTCCTGTGCCGCCTCCTGCTTCGAGGGCCTCGACACGCTGTGCCAGCGCTTCGACGGTCATCCCCGCCGCCGGCAGTGCCATCCGGGCGCACAGGATCTCCAGAAGTAACCGGGGCGCGGTCGCGCCCCGCATCTGCGCCAACCCCTCGTTCACCAGTGACGCACACCGGGTCAGCGTCGCCTGGCCGACCGCCTGCGCCTGCGCCGCAAGGACTTCACGCTGGTCGGCCGGCGCATCCACCAGGCCGGTGTCGAAAGCGTCCGGCACCGCCTGGACCACCAGGAGGTCACGGAAGCGGTCCAGGAGGTCCATCGCGAACCGACGGGGGTCGTGGCCGGCGTCGATGACGTCACTGACACAGCCGAACAACCCAGCCTGATCCTGGTCCGCCAGAGCGTCCACAGCCCGGTCGATCAAGGACGTGTCGGTGAACCCCAGCAGGGCCACGGCCCGGCTGTATGTCACGCCCTCGTCCCCTGCCCCGGCCAGCAGCTGGTCCATGATGCTCAGCGAATCACGCGGTGAGCCACCACCGGCGCGGATGACCAGTGGATACACGGAATCCTCGACGACGGCCCCCTCGTCCTCGCACACCCTGCCCAGCAGCCCCCGCATCGCCGGCGGGGTCAGCAGCCGGAACGGATAGTTGTGGGTCCTCGACCGGATGGTCTGCAGCAGTTTCTCCGGCTCCGTGGTGGCGAAGATGAAGATGAGATGCTCGGGCGGCTCCTCGACGATCTTCAGCAATGCGTTGAACCCCGCCGAGGAGATCATGTGCGCCTCATCGATGATGAAGACGCGGTACCGGGAGTCCGCCGGAGCGTAGAAAGCACGGTCACGGAGCTCGCGCATGTCCTCCACACCGTTATGCGTGGCGGCGTCCAGTTCCGTGACATCCAACGTCCCCGGCCCCCCGGGTGCCAGTGCGCGGCAGGAGGCACACTCTCCGCACGGGGAGGACGTCGGCCCCTGCTCACAGTTCAGTGACCGGGCGAGGATCCTCGCCGAGGACGTCTTGCCGCATCCGCGCGGGCCCGAGAACAGGTAGGCGTGGTTGATCCGCCCGCTGTCCAGTGCCGTCGACAACGGCTCGGTCACATGTTCCTGCCCCACGACCTCGGCGAACGTCGCCGGCCTGTACTTCCTGTAAAGAGCCACGGACCCAGCCTACAAGGCGGGGCAGACAGCTACCGCCCCGCCGTTGGCGCTAGCGCCAGACGTCATTGAGATTCGCCTGCGAGGTCGCCAGCAACTGCTGTGCCGCGGCAGGACCTCCGTCCACAGCCACGCGATACTCCTCCTCGGTGAGCATCACCAGTTGTGCGTAGACCGTCATCCGGCCCGGGTGGGTGTACTCGTGGTAGGTGCCACCACCGTGCCGTCCCCCGAAATTCACCTCGTGCACGTTCGGCACCCCGTCCTCCCACAGGAACGGGGGCACCAGCAGTCCGTGCAGGGCCGTGATCGTGTCATCGACATGCCAGCCGAGCTTCGGCAGCAGCAGTCCGGGTTGCGGCGAGAAGTGGATGGGGTCCTCGGCGATCATCGTTGCCGCCGCCATGACGAGGTCGGCGGCTGCGCGACCGTGACCACTGGCGACGGTGATGAACTCGACCCTCAGGTCAGAGCCGTCCTCGGTGACCAGCTGAGGCTCGATCCGTGCGGCGTCCAGCGTCGCTGCAACGGTCTCCGCAGCGTCGTCCTCACCGCCTGCCCCTCCACCATTGTCGCCGAGCCGGAGTTCGGCGACGGTGAACTCCGGAAAACTCTGGCTCACCCGGCGCCGAGATGTCGTGAACTCACCGGGCAGCAGATCCGCCAACCAGTATGTCGTCTCCTCGAGATTCAACGGCTACTCTCCGGTGACGTCTGCTGCTTCTGTGGCCTCTGCGGCCTCGATGGCGGCGAGCAGGATGCAGGTCGCCACGCCGTCCATCGCCACCTCAACTTCCTCGATGGGCGGCATGGACGGGGCCAACCGCAGGTTACGGTTGTGCGGGTCTTTCTTGTACGGGAAAGTCGCCCCGGCTCCGGTCAACGCGATCCCGGCGTCCTTCGCCAGCTCGGCGACGCGGGACGCTGTCCCGTCCACCACATCGACGGAGATGAAGTAACCGCCGGCGGGGGTGGTCCATTCGGCGATCCCCAGCCCACCCAGACGGCGCTCCAGGATCGCGGTCACCGCACTGAACTTCGGAGCCAGGATGCCGGAGTGCTTCCGCATGACGGATCGGACACCCTCGGCGCTGCCGAAGTAGCGGGCGTGGGCGAGCTGGTTGACCTTGTTCGGCCCGATGCCGCGCGCCGAGGCGATTCCGCGGTACCAGTCGAGGTTCTCCTTCGACGAGTTGAAGAAGGCCACACCGGCTCCTGCGAAGGTGATCTTCGACGTCGACGACATCGCCCAGAAGCGGTTCGGGTGTCCCTTGTCCGCAGCCAACGCCACCACGTCGATGATCTCCGGGAACTCGTCGGTGAGGGTGTGCACGGCATAGGCGTTGTCCCACACGATGCGGAAGTCCGGCGCCGCGGTCTCCATCGCGGCGAGTCCCTCGGCGACCTCGCGGGAGACCGACCACCCGGTCGGGTTCGAGAACACCGGCACAGTCCACATGCCCTTGACCGCAGGATCCTTGACGAGCTCCCGGACGGCCTCCAGGTCCGGGCCCTGGTCCGTCATCGGGACCGTCAGCATCTCGTAACCGAAGGTCTCGGTGATGGTGTGGTGCCGGTCGTACCCCGGGACCGGGCAGATCCACTTGACCGTCTCCTCGGCCGACCACGGTCGCTCCGAATCGTTGTTTCCGAAGGTGTGGGACCAGGAGACCAGGTCGAACATGATGTTGAGGCTGGAGGAGTCCCCGGCGATCAGCAACGCCGGGTCGACACCGAGGACCTCCGCCCACAGCGACCGGATGTCCATGATGCCGTCGCCACCACCGTAGTTGCGGGTGTCGACGCCGTCCGAGCCCGTGTAATTGACTCCGGGAAGGCTGAGCAGGTCCATGCCGAGATCGAGCTGTTCGGTGGAAGGCTTCCCACGCGTGAGGTCAAGTGCCAGATTCCGGTCCTTGAGCTCCTGGTAGGCCTTGTCAGCCTCGCCCCTCAGGGACGTCAGGGTGTTCAGTACGTCAGTGTTCGCGTGGGTGAGCTTCATAGTCCCGCAGGACCTCCTCGACTTCAACGGGTGTGTTCCGCTCGAGTGTAGTGGGGCCGGGCGGGAACCGACAGGGCGCGGCATCGCAGGAACGGGACCTCTCTCCCCGACATCACCTCTTGACAACTGATGATGAACAGGCAACCCTAACATTGATACCTATTCACTGTTAGAACCCGGAGACCATAGTAATGACAGAGCCCGAACCCGGCGCGCCGCCCATCGTCCGCATGGACGCGGTCCGGAAGACCTACCGCACCCGGAACCGGACGGTGCACGCGCTCGACACACTCAGCCTCAGCGTCCGACGTGGTGAGGTACTCGGTGTCCTCGGCCCCAACGGGGCCGGCAAGACCACGGCGGTCAATGTCCTGTCGACGCTGGAGACGCCCGACAGCGGTACCGCGTCCGTCGCCGGATTCGACGTCGTCAAGGACGCCGCGGCCGTGCGGTCCGCGATCTCCCTCACTGGGCAGTTCGCCGCGGTGGACGGCGAGCTCACCGGACGTGAGAACCTCGTCCTCTTCGGACGGCTCCGCGGCCTGCGCAAGACAGCTGCCGGGGCGCGTGCCGATGAACTTCTGGCCAGTCTCAGTCTCTCCGACGTCGGCGGCTCGCTGGTCCGTACGTACTCCGGTGGTATGCGGCGCCGCCTGGACATCGCGGTGTCGATGATGACCGTCCCGGAGGTCCTCTTCCTCGACGAACCGACGACCGGCCTGGACCCCCACGCCCGCTCCGAACTGTGGGACGTGGTCAGGGAACTCAAGGCCCGCGGAGTGACGGTCGTGCTCACGACCCAGTACCTCGAGGAAGCGGACGAGCTCGCCGACCGCATCGTCGTCATCGATCACGGCGCCGTCATCGCCGAAGGGACGGCGGAGGAACTCAAGGGGCGGCTCGGCCCGAACGACCTCATCCTCACCCCGGAGGATCCGGCGGATCTCCCCCGCCTGTCCGCCGTCCTCGCCACCTGGGCACCGACCGGCGGGGAGGAGACGGTCGCAGTGCCGTTGACGGACGGAGCCCGGACGGCGGCCGCAGTAATGCAGGCGCTCGGGGGCTCGGGCATTGAACTGGCAGGCATGGAAATGGGCAGTCACACCCTGGACGACGTGTTCTTCTCCCTCACCGGTAAGGCCGCACCGCAGGAGTCGGCGTGATGACCACCTTCGTCTCCTCCACCGCGGTTGCCCACGTGCCGGAGCTGCTGCCGTCCACACTGGCGCTGGCCGGACGCAACATACTCCGGATCCGTCGCAACTCCGGATCCGTCATCAGCGCAACCGTGATTCCGGGACTGTTCCTCGTCGCCCTCTACATCGTGTTCTCCCGGGTCATGGAAGCAAACGGTATCGACTACGGGCAGTACCTCGTTCCTGCAGCGACGCTTCAGGCGATCCTGTTCACCGCCGGCGGGTCGGCGATGGCCATCGGGGTCGACAAGACCAACGGCATCAATGACCGGCTACGTGCCTCCCCGGTACCCACGGCCGCCCCCGTGCTCGGCCGGCTCATTGCCGATCTGACCCGCGCGGTGTTGTCCGTGACGGTCGTGACGGTGATCGGTGCTGTATTCCTCGGATTCGGTTGGAAGGGCAATGCCGGCGACACAGTGGTTTACCTGGTCGCCACCCTGGGGTTCGCTGTTGCCGCGTCGTTGATCTACGACGGTACAGCCCTTCTCGCCGCCACCCCCGAGTCCGCTGCCGCGCTGTTGCAGGCGGTGTCCATGCCGCTGATCATGCTGTCCACGTCCTTCGTTCCCGCTGAGACACTGCCCGACGGCGCGGCGGACATCATCAGCGCACTCCCCGTGTCCGTCATCGGAGAACTCCTCCGCCAGGCCAGCACCACCGGTGTCACCGCGGGGACAACCGGCGCCGCCACCGCCTGGATCGTCGGACTCGCAGTCATCGGCGCCGTCCTGTGCGCCCGGAGTTTCAGGAGGAGCCGATGAGTTCGACAACGCACACACCCCCGTCACAACGCGCTTCGGCGTCCGTCATCGGCGCGATTGCCCTCCACGCTGGACGAACCTTACGCGGATGGTCGCGCACCCCTGCGATTCTGGTGCAGAGCCTGGGCATGCCGGTGGCCATGCTGCTGATCATCGCCTTCATGTTCGGCAACGCTGTCGAAATGGCGACAGGCCGGCCGGCGGTCCAGGGCCTGGTGCCTCTGATGATCTGCACCGGTCCGATGTTCGCCGGCGCCACCAGCGCTGCGGGGCTGGTCACCGAGCGTCAGGAGGGCCTGTTCACCCGGTTTCGGACGCTTCCCGGTGTCGCCGTGTCACCCCTGGTCGGCAGGGTCCTTGCAGAGGTGGCGCGGGGAACTGTGGGCGCGGCGCTGATCCTGGTCACAGGGCTCTTCATGGGCTACCGGCTGGAGGGCCCGCTGGCTGTCCCCGGAATCCTCGCGCTCGCCGCCCTGGTGGCCCTGGCTTTCAGCTGCTTCCTGACCTGGGTCGGGATGGTGGCGCGCACCCCGGAGGCGACGGTGGCCGCATTGCCGGCGATGATGATCATGATGTTCTGCAACAGCGGATTCATGCCGGACGACGGATTCCCGTCCTACATGCAGAGCATCGTCCGGATCAATCCGCTGAGTACCGTCGTGGAGGCGATGAACGTCTGCGCGGGAACCGCCGGGGCAGGCAGCTCCGTGGTCCCCGCACTGCTGTGGCTTGTCGGAGCCGCGGCCGTCGGGACCCTGTTACTTGCAGCCACAGCACGCCGGCACCGGTAGCCGTATCAGTCGCGTGCGACCCGGTTCCACAACTGGTGCGTGAGCCCGGAGGACGTGCTGACAGACTCGACCGTGAAGCGTTCCTCCAGTCCGGCCAGGTCATCCCAGAGTCGCACACCCGCTCCCAGGACGACGGGGATGATGATGACGTGGAGGAAGTCGACGAGGTCCGCCTGCAGGAACTCCCGCACCGTGGACGGACCGCCGCCGAGACGCACATCCAGGCCGTGTGCCGCAGAACGCGCAAGGCGGAGTGCCTCGTCCGGAGAAGCATCCACGAAGTGGAAAGTCGTACCGTTGTCGAACTCGATCGGTTCCCGCGGATGATGGGTCAGGACGTAGACCGGGGTCCGAAACGGTGGCGCCTCTCCCCACCATCCTTCCCATCCGTCGTCGGGCCACGGGCCTGTCTGCGGGCCGAATTTGCGCCGGCCCATGATCTCGGCCCCGATCCCCTGACCCCACATGCTGAACATGGCGTGGTCCACGGTCACCGGGTCGCCGGTGCCGTCGATGCCGTCGATGCCGTCGATGGCACGGCCGTCGAACCGGCTGAACAATGCTCCGGCATCACCGATCGGCTCCTCGAAGGTCACGTGGTCTCCGGCTGCGTAGCCGTCAGAGGACACGAACAGGTTGTGGACTCTCGTACGGACCATCGTCACTCCCGACATATTTCGGTTCACTAATGAAGTGAACTATAGGCCGTCCCGGTGCAGGGTGCCATGCTGAAGTTCCACCCAGGTGTCGATGCCCATCCGGCCGAGGAATGCATCGTCGTGACTGACCACGATCAGACCGCCGTGATAGTCCTCCAGCGCGGACACGAGTGCGTCGACACTGTCGAGGTCGAGGTTGTTGGTCGGCTCATCAAGCACCAGCAGCTGGTGCGCCGGTTCCGCGAGCAGGATGCGGGCCAGGGCGACCCGGAAACGTTCACCACCGGACAGGCCCCCCCACCTGCCGGTGAACCGTATCCTCGCCGAAGAGAAACCGGGCGAGACTCGCACGCACCTGCTCAACCAGTGAATTCGGAGCCGCCGCCCGCACCGTGTCGATCACCGTGACCTCGTCGTCCAGATGATCGAGCCGCTGCGGCAGGTACCCGATCCGGTCGGTGAATGCAGACGCACGGACACCGCGCTGTATCCCAGCCGCGCCGACACCACTCCGGGCCCGGCGGACGAGCGCGTCCAGTAACCGCGTCTTCCCGACGCCGTTCGGCCCGGTCAGTGCGAGTCGCTCCGACCCCTGCAGCACAATTGACGTACCACGGTCATCACGGAACTCGACCAGGCGCCGCCCGGCAGGCACACCGGGGTCCGGCAGGGTGACCCGGATGACCGACTCATGGCGGATCCGATCCTCCTGCCGCTGTTTCTCACGCTGCGCCGCCGCCACCTTCTCATCCAGTTCACCACGCAGCTTGCCTGCGGAGACCTGTGCCTCGGTCTTGCGCAGGTTCATGATCGATTTGGGCCTGCGTTTGTTGGCGAAGTCAGTGCGGGCATAACGCTGACGGCGCGCCAACTTCGTCTGGGCTTCCGCCCGTTGCCTTTTCCCTGTCCTGAGTTTCTGTTCTGCGGTACGCAACGCCTGCTCGGCGGCCGCCTGTTCCTGGTCCACCTGCTGCCGGTAGTCGCTGTAGCCACCACCGAACATCTCCAGGTTGCCGAGACGCAGTTCTGCGGTGTCATCCATGAGTTCCAGCAACGTGACGTCGTGGCTGACCACGATCAGTGCTCCCGGCCATGTCGTCACCGCGTCATAGAGATCGTGCCGCGCACGCCGGTCAAGATTGTTGGTGGGCTCGTCGAGCAGGACGACCCCGTCGCTCCGGTTGCTTCGCAAGCGGAGTCCTGCCACGGCCGTCAGGACGGCTTCGCCGCCGGACAGCGTCCCGACCGTGCGGTCGAGACCGACATTCGCGAGACCGACGTCGTCCATCGCGGTTCGGGCCTGAGCTTCACAGTCCCACGCCTCGTCAAGGGCATCGAAGTGCCGCGTCTCGACCGAGCCTGCCTCGATGGCGTGCAGCGCATCCAGTGTGTCGGTGACACCGAGAAGATCCGACACAGTCACCTCAGTGGTGAGGGCCAGGTTCTGGGGCAGGTAGTCGACGGCACCCTTGGTGGTGACCGTCCCGGCAACTGGTGTCAGCTCACCGGTGATGAGCTTGAGCAGGGTCGATTTCCCGGTTCCGTTGGCGCCGACCAGGCCGGTACGCCCGGTACCGAATGCGGCAGAGATGCGGTCCAGGGCGGCGGTGCCGTCAGGCCAGGAGAAAGACACGTCCGTGAGGACGACGGAGGGTTGGTGAGATACTGACATCGTGGGCTCCAGTGGTTGTCAACGGAGGCGTTGACAACGGAGCCGACGACACGGCTACGACGACGTCAACGCACGGCAGTGTGCGGGATGACGATCGTCGATCAGCATGAGACGTCCTTGGTCCGGAGAGAAAGTTAAAGGACACCGCGCACCCGCCAGAGCTCGTTGACCCTTGCTGCATTCCTGCCCTGGGGGAGTTCACAAGATGCACGCCGCGCGGCGTCCGGCCCTCATGATAGCAAGTGGCGGCAACGGGGGCCAACACGGATACCGCCGTACCCTGACTACAGATCCAGAGACAGAGGTTTCTACCGCCCCACCAGCATGTCCACCGGCGTTTTGCATCCCGGGCGGCGTCGTGTGTATATTTCTCGGCGGAGGATTCGACTAGCGGCCTATGTCACACGCCTGGAACGCGTGCGGGAGTCACATCCCTCAGGGGTTCAAATCCCCTATCCTCCGCCACAGAGAACCCCCGGTCTTCCGACCGGGGGTTCTCGCATTGCCGGGCGCATGCACGCGTACCGGATTCCCCCATCTGACGGCAGTCGCACGGCACTTTCGGCACGCTCCCATGCATTGCCGCCGGTGCCCTCCCTCAGCAACCACACCCCTCTACACTGAGTCTCCATGCAGACTCTTCGGGACGCCCTGTCGTCCAACCGTGACCGTGCAGTATTCGACGATCTTGTTGCCGGCCGCCCCACCGTGTGGGTACCTGACCGCGGGACACAGAACCCCGACACCGCCTTCACCCGCCTGGTCGATGATGCCGAGGCGCGCTTCCGCTGGTTCGCCCCGCTGATCGAAGAACTCTTTCCTGACACTCGCGAACTCGGCGGGATCATCGAGTCACCGTTGACCAAGGTCAGCACGCTCAGTGACACCCTGTCCCACGAGTTCGGGCGGCCCGTCCCCCGGAATCTGTGGGTGAAGCGGGACGACGCACTGGCGGTGAGCGGCTCAGTGAAATCACGCGGCGGCATTCACGAAGTCCTCGAGACGGCACTCACCGCCGCAGCGGACCTCGGCGTCGACCTGTCACCCGGCCCCACGGCGTTCCTCGAGGAGTCGGTGCGCGAGAAAATGGTGACGCGGCGCATCGTGGTCGGTTCCACAGGGAACCTGGGGATGTCCATCGGCCTGATGGGTGCTGTTCTCGGATTCTCCGTCACCGTGCACATGTCGCACGACGCCAAACAGTGGAAGAAGGACAAGCTCCAGAACTCCGGTGTGGAGGTCGTCGAACACGACACGGACTTCACTGAGGCGGTTCGCGCCGGCCGCCGGGCCGCCGACGCGGAACCCCGTGCCCACTTCATCGACGACGAGAACTCCCGCAGTCTTTTCGCCGGCTACGCTGTCGCTGGCCGCCGGCTGGCCGGCCAGTTGGCCGCGGCATCAGTACCGGTCGACGAGGACAATCCGTTGACCGTGTACCTGCCGTGCGGGATCGGCGGCGCGCCCGGTGGGATCACCTACGGCCTGGCCACCATCTTCGGGGACAACGTCCGGTGCGTGTTCGTCGAACCGGTGTCGATGCCCGCATTCCTGCTCGGCAGACTCACCGGGCTGGACGACGGCGTCAGCGTCACGGACATCGGGCGCGGAGAACTCACCGTCGCCGACGGGCTGGCGGTCGGTCGTCCTTCCGGCTTCGTCGGCGCGACCGTCGGCAGCCTGATTGCGGGCTATGCCACAGTCACTGACGACGATCTCATGCGGGTCCTCGCGCTGGCGCACGATTCCGCGGCACTACGCCTGGAACCGTCGGCGTGCGCCGGGCTCCTCGCCGCCGGTTGCACCCGTGAGGACCGTGGCACCCACATCGCCTGGCTCACCGGGGGCTCACTGATGCCGGACAAGGAGTACGCCGCCCTGCTCACAGCAGGACGACGACTCCTGACAACTCAAGCGCGCAACTGACTATCCGAGCGCACCGGACTTCCAGTCGTCGATGAAGTCCGGATTATCGTCGAGCCACTCGGAGACGGCGTCCTCCATGTTCTCGCCGCCGTAGTTGTCCTCGGAGAACATGACGTTCTCCAGGGACGACAGGTGTTCGTCATCGAGCACCAGGTTCTTCAGCAGCTGGGCGACGTAGGGATTATCGTCGGAGAAGCCGGTACGGGAGAAGTTGTAGATGTTCTCTGCACCGCCCATGGCTCCCTCCGGGTCTTCCAGGTCACGGACCGGGAAGGCGTCGTAGGCCCAGTGGGGACGCCACAGGGTCACGGCGATGTCGTCACCGTTGTCGGTGGCTCGCTGCAGTTCAGCGAGCATCGCCGGAGTGGATGAGATCTGGAAATCGTAGTCCTCCAGCCCGTACTCCGGAATGGCGTGGTCCTGCGTCTGTGTTGTCAGTCCCGCTCCGGGATCGATGCCGACCAGGCGGTTGCCGTAGTCGTCACCCATGTCAGCGAGATCCGCGATGGTCTGGGCCGGCGAATCCTCGTTGACGGCGATCGTCAACTTGGCGTTGTCGTACCAGCAGCCCTGTGCTTCGAGATCATCTCCGTACTCCTCAATGTAACTGTCGTGGGTGATGGGCAGCCAACCGTCCATCAGCACGTCGACATCGCCGCTGGCGACCCCGGTGTACGCCGGTGCAGCGTCGAAGTTGGAGATGGTGACGGTGTAGCCCTCATCCTCCAGGACGTGCTTGACCAGGTGCGAGGCGGCGAAGGACTCGTCCCAGCCGTTGAACGCGGCGATCGTGACATCTGTGTCATCATCGGTGTCCAGGTCGGCGAGGTCCGATGATTCCTCACCCGGGGTACAGTCTGCGAAATCGGAGGCGGCACTGGAATCGTCGCCGTCCCCGCCGTTGTCACTTCCGCCACCTTCGTTTTCGGCTCCGCAGGCAGAGGCCACCAGGGCGGTGGTCACCAGCAGTGCGCCGAGGGACGCGGCTTTACGCCCTCTCTTCAGGGTTGTGGTCCGTGCAGTCGTGGTCATGATCTCTCCTCGTGAAAGTCGTACGATGGTTAGCTTAACGAAATTTCTTCGTCTCAGTCAGTCCCCTTCTGCGCCCTGGCCAGTGGCGTCCGGTTACCGAGTCCGGCGGTAACCCGGTCCAGGAAGATCGCCAGGATCACCACAGCGACGCCTGCGTTGACCCCCAGTGGGACGTTCAAGGTCTGCAGAGACTGCGTCACCGGGCCACCCAGACCGTCGGCTCCGGCCATGCCGGCGAGTACCACCATGGACAGTGCCAGCATGATGACCTGGTTGATGCCCGCCATTATCGTCGGCAACGCCAGCGGCAGCTCGATACGGAACAGGATGTGGCGTGGTGTCGCGCCGAAGGCGTTGCCGGCTTCCACTGTCTCCTGGTTGACCTGGCGAATGCCCAGTTCAGTGAACCGCACACCCGGGGGAAGACAGAAGATCAGCGTGGCGATCATGCCCGGCACCACACCGATGCCGAAGATCACCATGATCGGGACCAGGTACGCCAACGCGGGCATCGCCTGCATGAAGTCGAGCACGGGTTTGACGATCGCCGACACCGTCGCCGATTTCGCCGCCCAGATACCCACAGGTACCGAGATGACGACGGCGATGACGACAGCGACGAACACCATGGACAAGGTGTCCATGGTGTTTCCCCACTGGTTCACACCGCGGACGATGTACAGGCCGACCACGGTGAACACCGCGACTTTCCAACTCGCCGCGGCCCAGGCAACCGCGGCGAGGATGATGATCATCACCCAGTAGACCGGTGCGCCCAGTACCGCAGCGACACCGTCGTAGGCACCTCCGAGCACGGTGCCGATGAAGTCCAGGAGCCAGCTGAATGCCCGGTTGAACCAGTCGATGAAGTCGGAGATCCACCGCCCGAGCGGGATGTCCGGATTGAGGAATGAATTCATGTTTCAGTTCACCTTTCCGGCCATCGTCGCCACCAGCGCCTTCGGATCCACGACCCCGACGAGCGAACCGTTGTCCATCACCGCCAGCGATCCGGTGGCCTCGGCGGAGTCGTGCACTTCCGCCGACCGGGTGAAGAGTTCCCCCAGTAGCGTGTCGGCCTCCACCGTCGGCAACGAGGACGCATCTGGTCCGGCTTCCGTCATCACGTTGCGTGCCGTGAGGACACGGGTGCGGTCGATGTCAGCGAGGAAATCGGCGATGTAGTCGTCAGCAGGACGGGTGAGAATCTCGTTGGCCGTACCGATCTGTGCGATGCGCCCGGCACGCATGATCGCGATGCGGTCACCGAGCCGCATCGCCTCATTGAGGTCATGGCTGATGAAGATGATCGTCTTGCCCAGTTCACGTTGCAGTTCGAGCAACTGGGTCTGCATTTCATTGCGGATCAGCGGGTCAAGCGCAGAGAACGCCTCATCCATGAGCAGGATCTCCGTCTCGGCCGCGAGGGCGCGTGCCAACCCGACTCGCTGCTGCATTCCGCCGGACAGCTGGCCCGGTAGGCTGTCCCCCCATCCGTCGAGGCCGACCTGCTGCAGCCAGTGGTCAGCCCGTTCCAGACGTTGTTTCCTGCCGACCCCCTGAATCTCCAGGGAGTAGGCGGCATTGTCCCGGACGGTGCGGTGCGGCAGCAGTGCGAAATGCTGGAACACCATGGAGATGTGCGTCTTACGGAGTTCCCGAAGTTCTCCGTCGCCCATCTCCGAGATGTTCTTTCCTGCGACGTTGATCGTGCCCGCAGTCGGCGACCACAACCCGTTTATCATGCGGATCAAGGTGGATTTTCCGGAGCCGGACAACCCCATCACAACGAAAATCTCGCCCTTGTCCACCGAGAAACTCGCGTCGATGACACCTGCCGTTCCCAGGTCCGTCAGTTCACTACGGTCGGCCCCCGTCTCCAACCGTCGCACCACTTCAGGGCCGTTCTTCCCGAAGACCTTGTAGACATGTGAAGCCTCAACTACACCCATGCTCTTTTCGCCTCCGACGTCCGCGGAACTCCTTGTGACAGACCTCCACCATAGAAAACATTGGGGCCCGCTGCGAACATTCTGTGTAGAAACTGTCGGAGAAGTTCCTCGAAACTGGCGTCAGAAAGCGCGCCTACCAGTCAGTATGACCGAGATAACGACCGGGGATTCTCAAGAGAAAAGAGCAAGGAATTCACCCCCCGATATCGGGGAGCATGTCGGCATAACTGCGCTCGAGCTCGGCCAGCCATGCCCGGGCATTCCCGTCCGACGGGGCACGCCAGTCCCCCCGTGGTGACAGGGAGCCCGCGGGCGACACCTTCGGTCCGTTCGGCACGGCGGTCCGTTTGAACTGGGCGAATCCGAAGAACCGGCGCAGGAAGGTACGCTCCCAGGCCACGATCGTCTGGAGGTCGTAGTCGTAGCGGTCCTCGTCGGGGAACCCGGCGGGCCACTGCCCCTCTCCTGCGTCCTTCCAGGCGTGCCAGGCGAGGAAAGCGATCGTGGAGGGGCGGGTCCCACGGAACACGTGCCACAGCGTGAAGTCGTGCAATGCGTACGGCCCGATGGTGTCCTCCGTGGACTGCACCTGTCCGTCCGCACCAGCGGGCACCAGCTCGGGACTGATTTCGGTGTCGAGCACGGAGCGCAGCACCTCTGCGGCATCCTCCCCGACCACGTTCCCGTCGGCGATGACCCAGCGGATGAGGTGCTGGATCAACGTCTTGGGCACACCGGAGTTCACCGCGTAGTGGCTCATCTGGTCCCCCACCCCGTAGGTGCACCAGCCGAGGGCGAACTCGGAGAGGTCACCGGTGCCCACCACGATACCGCCGAGATGGTTGGCCAGACGGAAGAGGTAGTCGGTGCGCAGACCTGCCTGCACGTTCTCGAAAGTCACGTCGTACACCGGCTCACCGTCGCCGGCAGGATGGCCCATCTGCGCGAGCATTTCCGTGGCGGCGGGCCGGATGTCGAGTGTCTCGATCGTCGCGCCCATGGTTTCGGCGAGCTTCACCGCGTTCGATTTCGTGTGGTCTGAGGTGGCGAACCCCGGCATGGTGTACGCCAGGATGTCCGACCGCGGGCGCCCCGTACGGTCCATCGCTCGGGCCACGACCAGGAGGGCGTGGGTGGAGTCCAGGCCACCGGAGACGCCGATCACGGGGCGTGGGTCGCCGATGGCCTGCAGCCGCTGGACGAGCCCGGACACCTGGATGTTGAAGGTCTCGTAGCAGTCCTGCGCCAGGCGGGCGGGGTCGCCGGGCACGAACGGGAACCGCGCGATGTCCCGGCGCAGCCCCACATCGTCCTGCGGTGGATTCAGTGTGAAGGAGACCATGCGAAAACCGGCGTCCGACCGGTCCTGCACCGTCCGACGGTTGTCGTCGAAGGTGCCCTGGCGGATGCGCGCCGCCCGGAGGCCGTGGACATCCACGTCAGCGACACTGACGCGCGGCCCGTCGGGGAAACGTTCCGTCTCCTCCAGCAATACTCCGCGTTCGTAGACCATGGTCAGTCCGTCCCAGGAGACGTCGTTGGTGGACTCCCCCTGGCCGGCAGCGGCATAGACGTAGGCCGCCAGGTTCCGCGACGACGCCGACTTCGCCAGCAGGTGCCGGTCATCGGCCCGCTGCACCGTGATGGGGCTTCCCGACAGGTTCAGCAGGACGGTGGCCCCCTGCAACGCCGCGAGTGACGACGGAGGCACCGGGACCCACATATCCTCACAGACCTCGGCGTGGACGGTCAGTCCGGGCACGTCCTGCGCCTCGAAGAGCAGGTCGGTGCCGAAGGGCACCTCCGTCTCACCGATCCGGATGTGCCCGCCGCGGACATCATCGCCCGGGGCGTACCAGCGACGTTCGTAGAACTCACGGTAGGTCGGCAGATAGGACTTCGGGGCGACGCCGAGGATCCTTCCCCGGTGGATGATGACCGCGCAGTTGTACAGGCGGTTGCCGTGCGCCAACGGCGCGCCGACGACAAGCACGGGAAAGAGTTTCTCCGACGCCGCGACAAGGGTGCGCAATGCATCAGTGACCGCGTCGAGCAGGACGTCCTGCATGACCAGGTCGTCAATGGCATAGCCGGTGAGGCTGAGTTCAGGGAAGACGGCGACGGCGACGTGATCGTCGTGGAGCTGACGGGCAGTCTCGAGGATGACGCGGACGTTCGACGCGGGGTCGGCGACGGAGACTGGAACGGTGGCCGCGGCGATCCTGGCGAAACCGTGCGTGTAGGCACCGCCGCGCGGTTTTTCTTGGGCGGTGTGCGCTGCAGAGGGTGCTGATGGTCCTGTCGACATGGCCACCAGTCTGCCACGGGGTCCGCGACCGACGGAGCAACCCCAGAGGCTAGTCGGACCGACCTGTGGGGTTGCTGCGTCGGTCCTCCTGACCTACGCACGCACCGGTGAGCCGTCCCCGTCGATGACAGGCAGCGGGACCCGCGTCACCGCTGGGTGGTGTTGACGATGTAGAGGTCGCATGTCGCCTCGGAGGCGACTTTGCGGGCCACACTACCGAGGATCCTGGCGACCCCCTGGACGTGCTTGTTGCCTACGACGATGGTATCGGCCTCCAGCTCCTCGGCCGTGCGCAGAAGCGCGTCCGCAGGCGTCCCCTGCGCCGCGTACGCCTGGATCGTCAGGGACGGGTGGGACTCTCGCAGAGCTTCCGCCACAGACTCCGCCACCTGCTGCGCAGCACCGGCCAGTCTCTCAGTGAGCTGGCGGTAGGCATTCTCGGTCAACGACCCCTCACCCCTGTTCTGGACAGGGGGCTGGTAACTGTCGGCACCACGTGTGCTGTAAGCGCTGATCACATGCAGTTCCGCTCCGAACCCTTCGGCCACCTCTGCGGCCTTGGCTGCCGCGCGCAGGGCCGTCTGACTCGAATCGACCCCGGTCACGATTTTCCTGGTCATCTCAACCCTTCCGTTCCCGTCGTCACGACATGTGTTTTCATGTGTCTTCCTTGGGAGCCATCATAGTCTGTGACGGCTCACGGCGGTCCGTCACAGCTCACAGCACCCGGTGACGACCGATGGGTAGCACGAGCGGTGTCCCTGACACGGGGTCCTCGATGATTCGGGAGCGCAGCCCGAAGACCTTCTCCACCCGTTCCTCGGTGAAGATCTCGGACGGCGCACCCACCGCCTCCACTCCTCCGTCGGCGATCATCACGACCTGGTCGCAGTAACGCGCCGCGAGGTTCAGGTCGTGCAGCACCATGACGATCGTGATCCCGGCCGAGCCGTTCACGTCGGTGAGGAGATCGAGTACCTCGACCTGGTGAGCGACGTCCAGGAAGGTCGTCGGCTCGTCCAGCAGCATCAGGTCGGTCTGTTGTGCGAGCGCCATGGCGATCCACACGCGCTGTCGTTGGCCACCCGACAGTTCGTCGACGGCCCGGTCCGCCAGGGCTGCGGTCCCGGTGGTGTCCAGTGCGAAGGCGACGGCCTCGTCGTCCGCGGCCGACCAGCGCGACATGATGCCCTGGTGCGGGTGCCGTCCCCGTCCCACCAGGTCCGCCACGGTGATGCCTTCCGGGGCGATCGGCGACTGGGGCAGCAGGCCGAGCGTCCGGGCGAGTTCCTTGGCGGGACGGGAGTGCACGTCCTTTCCGTCCAGCAGGACGTGCCCGGAAGCCGGTTTCAGCAGGCGTGACATCGACTTCAACAACGTCGACTTCCCGCAGGCGTTCGCCCCGATGATGCCGGTGACCTTCCCCGGCAGGACGGAGAGGTCGATGTCACGGATCACGGTACGGTCGCCGTACCCCAGGGTCAGGTCGTCGACGGTCAGCGTGTGGTGTGTCGTCACAGTGCACCTCCAGTGGCATTGCGCCGGTTGGTCCGGATGATGAGGTAGATCAGGTAGGGCGCGCCGAGGACACCGGTGATGACGCCGACGGGGTAGCGTGCGTCGAACGCCCACTGCCCGGCGAAGTCGGCGACGAGAACCAGCAGGCCCCCGACAAGGGCCGACGGGATGAGCAGGTTGGTTCCCGGCCCGACGAGGCGTGCCGCGATCGGTCCGGAGAGGAAGGCCACGAAAGCGATCGGTCCGGCCGCCGCGGTGGCGAAGGCAATGAGCCCGACGCCGGCGACAACCAGGACCAGCCGGGTCACGGAGACACGGACGCCGAGTGCGCCGGCGGTCTCGTCGCCGAGCTGGGTGATCGCGAGGTTGCGCCACTGTGCCAGCAGCACCGGCACCAGGACCACGAGGGCGACGAGAACGAGAAGGACGTCCTCCCAGGTGGCGTTGTTGAGGCTGCCCGTGAGCCAACGCATGGCGGTCTGGGTGTCCCAGCTCTGCGCCGTGGACAACTGCCAGTTCGTCAGACTGGTGAGGATCGCGGACACGCCGATACCCACCAGGATCAGGCGCGTCCCGGCGACCCCGCCTTTCCAGGCGAGGGCGAACACCAGGACCGCCACGCCGAGACCGGCGGCAATCGCAAAGGCCGACACACCTGCCTGGCTGAGCGAGAGGGTCAGGATGGCGAACACGGCCGCCGTCGAGGCACCGGAGCTGATTCCGATGATGTCGGGGCTGGCCAGAGGGTTGCGCAACATCGTCTGGAAGACCACACCGCCGAGCCCGAAGGCCAGGCCGCAGACCACCGCCAGGGATGCGCGGGGCAGGCGGAGCCGTCCGACGGTGAAGCTGGCGCCGGGGACCGTCTCCCCGGTGGCGACACGCCACACGTCCTGCAACGGGTAGACGGTGTGGCCGTAGGACAGGGACACCAGGTACATCGCGACAACAAGAACGGAAAGGACCCCGACGAGGATCCACCAGCGACGGAGGCGTCCCCGGCGTTCGGCGGCGACGGCCGCGACAGTGGAGGGAGTGGTCACAGCGCACGCACCTTCTGACGTCGGACGATGGCGATGAATACCGGTGCCCCGATCAGGGCGGTGAGGATACCGACCTCCAGCTCGGAGGGACGGGCGACGATGCGCCCCAGCACGTCTGCGGCAACGAGCAGGAGGGCACCGGTCACCGCCGAGAACGGGATCAGCCAGCGGTGGTCGACCCCTACGAGCAGCCGGCAGGCGTGCGGGACGACGAGACCGACGAAGCCGATAGGGCCGGTCACCGCGGTCACCGCCCCGCAGAGGATGACCGCGCCGAGAGCAGCCGCGGCACGGGTCCGCGCGACCCGTTCCCCCAGACCTGCGGCGAGTTCATCACCGAGGGCGAGGGAGTTCAGGCCACGGGCCGAGAGCAGGCAGATCAGGAACCCCACCACCAGGAACGGTGCGACGAGCCGGATCGACGCCCAGGTCCCGCCACCGACACCGCCGATCTGCCAGTCCCGCGCCGCATCGACGAGGTCGGTCCGGGTCAGCATGATCGCACTGATGAATGAGGTCAACGCCGCAGCCGTGGCGGACCCCGCGAGGGCGAGTTTCAGTGGCGTGGCGCCACCGTGACCGAGTGAGCCGATGACGTAGACGACGACAGCGGTGACCGCTGCCCCGGCCATGGCCACCCAGATGAACTCCCCCGGGGTGCTGAGACTGAGGTAGGCCATCCCCAGGACGACGGCGAGCGCGGCACCGGTGTTGACGCCCAGGATCCCCGGGTCGGCCAACGGGTTGCGGGTGACTCCCTGCATCACTGCACCGGTGACACCGAGTGCCGCTCCGGCGATGACCGCCAGGACGGTGCGTGGGATGCGGGTGGCGACGGCGGCCTGGTCGAATCCGTCCGCCGCGCCGGTGTAGGCGGCGAGGATGTCCTCGAGACCGACGCTACGCGATCCCACCGCAGTGGAGACCGCCATGACCACCACCAGGGCCACGGTGGCGAGGAGCAGCCAGAAGGTGCGCATCGCCGTTGAGCGTCGCAGGCTCTCCGCGGTGCTTGTCGTCGTGCTCGTCGTCATTGTGGGGGCCGGTGTCAGCTCTCGCTCTTGGTGGCGGCGTCGGAGAGCACCTTGACGTAGTCGTCGAGGATGTAGGGGATGCCCAACGGGGTGGGCATCGCTGCGGTGCCGAGTTCGTCGTTCTCCAGCAGGACGACGGCGTCGTTCTTGATGGCGGGGATCTGTCCGAGCACCGGGTTGTCCTTCATGGCGTCGAGGAGCTCCTGGTCACCGTAGGTCACGATGATGTCGACGTCGTCGAAGACGTCGGCCTGTTCGGTGCTGATGGTGCCGCTGAAGGAGTCGTTCTCCTCGGAGAACTTCTTGATGGAGTCCGGTGCCTCCATCCCCAGGTCCTCGAAGAACATCGGTCGGGTGTCGTGGCTGGTGTAGAAGCTGACCTCGCTCAGGTCGCCGATCTCCACGTGGGTCAGGAACATGGTCTTCTTGCCCTTGATCTCCGAGTGGGCGTCGGCAACCTCGGAGATCTGCGACTCGAGGTCGGCGATGAGGTCCTTGCCCTCGTCCTCCTTGCCGATGGCCTTCGACTCGATCTCGATGTTCTCGCGCCACGGAGTGCCCCAGGCGACCTGGTCCTTGGGGAAGGGGATCGTAGGCGCGATCTCGGAGAGCTTGTCGTAGTCCTCCTGCTTCAAACCCGAGTACCCGGCGAGGATCACGTCCGGCGCGGTGTCGGAGACCGCCTCGAAGTCGATGCCGTCGGACTCGTCGAACAGCACAGGTTCGTCGTCGCCGCTGACACCGAGCTCGTCGAGCTGCTCCTGCACCCAGGGCAGGACGTCGGAGCCACCGAAGTTCGCCTTGGCCATGCCCACCGGGACCACACCGAGTGCCAGGGGAACTTCCTGGTTCTCGAACTGGACCGTGGCGACGCGCTCCGGCGTGCCGTCGATCTCGGTGGTACCGAATGCGTGCTCGATGGTGATCGTGTCACCCGAGCCGCCACCGGAGCCGTCGCTTCCACCGTCGTCGGAGGAGCAGGCGGTCAGGACGAGTCCGAAGACGGCAAGCAGGGAGATCAGCAGCGTACGAAGCGGTGTGCCGCGAAGTGGTGTGCGGGTCATGGGTCGAACCTTTCGGCGGAAGGGAAACGTCAGAGATGCCACACCCGAATAAGGCATGCCTGCTCAAAGTAGCTTTGAGGGTACCCTGGCCGCAATCGCGTATTCAGGACATGCCACTGCGCGATTCGGACATCGGCACCGGGGCAGCCCCCGTAACAGTCAGTGCCAGCCCCTCGGCGTGACCGCGGAACTGCCCCGGGGTCATCCCGGTCGTCCTGCGAAATGCCGTGATGAAAGCGCTCGTGGACCGGTACCCCACACCCTCCGCCACCTCGGCGATATCCAGTCCCGCACCCAGCATCGCAACGGCGTGAGTGGCCCGGGCCATCGCAGTCCACCGGCTGAACCCCAGTCCCGTTTCGGACTCGAAGGTACGCGTCACCGTCTTCGTGCTCACACCCAGCCGTGAAGCCCACACACTGAGGGTCGTCTGATCACGCGGATCGGATCTCATTCTGTCGACGATCGGCCCCACCAGTGGCGACGTCGGCACCTCAAGGACAAGCTGATGGACGGACGGGGAGATGACGTCCAGGATCATCCGTTCAGTGAGCCGGTAAGACCCCCCGGACAGCTCATCGGTCATCAGCCGGTCAATCAGCAATGCGAGCAGTGGCGTCAGCTTCACCGTCACCGGACTGTCGGCGAGAGCGGGGGTATCGACGGTGAAGTGGACCGCCCGTTGCCGGGCCCCGGCGTGCGCGCGCCCCGAGTGCGGAACACCGGCGGGGATCCAGAGTGCGACTCTCCCCGCGATCGTCCACAGTCGCTGCCCGGTACGCACCATTCCCGAGCCGATGTCGTGCCAGACCAGTTCATGTGTGGGATGCGAGTGTTCGGCCCAGGCCGTCTCCCGGTCAAGCACTTCGTCCCGCCCGAAGGCGCGGACCGGAAATGTCAGCTCACCTGCACCGTACATGGGCAGATGACGGACCTCTGCACCCTGGGCATCCACCGTCACTCCCCCAGACTGACACGTTCAGCCAACGCCGGTTCGTGTACATCTCCGCCCCTGGAGACCGCATGGCGGAATTTCACGACGTCCCCCGGGACAACCTCCTGCAACCATTGCGCCAGTACCCCGTGGTCGTGTCGTGCAATGTCCGTGGTGATGGTCCGGCTGTCTTCCTCAAAGGAGCGCACAGTAAGTGCCCTCAACACCGGTTGGGTCACCTCCCACGCAGGAAGTCCGTCCGCCGGGCAACAATCCCGGTACTCCGCAAGAGAACCACCGGTGAGGGCGATTCGGGTGTATCCGAGCGAGAGTTCGGTCCTGTCCGCCACAGTGACAGCCGGACTGAACAGGGTCCGGGCTTTCCCGGACGCACGGATGGCCGATTCGAGGGATTCCATAGACCACACAACTTAGTATAGGCTTCGCTTCCATGACAACTTTCCCCACACAAAGTCGCCGCCGACGCGGCACCGCCGCCGCCGCGATCTTCCTCGCAGCCACCGTCCTGACCGCCTGCTCCGACAACGATGATTCCGGATCAGAAGCGTCAGAGACAACCACGTCAGGCCCCGTGACCGTCACCCACTCGATGGGCACGACCGAGGTACCGAGGAACCCGGAGAAGGTCGTGAGCTTTTCGCCGGCATGGACCGACGCCTTCAGCGCCCTGGGCAGTCCCGTGGACATCGAGTACCGGATCGACGGCTACGACGACGACAAACCCTGGGCGACCAACGATTCAGGACGGGTCGAGACCTACTCCGCAGATGCGACCGGGCGGAGCGACAACAGCGAGGACATCGCCGCGGAGGACCCGGACGTCATTTTCGTGAGTTACGTTCCCGACCAGGCCGCCTACGACAAGCTCAACGCCATCGCGCCCACCGTCGCGGTCGTCGGGGACAACACCCAGTCGGACGACTGGCGTGAGGTCACCGAGCTGGCCGGCGAGATCCTGGACCGGTCCGGCGACGCCGCTGACCTGATTCAGGCCGTGGGCGACAAGATCGCCGAGACGAAGGACGCCCACCCCGGACTCGACGGCGCCAGCGCTGCTTTCGGACAGATCAGTGAGCAGGGGCTCGCCGTGGTCACCGACGACAATGATCCGGCGAACACATTCCTGAGTGACCTGGGTATGAGCGTTCCCGAGGAGATCAGGTCCGCCAGCCAGGACGGCTCACGTGCCTTCATCGCCGAGGAGAACATCGACATGTTGAACACCGACTTCCTGGCGATGTGGGCTATCGGGGTCAATCCGTCGGACCTCAAGGGGTGGGACCAGCTCACCGCGGTCAGGAGCGGGGCTGCCTACCTGCCTGACCAGACGTCCGCCATGGCACTGAGTCAACCCACAGTTGCCTCGGTGCCGTGGACCGTGGACGAGCTCAACGAGAACTTCACGGCGGTGGACGACGCCCGCTCCTGACGGCCATTCACCCGCGCCGACGTGTCCCGTGCTCTAGCGTTGGCTCCATGACCGGTCTTCCCACCCTCACCATCACCGACGGTCCCACACGGATCGCCCATGTCCGGCTCAACCGTCCGGACAAGCTGAACTCCCTCACGCTCGAGATCCTCGACGAACTGGTGTCGATCACCCGGAGCATCCGCAAGGACCGCACCATCCGTGCGGTGATCGTCTCCGGGGAGGGCCGCTCCTTCAGCGCCGGCCTGGACTTCGCCTCGGCGATGAAGAAACCATCGTCGATGGTGTCGTCGTTCCTGTCCCGTCCGTGGCGCGGGACGAACCAGTTCCAGGAAGCGTGCTGGGGTTTCCGTCGCCTGCCCGTGCCGGTGATCGCTGCCGTACACGGACACTGCTTCGGTGGCGGCCTGCAGCTGGCACTCGCCGCGGACTGGCGGTTCACCACCTCCGACGCCCAGTGGAGCATCCTCGAGTCGAAGTGGGGTCTGGTCCCGGACATGTCGGGCATGCAGACCCTGCCGCAGCAGCTGCGGGCGGACGTCCTGAAGAAACTGACGATGACCGGAGAGGTCTTCGACGGTCGCACTGCAGTCGAGTACGGCCTGGCCAGCGAGGTTTCGGAGAATCCGGTCGAGGAGGCAGAAAAACTCGCCGCCGTTATCGCGACGCGCTCCCCCGACTCCGTGGCCTACACCAAAAAGCTCGTGGACGAGACCTGGTCACGCGGCCCCTACACCACCTTCCTACGGGAGCGTCTGCGTCAGTTCCGTCTACTCGCCGCGGAGAACACCCGCGTGGCGCAGAAAGCGGCGGCGAAGAAGGCCGCGCCCGTGTTCCAGCGGCGCGGGGTACGCTGACGCTGCATGTTCTCGGGGGTCAGTCCAGGTCGTCGCGGCAGTTCAGCGGATCTCCCCTGTCCACCTGAATCACGTCCAACGCAGATTCCCCCAGCTTTTCAGCAAGTAGCTCCCCTCCACTGATGAAGAGAGAGTTGGAGTAGATGGGGCAACTGATCAGAAAAGAACCGTCCTTCGGCCAGACGTAGACAGGCATGTGGGGACGACCCGGGTTCTCGACGCTAAAAGCGGTCAGCCAGTTCAGTGGTGCCTGTTTGATCGCCAGGCCTCCGTAGCGCCCGAAAGGAAGGGGAGCGTCATGGCCGAATACGGATACGGACCCTACGCCACCGACTTCACCCGCGTACCCCGGCCACAAAGCGAATGTAACGTCAGTCGAGGTACGCAGACCCGGCACCACCTCAGTCAGAATGCGGAGGATAGTCCCGACACTATGCCTGTCGCATTCCCCGCTCGCCGGCCGCTGTTTCGACGGCCTACCGAACTCCAGAAGATCTGAAGTACCGTCTTCAGATTCCAGCAGAGGGAACACCCGGAGGACCGCATGATGTTCCAGATCACTGAAACCGTCTACCAGTGATTCATCTGCCAGAACTCGTGGAATATGAGAGACCATATTTCCTTTCGTCATCCCCACGCCACCGGCTCACGGGACAACAGCGCCGGATCGCGCAGTACGTCCTCCCCGATCGACCGGTCAATCCATGCGCGTGCAGCGCGTCCCTTCTCCTCCAGCGTGTCCCCCGGCATCTCCCGCAGCGTGACCGCCCCGTCCCGCTTCGCCAGCCGGTCGCCGGTCGGTCCGAGCACCAGGGGGACGTGCACGTACTCCACCTCGGGAAGGTCCAGCAGGTGCGCCAGGTAGGCCTGCCGCGGCGCGGAACTCAACAGGTCGTCGCCCCGGACGACCTGGTCGACGCCGGCCAGCGTGTCATCGACGACGACAGCGAGATTGTAGGCGAAGCCTACGTCGGCACCCCCCTGGCCGCCGCGCCTGAGCACCATGTCGTCGACATCGCCGGTGTAGTACCCGCCCTCGACGGCGAAAGCCTCCCGTACCGTCCACTCGCTGACCTGGGCACGCAGCCGCAGGGACGGGACGCGCCCCTCGGCGGCGAGGGCGTCCCGACGCCGTTCCCGGTCGGCGTCATCCAGGTCACGGCAGGTTCCGGGATAGTGCCCCGGGACGACGTGCGGCGCGCGTGCGGCCTCGCGGATGTCCTTGCGGGAGCAGTAGCACTCGTAGACCAGACCGTCCTCCTGGAGTCGTTCCAGTGCCACGTCGTACCGGTCGACGGTCTCCGACTGCCGTGCCACCGCCCCATCCCAGTGGACACCGACGGCCTCAAGGTCCTCGAGCTGGCGGTCGGCGGAGATCTCCGAGGACCGTGACGCGTCGATGTCATCGATACGCAGGACGAACCCGCGTCCCGTGGCACGCGCCCAGGCTTCGGCGAGCACGGCGGTGCGCAGGTTACCGAGGTGCAGGTCACCACTGGGGCTCGGCGCGTAGCGGCCGTTGGTGCGGGAGTCCGTCATGGCATTCAGGATAACGCCGGGTCTGCACACCGGCAGCTCCCAGGTGCCGGACAGCGAGCGCAGGTAGCGTTGGTGTGGTCCACCTATCCGTCACCATGCGCATGGAGGCGCTGACATGGGATATTCTCACCAGAACCGATACGACGGCTCCCCGGATCCGGCGGCGCTGTGGAACCTGCTCGAGAACGTGCGCGGATACCTGCCGTTCCCTGCGCAGGCCACGACGCAGGAGCAGGGCCGCCGCACGTCCCGACCCCGCCGGAGTGTGCACGCGACCGTGCTCGGCGTCCTCGCGGACGGGCCCCGCCACGGCGGTCAGGTCGTCCGCGAGATCGCCGACCGTCACGACGCACAGGACGGCCATGAACCGCCGGGGGCTGCGGAGGTCTACCCGGAGCTGCAGCTCCTCGTCGACGAAGGCTTGGCGACCGTGGAGGAGTCCGACGGCCGTCGGACGTACACGTTGACCGACGCAGGACGTGCCGAGGCCGACGAGGTCACGGAGGACGACTCGGCCCCGGCACCGTGGGACGCGTTCACCCGTCTCTTCGACGGCCGTGGAGAACTGCCGAAATCCGGGGTGAAGCTCGGCCAGGCGGTGCATCAGATCGCTCTCAGCGGCACCGAGGACCAGCGACGTCGTGCCACGGCCCTGCTCGACGAGACCCGCCGTCAGATCTACGGCATCCTCGCCGAGGGCAACGGTGCCGACAGTGCCGACAGTGCCGACGGTGTCCCGGAAGTCTGACCGGCGGACCGACCGGAGAGCTCTTCGCCGCCGTTACCGGCGCATCACCACGTTCGGCCTGCGGTTGATGGTGCAGATGTGGTGCTTCGAGATCATGTTGCCACGTCTCGGTCTGCGGAGGCTCAGCCAGCGCGGCCAGGAGCGCCGGTTCGTCCGTGCGGCCGCCCGCTTCCGCGTCCTGGCCACCGGGCTCGGTGGCCTGATGATCAAGGTCGGCCAGTTCATGTCGACCCGGATCGACATTCTGCCGTCCTCGGTCACCGACGAACTCGCCGAGCTGCAGGACAAGGTCCCGGCGGAGGATGCGGCCGCCATGATCGCGCTGGCCGAGTCTGACCTGGGTATGCCGCTCACGCGGGCGTTCGACGCGTTCTCACCGCAGCCGTTGGCGGCGGCATCCCTGGGCCAGGCGTACAAGGCCCGGTTGCGGGCGCAGGACGCCGCGGACGTCGGCTTCACCGACGTCGTGGTGAAGATCCAACGTCCGGGTATCGCCGATATCGTGGAGGTTGACCTGGCCGCCCTCCGTCGCATCGCCGGATGGCTGTCGCGGATCCGGTTCATCGCCACCCGGGCCGACGTACCGGCTCTGGTCGAGGAGTTCGCCCGCACCAGCTACGAGGAGATCGACTACCTGCATGAAGGGGCGCAAGCAGATGCTTTCCGCACAAGTTTCCAGGCAGACTCCCCGCTCGTGGACGCCCCGACGGTGGTGTGGGAGCGCAGCACCCGACGCGTCCTGACCCTGCAGGATGTCACGGCGATCAAGATCAGTGATGTCGACGGCCTGCGCTCCGTCGGTATCGACCCGTCGGCGGTCGCTGAACGGCTCGCCGAGTCGATGTTCACGCAGCTCTTCGACACCGGCCATTTCCATGCCGACCCTCACCCGGGAAATATCTTCGTCACACCGGACGACACCGGTGGCACCGACGGGTTCCGCCTGACTTTCATCGATTTCGGGATGACCGGCACCGTCGATGACGAGCTCAAGTCGCAGCTCCAGGACCTGGTGGTCGCGGTGGGGATGCAGGACGGGCCGGGCATGGTCGACGCCATGAAACACCTGGGGGTGTTGCTCCCGACCGCGGATACCGCGGAACTGCAGGTGGCGATGACGGAGCTCTTCGCCCGCTTCGGCGGGATGGGGGTCATGGACCTGCAACATGTCGACCCCCGCGAGTTCGAGGATTTCGCCAGACGGTTCCGTGACGTCATCCGCTCGATGCCGTTCCAGCTTCCGGAGAACTTCCTGCTGATCATGCGGGCCGTGTCGATGCTCTCCGGACTGTGTTCCACGCTGGACCCCAGGTTCAACATCTGGGATTCGGTGGAGCCCTTCGCCGCGCGGCTGATCAGGGAACGGGCAGGTTCCTCGGCAAAGGACCTGGCACACCGTGCGCTCACCACGACGGTGACCACCGCCCGCGTGCTCGGACGCCTGCCCCGACGCCTGGACAATGCGATCACCATGATCGAGAGTGGCGACCTCTCGGTCAACACCCCGCAGGTCGAGCGGCAGCTCAAACGTCTGGAACGGGCGGCGGTGCGCGTCGTCGCCGCGATCATCTTCGTCGGACTCGTCATCGGCGGTGCGGTGCTCCGCGGCAGTGCCGACGGTGGCATCGCCTTCGGCATCGGTACGTCCATGATGGTGATCTCGGTGCTGCCGTTCCTGTACGCGCTGGTGGGCGGTCGCGGGACCGGGTAGTCTTCCCGGTCATGGCTGACCATGTCCGCACCGCGGCACGGGTGGTGCTCCTCGACCCGTCGTCCCGTGTCCTGCTCTTCGAGGGCCGGGATCTTTCCGACGCCACCGACACCGTGCGGTTCTGGTTCACGGTCGGCGGGGGTTGCGAGGACGGCGAGGCGCTGCATGGTGCTGCCGTCCGGGAGCTCCGTGAGGAGACGGGTCTGGAAGGGCTTGAGATCATCGGCCCGTTCCACCGTAGGGAGTTCGATTTCGTCGACCATGGTGTGGCCCGACATCAGGTCGAGCACTTCTTCGCAGCCCGTGCACCGGCGTCTCGGTGGAGTACCGGTGGGTGGACGGAGCTGGAGAGGGCCGCGATGGTCACGGCCCGGTGGTGGAGCGTGACGGAACTCCGTGAAACGGAGGTGCGGTACTTCCCCGAGAACCTCCCGGAGCTTCTGTCTCAGGCAGCGGAGCTCGTCTAGACTTCATGATCGAACATTTGTTCGATTCGGTTCCTATTTCCAGCTTCGATGTCCACCCTGTGCGATACAGTGTTCGTATCCAAGGAGGGGACACCATGACCAGCACCCACACCACCGAACTCACCACCGGCGAGACCTACACCACCCTGGCCACCCGCTTCGCCATCGCCGTCAACACCGCCGAACTCGACCTCGTGGCCTTTCTGACCACCATCCCGGCCAACACCCGCCAGGCCACCGCCCTGGCCGTACGACGCAGAACACCACGCGAAGCCCACCGCTACACCCACGCCGCCGACCTGGCAACACGCATGCCCGACCTGTTCCACTCGTTGCGCACCGACGGGCGCTATTCGGTCGATCACCTGGATGCGATCTGGACCCGGATCCACCGACACACCCGCGCCCTGACAACCACCGCGACACAGATACCCGACACCCTCGACACCCCCGCCGCCGCTGCCGTCGATGCCGCTGTCGCCCTGGGCGTGACCGACTGGATCCAGAACACCGGCATCACCTGCCACACCGCCCTGGCCGATGTCACCGACGAAGTGCTGTGCCGAGTGGCCCCACTGATCGTGGAGACCACCGAGACCGCAGAGGCCGGAGCGGTATCACTGACCCGCCGGGGCACCCGACTGACCCTGGACTGCGGCAGTCAGCTCACCGCCGAGGCACTCTGGTCAGCGATCAACACCGCGGCCCTGGAGACCCGCCGGGAAACGATGACAGACCAGTCCCGCGACGCAGAGGCTGAGCACCACAGGCACACCCAGGTTGCCCCGCAGACCCCGCCGGTGCCGTTGATGTCGCACTGCCGCGGACAGGTCGCCCTGCGCCTGCTCGGCGGGCACCGCGACCAGTTGACCGTCACCGTCAACGCCTACCAGACCCACCCGGACCAGCCGTGCTACGTGCTGGGCAGTGGGTGGGTGACCGCCACCACCGGTGGTGAACTGGCTGCCCTGGCAACCCGGGTCCGTGAACTCCCGGACCCCGCCAGCATCCCGGACACTGAGGCCTACCGGTTCACCACCGTGCAG
>NZ_VDYZ01000300.1 GCF_007673095.1 Corynebacterium glyciniphilum AJ 3170
GTTGGGGTTGTAAGTGTAAAGGGTTAATGTGAGGGGTGAAGGGGAGTGGTGGGTGTGGGGGAGGGGAGGGGTGGAGGGTGGGTGGTATTGGGGGGATGGAGGGTGGCTGGGGAGGGGGGTAAGGGGGTAGGGTGGTGGGGGGGGTGGGTGTTGGATGTGGGGGTGGGGGGTGAGAGGGGGGTGTGGGGGGGATGGGGTGGGAGAGGAGACTGGTGTGTAGGAGGAGGAGGGAAGCTGGATGGGTTGTGGGGT
>NZ_VDYZ01000301.1 GCF_007673095.1 Corynebacterium glyciniphilum AJ 3170
GGGATGGAGTGGGGTGGGCCGTTGCAGGAGCTGCAGGAAGTGGATGAGGAGGAACAGGGTAGGGAAGATGGGGAAAGAGAAGAGGAGAGGGATGAGGCTTGGGGGGGTGGAGGTGGTGTTGTGGAAGAGGGGGAGTGGTAGGAGTGGGGTGGGGGGGATGAGAGGGAGGTAGGGGCGGGGGTGGTACTGGGAGAAGTAGTGGAGGGTGCGGAGGGTGCAGGAGTTGGGGAAGGGGGGGGGGCGGAGTTGGC
>NZ_VDYZ01000302.1 GCF_007673095.1 Corynebacterium glyciniphilum AJ 3170
GAGGGGGTGAGGGGTGAGGTGGAGTGGTTGGCAGGGGGGGGGAAGGTTATGGAGGTGGAGATGGATGGTGGGGAAATGGGGAAGATGGGTGAGGTGAAGGTGGGGATGGTGGGGGACGGGGGGGAGGTTGTGGTGGGAGTGGGGAAGGGGGTGGAAGGTGGAGGGGAGGAGGAGGAGAGGTGGCGCTGGAGGAGGTAGGTGGAGGGGGTGAAGGAGGGGGGGGGGAGGGAGGGGAGGGGGAGGGGGGGGGG
>NZ_VDYZ01000303.1 GCF_007673095.1 Corynebacterium glyciniphilum AJ 3170
GAGGGGATGAGCGTGGAGGGGGAGAGGTTGGGGGAAGAGGGGGAGTGGTTGATGGTGGAGGCTGGTGAGTGGAGGGAGGAGAGGGAGATGGTGGGGGAGGTGGGTGGGGGGGAGATGGTGGTGGTGAAGGGGGTGTCGGAGTAGGTGAGGGGGGGGGTGGTGGAGGGGAAGGGGAGGGGGGGGAGGGCAGGGTTGGGGGAGTAGTTGGAGAGGAAGAGGGGGACGGGGAGTGGGACGGGGATGGGGATGAG
>NZ_VDYZ01000304.1 GCF_007673095.1 Corynebacterium glyciniphilum AJ 3170
CACCCCCACCACTACCCTCACCTCTTCTCCCTCCTCGACCCCGTCCTCCTCCCCCCCCCGCCACCTCCCCACTCCCCCAACCTCCACACCCTCCACCACCCCCCACTCCTGACCAACCACATCCACCACCTCCTCCCCACCCATCCCCTCCCCCCACACCACCAACATCTCCTCCAACCCCCCCTCATAACCTCTCCCCACCTCCCCCATCTCACTCCCCATCTCTCCCCTCACCCTCATCACCCGCCAAT
>NZ_VDYZ01000305.1 GCF_007673095.1 Corynebacterium glyciniphilum AJ 3170
GGGGGGGAGTGGGGGGGGGGGCTGGGGGGTAGAGGAGGTTATGGTGGGGAAGGGTGATTTGGGGAAGGTGGAGTAGGTGGAGGTGGAAGTGGGGGTGGTGTGGGAGGGAGGTGAGGAATGGGGAGGGGTGGGTGATGTGGGGAGTGTGGGTAGGGGACATGGGTGTAGGGGGGTGAGGGAGGTGGTTGTAGGGGTCGCTGAGGAGGAGGGTGAGCAGCTGGTGGCGGTTGTTGAGGTGGGGGTAGAGGGG
>NZ_VDYZ01000306.1 GCF_007673095.1 Corynebacterium glyciniphilum AJ 3170
AAATGAGGAGTGGAGGAAGGTTGGGGGGAGTAGCTGAGGGGGGGAGACGGCTGAGGATGGGGGGTTTGGGTGGGAAGGGGGTGATGGGGGGGGTGGTGGAGTGGGGAGGGGAGGGGGTGAGGGTGAGAGGGTGGGGTGGTTGGGGTGTGTAAGGAGAGAGTTGGATGGGTTTTGTTGAGCACGAGGGGAGGGGTAGCGGGTACGAGAGCAGAGGGGTGCACGTCGGGTGGTGGGAGTTGGAGGAGTTCGA
>NZ_VDYZ01000307.1 GCF_007673095.1 Corynebacterium glyciniphilum AJ 3170
TCCTCCCTCTCCACCAACTCCACCAGCACCTCCCCTCACAGCAAGTTCTCGAACACCGCATACTCCTCCTCTCCCCTCTCCCTCCCCAACCCCACCCACATCTTCACCTCACCCATCTTCCGCCCCCCACCCCACTCCTTCCCCTACACCTCCATCTTCCCCTCCCCCACCACTCCCACACCCTCCACCACCCACCCCCCCGTCGCCAGCATCCCATCAACGACGAACGCCATGCGACCCCACACATCG
>NZ_VDYZ01000308.1 GCF_007673095.1 Corynebacterium glyciniphilum AJ 3170
AGAAGTTGTGGAGGAGGGGGGGAGAGTAGAGGAAGGCGGTGTAGGGGTTGCTGGGTATGTTGGTGGGAGTGGTGGAGAGGGAGAAGGGGAGAGATATGGGGGGGGTATTGGAGGTGTGGGGGGGGAGGTTGGGTGAGAAGGAGGTGGGCGGGTAGAAGGGGGAGGGGGGAGGGGGGAGTAGTGGAGGGTGTTGAGGTGGTTGAGGAGGGAGGGGGGGAGTGGTGATTGTTGGCGTTGTTGTGGGTGGAG
>NZ_VDYZ01000309.1 GCF_007673095.1 Corynebacterium glyciniphilum AJ 3170
GGGTTCGGTGGTGTGGGTGCTGGTCATGGTGTCCCCTCCTTGGATACGAACACTGTATCGCACCAGCCGGACATGAAAACCGGGAAAAACACAATAAATCGAACGTGAGTTCGACATGGGGGTTGCGCCGGAGGGTCGAGTACAGTCACGGACTCGTCCGGGGCCGCGACCCACGCGGAGCGGGTTAGGTCCTGTTACGAAAGTCGCCTCAGCCACTGCCGGATACACCCGACCTGCACCGAGGCGTA
>NZ_VDYZ01000030.1 GCF_007673095.1 Corynebacterium glyciniphilum AJ 3170
TCTCAACTGTGATCATGCTGTCCATGATGCTCCGCACACACGCGCCACCACATCGACCCACAGACTGATCTCCGGGGACCGTACGACACCCCTCTGTCTCATACCCAGGTATGAAGAGCCGGCCACCGACACAGGCCCGACACACATCGAGCACTTAGGCGTAGTGTCGGCACGACGCGCTGCCCGATCCCCTTGTAGCCCCTGCACCCTCCGACCGGAAGGCCTTCCCCCTGTGCCCACGTCCCGACGCCGCCAGTCGATGCTCGTCGCCGCCTTCGGGACCATCGTCGAGTGGTACGACTTCTCCATCTTCTTCTACGTCTCGGCGAGTCTCGCCAACACGTTCTTCAACGGTGATGACGGATCACTGCTGTTGACCCTTGCGCTCGGCGCCGCAGGATTCATCTTCCGCCCGCTGGGTGCGATGGTGTTCGGCCACCTGGGTGACCGGATCGGACGCAAGTCCTCGCTCATCGTGTCCGCGTCATTGATGGCGGTGGCCCTGCTGGGCATCGCGGTGATGCCGGGCTTCGACACCATCGGCATCTGGGGCGGCGTCGGTGTGCTGGTGTTGCGCTGTGTGGCCGGCTTTGCCGTCGGCGCAGAGTACACCGGCATCATGGTGTACCTGGTGGAGTCCGCCCGCGACGGGCGCCGGGGTCTGGCCGCCAGCTGGGCGGCCGCGAACTCCGAGGTCGGTTCCCTGTTGGCGGTCGGCGGCGGGTATCTGATGGCCAGGTACCTCAGCCCGGAAGACCTCGACGCATGGGGCTGGCGGGTACTCTTCCTGGTCGGTGCCCTCCTCGCCGCGGCCATGGTGCCACTACGCCGGTTGATGGATGAAACCGAGACCTTCACCGAGGTCAAGGACACCGCGGAGAATACCGAACGGTCACCTCTGGTCACAGTGCTGCGCTCGCACCCGCGTGCCGTCCTGGTCGCGTTCCTGGTCTCCTCCGTGGGGTCTGCAGCGTACTTCCTGAACATCACCAATGTTCCGACGTACCTGGAGACCGCGGCGTCGATCGACAGCTCGACGTCCCTGTGGCTCGGTACCGTCGCCGCCGTCGTCGCCATCGTGGTCACCCCGTTTGCCGGCGTGGCCTCCGACCGGTTCGGTCGGCGTCCGGTCTTCATCCTGCTCGGGATCGTCATCCTGGCGACGACGATCCCCGCCTACATGCTGCTCGGCGGCGAGGCGGGGTCCACCGCTCTGCTCGGCGGAGCCTTGCTGGCGGTCCCCGCGGCCGGATGGAGCGCAGTCGCGGCATCTGCCGTTCCGGAACAGTTCACTGCCGTGGGCAGGTTCTCCGGCATGGCGATCGGCTACAACACCGCGACCGTCCTCTTCGGCGGCCTGTCCCCCTTCGTGGCGACCTGGTTGATGAACGTGACCGGGTCTCCCTACGCACCGGCCTGGTATGCGGTCGCCATCATCCTGCTGGCCGGTATCCCGATGCTGGTGCTCTTCCGCGACCGGGCGCGGGTCCCCCTCGACGAGATCAACTCAGACGAGATCCACTCAGGGGTCAGAACCAGTTGACGTCGACGACGACGCGCCCGCGCACATTGCCGTCGAGGAGCTTCTGTGCGGTGGGAACGGCCTCGTCCAGACCGACCTCGGCGGTGATCATGTCGAGCTTGGCCGGGTCAAGGTCCTCGCCGAGGCGACGCCACGCCTCCAGCCGGTCCTCGCGGGGACACATCACGCTGTCGATCCCGGCGAGTGTGACGCCCCGCAGGATGAACGGCGCGACCGAGGCAGGCAGGTCCATGCCCGCGGCCAGCCCGCAGGCGGTCACGACACCGCGGTACTTCGTCCCCGCCAGGACGTTCGCCAGCGTGTGACTGCCCGCCACATCGACGGCACCTGCCCACCTCGCTTTCTGCAGAGGTTTACCGGCGTCAGCGAATCCGGACCGGTCGAGGATCTCAGTGGCCCCGAGGTCCTCCAGGTACCGGTTTTCCTCCGGGCGTCCGGTGACCGCCACCACGGTGTACCCGAGCTTGGCGAGCAGGGTGACAGCCACGCTGCCGACCCCGCCGGAAGCACCGGTGACGGCGATCTCCCCCTGCTCGGGCGTCACGCCGTGGCGCTCCAGTGCCATGACGCAGAGCATCGCGGTGTATCCGGCCGTGCCGATCGACATCGCCTGCGCCGGGGTGAAGTTCTCCGGCAGAGGCACCAGCCAGTCACCGTTCACCCGCGCTTTCTGTGCCATGCCTCCCCAGTGTTTCTCGCCGACACCCCAGCCGTTGAGGAGCACCTTGTCCCCTACCTGGTAGTCCGGGTTGTCACTGTGCTCCACCTCGCCTGCGAGGTCGATACCGGGGACCATGGGGAAACTGCGGACGATTGTGCCGCTGCCGGTGATGGCCAGGGCGTCCTTGTAGTTCATCCCGGAATGGCTGACGCGCACCGTCACGTCGCCGTCGGGGAGCTGCTGTTCATCCAGCTCCTGGAGCGTTGCGCGGTAGTCCTTGTTGTCTTCGCCGTTCTCGATCAGTACGCCTGTGAACACTGTGTCTCCCGTCCATTGTGGTTCATGGTGTGCGCTGAGACCCAGGGTAGGTACTTCTATCGCAGTGTGCCTCGTATGCACCATCAGCAGCCAGGGAAGCCAGCAGTTTCATCGCGTCCTCTGATGGAGACCCTGGCTCTGCCGCGTAGATCGTCCACGTGAGGCCACGCTCCTCCTCCATCTGCATACCTTCGTAGGCGAGGGTCATCTCTCCGACCTCCGGGTGGTTGAATGACTTGAATCCGCTGCCGTGGTGCCGAACATTGTGCGCTCCCCACCTGGTCCGGAATTCGTCGCTGCGGGTGCACAGTTCACCGACGAGGTCATGCAGGGACTTGTTGTGGGGGTCGCGTGCAGCTTCGGTACGCAGGATCGCCACTGTGATGTCTGCGAACCCGTCCCAGTCCGGGTAGAAGTTCAACGCACGGTCGTCGAGGAAGGCGTGTCTGGCGATGTTCGGCGGCCCGGGTGCACGTCCCGGCATGTCGTAGAGCTCCGTGTAGAATGCCCTGGCCAGTGTGTTCGTCGCCAACAGGTCCATTCTGCCGTTGCGGACGAAGGCCGGTCCGGCGGTGACTGCCTCCAGCGCCCACTTCAGTCCCGGGGACGGGGCCCAGGTTGCCCCGTTCCGTTTCCTCGGCGGACGTGCCACGGGGCTGGCCGCGTTGGCGAGGTCGAACAGGTGCGCCCGCTCGGCGTCGTCCAGGCGGAGTGCCCTGGCCAGGTTGTCCAGGACCTCGGGAGACGCCCCGGCGACCGCACCACGCTCCAGCTTGGTGTAGTACTCCACACTCACACCCGCCAGTGTCGCCACCTCGCTGCGGCGCAGACCCGGTACACGCCGGTTGCTGCCCTCCGGCAGACCGACATCGCCGGGGCTGATCTTGGCACGCCTGGTGGTGAGAAATTCCCTGACGTCAGCCCTGTTGTCCATACGCCCACGATAGAACGTGGCATGGCGGCGAGGGAGGTACCGCCGGTACCTCCCTCAGGAGGGACTCCCCGTCGCCGCGGTCGACGGCGACAATGGACGGTGGAATGACATAGTCACCTCCTACGGAAGGAACATCCCATGCGTGCAGTCATCATGGACGCCCCCGGGCAGATCCGCGTCGGCGACCGCGAAGACCCGCAGATCATCGAGCCCACGGATGCCGTCATACGAATCACCGCCACCTGCATCTGCGGCTCCGACCTGTGGCCCTACCGCGGTGTCGAACCCGCCGACCACCTCCACATGGGCCACGAGTACGTCGGCGTGGTCGAGGAGACCGGTAGTGCGGTCCGCACCGTGCAACCCGGTGACTACGTGGTCGGCTCTTTCGTCATCTCCTGCGGTGAATGCGAAATCTGCCGATCCGGGTACCCGTCGAAATGTGTCCACGCCGAATTCGTCCACGCCGGTATCGGAACCCAGGCGCAGAAGGCGCGTATCCCCTTCGCCGACGGCACACTCGTCGCGACCCCCGGCACGCCGCAGGACGATCTCGTGCCGTCACTCCTGGCAGCGTCAGACGTCCTCGGGACGGGCTGGTTCGCAGCGGACGCTGCCGAGGTCGGCCCCGGCAAGACCGTCGCCGTCGTCGGCGACGGCGCTGTCGGTCTGATGGGCGTCCTCGCCGCCAAGGAGATGGGAGCCGAACGGATCATCGCGATGTCCCGGCACAGCGACCGTCAGGCGTTGGCCCGCGAGTTCGGGGCCACTGACATCGTCGAGGAGCGGGGTGAGGCCGGCGTCGCCAGAATCCGGGAACTCACCGACGGTCTCGGCGCACACAGCGTGATCGAGGCGGTGGGGACCCAGGAATCCTTCATGCAGGCCATCCACTCCTCCCGTGCGGGTGGCCACATCGGTTTCGTCGGCGTCGCCCACGAGGGAGTCGCACTGCCGATGGATGAAGTCTTCTTCGCCGAGGTCCACCTGCACGGCGGCCCTGCCCCGGTCCGCCGCTACCTGCCTGAGCTCATCCAGAAGATCTGGGACCGCGAGATCAACCCGGGCAGGGTGTTCGACCTCACCCTGCCGCTGGATGACGCCGCCGAAGGCTACGCCGCCATGGCGGAGCGGCGCGCCACGAAGGTGATGCTGACACTATGACCGAGACGAGATCTTTCGACGGTAAGGTCGCGTTTGTCACCGGTGCCGGTGCCGGCATCGGTCGTGCCACGGCTGAAGCTTTCGCTGCTGCAGGTGCCGACGTCTCCCTCGCCGACACGGACGGAAACGCAGTGCAGGAGACCGCGAAGCGTGTGAGGGACCTCGGGCGGCGGTCGCACACCGTGGTCTGCGATGTCGCTGACAGTGAATCTGTCGCCGCTGCCGTCACCTCGACTGTGGAGGCTCTGGGGCAGCTTGATATCGCCGTGAACAACGCCGGTGTCGAACAGCCCACCACGCCACTGCATGAGACGTCGGAAGCCGACTGGGACCGGATCACCGGTATCGACTTAAAGGGAATCTTCCTGTCGATGAAGCATGAGATCCCGGCCATGCTTGAACACGGTGGCGCCATCGTCAACCTCTCCTCGGGAGCAGGTGTCGTCGGCATCCGCGAGCAGGCCACCTATGCGGCCGCGAAACACGGGGTGATCGGGATGACGAAGTCCGCCGCGCTGGAGTACGCCGATCGTGGTATCCGTATCAACGCCGTCTGCCCCGGCATCATCGAGACGCCGATGATGGGTCGTTTCTCCGGCGGCACGCCAGAAGGCCGGGAACGTGTCATTGCCCAGGAACCTGTCGGACGAATGGGTAGACCCGAGGAGATCGCCTCAGCGATCCTGTGGCTGTGTTCCGACCTCGGCGGTTTCACCATCGGGCATGCAATGGTCGTGGACGGCGGCCAGACCGTCGGTTTCTGACCTCCAGAGAGGAAACCAACCCATGAACAGCACCAGAAAACCTCTCACCTACGATTTCAACGGCCACGTCGCCTTCATTACCGGGGCCGGTAGCGGCATTGGCGCGGCTGCCGCCCGTGCATTCGCCGCTGCCGGCGCCGCAGTCAGCGTAGTTGACCAGAATGCTGACGCAGCCGGCCGTGTGGTCGCCGAGATCGAGGCCACCGGGCAGAAGGCTCTCGCACTTACATGTGACGTCACGGACGAAATCGAGGTGAAGAACGCGGTCAACGCGACGGTTGAAGCATTCGGACGGCTGGATATGGCGTTCAACAACGCCGGGATCATGCTGCCTCCGGTCGATTCTGCCGACGAAGATGCAGACAGCTTCGACAGGATTGTCGCGGTGAACCTCCGCGGCGTCTGGGCCTCCATGAAATATGAACTCCAGCAGATGCGCGAGCAGGGGTCGGGTGCCATCGTCAACTGCTCGTCACTCGGCGGGCTCGTCGGTGGCGACGGACGCGCCACCTACCATGCCACCAAACACGGCGTCATCGGGCAGACGAAGAGCGTCGCGATCCAGTACGGCCCCCACAACGTTCGGGTCAACGCCGTGTGCCCGGGCACTGTTGCCACCCCCATGGTCGACCGGATGACGACCGGCGGCGAACTCGACACCGACGCCGTCGTCAAGGGTGTGCCTCTCCGACGACTCGGTCAGGCCGAAGAGATCGCTGCCGCAGCAGTCTGGTTGTGCAGCGATGCTGCCAGCTTCGTCACAGGTGCCGCACTACCGGTGGACGGAGGAGTGACGGCATGAACTGTCGCCGACTGTTGATCACCATCGACGGCAATGAGTACGCCGCAGAACTGCGGGACAACCCGTGCGCCGACGCTTTGAAGAATGAACTCCCGGTCACCCTCACATTCCGGGATTTCGGCGGACAGGAAGTCCTCGCTGACGCCCCGAAGAAACTCCCGATGTCCGGGATGCCCGCATCCGCCGGCGCGTCCCCAGGCGATATCGGGTACTACTCCCCCACCGGATCGATCGTCTTCTACTATGCCGATGTTTCCCCGTTCCCGGGTATTGCCCGTCTCGGGCAATTCACCGGGGACGTCAGCTTCCTTTCCTCGACTCGCGACAGCCTGGAAGTGACGATCAGTCTGGCGGAGTGATACGGAGGATCCGGTCGTCACCCGGCCCCGGCTCACCACGTCCGTCCGTGTTGTTCGTCAGGATCCAGAGACTGCCGTCGGGGGCTGTGACCACGTCGCGTAACCGACCGTGTTCTCCCACAAGGTGTTCATTCGAGATGGTCATGTCGTCCAGCGGCACCTCGATGATCCGCTCGCCGCGGAGATTGGCGATGTATACCGCATCGCCGGTGACCGTCATCCCGCTGGGACTCGCCTCGGCTGGCTCCCACTGCTGCACCGGGTCGGTGAATTCGTCCTCTCCGGTGATGCCCTCGGTATCAGGCCAGCCGTAATTCTCCCCGGGTTCGATCAGATTGAGCTCATCCCAGGTGTCCTGCCCGAACTCACTGGCATACATGGTCCCGTCTGGACCCCAACCAATCCCCTGGGGGTTCCGGTGTCCATAGCTGTACACAAGCGAATCCTCGAACGGATTATCCCCGGGTACACTCCCGTCCGGCTCCATACGAAGGATTTTCCCGGACAGCGAGTCGAGGTCCTGGGCGCGTGCGGTGGTTCCCGCGTCACCCACTGTCGCATAGAGCATCCCGTCGGGTCCGAAGGCTATACGGCCGCCGTTATGGTAACCGGCAGCAGGTAGTCCGTCGAGAATGGTTTCCGCCTCGCCCAGCTCCAGTGCTCCGGCCTGACCACTGAGCTCGAACCGGCTGATCCGGTTGTCGTCGTCGGTGGTGTAGTAGACGTAGAGGTAGCCCTCGTGAACGGCCATGCCCAACAGGCCACCTTCCCCACGAGGGGCTGCATCCTCGACAACAGCGACCTCCCGTGGTTCACCTGCCGCATCCAGCTCAAGGATGCGTGCGCTGTCCCGCTCAGAAACCAACGGGATGCCCTCATCGGTGAATGCCAGGGACCATGGGGCGCCGAGTCCCTCTGCGACAACCTCCGGGTCTGTGAAGCTGGCCTCGGTGGCTTCCCCTGCATCCGCTGTAGTGGGAGCTCCCGACAAGGCCGGTGCGGTGCTCTCCACCGGCCGGTCGTCAGCGCCCTCCGACGAGCACCCGGCGGCAAGGAGCGCGGCTAAAGCCCCGACAACAACCGACCGACGGCGGTACGGAGGCTCGGCAGCCCTCATGACGTGCCCTCCCCGTCACCGGTCACAGTGGTGCGGAACTCTCCGGGAGTCCGGTGGATCGTCCACAGGCGCTCCGCCAGCGCGTCCGGCTCATACAGTGGATCTCCACCGCCGATGGCACCTGGAATGATCAGCTGGCCCACATGGACGTTCTTCTCCACCAGAGCCTCGTGCAGCATCAACCCGTACGCGGACTCAGCGGCGAACGCGGCCGACGTCCCGGCCACAGCGCGGTTGGGTGTCGCCGCACTGTTGCCGTTGACGAGGAGAACGGTCCCCTTACCCAGGTCAGTCATGCCGTCAAGCACTTCGTGCACTGCTGCGGCAGCTCCGAGCAGGGAGAAGGTGACAGCGGACGTAAGGTCATCGACCGTGGTGTCCAGGACATCTTTGAGGTACCGCTTGTCCGGGACCGGGCTGTACTGGAGCACCTCGATGGTGCCGAGGTCCGCCGCTGCGGCCTGCAACGCCAGGGTGAGAGCGTCCCTGTCGCTGACGTCCGCAGAATAGCCTCTGGCATCGATTCCCTCCGCTGCCAGTTCTTCTGCGAGCCGATCAACGTTCTCGGGACGGCGGGCGATGAGCGCGACGGAGAAGCCTTCGCGTCCGAAGCGCTTGGCAACTGACGCACCGAGCCCCTGACCCGCTCCGACGATGGCAAGTGTAGACATGTGACATCCTTTCACGTTCATTGTGGAAACTCGCGGATAGATGCTGATCAGCATCTATTGTCACCAGCGTACGGTCAGCCACCTCAACGCTGGGAGACTCTCGCAGTACCACCATCAGCACGGACTCCCCGTCGGACGCGGAACATGGTGACATGTGCGTTGGTTGATGTCCGCCCCCGGCGGCCACATCGGCGCTCAGTCTTTTCATCCACCGACAGAAAGCCTTTCCCGACCGCATGTCCAGTTCCACCCCACAATCGCACACCGGAAACCGTCTGCCATTCGTCACGTACGTTCTGGCAGCAGGCGTGTTCCTCATGGGCACCACAGAATTCATCGTCGCCGGTATTCTCCCGGAGATCGCCGAAGACCTCTCCGTGTCGGTCTCCGATACTGGCCTGATGATCACCGTCTTCGCGGTCGGGATGATTGTCGGTACCCCAGCCATGGCCGCACTCACCCTCCGCTTGCCCCGTAAGGTCACACTGACGCTGGCGCTTCTCGCCTTCGCCGTCGGCCACGTCATTGTGGCGGTCACGTCCATCCTCCCGGTGATTCTGGCGGCCCGATTCCTCACCGCACTCGCCACCGGAGCTTTCTGGGCCGTCGCTGCCGTCGTCGGAGCACAGGCCGCCGGCCCGTCCCTCGCGTCCAAAGCCCTGGGGATCGTGCTCGGAGGGGGCATGCTCGCCAATGTCGTCGGTGTTCCGTTGGGAGCATTCGCCGGCCAGACCATCGGCTGGAGGGGTCCCTTCTGGGCGCTCGCCGTGTTGGCTGTCCTTGGTGCACTGATCATCTTCCGGCAGGTTCCTGCGGACCCCGAGGACGCCCCGGCTCCGTCCCTGCGAGCCGAGCTCCGCAGCCTGCTCGACGGTCGTGTCTGGCTCGTCCTCGCCGGCTGCGCAGTGGTCTGTGGGTCCTCACTGGCGGTCTACAGCTTCATCTCTCCTCTGTTGACGGACAACAGTGGTCTGGCCGCCTCTGCGGTTCCGCTGGTACTCGCAGGCTATGGTGTCGGTGCCTTCATCGGTTCGAACCTCGGAGGCAGTCTCGGTGCACGCCGTCCGTTCGTTGTCCTGTTCTTTTCCGCAACTGCGACCTTCCTCGTCCTCGCCGGGTTACTTCTTTTCTCGCACAACGCTGCCGTGACCGTCGTTCTGGTCGTTCTGCTCGGGTTGTTCGGCATGTCGACTAATCCGGTGCTCATCGGTATGGCCGTGCGCTACGCGGACAAGGCCCCGACCCTGGCGTCGGCGATGGCGACAGCGTCGTTCAACTTCGGAACGGCCGTCGGCTCCTGGATAGCCGGCATGACGCTGGCCACCTCCCTCGGTGCCGGCGGTCCCGTTGCGGTCGGCACTATCGTCGCGGCGCTGTACTTCATTCCTCTGGCGCTCCTGCTACGCCGTGAACGTGCGGATCTCCGCCGGCGTCCCTGAGTTCCCGGCGGTTCCGTTCCGGTGGGGGTTACCACCCGTGACTGCCATACAGGAGGGCGAGAATCTATTCTTGATACCGATGTGCACTTCCTCGAGACGTGAGGCGATCGTCCGATGATGGTCGACCTCATCGTCATAGCGATCCTGGTCCTTTCTCTCGCCGCCGGGCTGCGGGCCGGGTTCTTCTCCTCCCTCGGCTCGCTGGTCGGCTTGATCGGTGGTGCCCTGTTGGTTCCCTGGGCTGTGCCGGCGGTGACCGGTGTGGTGAGCGATCCTTCCTGGCGCTGGCTGGCCGGCGTCGTGACGATCGGCGTCCTGCTGCTCGTCGGTTCCGCCATCGGCTCGTCACTCGGTTCGTTGGTCCGCCACGGCGCCGACCGGCTGAAGCTCCGGGTACCGGAGCGAATCATGGGTGGGGTCGTGTCGACCATGGTGGCAGCTGTCGCGCTGTCCCTTGTCGGAACCGGCGTTGCCTCAGCGGGCATTCCTGGGCTGTCACCTGCGGTGTCCTCGTCAGCCACGCTGCGGGCGGTCGACGATCTTCTTCCTGACCGGTTGAGACAGGCCGGTGACGAGGTTCGGGCCGCCTTGTTCGACGAGACGTTCCTCCCGTCCATCCCCGGGACGTCGGTGCCGACACCGCCACCGGAACGAGGCCCGGCGTCCCCGGAGGCCCCGCTCCCCGATGCCGATACGGAATCGCCGGCGCTGGTGACCGCCTCCGAGTCGGTCGCCCGAATCTCCGGTATCGCCTCGGCGTGCAGGATGATGCCGACCGGCTCCGGATTCATCGTCGCGGACAACCGGGTGGTCACCAATGCCCATGTCGTCGCCGGTGTCGATGCACCGGTGGTCACCCTGCAGGACGGCCAGGCCGCCGACGGGCGCGTGGTGTACTTCAACGAGGACGACGACATCGCCGTCATCGCGGCCGACCTCGACGCCCGTCCCCTGTCCATCCACGACGGCGTGGCTCCCGGCGATGTGGGTGTTGTCCAGGGCTACCCTGGTGGCGGACCGTTCCAGTCGGTGAATGCCCGTGTGGTCACCGCAGGTCCGACACAGTTCGGTGGCGGAGGGGCCGGAGTCCCGCCGTCTGTCCGCTCCGTTCTCCGGCTGCAGACAGATGTTGCCCCAGGCAATTCGGGCGGCCCCTTCCTCACTCCGGCAGGCGAGGTCGCCGGTGTCGTCTTCGCCCGCGACGAAACCACCCCCTCCACCGGCTACGCCGTCACGGTGGACGCCCTGGAACGCGCCACACCGTCGTTTGCTGCGAATGCGCCGCCCGTCCCGTCGGGACAGTGCGCGGCGTAGTAGGAGTCCTACATCCGCCCCTTCCTCCAGGCCACCACGGACGCAATTGTGCAGATGACTCCGAGAACCGGGAAGAACCAGAGGTATACCGTCGCATCGACCGGTCCTGCCATGGCCCGGAACTGCTCATTGGAGAGGAACTGCACCGTCTCGTTGAAGTCGGGGTACTGCTGTGAGAGCCCCACGATGTCGTCCTCCGGTATGTCCACCCCGGCATAGCGGGAAAGGAACGAACCGAGGGCGCTGACCAGTGCCAACACCGCCACCGGGAACGTGACCCAGAACCACGGGAACCCGGCTGACCTCTGTGGCCGGCGTCGACGTAGGACGACAACTCCAACCACCGCGACCAGCAGGACCGCGGCGACAAGGGCCCAGCTCATATCAGCCTCTTCTTCCAGGCCCGCGCGCTGAGCAGGACACCCAGGACCGCGAGCAGCGGATAGACTACTCGCGACCACGGTCCCATCATTAGGTGTTTCGCCGCCTCATCCGAAAGAAGGGACCAGCCACAGGAGTCGCCCTCCGCAACGTACGGGGCCGACGTTCCCCACCCGAAGTCGGCAAACCCGTTCGCCGGGCTCCCCGGCAACCACGCCGCGAACGCCAGGGCGATGAGCAGAGCCGTCAACGGAAAGACGAGCCAGAACCACGGGAAGCCCTGTCCACCAGATTCTCCCCGGTACTCGGACCGCCGCGGAAACACTGCCAGACTCACAAGCAGGACCACGAGAGCGGCAAAGATCAACAACCATGTCATTCGGGGATAGTAACAGGAGCTTCCGAAAACCCGGTGCGAATTGCAGAACGGCCTCATCTTGAGCTTTCCGCTCCCGAACACCACGGCTATATCCGCCCCTTCCTCACGCCACCACGGACGCAACGGTGAAGATGACTCCGAGAACCGGAAAGAACCAGATGTAGACCGCATACGGAAGCGGCCCGAACATCTGATGGAATTGCTCGGTAGACAGGAACTGTACTCCCGGGAATCCGCCAGTCGCGGGATACGGCATCGACAATCCCACAGGGTCGTCGTGGGACGTATAGATCGTCGATGTGAATTCCCCGAGGATCATTCCGAGTGTCGATATCAGGCCCAGTACAGCCAGAGGGAACACGACCCAGAACCACGGGAAACCGCGATGTCGTCCTCGTGACCGACGGGGGATAACAATCGCGCCGGTCACCGCAACAATCAGGACGGATGCAAGGAAAACCCACCCCATAGCCCAGCTCATATCTGACGCCTCCTCCAGACCCATGACATCAACGCGAGGCCCACAACCGCGAGCAGTGGATATCCGATTCTGGCCCACTGCCCCCTAAGCAGATGCCACGCTGCCTCGTCCGAGAGGAACGTGGTGGTCGAGTTCTCATCGGCGTCTGCCAGAGGCGCGTACATCGTCCAACCGAAGTTCGCGACACCAGAGGCAGACCCAGGCAACCATGCTCCGATCGCCAGAGCGACGGCCAGTGCCGTCAGCGGAAAGACGATCCAGAACCACGGAAACCCTGGTGCGCCAGCCTCTCCCCGGTACTCGGCGCGGCGCGGAATTACGGCCCCGCTGACAAGCAGGACCACAAGGGCGGCGAAGATCAGCAACCATGCCATTCGGGGATAGTAACAGGAGCTTCCGACTCATCTTCCCGGGATGACGGCGTAGGCTCCGGTGAAGAACAAGAACCTCAAGTGATGTTGAGGTTCCACGACACCGGCAGGAGTTGACAACACCGTTGACGTCGCACACCCATGACAATGAGACTCGTGGCAGCGCCGATGAACTGCTGAGTATCGGCGAGACCAGCCGACGGACCGGCGCCGCAGTCTCCGCGCTGCGCTACTACGAGGATCTGGGCCTCATCGCCTCAGTACGCACCTCCGGCAACCACCGTCTCTACGCACGGCACATGCTACGGCGGATCTCCCTGATCAGTGTCGCGAAGAATCTCGGCATCCCACTGAAGAGTGTGCAGGACGCTTTCAGCACCGTGCCACTCGACCGGGCCCCGACCCACAAGGAGTGGCAGGTGGCCTCACGACGGTGGAAACGGGAGCTCGAGGAACGTCGGCGCGGTATCGAGCGACTTGAAAGCGAACTGACCAGCTGTATCGGCTGTGGTTGCCTGTCGTTGAAGGCCTGTGCGCTGCTCAATCCTCAGGATGCCCTGGGTGAGACGGGTCAAGGCGCGCGTCGGCTCTCGTGACGCACCACAGGCCAGCTCCGCATGCCCCTTGACCTCAAGTGCACTTGAGGTATTAGTCTCGTCGGCAGACCGTCACCGATGGTCACCACAACGACGAGTAAGGAGCACCATCCATGGCTGTGTACGAGCTTCCCGACCTCCCCTACGACTACGACGCCCTCGAGCCGCACATCTCCGCCGAGATC
>NZ_VDYZ01000310.1 GCF_007673095.1 Corynebacterium glyciniphilum AJ 3170
GTTGACAAAGGGAAGGGAAGAATATAATGAATATTTGGCCGGTAGAGTGTACTACGGTTTGAAGGAAGAAGATGGGAAAGGGAATGATGGGAGAGGATGGAGGGGTTGGGAAAGAATGGTTGAAGGGATAATTGGGTGAGGTTGGAGGATGAGGGGAAGGTGGGGAATGGGATGAGAGATGATGAGTGGGTGGGTGGCATGGGGGAGGAATGCGGTGGGGTGATGGATGGGGGTCGTGGTGGGCGGGG
>NZ_VDYZ01000311.1 GCF_007673095.1 Corynebacterium glyciniphilum AJ 3170
GGGGAAGTGGAGGAGCAGGGAGGGGTGGGGATGAGCGAGGGCAAGAAGGAAGTGTTGAAGACGTGGAAGGGGAAGTAGGTGGGAGGGGGGGTGATAGAGGGGGAATTGAAGGGGTTGTGTGGGGTGGCGTGGAAGCTGGTTGTGATCGGGGAAGGAGGTGGGTACGTGAGGGGGGTGGTGCGAGTGGAGGAGGATGGGTTGGTGGGGCGGGGGGGGGGTAGGGGGGTTGAGGGGGACTAGGGGCGGGT
>NZ_VDYZ01000312.1 GCF_007673095.1 Corynebacterium glyciniphilum AJ 3170
GGATGGTGCGGCAGGGGGTGCCGTTCCGGGAGGCGGAGGAGGCGTGGGGGGAGTGTGTGCGGATCGGGGAGAGGAGGGGAGTGGAGGTCGTCTGGCTGATGGAGGAGGAAGTTGGGGGGGTGGACGGGGTGGTGGGGGGTGGTGGAGGGTGGGGGGGAAGCGGTGGAGGAGGAAGGCGTGGGCTGTGTGGTTGTGGTGGAGAGGGTTGGTGAGGATGTGGGGGGTGAGGGAGGTGGGGAGGAGGTTGG
>NZ_VDYZ01000313.1 GCF_007673095.1 Corynebacterium glyciniphilum AJ 3170
TGTTGAGGGTCGGGAGGATGTCGACTGGGAGTTGCTGGGTCTCCGCCGGCATGAAGGGTGGGTGGTGTGGGGCGAGGGGGTGGTGGTGGATGGGGAAAGGGAGTTGGTGAGGGAGGGTGGAGGGGAGGAGAACGCGGGAAGGGTGAGGAAGGTGGGTGAGTTTGGAGGGTGAAGTGTGTGATTGTGGAGGGATGCTGGGTGGGTAGGGGGAGTGATGTAGTATGAGGAGGGTGAGAGTGTGTGTGGG
>NZ_VDYZ01000314.1 GCF_007673095.1 Corynebacterium glyciniphilum AJ 3170
GGTTAGAGGGTGAGGAGACGGTGGGTGAGGGGGAGGGGGAATGGGTGAGGGGAGGGGAGGACGAGGGGGAGGTTGGGGGGGTGGAGGTGGAGGGGGTGGGTGTAGGAGGGGATGAGGGGGAGGTGGTTGGGGTGGATGTGGAAGGGGTGGGACATGTGGCGTCGTGTGTGGTTGGGGGGTGAGTTGTTGGGGGGGCTGTGGGGGGGGGTGTTATCGTTCTCGGGGGGGGGCTTGGGGGCAGGGGGGA
>NZ_VDYZ01000315.1 GCF_007673095.1 Corynebacterium glyciniphilum AJ 3170
AGGGTTGTGGGGGGTGGTGGAGAGCGAGAAGAAGATTGAGGAGAGGCTGGAGTGGGTGAGTGAGGTGGGGGTGGAGGTGAGGTTGGGTGGTGTTGGGGGAGTTGGGAGAGGGTCGTATGTGTTGAGGGGGGTGGAGGTGGTGTGGGGAGGGTGATGGTGGAGGTTGGGGGTGGAGTGGGGGGGGTGTATGGGGGATTGGGAGTGAGGTGGGATGGATGTGTGGAAGCGGAGTTGGAGGATGTGGTTG
>NZ_VDYZ01000316.1 GCF_007673095.1 Corynebacterium glyciniphilum AJ 3170
GGGGGGGGAGGGGGGGGGGAGTGTGGTGGAGAGAAAGGGGTTGGAGATGATGTGGGTGGGTGTGGAGGTGGTGGATGGGGGGGATGAAGTGGTTGGAGGGGAGGTGTAGGGGGTAGGTGGGTGTGATGAGGGGAATGAAGGGGAGAGGGTGGTTGGGGTGTTGGATGAGGTTGTTGTGGGGAAGATGGTGGTGGGGTGGGAACTGAGGGGGGAGATTGGGGTAGGTTGTGGGGATGGTGAGGGGTGA
>NZ_VDYZ01000317.1 GCF_007673095.1 Corynebacterium glyciniphilum AJ 3170
GGAGGAGGAGGAGGGGTGGTGTGTGGATGGGGGGGAGAATGGAGTGGGGGAGGGGAGTGGGGAGGAATTGGGAGTGGGTGATGTTGTAGAGGTGGTGTTTGGGTGGGGGGAGGAGGTGATGGGGTAGTTGGGGGGGGAGTGTGATTGTGGAAGGGTAGGAGGTGGTGGGGGGAGGGGTGGTGATGGTGTGGAGGGGGAGGGTATTGGGGAGGAGGGTGGGTAGGGGGAAGTGGGGATGGAGGGTTGG
>NZ_VDYZ01000318.1 GCF_007673095.1 Corynebacterium glyciniphilum AJ 3170
TGGGTGGGTGAGGAGTGGAAGGGTGGGGTATTGGGATTGAGTGATGTGGAGGAGTATAGAAATGCTGGGGGGGGGTGGAAGAGGGGGGGAGGGGGAGTGGTGAGGTGGAGGTGGGTAAGGTGGGGAGGGGGGTGGTGGGGGAGGAGAAGGGGAGGAGGGGTTAAGGGGTGTGGGGCTGATGGGGTGCGACATGGGTGGTGGTGGGGGGGGGTGTGTGTGGGGGGGTGTGGATGTGGGGGAGGGGGA
>NZ_VDYZ01000319.1 GCF_007673095.1 Corynebacterium glyciniphilum AJ 3170
CCCCCCCCCCCCCCCCCCTCCTCCCCCCCCCCCTCATCCACCATATCCCCAACCACCCCCAACCCTTCCCCCCCCACCTCCCCGCCCCACCTCCCATCCCCCTCCCCCTCCCTTTCCCCCTCATCCCCCCACTCCTTCTCCCCCCACCCCTACTCCCCCCCCAACCCACCCCACACAACCAACCCCACCCCCTAACACATCCTCAACACCCTCCACACACCAAACCTCGCCTCCCTGCCCAGCTCA
>NZ_VDYZ01000031.1 GCF_007673095.1 Corynebacterium glyciniphilum AJ 3170
ATGAACACGACCGTCGCACTGACGGCGTGACTACACCCTGTCACCTATCCGCGCAGCAGTCCCTCATTCTGGGAGAATGTCTTTCCTGGCTTGGCCTCCGGTATCGTCTCTGGGCTCGTCGTAGCTCTGGCTCTCGCTCTTCTCCAGAAGCTGCGAGCTCCACTGTTCGAACTCAGAAAGTCCGACGACAACAGGGCGAACCTGAAGTACAACGGATGGTTCCCCATCCAGCTCGGAGAGAACTGGGAGTTCGAAGAAGGCGTCGTCCTCACGACGCCAACCCCGAAAGCGCACCTTGCAGGGGACTACGTGGGCCGGGCGACGCGTAAGACAGTCGCATTTGAAAGGCTCACTCCTGGCGAGGGGGTGACGATCAGCTTCCGTCGGCTGCTTAGGTCTCGCGGTAACAGACTGGCTTCGGGCAATTGCCCCGACGTGACCACAATACGCAACAGTCGCCTGAAGTTCTTCGGGTGGAAGACCTACCGACTTGAACTGACCGCAGGAGACTGACCCTAGTTTTCGGTGACATATCCGCCTGTCCGTCTACGACGGCTGTACCGGTGGCGTCGTCAATCTGTTCAGGGATGGCTCTCCCTCGGTCGTAGCGTTCCTGACGCGTGGTCGCTTCGGCGTCACTCGTCACCGGTCACCGTCCCTCGTAGACGCTGACCCCATCTGTTTCGCGGCCTCTCGGAAGCGCTTGTCCCTGGTCCAGATTGCCGAGCCAGCGAGACGGGCCGAACCCAACAGGTGGACATCGCAGCCCCTGTCCCCAGAGCTTCTCACCTTCCCTAGGGGATCCCAGGACGAGTGCCTCTATGACACCGGAGCAGCTGAGGTATCGACGAGGATCACGCCGCCGTTCCTCGTCGCCGGGGTGGGGCTGTCGCGTCGGGATCTGAACCTCCGAGCGCCGCCAGGCGACGTGCGCTCTCCACGCGGATGAGGGACTCCAGACCTGAACTAAGAAGGGTGGCGCATCGTCTGGTGGCGTTGATTATGTTCCGTCACGCGCTGGCGGACAAGGGCCTCCGCGCGGTCTGCATCGCCAGCACTACCGCCGCGAGCACGGCGAAGACGACGCCGGTCCACATGGCGACGGCCGGGTCATCGCCGAAGAGGCTGATGGTGACCGCGCTGATCGCTGTCCCCAGGGTCACCCCCATCGTGATGACTGCGGTGTGGACGGTGCTGACGAGGTTGCCGGTGCCACCGACCTCCGCCACCCGGGTGACCAGCGCAGGGTTCATCGTCACCCCGGCCAGGCCCACGATGAGCACGGTGATCACCACCAGCGGCGAGACCTGCCCGAACAGAGCGAGCAGTATCAGTGCGATGAACAACAGTGCATGGCCGAAACGGAGGACGGCGACCGCGTGCCGGTCGGCGAAGCGTCCGACGACGAGATTGCCGATGAACGAGCAGACCCCGTAGCCGAGGAGGATCACGGTGGTGGCGTCGGACGAGAACCCTGCGGTCTGCTCCAGCAGCGGCGTGAAGTAGGAGAACGCCGCGTAGGCGGAACCGATGGTCAGCAGACTCACCAGGTACCTCGACCACAGACGGGGCGAGCGAAGGTTCCGCACGTCCTGTGCCGCGTCGTCCTGCGAGGCTGCCTCGCGGTGGGGAAGCGCGAGTGCACTGATGATGAACAGCAGCAATGCGGCCGCGCCGAGCACGTAGAAGCTGGCCTGCCAGCCCCAGCGTCCGGCGATGAAATGTGACAGGGGCAGGCCGATGACGGTGCCGACCATGATGCCGCCGAGCACGATCGACACCGCCTCGCCGATCCGGGTGGGTGAAGGTGCCAGGCGTGCGCCGAACGTGACGGAGAGTCCGAATGCGGCACCGGAGAGACATCCGGTGATGATGCGGAGCAGCGCCAGCCACCAGTACTCGTGGACCAGGGGGACAAGGATTTCGAGGACCGCGTAAGCGGCGACGACCAGCAGGAGGGAGCGCTTGGGTGGGCTGTGGCGGGCGGCGAAGGCGAGGAGGGGACCGCCCAGCGCCATCCCCAGTGCGTACAAGGACACCAGGAGACCCACCTGGCCGGTGCTCACCCCCAGGTCATCGGCGATCTCGGGCATCATTCCGGCAATCTGGAGCTCGCTCATGACGACAACGAGGATGGTCAACATGAGCAGATACAACTGTTTGGGCATCGTGTGTTCTCTTTCTGTATTCTAAAGTACAAAATGTGGGCAGACGTGTGCTCTGGTTCAGTCCATGCGGTGTGTCAGACCGTCTTCAGCGCGCTGAGGGTCAGATTAGTGATCTGACGCAGGTCCTCGGGGCCGGTTCCTGCCTGCGCGAGAACGCGGATGCCCGAGATCAGCGAGACGACCGTCAGTGCGGTCTCGCGCGGGGGCAGGTCGGCTTTGAGGCTGCCATCTCTCCGTCCCACCTCCACCGCCTGAATGAGCAGGGACGTCTGATGGGCCAGACCGCGGTCGAGGAGTTGTCCGATACGTTCATCCTGGTCGACGAGGTCGGGTGCCATCCGGGAGTTGACGACCATGCAGCCGGCGGCATGACCGTGCCGGGCTGCATCGTCCTCCTCGCCGAGGATGAGATCCATCACGGCGTCCAGTCGTTCGGCGCCCGAGAGATCCTCGTTGCTGAGGGCATCCTCCTGTCGTCCGCCGGTGTCGACGAGGTAGTGCTCCAGGGCCCGTATGAACAGTTCGTCCTTGGAGCCGAAGGTGTTGTACAGGCTGCTGCGACGCACGCCGGCGACCGAGCAGAGTTGCTCGGTCGAGGTGTCGGCGTAGCCGTGCACCCGGAACTGGGCGACTGCGGCGTCCAGGACGGCGGTTTCGCTGAACTCTCGTGGTCTGGCCATGGAGACGAGCGTAGCAGATTCTGGATGATTGAATACAAAATGGTCGGTCAGGATCGGTCTGCTGACGGCGGAAATATAACGATAGGGCAACGTTATGGTACCAACTTGCTAACAAGGTGAGCGAAATCAGCGAAGGCGGCCTACGATCTCGGGTACCCACTCACTCTATTGAAAGGACTTCATCATGGGTCTCGATGACAAGATCAAGAACTCTGCGGAAGACGCCACCGGAAAGGCCAAGGAGGCTGCCGGCGACGCGACCGACAACGACAAGCTCAAGGGTGAGGGCAAGGTCGACCAGGCCAAGTCCAGCGTCAAAGACGCCGCAGAGAATGCCAAGGACAAGATCTCCGAAGGTATCAACAAGATCACCGGCAACTGACGGTAGGCGGGAGTCCACCATGCGTACTGACAACACTGCGTCCGACACCACGAAGCGGCAACGGTCGTCTGTTGGCCTGGTTGTCACGACGGCGATCGTCGTTATCGTGGCGATTGCGCTGATCATCCTGATCGGCCAGAACACCGACCAGGTCGACATGGGCTTCCTCGGATGGGAATTTGCGTTCCCGCTGTCCGTGGGACTGGTGGCGGCGGCCATCGGAGGTGCGATCGTTGCGTTCGCACTCTCCGGGATCGTCGCTATCCGACGGAGAAAATGACGCTGCATCCCTAGCACTCGGAGCATCCGAGTGCTAGAATCCAGCGGTGCACGGAAAGTCGTGCACGCTCCGTCTTATACGGTGACGGAGCGCAGGTTTCACTTTCATTGTGGAGGTGCTTCACTGTGGCTACATTCAGCCTTGACCCGTTCACCAACATCGACACGCTGGCCCGCGGGCTTCTCGACATCACGTCGCCGGTTAACACCGGAAGCTCCCGCTCGCCCCGGTTTATGCCGATGGATCTCTACCGGCTCGACGAACACTACGTCCTCACCGCGGATCTCCCCGGCATGGATCCCGGGTCCATTGACGTCGACTTCGACAACGGAACGTTGACGATCACCGCCCAGCGCAGTGGCGTCGTCGAGGGCTCTGACAGTTCTGCCGGAAGTGCGGACCGCTCTGTCGACTGGCTTGTCAACGAACGTTTCGCCGGCAGCTACCGGCGTCAGGTGACAATCGGCGACTCGGTCGACCCGGGCGCCATCACTGCCAGCTACGACAACGGCGTACTGACCGTCACGTTGCCGCTCGCCGAACAGGCGAAGTCGCGCAAGATCGCTATCGATCACGGCACCGACAGGAAGGAGATCACCGCATAAACACATCCGGAAACAGTTCTCCCGCAGTTTCGAGTCCGTATCGGCGGGGTCGCTGAAAGCGCAGTCACTGACTGGCGCGGCGGCTCCGCCGTTCGTCATGTCCGGCAAAGGTGTCCTGGAGTAGTCCAGGCAGCGCTGCCAGGGCGGGGGGGGTGGCCTCCGCTCCTTCCTCGCATCGCTGGTGATTAGTTTGGTCGGGCCAGGACCACAGCGAGGCCGGCCGGGCTGAGAGCGGTCCGGGGCCTACAACTCGTAGCGGCGGAACGGCACAGCACGGTCCACGCCTGCCTGAGGGCCAGCATCCGAGGTGACACCGCTGATCAGGTCCCGCGGGGCGGCATGGTCGTCCAACGCGGCAAGATAGACCTTGTGCTGTTCCAGCGATGCGATGCTGCGGTCCACCGATTCATCCGACACCGCAACAGCATGCGTCGGTGCAGGTGAACCGAAGACCAGGAACTGGCTGGCCTGCCACCGGTCCAGCACCCGTCCGTCGTCCGAAGTGATGTCCGGGAACACCCACCGGTTTCCGGCGTCGCGGGCAGCATCGAGGGCGACCAGGCCGGCCACCCGGTGATCGGCCTGGTTCAACCCCCACGGCATCTCCACATCCCATCCCAGCGTCAGAACCGTGGTGGGACGGACATCCCGGATCACCGACGCCACCGCCCTCCTCAGATCCAGGGAGTGCTCGAGCACGCCGTCGGAGAAGCCCAGGATCCGCAGGTCCTCGACACCCACCTGCGAGCATGCGGAATGCTGTTCAACGGCGCGGGCGGGTCCCGTCTCAGCAGGGGCCATCGAGTCGATGCCCGCCTCTCCCGAGGTCAGCAGGAGGTACGTCACGGGTATCCCGCGGTCCGTCCACTCCGCCACGGCAGCGGACGCACCGTACTCCATGTCGTCAGGGTGGGCGACAACGCACAGCACACGCTCGCTGTCATCGAGGTGAAGAAGTTCGAGACGTTCGTCGGTCATGGTCCGGCCTCCATTACGGCAGGTAAACGTTCACGGCCAGGACGGACGGCAGACATCTTCCGTCCACGTTGTGGACATTCAAGCACGAGACCATCTCCGTGACCACCCCTTAACTCGCCGTACTTCCTGCGAAGGACCCATGAACACACGCCCCGCACGTCTGCTCCCGTACCGTCCCGCGCTCCGCCCGGTTCTCGCACCGGCAACTGCAGCGCTGGTGGCCACGTCTCTGCTGCTCGTCGGCTGCCAGGCACAAGCCGCCGAGAGCGTACCCGGCTCTGTGACAGCCACCGACGACGTGCAGACCGTCGCCCTCGAGACTCCTCGACTGGCCTCTGCCGACAACTTCCGGGACCTGGCCGGAACCGACCACGCCTACAGCACGGGCGACGGTCACCTGAAGGCCGCCTCGGTCTACCGCTCCAACGCCCTGGACATCACCGACGAGGACCTCGCCACCGTGGAAGGTCTCGGCATCTCCACCGTGATCGACCTGCGGACAGACAGTGAGATCGAGGAACATCCAGACCGCGTCCCCGAAGGCGCGGAGTACGTGCATGTCGACGTTGTCGGCGGGGCGACCACCGCCGCGAACCCCACCACGGATCTCCGGGTCGACTCTCCGGATGCCGCCGCGACCATGCTCGGTGAACTCAACCGGAGTCTCGTCACCGACGACGGTATGAAAGCCCGGCTCGCAAAGGCAGTGACTGCCGTCGCAGAAGCCGACGGTCCCGTCGTCTTCCACTGCACCGCCGGCAAGGACCGTGCCGGATGGGTGAGTGCCGTACTGCAGCTCGCCGCCGGAGTCACCGAGAAGGACGTCATCGCCAACTACCTCGCAACCAACGACTACTCGAAGGACCGTATCGACGCGACCGTCGAGCAGATCCGGGAATCCGAGGGTGACCAGGCTGCAGATACCTACCGTGTGTTGCTCGGAGTGCAGGAGGGCTTCCTGCGCTCAGGCCTGGACGCGCTGAAGGAGTTCTACGGAGACGTTGACACGTACCTGGTCTCCGGCCTGGGTCTCGACGTCTCCACGGTGCTGGCGCTGAAGGAGAAGCTCGTCGAGAAGTGACCGGTTCCGACGGTCCCGTGGTTGACTCAGGGGCATGAGCACCGAGGACTACGAGTTCAGTGACAACCGGTACCACGCCTTCGTCTCCGTGGCGGCGGAGATTCTCGACGGCTACATCGCTGCGTTGGAGACCCTCGATGACCGCACAGTCAACAAAACACCGTTGCCTGGCACGGTGAATACCGCCTTCGCACTGGTCACCCATGTTCACGGCATGGCCCACTACTGGGGTGGCGCGTTCGTCGCGGGAGAGGACATCCCCCGCGACAGGGACGCTGAGTTCCGGGCGTCGGGGACGGTGGCAGAGGCACATGTGCTGATCGAGGAGGTCCGCGGCAGGTTGCCGGGCTGGGCCCGGGTCGCCCTCACTGAGGGGATCCGTAATCGAGAGGCGACAGGGACCTCGCGCCGGGATGTGTCCGAGGTGACTCCGGAGTGGGTTCTCGAGCACATTCTTCATGAGCTTGCCCAGCACCTCGGGCATCTGGAGCTGTGCCGTGACGTGGTGACGTCCTTGCACTGACCACTTCACTATCATTATCGATAATGATAGTGTTTGGGCATGGTCTCATCGTCTTCACTTCTGCACCCGGTCCGGCTCCGCATCGTCCAGGTCCTCCGCGACGGTGAGGAGTTCACCACGCATCAGATCCGTGAACTCCTTCCGGACATCCCCATCGCCACCCTCTACCGTCATATCGCCACCCTCGTGGATGCCGGCGTCGTGGAGATCGCTGATGAGCGGCCGGTACGCGGCACCAGCGAGAAGATCTACCGCATCGCTCCCACGCTGGCCAACCCAACTGCGGAGGATCTGAAATCCCTCACACCGGACGAACTGCTCACCGTGTTCACCGTCTTCGCGTCCGGGACGATCCGTGACATGGACGCTTACCTTCACGCGGGCACCCCGGAACTCGTCGACGACCGGGTCAACTTCGCCCAGGCCGACTTCTGGGCGAGTGACGAGGAACTCGATGACTTCCTCGGGTCCGTCACCCAAGCTCTCCTGCGACTTCGGCAGAACACACAACGGGACGACCGCCGTCCACGACGGCTCACCACCATTCTCATGCCGCGTGACACCCCAGGGCAGGAGGAGTCATGACAATGCTCCAGGACAGCGCCCGAGCCACGAAGCTGACGGTGGGCTACGGAAACAACGAGGTGTTGGGCCCGGTGGACTTCGCCTTACGCCCGGGAGTCACGGCCCTTCTCGGCCGGAACGGGTCAGGGAAAACAACGCTGATGCGCACCCTGTGTGGCATCATCCCCGCCCTCGAAGGGGAGACGACGGTACTCGGATCCGAGGTTAGTGACGGTTCGCCCGTCCGCACGCGTATCGGCTACCTGGGTCACGAGTCCGCACTGGCAGCGGCGTTGACCGTGCAGGAGAACCTCCGCTTCTGGGAGTCCGTCACCGCGACCTATCCCGACGTCACCCTGCTCAGCACCGAGAAACTCGTCGACCGTTTCGACCTCGCCGACCTGATGGGAAAGAAGGTGAGGCAGCTGAGCCGCGGACAGCGGCAACGTGTCGATCTCGCACGGTTGGCCATGACAGACCCGCACTTTGTCGTCCTCGATGAGCCCTTGACCGGGCTGGACCCTGTATACGCCGCCCGCACCCGTGAACTCCTGCGCGGATGGGGCGAGGAGCGGACCGTCCTCTACTCCACCCACAGTGTTCCCGAGGCGCTCGAACTCGCTGCACGTTTCCTGGTGATCAGCGGAGCACGACTCGTCAGTATCAGCGCAGACAGCGAAGGCACAGAGGTGACGGAGCAGATGATTCTCGAGGTACTGGAGGAAGCACCATGAGTGCGACTGTCAGAGGAACAACGGCACGGAGCGCCGCGTTCGCCCGCCGAGCGTGGCAGCAGCAGCGGAGTACCGCCGTCTGGCTCGCCGCGGTCATCGGAGGACTGCTGGCAGTGCTCATCTTCGCCGGTCCCGGCGGAATGAACACCGCCGGCCTCGACGACCTCATCCCCGCACAGGGCACCGGGCTGGTGAGCGTGCACGACGGCGAGGGCGACCTCCTGCCGGTGACGACCTACCTGTTGAGCATGGCCCCGGCCATTCTGGGGATGCTGGTTGCGGTGGTCGCGACCTTGACGCTGCCGGGAGTCACCGCCGACGACATCAGTGGTGGCGGTATCGAGGTACTGCTCGCGGGGCCCGTCCCTCGCCGGGCCCTCTTCCGTTCATACCTTGGGGCTGGGCTGCTGCTCACTGCCGCGTCATGGGTTGTCGCGACGGTGGTGTTCGGAGTCACAGCGGCGGTGACCGTCCTGGTCCTCGACATGTCGGTGACGTTGTCTCCGGCATTTGTCGTGGCCTTGGTCGTCGTTCCATTCTCTATGGCTGTCTGGTCGGCCACAGCCACTCTCTTCGGGGCGTTGCTTTATCCCGGGAGCCTGGAGACGAAGGCGGGAATGAACGGTGGGCCGATCCGCCTGCTGGCGGTGCTGCCGGCGATGATTGCCGTACCGACCGTGCTTCTGCTGCCCACGTGGGTCCTGTCGGCACTCGTGCTGGTGTTGGTGCTGACCGTCGTCGCCAGCGCTGCGCTGGTAACTCTGACCGCCAGAGGTTTCCGCAGCACGAAGGTTCTCAGCACCTGAGAGGTAGTCTCGTCAGCGATGGCAACCACGAGGACAACGGCACCGGAGTTCCACCGCAGTACAGCGATACCGTCACTGGAGCTGCGGCGATCCTGCAGGGAAAACACCTGCTACCGGCCACACACCCACGACGTGCTGTCCCTCGGTCTCATCGACGAGGGGAGCTCTGTCCTCACCGGTGGGCTGACCGGTCCGGTATCGCTGGCCCCGGGCGACGTCGTCGTTATCCCTCCTGGGCACGTCCACTCCTGCAATCCGAATGCAGGACGGTGGCGGTACCAGATGACCCACCTGGACACGGTATGGGCTGATGCGCTGGTACCGACCATCGTCGGGGCAGCAGGGGTCCGGGTCCTGCGATCCCGGGAGGTCGCCAAGCAGCTCACCCGGGTCAACGATGCGATCGCCGCGGACCGCCCCGCCGCAGAGTTGGAGCGCGAGTGCCGCAGGCTCGCCGACGTCATCGCACACGCTGAGCGGGAGGCGTCGGCGACTGTTACGACCACGTCCACGACGGACACCCACCTGGCTTTGACGGAGGAGCTTGAGCCCGTCCTGCACCGGCTCCGGTACGACGAATCGACGCCAGCCCTGGATGATCTGGCGGAGATGGTGGGAATGAGCCGCTATCAGCTCATCCGGGCGGTGAAACAGGTGACAGGGTTGAGTCCGGTGGCATGGCGGCAGAATGCCCGGATTCTGGAGGCGCGGCGAATGCTGCGCTCCGGTGTGGCGATCGCCGACACAGCGAGCAGACTGGGTTTCACCGACCAGAGCCACTTTCACCGGATTTTCCGGGCGCATGTCGCCGCCACCCCCGGTGCCTACAGGGGGTGAGCGCGAGGTAGATCGCAAGATCGTACAAGACGTGACGGGTGGCTGAGCCGCACCCTTATGATCATGGACCAGTTCATCGCCGTCGCCGTCGCGCACTTCCTCGCCCTGCTGATCCCCGGTGTGGACTTCTTCCTCATCGTGCGTCTCAGTGTCACCGAAGGATGGCGGCGTGCCAGTGCTGCCTGCCTGGGCATCGCGGTCGCCAACGGCATCATCATCACCGCTGCCTTCTCCGGTCTCTCTGCGATCCAGAACCCCGCGGTTCTGGGGGTGATGCAGTTGGCTGGTGGACTGTTTCTCATCTACATCGGCGCTGCATTCCTCCGGTCTGCGAGAGGGGAACAGGCGGACAGTCTGCCGGTGCCGGACCGGAGGACGCTGACTGAGGAGACGCGCAGAACGTATCAGATGTCCTGGGCGAGGAACGTCAGCTTCGGGTTGGCGTCCGGCCTGCTGAATCCGAAGAATGCGCTGTTCTACGTCAGTCTCGCGACCGCTGTCTCCGGGGCAGGGGCGACGGCGCTGACGTTCTACGGCGTGTGGATGGTCGGGCTGGTCCTGGCGTGGGACCTGCTGGTCGCTGTCCTGTTCGGATCCGCACGGGCCCTACGCCGTCTCGGGCGCATCGTGCCGTGGCTGACACGGATCGCCGGGGTGTTCCTCGCCCTCTTCGGTGTGGTGATGGTCGTCGAGCTGCTCATCGAACTGGGGTAGCGTGCGTTAGTGTGGGGCAATGAACCATTTCACGACAGAAGAACTCCTGGAGGCCGAGCACGCGGGTTGGCAGTCGCTCTGCGAGTCCAGTGGTGGAACCTTCTACGGGCGGATACTGACCGACGACCCTGTCTTCGTCCTGGTCAACGGGATGACGATGTCCCGTGAGCAGGTCGTCGACTCGCTCGACGGCGCACCGGCGTGGGAGACGTACATGATCGAGGATGAACAGTTCATCCACCTCAGTGACGATGCAGCGGCGCTGACCTACCGTGCCACCGCGACACGGTCGGATCTTGCTGCGCCGTTCACCGCCCTGATGTCCAGCGTGTACCGACGGATAGAGGGCAAGCCGCGGCTTGCCCTCTATCAGCAGACGGCGGTCAGTGACTGAGAGCGGCGTCTACTCCTGGTTCTGCGGTGGCAGGGCGGCGATCGTCGGATGATCGGTTCCGGTGGGGCCGATACTCTCGGCCCCACCGGGCGACCCCAGTTCGTCGAAGAACGCGACGTTGTAGTCGATGTAGTCCTCCCACTCGTCCGGGAGGTCGTCTTCGTAGAAGATGGCTTCGACCGGGCAGACCGGCTCGCACGCGCCGCAGTCGATGCATTCGTCGGGGTGGATGTACAGCATGCGGTTGCCCTCGTAAATGCAGTCGACCGGGCACTCTTCGACGCACGCCCGGTCGAGGACATCCACACAGGGCTGGGCGATGACGTAGGTCATGTATCAGTTCTTGGCGGCGGCGTAGCGCTCGGCGACGTCGTCCCAGTTGAACACGTTCCACACGGC
>NZ_VDYZ01000320.1 GCF_007673095.1 Corynebacterium glyciniphilum AJ 3170
GCGGCAGCCCCGAGTAAGACTGAAAAAGCCTTGGGGGGGGGGGGGGGGGGGGGCGGGGGGGGGGGGGGGGGGGGGCGGGGGGGGGGGGGGGGGGGGCGGGGCGGGGGGGGGGGGGGGGGGGAGGGGGGGGGGGAGGGGGGGGGGGGGGGGGGGGGAGGGGGGGGGGGGGGGGGGGGGGAGGGGGGGGGAGGGGGGGGGGGGAGGGGGGGGTGGGGGGGAGGGGGGTGGAAAAACAACGTGGGGGG
>NZ_VDYZ01000321.1 GCF_007673095.1 Corynebacterium glyciniphilum AJ 3170
TGGGGGCTGAGGGTGAGTGTGATGTTTGGGGGATAGAGGGGTGGGGTGATGGGGAGGGGGGGGTGGGTGGGGTGGTGGTGGGGACGGAGGACGGAGGTGGCGTGGTCGGGGTGTGGGGTGTGATGGTGTGTGTGGGTGGGGGAGTGGAGGGGGAGGGGAGGGATCGGGAGAGCGAGGGGGGTTGTGGGGGGCTGGGGGATGAGGGTGGAGAGGGGGGGGGAGGGGGTGGGAGTATGGTGGGTGTG
>NZ_VDYZ01000322.1 GCF_007673095.1 Corynebacterium glyciniphilum AJ 3170
TCGGCGAGGCGCCCGTAGAAAGGGTGTGGGTGAGTGTGTTGGAAGGGGAAGTCGTTGAGGAGTTGGAGTGAAGGGGGGAGGGTGGGGGGTGGAGGGGAAGGGGTGCATGAGTGTGGGGAAGCAGAGGGCGTGGGTGGAGGGGGGTGGGGATGGGGGGGTGGTGGTGGTAGGGTGGGGGATTGGGGTTAGGGGGGGAGAGGTAGAGGGTGATGTGGTTGAGGTTGGGGGTGTGGTGGTTGGGGTGA
>NZ_VDYZ01000323.1 GCF_007673095.1 Corynebacterium glyciniphilum AJ 3170
CTAGGTGGTAGGGGAGGTTGATCAGTTTGCGGAGGGTGTGAGGTGTGGGGGAGAGGAAGGTTTGGGGTTGGGGGGGGATAGGTATGAGGAAGGGAGGGGTGGTGTGGTGGGGGTGGTGTTGGGTGGGGGGGTGGGGGATGTGGGTGATGTGGGGGAAGGAGTAGGAGAGGGGGATGAGGGTGAGGAGGGGGATGAGGGGGAGGAGGGTGGGTGGGATGGGGGTGGGGACGGGGGGGTGGTGGAAG
>NZ_VDYZ01000324.1 GCF_007673095.1 Corynebacterium glyciniphilum AJ 3170
ATGTTGTGGGGGATGGTGATTGGGAGGAGGTGGGGGTGGTGTAGGAGGAACGGGAGATGTGAATAGAGGTGGGGTATGTGGGAGAGGGGGAGAGGGGGGATGAGTGGGGGAGGGAGGGGGGAGTGTGAGTTGAGCGGGAGGAGGAGGAGGAGGGGGTGGAGTAGGGGGGGGGGGTGGTGAAGTAGGTCGGGGAGAAGTGGAAGGAGGAGAGGGGGTGGTACGAGTAGGTGGGGAGGGAGGAGGA
>NZ_VDYZ01000325.1 GCF_007673095.1 Corynebacterium glyciniphilum AJ 3170
GAAGGTTTGTGGGTGTTGTGGGGGGTGTTGTTGGGGGTGGGGGGGGTGATGGAGGGAGTGGTGGAGGAGAGGAGGGGTTGGGTGGGGGGGGGTGAGAGGGGGAGAGTGGAGGAGTGTGTGGAGATGAGGGGGGGGGTGGGGGAGGAGAAGTGGGTGGGTGTGGGGGGGATGGGGGGGGGGGAGGGGATTGGGGGGTAGGAGTGGAGGTTGTCGTTGGAGGAGTTGAAGAAGGGGAGAGGGGGTG
>NZ_VDYZ01000326.1 GCF_007673095.1 Corynebacterium glyciniphilum AJ 3170
ACCAATCCATCTGGTCTCATCCCCCTAACACTCCCCCACCTCCATAACCCCCTATTCACCACCATTATTCCACACCTCCAACACCCTTTCCACCCTCATCACCTCAATATGATCCTCTTCCTGGAGAACAACTTCCAACAACCTCCCCACCACTTCTTCTCCACAAATATCCCCACCCATGCGATCATTATTCCCTCCCCTAACTTCCACTCTCCCCTCCTTCCACACCTCATCCCCACAAGCA
>NZ_VDYZ01000327.1 GCF_007673095.1 Corynebacterium glyciniphilum AJ 3170
GTTATAGTGTTGATGGAGGGGAAGGGCTATCTCGACTGGCGGAGGGAGGATGGTGTGGTGGATGGGGTTGACGTGGTAGGGTTGGAGGAGATGGAGGAGGGTGGAGTTGTGGAGAGCAGAGGGGGGAAAGGGGGGGTAGGGGGGTGGGGGGAGAGGGGGATGAGGAGGAGGGGTGGGACGCCGGTCCGGAGGAGGGTGTGGGGGTGGGGGTGGGTGAAGGGGTGGTGGGGGGGGGTGGGGGGGG
>NZ_VDYZ01000328.1 GCF_007673095.1 Corynebacterium glyciniphilum AJ 3170
TGTGAATGTGGGGGGAGGACGCGGTAAGGCTGAATAGTTGTTGTGAGGGATAGGGGATAGTAGGGTGAGGGAATGGTGAAAAGTAGGGGGGGAGGGGAGTGAAATAGTAGGTGAAAGGGTGTGGGTAGAATGGGTGAGAGGGTGGTTGGTGGGGTGATGGGGTGGGTTTTGAAGAATGAGGGTGGGAGTGAGGGGTACGTCGGGAGGTTAACATGTGTGGGGTAGGGGTAGGGAAAGCGAATA
>NZ_VDYZ01000329.1 GCF_007673095.1 Corynebacterium glyciniphilum AJ 3170
GGATGGCGGGGAGGGAGTGGGGGAAGTGGAGAATGAGGGTTGGGGGGTGGAAGAGGGGGGTGGGGGGGGGGTTGTCGACCTGGGAGAGGATGGTGGTGAGGGAAGAGTGGGACTGGGTGAAGCGTTGGGGGGGGGGGGTGAAACGTGGGTGGTGGGGGAGAGAGGGTGAGGATGAAGGAGGATTCGTAGGAGGGGGAGTGGTTGGTGGGGGGGGTGGTGCTGGGGCGCGGGGTGCTGGGGGCG
>NZ_VDYZ01000032.1 GCF_007673095.1 Corynebacterium glyciniphilum AJ 3170
TTGATGCCGGCGGCGTCCTACTCTCCCACACCCTCCCGGGTGCAGTACCATCGGCGCAGGCAGGCTTAGCTTCCGGGTTCGGAAAGGGACCGGGCGTGACCCCACCGCTAAAACCACCGACAAACACACACGAAACAAACACACACCCAACCACAACCCCCACAACAACACTACAGGGGGCCACATAGTTGGTGTGCTGTGCCGTTCCAGACACTGCACAATGAACGCGAACATCTCCACAAATTCTACACAGCAGAATCACTCGTCACACAAACATAGTGTTATCCTCGGTCAATTAGTACCGGTCACCTCCAACACTCACATGCTGTCCAGATCCGGCCTATCAACCCCGTCGTCTACAGGGAACCTCAAACGAAACCTCATCTCGAAACAGGCTTCCCGCTTAGATGCTTTCAGCGGTTATCCCTCCCATACGTAGCCAACCAGCCATGCCACGGGCGTGACAACTGGCCCACCAGAGGTATGTCCAACCCGGTCCTCTCGTACTAGGGTCAGCCTTTCTCAAGTTTCAACGCGCACGGCGGATAGAGACCGAACTGTCTCACGACGTTCTAAACCCAGCTCGCGTGCCGCTTTAATGGGCGAACAGCCCAACCCTTGGGACCAACTCCAGCCCCAGGATGCGACGAGCCGACATCGAGGTGCCAAACCATCCCGTCGATATGGACTCTTGGGGAAGATCAGCCTGTTATCCCCGGGGTACCTTTTATCCGTTGAGCGACACCGCTTCCACAAGCCGGTGCCGGATCACTAGTCCCTACTTTCGTACCTGCTCGACCTGTCAGTCTCACAGTCAAGCTCCCTTGTGCACTTACACTCAACACCTGATTACCAACCAGGCTGAGGGAACCTTTGGGCGCCTCCGTTACTCTTTGGGAGGCAACCGCCCCAGTTAAACTACCCACCAGGCACTGTCCCTAACCCAGATCATGGGCCGAGGTTCAGATATCCAGCACGATCAGAGTGGTATTTCAACAACGACTCCACAACCACTAGCGTGGCCGCTTCACAGTCTCCCACCTATCCTACACAAACCGAACCGAACACCAATACCAAGCTATAGTGAAGGTCCCGGGGTCTTTTCGTCCTGCCGCGCGTAACGAGCATCTTTACTCGTACTGCAATTTCGCCGGGCCTGTGGTTGAGACAGCAGGGAAGTCGTTACGCCATTCGTGCAGGTCGGAACTTACCCGACAAGGAATTTCGCTACCTTAGGATGGTTATAGTTACCACCGCCGTTTACTGGGGCTTAAATTCTCCGCTTCGGTGAAAACACCTAACAGGTCCTCTTAACCTTCCAGCACCGGGCAGGCGTCAGTCCGTATACATCGACTTCAACGTCTTCGCACGGACCTGTGTTTTTAGTAAACAGTCGCTTCCCTCTATCCTCTGCGACCCACACCAGCTCACGGCCGAAAAAGACCATCACCAGCACGGGCCCCCCTTCTCCCGAAGTTACGGGGGCATTTTGCCGAGTTCCTTAACCACAGTTCACCCGATCGCCTTAGTATTCTCTACCTGACCACCTGTGTCGGTTTGGGGTACGGGCCGAATGTGCACATCGCTAGAGGCTTTTCTCGACAGCATAGGATCACCAACATCCCCGCAAACGGGTACGCATCACGCCTCACCCATAACAAGCCCCGGATTTACCTAGGACTCGGGCCACACGCTTACACCACAATCCAATAAGTGGCTCGGCTACCTTCCTGCGTCACCCCATCACTTGGCTACTACCAGCTCAGGTCCCGCGCATCCACCAACGCCAAGCCCACAAAGTAGACCCAGCACGAAGGCTTCAGGGCGGTTAGTATCGCTGATTCACCATGGTCGCACACACACGGGTACGGGAATATCAACCCGTTATCCATCGACTACGCCTGTCGGCCTCGCCTTAGGCCCCGACTCACCCTGGGAAGATTAACTTGACCCAGGAACCCTTGGTCATCCGGCGGATGAGGTTCTCACTCATCATTCGCTACTCATGCCTGCATTCTCACTCGCATAGCGTCCAGCACTGGGTCACCCCGCACCTTCACTCGCCACACGACGCTCCCCTACCAACCCACACCCAAAGATGTGAGCTCCGCGGCTTCGGCGGTGTACTTGAGCCCCACTACATTGTCGGCGCAGAACCACTCGACCAGTGAGCTATTACGCACTCTTTCAAGGATGGCTGCTTCTAAGCCAACCTCCTGGCTGTCTTCGCGATCCCACATCCTTTTCCACTTAGTACACCCTTAGGGGCCTTAGCCGGCGATCTGGGCTGTTTCCCTCTCGACTACGAAGCTTATCCCCCGCAGTCTCACTGCCGCGCTCTGACTTACCGGCATTCGGAGTTTGGCTGATGTCGCTAAGATGGTAGTCCCGCTAAACCAACCAGTAGCTCTACCTCCGGCAAGAAACACACGACGCTGCACCTAAATGCATTTCGGGGAGAACCAGCTATCACGGAGTTTGATTGGCCTTTCACCCCTACCCACAACTCATCCCCTCAGTTTTCAACCTAAGTGGGTTCGCGCCTCCACGACGTCTTACCGTCGCTTCACACTGGCCATGGGTAGATCACCCCGCTTCGGGTCCAGGACACGCCACTAACAACACACTAGTTAGTATTCGCTTTCGCTACGGCTACCCCACACGGGTTAACCTCGCGACGTGCCGCTGACTCGCAGGCTCATTCTTCAAAAGGCACGCCATCACCCCACCAAGGAGGCTCTGACGGATTGTAGGCACACGGTTTCAGGTACTATTTCACTCCCCTCCCGGGGTACTTTTCACCATTCCCTCACGGTACTATCCGCTATCGGTCACAACAAGTATTCAGGCTTACCGGGTGGTCCCGGCAGATTCACAGCAGATTCCACGAGCCCGCTGCTACTCGGGGACACTCGCAACCCACGTCCATGATGCTTTCACGTACCGGACTCTCACCGTCTACGGCAGGCCATTCCAAACCACTTCCGCTAACACCACACACACAGGCGACAGGCTGACAGACCCACCACACAAGACCCCACAACACCCCACATGCACACCCTGCCAGGTATCACACACATAAGGTTTAGCCAAAAATCCGATTTCGCTCGCCGCTACTCACGGAATCACTATTGTTTTCTTCTCCTACGGGTACTGAGATGTTTCACTTCCCCGCGTTCCCTCCACACCAGCTATACATTCACCAGCGGGTGACCGCGCATAACCACGGCCGGGTTTCCCCATTCGGACATCCTCGGATCAACGCTCAGTTGGCAACTCCCCGAGGCATTTCGCAGCCTCTCACGTCCTTCATCGGCTCATTGTGCCAAGGCATCCACCGTGCGCCCTTCACAGACAACACTAAAACAAACAAAGATGACTCTACAAAATTGCATAAAATAAAGAAGATACTCGCGTCCACTATACAGTTCTCAAACAACACGACACCCACAACCACACGCACACAACAAGCACACGCACAATCAACAAGATGCCCAACAAAACAGGAGCATGCTGCCCCAGACACCCAACACCGCAACAAACCAAGCTCTTCGCCGACACCACATAAAGCCATGCGACAAACAAACGATGACCCAGCAGATGATCTCCACCCGGATTCAACAAAAGCAGACTACGCAACCCCCACCACACACCACGTGCAGCGGACAAGAAGGCCTGCCACCAAAAAGCTCCTTAGAAAGGAGGTGATCCAGCCGCACCTTCCGGTACGGCTACCTTGTTACGACTTCGTCCCAATCGCCGATCCCACCTTCGACAGCTCCCTAACGAGTTTGGGCCACTGGCTTCGGGTGTTACCAACTTTCATGACGTGACGGGCGGTGTGTACAAGGCCCGGGAACGTATTCACCGCAGCGTTGCTGATCTGCGATTACTAGCGACTCCGACTTCATGGAGTCGAGTTGCAGACTCCAATCCGAACTGAGACCGGCTTTAAGGGATTAGCTCCACCTCACGGCATCGCAACCCACTGTACCGACCATTGTAGCATGTGTGAAGCCCTGGACATAAGGGGCATGATGATTTGACGTCATCCCCACCTTCCTCCGAGTTAACCCCGGCAGTCTCTCGCGAGTCCCCACCATAACGTGCTGGCAACACAAGACAAGGGTTGCGCTCGTTGCGGGACTTAACCCAACATCTCACGACACGAGCTGACGACAACCATGCACCACCTGTATACAGACCACAAGGGAAAACACATCTCTGTGCCGATCCTGCATATGTCAAGCCCAGGTAAGGTTCTTCGCGTTGCATCGAATTAATCCACATGCTCCGCCGCTTGTGCGGGCCCCCGTCAATTCCTTTGAGTTTTAGCCTTGCGGCCGTACTCCCCAGGCGGGGCGCTTAATGCGTTAGCTACGGCACGGAAGTCGTGGAAGACCCCCACACCTAGCGCCCACCGTTTACGGCATGGACTACCAGGGTATCTAATCCTGTTCGCTACCCATGCTTTCGCTCCTCAGCGTCAGTAACTGCCCAGAGACCTGCCTTCGCCATCGGTGTTCCTCCTGATATCTGCGCATTTCACCGCTACACCAGGAATTCCAGTCTCCCCTACAGTACTCAAGTTATGCCCGTATCGCCTGCACGCCCGGAGTTAAGCCCCGGAATTTCACAGACGACGCGACAAACCACCTACGAGCTCTTTACGCCCAGTAATTCCGGACAACGCTCGCACCCTACGTATTACCGCGGCTGCTGGCACGTAGTTAGCCGGTGCTTCTTCTACCACTACCGTCACTGACCCAACAAGGCCAGCTTCGTCATGGCTGAAAGGAGTTTACAACCCGAAGGCCTTCATCCCCCACGCGGCGTCGCTGCATCAGGCTTGCGCCCATTGTGCAATATTCCCCACTGCTGCCTCCCGTAGGAGTCTGGGCCGTGTCTCAGTCCCAATGTGGCCGTCCACCCTCTCAGGCCGGCTACCCGTCGACGCCTTGGTAGGCCATTACCCCACCAACAAGCTGATAGGCCGCGGGCTCATCCTGCACCGAAAAACTTTCCACCACCGACACTAAACGATGGTCCTATCCGGTATTAGACCCAGTTTCCCAGGCTTATCCCGAAGTGCAGGGCAGATCACCCACGTGTTACTCACCCGTTCGCCACTCGAGTACCCTGCAAGCAGGGCCTTTCCGTTCGACTTGCATGTGTTAAGCACGCCGCCAGCGTTCGTCCTGAGCCAGGATCAAACTCTCCATAAAAGCATATCAGCCCTACAAAAAGCCTGAACATACTGGCAAAAAAAATACTGAACTACTGACAAAAAATGTCAATCAACATCAACCCACACCACCAGGGGAGGTGGCACGAGCCGACAAACATCAACACCAATCAGCAGCACAATAAGAAAAGAACAATATTTAACAAGCAATCACGCTTGCCGGTACCATCCCAAACCACCGCGCCACACAACCGGTGCGACAAAAAATACTTGGTTTGTTACGCTATTGAGTTCTCAAACAACACACGCACACA
>NZ_VDYZ01000330.1 GCF_007673095.1 Corynebacterium glyciniphilum AJ 3170
TGTGAGTTGAAGAGGTATAGGGGGGGTGAGTGGGGTTGGTGGTGGATGTGGAGGTATGTGAGGTGAGTGGAGGGTGAAGTGGAGGTGGGGGGGGGGGAGATGGAAGAGGGGGAGGAGAGGATGGTGATGAGGGGAGGGAGGGGGGGAGGGGGGAGAAGATGAGGGAGTTGGAGATGGTGATGGGGGAGGGTGGGGTGTGTGTGGTGAAGGGGTTGGAGAGCGGGGTGGTGGGTTTGCACGTGG
>NZ_VDYZ01000331.1 GCF_007673095.1 Corynebacterium glyciniphilum AJ 3170
AGGGGTGGGAGGAGAAGAGGTTGAAGATGGAGTGGGAGGGGAGGGTGGAGGTGGTGGAGTGGTGGGGGGAGGTGGTGATGTGTGACAGGGTGGGGGGGGGGGAGATGTGGGGGGGGTGGGAGGGGGGAGAGGTAGGAGGGTGGGTTGGGGGGAGGGGTGTGGGGGGGGAAAGGGGGTGAGGATGGGGGAGTTGGCGGGGGTAGGTAGTACGAACGCAGGGTCATGGAGGGAGTCGGGAATTGG
>NZ_VDYZ01000332.1 GCF_007673095.1 Corynebacterium glyciniphilum AJ 3170
GCGTGGGGTCAGGATGAGTGGGGTGTTGATGGGGTGGATGAGGTGTGGGAGGTTGGGGTGAGATGGAGTGAAAGGAGATTGTGTGTTGATGATGGGGAGGAGGGGGGGGTGGATGTGGGGGTGGGTGTGGGTGGGGATGAGGGTGATGGGGAGGGAGAGGGAGGGGGAGATGGAGGGGGAGTGGGAGGGAGTGTAGGGGGGTGGGGAGGGGGCGGGGGTGGGGGGGTGGCCGCAGAGTCAGGC
>NZ_VDYZ01000333.1 GCF_007673095.1 Corynebacterium glyciniphilum AJ 3170
TTCCCCCTATTCCTCCCCCCCTCCCCCTTCTTCCCCTCCATTCCTACTCCACCAACACCATCACCCACAACCTTCTTCACTTCACCCTCCACCCTCTCTTTCCTCCCCATCAACATCATCCTCCCCCTCCACCCTCCCCCCACCTCCACCACCTATCCCAACCCCCCCCCTCCACAACCCCCAATGCAGCATCCCCAACCCTTCCCACTCCTCTTCAAGCTACGCCGCCCCTCCGGCCAACG
>NZ_VDYZ01000334.1 GCF_007673095.1 Corynebacterium glyciniphilum AJ 3170
CCGAGGGCGGCGAGGAGGGGTATAGCCAAGAACACCAGCAGGGAGGTGACGATGGTGGAGAACGAGAAGTGGGGGGAGGTGGTGTGGAATGGGAGGGAGGAGGGGAGAAGGTGGAGATAGAAGGAGGGGAGGAGGGGGAAGATGAGGAGGTGGAAGACGGAGTTGATGGGGAGCAGGAGAGGGGTGGGGTGGGGGTGGGGGGGGGTTTGTGGGCGGGAGCGGTGGGGGGGGAGTTGAACAAG
>NZ_VDYZ01000335.1 GCF_007673095.1 Corynebacterium glyciniphilum AJ 3170
CGGCCATGGTGGGGGGTAGGGAAGATGGGGGGGTCTGTTTGGGAGAGGATGGGGAAGATGGACGGGGAGACCGAGGTCCGGGGTGTCGAGGGATGGCGCGCTTCCTTGCAGGGGTGGGGGAAGAGTGGGAGGTGGTGAGGGTGGAGATAGGGGAGGGTGAGGTTGAGGTCACGGTGGGGGATGTTTTGGCGGAGAGGGTGTGGGAGGGGGGAGGGGTTGAGTGGGGGGGGATTGGTGACGAG
>NZ_VDYZ01000336.1 GCF_007673095.1 Corynebacterium glyciniphilum AJ 3170
CCACCACTGTTTCCCGCCCTTCCCCCATCCTCTCGAGGACCTCCCCTCCCACCACACGTCCTCACTCTCTTTTCTCACTCCCCCAACCCACTCCCCTCTCCCATCCCACCCACCCCCTCCTTCACTCACACCCACCCCCCTCACCCTCATCCCCCCTCTTCTCTCCTCCACCCTTCCCCTCCTGTCCTCCGCTCCTTCCCCCGTCCCCTCCCCCCCCACCTCCAGCTGCCCCCCCCCCCCC
>NZ_VDYZ01000337.1 GCF_007673095.1 Corynebacterium glyciniphilum AJ 3170
GGTGCGGCGAGGGTGGGGTGTGGAGGGATGGGGAGGATGGAGAGGAAGAGAGAGATGATGTCGAGGAGCGAGTTGAGGAGGGAGAGGGAGAGAGGGTAGGGGTGGGATTTGGGTGAAATATGGAGGGGAGGGAGGTGGTGGGAGAAGTTGGGGATGTTGTGGGGGTGGGTGCGGATTGCGTGGTACATCTTGTGGTGATTGGGGGAGCCGAGATCCGGGGGGTAGTCATCGCGGTAGAGGG
>NZ_VDYZ01000338.1 GCF_007673095.1 Corynebacterium glyciniphilum AJ 3170
GGAGGGTGATGTTGTCGGTGGGGTGGCACGGGGGCGGAGGAATGGGGAGATCGGCGAGGAGGTGGTGGTGGGAGAGTGGGGGAAGAAGGAGGGGGTGGGGAAAGGAAGTGAGGATATGGGGTGGTGGTGGAGATGGTGGAGTGAGGGGGGAGGTGAGGCGGGACGGGGGAGGTAGCGGAAAGGGGGGAGTGGGGGGTGGGGGTAGTTGTTGAAGGGGGGGAGGTAGTGGGGGTGGGGGGTG
>NZ_VDYZ01000339.1 GCF_007673095.1 Corynebacterium glyciniphilum AJ 3170
CCGGGTGGGAGGATGTGGGTGGGGGGGAGGCGGCCCTGGGGTGGATGTAGTCGAGGGGGGGTGAGTGGAGCGGGAGGGTGAGGGGGGGGGGAAGGGAGAGTAGGAGGGTGTGGGTGTGATTGTTGTGGAGGGTGGAGGAGATGTGGTGGAGGAGGGAGGGGAGTGAGTTGGGGGCGAAGAGGAGGACGACGGGGGTCTGGTGTTGAGGGGGGACTGTGTACGCGTGTGGGGGGACGAGGG
>NZ_VDYZ01000033.1 GCF_007673095.1 Corynebacterium glyciniphilum AJ 3170
TGTGGGGGGTGTAGGTGCTGTGGAAGGTGTGGTGTTCACCGGTGAACGGATCCAAAAACGACAATCGGACGGTTCGGCCGTCTACCGCTCGCTCAGGTCGGTGTCGGTTGTTGACGGGTTGAACTGGCCGGGCAGTTGATATGGCGTACCCCGGGGGTGTGAACGCTTGAACTCCATCATGTCGTGGAAGATCTCGGCTGATGCACGGGTGTCCCGGGTGTTGACGGTCGCGGTCAGTGTGCCGGCGGCGATCTGATCGGCCGGGTGGACCGCAGGGCGCAGTGTCTGCGCGAGATACGACGAGTCGACCGTGGCCGCACCGACGTAGCGGGCGGCATGGACCCGTTCAGCGTTCACCTGGGTCCAGTCCACCGCCCACCCGGCATTCCGGAGCATCTGATCGAAGAAAAACCTTTGGGTACGACTGTTGCCGTCCTGAAACGGATGGACCATGGTCATTTCGGACCAGTGGTCGGCCACGGTGTTCACCGCGGCGTCGATGTCGGTTGTTGACGGCGACTTTCGGTCGATATCACGGATAACCCGGTCGAGCTCGTTGTCGACGAATTGGGCACGACACATCGCCATGCCCATTGCCCCGACCTCGGTAGTACGGATCTGCCCGGCCCACGGGTAGATGTCCTGCATCAGGTACGCGTGAACCCTGACCAGAACTTCACGGGTGAAGCTGGTCAGGGGATCGCCACTCTCCAGTTCGTAGAGACGCTGGGCGGCGGATCTTCCGGCGACACGCTCCAGCTTTGCGGGGTCGGAGATCCCGTAGAAGTTTTCTGGTGCTGCGGCACCGTCCGAAACCATGGCCTATGCGGCGGAGGCAATCCGACGCCGAAGCTCAGCAGCGTGGGGACTGTCCGCCAGGCCCTCTTCCTCCAGAACCTCCAGGACGGCCTGGTCACCGGAGATCTCGCCGCGGAGGATACGGCGGCCACGAGCCTCATCCTCAGGAGTTACGGGCTGGCCGGCCATCGTCATCGACGCGGCGACAGCGGCGATCTTCTGGTCCTCAGTGCGGTAGTCCTTCACGATCTTTCCAGCCTTCCGTCTGTCTCGTCGACCTCATATTCTATCACGGAACACACACCCGCTGAAGTCTAGAACGAGTCGGTTACCTGCACGTTCGTTCCATGTCTCGTCTGTACTTCTCGCCCGCCGGGGCGAACGGACGCGCTGTTGTGGGCAGGGGTACGGGGTCCTCTCCCGGCCAGGAGCAGTTACCGGGGTGGAAGCAAGTTGCGGATCCACAGGAGAGGGGATCCGCCGACGCGCAGGACTGCGGTCCGCCAGCTACCCTTACGGTGGTGGCGCTGCCCGGCAGCGCCGGTTATCAGTGGCAGTCATGCAGTAAGGATGGACAGGCTTGTCTCCTACGGTCATCACGGTGCTGCTCGTCGGTTCCCTGGTTGCGGGATGGGTCGACGCGATTGTCGGTGGCGGCGGACTGATTCTTATACCGCTGGTGATGATTGCGAACCCTGGAATGTCCAATGCTCAGGCCCTCGGGGTGAATAAGGTGGCTGCGATCTTTGGCACCGCGAGCTCGGCCGCCGTGCTGGTACGCAGAGTTCCCGCGGCAGTCAGAGCACTCCGGTACGCGCCGCTGGCGCTCGCCGGTTCGGCCGGCGGGGCCATGATCGCCTCATCGGTGGACAGGGAGCTGATGCGACCGGTCATTATCGTGCTTCTTGTCGCTGTCGGCCTGTTCATCTTGTTCCGGCCGTCCTTTGGCGAGGCTGACGCTCCGAGCAGGACTCGGTCAGCGCCTCGCGCTGTCTTTGCACTCCTGGCACTTGTCGGTGCCGTCAGCGTCTATGACGGCACCTTTGGGCCGGGTACGGGGCTGTTCCTGATAATGGGCTTCACCAGTCTTCTTAGCGCCGATTTCATCTCGAGTGCCGCCTGGGCGAAGGTCATCAACGTATTCACCAATCTCGGGGCTCTCGTCACTTTTGCGGTGCAGGGCGAGGTGCTGTGGTGGCTCGGTCTCGGCCTGGCTGTCACCAACGTCATCGGAGCGCAGATCGGTGCGCGGATGGTCATTGGTCGGGGGACAGGCTTTCTACGCGGAGTCATCCTCGTAGTCGTCGTGCTGATGTCGGCCAAGCTCGCCTATGACCAGTTCGCCGGCTCGGGAGGATGAATCGGCTGTCGGGTACTGTCCCGGGGCTGAAGCCCGCGGGATGAAGTTCTCTCTTGACCTACCCCGGCCTCGAAATTGACGGAGTCAGGTCGCCTCAGTCGGACGTGTTCCCGCATCCCGCAAGTAGCGGAGCGCGCATCTACCGCGGTGAGGCGTCAACGATGCTCCCGTAGCGGTACCGCTCATCGACCCGCAGGCTTGCGCCCGGTGAGTCCCGAGCACGGGAAGCTCGCGTGCAGGTGGTGGGCCAGACGATTCGGGTTGCCGCGTACCGATCTCCAAGGGAGGGAGCGGGGTCGCCGCGGGACGTACCGACAAGCAGAACGGTCCAACAGTGACGTTGTGACCTGGTGTTTTGTGTCGTGTGTGTGGGGTGTGTAGATTAATGCGAGTC
>NZ_VDYZ01000340.1 GCF_007673095.1 Corynebacterium glyciniphilum AJ 3170
GGGGAAGAAGGATGTGGTGGAGGAGTAGGTGGAGGAGTGGGGGATTGAGGGGGGGGTGTGGGTGGGGATGTAGGAGGGTGGGGGGGTGATGTACGGGGGGGGGGGGTGGTGGATGGTGGGGTGGGGGGGGGGGATTGTGGTGGTTGTGGGGTGGTTGGTGGGTATTGATATGGGGGGGGGGGGGAGGGGGTTGAGGGGGGGGAAGATGGAGGAGCGGGGGGAGTTGTTGTGGTGGGGGAG
>NZ_VDYZ01000341.1 GCF_007673095.1 Corynebacterium glyciniphilum AJ 3170
CGTGTGGGGAATGGATGATTTGGCGGGGGCGGAGAAGGAGTGGATGGAAGGGGTGGAGGGGGAGATGACGGAGGGGGGTGAGGAGGTGTTGGGGTGGGTGTGGGAGGAGGGGGAGGGGGTGAGGGTGGGGGAGGTGATGGGGGAGATGATGAAGGAGAAGATGGGTGAGGCGAAGGAAGGGGGGAGAAGGGGGTGGGTGGGGTGCGGGAGTGGGGGGAGGGTGGATGGGAGGGAGTAGG
>NZ_VDYZ01000342.1 GCF_007673095.1 Corynebacterium glyciniphilum AJ 3170
GGGCGTGTGCTCGGGGGGAAGTTTGGGGGTGGGGATGTCGATTGGGGGGTAGAGGTGCATGGAGTGGATGTTGAGGATGTGGGGGTGAAGGGGGTGGGTGGGGGTGAGTCGTTGAGACGGGTGGTGGTGAGGGAGGGGGTGAGGGGGGGTGAGGGAGTGGGGGTGGTGGTGGTTGCTGTCGAGAGTGGGGCAGGGTGGGAGGTGGTGTTGTGAGGTATGGGGTGGATGCTTGAGGAAGA
>NZ_VDYZ01000343.1 GCF_007673095.1 Corynebacterium glyciniphilum AJ 3170
GGGGGTATGAGGAATGAAGGATGGGAGGGGGGGGGAGGGGGAGTGGAGGAGAGGGGGGTGGTGAGGTGGGTGGAGGACGAGGGAGGGGTGGTGGGTGAGGGAGGTGATGGAGGTGGGTTGATCGAGGTGGAGGTTGGGTGGGTGGAAGGATGTGGAGGTGGAGGTGTGGAGAAGGGGGTGAGAGATGGGGGAGGAGTGGTTGGGCTTGGCTGTGGGTTGTTGGGGAACAGAGAGGAGGA
>NZ_VDYZ01000344.1 GCF_007673095.1 Corynebacterium glyciniphilum AJ 3170
CCCCCACCATCCCCCCCCCCCTCCCTCCCACCCCTCCCACCCCCCCGTCTACTCCCCCCGTCCGCTCCTCTCCCCCAACCCCCCCTCCCAACTCCTCCCCCTCCTCCGCTGATCACAGCAACTTCTCCTCCCAACTCTTCCATCTCACCCCTCTCTCCATATCAACTTCAATACTGCCCACTATTATGTGATCTCACTCTCACTCCTCTCAACATTTACTTTTCAAACACTTCCCCAT
>NZ_VDYZ01000345.1 GCF_007673095.1 Corynebacterium glyciniphilum AJ 3170
CCCCCCCCCCCCCCCCACCCCTTCCCCCACTCCCCCACCGCCGCCGATCCCTTCCATCCCCACCACCCACCCCCATCCATCCCTCCTCCCTCACCAAACCAATCCCCACCATCCACTCTCCTCACTTCACTCACCACTCCCCCCCCACCAACTCCACCCCCTTCACTCTCTCCATCTCCCACTGCATCTACCCCACCCCCACCCCGTCCTCCACAACATACTCCCTGACATCCTCTCC
>NZ_VDYZ01000346.1 GCF_007673095.1 Corynebacterium glyciniphilum AJ 3170
AGTGGAGTGGGGATCCGTGGGGGGATTGGGGAGTAGAGGAAAGGGAAGTGGAGGAGTGGGAATGGGAGGGGATAGGGGATGAGGGAGCTGGAGGGGAGGTGTGGAGGAGTAGGGATAATATTGGACTAGAGGAATTAAGTGTGTGAAGGGTGAGGTTGGAGGGATGATTGTTTGGTGTACAGGAATAGAGGTAGGGTGTACCCATGAAGGTGGGCAAGTACTACGTGGCGAAGAACCA
>NZ_VDYZ01000347.1 GCF_007673095.1 Corynebacterium glyciniphilum AJ 3170
CTCACCAACTTCTCCCTTCCCCCCCCCCCTCTCCCTACCCACCGCTAGGCTACTTCCCATCTCCAATCAAATCTCTTCCCCCCCACCCCCCATCATCACCACCCCCCACCCCACCCCCACGCTTCCACCCACTACCCTCACACTCCCCCCCTCCACTCCTCCCTCCACTCCCCCTCCATCCACCCCCACTTCAACCTCCTCCTCCCTCCCCCCCACAACCCCCCCCCCCCCCCCCCCC
>NZ_VDYZ01000348.1 GCF_007673095.1 Corynebacterium glyciniphilum AJ 3170
CCCCCACACACCTCCCCTCTACCTCCCCTCCAGCTCCTCCACCTCCTCGACATACTCCTCCTCCCCACCCCCCTTACCCCCCTCCCCCCCCTTCTTCACCCCTTCTCCACGCTCCTCCCCCCTCAACTCCCCAACCCCCACCCCCCCCACCAACCCCCATTCCACATCTCCCCTCTCCCTACCTACCCCACTGACCATCACCCCCCACTTCACCCCAATTTCACCCACTCCACCTCC
>NZ_VDYZ01000349.1 GCF_007673095.1 Corynebacterium glyciniphilum AJ 3170
GGGGGGGGTGGGGGGGGGGGGTGATGGTGGGGTGGGGGGGTTTGACGAAGTCGAGGTCGGGCTTGATGTCGGAGAGGTTGTAGTGAGGAGCGAGGGGGGGGATGGAGGGGAGGAGTGTGAGAAAGAGCGCGGAGGTGGGGAGAGTGGAGGAGGCAGATGGGTTGGGAGGGTGGTTGTGCGGTGAGGGTGAATGTGGGGATGATGGGCACGAGGGTTTGGGTAGGTGGTGTGGGTACT
>NZ_VDYZ01000034.1 GCF_007673095.1 Corynebacterium glyciniphilum AJ 3170
GACGCCTTGAGGCATTCGTACATCACCGCGGCGAAGTAGACGTTGGTGAAGTCCAACCCCTCCTCCGACCCGTAGTGGATGTGCTCACGCCCGAGGAACCCGTGCAGGTTCATCTGCCCCAACCCGATCGCGTGCGAGCCGTCATTGCCCTCACGGATCGACGGCACCGAGTCGATGGCGGTCTGGTCCGACACCGCAGTCAGACCACGGATGGCCGTCGCGATGGTCCGGGAGAAGTCCGCCGAATCCACCGCAGCGGCGATGTTCAACGACCCCAGGTTGCAGGAGATGTCCTCCCCGACCCGCGCGTAGGTCAAATCATCGTTGAACTCGCTGGGGGTGGAGACCTGCAGGATCTCCGAGCACAGGTTGGAGTGGGTGATACGCCCCTCGATCGGGTTCGCCCTGTTCACCGTGTCCTCGAACATGATGTACGGGTACCCGGACTCGAACTGGATCTCGGCGAGGGTCTGGAAGAACTGGCGGGCGTTGATCTTGCGCTTGCGGATCCGCGGATCCTCGACCATCTCCTCATAGTGCTCGGTCACGGAGATGTCGGCGAAGGGGCGCCCGTAGATGCGCTCGACGTCGTACGGCGAGAACAGGTACATGTCGTCGTTACGCTTGGCGAGTTCGAAGGTGATGTCCGGGATGACCACACCCAACGACAGCGTCTTGATCCGGATCTTCTCGTCGGCGTTCTCGCGCTTGGTGTCGAGGAACTTCATGATGTCCGGGTGGTGGGCGTTCAGATACACCGCACCGGCACCCTGACGTGCGCCGAGCTGGTTGGCGTAGGAGAAGGAATCCTCCAGCAGCTTCATCACCGGGATCACCCCGGAGCTCTGGTTCTCGATGTGCTTGATCGGTGCCCCGGTCTCACGCAGATTACTCAGCAACAGCGCCACCCCGCCGCCACGCTTGGACAACTGCAGCGCCGAGTTGATCGAACGCCCGATGGACTCCATGTTGTCCTCGATGCGCAACAGGAAGCAGGACACCGGCTCACCGCGCTGGGCCTTGCCGATGTTCAGAAACGTCGGCGTGGCCGGCTGGAACCGTCCGCCGATGATCTCGTCGACGAGGTGGCCGGCCAGGGTGATGTCGCCGTCGGCCAGACCCAGCGCGACCATGCACACCCGGTCCTCGTAACGCTCGAGGTAGCGTCGTCCGTCGAAGGTCTTCAGCGTGTAGGACGTGTAGTACTTGAACGCACCGAGGAACGTCTTGAAACGGAACTTGTGGGCGTAGGCGCGCTTGAACAGCGCCTTGATGTCGGCGAACTCGTACTTGCCGAGCACCTCCGGGTCGTAGTACTTGTTGTCGACCAGGTAGCCGATCTTCTCCTCCAGGTCGTGGAAGTAGACGGTGTTCTGGTTGACGTGCTGCAGGAAGTACTGGTTGGCGGCTTCACGGTCCTTGTCGAACTGGATCTGACCGTCGGCATCGTACAGATTGAGCAGCGCATTGAGCTGGTGGTA
>NZ_VDYZ01000350.1 GCF_007673095.1 Corynebacterium glyciniphilum AJ 3170
CCTTCACCCCCCCCCCCTTCACTCCACCCCTGGTTCATCACCACCCACACCACCCCCCCCCTCCCGCTCCCCCTCAACCGTCCGTTACCCTCCCTCATCCAACCCCTCCTCCTTTCCCCTCCTCACTACTCATTCACCCACCACCCTTACCCGAGGTCTTCCTTATGCGTGACACCGGGACCGAGTCTTCACAACCTCCCCGGCAAGTACAACTACCACTCGAAGTAGAGCTCGAAC
>NZ_VDYZ01000351.1 GCF_007673095.1 Corynebacterium glyciniphilum AJ 3170
GGAGGTAGGGGAAGTGGTGGATGAGGGATTGGTGATGGTAGATGGAGGGGAGGAGGGGGGGGAAAGAGGGGTGCGGGAAGGATGGGTGGTTGTGGTGGTTGATGATGAACTGGATGAAGTGGAGGGGGGTGGGGTTGTTGTGGGAGTTGAGGTTGATGGGGTTGTTGTAGGGGGGGAGAGTGGAGAGAGGGAGAGGGTGGTTGCCGAGGAGGGGGTGGAGCTGGAGGTTGCCGGCG
>NZ_VDYZ01000352.1 GCF_007673095.1 Corynebacterium glyciniphilum AJ 3170
GAGGGAATGGGGGTGAGTTGGGAACGAGTGTGGGGAAAGAGTTGATGGAGGTGGAGGGGAGTCTAGTGAAGCTGTGGGTGGGGAAGTGGATGGTGGGGGGGAAGGTGGTGGGGGGAATGGGGGGGGGGATGGAGCTGGTGGATGGGGGAGAGAAGATGATCGTGATGAGGGAGTAGATCAGGAAGAAAGGTGGTGGGAAGATGGTGGAGGAGTGGTGGTTGGGGTTGAGGGGTGGG
>NZ_VDYZ01000353.1 GCF_007673095.1 Corynebacterium glyciniphilum AJ 3170
GCCGGAGGGCACCGAGATGGTGATGGGGGGGGAGGTGGGGGGAGGGTGGGGAGAGGAGGAAGAGGAGGGGATAGGGGGGGGGGTTGAGGGAGGGGGAGAATGTTGGAAAGTGGTAGCAGGTGGTACTGGTGGGTTAGGTTGTGTTGGAGGTGTGGGTTCTTGGTGGGGTTGTTGGTCACGTTCTTGCTGGGAGTGTTGGACGGGTACGACTGGAGTCATGGGAGATGAGTGTTTGA
>NZ_VDYZ01000354.1 GCF_007673095.1 Corynebacterium glyciniphilum AJ 3170
GGAAAGGTGGGGGAGATGTAGGAGATGGAGGAGGAGAGGGTGGTGATGGTGGGGAGGGAGGGGATGTGGGGGTTGGAGTTGGTGGTGGAGAGGGGGATGGGGGAGAAGGGGGGGGTGGGGGTGTTGGGGGGTGTGGAGGGGGTGGTGAGGAGGGGGTGAGGTTGGGGGATCTGGGGTGGGGGGGAGGTTTAGGGGAAGAGGGGTGAGGGTGAGATGAAGGAGGGGTGGCAGGGGTG
>NZ_VDYZ01000355.1 GCF_007673095.1 Corynebacterium glyciniphilum AJ 3170
GGTGGAGGTGGATGGGTGGGAGAGGGAGAGCGTGGATGAGAGGGTTGTAGGTGATGTGGTTGGGAGGGGGGGGGGGGTTGGTGAGCTCAGGGCGAGGTGCCGGGATGAGGTGGTGACTGGAAGGGTGGATGGGGGTGAGGGGGTGGGGGTGGGGGAGTGTGGCAGCAGGGGGGATGTGGGTGGGGATGGGGAGGAGCTTGGGAGGGTTGGGGTGGGGATGGTAGAGGCGGTGGAGG
>NZ_VDYZ01000356.1 GCF_007673095.1 Corynebacterium glyciniphilum AJ 3170
ACACTTTTCACCCCTACCCTCTACCAACTCACCTATCTCCCCAACAAAGCCCCCACCACCACCCTCCCACTATCTCCCCACCCTCACCACACTTCAACTCCCCACCTCCCCCCTCACACCCCCCCCCCCTAACCAACTCCCCCACACGCCCATCCACCATCACCCCTCTCACCCAACCCCATCCCTCTCCACCATCCCATACTCTACACACCACCCCCGGATACAAACAAATCCA
>NZ_VDYZ01000357.1 GCF_007673095.1 Corynebacterium glyciniphilum AJ 3170
AGGGGGAGGGAGCGGGTGAGAGAGATGATGAGTACGACGAACGAGTAATCGGAGCTGGGCTGGGAGGAGGGGGGGGAATGGAGAAGTAGGTGTGGGAAGGGAGTGAGGTGGAGTGTTGGATGGAGGAGAGGATGGATTTGTATGTGGGGAGGGAGGAAGTTGTGGGATGGGGGGTGTGGGAGGGAGTAGGTGGGGGATGGAGAGTGGAGGGTGGGTGCGTGGGGGGTGGTGTCGA
>NZ_VDYZ01000358.1 GCF_007673095.1 Corynebacterium glyciniphilum AJ 3170
GGAGATGAGGTGGGTGGGGGGGTAGGTGTGGGTGAGGGGGAGGTGGAGGAGTAGTGTTGTGTGGTTAGGGAGGCGGAGGGGGGGGGTATGTGAGGGTGGTGGGGGGGTAGGGGGGGGGGGTGGGGAGGAAATGGTGGTTGGAGAAGGAGTGGTGGATGGAGAGGGAGTTGATGGGGAGGTGGGGGGTGTGGGGGAGGTTGTGTGGGTTGTGTGGGTGGGTGAGGAGGATGGGGTG
>NZ_VDYZ01000359.1 GCF_007673095.1 Corynebacterium glyciniphilum AJ 3170
GGGGGTAGGTGGGGTGGGAGATGATGGGGATGAGGAGGATTGGGGGTGGGAAGAAGAGGGTGAATGAGATGGGGATGGGGGTGTGGATGGGGATGTTGGTGGTGGGGGAGTAGGGGGGAGGTGTGATGTTGTAGGGTAAGGGTGGGGGTGGTGGGGGGAGGGTGGGTGGAGGTGGTGGGGGTGAGTGGGGGGGAGGTGTGGTTGGTGGGGGTGTAGGGGGGGTGGGGTGGGGGGG
>NZ_VDYZ01000035.1 GCF_007673095.1 Corynebacterium glyciniphilum AJ 3170
GGGACTGCTGCGCGAGTAGTTGACATCTGATCTGGCTTGCCGTGGGGTGGGCCTGGAAGGATGTTGCTGTGCCCAAGCCTTACCCGTCCGAGTTTCGTGACGATGTCGTGCGCGTCGCGAGGAACCGTGAGCCCGGAGTGACGATCGAGCAGATCGCGAAAGACTTCGGCGTTCACCCCATGACGCTGCAGAAGTGGCTGCGTCGCGCCGACATCGACGCCGGAGCCAAGCCCGGAACGACCCGAACCGAGGCTGCGGAGATCCGTGAGCTGCGCAAGCGGAACCGGCTCCTCGAGCAGGAGAACGAGGTCCTCCGGCGTGCGGCGGCGTACCTGTCGCAGGCGAACCTGCCGGGAAAAGGTTCTACCCGCTCGTGACGGAGCTCGCCGAAGCAGGGATCCCTGTGACGGTGACGTGTCGGGTGCTCAAGCTCTCCCGTCAGCCCTACTACCGGTGGCTGGCGAACCCCATCACCACCAGCGAGGTGGTGGAGGCGTATCGCGCGAACGCGCTGTTCGACGCACACCGCGACGACCCCGAATTCGGGCACCGGCTGCTGGCCGACGAGGCCCGCGACGCGGGTGAGGCGATGTCGGACCGGACCGCGTGGCGGATCGCCTCAGCGAACGGCTGGTGGTCCGCGTTCGGGAAGAAGCGGGGCCGTAACGGCAAGAAGCCGGGACCGCCGGTCCACGACGACCTCTGCGCCGTCATCGACGAGCACGGCCGGACCCGGCACGTCTTCGCCGCCGACGCCCCGGACCAGCTCTGGCTCGTCGACATCACGGAGCACAAGACCGCCGAAGGCAAGCTCTACTGCTGCGCCATCAAAGACGCCTGCAGCGGCAAGATCGTCGGGTACTCGATCGGCTCGAGGATGAAGTCCCGCCTGGCCGTTCAGGCGCTCGAGAACGCCGTCTCGATGCGCGGCGACGTCGCCGGCTGCATCGTCCACAGCGACAGGGGCAGTCAATTTCGTAGCAGGAAGTTCCTGCGCGCTCTGGCCCGTCATCGCCTGGTCGGATCCATGGGCCGCGTCGGCTCCAGCGGGGACAACGCCGCCATGGAATCGTTCTTCGCCCTGCTGCAGAAGAACGTCCTCGACCGCCGAGCCTGGACCACCCGCGAGCAGCTGCGCATCGCGATCGTCACCTGGATCGAGCGGACCTACCACCGACGCCGCAGACAGGCACGCCTGGGCCGTTTGACGCCCATCGAGTTCGAGACCATCATGAACACGACCGTCGCACTGACGGCGTGACTACACCCTGTCACCTATCCGCGCAGCAGTCCC
>NZ_VDYZ01000360.1 GCF_007673095.1 Corynebacterium glyciniphilum AJ 3170
CCCTCTACAACTCCACCCACATCATCCACCCCGGAACAATCCTCCCCCTCCCCCCCAGCTCCTATCTCCCGACCTACCCTCACTTCTACCAACCTCCCTCCTACACCCCCCCCCACCCCCTCCTCACCCCCCAACCTCCTTCCCCTCCCTCTCCCACTCCTTCCCCGTCTACTCCCCCACCAACCCCTCCTACACCCCACGGCCCATCACCCAGATCCCCTTCTCCTCCACCTT
>NZ_VDYZ01000361.1 GCF_007673095.1 Corynebacterium glyciniphilum AJ 3170
ACTTCACCTCCACACTCACCTCCACCCCATCCACTCCCATCACCATCCCACCCACCCCCCCCAACTCCACCTTCCTCCCCCTCCCCCTCATCAATCCACCCCTCACCTCCCCCCCCCACCACTCTTCACAACCCCACTTCCACCCTCACCTTCTCCGACTTCATCTCCCACACCCCGACCCATCCACCATCGACCTCTTCCCCCAAGGAATACCCCACTTCCTTTCTCACCTTC
>NZ_VDYZ01000362.1 GCF_007673095.1 Corynebacterium glyciniphilum AJ 3170
GGAGAAGGAGAGGTGAGGAGAGAAGAGTCGGGAGGGAGGGGAGGAGAGAGACGGGAGGGAGGGGAGGGGAGGAAGGGGGGGGGGGGGGTAGGAGGGTGGAGTGGAGTAGTGGAAGTTCGTGGAGGAGGTGGGTAGGGGGATGGGGAAGAGGAGGATGGAGATGGTGGTGGGGGGAGGGAAGAGGGTGGGGTAGCGGCGGTAGGGGGCGATGGTGGGAGAGAAGTTGGTGGGGGA
>NZ_VDYZ01000363.1 GCF_007673095.1 Corynebacterium glyciniphilum AJ 3170
TGGAAGGGGTGGAGATGTGGGTGTAGGGGGCCGTGATGGGTGTGGTGATGGGGGTGGGAGTGGGATGGGCGTTGGTGGAAGTGGTGGGAGGTGAGGGGTGGGTTGTGGAGGGGGGTGGGGAGAGGGAAAGGGAAGTGGAGGAGGTTGGGGTTGCGGGACATGTGGGGTTGGAAGATGCGAGGGATGTGCGGTAGGGTGAGGTGGGAGTGGTGGATGATGGTGAGATAGTCCTC
>NZ_VDYZ01000364.1 GCF_007673095.1 Corynebacterium glyciniphilum AJ 3170
TGTGTCGGGGTGGGGGCGTGGATGGTGCTGGTCGGGGTGTCGGTGGATGGGGTGGGGAGGTGAGGGTGAGGACGGTAGGTAGAGTTTGGGAGGTGGGGGGGATGGGACGGAGGTTGGGTGAGGGGGAGGTGAGGGTGGGGGTTGGTGGGGTGAAAGTGGGGGTGGGGGATGATGAGGTGCAGGAGCGGAGTGGAGGTGGGGATGGGGTTGATGGACAGTTGGGCGAACGGGGG
>NZ_VDYZ01000365.1 GCF_007673095.1 Corynebacterium glyciniphilum AJ 3170
AGGGGGGGTGGTGAAGAGCGGGGGGTTGGAGGGGGAGGTGTTCGAGGGGAGGGGGGGGGTGTTGAAGGAGGAAGAGGGGGGGATGGAGGGGGTGGGGGGAGGAGGGATGGTGGGGGGAGAGGTGTGAGGGGTGGGGAGGGGGAGTGGGGTGAGGGATTAGGGGAGGTGAGGGGAGGAGAGGAGAGGGGAATGATGGGAGGGGTGTGGAGGGGATGTGGTGAGGTGGAGATGAA
>NZ_VDYZ01000366.1 GCF_007673095.1 Corynebacterium glyciniphilum AJ 3170
GTGGATGATGTGGCAGGGGTGCGGTGAGAGGGAGGAGAGGAGGATGGGGGAGGTGGGGGTGGGAGTGAAGTGGGGGGAGATGAAGAGGGGTGGAGGGGGGGGGTGGGAGGGTGTGGTAGGTGGGTGAGTGGGTGAGGGAGTGGTATTTGATGGGGGTGGGGGGGAGGGGGACGGGGTAGGCGGGTAGGGGTGGGAGGAGTAGGGTGAGGTGGGGGGGGTGAAGGGGGGGGGGA
>NZ_VDYZ01000367.1 GCF_007673095.1 Corynebacterium glyciniphilum AJ 3170
GGTGGGACTGGTGTGGAGGGGGGGGATTGGGGTGATGGTGGAGTTGGAGATGGAAGTAGGTGAGGGTGGGATGGAGGGGTTGGAGGTTGGGGAGGTTGGGGTTGAGCGGGTGTGGGAAGTGGTGGGGGATGTGGTGGGTGGGGAGATGAAGGAGGGGTTGATGGGGTTGGAGATCACATAGGAGAGGTAGGGAGGGGAAGAACGGAGGAAGGAGGGGGTGATGATGAGCAGGG
>NZ_VDYZ01000368.1 GCF_007673095.1 Corynebacterium glyciniphilum AJ 3170
GTGGGAGGGGGAGGTGGTGAGTACGGTGTGGGGAAGAAGATCTCGGGTACGGGGGAGAGGGGGGGTGTGGTGGTGGAGGGGGGACGGGAAGGGGGGGGTGTGGAGAATGGTGGGGGAGGGGATGAGGGACGGGGGAGTGGAGGTGGGGGTGAGGGGTGGGGTTGGTGAGGAGGTGGGTGTGGGGAGGGTCGAGGGGGCGGGCAGGATGATGGGGGAGGGGGAGGATAATGGGG
>NZ_VDYZ01000369.1 GCF_007673095.1 Corynebacterium glyciniphilum AJ 3170
GTAGGATGGGGGGTAGGGTGGGGGGGGCGATGGTGGGGGTGATGGTGGTCAGGCTGGGTGTGGTGGTGGGGTGGGAGGAGGGAGGGTGGGAGAGTGGGTGGGGGATGAGCAGGGGGGTGGGTGGTGGGAGGGGGGGTTGGAGTGTGGTGGGGAGATGGGGGTGAGGGGGGGGGGTTGACGCATTGGTTGATGGTAATGATAATGATTATGAAATGGAATTCGTGAGAGCTGGG
>NZ_VDYZ01000036.1 GCF_007673095.1 Corynebacterium glyciniphilum AJ 3170
TGTAGTTCCCCGTGAGGTTGTGAACACGCGCTGAGGGAGTCAAACCTCCGATAGCGGTGTGGGCTCGGTGATGATTGTAGTAGTGCAGGAACTGCTCGTACACCACCTCACGATTCGCCTCGCTGAGGTACGGCCTCGCATAGGCCCACTCGCTCATCAGCGTGCGGTTGAACCGTTCGACCTTACCGTTGGTCTGCGGCCGGTACGCCCGGGTGAACCGGTGCTTGATGTCCCCACCGAGGGCGTTGTTGAACGCGTTAGAGCGGTAGCAGGCACCGTTGTCGGTCATCACCGCCTCAACAGTGACCCCCAGTGAAGCGAAGAAGGCCGCAGCCCGGGTCCAGAAACCCGCAGCGGTGTGCTTACGCTCATCGTCGAGGATCTCCGAATACACGACTCTCGAGTAGTCGTCGATGGCGTGGTGCAGATAACGGTAGCTTTTCTGCGGTGCTGGCCGGTTGGCTGTCTTCCGGCTGGTGCGGTGCTGATCGGTGCCTTTACCTGCAGTACGCCACCCACCGCCGTCAGGGATCCGCCCGAGTTTCTTGATGTCGACATGCACCAACTCGCCGGGCCGGGACTTCTCGTAACGGTGTGGCGGGCGCTTGCGTACCGGCAGGCCGGTGGCCTGGTCGACACAGTCCAGGGCGGGCATGTTGTAGCGCTCCAGCACCCGGCCGACGGTGGAGCGGGCGACACCGAGGTGGTAGCCGATGCGGTGGGGTCCCCACCGGCGGGTGAACCGTAGCTTGATGATCCTGCGTTCCCGCTGCTGTGACAGCTGGTGCGGGCAGCGGTGTGGCCGGCTGGTGCGATCAGACAACGGTTCGCCGGCGCGGTGGCGGGTCACCCAACGGTGGGCGGTGGCCGGTGCGACCTGGCAGCGTTCAGCGGCGCGGCGTTGACTCCAGCCGTGGTTGATGACCAGGGACACCAGCCGGGCCCTGCCGGTCGGGGTCAACGGTGCGTTACGGTGGGTCATGGAAGGCCTCCTGGTTTCCCGTCGTGAGTAGTCATTCACCCACCACGGTTACCGGAGGTCTTCCTTATGCGTCATCCCCCGACGGAGTGTTCACAACCTCCCCGGGAAGTACA
>NZ_VDYZ01000370.1 GCF_007673095.1 Corynebacterium glyciniphilum AJ 3170
ATATTCGAACCCATCCCCACTTTCTTTCCTCATACATTGGCCCCTGATTGAAATTAATGAAGTTTTTTATTTTAGGACTTGCACTTTTATCTGTTACTAGGATTCCGTCAGGGCTTACAGCGACCACAATATTTGATAAGCCCAGGATTGAGACTGGGATGTCAATTTCGTTTATAAGGTGAGTATTATCACAGTCATCACTTATAATACCTTTGCCAATCTGTCTGTTCTT
>NZ_VDYZ01000371.1 GCF_007673095.1 Corynebacterium glyciniphilum AJ 3170
GAAAAGGGAGGTTGTGGGTGGGGTAGTTGAGTGGGATGGTGGTGGGGTTGAGGGTGTAGATGTGGGAGAGGAGGATGGAGAGGAGTGAGAGGGTGAGATAAGGGTGGGGGATGGTGGAGGGGAAGAAGGGGAGTTGGTTGGAGGGGAGAGGGATGAGCGTGGAGTGGTTGAAGGGGGGGGGGATGGGGAGGTGGTTGGGGTGGGAGGGGGGGGAGAAGATCTGGCACGCTGT
>NZ_VDYZ01000372.1 GCF_007673095.1 Corynebacterium glyciniphilum AJ 3170
GGGCGGGGTGGGGGTTGTTGTAGGGAGGGAGGGGGTGAGGGTGGGTGGAGGGTGGGGAGGGTGGTGAGGATTGGTGGGTGGGGGGTGGGGTGATGGGTGGTGGAGGTGTGTGAGAGGGTGGAGTTGGTGGGGAAGAAGAGGTTAGTGGTGAAGGGGAGAGTGGTTGTGATGGGGTTGGGGGTGGGGATGTAGTTCATAGCCTGGGGTGAGGAGGAGGACTGGAAGATGGAGG
>NZ_VDYZ01000373.1 GCF_007673095.1 Corynebacterium glyciniphilum AJ 3170
ATATAATAGTCCTGCATCAGAATGTCTTTTTAAAGAAACACTTGTTTTCCCCATTTGCATTAAAGAAATAATTCCCTCTTGCATTCTAGCTCCACCACTCGCAGAAAACAGAATAAATGGCAAACGATGTTCTGTACAATAATCAATAATTCTACATATTTTTTCACCAACTACAGAACCCATGCTTCCCATTCTAAAACGAGCATCCATAACTGCGACACCATATTGTAT
>NZ_VDYZ01000374.1 GCF_007673095.1 Corynebacterium glyciniphilum AJ 3170
GAAGAAGTTGGGTGGGAGGGAGGAGTGGGGGGGCATGGGCGAGGGCGTGATGTGGGTGGGTGTGGCGATGGAGGTGCTTTTCCTGGTGAGAGGTGGACTGGCCGGGCAGCGTTTCGGGTGGGGAAAGGTGTTGGAGTAGGTGTGTGTGGTGTGGGGGGTGTGGATGGTGATGGCGTGGTAGGTGGTGGGGGGGAAGGGGATGGGTGTGGTGTGGGGGTGGATGGTGAGGGG
>NZ_VDYZ01000375.1 GCF_007673095.1 Corynebacterium glyciniphilum AJ 3170
CCGCCCACGTCGTAGATCCTCCCCCCCACCATGTCCCCCCTACCCTTCCTCCCTTTCACACCCACCCCCCCCTCGTCCTCTCCTTCTTCCACGCTTCTCTCCACCTCCCCACTCCCCATCCTCCCCCTTTTTCTTCACACCCACTCCCCCACCCTACCCCCCTCTCTTTCACCCTCATCAACCTACAACCCTCTCCCCCAACCCGACATAGCCTCCTTCTTTATCGTCACA
>NZ_VDYZ01000376.1 GCF_007673095.1 Corynebacterium glyciniphilum AJ 3170
CTACCACCTTCCCGCCCTCACCCCTCCCCCCATTACCCAACCCCCCTCCCCACCTCCTCCCCTCCACCCCCACTCTACTCCCCTCCACCCCCAACCCCTCCGCCCTCACATCGCAGCGCTCACCCACCCACATCCCACCCATCTCCCCCTTCACCCTCCACACCACCTCACCCATACCTTTCTCATCCGCCTCACCCACCCCATCCAGCCGCACCACCATCCGCCGATTG
>NZ_VDYZ01000377.1 GCF_007673095.1 Corynebacterium glyciniphilum AJ 3170
GGGTGGCAAGGGAGACTGAGGAGGGGGACGGGGAAGTTGTGGTGAAGCGGGATGTCGAATGGTTGGTGATTAAGGAGGAGTTGATGGGTGTGATGAGGGAGGTTGAAGGGGTTGGGGTGGTGGTTGCGGAGGTTGGGGAGGAGGTGGGGGATGTGGAGGTGTGGGGTGAGGTGGTGAGGTGGTTGGAGTGAGGAGTTGAGTATGATTATGGACAAGGATAGTGTTTGGGG
>NZ_VDYZ01000378.1 GCF_007673095.1 Corynebacterium glyciniphilum AJ 3170
CCCCCGCCCTCCACCCCCACCACATCAACCCACCCCTCCCCCCACTGCACCCCCTCCTCCCTCTACTCCCCCTCCTCCTCTTCCTCCCCGTCTCCCTCCTCATCCCCCCCCACCACCCCCTCGCCCACCACCTCCCCATCATCACCCCCTCCCCCCCCCTCCTCCTCACCCCCATCCCCCACCAACTCCCCCCCCACCATCTCATCCCCACCCAACTCCACCTCCACCAC
>NZ_VDYZ01000379.1 GCF_007673095.1 Corynebacterium glyciniphilum AJ 3170
CCTCCCCACCTCCCTCCCTACCCCCTCCCCCCTCCACCACCCCACCCATCACCCCCTCCACCACACCACCGCCCCCACCCGTCACCACTACACCCACCACCATCACTACCACACCCCCCACCACCACACCCTCCCCCTCCCCCCTACCCTTTTCCTCTTCTTCCACACCCTCCCCCTCCTCCCTCACCTCTGCCCGCACTCCATCCCCCACGCACCACACAGACACATCC
>NZ_VDYZ01000037.1 GCF_007673095.1 Corynebacterium glyciniphilum AJ 3170
CTGTGGGTCGATGTGGTGGCGCGTGTGTGCGGAGCATCATGGACAGCATGATCACAGTTGAGAGTTTGTCGAAGAGGTACGGGCGGTTTCAGGCCGTCGAGGATGTGTCGTTCAGGGTTCCTGATGCTGCGGTGACGGGTTTTCTGGGGCCGAACGGGTCGGGCAAGTCGACGACGATGCGGTGTGTGTTGGGGTTGGATCGGCCGAGTGCGGGCCGGGCGCTGTTCGACGGGGAGGGTTTTGGCCAGGTGGCTGATAAGCCGGCGGTGGCTGGGGCGTTGTTGGAGGCGAGCTGGTTTACTCCGGGGCGTAGTGGGCGTTCGCATTTGAAGGTGCTGGCCCGGGGTGCGGGTATCTCGGATGCGCGGGTGGATAAGTGTCTGCAGTTGGTGGGGTTGGCTTCTGCGGGTGATAAGCGGGTCGGGGGGTATTCGTTGGGGATGAAGCAGCGTCTTGGTTTGGCGGGTGCGTTGTTGGGGGATCCGTCGCATTTGATTCTGGATGAGCCGGTCAATGGGTTGGATCCGGAGGGGGTCAGTTGGATGCGTCGGACGATTCGGGCGTTGGCTGCTGAGGGTCGGGCGGTGTTGGTGTCGTCGCATTTGTTGTCGGAGATGCAGCAGACCGCGGATCGGTTGGTGGTGATTGGTAAGGGGCGGATGATTGGTGAGTATTCGATGGAGGAGTTCCTCGCCGGCGGGG
>NZ_VDYZ01000380.1 GCF_007673095.1 Corynebacterium glyciniphilum AJ 3170
CTGGAGGTGGTTGTCGGGCTGCTTCTCGGGGAGGACGGGCTGGGGGAGGAGGTTGATGTTGAGGGGGTGGATGAGGAGAGGGTGGGTGTTGATGAGGTTGGGGTGGAGGGAGTGGAGGAGGTGGAGAAAAGGGGGGAGGTGGTGGTGGAGGGGAGGGTGGAGTGAGTATTGAAGAGGGAGAGAGGGGGGGATGGGGAAGATGATCTAGAGGGGAAGTGAGGAAGGCGGGG
>NZ_VDYZ01000381.1 GCF_007673095.1 Corynebacterium glyciniphilum AJ 3170
CTCCCCACCACATTCCCCCCCAACTCTCCAACATCCCACTCCCCCTCCCCCACCTCCTCTCCCCCCAAACCCCCCTCCTCCACCTCAACCTCCACACCTACCATCTCATCTCACACCACATCCACTTCCCCCACAACCACATCCCCCCCTCCCACCACAACTCACCCTCACACCTCAACCCCACAACCACCCCCCACACATTCACTGTCCCCCCTCCTTCTCATTTCTC
>NZ_VDYZ01000382.1 GCF_007673095.1 Corynebacterium glyciniphilum AJ 3170
ACGTGGGGAGAGACCGTGGAGAGGGGGGTGGAGAGGAGGAAGAGGGAGAGGAAGGGTGGGAGAGGGTTGTGGAGGTGGGAGGGGGAGGGGGGGTGGATGGTGGGGAGGGTGAGGGGTTCGTGGGGGATGGAGGGGAGGGTGGGGAGGGGGAGGAAGGGGGGTAGGGGTGGGGGGATTTGGGTGATGGGGTGAGGCATGACGAGGTTGTGGTGGGGATTGATGAAGGGG
>NZ_VDYZ01000383.1 GCF_007673095.1 Corynebacterium glyciniphilum AJ 3170
AGGGGTGGGAGTAGGTGGCGGGGGTCGGTGAGGAGGAGGGTTTGGAGGGGGGTAGGATGGGGTGGGTGGGAGTGAGGGGGGAAGGGGTGGGGGGATAGGGGAGGGAGAGGGTGGGGACGTGGGGGTGGGGGGAGTGCTCGACGGGGTGGGGGTGGTTGGGGGGTGGGGGGGGTGGAGGTGGAGAGGGCTAGGGCGGAGGGTGCGGCGATGGGGGTGGACGAGTTGGAG
>NZ_VDYZ01000384.1 GCF_007673095.1 Corynebacterium glyciniphilum AJ 3170
CGGGGGAGTGGGAGCGTCGTGCGCGGGAGGTCGGACCGGAGGAGGTGGGGGAGGAGTGGGGGGTGATGGGAGAAGGGTGGGAAGGAGTGTGCGTGGTAGAGGGTAGGGAGGATGGGGGGGATGAGGGAGGGGAAGGATGGGGGTGGATGGGTGTGGTGGGTTGTTAAGGTGTGGGTTGGTTGGGGGTAATGTGGTGGTGTAGGTTGTGAATGAGGCGGGGTGGGTTGCT
>NZ_VDYZ01000385.1 GCF_007673095.1 Corynebacterium glyciniphilum AJ 3170
CGAGGCTGAAGGGGGGGAGAGTGGAGTGAGAGAAGCGGTGAATGATGCGAGAGGGTGTGGGGGTGTGGGGGAGTGGGGTGGTGGTGTGGGGGAAGGGATGGGGGGAGCGAGGAAGTATGTTGAGGGGGTTGGGGGGAGGGTGGGGTGGGGGAGGAGTGGGAAATGGTGGAAGAGGATGGAGATGTGGGTGTTAGGGAGTTGGGGAAGTTTTCGGTGGGTGATGTGCGG
>NZ_VDYZ01000386.1 GCF_007673095.1 Corynebacterium glyciniphilum AJ 3170
GACTGGGGGAGTGAGGTGAGGGGGGAGGGAGTGTGGTGAGGGATGAAGAGGGGAGGGGTGGAGAGGGGGGGGGAAAGAATGAGAGAGAGGAGAGAGAGGAGGAGAGAAAGGAAGGAGAGGGAGAGCGAGAACGGAGGGGGGGGTGGGGGGGTGTGAGGGTGAGGGAGTGGGGGTGGAGGGGGAGGTGGGTTGGGGGGATGATGGAGAGGGGGGAGACTGGGGCGGGT
>NZ_VDYZ01000387.1 GCF_007673095.1 Corynebacterium glyciniphilum AJ 3170
CCCACTTCCAATCCCCCTCTCCTCACCACGTCATCCACCTTCTCCCCCCCCCCCAACCCCTCTTCCCCATCCCCCTCCCCATCCCCTTCTTCAACCCATCCATCCTCACCCCCACCCCCATCCCCACCAACCCCAGCAACACCCCTCACCACACCAACCACATCACCCCCCTCTTCCCCCCACAATCCATCTCCCACACCCCTCCCCCAATCAACACTCCCACCACC
>NZ_VDYZ01000388.1 GCF_007673095.1 Corynebacterium glyciniphilum AJ 3170
GCGGGGGGAAGATGTGGTTCTAGGTGGGTGTGGGGGTGGAGGAGATGGGGGTGAGGAAGTAGTTGGTGGAGGAGGTGGTGAAGGAGGAGGGGGAGGAGGTGAGGGTGGTGAGTGTGGTGGAGGAGTAGGGGAGGGTAGTGGTGGATGGTGGAGAGGGGGTGGAGGGAGTGGGTGGAGGGGGGGGGTGATGGGGTGGGTGGGGTGGGGGGTATGTGGGGGGAGTGGGT
>NZ_VDYZ01000389.1 GCF_007673095.1 Corynebacterium glyciniphilum AJ 3170
GATGAGTGGGTTGAGGGTGATGGATGGGGGGGTGAAGGTGAGGAGTGGGAGGTAGAGGAGTGAGAGGATGTGGGTGAGGGGGTGGTAGTTGGGGAGTGAGAGTGGGGATGGGAGGGGGGGGTGGGGGGAGGGGAGGTGGTGGTGAGTGAGGGGTGGGTGATGGTGGAGGAGGATGATGAGGGGGGTATCGACCTGGCGGGTGACATGCTCGCGGAGGTGGAGGTCG
>NZ_VDYZ01000038.1 GCF_007673095.1 Corynebacterium glyciniphilum AJ 3170
CCGGGATCGTGGAGGGGGTGTGGATGGAGAGTTGGAAGGGGAGGAAGATGTTGTGGAGGTAGAGGGGGGGGGGGGTGGGGAGGAGGGGGGCGTCGGGGAGGGTGGGGGGGTGGAGATGGAGGATGTGTGGTTGGTGGGTGAGGTGGTGGAGGTGTGAAGGGAGTATGAAGGGTGGGGGGAGGGGTTGAAGCTTGGGGTGGGTGGGTTGGGGAGGAGGATGGTGATGGAGGGGGAGGAGGTGGGGGGGTTGGGTGGGGGAGTAGGTGAGGATGATGTGTGGGGGGGGGGGTGGGGTGTGGTGGAGGGTGAGGTGGGTGGGGAGAGGGTTGGTGGGGGGTTGTGGCAGAGTGGTGGAGGGGGGTGAGGTGGCGGAAGTTGTTGGTGAGGGGGGGGAGATGGAGGGGGGAGGGGGGGTGGAGAAAGGGGGAGGGGTGTGGTTAGGGTGATGGTGGAGGATGTGGTAGAACTTGTCGATGTGGCGGAGGGTGGTGATGTTGAGGTGGTGGTGAGAGTGGGGGAGGTGAGGGTGGAGGAGATAGTGGAGTTTGGGGAGGGGGGGAGAGTGAGTGGTGGGGGAGGGAGGATGAGGGTGGGAGGGAGGTTAGGGTCGGGGGGGGGTGGTCGGGTGAGGTTGGGGAGGAAGAGGGGGACAGGGAAGATGAGGAGGAGGGACGGGACCGTGGAGGAGGAGAAGGGG
>NZ_VDYZ01000390.1 GCF_007673095.1 Corynebacterium glyciniphilum AJ 3170
GTGGATGAAGAGGAGGTGAATGTTGTGCTGGTTGATGACGGGGGGGGTGTGTTCAGGGGATGGGGGTGTGTTGAAGAGGAGGATGTGGGTGGGGAGAGGGGGGTGTGCACAGAGGGTGATGATGAATGGAGGGTGGTTGGGGGTGAGGATGGGGATCTTGTGAGGGTGGGGGAGGTGGGTGCGGTAGAGGGAGTGGGGGAAGTTGTTGGTGTGGTCGTGGAGGTGG
>NZ_VDYZ01000391.1 GCF_007673095.1 Corynebacterium glyciniphilum AJ 3170
GTGGGTAGGTGAAGGTGGGCATCGTGGGAGCGATGGAGGTCACGGAGAGTGGTGAGGTGGCGAAGTGGATGGTGGGGGGAGAGATGGTGAAGGGTATGGGCGGGGGGATGGACCTGGTGGGTGGTACAGCACGGGTCGTGGTGATGACGACCCAGACCAACCGGGAGGGGATGGGGAAGATGGGTGGGGAAGTGGGGGGGAGCGCGAGCGTGTTCGGCGGGGGGGG
>NZ_VDYZ01000392.1 GCF_007673095.1 Corynebacterium glyciniphilum AJ 3170
GGGGAGGGAGTAGGCGACGGTGCAGGAAGATGCGCTGGTGGATGGCTTGGCGGGGGTTGGCGTTGGTGATGTGGTTGTGTTGGTGAGGGATGGGGGGTTGTGGGAAGAGGGGGGGGGTGGTGTGGGGGAGGGGGTGGGGGAGAGGAGGGGGGATGAGGGTGGAGGAATGGATGAGGGTGGGGGAGGTAGTGGTGGGGGCGGTGGGGATTGTGGGTGTGGTGGTGAG
>NZ_VDYZ01000393.1 GCF_007673095.1 Corynebacterium glyciniphilum AJ 3170
TATAAGAATGAGTGGGGGGGGAGGGAGAATGGGGTGGAGGGATGGGGGAAGGAGGGAAGGGAGGAGGAGGAGGGTGATGTGGGGGGGAGGGAGGGAGTTGTGTAGGGTGATGGGGTGGAGGGGGAAGTGAGGGGTGTAGGGGTAGGGGGGGAGGAGGGGTTGGTGGTTGTGGGGGATTGATGTGGGGGGGGTAGGGGATGAGGAGGGTAAAGGGAGGGGGGATGTT
>NZ_VDYZ01000394.1 GCF_007673095.1 Corynebacterium glyciniphilum AJ 3170
TGCCCCTCCATCCCTCTCCTCGCTTCTTAACCTCTCCCTTCCTTCCCCCTAATCTCCTCCTCTACCTTCTCAATCACCTCCCCTCCCTTCCTCCTCCTTTTCCTCCCCCTTCTTCTCTCCCTCTCTTCTTTCACAACTCAATACCCTAACAAACCAACTATTTTTTCTCCCACCCGTTCTGTCCCGCGCTCGTTTCCCATCCTACCGCCAACCCTCATTCCTTGT
>NZ_VDYZ01000395.1 GCF_007673095.1 Corynebacterium glyciniphilum AJ 3170
AGAGGGTGATGGGGAGGGGGGTTTAGTTGGAGGTGGGAGGGAGGAGGATCATGGGGGAGGGTGGGTAGTGGAGGAGGGGGGGTGTGGTGGAAGAGGGGGAGTTGGATGTGAGGGTAGTGTGAGTTGTGGATGAGGTGGTGGAAGGTTGGGGGAGTGAGGGGGTAGGGGAGGTTGAATGGGTGGATGGGGGTGGTGTGGAGCGAGTAGTGGAGTTGGTGGGGGATG
>NZ_VDYZ01000396.1 GCF_007673095.1 Corynebacterium glyciniphilum AJ 3170
GTGTGGGGGATGTGGCTGGTGAGAGGGTGGTGGAGCTGGGGGGGGTTGGCGTAGGGGTCGGGGAGGCGCGGGAGTTTGGAGAGAGGGGTGAGGGTGGGGGAGTGGTGGAGTTTACGGGGGCCGTGGGTGGAGGGGGTGGGGAGGAGGATGAGGAGAGGGAGGATGAGAATGAGGGGGAGGGGGGGTATGGGTACGGAGATAAAGGGGTGGATGGGAGGAGTGGAG
>NZ_VDYZ01000397.1 GCF_007673095.1 Corynebacterium glyciniphilum AJ 3170
CTCCACCCCTACTCCCGCACCTCTCACCAACCTCCCACCATCCCTCCACAACCACACTCCTCCCCCACCCATCTCTTCCCCCTCACCCACTCCTCCCACACCCACACCCTTCACCACCCCCTCCCTCTCCATTCCCTCCCCCTCCTCCTCGCTCCCGACGCCTCCCTTGCACAGCTTGTTCACCACCATCGCGATACCACCCTCCCCCCTCACCTTCGCCGCCCT
>NZ_VDYZ01000398.1 GCF_007673095.1 Corynebacterium glyciniphilum AJ 3170
GGTGGAAGTAGCAGTTCGATTCGCCGTTCGTGTGGGCAGAGGGAGTGGGGGTGGTGAGAGGGGCAAGGGTGGTGGTGATGGGGAGGGGTGTGGGGGTGGAGGGGGAGAGGGGTGGGGATGAGGAGGGGGAGGAGGAGGGGTGGGAGGAGGGAGGGGATGTTGTGAGGGTGGTGCAGGGGGAGGAGGAGTGGGGGTGGAGGTTTGTGAGTTTGGGTGTGTGTAGGG
>NZ_VDYZ01000399.1 GCF_007673095.1 Corynebacterium glyciniphilum AJ 3170
GGGGGTAGTGAGCTGATAGTACTCAGAGGATGACTGGCGTGGATGCCGGGGAAGGGACGGAAGTGGGTCAGTGATGAGGGGGTGGGTGGGAGGAAGTGGATGTGATGTGGATAGAACAAGGAACTGGGCAGGAGTGTGAGGTGATGTGGGAGTGAAGGGTGTGGGTTGTTTTTGGGGTGAGGAGTGAGCCGAAGAGTGAGGGTGAGGTGGTGTGTGTGGGTGGC
>NZ_VDYZ01000039.1 GCF_007673095.1 Corynebacterium glyciniphilum AJ 3170
CTAGGTCGTGTTACGAAAGTCGTTGTTCTAGGCGTCGGCGTGTCTGACCACCACAAAGAAGGTTCCCCCGTTCACGATTGTTGGTGTCGAATCATCAACGTGAACAAGGAAACCTTCCGTGGCCACCCTACCCGCCAGCGCCAGACACGACCTCACCGACGACCAGTGGAACCTCCTGAAACCACTGCTACCAGCACAGCACCACCTCGGCCGGCCCCGGTCCTGGTGTCGACGAGGCCTGATCAACGGCATCTTGTTCCGGGTACGCACCGGTGTCCCCTGGCGTGATCTCCCCGAACGCTACGGCCCCTGGTGGCGAGTCTACGACCTGTTCACCTGCTACCAACGCACCGGTGTGTGGTCGACGATCCACACCCAGCTACTGTCGCAGGCACACCAGAACGGTCGATTGTCGTGGGAGTTCAGCGTGGACTGACACCACCAGTCGGGGTCATGTCCATGCCACCGGCGCCCGTCACGACAGTCACCACCGCCACCGTGATGAACCCGCTGACCACGGCTTTGGCCGGTCCCGGGGTGGCTGGTCAACGAAGATCCACCTCGCCGTCGACGCCGGGGTATGCCCGGTGTCCTGCGTGCTGACCCCGGGACAGGTCGGCGACGCCCCACAGATGCCAGAGGTGCTTGACCGTGTCCGGGTACCGACACC
>NZ_VDYZ01000003.1 GCF_007673095.1 Corynebacterium glyciniphilum AJ 3170
GCCCACCGTGCCCACCGTGCCCACCGTGCCTGGCGCTGCCCCGGAGGTCTACGCCGGGGTCGACACCCACGCCGACACCCACCACGCCGCCGTCGTTGACGCAGTAGGCCGTCACCTCGGTGACCACGAATTCGACACCACCACCGCCGGGTTGGCGGCACTGTATGCTTTCATCAGCTCATTCGGCACCCTGATCCGCGTCGGGGTGGAAGGCACCGCCTCCTACGGCGCAACGCTGAGCAGCTACCTGCACGATCAGGGCGTCAGCGTGTCGGAAGTCATCCACCCGTCCCGGGCGGCTCGCCGTCGAGGGAAATCCGATCCCATCGACGCCTACAATGCCGCTGTCACCGCCGCTGGTAACACTGACTTGCCGGTGCCGAAGCTCCTCGGGGGAGTCGTCGACGGTATCCGAGCGTTGCTGAAAGCCCGGACCAGTGCGGTCAAAGCCCGCAGTGCCGCGCTGACCCAGATCCGCAGTCTGCTGGTCACTGCACCCCAGGACCTCCGCCAGGCCTACCAGTGCCGCTCGGCGAGGATGCTGCTGGCACGGCTGGCCACCATCACCGATGACACCGACCACCCACTGTTGATCGTGCTGGCCGGGTTGGCTAGACGTATCGGATTCCTCGACACTGAAATCACCGACCTGCACACCAGGATCACCCAAATGGTCACAGACACCGCCCCGGCCCTGTTGGCGGCCAAGGGGGTGGGAACCGTCACCGCCGCGCAACTTCTGGTCACCGCCGGGCAGAACCCGGACAGGATTGGCTCCAAGGCCAAGTTCGCGGCGTTGTGCGGGGTCTGTCCTATTCCCGCCTCGTCCGGTAAGACCCAGCGGATGCGGCTGAATCGGGGTGGAGATCGGGACGCCAACTGCGCTTTGTACCACATTGCGTTGGTCAGGATGGCCAGCGATCAACGCACCAAGGACTACATCGGCCGGCGTCTGGGCGAAGGCAAGACGAAGATGGAGATTCTGCGGTGTCTGAAACGCTATATCGCCAATGAGGTTTACGCTCTGATCGTAGATCCCCCGCAGGTCGGTGGTGTTGCTGATCTACGGCCGCTTCGTCGACAACGAGGCTTGTCCATCCAGGCTGTTGCGGGGGTGTTGGAGGTACATTCGAACAAGATTTCCGCCATCGAGCGCGGAGTTGCTCATGATGCCGCTTTCACGCAGCGTTACCGGGCTTATCTGGCTGAGGTGACTGAGGCAGCAGCTTGACAAACTATAGGAGCATCAGAGGCGATGGCCCGACGGCAGACCCGCGGGTCGGATTTCCGGCGGAAACCGACGCGTACCCCTGCCAGTCGGCCGAATCCTCTGCCGCAGGCCCCGGCCTGTTACCGGATAACCGGTTTGAAGGACGGCCTGGTCGACTCGTACTCGGAGATCGCCGTCTCGTCCTGCAGGGTGATGCCGATGTCGTCGAGGCCGTTGAGCAGACGCCACCGGGTGTCATCGTCGACCTCGAAGGCGAAGACGTATTCGCCCAGGGTGGCGGTGCGCGCCTCGAGATCGACGGTCATCTCCACACCGGGCTGCTGTTCGATCAACTTCCAGATCAGCTCGATGTCCTCCGGGGTCATCGTGGCGGCGAGCAGGCCGTTCTTGGCGGTGTTGCCCCGGAAGATGTCGCCGAAACGCGGGGAAAAGACGACACGGAACCCGTAGTCCAACAGCGCCCACACAGCGTGCTCACGGGACGAGCCGGTGCCGAAGTCGGGTCCTGCGACCAGTACCGTCGAGTCGGCGAAGGGCTCCTGGTTGAGCACGAACTCGGGGTCGCGCCGCCAGGACTTGAAAAGGCCCGATTCATAACCGGTCTTCGTGACCAGCTTGAGGTACTCGGCGGGCACGATCTGGTCGGTGTCCACGTTCGACCGGCGCAACGGGCACGCGACACCGGTGTGTGTGCTGAACTTCTCCATGGTGCTCAGGCTCCCTTCTCGACGCTGAGGGCGGGCAGATCGGACGGGCTGGCCAGGTGTCCCAGGACCGCGGTGGCCGCAGCGACGGTCGGCGAGACCAGGTGGGTGCGTCCCCCCTTGCCCTGGCGGCCCTCGAAGTTGCGGTTCGATGTCGATGCCGCCCGCTCCCCCGGGGCCAGCTGGTCAGGGTTCATGCCCAGGCACATCGAACATCCCGCCGTACGCCACTCGGCACCGGCGTCGAGGAAGACCCTGTCGAGACCTTCAGACTCCGCCTGCGTCTTGACCGAGGTGGACGACGGTACCACCATCATGTGCACCGACGAGGCGACGGTGCGGCCACGCAGCACCTCGGCGGCGGCCCGCAGGTCCTCGATACGGCTATTGGTGCATGAGCCGAGGAAGACGGTGTCGATGCCGATCTCGCGTAGGGGCGTGCCCTGCTCCAGGCCCATGTACTCCAGCGCGGACTCCGCTGAGATCCGGGCAGTCTCGTCGGTGATGTCCTCCAGGTACGGGACAGCACCGTCCAGCGGCAGCCCCTGCCCCGGGTTGGTGCCCCAGGTGACGAAAGGGGTCAGGGCGGATCCGTCGATCTCGACGACGGTGTCGTAGACAGCGCCCTCGTCGGTCTGCAGTGAGCGCCAGTACTCGACCGCGTCATCCCAGTCCTGGCCGGTCGGCGCGTACCTGCGACCTTTGAGATAGTCGAAGGTCACGTCGTCCGGGGCGATCATCCCGGCCCGTGCGCCTGCCTCGATGCTCATGTTGCAGATCGTCAGGCGTCCTTCCATGGACAGCTTCCGGATGGCTTCGCCGCGGTACTCGATGATGTGCCCCTGCGCACCGCCGGTACCGATCTTCGCGATGATGGCGAGGATCAGGTCCTTGGCCGTGACACCGGGCTGCAGTTCACCGCTGACCTCGATCGCCATGGTCTTGAACGGTGCCAGCGGCAGGGTCTGGGTCGCCAGCACATGTTCGACCTCGCTGGTGCCGATCCCCATGCCGATGGAGCCGAAAGCCCCGTGGGTCGAGGTGTGTGAATCGCCGCAGACAATGGTCATCCCGGGCTGGCTCGCGCCGAGCTGCGGGCCGACGGTGTGGACGATGCCCTGGTCGCCGTCGCCCATGGAGTGCAGGACGACTCCGTACTCCTCGCAGTTCTTGCGCAGTGTCTCCACCTGCAGGCGTGAGACCTTGTCCTCGATCTCCAGGAGGTTGCCCGAGTGAACACCCAGGGTCGGGACATTGTGGTCCTCGGTGCCCAGGGTCAGGTCAGGACGACGCAACGGCCGGTTGTTCTGACGCAGCCCGTCGAATGCCTGGGGACTGGTGACTTCGTGGATCAGGTGGAGGTCGATGTACAGCAGGTCCCGCCCACCGTTCTCCCCTCTGGTCACGACGTGGGAGTCCCACACCTTCTGCGCGAGGGTGCGCGGGGTCGCGGTGGGGGTCTTGTCGTCTGGATGCGTCTGCCGGGTCACAGCATTCACAGTTCTCTCCTCGGTCTCCACTTTCTCCACTGTCTCTTCAGCCTCTTCAGCCTTCCGGAGAATCCGGCGGTGCCCGCTCGTCACTGCGTGGCAGCCTGGAAGTTCCACTGGTTGGAATGTATAGTATCAGATCATGGGAAACCCCACCTACACTGAGACGTCCTCGCCGAACTCCGTACCTGCGGCAGCCCCGGCATCCACGGCGTCCACGACCACCAGCGGCATCCAGGTCCTCGACCGCGCCCTGCTCATCCTGGGCATCGTCGCGCGTCGGCCACACAGCCTGTCCGAGTTGTGCGAGACCACTGGTCTGCCCCGCGCCACCGCGCACCGCATCGCCGTTGCACTGGAGAAGCACCGCATGGTGACCCGCCTGGAGGACGGTCAGTGGACCGCCGGCCCGGCACTGGCCGAGCTGGCACCGAAGTCCTCCACGCGACTCGACGAGGCCGCCGAGCATGTGTTGCCCGACCTGGTCGAGCGCACTGGCGAAGCCGTCCAGATCTACAAGCTGTCCGGGCGGGAACGCGTCTGCATCGCCACGGCGGAACCCCGCCAGGGCCTGCGGGACACGGTACCAGTGGGAAACCGCCTGACCCTCACCGCCGGGTCCGCGGCGAAAGTCCTCGTGGCGTACTCCCCCAAGGTCTTCCAGGACGATATCCTCGCCAACGCGAACTACACCGCCGAGGACCTCGAACTCGTCCGTGCCGGCCAGATCGCCGAATCCGTCGGGGAACGCGACGCCGCCCTGGCCAGCGTCTCGGTGCCGGTGCGGGACGCCTCGGGTGTGATTGCCGCCCTGTCGATCTCCGGGCCCGCCGAGCGTATGGGCCCCTCGCCGGCGGCGCGGCACCGCGAGGCACTGCAGCACAGCGCCGCCGAACTGGAGCGCTACCTGCGCTGAGGGGGCCGAGTGACACGGGCGCACACCGTGGCACGCTGAGACGGACACCGTGGGTCGGAAAATGGCAGCCTGTCCACCCCTGAGTGTCTGTCCCAGCGCCGCACTGCTCTCGAGCGACCCTGCGGACGTAGAAAAGCCCGGTCCGAAGACCGGGCTGAACATATCTTGTACCCCGTACGGGATTTGAACCCGTGTTACCGGCGTGAGAGGCCAGCGTCCTAGGCCGCTAGACGAACGGGGCAAGGACTTTCACATAGATTGACCAGCAGGACGTGTGTCCGCGCTGTGCAACGGGGAGAACTATATAGGACCGTCGGCAGAAGCACATAATCACGTCCATGACGTGCAAATATCATGTCTATCCTCCTGTCCGCCCCGCCGGCTACGCTGGACCCATGACCACGCTCAGTGCCGACCGTCTCCGAGGCCTCCGGCTCATCGCGCAACTGCTCGCACCGTCACGAGCCCGACCGTTCCCCGCAGCACCGGACATCCAGATCACAGCCGCCCATATGCTCGCCATGCAGGCGCAGAATCTCCGGGCGGGCGTCACCGCACTCGGCGTGCGTGCAGGAGTGACTGACCTCGACATAGCCGCACTCGACGACGCCGGCGTAGTCCGCAGCTGGTCCCAGCGCGGCACACATCACCTGCTCGCCGCGGAAGACGTCCGGTGGATGACCCGCCTGTGCACGCCGCGGGTCCAGGCCGCCTCAAAGAAGCGCCGGGGCGGCCTGGGTCTCTCCGACGACGATGTCGACACGTGCCGAACAGCACTCCTCGCCCGGCTCACAGCCGCTCCTGCTCCCCTGCCACGCAGCGAGGCCTATCTGGTGTTCGCAGAGGCGGGGGTAGACCCGGATGGCGGGCGAGGGCCGCACATGCTGCGCCATTTCGGCGGTGAAGGTGAGATCATCCAGGGACCGCGCTCCATTCAGTCGGCGGGCACAGAGGGGGCATCCGGGGCAGGTCGCAGCGAGGACACCTTCGTCCTCCACGACGCCGTCGTGTCCCAACCCCGCGACCTCACCGGGGAGGACGCGTTGCGTGAGCTCGCCGTCCGCTACTACCGCTCGCGCGGGCCCGCCACTGTCAAGGACCTGGCGTGGTGGTCGGGGCTGACGCTCCGGGACGTACGCGCAGCGACCGCTCTCGCCCTCGACACCGGCGCTGTCGTCACCGTCGAGGCTGCAGACGGCCGGACACTTCACATGGCCGACTGGCAGCAGGATGTCGCGGACGCGGAAGTCGACAGCGCGCTCGGCACTCCACGGGACCTTCCCGCTTTCGACGAGTACCTGCTGGGCTACACGGATCGCTCAGACGTGATGACGGACGCCGTGGCAGCGGAGGTCGGCCCTACGAAGAACGGTCTCTTCCATGCCTTCCACGTCGAGAACGGTACTGTGACGGGCCGGTCCTGACTTCTTACTCCGACAGCAGGCGCGCCTGCTCCTCGGCCACCGCCAGCAGTTCCTCATTGCTGAGGTAGTCACGGTCGAATCGCTGCCATGGCTGCTCGACCATGCGCCACCGACCCGTCCGCTTGTCGCAGAACGGGTGCGCCGCACGGACCCACCGCATCCAGGGTGCCACCTCCCCGGTATCGGGGCTGATCCGCGTGTAGTGCAGCACCGTGCAGTTGAAGATGGTCATCTCCGGATCCTTGTCGTAGCGCAGGAACTCCTCGTCACTCCACCGCTCGAGAACCAGGCGAGTCGACCACATGAAGTCCCCGTGCGTGACCACCAGGACATTCTGCTCACTGCTTTCCCGGTGCAGGGTGCTGAGCATGTTCCGCACCCGGTTCTCGGCGACATTCGCGATCGACTCCCCCGCCGGCGGTGCCCAGTACAGCGGGTCCTTCCGCCTCAACAGGGCGTTGTGGGCGTACTGCTCCTCGAAGACCTTGCGCGGCAGCGGGGAGATCTCGCCCCAGGACCGCTCACGCACCACCCGGTTCTCCTCCCACCGCGCCCCCACCAGTCCGAGGTTCGCAGCGGTCTCCCGGGTACGGACGTACGGCGAGGTGATACACCGGTCGAGGTCGTCGACATGATTGGTGATCCACTCACCCGCCGCGTGGGCCTGGGCGACACCGGCATCGGTGAGCCGCCAGGAGCGGTCCGCCACCAGCATCGTCTCTTCACTGAACAGTGCCTGGTCGCCGGCCTTGTCTGCACGTTGGATGACGTTGGCCTCGCTCTGGCCGTGGCGGACGAGGATCAGGTTCTTCGGCATGGTCACCCCAACCACCCTAGACCTTTCGTCTACGAACAGTTGAACCCCCTTCTGCTGCGAGGCAGGCACGGGTCAGAGCCCCCACACCCCCGTCACGCAGCAACCCCGGAGGCCGGTCGGACCAACCTCCGGGGTTGCTCCCTCACCATTAACCCCCACGTTGCGGTGGGGCGGCCCCCAGACATACGAAAAGCCCGGTCCGAAGACCGGGCTCTGCGCTCACATACCTTGTACCCCGTACGGGATTTGAACCCGTGTTACCGGCGTGAGAGGCCAGCGTCCTAGGCCGCTAGACGAACGGGGCATGAAAACAAGCTGCACAACATATTCAGCGTTTCCGCTGGCCTACCAGGACTCGAACCTAGAACGACGGTACCAGAAACCGCTGTGTTGCCAATTACACCATAGGCCATTCGTTGCTCTGTGCACCGCGTGTTCCCCGCGCTGCCTTGCAACGGTGGATACTATAACCAGGACGCGCTCCGGGTCGCAAATTGCGAGGTCAAAGCACCAGTCCTGGCATCACCACCGGCGTTACTCCGTGGCGGCGTACGGCGTGACCGCGCGGGCCGCACGCAGGCGGGCGAGAGTGGACTCCTTCCCCAGCAGCTCCATCGACTCGAAGAGCGGCGGCGAGACCGCGGCCCCGGAAACCGCCACCCGCAGGGCCCCGTAGGCCTTGCGCGGCTTGAGTTCCATCGACTCGATCAACCTGGACGACAGAGCAGCCTCGATCGTATCGGTGACGAACTCCCCGTCCCCGATCCGCTCGATCTCCTCGATGGCGGCATCAAGGACCTCGACCGCGTCGTCCTTGAGATTCTTCTTCGCCGACTTGGGGTCGAGCTCGAGGTCCTCGTCCGCGGTAACCAGGAAACGCAACAGGCCGTCCGCGTCACTGAGGGTCTTGATCCTGGTCTGCACCAGGTCTGCGGCGAAGGCGAACTTGTCGGACGGATAGTCCGTCGGGAACCCCTTGTACTCCTCCAGGTAGCTGCGCAGCCGCCCGGTGAAGTCCTCCAGATCCAGCAGGCGGATGTGGTCGGCGTTGAGTGCTTCGAGCTTCTTCTGGTCGAACCGGGCCGGGTTGGGCTTGACGTCCGCGACGTCGAAGTTCGCCACCAGCTGATCGACGCCGAAGACGTCCTCATCTGCCGACAGGGACCAGCCCAGCAGGGAGAGGTAGTTCAGCATGCCCTCCGGGATGATGCCGTTGTCCCGGTGGTTGAACAGGTTGGACTCCGGATCACGCTTCGACAGTTTCTTGTTGCCCTCGCCCATGACGAACGGCAGGTGGCCGAAGGTGGGGGTCGCCTCGGCGATACCGATGCGCACCAGGGCCTCGTACAGTGCGAGCTGACGGGGGGTCGAGGGCAGCAGGTCCTCACCACGCAGCACGTGGGTGATGCGCATCAGGGCGTCGTCGACCGGATTGACCAGGGTGTAGAGCGGCTGGCCGTTGGACCGCGCGACCACGAAGTCCGGCACCGTCGTCCCGTCGACGACCATGTCACCGCGGACGAGGTCAGTCCAGGTCCAGGACTTCTGCGGCATACGCAGCCGCCATACCGGGGAGCGTCCCTCTGCCTCGAAGGCGGCGATCTGCTCGGGGGTCAGGTCGCGGTCGAAGTTGTCGTATCCCAGCTTCGGGTCGCGTCCGGCCGCGCGGTGGCGCTCCTCGACCTCGTCGGCGGTCGAGTATGCCGGGTAGACGTCGCCGGACGCCTTGAGCTTCTCGAGGACCTCCGTGTAGATCTCCATACGCTGCGACTGCCGGTAGGGGCCGTGCGGACCTCCGGGCTCCCCGACCCCCTCGTCCCAGTCCAGGCCGAGCCAGGTCAGGGAGTCGACGATCGCCTCGTAGGACTCCTCGGAGTCACGGGCGGCGTCAGTGTCCTCGATCCGGAACACCAGCTTGCCGCCGGTGTGCCGGGCGTAGGCCCAGTTGAACAGTGCGGTGCGGACCATGCCGACGTGCGGGGTCCCGGTCGGCGAGGGGCAGAAACGTACGCGTACTTCACTCATGGTGCCCTATTTCACCACATCCACTCGCCCGCCACGTCGCCGGAGTACCCGGCGGAGCGCAGCGCACCCACCCAATCCTCCAGCGGCAGCCCGCCGCTGCCCGGCGCACCACGACCGGGTTCGTCGGCGATCTGGACATGCGCCGGGAACACCGCATCATCGTCGTCCCCGTCTCCCGGCTTTCCCAGAGTGTCCAACCACTCCGAGACATCGTCGGTCTGGTTGAGGTGCCACAAGTCAGCCAGTAAGGCGGTGTTGGAGATACTGCTGATCACGGCACGTGCGTCAGCGACGGTGGCGATCGGGTAGTCGTCCACCCCGGAACTCGGCTCGATCAGGACGGTCCCCTGCCCCCGCCCTCCCGCGGTGTGCGCCACCGCGGCGATGTTGTCGAGTTGGTCGGGGCCGAGCTTGCGACCTCCCCTGCCGACCAGCAGGTTGAAACGGTCGGCCCCGGTGGCCTCTGCGAGTCTGGACATCGCGTCGACGTGCCGCCGGCTCAAGGGACGCTCGTGTAACACGCCCCGGTCCCCGGCCGCGGTGTCACCACCCCAGTAGTTCACGGCGGTCAGGGTGAGTTCCCGGCGCTTCAGCTCACCCACCAGGTCGTCGATCTCGCGGTCGGCGGGCTCGGGGGTGGTCCAGGGCCACCACAGCTCAATCCTGTCCAGGCCGAGGGCCCCGGCCCGGTCCAGGTCAGGGTCGCCCGGCGGCCTGCCGATTGAGCAGTTCACTGAGGTCACCATGGCGGTCAGTTCCGATGACATGCTCTCGTCTCCGTTCTCCCGGGGTACTCCACCGGGGTGGTTACCGGTTATCCCAATCTACCGTCCTCAGGCGTTCCGGATCGGCGAGAATAGTCGGCATGACTGGTTCAGAGACCCCACTGCACACTGACAACCCTCTCGCCGCCCGCACCGTCGTCATCACCGGTGCCGGCGGTGGGCTCGGCCGGACCTTCGCTGTTGCTCTGGCGGACGCCGGTTGGACCGTCGCCGCCCTGGGCCGTACACGACGGACGCTCGAGGAGACCGTGGCCGCCTGCCCGGGTGAGGGTCACCTCGCCGTCCCGTGCGATGTGACCGACCGGCAGTCCGTCGCCGCCGCCTTCGACCATGTCACCGCGGAATCCGGACGACTCGATCTTCTGGTGAACAACGCCGGCGTCCCTGGTCCCACCGGTCGCATCGACACCGTCGACCCCGGGGACGTCGAGACGACACTGCGCACCAATTTCACCGGAACCCTCCTCTGCACCCGGGCCGCCTTCGCCTGGATGGCGGCCCACGGCGGTGGACGGATCATCAACAACGGGTCCATCGCCGCACACGCCCCACGTGCGGGCGCTGCCGCCTACGCCGCGTCCAAGGCCGCAGTGGCGTCGCTGACGGTGTCGACGGCGTTGGACGGCCGCGACGTGGGGATCACCGCCACCGAACTCGATATCGGGAATGCCCGCACCGCTCTCCTGGACACGTTCACCACGAATGCCGCACCCGAACCTACCTTCGATGCCACGGAAGCGGCCCGACTGCTGGTCAGCGTGGCAGGGATGCCGGCTGACGTCTGTGTGGACCGGGTGACGGTGACAGCCGCCGGGATGCCGTACCTCGGCCGCGGTTGAGTGCGCTGGCACGCGTAGCCGCACATGTGGGGCGAGCAATTTCAGTTTGTTTCTCCCCCCTGGGTACGGTGGCTGTGTGATCAATAACGATCGCCCGTCAACAGCGCCGGACTTTCTCCTTTCCCGCGCGTCGGGCAGCATCCGCACTCAGGGGACACGCGCGTCCTACCCCGATCCGTTCGAGGCTGCCACGGCACTGCGCGACGGCAGCGCGCGACTCGTCGTCGGCGCCGTCCCCTTCGACACCGGCAACCGCGCCGCACTGACGGTTCCCGGCACCGTGATCGAAACCGAAGGCCCGTTGGAACCACCCGCCCACTACCGTGGCCGGGATCTCGGCGACCGGCTCGAGGTGGTCAACGTCCACCCGTTGAGCAGCTCCGAGGAACACCAGTCCACAGTGGCGGCGGCCATCGAGACGATGCACAACACGACGCTGCGCAAGGTGGTGCTGGCCCGGGCCGTCGACATCGAGTTCGCCGAGGAGGTTGATCCTCTCCTCATCGCCGCCCGGCTCATCGACCTGTCCGCGCACCGGGACGGTTTCGCGGTGGACCTGTCCGCCACCGGACGTTCGGATGACCGCGGGACCATGCTGGTGGGCTCCTCCCCTGAGGTACTGATCCGCAGGCGCGGCACCACCGTCGAAGCGCGTCCACTGGCCGGCTCCGCCGCCCGTCTCGCGGACCGGCAGGCCGACGAGACCATGGGTCGGATGCTGCGGGACTCCACCAAGGATCTCACCGAACACGAACTGGTCGTGGACCACTACCGGCAGGTGCTCAGTGGTGTGTGTTCCGAGCTCTCCATCCCGGACGCACCCGAGTTGATCAAGACCAATGAGATGTGGCACCTCGCCACCCCGGTGCGTGGCACGCTGCCGGACCTGAACTTCTCGGCCCTTGACCTCGCGCTGATGCTTCACCCCACACCTGCGGTCGGCGGCACGCCCACTGACGACGCCATCGGCATCATCAACGAGGTCGAGGAACCCCGTTGCTTCTACGCCGGATTCGTCGGGTGGTGCAATGACGACGGCGACGGCGAGTACATGGTGAGTATCCGCTGTGCCGAGGTCGCCGGAGCCACAGCGAGGGCGTGGGCCGGCGGTGGCGTCATCGCCTCGTCCTCCCCCGCCGCGGAGGCGGCGGAGACGACCGCGAAACTGCAGACCGCGTTGCGGGCGCTCAATGTACCCGCCGCAATGCGCGCGGTCTGAGCCCCCGAGTTCCCCCGGATTGATTCCCGCCCCCTCAGGACGGGAACGGGTCAGTACGCCTCGATGGGGTTGACCAGGTGGCCGAGGCCGGGGATCTCGATGTCGATGGTGTCACCCGGGAGCATCTCGGCCGTGCCGGCCGGCGAACCGGTGCAGATCACGTCTCCCGGCAGCAGCGTGAAGGCCTGTGAGACCCACTCCACGATCTCCGGGATGGACTTGATCATCTGGTCCGAGTTGGAGTCCTGCTTGGTCTCCGTCTCCCCGTCATGGGTCAGGTGGGCCTTGATCGGCAGGTCCGTCAGGTCGGTGAAGTCCAGGTCGGTCTCGATCCACGGGCCCAACGGGCAGAAGCTGTCCAGCCCCTTGGCACGCGACCATTGGCCGTCGGCGAACTGCAGGTCACGCGAGGAGACGTCGTTGACGATCGTGAAACCGAGCACGACGTTCTTCCAGTCGTCCCGCTTGACGTCCTTGCACGGCTTGCCGATGACGATGGCCAGTTCGCCCTCGAACTCCACGCGGGTCGCCCACTCCGGCTTCCGGATCGGCGCACCGGTACCCACGACGGCTGTCGGCGGCTTCAGGAAGAGCGTCGGCGGCAGGTGCTCCGCGGACTTGTTGAAGACCTCCTTGACGTGGTCGGCGTAGTTACGTCCCACGGCGACGACCTTGGAGGGCAGGATCGGGGCCAGCAGACGGACGTCCTCGAACCTCCAGGTCCGTCCAGTGAACTCAGGCTCCCCGAAAGGGTGGCCGGCGATCTCACGGCAGGTTGCCCCGGTCCCGTCGGCCTCTCCCCCCTCCAGTGCCACGAAGGCCATACCTTCAGGGTGTGCGATGCGCGAAATTCTCATGGTCACTTAGCTTACAGCGGAAAACAGGGGCCGCTGAGACCGCCCCCGTCTGTGATCTCTATACCTGTGCGGACCTCAACGTCGAATAGGGTGAGCGGCCGTTCGCCGGTGAGGTCATCGCGAGAAACAGCTCCGCACAGGACAAGGCGTCGGTGACCGCGCGGTGCGGTGGGTAGGACGGCAGACCGTAACGGTCCCGGATCCGCGGCAGGCGCAGGTCCTCACCCCGGGGTTGGACGGAGTCGCGTTCCATCCGCCGTCGTTCCAGCGCATAGGTGTCCAGGGTGGGGACGACAAGCCGCGCACCGAAGACAGACCGGCACGCCGCGGAGAGGAAGTCTTCCTCGATCAGGGAGAAGTGCGCCAGCATCACCCGTCCCCGCAGTGCGTCAAGCAGTTCTCCGAGAGCGTCCGCCAGCGGCATGCCGGCATCGACCATGTCATCGGTCAGACCGTGCACCGTGGCGGACTGACCGACACCGTCACCGTCGTCCTGCGGGCCGGAGATGACCACCTCCCGGGCACCCGACAGGACGATCCGTCGTCCGTCCATCGGCACCCAGCCGATCGACAACAGGCGGTCGGTGGTCAGGTCGAGCCCGGTCGCTTCGACGTCCACCGCGAGAACCGGAAGATCGTCCAGCGGGGTGGAGCCCGAAGGCGGCGCCACCGTGTAGAAATCAGCGAGTGCTCCGGTGGCGCGGCGTTTCTCCCACAGTCTGCGCAGCAGGCTCATGTGTTCCTCACCGGGTACTTGACGGCCAGCGATGTCTGGATGCTCTTGATGATGCCGAAGGCGTCACGGAGATTCTCGCGGTCGAGCTTCCCGAGGGAATCCGGGTCGATGCGGTAGTCCGCCTCACCTCCGCTGCGGAGCTGGCTGGCCTGGTGGCGCAGGGACAGTGACTTGAGGAAGTTGAAGGCCTCCGTCAGGTCTCGGGCGGCTTTCTGGGTGAGCACCCCGGTGGACGGCGCCTGGGCGAGCCGCTGATGGGTCCCCACCGCCTTCACCCCGCCCATCAGAGCGTACAACCGGGCGATCTGGACGATCGGGGCGGTTCCGCCGGCTTTGACGTCGAGGGTGTTGCGGTAGTCACCGCCACGCTGGACGACCAGACCGCGGAAGATGCCGAGGGGAGTCTCCTTGCGGGCCACCAGGGCAGCCAGGCGGGCGTGGAACCGTGAGGAACTGCGCGCCAGCGCCACCGAATAGCGGTGGACCTGGTCGGCGAGTTCGCGGGCGCCGTAGATCGGACGCATGTCGAAGAAGGTCTGCGCGTGCAGCAGTGCATCCGGGTTCGGCGCGGTGACCCAGGTGTGGAAGGAATCCTTCCACTGGTCCACCGTCATCCTCCACGCCGGGTTCATCGCCATCATGTCGCCCGGGCACAGCCGCTGTCCGGCCTCACTGAGACCGGTGCAGACCATCCGTCCGAGTTCCGCGAAGTACTCGCCGTGACGATCCTCGTCGTAGGAGTTGTGCAGGACCAGACCGTTGTCCTGGTCGGAGGAGAAGCCGACCGCGCGGCGGGCCTGGGACCCGATCACGATAAAGGCGTACGGCACCGGAGGAGGACCGAGCTTCTCCTCCGTCAGCACCAGAAGCCGGCGCGCCAGAGAGTCCAGGCCGACGGTCAGGATCTCACTGACTTCCTCAGCTGATGCGCCTCTGCTGATGAAACCGCTGGTCATCTCCGCGGTGTCGTTGAAGATACTGCGCATCTGCTCGGTGTCCGTGGCCTTGGCGAGATCCGCGGTGAGGTAGATCGGGTCATTGCGCAGCGCACGCATGATGTCCGACGCCGAGATCACACCGGTGACCCCGTCACCGCCACCGTCCAGACCGCCGACGACCGGCAGGTGGTGGACCCCCTGTTCACTCATCATCAGCATCGCCTCGAAGGCGGTGGTGTCCGCCGTCGTCGAGAACGGATCCCGCGTCATGATGTCCGACACGGGGATGGCGGTCGACAACCCCTCGGCGAGGACCCGGTTCCGCAGGTCGCGGTCGGTGATGATGCCGACGAGCTCATTTCCTGACACCGACGGGAGTCCGGCCGTATCTGCCGTGCCGGCCGTATCTGCCGTGCCGGCTGTGTCTGCGGTGTCGGAGATGACCGGGAGGCAGGAGATCCCGTTCCCGCTCATCAACTTCGCCGCCTCCTGCACCGTGGCCTCACATCCCACGGACACCGGATCCCGGTCCACCAGTTCGGAGACCCTGGTCCGCAGCGCGTCCGACCCGGACCGCACGCTCAGCCGCTCCGCGGCAGCCCGGATCCGTTCAGAAACACCGGCGAAGTAGCGGGCCACCTCCGGGTTCCGTTCGATCAGCCCACGGACCTCCTCGCGCTCCATCGTCAGCAGGAGGCTGTCCTCCACCGCGATCATCGTGTACCGCGACGGTCCGGGTTCTGCACCGAACCCTCCCTTGGTCACGATGGTGGAGTGACCGAAGAACCGGCCGGCTCCCCGCCTGTCGAGCAGCACGTCCTGAGTGTCGAGGACGTCGACGGCACCTGAACGGATGACGTACAGCGTGTCGTTCGGCTGTCCGGCGGTGATGACCGTCTCGCCGCGCCGGACGTAGATGATCTCCATCTTGCCGGGAAGCGAGTCCAGTTCCTCGTCCGGGAGATGACTGAAGGGCTCGTGCGCGCTGAGGAAGCGCCGGACCTCATCAAGTTCCACACTCATGGTCAGCAAGTCTATGGGCCGGGTGCCGCACGCTGTCCCCTGCCAACCCCGAACCGGGGGTATATGAAACAAGTTTCACATCAATTCGTGTCCTAGTTCCCTCCGGCGGTGTGACGTGGATTACGCTGACGGACATGGCACTGGAACACGCGATCATGATCTCCCTGGCCGAACGGCCGGGAACTGGTTATGAGCTGGGACGACAGTTCGCCACATCTTTGGGCCACTTCTGGCCCGCAACCCGACAGCAGATCTACCGCACCCTGGCCCGCCTGCACGACGACGGACTGGTGACATGTCGCGATGTCGCCCAGGACGGCAGGCCGGACAAGAAAATCTACACTCTCTCCCCCGCCGGCAGGACGGCGCTGCACACCTGGATCTCCGACCCGTCCGAGCTGATGAAGATCCGCGACGACCTCTCCGTGAAGATCCGCGGCGCCGAACACGGAGACCTCGACGACCTCCTCGTCGACATCGGGAGACACCGAGACGCCCACGAAGAACGGCTCCGCCTCTACCGCAGCTATGAGCGCACCCAGTACCCCGAAGTCGCCGGCACCACACCCGGCACCGAGGGGCCGGAAGAAACGGAGGGATCCATGGGTGTCCTCACCGGACGACGACTGCACCAGCACCTCGTCCTTCGTCTCGGTATCCGGCTCGAGGACAGCTTCGTGGACTGGTGCACCGAAGTACGTGACGCCCTCACCCACGACCACCGAGAAGGACAGTGACCGACCGTGACAGACCCGACAGGCACAGTGACGACACCGACTACTCCCCCGTACCCCCACCTGTTCACTCCATTGACGATCGGTGGACTGACCCTGCCCAACCGCTCGGTGATGGGCTCGATGCACACCGGCCTGGAGGACCGGTTCTGGCACGCCGACCGCCTCGGCGAGTTCTACGCTGAACGTGCCCGCGGCGGGGTCGGGCTCATCGTCACCGGAGGCATCACCCCCACGCGCAGTGGTGACCTGTCCCCGCTCGGCGGCCGGATGGCGACACCGCTGGCGGTCCTGCACCACCGCCGGATCACCGACGCCGTCCACCGGGAGGGAGGACGGATCGCCATGCAGATACTGCACGCCGGTCGCTACGGCGTGACCCCGTTCAAGGCTGCCCCGGGTACCGAGCCCTCCCCCATCCACCCGTTCAAGCACATCCGGATGACCGAGGGCATGATCCGGAGCACCATCCGTTCCTATGGACGGGCCGCCCGCCTCGCCCGCAAGGCCGGATACGACGCGGTCGAGATCATGGGCGGCGAGGGCTACCTCATCAACCAGTTCCTGTGCCCCCACACCAATGACCGTACCGACCGCTGGGGCGGGTCCACCACGAACCGTCAGCGCTTCCTCGTCGAGGTCATCGACGAGATCCGACGTCAGGTCCCCCGGGGCTTTCCGGTGATCCTGCGCCAGTCCATCGCCGACTTCGTCAAGAACGGCCAGACGTTCGACGAGATCGCGCTGATGTCCCGGCGTGCGGAACGCCACGGTGTCGACGCGATCAACACCGACATCGGGTGGCATGAGGCACGTGTCCCGACCATCGTCACCTCAGTGCCCCGGGGTGCCTTCGTGAAGTTCACGGAGCGTCTGCGCGACGAGGTCTCGATCCCGCTCATCGCCTCGAACCGTATCAACACCCCGGAGGTCGCCGAGGGCATCCTGGCCAACGGCAAGGTAGACGCGGTGTCGATGGCGCGACCGTTGCTGGCTGACCCCCACTTCATGTCCAAGGCCCGGACCGGCCGTTCCGACGAGATCAACACCTGCATCGGATGCAACCAGGCCTGTCTAGACCACGCCTTCGTCGGGAAGCCTGTCTCCTGCCTGGTCAATCCGCGCGCCGGACGGGAGACGACGTTGATTCTCACCCCGACCCGCCGTGCCAAGAAGGTCGCCGTCGTCGGTGCCGGCCCTGCAGGCTTGTCTGCCGCGGTATCCGCCGCCGAACGTGGGCACCGTGTCGAGTTGTTCGAGGCCAGGGGCAGTATCGGCGGGCAGTTCTCCATCGCTGCCCGTATCCCGGGTAAGGAGGAGTTCCACGAGACGATCCGCTATTTCTCCACCCAGCTCGACAAACTCGGTGTCACCGTGCGCCTCAACACCCGTGCATCCGTGGCGGACCTGGTGGACGGCGGGTTCGACCACGTGATCATCTCCTCGGGTGTCGTTCCCCGGGTGCCTGCCATCGAAGGGATCGACCATCCCAGCGTGATGACCTACGCAGAAGCCGTCCGGGGTGAACGTGAGATCGGTGGCAGGGTCGCTGTGATGGGTGCCGGGGGAATCGGTTTCGACGTCTCCGAGTTCCTCACGACACCGTCCGGCGCGGACTCACCCTCGTTGAACCTCAAGGAGTGGGAGCAGGAGTGGGGCGTCGACGACGATCCCGCCGCCGTCGGGGCACTGACGAAGCCACGCCCCTCGGAGCCGCTGCGTCAGGTCTACATGGTCCAGCGTAAGGCGTCGCGCCAGGGAAAGACGCTGGGTAAGACGACGGGGTGGGTCCACCGGGCCACGGTGAAGATGAAGAAGGTCGAGCAGATCAGCGGTGCCACCTACGAGAAGATCGACGATGCCGGGCTGCACCTGGCGTTCTACGAGGAGAAGGACGGCAACCGGACGCTGACGGAGCGCCGTGTGCTCGAGGTCGACTCCATCGTCCTGTGCACCGGGCAGGAGTCGGTCACCGACCTCGTCGAGCCACTGCAGGAGGCAGGCATCACCTTCGACGTCGTCGGCGGTGCCGATCTCGCCGCCGAGCTGGACGCCAAGCGCGCGATCCTGCAGGGGACGGAGGCCGCCGCCGCGATCGCCTGACCCGGGCGATAGGGTCGGGGAAGGTTTCCTCCGTCCCACACCACAGCTGCCCCTATTCCGAAAGGCCGTCCCCGTAGTGCCACTGTCCCGCCGCACATTCCTCCTGAGCGCCGGTGCGCTCGCATTGGCCGCCGTGCCCCTCAGCGCATGTTCCGGTGACAGTTCCTCCGGCGGCAGCAGCGGTTCCGGTGGCGGCGAAGAACGCGCGCGACCAGCGGACGGCACCGGTGTCACCGTCATCCAGGATGATCCGTCGGGCGTCGCCACCAGCAGAATCCTGTTCGCCACCGCTGAGATCGCCGTCATCGTCGCAGCCTCTGCCTCCGACGAACATCTGGAGGCAGGATGCGGCCTCGCCCGTGAACACGGGGTCCCCGTGTTCGCGGACAGTGACTCCGCCACGACGGATGTCACCGGGGAACTGGAACGCCTCGGAGTCTCCGAGGTCGTCCTCGTCGGCGGCACTGACACTCCGTCTGCAGCCTCAGCCAGCCCAGGGACCGACATCACCGTCCACACCACCGGCAGTGACGGCAGTGACGGCGGGGACAGCGGCACGGGAGTCGCCTGGCCGGACGAGGCGTCCGGCGGTATCCGCGGTGATGACAGGCAACGGTCGGGGGTCGCACTTGCCGTCCCCTCGTCGTCACCGACCAGCGTCGCCACCGCCACTGCGGCTGGCTTCACCGTGGTGCCGGTCGTCGCCGCCGATCCGCGTTCCACCGACGAGTCCATCGAGGCCACGGTCGACGAGCTCAACGGTGCCGGCAACCTCGTAGCCCTGGGCAACGGCTTCGGCAGTGACGACGACCTGCGACGCCGCGGTGAACTCGCCGGGGCCGTGGACGGACGCCTGCCCGGCGGTGGTCAGGTCATGTTCCCGGGCCGGAAGATCATCGCACTCTACGGGCACGCGAATGAGCCTCTGCTCGGCGTGATGGGTGAACAGCCACCGGACGAAGCCGTCACCAGGGCACAACAGCTCGCGGAGCAGTACGGTCCGACCAGCGACGTACCGGTCATCCCCTCTTTCGAGATCATCGTGACCGTCGCTGCCGAGGATCCCGGCCCTTCGGGGAACTTCAGCAACTACAGCGACCCGGAGGAGGTCAGGCCCTGGATCGAGGCCATCGTCGATGCCGGCGGCTACGCCATCATCGACATCCAGCCCGGACGCGAGACGCTCCTGCAGCAGGCGCAGCACTACGCCGACCTTCTGAAACATCCCAGTGTGGGACTCGCTCTGGACCCGGAATGGCGGCTCGGCCCCGACGACCAGCCGATGGTCGAAGTCGGACACGTCGATGCCTCGGAGATCAACGAGGTCGCGGAATGGCTCGAGGGGCTGGTGGTGTCGGAGAAGCTCCCCCAGAAACTCCTGATGATCCACCAGTTCCAGCTGCAGATGATCCGCAACCGCGAGGCCATGGTGACCGGCACCGATCATGTCAGCGTCGCCGTGCACTGCGACGGGCACGGGCCTCAGGGCGTCAAGGCGGAGACCTGGCAGGTCGTGCGCCAGGGACTCGATCCGGCGATCGCCCTGGGCTGGAAGAACTTCATCGACGAGGATGAACCGATGCTCACTCCCGAGCAGACCGCAGCTGTCGAACCCACACCGGACATCGTCAGCTACCAGTAGCCGTGCTCCGGGGCCGGGACCGTGACCGTGACCGGGCCGCGTCGACCACAGACGGTGACGCCGTCCCCGCCACCCCTGCCAGAACCACGGTGCCCCACAGGCCAACCAGGAGAATCCACGGCACCCCGATCGTCGTGTCCGCTCCCACCTCCGAGAGCATCCCGGCCAGGTTACGGTGTGCCACCCACAGTGACGCTGCTGCCATCAGCCCCGCCGCCAGAGCGATGATCATCCCGAGACCGCCGAAAGCACCGGTGACACGCGCCCAGGAGAAGCTGATCCGTCGCATCCTGGTGCGTGTACCACGACAGTCCGCGGCGAATCCGACCACCGCATGGACCAGGGCCACGACCGCCACAACGCCGATTCCCCCGACCATGCCGACCAGGGAAGTCAACTGACCTGCTTGAGTGTCGGCGATCTGTTCTTCTGTGCTGTGCCGCGGATCGTCCCACCTGACTCCCGGCACCACGCCACCGGCGTCCTTGTGGCCGGAAGCATAGGTTCTGTCAGTCACGGCCCCCTGCTGTCCACCCGAGCTGACCGGGAAGGATCTGTCGTCGACGGTGATCCCGCTCCCCAGGGCGGAATCACGGTCCAGCGTGGCAACGACAGTCACCTCCCGCTGCTCTCCGTCGTCGTCCCGGATGAGAACGGTGTCCCCCAGCGTCCGACGGTCGTCCGCTGCGACATTGTCACCGCCGAGGTCGTCCAGTGATCCGGAGGTGACGGCGCCGGGGACGAGGAGCCGCCCGATTCCGACCGGATCAACCCGATGAACCGGAACCATGTCCACCGAGTTGTGTCCCTCCAGCCAGCCGGCATCGGTGTGCAACGGTGAGACCACGAGTCCCGCGTCACGGGCAGCATCGGTCTGCGACGCCGTCAGCCTCTGCTCGGTGACTGCTGTGGCCTGCAGTGATGCCTCGCTACGGTACGCCTCTCCGATAGTGCTGGTGAGCGCGGCGAACGCGGAGGTCCCGCCGAGGATGATGACCATTGACGCGACGAGGGACATCCCCGCGACCCGGCGCGCGTGCTCGCCGGCGACACCACCGATGACCATTCGTCCGGTACCGCCACGGCGCAGCATCCACCCGAGACCACGCAGGACCGGCGCGGCACACGACCACACCACGAGCAGGGTACAGAACGCGATGCCGAAGGCCATCTCATTGAAGTTCTCCAGGGTCATCTCAGCGTCATGCATCAACCACAGTCCGACTCCGGCGGCGATCCCCACCCCGTAGCGGACCGGCACGGCAAGGATGCGGTGGCGGTGGCGACGTCGTGTCGGCACCTGGGCGTCCTCCGCGAGACCGGCGAGGTGACGGGCCTGCCACCACACTGCCAGAACGCCCCACCCCATCAGACATATGCCGGCTATCAGGGCAGGCTGTGGTGTCCACGCGGTCCCCAGGCCCGTCGTCGACAGCCCGATCCGTTCCAGCAGAAGCCGGAATCCGCGGGCCGCCACCGGTGACAGGACCACGCCGAGGAGGACGGTGAGAGCGCTGACCACCGTCACCGCAGCCGTCAGGCGCCACCGGACAGCGCGCCGCGAGGCCCCCAGCATCCGGAGTCGCCGACTCGTCGTGCCGAAGCTGGCGACGAGAAACTGCGCCGCAGACGCCACCAGGATCATTCCGACGATGCATGCGATCGCTGCGACCATGAAGGTGTAGTCTGCGACACCCTGGTGGTTTCCCCACTCTGCGGCGGTGTCTGTGGTCACGACGTCCGCCCCGCGGAGTTCGTCGGCAACACCGGTGGCTCGTACAGCCGTTCCGATGATCCCACCGGCAAGGCCAACCAGTAGGGCGCCGACCGTCAGGTACGCCATGCTCGCCGACCGGTGTCCGGCGGCCAGAAGTCGAAGTACCGTCATCCGTGATCGACCATGCCGTCCCGGAGCACGAGGGTCTTGTCAGCTGCCGCGGCGATCTCCGGCTCATGGGTGACCATGAGCACGCTGGTCCCTGCATCCGCCAGTTCCCGCAGAAGCCGGACGACGATCCGTCCGTTGGTCTCGTCGAGAGCACCCGTCGGTTCGTCAGCGAAGATGACGTGGGGATCCGAGGCCACGGCACGGGCGATGGCGACGCGTTGGCGCTGCCCACCGGACAACTCGTCGGGGCGGTTGTCCGTATGAGGTTCCATGCCCACCGTCGACAGTGCCTGCCGGATCGCGCCCCGTTCAGCCCGGCCGTGCGCCAGTCGCATACCGAGGGCGATGTTCTCGCGGACCGTGAGGTAGTCAAACAGGTTGTACTCCTGGAAGACGGTGGCCGTGGACGCGGCCCGTAACCGGGAACGGTGACCGTCGGAGACGTCCCAGATATCGCTACTGTCGTAGAGGACACGACCGGAGGTGGGGCGGACAATTCCGGCGAGGATGTTCAACAGGGTCGACTTGCCTGATCCGGACAGCCCCATCAGCGCCAGGAATGATCCGGCGGGGACCGTGAGGTCGATGCCCCTCCCGTCGTCGTCTCCGATGACCGGGCCGTCCTGCTCCCGGTACGTCTTACTCACGGCCTTCGTCACAATGTCCATGTCATCCACTGTGCGGGAGAACCGCCCCGGAGTTTAAGGGGCTCAGACGACTACGGGAGTTGTCTCCACCCCTCTTCCGGGTGATGTCGGTCGCGCCAGGAATGACACGCCGGAGATAAGGAGCCACATTACCCCGGCTACGACTCCGAAAGGTACCCACAGGATATCTGTCCACCAGCCCGGTGGCCATGGTTCACCTCTGCACACCGCATTCGCCACGGCGATGCCGGGGACGGTGACGGCCAGTGTCAGCATCCCCGCGGTAACCACCACCACGAGAGAATCCCACCCGATCACCTCGAGAAGATGCCGTCTTCCCCCACCTGCACGAACCAGGACGCGGGCATCGGCCCTCATCGTCGGTGTCAGCACCAGGATCGACGCGATTCCGGCAGTCAACGGTGGAATGACGGCCGGTGCCAGCATCGGCACGAGGAGTTCCGCCCCCGTCAGCTCTGCCCCGTCGGCCCGCACCACGACCATCATCGGTGACCCGATGCCGACGATCAGGCCCGCGAGAAGGAACCACGGCAGCACCTGGGCGTTCGTGAAGGCCGAGCGAATCCGCGCGCCTCCTGCGGACACTCTCGCGGATGGTCCGAAGATGTGGAGCAGTCTCGTCCAGGGCAGCAGCGCCAGCACCAGCCAGCCTGTCACCGGAACGACAGTCAGCAGTACGATCACCTGGACGCCGAGCACCGCACCATCTTCGTGGATTTCACCGGAGGTGAGAATCATGACCAATACAACCGTCATCATGAGGCTCCAGCCGGTGGCGAGGATTCCAGGCCGGGCCGTGGGGGCGACTGCCGTCCGTAGTGCGGCGACCGGACGCACCCGGGACACCGCCAACACTTTTCCCAGGCTGCCCAGGACGACAGCACCCGCGCAGACGGCGACGGCGATGACGATGACATCGAGTCCGACCTCCGGGTCGCCGAGCGGGGCTCCCTGAGCCGCGAAGTAGTCCGCGGCCCACGGGACCAGTGGAAAGGCCAGCAGCGCTCCCGGCACCACCGCAATCACCGTGACTGTGAGGACCTGGGTCATCACGACGGTGAACGCAGCGGCACCTGACATTCCCACCAGCTTCCACCGGGCATAGGCGCGTCGACGCTCATTCACCACGAGGCCGGTGATGGACGTGGTCGCGCTGACCGTCCCGACCAGCGCAAGGCCGAGAAGTGTACCCCCGACCTCCGCGGCCCCTTGATCACCGTCAATGAGGAAGGCCAACGAATACGCCGTAGCCGCTCCCGCAGCCGTCAACGTGACCGCCACAGCGAACCAGGAGTACCGGGTGGCACGGATGTCGGACCACGCAGTCGTCAGGATGGCACCCAGCATCAGGACCTGACCCGGGTCGCCGGACCGTTGACGACGTCGACCGTGCGGTCGGCAATCCGTAGGTTTTCCCGCTGATGTGACACCATCACGACAGTCGCGCCGGAGTCTGCCACAGCACGCAGACTCTGCAGCACCACCGAGGTACTTACCGGGTCAAGCGCGGCCGTGGGCTCATCAGCGAAGACATAGGGAACCTCCGCAATCAGTACCCTGGCCACTGCCACCCTCTGCTGTTGGCCTCCCGACAACTGGTGGGGAAGGTGCCGCTGCAAACCGTCGATGCCGAGCGTGCCGAAGACGGTGTCCACGTCCTTCTTCCGCACCCTTTTCCCGACAAGGCGTCGCGTGAGCAGCGCGTTGTCACGGGCGTTTATGGAGTCCAGCAGATTGAAATCCTGGAAGATGAAGCTCCGTGTCCGTCTTCCGGGAGAGGTAACCCCGCCGGATGTGGGTCGTTCCAACCCTGCCATCATATTCAACAGCGTGGTCTTCCCGGCACCCGACGAGAGCTGTGACCTCGCCGGCTCTCGCTGTGACCGACAGTCGGTCGATGACGGTCCGGGACCCGAAACGTTTGGTCAACTCAGTGCACGTTATGTGATTCTCCATGGTCACCCATCCCAGCCTTTCCGGCACGGCTCACCCATGGCCCAGGCCCCCGGGAAAAGGTGGAGTCAGCTCTACCGCAGGGTGTCCGGGACACGCGTTACAGTCGAGGGGTGACCACGACGCCCACGACAGCCGACCCACCGCGACAGTTCTGGCCGGGCGGTTTCAGCATTCGTCCCTGGAGGTTTCTGGTCGGCCAACCTGTGTGGAGGGCATTCGGGTGGACCCTGTGTCTGGCGGTAGTCTTCATCCCGGCACTTGTGGCGACGGTGATCCTTCTCCCCTGGCTGCCGCTGAGCGCCAGGGTGGCGGACCTGGCCGGACGGCTCGCCGCCCGGTGGATGAAGGTAGAGGTACCGCCACGGCGGGCGAACCGCTGGTTCGACTGGCCGCAGGCTATGGAGTTGCTTGCGCAGTTACTGCTCGCATTCGCAGCCTTCGCCCTGGTGGTCACGCTCGGCACCGTCACGGTCTTCCTCGCGATGATTCCGTTCTTCTACCGCAACTCGGTCGGAGGAGTACTTTCGTTCGGCTTCTGGGAGACAGGCTGGGCACCTGCGGTTTTCGCTGTGTGCTGGATCCTGGCCGTCTGCGGTGCCCTGCTGCTTCTCTATGTCTCCTGGCTGATCACCGGCTGCTCTGTCGCGTCCGCTGTCCTGTCCAACACCACTGCGTCGGAAGAAGTTACTGAGCTGGCCCGCTCCCGCGCGGTCCTGGCTGTTGCATTCACCGGTGAGCGTCACCGGATCGAACGGGAACTCCATGACGGCCCGCAACAGTACCTGACGGCACTGCAACTCAACGTCGCCACCGTCGAACTGACGGCAAGAAACGGTGGAGACATCAGCGGCGAGTTGGAGAACATCAAGGTCAACGCCAGGCGGGCGCTCGATGCACTCCGGACGACGGTGCGGGGAATCTATCCGCAGGTTCTGGCTGACAGGGGTCTGCATGAAGCGCTGCAGGAACTCATCGCTCACTCCGGCGTCGACGGAGAGGTCATCGATCTGCGGGACACCCCGACCGACCATCTCACGGACACCTCCGCCCTCCTGCTCTACCACTGCTCCGCCGAGGGGATGACGAATGCGGTACGGCACGCGCATGCCGACGCTCTCCGGATCACGCTGAAGAACGAGCGGGGTTCTACGGTACTCACCCTCGACGACAACGGCGTCGGACTCGGTGGCGACGTTTCCCCGTCCCGCGCCGGAGACACCGGAGGTACCGGTGGTACAGGCGGTACCGGTCTGGCAGGTCTCAGGGAAAGGGCTGCCGCCCTCGGAGGAACCGTGACACTCGTACCGTCCCCTGCGGACACCTGGACAACCCGACTGGAGATGACACTGCCATGAACATCCTGCTCGCTGAAGACACCTCCCTGCTCCGGGAAGGCCTGGCCGGCCTGCTTCGTGCCGCCGGACACGAGGTTACTGCCGTGGCAGACGCCGAAGCCCTGATCACCGAGGCCCGTGGCGGGCGGCCCGACCTCATCGTCAGTGACGTCCGGATGCCGCCGACGATGTCGGACGACGGGCTCGCCGCCGTCCACCTGCTCCGCGAAGAGTTGACGGAGTCCGGGGAGATGCTCCCGGCGGTGATGCTCTCGCAGTACGTTGCAGCCGCGTACCTCGATGACCTGCTGGACCACGGAGGCTTCGGTTACCTGCTCAAGGAACGCGTCGCTGACGTCAATGACTTCCTCACGGCGATCGCGAGCGTCGCCGAAGGTGGCACCGTCGTCGATCCGGAGGTGGTCAAGGCGCTGGTGAGTGCGCGACACAGCGGGATCGAGGATCTCACGGACCGTGAACGTGAGGTCCTCGAGCACATGGCCGCCGGGGACTCGAACACACAGATCGGCGCGAGACTCTTCCTCTCCGCCGGTGCGGTCAGCAAACACGTCGCCAACGTCTTCATGAAGCTCGGCATGGCACCGTCGGACGAGAACCGCCGGGTCCGTGCCGTCCTGACGTGGCTACGGCACTCCGGGCGCTGACCCCGGCCGGTTCCTCCGCAGCCGCGTCGGCGGGACTACCTGACCGCGGCTGCCACCCGGTCGCCCACGTCGACCGTGCGCACCGGGGAGCCGTCACGCGAGCCCGCCTCCGCGAGGACGGCGGCCTCGATCGCATCGGCCTGGGTGTTCCGCAGTTCCGCGTTCTCACCCTCGTCCCCGGCCAGGTGCCGTAGGAGAAGTGCGACCGACAGAATCGCCGCACAGGGATCCGCGATACCCTGCCCTGCGATGTCCGGCGCGGAACCGTGCACCGGCTCGAACATCGACGGACTCCGTCGCGACGGGTCGATGTTTCCGGAGGCAGCCAGACCGATACCACCGGTGACCGCACCCGCCAGATCGGTGAGGATGTCGCCGAAGAGGTTGTCGGTGACGATGACGTCGAAACGCCCCGGATCGGTGACCATGTAGATCGTGGCGGCGTCGATGTGGCAGTAGTCGACCGTCACGTCCGGGAACTCCGCACCCACGGTCTCCACCGCACGGGCCCACAGACCCCCGGCGTTGACCAGGACATTCGTCTTGTGGACCAGGGTCAGTCTGCGCGACCGCTCCTGAGCCCTGCCGAAGGCGTCCCGCACGACCCGCTCCACCCCGTACCAGGTGTTCTGGCTGACTTCACTGGCCACCTCGTGGTCGGTTCCCACCCGCAGCGTGCCCCCGTTACCGCAGTACAACCCCTCCGTTCCTTCCCGGACAACCACGAAGTCGATCTCACCGGGATCCGTCAGCGGGGACGATGACCCCGGGTAGAGCTTGGCCGGACGCAGGTTGACCGCATGGTCGAGCGTGAAGCGCAGCGGCAGCAGCAGCCCGCGCTCCAGCACCCCGGCAGGAACCGTGCGCGGATCCCCGATGGCCCCGAGGAGGATCGCATCGTGTTCGCGCAGCGAGGCGAGGTCCGCGTCCGTGAGCAATTCACCGTTACGGAGGTAACGGCGGGCCCCGAGGTCGAAGTCCGTGACCTCGACGGTTTCATCACCGGTTACCGCCTCAAGGACCTTGAGTGCCTCGGCAGTGACTTCGGTGCCGATTCCGTCTCCGGCAATGACCGCGAGTTTCATTCTGTGGACCCTTTCTCGCTGCTTTGTCTCACATCGTTGGAAATTCTCGGCCAGAATACCACGCCACCGGTCCGGTCTTACGCCTCTCCCGGAGGCCGTGGCGCTACACTCTACTTTCACCCCAAGAAACTTCTCCCGGAAGGCTCCGGCCTTGACAACTTCCTCTGGTACTTCTGTCGTCGCTCCTCCGACCGCCCAGGACTCAACCCCCGTTCCCGCCCGGCGGCTCGGCGGACGGACCGTGCTGACTCTCGCGCTGATCGCGGTGGTCGCCCTCGTGGCCTACCGTGAGACACGCCCGGTGGTCTTCGGACGTGCGTTGGACCTCTACAAGGTGCCGACCGACTTCATGGTCTACTTCCGTGCCGGTGAAGCTCTCGCCCACCACGGCAACATCTACGACGGCGCGTTGTACGGTCCACTCCCGTTCACCTATCCCCCGTTCGCCGGCACGCTCTTCCGTGGCCTCGCCGTCGCACCCGCTGAGATGGCCGCGACGTTCTGGCAGCTCGCGTGTGTCGGCGCGCTGGTCTGTGTCATTCTCGGCACGCTGGTCCGTCGCGGGTACCGGCTTGACGCCGGAACGGTGGCACTGGGGGCGGCCGCAGCGCTCGCCGCGCTCGCGTTGTCGCCGGTCAGGGACAGCTTCTTCTACGGCCAGATCAACATGCTGCTGATGCTGCTGGTCTCCCTGGATTTCCTCCGCACCCGGGACCGTCTCACCGGGATCGGGGTCGGGATTGCCGCAGGATTGAAGCTGACCCCCGCGTTCTTCATCCTCGTCTTCCTGATGCAGCGGCGGTGGCGGGACGCCGTCACCGCGTCCGTCACATTCGTCGTCACCGTGGCCATCGGGCTCGTCACCGTCCCGGACGCCATGCGTTTCTGGACATCCGCGATTTTCGATTCCACCCGGATCGGCAGTGACACCATCTCCGCGTCCCAGTCCCTGAAAGGCTTCACCGAGCGGACGTTCGACGGAAGCTCACTCGGCACTGTCGTATGGCTGATCGCCTGCGCTGTCGTGGTCGTCCTGTTGTACACCGCCGTCCGATGGGCGACACGGCACGACAACCAGCCGTTGGTCATGGCGTTGGGCGGAATCACCGCGTGTCTCGTCTCACCGTTCTCCTGGCACCATCACTGGGTCTGGCTCGTCCCCCTGGTGGTGTGCCTCGTGGATCTGGGCGTACGGTCCGCGCCGTCCTCGCCCGGTAACCCCGTACGTTCGTGGTTCTCCGTCCAGGTCACGACGGCCGTGGCTCTTCTGGTGGTCTACGTGGCGATGATCCCCTTCGTCAGCCACCAGATCTCCGTGCACTGGTCATTCATCGGCCAACAGCACATGTCCGCCCCCCTGAACAGCATGTGGGTGCTCTGGGGGTTCCTCATCGTGGCGGCGTTCGCCACAGTGAGCCTCGTCGAACGGCGACGATCCCCCGCCCCCGACACCACGGACTGACCCCGGTCAGACCGCCTCCGGACCATGCGCTTCGACGTGGTTCCTGGAAGCCAGCATCACGATGACGGCGACAACGGCAACCACGGCGGCGACGTAGTACGGTACCGAGACGCCGACCCCCTCACCCAGCTTGGTGGCGGTGAAGGGGGCGATGACTCCTCCCATCCACCGGACGAAGTTGTAACCTGCCGACGCCACCGGCTGCGGGGCGTCCGACACACTCATGGCCATTTCGGTGTACATCGTGTTGTTGATGCCCAGCAGCGCACCGGAGATGACCACGAGTGCCACCACGACCGGGGTGGTGTCGTGGAACGCTCCGAGAAGCACGTAGATCAGCAGCAGTCCGACCAACGTGGCCATGGTGGTGTTCGCCGCACCGATACGGTTCTGGATGAGCGGGGCGATGAACACGGAGAACACTGCCAGGCAGCAACCCCACCCGAAGAACACCGCGCCGATGCCGATCTCGCCGAAGCCCAGGATGAACGGCGTGTAGGCCAGCACCGTGAAGAATCCGAAGTTGTAGAACAGGGCGGAGAACGAGACACCGAAGAGACCACGGTGCTTGAGTGCCTTCAGGGGTGCCGTGAGACTGGTCTTCTGTGCCGGCGGCGGCGTCGCCGGCAGCTTGAACAGCAGGACCACCAGGGCAATGAGCATCAGTGCGGCCGTACCGAAGAACGGACCCCTCCAGTTCAGTGAACCGAGTGCCGCCCCCAGCAGCGGCCCGGCTGCCATACCGAGTCCGAGCGCCGCCTCATAGAGGATGATCGCGACGGCCCGCCCGCCACTGGCAACCGACACGATCACGGCCAGCGCCGTGGCCACGAAGAGAGCGTTGCCCAGGCCCCACCCGGCACGGTAACCGACGAGTTCGCCGACGCTGTTCGAGGTACCGGCGAGTCCGGCGAAGATGACGATGAGGGCGAGTCCGGACAGCAGCGTCTTCTTGCCGCCGATACGGCTGGAGACGGCGCCGGTGACCAGCATCATCACCGCGGTAACCGCGAAATAGCTGGTGAACAGCAGGGAGACCTCTGACGCCCCCGCGTCGAGGTTCTCTGCGATGGCAGGGAGAATCGGGTCAACAAGCCCGATGCCCATGAAGGCGAAGACGCACGCCAGGGCGGTGGCCCACACCGCGACAGGCTGTCGCATCATTGACGTCTTCTCTGACTCGAGTGTCGCGCCGTTGAGCGTGGCCTCCTGGGTGTCCTGTCTCATTCGCGGTCGTGCCTTTCCTTGTCTCTCGGAGTGTCGTTCTTCGTCGTGTCTTCACTGACCCGGCGGATGTACGCGCTGGCGAACGTCGTCAGCGGTTCCAGTGCGTCGGCAATGCGTCGCCGCCCGTCTTCGTCGAGCAGGTCGAAATGTTCGGACAGCGCCCTGTTGCGCAGGTCGTTGTCCCGCGTCTTCGTGGCCCGTCCCTCGTCGGTGATCTCGACCAGCGTGACCCGGGCGTCCCGGGGACTGCGCACGCGGCGGACGACACCGCTGCGTTCCAGCTTGTCGATCTGCTGGGTCATGCCGGGCTGGGTCATGCCGTTGATGCGGGCGAGAAGACCGATGGAGTGCGGTTCTTCGGTCAGCGTGTTGAGGATGCCCAACTGGGTGAGCGTCAGGCTCCCCCGGTGGTCGAGCAACCGCGCCATGTGCAGCGCTTCCCGCAACGCGTCACGGAATTCGTGGGCAAGCTGGCTGTCCTCGTCCGTCGGGACGTGGGCCGGAGTGTGGTTGGCAGCATTGTTGTCAGTCACGGGATTCAGTGTAAACCATAAGGTAGTTATTCACCCAACCGTCCCCCCGCTTTTTACCCCCGGTGGATTCTGCGCTCAGGTCACGTCTCCCCGCGCATACGTCGATCCCCCGGACCTCTCACGGAAGGTCCGGGGGTGACAGTGGATCCAGACTCGGAATCTGGCCTCGCTCAGCTCAGGTCGAGCAGCACAGCGCGGGAGGCGGACAAGGAATCAGCGATCTGATCCTGCAGCTCCTGCGGAATCTCCTTCTCAACGCGCAGCACCAGCGTGGCCGACCCCTGGTCCGCGTCCTGGGTCAGGGCAGCTGCGTCGATGTTGATGCCGGCGCGCCCGAGGAACGTACCGACTGTGCCCAGCGCACCCGGCTGGTCGGTGTAGTTGAGGAACAGGTTCAGCCCCTGAGCACGCAGGTCCAGACCACGTCCGTTGATGCGGACGATCTTGTCGACGCGCTCGAGCCCCGTCAGCGCACCGATGACCGACACCGACGTGCCGTCACCGGTGACGACAGTGACTTCGAGGACAGAACGGTGCGTCACCGACTCGTCGGCGGTGGTGACCGTGAGATTCACGCCCCGCTCCGAGGCGATCTGCGGAGTGTTGACGAAAGTGACCTGCTCGTCCACCACACCGGAGAAGACCCCCCGCAGGGCGGACAGCCCGAGCGCATCGACGTTCTCCGAGGACAGCTCACCACGTGCCTCGACATTCACGGCGGTGACCGCGTCGTCCAGCAGACCCGACGCAACCTTGCCGAGCTTGGTCGCCAGGCCGAGCCAGAGCGCAACCTCCTCGCTGACCTTGCCGCCGGTGACATTGACGGCGTCAGGCACGAAGTCGCCGGCCAGCGCCTTCAGCACTGAGGCGGCGACATCGGTACCCGCACGGTCCTGGGCCTCGACCGTGGAGGCGCCGAGGTGGGGGGTCACGACGACCTCGTCGAGTTCGAAGAGCGGTGAATCGGTGCAGGGTTCGGACGAGTACACGTCGAAACCGGCGCCCCGGACAGGGCCGTTCGTGATGGCGTCGGCCAATGCCTGTTCATCGACCAGGCCACCGCGGGCGGCATTGATGATGATCTGCCCGTCCTTCGCCTTGGCGAGCAGCTCGGCATTGAACATGCCGGCGGTCTCCTTGGTCTTGGGCAGGTGGATGGTGACGAAATCGGAACGGCCCACAAGCTCGTCGAGCTCGACAAGCTCGACGCCGAGCTGCGCGGCCCGTGCCGGGTTGGCGTAGGGGTCGTAGGCGATGATGTCGGTCTCGAAGGCCGCGAGACGCTGGGCGAAGAGCTGCCCGATGTGGCCGAACCCGACGATGCCCACGGTCTTGCCGAAGATCTCGACACCCTGGAAAGAGGACCGCTTCCACTCGTGCTCACGCAGCGTCCGGTCCGCAGCGGGGATCTGCCGGGCCGTGGACAACAGCAGGGAGATCGCATGCTCGCAGGCGGAATGGATGTTGGACGTCGGAGCGTTGGCGACCATCACACCCTTGGCGGTGGCGGCGTCGATGTCGACGTTGTCCAGTCCCACTCCGGCACGGCCCACGATCTGCAGATTCTGGGCGGCCTCAAGCACCTCCGCATCAACAGTGGTGGCGGAGCGGACCAGGAGTGCGTCAACGTCCTTGACTGCCTCCAGCAGTTCAGGGCGGTTCGGGCCGTCGACCCAACGGACCTCGACGGAGTCCCCCAGTGCGTCCACGGTGGACTGGGCGAGCTTGTCGGCGATGAGAACGACGGGACGGGAATTCTGACTCACGGATACTCCTGACAGATGTGCATGTCCCGACCCCACCGGCACGACCGCGTCGGAGGGGTCAGGGCCCACGCCTGACTCCCCACACCGAAAAAGCCCAGGGGTGACGTGCGACATGGACAGCTTAGTACGTCTTTGCCCGTCACGTTCAGAAACCCCCGGCATCGTGATCACGACTACCGCTAGCAGGCGTTGTGACAGGGGCCATCCCACACTGTCATACTGTGTTGGTTCACCTATCTTTCTTGAGGAGACCCACATGGACTCATTCACTGAAACGATGCAGTCTCCGGGCGGGCTAACAGCCATAGGTCTGGGAATCATCATCGTCACCGTCGGCATCCTGCTGCGCGGCAGGAGCAACCCCACCGTCGTGATGACGCTTGTCCCGGTCGTGGGTGCCCTCATCGCCGGCTACGGCATCAAGAGCCTCGGCGACTTCTACGAAGCCGGGCTCGGTTCGGTGATGAACGTCGTGGTGATGTTCATCTTCGCGATCATCTACTTCGGCATCCTCAGTGATACCGGACTGTTCACCCCGCTGGTCAAGGGTCTGATCATTGCCACCCGCGGTAACGTCGTCCTCGTCGCGCTGGGCACGGCCGCCATCGGCATGGTGGTCCACCTCGACGGCGCCGGTGCCACGACCTTCCTGATCACCATCCCCGCGCTGCTGCCGCTGTACAAGGCGATGCACATGTCGCGCTACGTCCTGCTGGCCATCGTGGCCACCTCGGCGTCGGTGATGAACATGGTGCCCTGGGCGGGACCGATCGGTCGTGCCTCCTCCGTGGTCGACCAGACGCCGGTCGAGCTGTGGCAGCACATCCTCCCACTCCAGGGCATCGCGATTGCCCTGGTCTTCGTGATCGCAGGCCTGCTCGGCGTCAAGGAATCCCGACGCATCGCGAAGCTCCGGAAGACCCCGGAGTTCGTCGGGACCGACGACGTGGACGTCCACAGCCTTGCCGCAGACTTCATCGCCCGCGAGAAGGAGAAGCAGGACGAGATCGGCGCGCAGATGCGCACCGGCAGGTGGGTCACGATCTTCAACATCGTCCTGTCCCTCGCCATGTTGGTTCTGCTGATGTCCGGCTGGATCGAGCCGGGCCCGGTCTTCCTGGTCGGTACCGCGATCGCCCTGGTCGTCAACTTCCCGCTCTCCGGGGAGCAGGCCGAGACCCTGAAGCGGCACGCCCCGAACGCGCTCTCCATGGCCGGTGTCATCCTCGCAGCCGCCATGTTCCTCGGCGTACTGAACGAGTCCGGAATGCTCGAGGAGATCGCCCTCAGCCTGCTTCACATCCTCCCGGACTCGGTGGGATCCCAGTTGCACGTGATCGTCGGGCTCCTCGGCGTCCCGCTCGATCTGCTGACCTCGACCGACGCCTACTACTTCTCGGTGCTCCCGGTCGTCCAGGAGACGGTGGCGTCCTTCGGCGTCTCCGGCAGTGGCGCTGCAGCTTCCCTGATCATCGGTAACATCATCGGCACCTTCGTCAGCCCCTTCTCCCCCGCATTGTGGCTGGCCATCGGCCTGTCCGGCGGCACCATCGGCAAGCACATCAAGTTGACCTTCCCGATCGCCTGGGCCTTCGGCATCGTCATGGTGCTGATCGCGGTGGCTCTGGGGCTCACGGCCTGATCGTCACGGTCGGCAGGTCTCCCCGCACCCGGTGTCACACGCCCGCAGGGTGCCCTGCCGTGCCGATGCCGCTTCCGTCTGGACGGTCACGTGGCCGATCCCCCGGTCCTCGAAGACCTTCTTGACCCCCGTGCGAACGGCCTGCTCGTCGCCGGAGGTCACCACATGAACCGTCGCCATGGACGATTCCCCGTCCACCGACCAGATGTGCAGGTCGTGTGACCCGTACACTCCGTCCGTCGCACTGACCGCCTCCTGCACCTCGACGGGATCCACCCCTGCCGGTACCTGCTCCATCAGCACGGTGCCGGCTTCCTTCATCAGGGACCAGGCCCGGGGGAGGATCATCGCCGCGATGATCAACGAGGCCACCGCATCCACCCAGTACCAGCCGGTGGCCGCGATGACGAGCGCGGCGACGATGACCGCCACCGACCCCAGGAGATCCACCAGGACGTGGAGGTAGGCGCCCTTCATGTTCAGCGACTCACCCGCACTGCGGTGCAGGATAACGGCCGATACGACATTGGCCAGCAACCCGACCACCGCGACAGCGAGCATCATCCCGGTCTGAATCTCCTCCGGCCCCTCCCCCATACGCCGGAACGCCGCAACAGCGATCCAGACCCCGATCACCGCAACCGCCCCGGCGTTGACAGCCGCTGCCAGCACTTCGGCACGTCGGAACCCGTAGGTGGACCGTGCCGTGGCAGGACGCGAACCCACGATCATGGCCAACGCCGCCACCAGTAGACCGCCGGCGTCCGACAGCATGTGCCCGGCGTCGGCGAGCAGCGCCAGGGATCCGGAGACCACGCCGCCGATGACCTGGGCGACGAAGATCGTCGAGGTCATCGCGATGACGATCCAGAGTGCTTTTCCGCGGACCCCGGAGGCGTGACTGTGTCCGTGCCCCGTGTCGTGGCTGTGCGGGTGGTTGTGGCCCATCAGGAACCTCCGTTTTCAGTAACCGTGGTTCCTCACACTAGGACGACATACTTCGCAGGTCAAGGGCTACATTTGGGTACCGTAATCATTATCAGTAAGGAGCGAGGTGTCGACTCGGCAGCATGACCGGCTTCCTGGACGCCACACGGGGACTGCGTGTCCCAGGTGCCGAAATCGGCCACTGCAGCACCTCTGATCCGACCGATTCTGACACCTGGCTCACGCGGTCCGTGAGGGCTCCCCCGGGACACCACCAGTCCGTGGCAGACAAAGACTCTCCAGACCCACAGCCACCGCCCCCGACCGGACAAGCAGACCCCCGGAACTGGAGTTCCGGGGGTCTGCTTCGCGTATGCTCCAGCGCCGTCGAGCGCGGGGTTTCTGCCGGATCACGGCACCTGAAGGTGGTGCCGGGACCCTGTACTTGGCAGGTCAGACTACGCGGTGGCGTCAAGCGGGTTCTTGACCCAGCTCATGAGGTCACGCAACTTGGCACCGGTGGTCTCGATCGGGTGCTTGGCGTAGTCGGCACGCAGCCCTTCGAGCTCCTTGTTGCCGCCCTCGACGTTGGCGATGAGGCGCTTGGTGAAGCTGCCGTCCTGGATATCGGACAGGATGCCCTTCATCCGCTCCTTGGTGTCGGCGTCGATGACGCGCGGCCCGGACAGGTAGCCACCGAACTCAGCGGTGTCGGAGACCGAGTAGTTCATGTTGGCGATACCGCCCTCGAACATCAGGTCCACGATCAGCTTGAGCTCGTGCAGGCACTCGAAGTAGGCCATCTCCGGCTCGTAGCCGGCCTCGGTGAGGACCTCGAAACCGGTCTTGACCAGTTCTTCGGTACCACCACACAGAACGGCCTGCTCGCCGAACAGGTCAGTGACGGTCTCCGCCTCGAAGGTGGTCGGGATGACACCGGCACGGGCACCACCGATAGCTGCAGCGTAGGACAGGGCCAGATCGCGCCCCTCGCCCTTCGGGTCCTGCTCGACGGCGATGAGGCAGGGCACGCCCTTACCGTCGACGAACTGGCGACGGACGAGGTGGCCCGGGCCCTTCGGGGCCGCCATGGCGACGGTGATGTTCTCTGCCGGCTCCACCAGCTTGAAGTGGATGTTGAGCCCGTGACCGAAGAACACGGCGTTGCCGTCCTCCAGGTTCGGTGCAATGTCCTCGGTGTAGACGGTGGCCTGGGTGGTGTCGGGCACCAGCACCATGACGACATCGGCCCACGCCGTGGCGTCAGCGTTGGAGAGGACCTTGAATCCGGCCTCTTCCGCCTTGGCGGCGGACTTGGAGCCCTCGCGCAGGCCGATGACGACCTCGACACCCGAGTCGCGCAGGTTCTGGGCGTGGGCGTGCCCCTGGGAACCGTAGCCGAGCACGGCAACCTTGCGGCCCTGGATGATCGACAGGTCGGCGTCGTCGTCGTAGAAAACGTCAATTGCCATGAGGTACAGCCTTTCGTGGAAAAACGGGGATGAATCGGTTCATGAACCGGATGGAGCGTTCAGTGCCTGCCATCGTATCAGTAACAAGTATCAGAGGGTGAGACAGGGTATCCCACCCCGTGAATGGGCGCAGGCGATCAGAGTTTCGCGGGGTACATCGCTTTCTGCCCGCGGCTGACCGCGGTCACGCTGGACTCGACGAGTTCCCGGATACCGAAGGGTTCCAGGACCTCCAACAGGGCCTTGAGCTTCGTCGGCGTTCCGGTGGCCTCGATGACGACGGACTCCGGGCCCACATCGACAACGTGCGCCCGGAACAGCTTCGCCGACTCGACCACCTGGGTCCGGTTGGAGTTGTCGGCGGAGACCTTCACCAGCATCAGACCCCGGCAGACGATGGAGTCCGGGTCGTGGCGGCTGACCTTGATCACCGGGATCAGCTTGTTGAGCTGCTTGGTGATCTGTTCGATCACGTGGTCCTCCCCCTCCACCTGGATGGTGAAACGGTTGACACCGGCAACCTCGGTCTGACCCGAGGCGATCGAGATAATGCTGAAGGCGCGGCGGGTGAACATCCCGGTGATGCGGGACGCGATGCCGTCGACGTCCTCACACAGGACACTCAGAGTGTGGACTTGAGACATTAGTTCTCCTCGCCTTCCTTGATCATCGTGTGGATCTCATCGGGGTCCTCCGCTGCAGAGCTCTCATCGTCGAACAGCGGACGCAGGTCGCGGACGTACTGGACCTCGTTGTTGGAGGCACCGGCGGAGATCATCGGCCAGACCTGTGCGTCCTCACCGACGATGAAGTCGATGATGACGGGGCGGTCGTTGATCTCACGGGCCTTGGCGATCGTCGCCGCGACGTCGTCCTTCTCAGTGACACGGAAGGCCGCGCATCCCATCGATTCCGCCAGACCGACGAAGTCCGGGAGGTAGTTCTCGCCCGGCTTCAGGTTGGTGTGGGAGTAGTGGCCGTCGAAGAAGAGCGTCTGCCACTGGCGCACCATACCGAGATTGCCGTTGTTGATCAGGGCGATCTTGATCGGCAGCCCCTCGACGGCGCAGGTGACGAGTTCCTGGTTGGTCATCTGGAAGCACCCGTCCCCGTCCACCGCCCACACCTCGGTGTCCGGCGCGGCGGCCTTGGCACCCATGGCCGCAGGGACGGCGTAACCCATGGTCCCCAGGCCACCGGAGTTCAACCAGGTCCGGGGTTTCTCGAACTTCAGGAACTGTGCGGCCCACATCTGGTGCTGACCGACGCCTGCCACGTAGACGGCCTCCGGGCCGGCAGCACCGGTGAGCTGCTCCAGGACGTACTGAGGAGCGAGCTTGCCGTCCTCCGGCTCGTCGTAGCCCGGGGGGAAGTCTTCCTTCAGGCCGTCCAGGTACGTCGTCCAGCGGGACGTGTCCTGCTCCTGCGGTCGAGCTTCGACGGCCTTGCGCAGTGCGACGAGAACCTCGCGGGCGTCCCCGACGATCGGCACGTTCACCTCACGGATCTTGCCGATTTCCGCAGGATCGATGTCCGCGTGGATAACCTTGGCGCCGGGTGCGAAGGAGTCGACGTCACCGGTGACCCGGTCATCGAAACGAGCACCCAGTGCGAGGATGAGATCGGACTTCTGCAGGGCGGCGACAGCCGGAACAGTTCCATGCATGCCGGGCATACCGAGGAACTGCGGATGCGACTCCGGGAACACGCCCAGAGCCATCAGCGTGGTCGTCACCGGCACACCGGTCGCTTCCGCGAAGGCCAGGAGTTCCTTGTGTGCATTGGCCTTGAGGACACCGCCGCCGGCGTAGATGACCGGTCGCTTGGCGTCGGCGATGAGGCGTGCCGCCTCCTCGATCTGACGCGAGTGCGGTGTGGTCACCGGGTGGTAGCCCGGCAACCGGTAGGACGGTGGCCAGACGAAGTCCAGCTCGGCGTTCTGCACGTCCTTGGGGATGTCGACGAGAACGGCCCCCGGGCGTCCCGTGCTGGCCACATGGAAAGCCTCGGCGATCGCCGCGGGGATCTCCTCGGGACGGGTCACCATGAAGCTGTGTTTCGTGATCGGCATCGTGATGCCACGGATGTCCGCCTCCTGGAAACCGTCGGTTCCCAGGAGATTACTGCCGACCTGTCCCGTGATCGCCACGATCGGGACAGAGTCCATGTTGGCGTCGGCGAGGGGGGTGACCAGGTTCGTCGCACCGGGGCCGGAGGTTGCGATGCACACCCCGACTTCGCCCGAGACCTGGGCGTAGCCGGTGGCGGCGTGACCGGCGCCCTGTTCATGGCGCACGAGGATGTGGTTGAGTTTCTCCGACCCGTACAGCGCCTCGTAGAGCGGGAGGACCGCACCACCGGGGAGGCCGAAGACGACGTCGGTGCCCAGTTCCTCGAGGGAACGGACTACCGCCTGGGCGCCATTGATGCGTTCAGGCTTGCGGCTGCGTCCTGAGGCAGCGACTGTCGCAGGACTGGGGTGTGGGCGTGAGGTGTCATTCACCGTCCGTGCACTCCTTTTGGTGGTCATGTGTTGTGGATGTCCGACGTTCGAGGTCTCGCAAGGTGTGGTTCCGCCGTAGAACCGACTGTGCCCCCGCTACCCGGGGTACGGGGCGGGGGCGCCAGATTGTTCCGCGAAGTGACCGCAGGGGCTCTAGCGCCCGGCGGATACAAGAATCAGGAACGTCGTCATAACCACTGACCATAGTGGAGTCCGGACCCCCGGTCAATGAAAAATGAGAAATTTTCCCACCCGCTGATACCCCCAATCTCACTTGGTGGGCCCACGGCGCGTGCCCCGACGCCACAGCGCACCACGGCCACGGTTTCCAGCGAACACCAAGATTCACCGACTAGCGTGTGTTCCATGTTCGACGTCAGATACCTCTTGTTCTCCCTCTGGGACTGGATCATCCAGCACGGCCTCCCCTTGTCGGCACTGCTGATCATCGCGATTCTGATTCCACGGATCGGTCGCCAGGTCGTCCGTGTGCTCACCAACCGCCTCGAGCAGGGACAAGAAGAGACCAAGTCGAAACTCGCGCTTGTCGGCGCCCTGGTCTACATGCTGGAGATCGTCGCCTATTTCGTTCTGATCCTGGTGGCACTGACGAATCTCGGCGTCCCGGCCATGGGCGCCGCCGTCCCCGCCACCGTGGTCTCCGCCGCAATCGGTTTCGGCGCGCAGAACATCATCGGTGACTTCCTCAGCGGCTTCTTCATCATCTCCGAACGCCACTACGGCGTCGGGGATGTCGTCACGTTCGATGACACTTCAGGACAGATCACCGGCACGGTGGTGAAACTGACTCTGCGCTCCACACAGATCCGCACCGTCGCCGGTGAGCTCGTCACTGTGCCCAACAGTAAAGCCAGCGTGACCATCAACTACTCCCAGAAGTGGTCCCGCGCCGTCGTCGACCTGGATGTCCCCATGGTCGACGGCGAGTCCATGGCGGACCTGCTGACGAAGGTCGAGGACGCAGCCTCCACGGCCGTGGAGTCCGCCGGCGTTGACGCCAGTATCCTCGGCGAGATCGAAATCCAGCCTGCACGCAACATCACTCCGCCGGCTGCCGCCGGGCAGCCGTGGTCGGTGGGCATGCGAATCGGCGTCGACACCGGTCCGGCCGACCAGTGGCTCGTCGAACGTGCGATCCGTGCGAACCTCGTGAACACCTTCTGGGACCGCTACCAGTCCCCGGGTGAGGGAATCGCAACGCGGGCAGAACTCAATGAGGCCCTTTCCGACAACCCGGCGGACGTCGGCCGGCACTCCGGGGTCTCCCGCGGTCCCTCGGCCCGTCAGACCGGTACCTCCGACGACTCGGGCTCCGGAGACAGGAATGACGACACAGAGCGGGTCATCGCTGCGGCCACCGCAGGAAGCGACCATATGTCGGTCGACGACGACTCCACCGAAGTCATCGGCAAGGAAGGGACGGAAGGGTCGGAAGATAAGGAGGGTGCAACTTCTGTACCCGACCCGGACGACCCTGCCACCGAGGTACTCCCGTCGTCCGAGGCTGAGCCCGCCACCGGCTCAGATGACAGGAAGAAGTCGCAGGCGGACGACAAGACGGACCTCGCCGACCTGGTCGACGGACCGTACGAGTCCAAGACGAAGAACGTGCTGAGCTTCGGCGGGCGGTTCCGCCCCTCGACGGCGGGGCTGTTCATCGCCCTCGTCATCGTCGGACTGCTCGCGCTGTTCTCCAGTAACCCGGACGACGCCGACCAGCCCGGGATCCTGTCTCCTGACCGGTGGCGTAATGCGGGTACCGAGGTGGAATCGACGGAGACTCCTGCTCCTTCGGAGAGTGACGCGAACACCACACCGGACGACACCGCGGACAGCGTCCCCCAGGACGACCCCACCGACAACCAGGATTCCGGCCAGACCGGCGACTCCAACACGGGAACGTCCCCGGAGGACAACCAAGGGACCGGGTCGGCCGGCAACACCGGTTCTCAGGGCGGTTCCGGCGACAACTCCACGGACACCGGCAGCAACTCCGGAAACACCGGGAACTCCGGAAACACCGGCAATTCGGGAAACGCCGGTAACTCAGGGTCCGGGGAGTCCGGCACCGACAGCACGAACGGCACGGACGGTTCCACCCAGAACCAGGGCCAGGGGGCCAACCAGCAGAACAGTACAGACGGCGGCAGCCAGACGACTGCTCCCTGACATTCCCCGGCACACGGACATCGCCCGGACCATGGGGTCCGGGCGATGTCTGTGTCCGAGCCCCGGACTGATTAAATGGACAACCATGAGTTCCGTGGAGTCACCCGAACTGCCCTACCAGGTCCGGACGGACCAGGCACACCTGATCGCCGGCGTCCTCATGGTGGCGATGTCCGTCGTCGGCATCGCCTACGCGCCGAAGGTCTTCTTCTGGCTCCCCCTGCTGCCGATTCTGTTCATCATCGGCGTCCTCCGCACCCGCACAGAATTCACCGAACGTGGGATCACAGCACGTTACCTCCTTCGCCCGTCAAAGTCATTGGCGTGGGACCGCTTCGAAGCGTTACGATTCACCCGTGGAGGCAAGGCGCTCGCCGTCAGCACGAACGAGACGACCTTCCCGCTCCCTGGTGTGAGCTTCAACTCGCTGGTGACCCTGGCGGAAGTGACCGGAGGCAGGATCCCCGACCCGGTGACCCCGAGTCTCTCCGCCATCGACGAGAAAGTCCGGGTCGTCGAGCGCGACAGCGGTCAGGCCGTCCTCATGGACGAGGAGGAGTACGGCGAGTACGAGGCCGCGCGACGGGCCAGCCACATGGCACGTGAAGAACTCGAACGGCGCCGCGCCGCGGAAGCCGACCCGGACGAGACCCCCTCCCCGTCCGGCGACAGCTGACGACTGTCCCCCGGACACCAGTTCCCCACACCTGCACTATCCACCGACGTGACTGCCCACGGGCCGGGCAGCTGCACGAGGCCCGACGAGAGGACGCTTTTCCACCATGAACGAGATCTCATACCGGTCATCAGTGACCACCCAGGGACGCAACGCCGCCGGCGCACGGTCCCTGTGGCGAGCCACGGGCATGAAGGACAGTGACTTCGACAAGCCGATCATCGCGATCGCGAACTCCTACACCCAGTTCGTCCCCGGCCACGTCCATCTCAAGAACGTCGGCGACATCGTCGCTGAGGCCGTCCAGGAGGCCGGGGGCGTCGCCCGCGAGTTCAACACCATCGCCGTCGACGATGGCATCGCCATGGGCCACTCCGGCATGCTGTACTCGCTGCCGAGCCGTGAGATCATCTCCGACTCCGTGGAGTACATGGTCAACGCCCACCAGGCGGACGCCATCGTGTGCATCTCCAACTGTGACAAGATCACCCCCGGCATGCTCAATGCGGCCATGCGACTGAACATCCCGGTCGTCTTCGTCTCCGGTGGCCCCATGGAAGCCGGCAAGGCCGTGGTCGTCGACGGGGTGGCACATGCCCCCACTGACCTGATCACCTCGATCTCCGCGTCCGCCAGCGAGCAGGTCTCCCGGCAGGGCCTGATGACCGTCGAACAGGCAGCCTGCCCGACCTGCGGTTCCTGCTCCGGCATGTTCACCGCCAACTCGATGAACTGCCTGACCGAGGCCCTCGGCCTCTCCCTCCCCGGCAACGGCTCCACGCTGGCCACCCACGCCGCCCGCCGTAGTCTGTTCAGTGACGCCGGTCGCGTCATCGTCGACCTGTGCCGCCGGTACTACGGCGAAGGTGACACCTCCGTGCTGCCCCGCAACATCGCCACCAAGGAGGCCTTCCAGAACGCCATGGCCCTCGACATGGCCATGGGTGGCTCGACGAACACCGTGCTGCACATCCTCGCCGCCGCCCAGGAAGGCGGAATCGACTTCGACCTGCAGGACATCGACGAGCTGTCCAAGTCCGTCCCCTGCCTGTCGAAGGTCGCACCGAACTCCGACTACCACATGGAGGACGTCCACCGCGCCGGTGGCATCCCCCGTATCCTCGGTGAGCTGTGGCGCGGCGGCAAGCTCAACGAAGGCGTGCACACCGTCCACTCCCCCGGTCTCGCCGAATGGCTCGAGGACTGGGATGTCAGCGCCGCCTCACCGCGGCAGGAGGCCGTGGACCTCTACCACGCCGCACCAGGTGGCGTGCGTACCACCGAGCCGTTCTCCACCGAGAACGTCTGGGACGAGCTCGACCTCGACGCCGAGAACGGCTGCATCCACGATGTCGACCACTCCTTCACCTCGGACGGCGGCCTGGTCATCCTGCGCGGGAACCTCTCCCCCGACGGAGCCGTGATCAAGTCCGCCGGTATCGATGAATCTCTCTGGCATTTCTCCGGCCCCGCGCTGGTCGTGGAGTCCCAGGAGGAGGCCGTCGACGTGATCCTCAAGAAGAAGGTCACCCCGGGCGACGTCATCGTGGTCCGGTACGAGGGTCCGTCGGGTGGGCCGGGTATGCAGGAGATGCTGCATCCGACCGCCTTCCTGAAGGGCTCAGGACTGGGTAAGAAGTGTGCCCTGATCACCGACGGACGTTTCTCCGGTGGTTCGTCGGGCATCTCCGTCGGCCACATCTCCCCCGAAGCCGCCGGCGGTGGACTGATCGGGCTGGTCGAGAACGGTGACACGGTGACGATCGACGTGCACAACCGCCAGCTGACTCTGGACGTGCCGGAGGAGGAGATCGCCCGGCGGCGCGCCGCGATGGACGCGTCGGAGAACCCGTGGAAGCCGGCGTCCCGCCAGCGCAAGGTCACCAAGGCGTTGCGCGCCTACGCGAAGATGGCCACCAGCGCCGACAAGGGCGCAGTGCGCGAGGTCGACTGAGCCGCCGCAGACGCCGTAGACGCAGTAGACGCCGCGGCCCTTGTGTCTCAGATCGTCCCCGGGGTTACAGCGTGCCCGGGTATGCTCCCCCGTCGATCAGCACGTTCTGTCCGGTGATGTACCCCGCCTGAGCGGAGCAGAGGAAAGCACAGGTCGCGCCGAATTCCGCGGGATCGCCGAAGCGCCCCGCCGGAATTCCGTCGGTCGAGGGCGCAGCTCCGTCCCCGGTCTGAGCCAACCGTGCTGTCGCGAACCGTCCCGGAAGCAGGTTGTTCACGGTCACATTCGCCGAGGCCAGTTGCGGCTGCCGCGCGACGCCGGCGACGAAGCCGGTCAATCCGCTGCGGGCCCCGTTGGAGAGTCCGAGTTGCGCGATCGGCGCTTTCACCGCACCGGAGGTGATGTTCACCACCCGGCCGAACCCACGTTCGGCCATGCTGTCCACCGTGGCCTTGATCAGCTCGACCGGGGTCAGCATGTTCTGCTTCAGTGCAGCGAGCCAGTCGTCCTGGTCCCAGTCCCGGAAATCGCCGCGCGGCGGCCCACCGGCGTTGGTGACGAGGATGTCCACCTGCGGGGCCGCGTCCAGCAACGATGCGCGCACAGACGGGTCGCTGATGTCCCCGGCGATGTCATGCACCATGACCCCGTGGGAACGCAACCGGTCAGCTGCCTCAGCCAGCGGCCCGGCCCGGCGCGCGTTCACGACGAGGTTGACTCCTTCTGCCGCCAACGCATCTGCACATCCGAATCCCAGCCCCTGGCTGGAGGCCCCGATAACGGCCCATTTTCCATGTATCCCGAAGTCCATGTCCCCACGCTACCGCCTAGAATGGGCGGCCATGACCGACACGAGCTCTGATATCCGCGTCCACGACGCCGACCTGCGCAATCTTCGGCATGTCGATGTCAGTCTGCCCCGCGGTCAGCTTGTCGCTGTCACGGGCGTCTCCGGTTCAGGGAAGTCGTCACTGGCGTTCGGTACGATCCACGGTGAGGCACAGCGACGGTACCTGGAGTCGGTGGCCCCGTTCGCACGGCGCCTGATTGCCGGCGCGGTTGATCCGCGGGTGGGCAGGATTGACGGCCTTCCCCCGACGGTGGCCCTGGAGCAGTCACGGTCCGGTGGTGGTGCGCGGTCGACCGTGGGAACTTTCTCCACCGTGTCGAACTCGGTACGGCTGTTGTTTTCCCGGGCCGGGACGTATCCGGCAGAGGTACGGGAGCGCGTGGGGCGGCTCGATTCAGACCGCTTCTCGCCGAACACGGCGTCGGGCATGTGCCCGACATGCCAGGGCACCGGGACGGTCCACGCGCCGACGGAGGAGTCGATGGTGCCGGACCCGGCCTTGTCGATTGACGACGGGGCGATCGCCGCCTGGCCCGGGGCCTGGTTGGGGAAGAACTTCCATGACATTCTCGTCACGCTGGGTTACCGGACGGACGTACCGTGGTCGGAGTTGCCCCGTGAGGACAGGGACTGGATCCTTTTCACGCCGGACAAGCCGGTGGTGACGGTCCATCCGGTCCGCGGTGCGGACCAGATTCAGCGGACCTACGACGGAACGTGGAGGTCGGTGTCGACCTATCTCCGGGAGACGTTGGCGTCGTCATCGTCGGACTCGACACGGCGCCGGGTTCTGTCGTTCATGGATCATTCGGTATGTCCGACCTGTGGTGGTCGTCGTCTGACCGCGGACGCGTTGTCCGTGACCTATCTGGGTATGGCGGTCGACGAGCTCAATACGGTCCCGTTGGAGGATCTGGTCGCGCTGTTCGACGGGGTCACGTCTCCTTCAGAGGCCGAGCGTCTCCTGCTGGAACAGGTGGTCCCCACGATCCGGGCGGCCGTGGAACTGGGACTGGGTCATCTGAGTCTGGACCGGCCCGCCTCGACCCTGTCCGGCGGTGAGTTGCAGCGGCTGCGTCTGGCCTCGCAACTTCATTCCGGGTTGTTCGGTGTGGTGTACGTCCTGGATGAACCTTCTGCGGGGCTGCATCCCACGGAACGGGTCGCCGTCAGTGAACTGATGGGGCGGTTCCTGGCGGCCGGTAACAGCGTGATCCTCGTCGAACACGACATGTCACTGGTGGCCGGTGCCGACTGGGTCGTCGATATCGGTCCCGGCGCCGGGGAGAACGGCGGCGAGGTACTGTGGTCCGGCCCGGTTGACGGCCTCTCCGGCCAGGACACCCCCACCGGTCGTGCCCTTGCCGCACCTGCCCCGCCGCTGAAGGGGTCCGGAGAGTTCCCGGTCCGGCCGGCGTCGTCGTCGCTGCCGGTGCGCACGACCGAGCGCACCCTGGACATCGACATCTCTCTGGGACTCGGCCAGTTCACGGCGGTGACCGGGGTCTCAGGTTCCGGCAAGTCGACGCTGGTGTCGAATGCGCTACCGGAGGTGCTGGCCGACGCAGGGATCCGTACGGTCCATATCACGCAACAACCCATCGGCCGGACGACCCGGTCCTCCTTGGCGACCTACACGGGGTTGTTCGACCATGTCAGGCGACTTTTCGCTGCGACGGACGATGCCCGGGAACGGGGCTGGACGGTCTCGCGGTTCTCCTACAACGTCACCGAGGGTCGGTGCCCGACCTGCAACGGCGAAGGGACGATCGAGGTCGAGCTCGTCTTCCTCCCGGGCAGTTACACCATCTGCCCTGACTGTCAGGGGTCCCGGTACAACGACGAGACGCTGGAGGTGTCCTGGCACGGATTCACCATCGCCGATGTCCTCGATCTCACGGTGGCCGATGCACTGGACGTCTTCGCCGGTGAGCCCGCGGTCCACACCGCTCTTCAGGCACTGGAGGCGGTGGGGCTGTCCTACCTGCGTCTTGGACAGGGTGCCCCGGAGCTTTCCGGCGGGGAGGCCCAGCGCATCAAACTGGCCACCGAACTTCAACGCAGCCGTCGTGTGCGCCGTGGTACACCCACTGTCCATCTGCTCGATGAGCCCACGACGGGGCTGCATCCAGCTGATGTCGATCTGCTGGTCAAGGAGCTCAACCGGCTGGTCGACGCCGGCGATTCCGTGGTGGTGGTCGAACATGACCTGCGCGTCGTGGCCCAGGCGGACCGCGTCGTTGATCTGGGCCCTGGCGCCGGTGTCGACGGAGGCCGGATCATCGCCGACGGATCACCTGCGTCGATCGCGGCGAGCGGGACGGCGACAGGGGCTGCCCTGGCGTCGGTGACTGTGAGTGTCTAGGCGTCCCTAGGCGTCTGCTTCGGCAGCCTTCAGACGTCGCTGGCGGGTCCGGCTGATGACGGCACCGCGGATCGCCACCAGCAGGACCAGCGCCAACACACCGTAGATGGTCCAGGTGATGGGGCTGGAGACAAGGACCGTGAAGTCGCCCGAGGAGGACAGCAGGGCGTCTCTGATTGACGTCTCGGCCAGCGGTCCGAGGACCATGCCGATAATCAGTGGCGCCAGCGGGTAGCCGTAACGGCGCATCAGGAAGCCGATCACCGAAATACCCAGCAGGAGCAGGAGGTCGAACACCCGGCCCGAGGTGGCGTAGACGCCGAGTCCACAGAACAGGGCGATTCCCGCGTAGAGATAGGGCTGCGGGATAAGCAGGAGTTTGGCCCAGAGTTGGGCGAAAGGCAGGTTGATGATCAGCAGCACCACCATTGCGATGAAGAAGCTCGCCAGCAGTGCCCAGACCAGATCCGGGTTGCGGTCGAAGAGCAGCGGGCCAGGCTGCAGACCGTATTGACGGAAGGCCGCGAGCAGGATGGCCGCCGTGGCGGAGACCGGCAGGCCGAGGGCCAGCAGGGCGCCCATCGCCATACCTGTCGTCGAGTTCCCGGCGGCCTCCGGCGCGGCGAGTCCTCGGATGGCGCCCTTACCGAACTTCGGTGTCTTCCGACGGGTGTCCAGGCGTCGTTCCACGGAGTAGGCGAGGAATGTCGGTACCTCGGAGCCGCCTACCGGGATCATGCCGAAGGGCATACCGATCGCGGTGCCCCGCAGCCAGGCGGGCAACGCCTCGCGGAACTCGGCGAGTTTGAGCCACGGCCGTCCTGCGGACCGTGTCTTGAGGTCCTGGTTCTCACGTCGTGCGCGGGAGGCGATGAAGAAGACCTCTCCGAGGGCGAGGATCGCCACCGTGACGGTGACAATCGAGATCCCGTCGAACAGCTGGGGCACTCCGAGGGTGAACCGTTCCGTGCCGGTCACCGAATCGATGCCTATCGTCGAGATCCCCAGGCCGATGACGAGAGCGGACAGGCCCTTGGGGACCGAGTCGGAGACCACGGACGAGGTGGCGACGAAGGCGAACAGCGCCAGCGCGAAGTACTCAGCCGGTCCGAAGTACGTGGACAACTCGGCGAGCAGCGGGGCGAAGAAGACGACCACGACCGAGGCGACGAATCCACCGATGAAAGCGCCGATGGCTGCCGTCGCCAGCGCCTGTGGGGCGCGACCGGACAATGCCATCTTGTGTCCCTCGAACGTCGAGGCGATGGCGGAGGCCTGCCCCGGGGTGTTCATCAGGATCGCCATCGTGGAGTCGCCGAAGAGCCCGCCGAAGTACACGCCGGCGAAGAAGATGAAGGCCGCCGTCGGGTCAAGGGCGAAAGTCATCGGCAGAAGCAGTGCCACCGCCATCGAGGAGCCGAGTCCCGGCATGACGCCCACAGCGGTGCCGAGGAGACAGCCGAGGAGCACCCACATGAGGTTGACCGGTGTGAGGGCTCCTGCGAAGCCCTCCATCAGAAGACTGAGCGAATCCATGTCAGAACCCCCCGCCGATGATGCCGGAAGGAAGACTGAGACCGAGTGCCACGTCGAAGGCGAGATAGGCCACCGACCCCATGAATAGCGACACCAGGATGTCGAACAGGGGTCGGCGTGAGCCGAATCCCCGGGCCACACACCAGAACAGCAGTCCGGAGGCGAGGATCCAGCCGAGCCACGGCAGCAGGACCGCGAAGGCGAGGAACCCCAGGACGGTCCACCCGAGGGCGGAGAAGTCCGAGTGGAACCGCGTGGTCTGTTCGGCCGCCCCCTCCACGGGCTCGGGGCGGCGGATGATCCCCACGGCAATCACCGCGGCGAGGACGAGACCGATGACACCGATCAGAGTCGGGAAGAACCCCGGTCCCGGGAAATCCGCGTCCGGGCCGTCCATGGTCATCGAACCGACGATGAGAAAGAGGCTGAACCCGGCGATCACGACGGGCATGATCAGTCCGGACCTGCCGGCCCAGACTGTGCCCGCGCCGACCGGCGTGGTGGCCCGCGGTTCTGACATGTCGCTTGTGGTACTTGCGGTACTTGCGGTCATTGTCCCATCTCCTCGAACAGGGTGGTGATCCGGTCCGTCTCGTCCTGGATGTACTGGTCGAGCTCCTCGCCCTGCATCGGTGCCTCGCGCCAGAAGTTGCGTTCCACGGTGGCACGCCACTCCGGGGTCTCCACGGCTTCGGCGACGAGCTCCCGGAGTTCCTCGATGTCCTCGCGCGTGGCGGAGGGAGGGGCGAAGAGGGCCCTCCAGTTGGTGATGGTCACGTCGATGCCCTGTTCGGTCAGCGTGGGGATCGCCTCGATCTCCGGGGTCCCGGAGAGGCGGTCCTCGGCCACGACGCCGAGGACCCGTAATCTGCCGGACTCGACCTGGGGGTAGATGTCGGCGAAGCCGCCGGCCGTCACGTCGGCCGTTCCGTTGAGCAGTGCCTGAATAGCCTCGCCTCCGCCGTCGGAGGGGATGTACGTGGTCTCGGACGCGGGGACACCGAGTTCCAGAGCGATGTCGGTCATGACGAGTTGATCGAAGGAACCACCCCCGGTCCAGGCCAGGGAACGCGGGTCCTGCGTCCATGCCTCACTGACGTCGGCCATCGATTCGAGGGGAGAGTCGGCGGGAACCGCGATGATGTCGTACTCCTCGAGGACCTTGGCCACCGGGGTGACGTCCTGGATCTTCGACGGGGTACCGAATTGAACCTGCGCCGTGATGTGGCCGGACCCACCGACCATGAGGTTGTTGGCCTCCGGCTGCTGGGCGAGAACGCCCACGCCGATGGTGCCGCCGGCACCGGGCACATTGACGACCTGGACGTTGTTGACGATCCCGTTGGTTCTCAGGGTCTGCTGCAGCTCGCGCTGGAATGTGTCCCAGCCGCCACCGGCAGCCGCCGGCGCGATGAGTGAGAGGTTGCTCCGGACATCCGTGCCGCCCGAGGCTGACCGGATCGAGAAGAAGGATGCGGCACCGATGACGACGACGGCGACGACGGTGAAGACAGCGGTGCCGACCATGCGGAAGCGCGACTTCGCCGGGCCGGGGGGATCTGTGGCCTTGGGTTGGCTCATGGGAGCTCCTTGACGAGCCCCGGAGAAAGTGGCCGGGACGCGTGGCTCGAATGACTGTGACACCGGACGCTGCCGGAGACCGGCGCGGTGTACACCGCCGCAGGGGCGGTAGAACGGCGGGGTCACGGAAGGCCGAGCCTTGAACGCGTTCAATCATTGCAGGAAAGTGTTCACCGAGCAAAACCGCATGGTCTGGGGGTGCGTACGCATCATCTGTCCTTTCCGAGAAGCGGATCGCGCCGAAGGATCAGCCCTTCCAGAAGTCAGATACCGTCAGTACCGGGGGCTCCGGAGGCGCCACCGAGACGCGTCCTGACCCCGTCAAGAATCACCTCGAGCCCGTATTCGTAGACTGCAGCCGGATCGGTGATGGCCTGGTACTTCTCCCCCACCGCCGTGCCCACACGTCCCGATACGGGGAACTCATCGCCCTGCATGACCTGGGAGAGGACGGGCTCGTTGACCTGCCACCATTCCGCGTCACTGTGCCCGGACATCCGGGCGAGCTCGCGCGCGTTGACACTGGCAGCGGCACTGGCGACAGCATGGGACTCAACCAGGGCGACGGTGTGGTCCATCGAGACGTCGTCGAGCCCACACCCGTCCAGGGCCGAGAGCTGCCATTCATAGCGTCGGGAGATATTCGGACCGATCAGGGGCCGGTGCCGTTGGGCGGCGAGCAGCCACGGGTGCCGGTGGATCTCATCCCAGGCGAGCCTGGAGATCACCCGGAGCCGGTCACCGACAACCTCCGGATCGGTTGCCACCCCACTGAAGGACGGTAGGTCGACGCGTCCCATCACCTGGTCGATCATCAGACCGAGAAGCTCGTCACGGCCCGGAATGTAGGTGTACAGACTCGCGGCGGATGTGTGGAGTTTCTCCGCGATCCTGCGCATCGAGAGTCCCTCGACCCCGATGGTGTCGGCGTCCTCGATAGCGGTGTCGACGACCTCATCGACGGACCATTTCTTCCGGGGACCACGAGCCCCGGTCTCTTCACCCACCTGGTGCCGCCAGACAAGCCGCAGCATGCGGTCGGGGTCCAGGGCCCCACCTCCCGTGGACAGTGCCGGTGACGGTGGGGATGGCGGGGTCGCGCGTCTGGCGTCAGATTCCATGTTGACAGCTTACTCCGAACGGCGTACGTTAAACCTCCCTCGCTAATTCCGTACACCGTTAGGAGTTTATGGTGATTTCCGACTCCCCTCCCGCCATCCACGCAGAATCCCTGGTGAAGGCCTATGGCACGCACCGTGCCCTCGACAATTTCAACCTCACTGTTCCAACTGGCAGCATCCACGGACTGCTCGGACCGAACGGAGCAGGTAAGACCACCGCCGTCGGGGTGCTCACCACGCTGACCTCACTCGACCAGGGTATTGCCCGCATCGCCGGCACCGATGTACGTGACGGCAACGCCGTACGTGCCCGTATCGGCCTGGTCGGCCAGTACGCCGCAGTGGACGAGATCCTGGGCGGCCACCAGAACCTCGTGATGTTCGCCCGGCTCCTGGGTTTCCGCCGTGCCGACGCCCGCCGCCGTGCCGACGAACTCCTGGAGCAGTTCTCCCTGACAGACGCTGCGGACCGACCGGTGTCCGGCTACTCCGGAGGAATGCGACGCCGGCTCGACATCGCCGTGTCCCTCATCCGTCACCCTGACGTCCTCTTCCTCGACGAGCCCACCACCGGGCTCGACCCCCGAGGTCGTATCGACGTCTGGGACGCCGTCCTCCGGGCCGCCGACGCGGGCACGACCGTCCTGCTGACCACCCAGTACCTGGAGGAGGCCGACCGGCTCGCCGACCGGATCTCGATCATGTCATCCGGTCGGGTGATCGCCGAGGGCGCACCGGACGAGCTCAAGGCGAATCGCGGCGGTGACCGTGTGGACCTCACGTTCACCTCCCAGGTGTCCAGCGCCGATGTTGAATGTGCACTGGCGCCGGGTGAGCTGTCGTTCACGCCGGATCCGGACAAGCTTCTCGTCAGCCTGGCGGCACCGGACGGTGCCGCCGACATGGTCGACATCATCCGCCGACTCGACGCCGCGAACCTGACACCGACTGACATCGCATTGCGCCGTCCCACGCTCGACGAAGTCTTCCTCTCCGTCACAGAGTCAACAGAATCACCAGAGTCTTCAGAGTCTTCAGATTCCACCGAGGAGAACCGATGAACAGCATCACCAACGGTCTGACCCTCACGGCCAGGGAGCTTCTCCACTGGCGCCGCCAACCTCTCACGCCCGTGTTCACGATCATGTTCACCGTCATGCTCCTGCTGATGTTCTCCCTGCTCTTCGGCGGTTCCATCAGCCTGCCCGGCGGTGGAGACTACATCCACTTCCTCCTGCCCGGCATGATGGCCCTCTCGATGATGTTCGGAGTCGAGGCCACGACCACCGCCATGTCCAATGACGCGAAGAAAGGCATCACCGACCGCTTCCGGTCGCTTCCCATCGGTGACGCCTCAGTCGCCTTCGGCCGCGTCGGAGCCGACATGGTCACGTCGTCGGTGGAGCTCATCGTCCTCATCGTCGGCGGGCTCCTGTTGGGCTGGCGAGTTACAGGAAGCGCCGCCGAGGCTGTTCTCGCCGTCGCACTCCTGCTCTGGTTCCGGTTCGCCGTACTGTGGATCGGAATCTACCTGGGGCTCACCCTCGGCAGGAATGAAGGCGCCGCGACGATGGTCCAGGTGCTGGTCTGGCCCGTCGGTTTCCTGTCCACCGCCTTCGTCTCCCCCGAGTACATGCCCGCATGGTTGGAACCGGTCGCCACCTGGAACCCGGTGTCAGCCACCGCAACTGCCGCCCGCGAGCTCTTCGGCAACCCCACCGGTTTCACCGGGGGCACGCTGGCGGACCACGCAGTGCTGGCCGCTGTCCTGTGGCCGCTGGCCCTCGTGGCGGTCTTCCTTCCGCTGTCCGCCCGGGCCTACCGGAGGCTCAGGCGCTGAGCCCCACGGCCGCCGCCGCATGCACCGCGTCAGTGAGTACACCGAGGGTGTCGGATTCCAGGCGCCAATGCTGCCAATACAACGGGACCTCGATGACGTCCTCGGCCAGGCGCACCATCGTCCCCGCGTCCACGTACGGCTGTGCTGACGCGACCGGCACCAACGTCCACCCCAGGCCCGCGACCACTGCGTCGTTGAGCCCCTCGAAACTCGGAATCCGGGAGACCCGGCGGCCGGGGCGCGGTGTCACACCGCGCGGCTCCAGCACCCCGTCGGTCATCCGGTCGTGCGGCCCGATGACCAGCAGGGGCAGCGAAGCCCAGGCGTCCTCACCGCGGACAGTCCTGGCAGCCTCGAGTTCGTCGGCCAGGTCCGGAGCCCCGACCGGCCAGTAGTGCAGGCTCCCGAGCTCCTCGACGACGCACCCCGCGACCGGCTCCGCTTCTGCGGTGACCACCCCCATACAGTCTCCCCGCCGGAGCATCGCCAGGGAGTGTTGTTCGTCCTCCAGATTCAACTCCAGAGACATACCGCCCACCTCTGCAACGTGCCGGAGCACAGGGCGGAACCACGTACCCAGCGAATCCGCGTTGACTCCGACGCTGACCGGCCTCTCACCGATACGTCCCCGTAACCTGTCATCTGTCTCTGATTCCAGCAGCCGCATCCGTCGGGCGGTCTGAACCAGCACCTCACCGGCATCCGTGACACCCACCGGCGACGTCCGCCGCACGACGACCCGTCCGACGTCCGCCTCGAGCGCCTTGATGCGCTGACTCACCGCGGACGGGCTCACCCCGAGGCGGTCCGCTGCAGCCTCGAAACTCCCTTCATCGACGACGAGCAGCAAGGTATCCATGTGACGTGGCATCATGAAGCACATCTTAAGCATCTCAAGCAGAGCTTGCTTGTCTTCACAACATGAGGTTCCTAGGCTCTGGCCCGTGCTGAACGAAAACTTCCTCCCGGTCCTCCACGTCGCTCTCGCCGGCCTGGTGTTCCAGCTGTCCGTGATCGCGGCAGTCGGCCCACAGAACGTCGTCCTGCTGAAACAGGGGGTCAAACGCTGGGGAGTGGGGCTGGTCGTCGCCATCTTCGTCCTCGGTGACCTGATCCTGCTACCACTGGGTACCGCGGGAGTCAGTGTCGTCACCGACAGACTCCCGGTTCTCCTGGAGATCCTGCGCTGGGGAGGCGTGGCCTACCTGCTCTGGTTCGCCGTCACCTGTCTGCGGGACGTCCGCCACCCCACCGGAATCGACAGTGGCGCCCCGGACCAGGCAGCCGAATCCGTCTCACCAGACCCCGTAGTGTCGTCCGGGGTGCCCACACCCACCGCCGACTACCCCCACGGAGGAGGCCAGGTGGCGACCGTCGCCCGTGTAATCCCCCGCCCCGACACTCCCCTCCGCGCACGCCGGACAGGCGCCCTCGCGGCACTTCCCACCGCACTGGCCGTGACCTTCCTGAACCCCGCGGCCTACGTCGACGGCATCGTCGTGTTCGGAACGATGGCCAACCAGTACGACGACACGGGAAAATGGGTGTTCACCGTCGGCGCGGTCCTCGGTTCCACCCTGTTCTTCCTCGTGGTGGGGTACGGAGCCCGCCTCCTCAGTCGCCCGTTGTCCAGCCCACGGGTGTGGCGGTGGATCAACCTGGGAATCGGCCTGCTGATGATCGGCATGGCAGCCCGTCTCGCCCTGGGATGACCGGTCAGAACGGGTTTCCACCTCCGACGGCCAGCCACGCCCCCGCAGCACCCGCCAGTCCGATGACCGCGAAGACCCAGGCGGAGGCCAATGGCCGGGTGGCCCAGCCCCGGGAAGCGTCGGCCGCGTACCGCCCCGGCCCGGTGAAGGTCAGGACGAGACCAGCGAGGCCGAGAAGCGCCCAGAACTGCACCTGGGGACTGAGGGTGTACGGCCAGTACCCCGAATCCCAGATCGACAGGTTGTGCAACGCAAGGAATCCAGCGACCACCACGGTCAGGGCACTTCCCACCGGGGTGAGGAGACCGAAGACCAGAAGGCCTCCAGCCACGATCTGCGCAACCGGCACCGCGACTGCCAGGATGTCGGCGAAGTTGTAGGCCGCCAGTGTCTGTTCAAAGGCACTGATGCCCGGGTCACCGCCGAAGGCGAAGAGTGTCTGCAGTCCGCGTACCACGAGCAGCGCCCCGACCACGACACGCAGGATGAACAGGCCGAAATCAAGGGTGCCCCTCCTCGGATCGGCGTCCACGTCCCCGGCCCGGGACGCCGGACTCCCTGCGGCATATGACGACTCAGGATCGTCGGGAGAGACGACGGTGCGGTCGTCTGCCATAGGCCCGGTGGCCGTCTGGTTCGTTGCTGCTGCCCCGGTTCCTGTCGCGCCTGCGGCGAAAACCGAGGTCTCCGGGGCGTCCTGTCCGGTTCCCGGTTCTCCCACGAACGCCGATGAGCCGTCGGTGTAGGCCGGGTCGGCCACGCCGGAGGCACCTGCTGAACTACCGAACGCACGGGTCTCGTGCTGGTCCTCGTTATCAGGGACGCCATACGCAGGATCGGCGGCTGCGGCGCCGAAGACCTCGGTACGGTCACCGTCCGAGGCCGTCGGGGTGGGCGTCGGAGTGGGCGCCGGCTCGGCGGTACGCGGTTCGATACGCTGCGGCCGGGCTCTGCCCGACATCGCGTAAATGTCCCGCTTCGGCTTCGCTTCCCCCGCATCCGAGGGATCTGCGCTGTCGGTGCGCTCCGTGGCATCCGTGACGGCCGTGGACTCCGGAGCATCTGGGGTCTCCGGCGTCTCCTCAACCTCCGGAGGCTCCGGGGCGTTCCGATCCCGCGTGTCGTCGGCCACCGGCACGTCCGGGGTCTCCCGGGACGTTCCCCGAGACGAACCACTGTCCGCCCCCGGCACTGAGAGGGGTCGCGTCGCGTCCGGGACGTCGATCCCGTCCACTGAGTCAATGGCGTCGAACAGATCGTCGTCACTGTGGTCTACGCGTCCGGCAGGGGCGGTCGAGTCCTCGCTGCGTGGCTTCCCCGACTTCTCCGGATTACGGTCAAACAATCCCATGGTCTTCCACCTTCTGCGCCGCCGGCGTGGTGACCTCTGGCGCCAGATCTCGTGCTGGTCCGTGTGCTCGTTTCCGCATGGATACGTGCGTCAAGCCTAGGCTAGAACCCGGGCGCGACCGCGTAGGACGACACGGTATGTCGCACCCGCACGACAGAACGCAGGACAGAGCGCAGGACACAGCGGACACAAGGAGGACACCATGGGCTACGTCGCCAGCGGGGACGAAGGCTTCAACAGGGACATGAACTACATCGACGACCGCGTCGTCGCCGATCCGGCCGGGTTCGACCCGGCCTCCACCTCCTCGGGACAGGGACAGCCCTGGCCAGTCGAGGCCGGCCGGTACCGGCTGGTCGCAGCCCGGGCCTGTCCGTGGGCTCACCGGGCGGTCATCGTCCGTCGTCTCCTGGGGCTCGACGGGGCGGACGCTCCGGAAGATCCTGCACCACTGTCGCTCGGACTGGCCGGCCCCACCCACGACTGGAAGTCCTGGACATTCGACCTCGACCCGGATTCCGTCGACCCGGTGCTCGGGGTGGGACGACTGCGTGACTGCTATCTTCACCGTTACGCCGACTACCCCAAAGGCATCACGGTCCCCGCCCTCGTGGACATCGAGTCAAAGGCGGTGGTCACCAACGACTTCCGGACACTGGTCCAGGACTTCGTCACCGAGTGGACACCCCTGCACCGGGTCGGAGCACCCGACCTCTACCCCACCGACCTCAGGCCGGAGATCGACGATATCGCCGACCGGGTCTTCCGGACCGTCAACAACGGCGTCTACAAGTGCGGGTTCGCCGGTTCGCAGGCCGCCTACGAAAAGGCGTTCTCGGAGCTGTTCACGACGCTCGACATGCTCGAGGACCGGCTCGCGGAGAACCGCTACCTGGTGGGCCAGCACATCACGCTGGCGGACATCTACCTCTTCGTTACCCTGGTCCGGTTCGACATGGTCTACCACGGTCACTTCAAGTGCAACCGCTACACGATCTCCAGCAGGCCGAACCTCTGGGGCTACCTGCGGGATCTGTTCCAGACCCCTGGCTTCGGAGACACCACGAACTTCGGCCAGATCAAGGACCACTACTACATCGTCCACACAGACGTGAACCCCACCGGGGTCGTGGCGGTGGGGCCGGACCCGGCGGGGTTCCTGACTGCTCACGGCAGAGAGCGGCTCGGCGGGTCCCCCTTCGGCGGGGGCACCGCACCGTCCGCACCACGTCCCGACGACATCCGGGCCGGCGACGGCGTCGAGGAAAACTAGAGAGCCGCGGTGATCGCTTCCACCGACTGCTTGGCGTCTCCGAGCAGCATGTCGGTGTTCTCGTTGAAGAACAGCGGATTCTGCACACCTGCATAACCCGAGCCCATCGAACGCTTGAAGACGATGACCTTGTCAGCGTCCCACACCTTGAGCACCGGCATACCGGCGATCGGAGAACCCGGCTCCTCGGCAATCGGGTTGACGGTGTCATTGGCACCGATGACCAGTACCACGTCCACCTCACCGAAGTCATCGTTGACCTCGTCGAGTTCCAGGACGATGTCGTAGGGCACCTTGGCTTCGGCCAGCAGGACATTCATGTGACCAGGCAGACGACCCGCAACAGGGTGAATACCGAAGGTGACGTCGACCCCCTGCTCACGCAGCTTGGCCACCAGCGAGGCCACCGGGTACTGCGCCTGCGCCACCGCCATGCCGTAGCCCGGGGTGATCATGACCGACTTCGCACCCTTGAGCAGCTCCGCGGTGTCCTCAGCGGAAACCTCGGTGTGCTCACCGTAGTCACGGTCGTCGCCGGCAGAGGAGTCAGCACCGAACCCACCCAGGATCACGGAGATGAACGAGCGGTTCATCGCCTTGCACATCACATACGACAGGTAGGCACCGGAAGAACCGACCAAGGACCCGGTGATGATCAGCAGCGGGTTGGCCAGCATGAATCCGGCGGCCGCAGCAGCCCAACCCGAGTAGGAGTTCAGCATCGAGACCACCACGGGCATGTCACCGCCGCCGATGGCCGCCACCAGATGGATACCCAGTGCCAGGGCGAGCACCAGCATGACGCCCAGAATCGTCCAGGACAGCGCCGGGTTGTCGGTGCCGGCGGCGATGAACACACCCATGCCGACCAGAGAGACCACAATAACCAGCACGTTGAGCATGTTGCGTCCCGGCAGCATCAGCGGCGACCCGCTGATCTTCCCGGACAGCTTCAGGTACGCCACGATCGAGCCGGTCAGGGTCACCGCACCGATGAAGATACCGAGGTAGATCTCACCCAGGTTGAAACCGGCGACATCCTCGTCGGACCCGGCCTTCTGGATGAACGAGTTGACGCCGATGAGCACGGCGGCCAGTCCCACGAAGCTGTGGAGCATCGCGATGAGTTCGGGCATGCCGGTCATCTCGACCTTGCGGGCCCGCGGAATGCCGATGGCCGCACCGATGAGCATCGCCACGGCGATGAGCAGCAGCGTGACCCACGGGCTGTTGTAGTTCTCGGTGTCGTCGGCAGAGGCCACGACAGCCTTGACGATGGTGGCGATCAGGGCGATCGCCATACCCGCGATACCGAACCGGTTACCGCGGGACGCGGTCTGCTGCTTGGCCAGCCCGGCCAGCGCCAGGATGAACAGCAGGGCAGCGACGATGTAGGCCAGGTTGGTGACCTTGTCCGTCCACTCCAGGACAGACGCACTCGGACCGTTGGCAAGAATCAGCTGGTTGGTCACGTTCATCTCAGTTGCCTCCCTCGAACATGGTGAGCATGCGCCTGGTGACGAAGAAGCCACCGAAAATGTTGATCGAGGCCACGACAATGGCGATGAACGCCAGGACAGCCACGGCGATATTGGACGAGCCGACCTGGAGAATCGCGCCGACCAGGATGATTCCCGAGATGGCGTTGGTCTCACTCATCAGCGGCGTGTGCAGCTTGTGGGTCACTGCGGTGATCACGTAGAACCCGACCACCACAGCCAGCATCAGGACCATGTACTCGTCGGCCACAGCCAGCGGGCTGGCCAACACCAGGGCGATGCCCAGCAACCCCGCCAGCAGCTTCCACGGCAGGGTGGACCTCGCCGGAGCCTCCTGCCCGGATGTCTCGGACGGTTCGGCCGTCTCAGCCTTCGGGTTCGGCGCAGGAGCCGCCGAGACCTTCACCGGAGGCGGCGGCCAGAGGATATCGGCAACAGAGCCTGCCTCGCCGGCCTCATCAGCCTTCGTGACGGTGATACCACGTACGATCTCGTCCTCGAGATCCAGCACGGCTTCACCGTCTTTACCCGGAGTGACCAGCTTGAACAGGTTCACGACGTTCTGACCGTAGAGCTGTGACGACTGGGCGGGCAGGCGCCCGGCCAGGTCGGTGTAACCGATGATCTTCACACCGTTGTCTGTGGTGGTCACCTCCCCGGCAACGGTGAGCTCGCAGTTTCCGCCGTTGGCGGCAGCCATGTCGACGATGACGGAACCGGGCTTCATCTTCGCAACGTCAGCTGCCGTCAGCAGCACCGGTGACGTACGACCCGGAATATTCGCCGTGGTGATCACGATGTCCGCCGCTGCCGACTGCTCGGCGTAGAGCTTCGCGGCGGCAGCAGCCTGGTCCTGTGTCATCTCCTTGGCGTACCCGTCGTCGGACTTCTCCGAAGCCGTAGGGATAGCCACGAACTCCGCGCCCATGGACTCCACCTGCTCGGCAGTCTCCGGCCTCAGGTCGGTGGCCTTGACCACCGCGCCCATCGAATTCGCCGTACCGATGGCCGCCAGGCCGGCGACACCGGTCCCGATGACGTAGACGGTGGCCGGCGGGACCTTACCCGCCGCGGTCACCTGACCGGTGAACAGACGCCCGAAGGTGTTCGCGGCCTCGATGACCGCGCGGTATCCGGCGATGTTGGCCTGGGAGCTGAGCACGTCCATGGACTGCGCACGGCTGATCCGGGGGACGGTGTCCATCGCGACGGCGGTGACGTTCTTCTCTGCCAGCTCGGCGACAAGCTCGTCATTACGCGCCGGCGCGAGCCGCGAGATCAGCATCGCCCCGGACTTCAGCGCCGCGCGGTGTTCGGCGGACGGGGTGTCGAGAGTGGTGACGATGTCGCAGGACCATACGTCCTCGCCGACGATCGTGGCGCCGGCAGCCTCGAACTGGCTGTCGGGGAAGTTCGCCTGGTCACCTGCGCCGGCCTGGACGGCTACGTCGTAGCCGAGCTTGATCAGTTTGCCGACGGTGTCAGGTGTCGCCGAGACCAAGGTTTGCGGTTCCCGGGGGATACCTATGAGCAACGGAGGGCTCCTCTGGTGCGTGGTCGATCGCTCCGGAATCACACAGGCCCCTCCTGGATGGTGGCTGGAGGTTCCGCGCGCGTCCAGACGTCAACCCAGTCATTGGGTACACGTATGTTAACGTCCGGTTTATTATGCACATGTAGCTGACTGTCCAACGGAAGTTCCGGAATTTTGTCCGGATCTTCCTCCCGCAGAGCCTCAACTACCCCCGAATCAGCGCCTATCCTACCCCCGTTTCCGCTATTCGGATCCGGTTTTCCTTTTCTCGCCCCAAAGGAACATTCTTACAGCTAACCTCCACGTCCCTGCCCGGTCGCCCCCACCGACCGGGCATAACCGATATCAGGCCAGTTTCGCGGCGATCAGTTTGTTCACCTGGGCCGGATCCGCCTTGCCTCTGGTCGCCTTCATGACCTCACCGACGATCGCCCCGGTGACCTTCTTGTTTCCCGCACGGTACTTCTCGACGATGTCCGGATTGGCCGCAATGGCGTCATCCACCGCCTTCTCGATCGCACCGTCATCACGGACAACCTCGAGACCCCGCGCAGCCACGACGTCATCCACCTCCCCTTCACCGGCCAGGACACCGTCGACCGCCTTACGTGCCAGCTTGTTGGTCAGCTTCCCCTCCTTGACGAGTGCGCTGACCCTGGCGACCTGGTCCGGGGTGATCTGCAGCCCCTCGAGCTCAACGCCAGCTTCCTTGGCTTTCTGGGCGAGGTAGGCGACCCACCAGCTGCGGGCCTCCGCCGGCGATGCACCGGCTTCTACCGTGGCGATGATCAGGTCAAGCGCGCCGGCGTTGACCAGGTCACGCATTTCCTCATCCTTGAGACCCCACTCCTCCTGGATGCGGGCCCGACGGATCCACGGCATCTCGGGGAGGGTCTCACGGATCGCTTCGACCCATTCCGCCGGCGCCAGGACCGGGGGAAGGTCAGGGTCGTTGAAGTAACGGTAGTCTGCCATCGTCTCCTTGACCCTGCCCCGGGAGGTGGTGCCGTCGGCCTCCTGGTAGTGACGGGTCTCCTGGATGATCTCGACGTCGTTGACGATGCATGCCGCCTGCCGCTGCATCTCGAAACGTACTGCCTGCTCAACAGACTTCAGCGAGTTGATGTTCTTGGTCTCGGTGCGTGTGCCGAACTCCGATGTACCCGCCGCGCGCAGAGACAGATTGGAGTCCACACGCATTGACCCCTGGTCCATGCGGGCGTCCGACACTTCGAGGGCCTTGACGAGGTCACGCAGGGCGGTGACGTAGGCGCGGGCGATTTCCGGGGCACGCTCCCCCGCTCCCTCGATCGGCTTGGTCACGATCTCGATCAGTGGAATCCCCGCACGGTTGCAGTCCACCAGAGACGCCGTCGCACCGTGGATACGACCGGTTGCCCCTCCCAGATGGGTGAGCTTGCCGGTGTCCTCCTCCATGTGGGCCCGCTCGATCTCGATACGCCACGGAGTACCGTCGTCGAGGACGATGTCCAGGTAGCCGTTATGGGCGATCGGCTCATCGTACTGGGAGATCTGGTAGTTCTTCGGCTGATCCGGATAGAAGTAGTTCTTCCGGGCGAAACGGGAGTACGGGGCGATCTCACAGTTCAGCGCGAGACCGATCTTGATGGCCCACTCCACTCCCTGCCTGTTGACGACGGGCAGGGCTCCGGGAAGTCCGAGACTGCAGGGGTCGACATTGGTGTTCGGCGCGTCACCGAACTCCGCCGAGGAGGCGGAGAACATCTTCGTCCGCGTCGCCAGTTCAACGTGGACTTCCATACCCATCACGGGGTCGAAGCGCTCGAGCACCTCGTCGTAGTCCATCACATCATCGGAGTAATCGTTCACCACGGCAGTCATGGTGAATCATTCTAATGGATGGTCTCGGAGCCGTCGCTGGGGCGGGGCTCTCTTCGTACCGCCCGGCCGTCAGCGGCGCGGCACAGTGCAGCGAAGATCGCGCCCGAGAGGTTGTGCCACACCGAGAAGATCGCGCCTGGAAGAGCAGACATGGGTTCCATGTGCTGTGCGGCGAGGCCCGCCGCCAAACCCGAGTTCTGCATCCCGACCTCGACTGCCATGGTGCGCCGCACCTGCACCGGTTGGCCGGTGACGAGCCCCGCACCGTACCCCAGCGCCAGGCCGAGCGCGTTGTGGAGTACCACGGCGACGAGGACGAGCAGACCGGCTTCGAGCAGATTGTCACGGTTACCTGACACGACGATCGCCACGACGGCGGCAATCGCGAACACCGAGATCCAGGGCAGTGACGGCAGAATCCGTTCGATCACCGAGGGAAGGAAGAACCGGAACACCAGTCCCGCAATGACGGGAACGAGTACGACCTGCACAATCGACAACGCCATGGAGCCCCCGTCCAGCGGCATGTACTGGCCCGCCAGCCACAGGGTGAGCAACGGGGTCAGCAGTGGTGCCAGCAACGTGGAGACAGAGGTCATCGCCACAGACAGGGCGAGGTCCCCGCGGGCAAGGTACGAGACGACATTCGACGCCGTACCTCCCGGCGCGCATCCGACGAGGACCACTCCGGCGGCGATAGCGGAGGGCAGGCCGAGGACCCACACCACCAGCAGGGCGGCCAGTGGCATGACCACGAACTGCGCCACGGCGCCGATGACCACGGGTAGCGGACGTTTGACGACCAGGACGAAATCGCGGGGCTGCAGGGTCAGCCCCATACCGAACATGATCAGGCCGAGTAGCCAGTTGGTCCAGTCGGAGGTCGCGGCGGACAGGTCATCGCCCCCGAGGAAGCCGATGACGCCACCGATGATCACCAACAGTGGAAACCCGAGGGATGCGATATAGGCGCTACGGTCCTGAGAAGACCGGGCGGACTGCGTGGATGGTTCAGCGGGGGCAGACGAGGATGGCATGGTGCTTTCCGGGGAGAGGCTTGGTGCTGTGATGTCAGGGCCAGGTCATGGTCTCGATGTTCACAGTGATCACAGTGAAATCCGGCGGTGAGCGACACACTACAACTCCGTCGACGGTGCGGGTTGCCTCGGGGAGGCATAAGCAGGTGATGATGCACCGTCGTGTCCACTCCACCTCTTGTGGTGGCACACCGGTCGCCGTATACTTAACTAGACTGTTAAATAAGGAGTTGGTTATATGGTGGATCCCGAGCCCCTCAGTCTGGCCTTCTCCGCACTTGCGGACCGCACCCGCCGGAAGATCCTCGAGCGACTCGCTCACGGCCCCGCCAGTGTCGGGGACCTGGCAGCACCCTTCGAGATGAGCGCACCCGCTGTCTCACGACACCTCAAGGTTCTGGAGCGTGCCCGACTGATCAGCCGTACGGCGAACGCCCAGTGGCGGACGATCGCGTTGCGGACAGAAGCGCTCGACGAGGTCACCGAATGGATCGACGCTCAACGACGTGAATGGGACCAGCGGTTCGACGCACTGGATACCCACCTCGAGAAGATGAAGACAACTACCCGGACAACCGGAAGTCAGGAGCAGGAATCATGAACACCCGCGACACCTCCCCCGACAAGGCACCCGAGTTCACCATCACCAGAACATTCGATGCACCGCGCGAGCTTGTGTGGCGTGCATGGACCGACCCCCATGAACTGGCCGCATGGTTCGGCCCGTTCGGAGTGACCACGGACTCTGTCACTGTCGACCTCCGCGTCGGCGGACGCTACTCGTACACCATGGTCAACGACACCACCGGCGAGGAGTACCCCACCGGAGGCGAGTACCTGCAGATCACCCCGGTCGAACGACTTGTCTTCACCTGGGGCGAGCCGGATGCGCCGGTAGACTCATCTCCGGTCGTCACGCTGACGTTCTCCGCCTCAGGGGACCGTGACCAGTACACGGAGATGGTGTTCCACCTCCGGGGAATCGGTGGCCGACCCGGCGACAACTACGTCTACGACGGATGGGACGAAGCCCTCACCAATCTCGGAAGGCACCTCGAGTCCCGTTAGTGTCAGCCGATCAGCGCGCCGACCGAGTCGATACGCTGCTGCGGCACGACCTTGAGGTGGCCGACGGCATCGTCGAAGGAGACCAGTTCGATGCGTTCACCGTGCAGGGCGACGACCTGACCTGTCTCCCCACGCAACGCCGCCTTGGTGGCATGGACGGCGTACCGTGTCGCCAGCACCCGGTCGAACGCTGTGGGGGTGCCGCCACGCTGAATATGCCCGAGGACTGTGGAACGGACGTCGGTGTCGAGCCGGTTCTCGATCTCGTGCGCGATCTTCGCTCCGATATCGTCGAACTTCTGGTGGCCGAACTGGTCGATCGCCCGGTCCCCGATATCGAACGTCCCCTCTTTCGGCACCGCTCCTTCGGCGACGACGATGATGCCGTACTTCTCACCCAGTTCGAAGCGACGGGACATGCGTTTGCAGACTTCGTCGATGTCGAACGGGACTTCCGGGATCAGGATGTCGTGCGCCCCACCCGCCATTCCCGCATGCAGTGCGATCCACCCTACGTGCCGCCCCATGACCTGCACGATCATCACGCGGTTGTGTGATTCAGCGGTCGTGTGCAACCGGTCGATGGCGTCGGTGGCGACGGCCACGGCAGTGTCGAAACCGAAGGTGTAGTCGGTGGCATTCACGTCGTTGTCGATGGTCTTGGGAACGCCGATGACCGGAACGCCGTTGTCATGGAGCCACTGTGCGCCCTTGAGCGTGCCCTCTCCACCGATGGCGATGAGCACGTCGATACCCGCATCCTCCAGATTCGCCTTCACCAGGTCAATCGAATCCTTGAACGTGGCGGTCTTGAGCCGCCCGGTCCCCAGGATCGTACCTCCACGGATCAGGATCCGGTCGATGTCCTCGTCGTCGTACAACTGGACCCTACGGTCCTCCACCAGCCCCTGCCAACCGTCCTCGTACCCGACGACGGTTGCTCCTCGGCCTGCCGCTGTACGGACGACGCCCCGGATGACGGCGTTCAGTCCGGGGCAGTCCCCTCCACTGGTCAAGGTTGCGATACGCATGATGACGATCCTAGTCAGCTACTTCCCCGCCTGCGACTGGTGCAGGTTGTTGGTCGACAACAGGGACGAGGTCACCCCCACGATCATCATGGCGGCGGGGATGAGCACGGAGAGACCGAACGCGGTGCCCGGGTCGTCGACGATCAGGCGCCACTGCATCATCGCACCAACCGCCGCCACACCGATGACCGAACCCAGTTGCCGTGTCTGGTTGTAGACACCGGACCCCGCCCCCATCTGGTTCATTTCGAGATCGCGCATGGTGGACGCTGAGTTCGGGGCCCACACCAGCGAGTTCCCGATTCCCAGGCCGATCAGCGGAATGATCGTCCAGTAGTGGGGCGCACCGGAGGCCATCACCGCGGTCATTCCGACGATGGAGAGGGCCATCACCGTGAAACCCGACGCGCCCAGTCCGCGTGAACTGTACCTGTCGGTCAGGCGTCCCACGATCGGTGACAGAACCAGCGACGTGGCCGCCTGGGGCACCAGCATTATTCCGGCCTGCAACGGGCTCAGCCCGTGGACCTGCTGGTAGTACAGCGTGAATGGCAGAGGCACGCTCGCGACGGTGAACCCCATGCTCACGATGCCGATATTGCCCAGCGAGAAGTTGCGGACGCGGAACAGACTCAACGGCATCAACGGGTCACGCCCGCGGTGTTCGGCGACGACCTGCTGACGGACGAACAAGGCGAACAACACGAAGGACACGCCGATCATCACCCAGATCCACCATGCCCAGTCCATGCTCTCGCCCTCCTGCAGTCCGAAGACGAGAAGGAACACCGCCACGACGGACAACACGATGGACAGCGGGTCTATACGCCGAGCGGCCGGTGGGAAACGTGGTACCCACACCATGACCGCGATGATCGACAGCACCCCGATCGGCACGTTGATGAAGAAGACCCATTCCCACCCGACGGTGCCGGTGATCAGGCCACCGAGCAGTGGCCCGCACAGCGTGGACAGGCCGGCCGTGGCGCCCCATACGCCGAGAGCCGAGCCACGCCTGTCGCGCGGGAAGATCCGGTTGATCACCGCCATGGTCTGAGGAGTCAACAACGCCGCACCCAGCCCCTGTACCGCGCGGGCGGCGATCAGTTCCTCGACGCTGCCGGCCAGGCCGCACCACAGCGACGAGCAGGTGAAAACCGCCATGCCGACGACATAGACATTCCGGGGGCCGAACCTGTCCCCGAGCCGCCCCGTCACCAGCAGCGGCACCGCGAACGTGAGGAGATATGCGGACGTGACCCAGATGACCTGGTTGTAGTCCGCGTGGAGCTGGCGTTGAAACTCGGGCGTCGCCACGGCCACAATGGTCTGATCCAGCAGGATCATGAAGAAGCCCGTGCAGAGGGCGAACAGCGCAGGCCACGCGTCTTTTGCCGGTAACGGCATCGTGGGATAGTGAGGCCCCGGTGTCGCCGGAGCGTTCGTTTCGGTCACGTCGGACCAGTCTGCCACGAAGCCGACAGGAATGTCAGTCCTGTTCCGGCCCCTTGATCCGTTCACGCAGTCCTGGCAGCGCGTCTCGGAACGGCGGGATGAGCGGCAACTCCGCGACCTCGTCCAGGGGACACCACGCCAGGTCCGCACTCTCCGCCGAGGGGAACAACTCCAACGGGGAGTCGCACGCCCCCAGTACGGTCGTGTAGGTCCATTCCCCGACGCTGTCGTCAGGGGTCTCCCAGCACAGCTGCCCGCTCATCGTGATTGTCAGAGGATATCCGGTCTCCGGGTGGGTGATCCTGTGCGAGCGCACAGCATCCAGAAGCGAAGCGCCCCGTTCAGCCGCCGCCGTCACCGGGGCCGCCAACACCATGTCTTCCGGGGCCAACGGAACCCTGACCAGCACATGGGAAAGTTCGGCGCGGGCGGTGACGAGGTGGTCGGAGACCTGCACGTCGGCAGGATCCACCCCGGTCTCCTCCTGCGTCTCCCGCAGGGCGGCGTCAACCGCCGACTCCCCCGGCTCCACCGCTCCCCCGGGAATGCCCCAGGTGCCTCCGAAATTCGTCCAGTTTGCCCGGTGCTGGACCAGCAGGAGCGTCGTGTCATTTTCCCGTGTGGTGAGGAAGAGGCCCGCCGCGCCGAGCGTGCCCCACCGTCGGGTGCCGTCGACGCCGACCGCCCACCCGTCACCGTGCAGTGCCTGTTGGGTCATGAGGACAAGGGTACGCCTTTTCGCGTTCCGGCCCTTGTGGGACGACCTCTCGCCACATACCATGAAATGCGTTCATTGTTACTTATGGCATACCTATGGAGGACCATGTCACCCGCAGACCCGGCATCCGGTACGTCCCCGGAGAAAGAGGCGCAGAACGCCGGCACAGCGGCCCTGAAAGGCCTGTTGGCCCCGGTGTCCGGTGCCTTGACCATCGGCCGCATTCTCGCCGCGCTCTCCGCGGTCCTGTCCGTCATCCCCTATGTGGCACTGGTGAGGATCGGTGAGATCCTCCTCCGGGCCTCGGCGACCGGCAGCGGGGTCGACGGCCTCGCCGTCAGACACTGGCTCTTCATCCTCGTCGGTACATTCAGTGCACGCCTGCTCATCTACTTCGCCGCTCTCACCGTGACTCACGTCGCCGATGTCCGCCTCGGCCACATCATCCGTGGCGATCTGGTGGCTCGCCTGGCGAAGGTCCCGCTGTCCTGGTTCACCGCAACGAACTCCGGTCGGGTCCGCAAAGCACTGCAGGACGACATCACCACCGTTCACCAGCTCATCGCCCATCAGCCGGTCGAAGGAACGAATGCGGTCGTCATGCCACTGGCGCTGATGGTCTACGCCTTTGTCATCGACTGGCGCCTCGGACTTCTGTCGATCGCGACCGTCCCGCTGTACCTCGTCTCGAACCTGGTGATGTTGCGTGGCATGGGCGAAAAGACAGTGGAAATGGACAGGAGGCTCGGCGACGTGTCCGCACGGATGGTGGAGTTCGTCACGGGCATCACCGTCGTCAAGGCTTTCGGACAGGTGGGGCGAGCTCACAGCCGCTATCAGAGAGCTGCCGACGCTTTCTACACGTTCTATTTCGAGTGGTGCCGACCGATGATCCGCATGGCTGCGCTGGGGCAGTCGACGCTCGCCGTACCGCTAATCCTCCTGGTCAACCTCGGTGGTGGCGCATGGCTGGTCCGTCACGGCCATGTGTCCGTCGCGGATGTGACGGCTACGTCGCTCATCGCTCTACTGGTCCCGTTCGCCATCGAAGTGGGGATGAACTCGCTGTGGTCACGTCAACTCGCCGGTCAGGCGGCGCTCCGGCTGTCGACCCTCCTGGGCACCCCGGCGCTCCGGGACGCCAGGGAAGAGCATGAGACGCACGGCAACACCCCTATCCCTGGAAACCACAACGTCGTCTTCGACCACGTGACGTTCGCCTACGACGGATCCGACACCCCGGCAGTCGACGACGTCACGTTCAATCTGTCTGAAGATACCGTGACCGCACTGGTAGGACCATCCGGTTCAGGGAAGTCCACCATCGCCACCCTACTGGCGCGTTTCGCTGACGCAGACTCCGGTTCCGTGACCATCGGCGGTGTCCCGGTCTCCGACATACCCGAGCTGTATTCACATGTCGGGTTCGTCCTACAGGACCCGCAGCTGCTCGGAATCAGCATCCGGGACAACATTGCGCTGGGCCGACCCGGTGCCACCGACACGCAGATCCGTGACGCGGCCCGGGCCGCCCACATCCTCACGGAGATCGAGGCACTCCCCCATGGTCTTGAGACCATCCTCGGCACAGGCTCAGGTTTGTCCGGTGGTCAGGCCCAGCGCATCGCCATCGCCCGTGCACTACTTGTCGACGCCCCTGTGCTGGTCCTCGATGAAGCCACGGCCCTGACCGACCCGGAGTCGCAGCACGAGATCCAACAGGCACTGTCGACCCTCGTCCAAGGGCGAACCGTCCTGTTGATCGCGCATCGCCCCGAGGTGATCGCCGGAGTCGACCAGGTCGTCCTCATCGACGACGGTCGTGTCATAGCGACGGGGGACCACGACAGCATGCTGTCCCACCCTGGCTACGCCCGCCTGTGGAATGCCGCCCAGACCGACCACCCCGAAGGACCCCAGCAATGAACCTCCCGTTGACGGACATCATCCCCCGCTGCCGGAGGATGCTCGCACATCCCGAGGCTATGCGCTCCGTGATCATCATCGCCGTCATCGCCGGCCTCCTCGAAGGTGCCGCCCTCGGCGCGCTCCTTCCCACGGTGACTGCTTTAGCCACCGGCGGGACGGTATGGGGCCTGGGGTTCCCGGGCTGGCTGTGGGTCCTCGGTGGGCTCACCCTGACCACCTTCGCCGCCAACTACCTCTCCAACCGGTGGGGCTATTCCGTCGCCCTGGACTTCCTGAAGAACATCCACCGCCTGGTCGGTGACCGCGTGAGCCGGCAACCCCTGGGTTGGTTCGCCGGGTCCCGGGCTGGCAGACTCTCCCGCATCGTCTCCACGGAGCTGATGACCACGGGTGAAATCCTCGCTCACATGATCGTTCCCCTGATCAGCAGGACCGCGGCCGCCGGCGTGATCATCGTGGTCTCATGGTGCTGGGATCCGTTGCTGGGACTGGTACTGACCGTCGCCGTCCCCGTTTTCATGCTGTTGACCATGGCGTCGACGACCCTCATGCGCCGGGCGACCCGCCGTACGGCACCGGCGCAGGAGGAACTCGCGGACCGCATCGTGGAGTTCGCCCAGTGCCAGGGTGCGCTACGATCCTGTGGCCGCAGCGAAGACTTCACACCCCTGCGACGCGCAATGGAGGAGGCTCGATCGACGAAATTGAGGGCCCTGGGCACCGAGACAGCCGGGCTCCTGCTCAGCGGTGCCGCCACACAGGGTGTGATCGTGATGCTGATCACCGTGACCGGCTCCCTCGCCGTGTCCGGACTACTGGACCCGGTCCCGGCACTGGCTTTCATCGGGTTGGCGATGCGTTTCACCAGTACGTTGTCCGCGATCACCGAAAGCGCGATGGGCATAGAGGGACGACGTGCGGTCCTCGACGGACTGGACGAGGTGCTCACCGCAGAACCGTTGACCGAGCCGTCCACCCCCGCAGAACTGACCGCCCCAGGATCAGTGACATTGGACCACGTCACGTTCGGTTATTCGGAGAATACCCCTGTACTCCGCGACGTCACCCTCGACATACCTTCGGGGACGATGGTCGCCCTGGTGGGGCCGTCCGGATCCGGCAAGACGACGATAGCCCGGTTGATCAGCAGGTTCTACGACACGGACACCGGAACAGTGCGCGTCGGCGGTGTTCCGGTGACCTCCCAGACGACAGAACAGTTGATGGCGCAGTTGTCGATGGTCTTCCAGGACGTCTACCTCTTCGACGACACCCTGCTGGAGAACATCCGTGTGGGTCGTGAGGATGCCACTGACAAGGAAGTCCTCGAGGCTGCGACCCTGGCCGGCGCCCACCACATTGCCGCGCGTCTGGCGGACGGGTGGAACAGCCGCGTCGGTGAAGGTGGCCGGGCCCTGTCGGGAGGTGAACGCCAGCGGGTCTCGATTGCCCGGGCAGTGCTGAAGAAGGCGCCGATCGTCCTCCTGGACGAGGCGACCAGTGCGCTGGACGTCGAAAACGAGACCAACATCGTCACCGCTGTGGATACGCTGCGCACTCAGGCAACGGTGATCACGATCGCGCACCGCCTGGACACCATCGCGCGGGCTGATGTCATCGTGCAGTTGGATGGCGAAGGGCGCGTCGAGGCACAGGGTACCCACGAGGAGTTGATGCAGCTGGACGGCACCTACGCCCGGTACTGGGGACACCTACACGATGCCCAGGGATGGCGACTGGTGGAGTAGACAGGAGGCGGCCCACTACGCTGGGAGACATGACCGGCTCACCGCGCGCACCTCTGTCCACCGGGCACCCCGGGAGGAAGACCGGACCGAAACCGTCCTTCACCCGGGCGGACGTGCTCGATACCGCTCTCGAGCTCGGGATCGCTGACTTCACCCTGTCCGCCATCGCCCGGCGCCTGGGTGTGGTCACCCCGGCATTGTACCGGGTCTTCCCGTCACGCGACGCTGTCCTTGACGCCTGCCTGGCGCGAGTTGCCGCCACGATCCAGACGCCGGGACCGGGCACTGCGTGGCAGGACGCACTGCGGCTCTGGGCGTCCGAATGCTGGCGCATGTGTGAGGAAGTTCCCGGTCTGGCCAGGACGTTGTACGCCTATCCGACCGCATTCGCTCACATCGAGGAGCCCCTGCGCGGATATGTCCGTGTGGTGGAGGAGCACGGCAGATCCCGCATGCAGGCCGCGTTCGCCCTGGACTTCATCGGGGACACGGTGATGGCCTGCCGTCTCGGTATCGAGAGCATGCGGGCGACTGACGCCGCCGGCACGTCGGGCCTGGAACGGGTGCAGGACCGGATCAGCGCGGACCACCTCTTCCAGCCGGACGACTCCTGGTCGGAGAGGGGCTTCGTCGATGTGAAAGTCAATTTCATCATCGAGGGCCTGGAGCGCCACTGGCCGGAGGTCTGACCTCCGGCGGCCCGGCCCGGTAGCGTCTACCGTCGACCCGCCTCGAAGGCCGCACCGACACGGTACAGGCGGTCATCGCCGTGTGCCGGCCCCATGATCTGCAGGCCGACCGGAAGCCCGGTGTCTGCGGACAGAGGTCCGGGGACGGACATGCCGCATACACCGGCGAGGTTGAGCGGCAGGGTGCACAGGTCGAAGAGGTACATCGCCAACGGATCGTCGGCCTTCTCCCCCAGCTCGAAAGCCGTGGTCGGAGTCACCGGGGACACCAGGACGTCGACGTCGGCGAACGCCTTGGCGAAATCCTGGGCGATGAGGTTACGGACGCGCTGTGCCTGCAGGTAGTAGGCGTCGTAGTAACCGACCGAGAGGGCGTAGGTGCCCAGGATGATACGACGCTTGACCTCCGGCCCGAAGCCGGCGGCGCGGGTAGCGGACATGACCTGGTCGGCGGAGTGGTGCCCGTCATCGAGCTGACGCTGCCCGTACCGCATCCCGTCGAAGCGGGCGAGGTTAGAGCTGACCTCGCACGGCAGAATGAGGTAGTAGGCGTTGAGCGCGTACTCGAAGCTGGGGCAATCCACCTCCACGATCGTCGCGCCCTGCGCCTTGAGCTGCTCCAGGGAGGAGCGGTAGCTCTCTGCCACACCGGTCTGCAGGCCCTGGACCGTCTCCAGCTGTTTGACCACGCCGACGGTCACGCCGGTCAGATCGCCGTCGGCGCCCTGCCGCGCGGCGTCGACGACGGGGGCGACCGGGCGCTCGGAGGACGTGGAGTCCTGCGCGTCGTGGCCTGCGATGACCTCGTGCAGCAGTGCAGTGTCCAAGACGGTCCGTCCCGTGGGGCCGCCCTGGTCAAGGGAGGAGGCACAAGCGACGAGGCCGTACCGGGAGACGGTGCCGTAGGTCGGTTTGACCCCCACGGTGTTGGTCAGCGCCGCGGGCTGGCGGATAGATCCGCCGGTGTCCGTGCCGATCGCCAACGGAGCCATGCCGGCGGCGAGAGCTGCTGAGGAGCCACCGCCGGAACCACCGGCGGTTCGGCTGAGGTCCCAGGGGTTGTGCGTCGGCCCGTAGGCCGAGTTCTCGGTGGACGATCCCATCGCGAACTCGTCCATGTTCGTCTTGCCCAGGATGGGGATCCCCGCCTCGCGGATGCGCCGGGTGACGGTGGCGTCGTAGGGGCTCATGTAGCCCTCGAGCATCTTCGAGGCACAGGTCGTCGGCGCATCGGTGGTGACGAAGACATCCTTCAACGCCAGCGGAACACCGGCCAGTGCGGAAGCGACATGCCCGGAGGCGATGTCCTTGTCCGCCTTCTCCGCTGCCGCGAGAGCCTCTTTCTCCCCCACGTGGAGGAATGCGTGGACCGCTTCATCGACGGCGGCGATCCGGTCCAGATGCGCGCGAGTCGCGTCGACGGAGCTGACATCTCCGGCGTGGATCTTTTCCGCGAGTTCTGCGGCGGTCCAGGTCGTCAGGTCCGAGTCATCCCGGCTACCGACGGTGTAGGTGGTGCTGTTCACTTCGCTCATTTCGCTGTCGTCTCGCCCTCTACTCGCCCAGGATCCGGGGAACCTGGAAACGCTGCTGTGCCTGCTTCGGGGCCTGGTCGAGGGCCTGCTCAGCAGTGAGTGACTCCTGGGGGACGTCCTCACGCATCACCGACACAGCGCCGTCGACGTTCTGGGTGGGGTGGCTCAGAGGCTCGACACCGGCGGTGTCGACCTCCCGCACGGCGGCAACGGTTTCCACGATGCCGTCGATCTGGGCTGCGTAGTGGGTGAGCTCGTCCTCGGTCAGGTCGAGGCGGGAGAGCCTGGCGAGGTGCGCGACCTCGTCACGGGAGATCTCGGACACAGGTGGGTCCCCTTTTCGTCTTCGCTGGGTTTACCACGACCACTCTAGTAGGACGCTGCATCGCGCGTACGCTCACCCCGGTTCGCTACAATCGGGGCGTCCACCGTCCTATTCTCGCTGAGGTACACCTTGTCCTATCTGATGCGCGTCCGTCTCCCCGATGTTCCCGGCACCCTCGGGCTCATCGCCGCCACGATGGGAACGATCGACGCGGATATCCGCAGCGTGGATGTGGTCGAGCATGACCCTGACGGCACTGTCGTCGACGACGTCGTCGTCGACCTTCCTGCAGGCCGTCTCGCCGACGCACTGATCAGTGCCGCGCAGGAAGTCGACGGGGTCTACGTCGACTCCATCCGCCCGTTCTCCGGAACCGTCGACCGCCGGGGCCAGATCAGCCTGCTCGCCGAGCTGGCGCGGCATCGTCGCCGTACGGTTGACAGCGTCCAGAAGCTGATCGACGCACTGCCGAAGTCGATGTCGGTCCAGTGGGCGGTCATCCTCGAATCCGGGGAGCAGACCCGGCGCGTCGCCGCCTCGTCCTCCGCGCCTGAGGACGACGGGCGGGTGCTGTCGGAAACTCCCGTCGCCGAACCCCGCGCGCTGACCGACCGTGACACCTGGGTGCCGTCGAGTTGGACGGTGATGGACTCTGCCCTGGCCGCCACTCCCCTGACCGGTACGAACTACATCCTCATTCTCGGGCGTCCGGGCGGCCCGGACTTCCTGCTCTCTGAGATCGAGCATCTCGGTGAGGTCGGCGAGATCCTCGGCGCACTACTGAGCTGAGCCGGTACTTTCTGGGAATCACTGCCCGGGTGGGCAGTAGTCGGTCACCGGCTCGCCGGGATGGAGCTGGTTCCACACCTCCTGGATTCCCTGATCAGTCAGGGTGACACCAGCAAGGACCGAAAGCTCCCAGTCGTACGTCGTGGTCGTCCAGAAGTGGGTATACGGTGCTGCGGAGGGTCTGTCGCGTGTTCCCCGCAACCGCCTAGCCAGGCTGAATCCGTCGCAGACGGCCGTGAATTCTCCGGTGATGTCGTTGTGGTGTGGTACCGATGTCGGAGTCAGGTCAATGGTCACCGGTAGCGGCAAGAACGCTTCGTCGACCATAGGGTCAGCAACGACATTGTCGAGCAACCACTCTCGGCTCCGCTGTCGCTTGTCCTCCGGTTTCCTGGACCGCGCCAGTGTCTTCCGTTGCTCGAGGTCCTCTGCAGGAATGACGTCTCCGTCCCAGGTGAACAGGCCCCGGTCAAGTTTCGGTCCTATGTCAGGGACTGCGAAATACTCCCGGTAACCGGAATCCACGTCACCGAGTGCGAGGATGTAGAACGTTTCACAGTCGATCCAGACCCGTACACCGTCGACAGTGATCTGCCAGGTGTCACGGTCCTCGATCTGTTCGTTGTGCACGGCGATGGAATCCTGGTCGCTGTTGTCCCACTGTGTGACCGGCGGTGGCAGGATGAGCCACTGCGCCTCACACGAGTACCGCAGTTCTCCTGGTGTACCGAGTTGGGGGCGCCTGGGATTGTCCCGGAAATCCCAGACCGATTCGCCGTCAGAGATGTAGAGCGGCCACCGGTTCTTCTCCACCCGCAGCATATTCCCGTCCCGCCACACCTCGAGTTCAGATGCGTGCGATGTTCCGAGCGTGCGATCGATGAGGTCAATGAAACTCGGCCCCGGCCCCCACGGATATCGCCCGTCCACATAGTCCCACCGGGAACTTCTCCGCCCGTCCCACCGGACCCGTGCATGCAACGTGGACGGGGGGCTGCTGACGATCCTGCGTCGGATCTCATCCCAGGTGGTCGTCATGCCCGTCCCCCGAAACGTCTCTCAAGTTCCTCCTGTACGACATCGTCACAGATCACGTGGGGGTTCTCGAATCTGAATACCCAATCATAGTCTGCAGTCGACCATCGTACGACGGTGTCGTGATCACCGTCGTCACCGACGGCTGTCTCTCCCCCGCGTCGAGTCATCGAGTAGTAGGCTCCCTCGCTCCGCGCAAGGAAGCCACCTCCGTCACGTCGACCGATGTCCTGCGGTGCAATGTCGACGACAGCAGATGCGGTGAGACTTCCGGACATGACATTGTCGACGAACCATTCGACCCCATTCTTCCGTAGCGCTTCAAGTTCCTTCTCAATCAACTCCTGGCGCTCGGACTGCATCAGGGACGGGCCATCCCACGTGAACAGCGAATCATCGAGGGGAATGCCGATCTCCGGGGATTCGAACCATTGTCCGTAGCCCTCCGCCTCCGGGGATTCGTTCATCTCGCCCAGCGGGTACCCGGTGTCGCGGTCGACCCAGATACGCAACGGTCCGACCTTGCGCGGTGGCGCTTTCAGCGCCACTGTCCAGCATTCCCGCCCCTGAAACTCTTCGACGATAACGGGGCCGTCAGGAACAGTGAAGTCAGCTCCCTCCCAGTCGTGGGGCTCCCGAGGTCCACACAGTGACTGGACACGACCATAGTAAGGCAGTGTACCCACACAGGCTGCGACAGGATGTCTGTCCGTTTCCGGTAGGTATTCAATGTCCAGGAACGACCAGATCGTCTCGCCGTCGCAGATGTATTCTGGCGAACCGTCTTTCTCCACGCGGAGTTTCCTGCCTTGCCGCCACACCTCATACCGGGCGTCCGGGTCACCGTCGCCACGCGTCTCCAGCGTCGCGTGCAATGAGGCAGACGGGTAGCCGAGCAGGATCGGGAGCAGCTCGTTCCACTCGATCGAGTCCTCCTGCCGGCCGGTGGAGCTCATCGACTACTCCCCTGCCGGAGCCAGGAAGAGCTGGTAGGACGGATTATCTGTGACCTCTGTGAACGGGTAGCCCAGATCACTGAGATGGGATTCGAAGTCCGCGGAGTGGGCATCCTCGAACGCGGCGAGGATCCGTCCGTAGTCCATTCCCTGACTCCGGTAGTGGAAGGCGGTGATGTTCCAGTTCGTGCCGAGAACATCGAGGAAATGCACGAGCGCGCCGGGGTGCTCCGGGAACTCGAAGGAGAACATCCGCTCGTTGACGAAGGCGGGCGGCACCCCCCCGATCATGTAGCGGATATGTTCCTTGGCGACCTCATCGTCCGACAGGTCCACGACGTCGTAACCGGCGTCGGCCAGAGCATCCGCGATCGCTTCCCGCTCCGGGACACCTTCCTTGAGTTGCACGCCGACGAAGATCCGTGCCCGGCGGTCATCGCCGCGCTCACCGACGCGGTAGTTGAACTCCGTGACCATCCGGCCGTTGAGGACCTCACAGAACTTGAAGAAAGCGCCCTGTTCCTCCGGGATAGTGACCGCGAAGATCGCCTCTCCCCCTTCACCGAGTTCCGCACGCTCGGAGATGTAGCGCAGGGTGTGGAAGTTCAGGTTGGCGCCCGAGAGCACGTTCACCAGGGTCTCGTCCTGGATGTCATTGGCCGCGGCATACTTCTTGAGCCCCGCCAGGGACACCGCGCCTGCCGGCTCGGCGATCGCCCGCGTGTCGTCGAAAAGGTCCTTGATGGCCGCGCTGATCTCATCGGAGCTGACCGTGACGACCTCGTCCAGGTACTCCTTGCACAGTCGGAAGGTTTCGGCACCGATCTTGCGGACGGCCACGCCCTCGGCGAAGAGGCTGACATGCTCGAGTTCGACCGGTTCACCGGCCCACAGCGCTGCAGTGAGACATGCGGACTCCTCGGGTTCCACGCCGATGACCTGGATCTCCGGATTCAGTTCCTTCAACAGCACGGCGACCCCGGCGGCGAGACCGCCACCACCGACGGGAACGAAAACACGGTCGACGGGGCCTGCCTGGAAGATCTCCAGCCCGATGGTGCCCTGGCCGGCGATCACCGCTTCATTGTCGAACGGCGGGACGTAGACCAGGCCTTCGGTCTCCGAAAGCTCCTTGGCCTTCCTCTGTGCCGCATCGAAGTTCTCACCGTGCAGCACAACTTCGCCACCGAACCCGCGCACCGCGTCCACTTTGATGGACGGGGTCGTCACCGGCATGACGATGACCGACCGGATACCGAGTTCGCGTCCGGACAGCGCCACTCCCTGTGCATGGTTCCCCGCCGACGCGGTGATGACACCGGCACAGCCGGTGAGCTGTGACATCCGGTTGAATGCGCCACGCAGTTTGAAACTGTGGACAGGTTGCAGGTCTTCACGCTTGACGAGGACACGGTTGCCTGTCTTCTCCGACAGGGCGTCCATGGTGTCCAGGGGCGTGTGCTTGGCCGCGCGGTAGACCGGCGCGGCAACGATGTCGCGGAGGTATTCGGCCGAGGTCTTCGTCACGGAGTTAGCCATGGTCGTCAATCGTACTGAACGGCTGTATCCGGCCGGTCACTAGGACTGCACAGGCCAGGAGGTATTGACCGTGGCTGCACGGTCCGTCTGCCCTTTCTCCTCGAAATACTTCTTGAGTCCGGACTGCGACTCGTAGTGCCAGGTTGCCTGGTTGAGCATGAGTTCGTCCGCACTGACCTCGGTAAGTTCGGGATAGGCACGGGCGAGTTTCCATGCCACTCTGGCAGCTGCCAGGGCATCCGCCGTGGCTTCGTGCGCGTTGTCCAGCGTCACCCCCCAGTGGGCGCACACCGGTTCCAGCTGCCGTTTACCTTTGCGGTACGGATCCTTCGCCTTGTCGATGACGAGGGGGTCGACGACCGGGCCGTCCACAGTGAACGTGGGATCCAGGCTCCGCAGAACCGTGAGATCGTACGCGGCGTTGTACACGATCAGTGTCGCTCCATCGCGCCACCCCGCCCGGATCCGCCCGATGGTCTCGGCGAGGACTTCATCGTGCGGCCGCCCGTGTTCCTTGGCGTACTCCGTGGAGATGCCGTGGACTTTCGCAGCCCCTTCGGGAATCGGGATACCCGGGTCAGCGAGCATCTCCAGGTCATCCCGTTGACGACCTTTGATCGAGATCAGGGCACTGGTCACGATACGTGCGGTGAGCGGGTCCGTACCTGTGGTCTCCAGGTCGAAACTGAGGAGATGGGTCGGATCGAAATGCGCGGCGGTCGTCATGGGTGCCACTCTATAACGTCGCCCGGACACCAATGCCGCGGTGCACTCGACATACGACGCCGCCCGGGCACACCGTCAGATCGACTGTGTGCCCGGGCGGCGTCGCCCCAGGGAACGACGGGCGCAGTACCACCGCGACCCCCGGGTCCCTTGCGGACTTAGACGAGGAAGTCGTCGTGCTCCGGCGTATCGACGGCGATGGCCTCGTCGTCACCGAAGAGGAAGTAGTTGGCGCCGGAGGTCATCTCGTTGATCTCTTCACGGCTGAGCAGGTTGAACATGTGATCGTCCTTTCTGAAATGCAGCCATCTGATCTTTTCGCTGGTCTGCGAGGGGGGTGTTCTTCTTGACACGGCCAACGCTAGATTTTGCCCGGTGAACAGTTCCACCCCTCCGAATAGCGGACCACCCCGATACCTACATCACATTCCAACCATCACTGCAGTCCACACGGATGGTGGAAGTGGTTTGTAGTTATGTCCACCGCAGAGAGCGCCACCCCCGCCCCTGGTGGTGCGCATCACATCATGCCCACCTACTGTGAAGATACACTCACATACCGAAAGAACAATTCGCTGTGCGCCGGATGTCACTCCCCGCCCGGCGCCGGGCTCACTACACTGGCGACGGTGACTGAGACACCGCCTGAGACACCCGAGACACACGAGACACACGAGACACCCGAGGAGCGTTGGAACCGTCTGGCCGCCGACATCCGCCGGCACCGGGAGCTGTACTACTACGAGGCGCCCGAGGTCTCCGACGCCGACTTCGACGCGATGATGCGCGAGTTGCAGGAGCTCGAAAAGGCTTATCCTGAAGCAGTACAGGGCCCGAGCCCTACCCAGGAAGTCGCCCCGTCACCGGAGAACTCACCGTTCCGCAACGTCGACCACCGGGAGCCGATGCTCAGCCTCGACAACGTCTTCAGTCTCGACGAGATGCGGGAGTGGCTGACCAGGACCCCCGCACCCACCTACCTCACCGAGCTGAAGATCGACGGCGCTTCGATTGATCTCCTCTACATCGACGGCCGTCTGAATCTCGCTCTCACCCGAGGCGACGGTGTCACCGGTGAGGACGTCACCCACAACGCCCGGACGCTCGAGGACATCCCCGACGTGCTCACCGGCACCGATGAGTTCCCCGTCCCCTCTCTCGTCGAGATCAGGGGGGAGATCTTCATCACCGTCGAGGACTTCGCGACGATGAACGCGGACCGCCAGGCCGAGGGAAAGAAGATGTTCGCGAATCCCCGGAACGCTGCGGCCGGTGCAATGCGGCAGAAGAATCCGGAGGAGACAGCCAAACGGCCCCTCCGTCTGATCTGCCACGGCATCGGCGCCAGGGAGGGATTTGTACCTGCCAGCCAGCACGACGCCTACCGGGCGATCGAGGCGTGGGGGCTCCCCGTCAGTCCGTACACCCGGCAGGTGCACTCCACCGACGAGGTCCTCGACGCCGTCACGTACTGGGGCGAACACCGACACGACGCCGCCCACGAGATGGACGGGGTCGTCGTGAAGATCGACGACGTCACCGAGCAGCAGAACCTCGGTGCCACCAGCCGTGCCCCACGGTGGGCGATCGCCTACAAGTACCCCCCGGAAGAAGCGGTGACCACCGTGGAGTCCATCCGCGTGGGCATCGGGAGGACCGGGCGCGCCACCCCGTACGCGGTGATGACCCCCACCTATGTCGCGGGTTCGACGGTCACCATGGCAACGCTGCACAACGCCACTGAGGCGCACCGCAAGGGCGTCCGTCTCGGGGACCGCGCGATGATCCGCAAGGCCGGTGAGGTGATCCCCGAGGTTCTCGGCCCGGTGGAGACCGCCCGTAACGGAGACGAACGGGAGTACGTGTATCCCTCACTGTGTCCGGAGTGCGGGACACCTCTGTCCCCCACCAAGGAGGGAGACGCCGACTGGCGTTGCCCCAACACCCGGTACTGCCCCGGTCAGCTGCAGAACCGGTTGAACTATCTCGCAGGACGTGGTGCCTTCGACATCGACGCACTCGGCGAGCGGGCCGCCCACGACCTCATCGCGTCCGGTGTACTGCCGGATGAAGGCCACCTGTTCTCCCTCACCGAGGAGACGCTGGCCACGACGAGCGCCTACACCACCAAGGCGGGGACGCTGAACAAGCAGGGACGGGTCCTGCTCGACAATCTTGAGGAGGCGAAGGGGGTCGACCTGTGGAGGGTGATCACCGCGCTGTCGATCCGCCATGTCGGCCCCACAGCCGCCAAGGCACTTGCAGCGAACCTGCAGTCCATTCCCGTCATCGACGAGACCTCCGTCGAGGACATGGCGGAGATCGACGGCGTCGGCGGAATCATCGCGCAGTCAGTCAAAGACTGGTTCGCCGTCGACTGGCACCGGGAGATCGTCGATGCCTGGGCTGCCGCCGGGGTCCGGATGGAACAGATTGTGGAGACGTCCGATCTGCCCGAGCAGACTCTCGCAGGGCTGACTGTGGTCGTCACCGGGTCATTGGCGAACTTCGACCGCACGGAAGCGAAGGAAGCAGTGGAATCCCGCGGAGGAAAGGCTTCCGGCTCTGTGTCGAAGAAGACCGACTTCGTCGTTGCCGGGGAGAAGGCCGGATCGAAACTCACGAAGGCCGAGGACCTCGGCGTGCCGGTGCTCGACGAGGCCGGATTCGAGAAACTGCTCGCCTCCGGACCGGACGCCGTGCGCTGACGAGTCCGCCTGCCCTCGTCGTCACACTCCGTAGGTACAGGGTCCACGGTAGGCTCGACTGCGACATCAGCCGCGACCATCGTCAGGAGTTCCATGTCCGTCGTGAAGATCAACGCCATTTCCGTGCCCGAGGGTGCCGGACCCGAGCTGGAGAAACGATTCGCAGCCCGTGCCCACACCGTCGACTCCTCCCCCGGTTTCGAAGGCTTCCAGCTGCTGCGGCCGACCAAGGGTGACGACCGGTATTTCGTCGTCACCACCTGGGCCACCGAGGAAGACTTCCAGGCATGGGCGGCAGGCCCGGCGAAGGCCGCGCACAGTGGCCCCCACGGCGGTGAGGGGAAGAAGCCGGTGGCGACCGGGGCTTCCCTGCTGGAGTTCGAGGTCGTGGACTTCGACGCTATCACCGCGCAGGCCTCCGACGACTAGATCTGCCCCCGGCCCCGCTCAGTTGCGGTGCAGCAATGCCGCGGCTCCCCGCACCGTCCGTGCCAGTTCCGCTGCCGCGCCAGGCTTCAGGATCCCCTCCCCGACCGCAACCAGGTCAATCTGAGGCTCGGGCGTCGCCACATCGAAGGTCCACTGTTTCCACGTCCGGATGAGACTGTGCGCGATGTCTTCACTGGTTCGTCCGTCATCGACCCGCCAGGCGACCGAAGCACCACCGTCGACCATCCGGGCGACACTGTCCGTCAGATCATCGACGACAACACCGTCCGCTCCGGTGTGTGCGATCTCAGGCCACTCGACACCACTGTCAAGGACGAGTGACCGTTCACCCTCGCCCCGGACCTGCTCGATGAAGCGACGTTCGACATTCACCGCGATCTCGCGGTCGACCTGCATCGTCTCGAACTCGGTTGCGCCCTGCAACCGGGACGTGACCTCGCCGAGTCGCCTTTCGTGGACGTGCACCACGGTGGCCCCGACAGCATCGCAGAACTCCCGCACCCCCTCCCCGAGGGACAGGGCGACATCCCGGAAGGCGGGACGGTCGAAACACAGCGGGTGTCCGCGGTACTCGACGGACGCCCCGAATGTCCATGGACCTGACACGTGGACCATCAGCCGGTCGGCGCCGGGCATCGTTTCGGCGACAATGTCGGTGAGCTCATGGAGCCGTCCGAGGAAATGACGGGCATCCAGGGTCTTCCCTGGGGCCACTTCCCACCCGCGCGCATGGGACCGCAGGTACGGGCCACCGACGAGCGCCCCCATCGCGGCCGTCACCGGCACCAGCTCGCTCTGTGGCAGGCTCAGTGGAGGGACGACGCCGACATCCTCGTCCACGTCACGGGTCCGTCGGGAGGCTGCAGCCAGAGCAGAACGGAGATCACCGTGGTCGGTTCGCACGTCCTCCCACCAGCCGAGACGCAATGGGCCATCCTCTCCTGCGTTCACGCCGACTGAGCCTGCCTGCCGGTCGACCACGGCACCGTGGCACAGATGGTGCCTGATCCGAGCAGGATGTCGCCGTCTGCGTCGGGGAGATAGACCACTGCCGCCTGCCCGCGTGCGACACCGCGCAAGGGCTCGTGGAGGTCGAGGGCGACAGACCCGTCGTTCAGGGTGGCTGTCGCCGGGACGACGCCGCCGTGGGCGCGGACCTGGACGTCACAGTCAAAGGTGGTGCCGTGTTTCGCCGGGTCCAGACGCTTGAGCCGGTCGGCCGTGATGTGGCCGATACGCAGGTCGTCCCGCCCGCCGACGATGACCGTCCCGGTGGAGGCGTCGATGTCGGTGACGTACCTCGGTTGTCCGTCGGCCGCGGGTCCAGCGACACCGAGGCCCTTGCGCTGGCCGATGGTGAAGCCGTACACCCCGTCGTGTTCAGCGAGGGTCTCACCCTCGACCGACTTCACCATACCGGGACGCAGACCGATCTGTTTACCGAGGAACGCCTGGGTGTTGCCGTCGGGAATGAAGCAGATGTCGTGGCTGTCCGGCTTCGACGCCACCCCCATGCCGAGGTCCTTGGCCTCGGCCCGGATGTCCGGCTTCACCGTGTCACCGACCGGGAACATACAGTGCGCCAACTGTTCATCATCGAGCACACCGAGCACATAGGACTGGTCCTTGTTGTCGTCGATACCGCGACGCATCACGCCGTCGTGCAGGCGAGCATAGTGCCCGGTGACCACGGCGTCGAAACCGAGCGCGATCGACCGGTCCAGGAGCGCCTCGAACTTGATCTTCTCGTTGCAGCGCAAGCACGGGTTCGGCGTCTCCCCGATCTCGTAGGACTCCACGAAGTTGTCGATGACATCAGCCTTGAACCGGTCGGAGAAGTCCCACACGTAGAAAGGGATCCCGAGGGAATCACACACACGCCGGGCGTCGGCGGAGTCCTCCAGCGAACAACACCCCCGTGATCCGGCGCGGACGGCCTCCGGCGACTGGCTCAACGCCAGATGCACGCCGACAACGTCGTGTCCTGCCTCCAGCGCCCGTGCTGCAGCCACGGAGGAGTCCACTCCCCCGCTCATCGCTGCGACAACCCGCATACCTTCCTCTTCTCTCCCGTGCACCGGTGCACGTCGGTGATCGTGTGGGACCGTCAGTTGCCTGGCCCCTGCAGTCGACCCTTCACCCTACACCGTGGCAGGTCAGGTGCGAATGCGTCCAGCGACAGCCACGACAGTGCCGCCGCTACGATGCCATCCCCGCGGCACGCGCCTGATCGACGACACCCGGCAACAGGGAGCAGAGCCGGTCTACCTCCTCCGCGGTGGTCGCAGTGCCGAAAGTCAGCCGCAACGCGCCGCGCGCCACCTCAACCGGTACCCCCATGGCCGTCAGGACGTGGCTCGCCCGGTTCACCCCGGCTGAACATGCCGACCCGGTCGAGGCGTCCACCCCTGCGACATCCAGCAACATGATCAGGCTGTCTCCCTCCGCCCCGGGGAATGCCACATGGACATGTCCGGCAAGCGCTCCGCCGGACGGATCGGTGTAGATCCGCGACTGCGGGATCGCGCCGACGACGGAAAGGACCTTCCTGCGGAAAGCGGAGAGCCGTCGTTGCTCTTCCTCCATCTCACTGACAGCGGCAGCCAGCGCTGCGGCGGTACCGGCCGCTCCCTGCGGATTCGCCGTCCCGGACCGGACACCTCTCTCCTGCCCGCCACCACGCAGTGGGCTGACCAGTACAGCATCCCGCCGGGCGAGCAGGATACCCATGGATTTCGGGCCACCGAACTTGTGGGCGCTCGCCGCCAACGTCGAACTGCCGAGGGCATGGAAGTCCACCGGAAGGTGGCCGACGGCCTGGACTGCGTCGACGTGGAAAGGCACACCCGCGGCCGCGGCTCGTCCGGACAGGTCAACAACCGGCTGCAGGTTGCCTGTCTCGTTGTTCGCCCACATACAGGTCATGACCGCGTCAACGGACGCCTCGAGCTGGGGTAGCTCGCTGACGCGCACCCGTCCATTGTCATCAACGCTTGTCTCAATGTGGTCGAACTGCGGAGTGCCCCCACCCACCATGCCGCTGCACAGCCAGTCGACGGTCTCGACGATAGCCGGGTGCTCTGTCGCCGCAGCGTGGATTCTCCGGGCATCGGGACCCCGCGTCTTCTTCGCGCCGTACGCGAGACCCTGGACCGCGATATTGTCCGCTTCGGTCCCGGAGGCGGTGAAGATCACCTCAGCGCGGTCGGCGCCCAGCAGTTCGGCGACCTGTTCACGCGCATCTTCCAGGACCCGTTGTGCATGGCGGCCTGAGGCGTACTGGCCGGCGGGGTTCAGCAGTGCCCCCGTGTCCGCCATCGCGGCGGCCGCTTCCGGGCGTAACGGCGCAGTAGCGGCGTGGTCGGCAAAGATTCTCTGTGTCGTCGGTGTCATAGCCGATCACTTCTCATCAGGGAAAGCGAGGAGGCGGCGGTCGAGCTCGCGCATCTTCTCCCCGATCGCTTCGGGGTCCACGCCCCGTCGCGACTTCGAGGCGGCCAGGCTGCGTTGGGCTGCGAACATCGCCTCACGCCTGACCTCGAGCGCTTTGCGCCCCAGCGCCTGACTACGGGCGCGGCGCCTGCGGAGGATCTCGGCTTCCGAGGCCCCTGTCTCATCCGGGGCATCGTCGGCACTGTCGTCGGAGCTGTCGTCCAGGTTCGACGCCGAGCGTACGAGACCGAGGCGTTCCTCGATCCGCGCCGCCTGCTCCGGTGAGAGCCCCTCGCTCATCTGCTTGCGGACAACGTCCAGTGCGGCCCGGTACGCCTCATCGAGCGCCTCCTCCGTCAGCTTGTCGTCCAGGTCCTGCAGCCCGTGGCGCGTACGCAGGTAGGACGTCAATGCCGGCAGAGTGAGCCCCGGAATCACCATCGTGCACAGAAGCACGACGAAGGCGACGATGGTGAACTCGTCACGCAACGGGAAATCCACCGGATTCAACGACAGCACCAACGCGAATGTCACCAGTCCCCTCATCCCGGACCAGCTGAGCAGGATGACGTCGGTGAAGCGGATCGGCGCCCGGTAGCGACCCCGCCTGGTCCGGTTGGCCCGCAGCAGCCAGAACATCCAGAGGAACCGCACCAGGATCAGCACCGCAGAGATCACCAGGCCCCACCAGACGGGGTTGAGGTGGTCGGTCTCGTCGTCGATGATCGCGTCACGGACGTTCATGCCCATCAGCCCGAAGGCGAGACCGGTGACCAGAAGCTCGGTGACCTCCCAGAAGGCCGATCCCGTCAACCTGGAGTCCGCCGCCGTCGCGTCCGCGCGGGACGTCAGTTCCACCGCAGCGACGACAACGGCGATCACGCCGGAGACGTGGATCTCCTCGGCCGCGAGATACACCATGAAAGGCAGGACCCAGGTGAATGCGTTACCGGCGACCGGGGAATCGAGCCACCCGAGTACCAACGCCGATCCCCGTCCGACAAGCCATCCGAGGATGACCGCAACCACCGCGCTGTAGATGAACGTGCCACCGGCCTCGAACCAGTGGATGTCGTCGTTGAACTCGGCTGCGGTGATCGCCGCGCTGAAGATCACCAGGGACGCCGCGTCGTTGAACAGCCCCTCCGACTGCAGCGACCCGATGATCCTGCGGGGGATACCGGCCGGTTCCGCCACTGCTTCGACGGCGACAGGATCCGGTGGAGCAACAGCGGCCGCGAGGGCCATGGCGGCCACCAGACCGACCCCCGGGATGATCAGCATGGTCACGCCGGTGACGACGGCGACGGTGATGAACACCAGTCCCACCGACAGGCTGAGGATCGTCCGCCACTGGTCACGGAACATGCCCCACGAGGTCCTGCGTGCCAGTGCCCACAGCAGCGGAGGAAGGAACAGAGGGAGAATCAGTTCCGGTTCAATCCACACCGTGGGAGTGCCCGGGATGAACATCACCGCCGTGGTCACGAGGAGCAGCAGGACCGGCCACGGAAGGCCGATCCGGTCGCCGACCCCTACCGTCAGAACGGTGCCGAGCATCAGGAACATGATGACGAAGAGGGTGGTCACGACATTCTGTCCTTCGTGGTGGGCGTGAAGTGGCGTGGTGGGGCACCGCCCGGAACTTCCGGAAACGCGACGAGGACCCGCACTCGATGAGTGCGGGTCCTCGTTGTGCCGTGCACGGTTCACCTCACCGGTTCACCGCAGAGTCTACTCGGCAGCACCGACGCCGACACCGGCAGGTGTCTGCGGGAAGGTACTCCTAGCCGCGAGCCTTGAGAGCCTCGGTCGCCTGCGGGGCGACCTTGAAGAGGTCTCCGACGACACCGAAATCGGCGATCTCGAAGATGCCGGCCTCGTCGTCCTTGTTCACGGCGACGATGGTCTTGGAGGTCTGCATACCGGCCTTGTGCTGGATCGCGCCGGAGATCCCGAGGGCGAGGTACAGGTTCGGCGAGACGGTCTTACCCGTCTGTCCGACCTGGAACTTGCCCGGGTAGTAGTCGGCGTCGACGGCTGCGCGCGAGGCACCGACCGCTGCGCCCAGAACGTCGGCCAGCGGCTCGACGACATCGCGGAAGCCCTCCGGCCCAGCGACACCGCGGCCACCGGAGACGACGATCTTCGCCTCGGTGAGCTCGGGACGGTCAGCCTTCTCCGCCGGGGAGAAGGAGGTGACGGTCACGGCGGTCGGGCCGGCGGCGGGCAGCTCGACGGGCTGGACGGTACCGGATGCCGCCTGCGGCTCCGGGTCAACCGCACCGGCACGCAGAGTGTACACCGGGGATGCACCGCCGGCGGTCGACTCGACGGTGAAGTCGCCGCCGAAAATGGAACCGGTGGCGGAGCGGTCGGCGTGGATCTCGATCTGGTCGTAGAGCACGCCGGAAGCGACGCGGGCACCCACGCGGCCGGCGATTTCGTTACCGGCTGCACCGGCGGCGATGACCACCGGGACCTGCAGCTGGGCTGCGAGGCCCGAGACTGCGTCGACGGAAGGGGTGACGACGTACTTCTCGGCGTCCTCCGACTCTGCGGCGTAGATGGTCTCGGCGCCACCGGCAGCCAGACCGGACTGCAGCTTCTCTGCGGTGCCCGGGGCGCCGACAACGACGGCACCGACAGTTCCGAACGCGCGTGCTGCGGTGATGAGCTCGAGGGTGGAGTTCTTCAGTTCACCCTGTGTGTGCTCGACAAGTACCAGGACGTTGGTCATGGTTGTGAATGTCCTTTCGACAGATTCGTTCTGGGGAATCGGGGGTGAACTAGACGAGCTTCTTCGACACGAGGTACTCGACCAGCTTGTTGCCGCCGTCGCCCTCGTCCGTGATGATCTCGCCCGCGGTCTTCTCCGGCTTCGGGGCGGCGTTCGTCACGGAGGTGGACGCGGCCGCCAGGCCGACGTTCTCCGCGGCGACACCGATGTCACCCAGGCTGACCTCGCGGATCTTCTTCTTCTTGGCTGCCATGATGCCCTTGAAGACAGCGAAGCGCGGGGTGTTGGCCTTCTCCGTGACGGAGACGATGGCCGGCTTCGGTGCCTCCACGGTGTAGACGCCGTCCTCCGTGACCCTCTCGCCCGACACCTTGTCGTCGGTGACCTCGAGAGTGCGCAGATGCGTCAGGGCCGGGATCTGGCGGTACTCGCTGAGCAGGCCGGGAACCGCGCCCGCGACACCGTCGGTCGACGCGTTACCCGCGATGATCAGCTCGATGTCGTCAACGAGGTTGAGCGCGTTCGACAGGGTCCAGGCGGTACCGAGGGCATCGGAGCCTGCCAGGGCGTCGTCCGTGACGAGGATGGCCTCGTCCGCACCGAGGGACAGTGCCTTACGCAGCGCGTCCTTGGCGCTGGCGGGACCGACGGAAAGCACGACGACGTTGCGGTCGCCACCAGCTTCCTTGAGCTGGAGTGCAGCTTCCACGGCGTTCTCGTTGATCTCGTCGAGGACCGCGTCAGCGTTCTCACGATCGAGGGTGAAGTCGTCATCAGTCAGCTTGCGCTCGGAATAGGTGTCCGGCACCTGCTTGACCAGAACCACGATGTTCGACATTCATAGGCCTTCCTGCTTGGGGTGCTTTTCTTCGGTCAGAAGTCTACCTGCGAATCACCGTGATGTACCCCACATAGAAAATCCCGTCGGGGCCACGTCACGGAGGAAACGTCGCCACCTGCACAGATACGCAAGAGTACGTCGAAAATCATTTTTATATCACTACCCCCGCAGGTGTAGTTCCTCCGCGATGACGGCTGTCGCCGTGTCACCGACCCGCGCGACGACCACGGTCAGCTCCCGCCCCCCGCGCCCCCGTTTCAGCTTCATCTTGCGGCGCAGCGCATCCGGGTCCACATCCACACCCCGCACGAGGATCTCCAGACGTACGCAATCCAGCGACGCGAGAGCTGATTTCAGCCGTTTCAGCGGAACCTGGTCCACCACCTCGAAGATGCGCTGCCCCGGCACGGCCGTACCGTCCCCGAATGCGTCGAGGGAATCCCCGCTGAGGTAGGCGATGTGCGGGTCGATCCGCCACCACCCGATCACCGCGGCGTACTGGCGCACCAGCCCGGCACGAACCACCGCCCCGTCGGGGTCGAGGATGTACCGTCCAAGGGCACCAACGGCCTCCGACTCCGGATCGTCCGACGTCAGTACCCGTCGTACCCCCTTGCGGAGAACCACTGCACGACGGTCGTGCCGGGCCAGGTCCGGGGTGTAGAGACACGCCTCCTTCACTCCACCGTCGACACTGACGACGTCGACCTGGCCCTCCCAGCCACTGTAATCGATGCCCGGGGCGCATTTCACCGCCAGAGAGGCTCCCGCATGTGCCGACAACAGGTCGGGAAGCGGCGGAAGCAGGTCCTTCGGGTCGCGGATCCGACCACGGGAGGTCCGGCGTGCGGGATCCGCCACCACGACGTCCACGCGTCCCGGCGCGAACGCCGGCACCACCGCATCCGCACGGACGAGGCCGACGTGCGCTGCAGGGATTCCGGACGTCTCAAGGTTGTACTGCGCCATCAGCAACCGTGCAGGATCCAGGTCGGCGCCCAGCACGGTGCCGAACCGCCGGGACAGGTGGAGCAGTTCTGTCCCGACTGAACAGGTCACATCCGCGACGACCGGTCCTGCACCGTCTCTGCCTGAACCGCCGCCCAGGACCTCGGCGAGAAAATCCGCACGTTCTGCAGCGACAACGGCCGGCGTCGCCTGCTGGACTGATTCCCCGCAGACCAACCAGTCGTCGGGGACCTTCCCGCCCCGCCGGGCGGCGCGGCGTGCCGTCACCAGCTCACTGAGCGCCCTCGCCTTGTCGCCGTAACGGTCCCTGAGCCAGGTGGTGTCCCGCACCGTGCTCGACGTCGACAGTTCGAGTTGCTCGGCGTCTGCCACGGCGTGAGGATTCCGGGCGAGCCAGTGGACCTCGTCGACGGTGTACGTCACGAGAACGGGGACGGAGGCAGGTCCTCCGGATCGACGGCGAACTTCATCCCGGGAGCGAACACCCGTTCCGGGTAGCCGTACATCCGGGTCTCCAGCAGGTAGTACTCGGCCATATACGGTTCGTCGACGGGCTCGCTGCGGACCGGGTCGACCCGCAGTGTCTCGGCGAAGTCCAGGACCTCGTCGACACTCCGGAATGTGTCGAGCATCTTGAGCTGTGCCCAGGTCGGAGGCATCAGGTTGATTTTCCGGTTACGCCAGCCGTCCAGAAGCGTCGCCGGACGGAACCATCCGGTGGACGTCGCTTCACGGGTGTCACCGTAGGCTTCCTGGCCTTCGGGCATCGCGGCGACGAAGAACGCGGTGTCGTACCGGATGGGCTGGGATTCGGGGGTCACCCAGTTCGCCCACGGACGCAGCAGGTCTCCACGGAGAACCAGGTCGTGCATGCTCAGGAAATCGGAGAACGCGAGCCGGTGATTCTCCAGCTCCTGGCGAAACGGCAGATAAGGGGTCGTGTCCCGCACCGGACCACTGCCGTTCCCCGCGGACTCTCCGGCATAACCTGCCAACAGGGTCCCGGTCTCCTCGAATGTCTCGCGCACCGCCGCACACACCAGGGCACGGGCGAGATCCGGTGTGGTCCCCAGACGCTCGGACCACCACCGGGTCGACGGCCCCTGCCAGCCGATCTCCGGTGAAGCGTGTCCATCGCCGTCGACATCCCCGGGCATGTCCCTGGCATCCACTCCCCCGCCGGGAAACACCGTCATTTCAGCGCAGAAGCGCATCGTGCTCGCGCGCTCCTGCACATAGACCTCGGGGCCACTGAGGGTGTCTCTCAGGAGCATCAGTGTCGAGGCGTGCCGGGCAGGCACCACTGCAGAGTCTGCTGCAGTGGCACCGTCATCTCCTGCGCGGTTTCCGCTGTTCACGCTGCCGTCCACCATGTCCTCCACCATAGCCTTCTCACGTCGTCTCAGTTTCCGGTCAGTTTCCCGGCGATGACGGTCGCTACCGTGCGCGGTGGCTACCGGCGTTCCTCGTCCGTCGGGCGAAGTACCGACCGTCGTCGACGGTCAGTGAGATCGGCTGGTGGTACGCGCGTGTCAGGTTCTCTGAGGTCATCACGTCCTCGAGCAGCCCCTGGGCCACCACACGCCCTTCATCGAGGATCATACCGTGGGTGAATCCCGGGGGGATCTCCTCGACGTGGTGGGTGACCATCACCGTCGCCGGTGCGTCCGGGTCCGCCGCCAGTTCGCCGAGCATCACGACCAGGTCCTCGCGTCCCCCCAGATCAAGACCTGCCCCCGGCTCATCGAGCAACAGGAGTTCAGGGTCGGTCATCAGCGCCCGGGCAATCAGGACCCGTTTACGCTCGCCTTCACTGAGTGTCTCCCACCTCTGCTCGCCGAGGTGGACCGCACCCATCTGCTCGAGGATCTCCATGGCACGGAGTTCATCTCCCCGGTCGTACCTCTCACGCCACCGCCCCATCACGTCATAGCCGGCGGAGATGACGAGGTCGATGACTTTCTCGTCCCCGGGGACCTGGTGCGCGACCGCAGCCGAGGACATCCCCACAGCGGTCCGGAGTTCCCGGACGTCGGTCTTCCCCAGCGTCTCCCCCACAATCCGCGCTGTGCCGGAGGACGGGTACTGGCGCGCGCCGGCGATCGTCAGCAGTGACGTCTTCCCGGCACCGTTGGGGCCGATGAGAATCCACCGTTCATCGACCTCGACCTGCCATGTCACCGGATGAAGGACATGTCGTCCGTTGCGGACCATGGCGACGTCGCGAAGGTCCAGGACAAGGTCCTCATCCAGGGCATCGGCGGTGGCGGGAGTCGAGATGATGGTGTCATTCACCCTTCCCATCGTGCCCTATCCGCACCGCGGGTGGCAGATCAGGGGTCCCCGTCGCCGACGACCCTGTTGTCCGGCGCTCAGAACAGCGCGGAGGCCATCCGGGTCCGCGCGGCGATGACCTCAGGGTCAGCAGTGTCGTACATGGAGAAGATCTCCAGGAGCCGCGAACGCGCGGCGTCACGGTCCTCCCCCTCACTGGTCCTGATGCGCTCGATGAGCGTGTCGAACGCCTCCTCGCGCGCGCCAGCCAGCAACAGGTCGTCGATCTCGTCGGAGGCGCCGGACGCCGAGCGTTCCAGGAGAACGGCCGTCACCCTCGCAGCCCGGGCTTCCGCAACGGTCTCCGGCTCTGCCGCGCTGTCAGCGATAATGCTGTCGTACACAGCGGTGGCCCCCGAAAAGTCCTCCTCATCGAGTAGTGAGGCCGCTTCGTCGAAGCGGGGGTCGCCGTTGTCCCCGGCACCGGTATCGCCGCCACTGCCGTCGCTGCCGTCAGCCCCTGCCGTGTCCGCGTCCTCGCCGGCACCCGGTTGTTCGGGAAGCCCCGGCAACCTTCCGTCGACGGCGCGGACCACGGCGGCGACGAACTGGGCGATCTGTTCCGCCGGCTGGACCCCCTCGAAGTTGGTCAGCGGGCGGCCACCGGCCAGCGCCAGTACCGTAGGCACCGCCTGTACCTGCAGTGCCTGGGCGATCTCCGGCGTCGAGTCGACGTCGACCTCGCGGAAGACCCACTGGACCGGCTCCCCGGAGGAATCCTGGGCTTCGGCGAGGCGGGTGAACTCCGCGGCCATGTCCGCGCACCCCTCCGCGCGCTGGCTTCCCAGGAGGAGAATCACCGCCACCTGTGTCGAGCGGACAACGAGGTCCTGTTCAAAGGTCTCGGGGGTGATCGTCGCACTGCGCGCGATGCGTACCCCGCTCTCGGCTTCTTCCCTGGACCGCTCAGCCGCCCGCTGACGCTGGTCCGCCGCCTCCTTCACGGCGCCGAGGTCCACGGCACCTGCCGCGAAACGGTTCGGTGTCGCGGGGCCGCCCTGCTGATGGTGTCCCGGATTATTCGGTGTCGTCATGGCGCCCCATCTTAGCGCCGACCGGTCCGACGCCGCTCCCAGCACCCGGTGTGCCAGTGCCGGCGGTCGTCGCCCCCACGGTGTGAATCCGGCCAGGCGACGATGTGTGCGAGCCCAGGCGGGATGTTCTGGTTACAGCCCGGGCACACGTAGTACTTCACCGCCGACTGAGACCCGATACGCCGCACCAGATACGATTCAGCCCACCCGGACGGGCCACCGGCCCAGGACGGCGCGTCCTCGCGCCGTGTCCCGAGATACGACGCCCCGTCCCGGCGCATGTCGCGCTCCGGGCTCCCCTGTCTCCTGTTTCGCCTCGGCATCGCCCCGTGCCCGCTCTCAGAACAGACGGAGTTCGTCGGATTCCACACCACGCATCGCCTGGTAGTCCAGGGTCACGCACCGGAATCCGCGGTCCTCCGCGAGAGTCTTCGCCTGGGGCTTGATCTCCTGCGCCGCAAACACTCCCTGTACCGGTGCCAGGAGCTCGTCACGGTTCAGCAGGTCGACGTACCGGGAGAGTTGCTCGACCCCGTCAATGCCACCCCTGCGTTTGATCTCGACCGCGACGGTCTTTCCGTCGGCGTCGCGCGACAGGATGTCAATCGGGCCGATTGCGGTGGGGTATTCCCGACGGACGAGGGTGTACCCCTCCCCGAGGATGTCGATCTGTTCTGCCAGCAGCTCCTGCAGGTGGGACTCGACGCCGTCCTTGACCAGACCCGGATCCTCCCCCAGTTCGTGCGACGTGTCGGAGTACACCTTCCAGAGGCGGATGGTGAGGCGCTCCTTCTTGGGATTCTCCACGGTCCACACAGACTGGACGCCCTGCTCCGCCATGTCGGCGGGCACGTCGTCGGACTCCACAACTGTCAGCGCACAGGGCGGCGTCATCCAGTTGAGAGGCTTGTAGGCCCGGTCATCGGCGTGGATGCTCACGGACCCGTCTGCCTTGACCATGACCAGACGGTCGGCTTCGGGGAGATGGGCCGCCAGACGTCCCTCGTAGTCGACGGAGCAGCGGCAGATGACCAAACGCATGCAGAACAGGCTACCCCATCAGCCGCCGGTCCCGACGGCAGCACCCCGCCCCTGCTGCCCTCCCGGAACAGCTAACGGATCCCGCGTTTCCGCGCCATCCGCATGTCCGACCGCACCATCCGTTCCGACGGCGCTGACTCCAACCAGGAGACCAGGGCGGTGTCCCCGGCGTCGTCGAGGGCGACCTCCCAGGTTTTCTGGCCGTCGAGCAAGGTCATCACGTGCAGTTCTGACTCGAGGAACGCCGCTTCCCGGCGGGTGATGGGGCGCCGGTCCGTGATCTCCGTATGGTGGCGGCTCAGCTGCAGATCCGACTCGGGGCGGACCGACCGGAGCTTGTACACCCTGGCGATCCCACTCCCGTATACAAGAACCCCGTGGCGCCAGTGCCTGCCGTCCGGATTCGGAAGGCTTCTGACCACCACGGGGATTCCCCGGCTGCGGAGGGTGAGGAATCGCGCGCCTGCGATAACTGCTCCGCAGACGAGCACGATCACCACGACGGTGATCAGAATGTTCAACAGCACCAGGTACGCCCCTTCTCGGTCGTCATCCTCCGACGGTAGTCGTCCGTCGGGGGAATTGCGCCTCCGAACTTTCCGACGATGTTACCGCCGGCCGGGGGCAGCACCAAAAGAGAACGGGACTTCGCCACAGTCGTCATAGCCGTCACAGCCGTCACAGCCGTCACAGCCCATGACGAACGCCGGGCCGGTCACCCTCAGTGAGGTGACCGGCCCGGCGGCAGGTGTGGCGGCTGTCAGCTCTCCTGCAGACGCTTCACGGCGCGAAGTTCGGACTGTGCCAGCTCCCGCTCCTCCTCGGTCGAGGCGTCACGCTCGCGTGCCTCGGCGTCAGCGGTGTCGACCTCGTGGGCCCACAGTGCGGAGTCGGCGAGGATGGTGATCTTCCCCGTCGACACGGACAGGAAACCGCCCTGTACCGCGGCGACGAGAGTCTCGCCCTCAGTGGTCCGGATGACCACGACACCGTTCTCGACCAACTGGCCGAGCAACGGCTCGTGGCCGGGCAGCACGCCGATCTCGCCCTCGGTGGTCTGTGCGGTGACGGACGTGGCCTGACCCGACCACAGCATCCGCTCCACGGCCACCAGTTCTGCGGCAATCTCAGCCATGTGCGTGACCCCTTACTTCTCGGTGAGCTTCTTGTAGGCGGCCTCGACGTCGTCGAGTCCACCCAGACCGTCGAAGCACTGCTCCGGGTAGGCGTCGAACTCGCCGTCGCAGATGCGCTCGAAAGCGTCGATCGTGTCCTCGAGGGGCACGAAGGAACCGGGGATGTCGGTGAACTTCTGGGCGACGAAGAAGTTCTGGCCCAGGAAGCGCTCGATACGGCGGGCACGCTGGACGGTGATCTTGTCCTCTTCAGACAGCTCGTCCATACCCAGGATGGCGATGATGTCCTGCAGTTCCTTGTTCTTCTGCAGGATACCGATCACGCGCTGTGCGACAGCGTAGTGGCGGTCACCGACGATGCCGGGCTCCAGGATGCGCGAGGTCGAGGTCAGCGGGTCCACCGCAGGGTAGATACCCTTCGAGGCGATGGCACGGTTGAGCTCGGTCGTCGCGTCCAGGTGAGCGAAGGTCGTCGCCGGTGCCGGGTCGGTGTAGTCGTCGGCAGGCACGTAGACGGCCTGCAGAGACGTGATCGAACGGCCCTTGGTCGAGGTGATTCGCTCCTGGAGCACACCCATCTCGTCTGCCAGGGTCGGCTGGTAACCCACTGCGGAGGGCATACGCCCCAGCAGCGTGGAGACCTCGGAACCGGCCTGGGTGAAACGGAAGATGTTGTCGATGAACAGCAGCACGTCCTGGTTCTGAACATCGCGGAAGTACTCCGCCATGGTCAGGCCCGACAGCGCCACGCGCATACGGACTCCCGGAGGCTCATCCATCTGACCGAAGACAAGGGCGGTGTCCTGGAGGACTCCCATCTCTTCCATCTCGAGGCGGAGGTCGGTGCCCTCACGGGTACGCTCGCCGACGCCGGCGAACACGGAGGTACCGGAGAACTCGCGGGCGATACGGGTGATCATCTCCTGGATGAGCACGGTCTTGCCCACACCGGCACCGCCGAACAGGCCGATCTTGCCGCCCTTGACGTACGGGGTCAGCAGGTCGATGACCTTGATGCCGGTCTCCATGAGCTCGGTACGACCTTCGAGCTGGTCGAAGCTCGGGGCCTCACGGTGGATACCCCACTGCTCGCCGTCGCGGCCGAGACCCGGCTCGTCGAGGCAGTCACCGAGGGCGTTGAACACGTGGCCCTTGACGACGTCGCCGACGGGGACGGAGATCGGACGACCGGTGTCGGTGACCTCTGCCCCACGGACGAGTCCGTCGGTCGGGGCCATGGAGACACCACGGACGATGTTGTCACCGAGGTGCTGGGCGACCTCCAGGACGATGGTCTTGGCCACCGCCTCCAGAGTCACCTCCACCTCAAGTGCGTTGTACAGTGCCGGCAGCGCGCCACGCGGGAACTCCACGTCGACGACCGGTCCGATGACTCGGACCACGCGACCGGCAGCAGTCGATGCCGCGCTGTCGCGCTGCACCTCAGTAGCTGTAGTCATAGTTAGTCACTTTCTCCGCTGTCGGCGAGCGCGTTCACGCCACCGACGATCTCTGAGATTTCCTGGGTGATCTTTGCCTGACGCAGCTGGTTGGCGACACGGGAAAGGTCGTTGACCAGCGCGGTGGCGTTGTCCGTCGCAGCGGACATTGCGGTACGTCGAGCAGCGGACTCACTTGCGGCAGCTTCCAGCATCAGCGCGAAGATGCTCCGGGAGACGTACTGCGGCAGCAGCGCCTTCAGGAGCGAATCCGGGTCCGGCTCGAAGTCGACCTCGGCGGACACCGCATCGTCGCCGTCAGACAGCATGTCCTCGCCGATGTTGAGCGGTTCGTCGTCCATCTGGGTCGCAATCGGCAGCATGCGGATCGCCTGCGGCGTCTGCGTCAGCATCGACTCGAACTTCGTGTAGACAACGTGCAGTTCACCGAAGCCCGCGACCTCGGTGTTCTCGGGGGCATTCAGTCCGTCGCGCCACTGCACCGTGCCCTCATCGCCGGCCGTGAAGCCCTCGATGAGATGACGGCGAAGATCGTGCGTTGCGGAGTAGACGGGATCCTGGGAGAAACCTGTCCAGGATCCGGCGACGTCGTCACCACGGAAGCTGTAGAACGTCACACCCTTGGAGCCGGCGACGTAGAGGACGACGTCCTTGCCTTCTCCCTCGAGGCGCTTGCGCAGCTCGGCGGTCTTCTTCAGCACGTTGTGGTTGTAGCCACCGCACATGCCGCGGTCACTCGTGATGACGAGGATAGCCGCACGCTTGGCTTCCGCCTCCACGTCCAGCATCGGATGATCCAGTGAGGATGCTGATGCGAGACGCTGAATGACCCGAGTGATCTCGTCGGCGTACGGCTGGGACGCGTCCACGCGAGCCTGCGCCTTGGTGATCTTGGAGGTCGCGATGAGCTCCTGGGCCTTCGTGATCTTCTTCGTCGAGTTGACGGACTTGATCCGACCCCTCAGTTCGCGAAGTGTTGCCATCGCTGCTACCTCCCTTCTTCTGTGTACTCGGTCTGTGCAGTCATCGTCTTAGTTACCCGCGCCTACTTCTTGCGGGAGACGGTGATCTGGGACTGATCGAGATCTTCGTCGGCCAGCGCCTGAGCCTCGGGCTCGTTGATGACCGGGGTTCCGTCAGTGGACTGGAAACCGCGCTTGAACTCGCCGGTGGCGGACACGAGGGTCTTCTTCGAGTCGTCCGACAGCGGGGTGCCGCCGTTGATCTGCTCGTAGACGTCGGCGTTGTTGGCGTGCAGGTACTCCCACAGCTCAGCCTCGAACCGACGGATGTCCTCGACGGGGACCGTATCGAACTCGCCCTCGCCAGCCAGGAAGATGGAGACCATCTGGTCCTCGACAGCCTGCGGCTCGGTCTCGCGCTGCTTCAACAGCTCGACGAGACGCTCGCCACGCTCCAGCTGGGCCTTGGAGTACTCGTCCAGATCGGACGCGAAGGCTGCGAAGGCCTCCAGGTCGCGGTAGGCGGCGAGGTCCAGTCGCAGGTTACCTGCGACCTTCTTCATGCCCTTGGTCTGGGCGTCGCCACCCACACGCGAGACGGAGACACCGACGTTGATCGCCGGACGGACGCCCTGGTTGAACAGGTCGGACTCCAGGAAGACCTGGCCGTCGGTGATGGAGATGACGTTGGTGGGGATGAACGCTCCGACGTCATTGGCCTTGGTCTCGATGATCGGCAGTGCGGTCATCGAGCCGGCGCCCTCCTCGTCGGACAGCTTCGCCGCACGCTCCAGCAGCCGGGAGTGCAGGTAGAAGACGTCGCCCGGGTAGGCTTCGCGGCCCGGCGGACGGCGCAGCAGCAGGGAGATGGCTCGGTAGGCCTCAGCCTGCTTGGTCAGGTCGTCGAAGATGATGAGGACGTGCTTGCCCTCGTACATCCACTGCTGACCCAGGGCCGCGCCGGCGAACGGTGCGAGCCACTTGAAACCGGCGGAGTCGGAGGCCGGGGCTGCCACGATGGTCGTGTAGTCCAGGGCACCCTGCTCCTCCAGGGTCTGACGCAGCGAGGCGATGGTCGAGCCCTTCTGGCCGATCGCGACGTAGATGCAGCGCACCTGCTTCGTCGGATCCCCGGACTCCCAGTTCTCACGCTGGTTCAGGATGGTGTCGATGCAGACGGAGGTCTTGCCCGTCTTACGGTCACCGATGATCAGCTGACGCTGACCACGGCCGATCGGGGTCATGGCATCGATGGCCTTGATGCCGGTCTGCATCGGCTCGTGCACCGGCTGGCGCTGCAGCACCGACGGTGCCTGCAGCTCCAGGGCGCGGGTCTCGGTGGACTCGATGTCCCCGCGACCGTCGATGGGCTGACCCAGGGGATTGATGACCCGGCCGAGGAAGTTCTCGCCGACCGGCACGGACAGGACATCGCCGGTCCGCTTGACTTCGTCGCCTTCCTTCAGCGACTCGTAGTTGCCCAGCACCACGACGCCGATCGAATCGGTCTCGAGGTTCTGTGCGACTCCGATGACGCCGCCGGGGAACTCAAGCAGTTCGTTGGTCATCACGGAGGGCATACCAGAAACCTGGGCAATGCCGTCCGCTGCCATCGTAACCACGCCGACCTCCTCACGGGAGGCCTCCGCGGAAGTGCTTGAGGTGTAGTTCGCAATCGCGCTACGGATCTCATCGGAGGAGATCGTAAGCTCCGCCATGTTCTTCCTGCTCTCGGTATCGTCTTCCAGCATTACATGAATTATCTTGTCGATCGAGGTTCTATCCGGGGGCTAGGCCAGTGCCCGACGCATGCGCTCCAGCTTTCCAGCTGTGCTGCCGTCGATCACTTCGTCGCCGACCCGGATGACCGCTCCACCGAGGAGGCTGGTGTCAACCTCGGAATGGACGGACATCGCGGAACCGTAGATCTTCTCCAACTTCTGGCCCAGTGCCTGCTCCTGCGCCTCCGACAGCGCTGCGGCGGAACGGACGCGGGCAACCCGACGTCCGTCCAAGCCAGCTGCGAAATCGCACAGTGCGTCAAGGTCCTCGACCGGACGGGCGACGGGGCGACCGACCACCTGAAGCGCGAGCGCCTCGGTGATGGCGCTGACGTGTCCGTAGAGGACCTTCGCCAGCAGTTCCCGACGCTTCTCTCCGGACGCGAGACGGTCCGCCAGCAGCATCTCCAGTTCCGGCTCCCGTTCAAGGAGACGCGCAACGTCGAAGAGTTCGGTGGCGACCTTCTCGCGCTGGCCCTGCTCATGGGCTGCACGCAGCAGGGCACGGCGGCCCAGCTCGACCAGCCCGTGGCGCAGGTCCCGGGTGTTGGACCAGGTGCCCTTGACGACCTGCGAGACGATCTCGCGTGTCGTCTCGGAGACCTTGTCCGCCAGCAGCCCGTCGGCCAGTGCGGCGCGACGGTCGGCCGGAACAGTCTGGTCCACCAACGCCGTGCGCAGGGACCGGTCGCTGTCCAGGAGGTCTGCGACCTCGAACAGCTCGGAACCGGTGGCTGCGCCGGCGGCGGCGGTGTCGGTGGCACCGGACAGTGCACCGTCCAGCGACTCAGTCAGCTGGTCCAGGGTTGTTCTGCTCGCTGCGTGCACGGGCCTCACTTCCCCGATCCGACGCTGTCGAGATCAGCGAGGAAGGAGTCGATCGTACCGGAACGCTTGACGTCGTCCGACAGCTGGTCGCCCAGCAGTCGCTCGGCGAGGTTGATGGAGTTCTCCCCCATCTCCTTACGCAGATCGGAGACGACGGCTTCGCGCTGCGCGAGCAGCTGCTTGTTGCCGGACTCGATGATGCGGTTGGACTCGTCGGTCGCCTGCGTCTTCATGTCAGCGATGATCTTCTGACCCTGTGAGCGGGCGTCGTCGCGAATCTGGGAAGCTTCGGTGCGGGCCTCGGCCAACTGCGCGTTGTACTTCTCCAGCGCGGCCTTGGCCTCGTCCTGTGCCTGTTCGGCACGTGCGATGCCACCCTCGATCTGGTCGGTGCGGTCAGCCATGACCTGCTTGACCTTGGGAAGAACGAACTTCCAGAAGATCACGAAGATGATGATGAAGCTAACGAGGGACCAGACGATGTCATACGACTTGGGGAGCAGAGGATTGATCTCCTGCTCCATCGGCAGCTCTTCGGCCGCCAGAATGAGGTAGTTCGTCATAGTCTCCAGCTTTCGCTCTTGAGTGTGAAGGTCTTGTCACAGTGCTCCCTGCGGAGCACCGCACACTAGAACAGGAAGCCGGCGACCAGGCCGATGAGGGCGAGGGCCTCGGTGAAGGCGATACCCAGGAACATCGTGGTACGCAGCTGGCCGGCCATCTCGGGCTGGCGAGCCATGGCCTCTGCGGTCTTACCGACCAGGATACCGATACCGACGCCGGGGCCGATGGCAGCGAGGCCGTAGCCGATGGTGCCGAGACCCTCGAAGCTAGTGGTGGTGTCCTGGGCGAGGAGCAGCAGGTCGTTCATGAGGATTCCATTCCCTTTCGTGGTGCCCCACCCGGGTCCACTGTTGTGGTTCCGGTAGGCGGGGCGAGAATTTTATGTGTGGATGTCGGGGGTCAGTGCTCGTCCGCGTGCAGCGACTGCTCGATGTAGACCGCCGTCAGCAGGCTGAAGATGTAGGCCTGCAGGAAGATGATCAGCATCTCGAACAGAGTGAAGGCGATGGCGGCGACGAGCGTTCCTCCGGCCAACAGCGTCCAGCCGTTGAGCTGCCAGAAGAAGAAGTTCGTGGCGCCGAACAGCAGCACGAGAACAATGTGGCCGGCCAGCATATTCGCCATGAGACGGATGGTCAGGGTGACCGGCCTCAGGACGAAGGTGGAGAAGAACTCGATCGGGACGACCAGCAGGTGCAGCGCCGGAGGCAGGTTCGGGATGACCACGGAGGACTTCACGAACTTGCCGAAGCCGTAACGCTTGGCACCGGCGTAGATCATGGCGACGTAGGCCACCGCCGCCAGGACGATCGGCATGCCGACCCTCGCATTGGCGGAGATGTTCAACGCCGGAATGATCGCAGGCAGGTTGCCGATGAGGACCACGAAGAAGATGGTGCCGATGATCGGCAGGAACCGCCGGCCCTCCTTCTTCCCCAGGATCTCTTCGGCGATGTGCACGCGGACGAAGTCGACCGCGTACTCTGCAACGTTCTGCGCACCCCTCGGGATCAGCTTCGGCTTACGGAAGGCATACAGAAAAAAGGCCGCCAGGATGACGATCATCAGAAGACGGATGATCATCAGGCGGTCTACCGCAAAGATGCCGTTCGCGAAATCACTGAACCAGAGCTGGCTGGGATCCACTTCCCCCGGGAAGAATTCATGCTCCATAGAAGGCGCGTGGAATTCGCCCTTCATGGCCAAGGTTGTAACGCTCAGCGTTCTCTCCCGTGGTTTGGGCCGCGTGATTGTGGTCAGGCGGTGCGATGGAGGATGTCAGGAGTTCCCGGAACCGTGGACTCCGTCGCACATCCGCACGGTACCGGGGGTGATATACCAGGCTTACTCGCGGGCACGCGTGTCTACGCGGGACCGCCTACCTGATTACCCGCAGGAGAGCATACCAGCCGTCCGCGCAGGTGCGCGAACCAACTCCCCCCGATCCCCCACAACAGACGACGCGCCCCGCCCCGGTGCGCGTATTCACCCCCGGGTCAGACGTTCGTGACGTTCGTCCGGATGATGCCGATGGTTTCCGCGCCCAGCGCGACGACCAGTGCGGCAATAACCGTGACGCCCATCGCCGTATGGTCGAAGAAGTCCATCTCACGAAGTACGAGGAGGATGCCGAGGACGACCACGATCTTGATCAGCCACGATCCCAGGGTGACGATCATCGTGGTCTGGGGTGAGGTATTCGAGGTCAACAGCACCACGGCCACCGTCGCCAGGACGAATCCGCCACCGACGGCCGCCCCGATGAGGACACCCCAGAGCCCCTCGAGACCACGGAAGTTCCCCCACAATGCCAGGGAGATCACGGTGATCACCAGGAGGCCGACGGCGCCCGAACGGGCCGCGTTGAGCAGCGGGCGTCGATGGTCCGCCAGGTCCCCGTCGGACTCGTTGATATCCGGGAGATTGTTCGTCTGCTCGCTGTTCTGCTCAGTCACGCGCTACAGCCTAGCCGTCCCCCACGCCGGTGGCCTACCCGGATGCCGCAGCATGCCTGTGCCCCCCTCGCTCGCGCCACAGGGGTACGGCCGTGAACGCCGTCGCCAGGAGGATAGCCACACCGAAAACGATGGCGGCGATCGGAAGCGGCAGCACCGTCGATCCCACAGCGCCCAACGCCACCACTCCGACCCAGCTGTACAGCACCAGAACGACCTGCTTCTGTGAGTGGCCGAGCCGGAGGAGACGATGGTGCAGGTGCTGCTTGTCGGGGGCGAAGGGACTCTTTCCCGCCTTCAGCCGGCGCACCACAGCCATCAGCAGATCCAGCATGGGGATGAACAGGGCGGCGATCACGACGAGCACCGGCGTCATCAACGCCAGGAAGTCGGCTGGGCCGTACAGCGCCATGTTGATCCGTCCGGAGGCTGACACACTCGCCGCGGCAAGCAGCAGGCCGATCAGCATCGACCCGGAGTCCCCCATGAAGATCCGCGCGGGAGAGAAGTTGTGGGGCAGGAATCCCAGGCACACCCCCAGCAGACCCGCTGAGATCATCGCGGGCGGGTAGGCACTCACCGTGCCACCCTGGTCGTGCAGGATCGTCAGCGAGTAGATCAACAGCGTTGTCGCGGCGATCGCTCCGAGACCGGCTGCCAGGCCGTCGAGCCCGTCCACGAAGTTCATCGCGTTGATGATGGCGACAGTCAGAAGCGCGGTCAAGAGCGTTGACTGGACCTGGTCAAGAATCAAGGTGGTGCCGCTCCCGAACGGCGAGTAGATCAGGTACCACGACAGCCCTGCCAGACTCATGACCACTGACCCCGCCACCTGGCCACCGAGCTTCAGCACCCACGAAATGTCGAAGAGGTCGTCGACCACTCCGACGATCACGATGACGAACGCCGCGGCGACGACCGCCACCATGTCGGGGGTCACCGGCGGGAAACCACGGGTCAGCGCCGGCAGCTGGTTGGCGACGAGTACGGCGACGACGAAACCGGTGAACATCGCCACCCCGCCGAGTCGCGGAGTCGGCACCGTGTGCACGTCCCGTGAACGCGGTGCGGCCAACCGCCCGAACCTGAGCATCAGCATCCTGATGACTCCGGTGGTCAGGTACGTGGTGACCAGGCCGACGAGAAGGATCAGCGCCAGTTCCCGGAAAGGCACACCCACCCCGGACCAGGACGCCGCGTAGAGGTCCATCCTCAGTGCCCCTGTGCGGAGCCGTCGTCGAGGAGAGCTGCGGCCGAGATCCCGAGCACCTCGCCGACCCGGTCAGCACCGATGGCACCGTCGCGCAGAATGCGGGGCCGGTGTCCGGAGAGGTCGACGATCGTCGACGCCGTCCCGATGGAGGCTTCGCCGGCGTCGAGGTAGACCGAGACCGAGTCACCGAGCTGCTCGCGTGCCGCCCCTGCCGTGAGTGCGGCCGGACTGCCTGAGATATTGGCACTGGACACCGCCATCGGCCCGGCCTGCTGGAGGAGTTCGATGGCCAACGGATGCAGCGGCATGCGCAGCGCCACGGTCCCCCGGGTGTCTCCGAGATTCCACGGAAGACTGGGGGCCTGGTGGGTGACGATGGTCAGCCCACCGGGCCAGAATGCCTCGGTGAGCAACCGTAGTGGCTCGCTGTAGTCGCGGACCAGCCCGGCCACCGTGTCCCAGGAGCCGATGAGGACAGGCACCGGCATATCGGGGCCACGGTGTTTCGCACGCAGCAGCGCAGCCACGGCGTCATTGTCGAACGCATCGGCGCCGATGCCGTAGACGGTGTCGGTGGGGGTGACGATCAGCCTCCCCGCCTTCACGGCGCTGAGCGCCGCCGCAACGCCGCTTTCCCGGCCTTCGTCGTCAGAACAGTCGTAGGTCTGTGCCATCGTCTGCGCCGTCCGTCCCTTCATCTCGTTCTGCCACTAACTCTGACCCGTTCACTCTAGCCCCGTACCGGACGATGTCCGGGATCGCGGTGCACCTGCCCGCTGACGAACCGGTCCCGTCCCGCGAGATCGCAGTGCTGTACCAGGTCCGAGATACCGGCTCCGGTGAGAAGCTCCCGGACAGCCTCCCCCGTCGAATCGTCGTGCTCGACGGCGACTGCCGCACTGGGGGCCGCAACCAGTTCGATGGTCCCGGCCAGAGGACGCATCAGAGCCAGACCGTCCTCCCCCGAGAACACCGCGTTATGGGGGTCCCGGGCCACCTCCGGCGACACGGGGGTGGTTTCCGGCACATACGGAGGGTTGGAGGCCACGATATCAGCGGAGCTGACCAGCCCGAGCGCCACAATATCCGCCGACGATGAAACATCGGCCCGGTGGAAGGACACCTCTACCCGGGCGTCGACATGCCCCTCATCGACCCAGTAGCCGGCGTTCCTGCGTGCCAGTTGTACTCCCTGGTCGGTGATCTCGAGGCCGATCACCCGCACAGAGACCTTGTCCGGAATCCCCCTGGCGCTCAGCTCATGGGCCACCCCCAGCGCAATCGTGCCAGGTCCACTGCACAGGTCGGCCACGGTCAGAGTCGGTTCCAGCAGTCGGGAGAACACTCCGCGCTCCCGACGCGACACACGCCGCTCCGCCTCAGTCGCCACCCAGTCGATGAGAAGATCGGTTTCCGGACGGGGGATGAACACCCCGGGAGCAACTGCAAGATCGATCCCCATCACTGACCCGTGTCCGAGGATCCACTGCAGGGGCTCCCTGGCGATCCGTCGCTGCAACAACCCGGTGAACGTGGCAGGCACAGTGTCCCCTCCCCGCATGACCAGGTCCAGCGGGGAGACCGTCGTCCCGGTCTCTTCTTCCAGGGCCGCAGCCATGAGCACACGTGCATCATGTGCCGCGGACTCGACGCCGGCCCGGACAAGAGCCGGAACAGCCTCCCTGAGCGCCGCCGAGACAGTGCTCACGCCACTGAGCGCCACCGTGGACCTACTCCCCGGCTTCCAACCTGGTCTGACGTTCTGCCTCGCTGAGCGCACCGAAGAGGGCGTCGAGGTCACCGTCCAGGACAGCGTCGAGGTTGTTCGCCTTGTAGCCGATGCGGTGGTCCGAGACCCGGGACTCCGGGAAGTTGTAGGTACGGATGCGTTCAGAGCGGTCCATCGTGCGGATCTGGGCTGCGCGTCCTTCCGCAGCCGCGGCGTCCGCCTCCTCCTCCTTCATCTGCTGAAGGCGGGCGGCGAGCACCTGCATGGCACGCGCGCGGTTCTGGATCTGGGACCGTTCCTTCTGACAGGTGACCACGATGCCTGTCGGCAGGTGGGTGATACGCACCGCAGAGTCGGTGGTGTTCACGCCCTGGCCACCCTTGCCCGACGACCGGTAGACGTCCACCCGGATGTCCTTGTCGTCGATCTCGACGTCCTCGACTTCGTCTGGTTCCGGGTACACCAGTACACCGGCGGCAGAGGTCTGGATCCTGCCCTGTGACTCTGTCACGGGGATGCGCTGGACGCGGTGAACACCGCCCTCGTACTTGAAGACGCTCCACGCGCCGTCGCGCCCGGGCTGCTTCGCCCGCACGGACATGGTCATGTCCTTCACACCACCGAGATCCGTCTCGTTGACATCGAGGATCTCGAAGGTGAAACCGTGCCGTTCGCCGTACCGCTGGTACATCCGGGCGAGTTCCCCGGCGAACAGAGCGGCCTCTTCGCCGCCGGCGCCCGACTTGATCTCCATGACGACGTCTTCGCTGTCGTGGGGATCACGGGGGGCGAGCAGGTCAGTGAGCTTCTCTTCGAGTCCAGGCAGCTCCGCGGCAAGACGGTCGGCCTCATCGGCGAAGTCAGCGTCCTCGTCCGCCATCTCCTTCGCCGCCTCATAGTCGTCGCGGGTCTCGACGAGCCTGTTGTAGGTCTGGATGACCGGCTGGAGTTCGCTGAACCGCTTGGCCACACGCCGCGCTGCCGCCGCGTCATTGTGCAGCTCAGGGTCAGCGAGCTGCATCTCAAGACCCTGGTACTCAGAGAGGATGTCGTCGACCTTCGACGGCGATCCCGCCAACTCACTCATCGTCGTCCTCCCCTGCCAACGGCGCGGATGAAGCGATCTGGAGCATGAAGTCGCGGTTGGTCTTGGACTTCCGCAGCTGCTTGAGCAACAGGTCGATGGCGGCCTGAGGATCCAGAGCGGAGAGGATCCTACGCAGTTTGTGCATCAGACGGGCCTCGTCGGGCCCCAGCAGGAGATCGTCCTTGCGTGTTCCGGACGGGTTGACGTCGACGGCGGGGAACATACGGCGCTCCGCGATCTTGCGGTCCAGCTTCAGTTCCGCGTTGCCGGTTCCCTTGAACTCCTCGAAGATCACGGTGTCACCGGCCGAACCGGTCTCGACCATCGCCGTAGCGATAATCGTCAACGATCCACCGTCCTCGATGTTCCGGGCCGCACCCAGGAAACGCTTCGGCGGGTACAGGGCGTTCGAGTCGACGCCACCGGAGAGGATCCGACCGGAGGCAGGTGAAGAGTTGTTGTACGCGCGGCCCAGGCGCGTGATCGAGTCGAGGAGCACGACGACATCCTTGCCCTGCTCCACCAGTCGCTTCGCACGTTCGATCGCGAGTTCCGCCACGGCGGTGTGCTCGTTCGGGGGACGGTCGAACGTCGAGGCGATGACCTCGCCACGAACGGAACGCTGCATGTCCGTGACCTCCTCCGGACGCTCGTCGACGAGGACGACCATGAGGTAGCACTCCGGGTTGTTGACCGTGATCGCGTTGGCGATATCCTGGAGGATCGTGGTCTTGCCGGCCTTGGGCGGGGACACGATCAGCGCACGCTGCCCCTTGCCGATAGGCATGATCAGGTCGATGACGCGGGTGGTCAGGATCTTCGGCTCGGTTTCCAGCCGCAGACGCTGGTTCGGGTACAGCGGTGTGAGGTTGTTGAACTTCGGTCGCTGCGCCGCCTGGTCAGGAGCCAGCCCGTTGACGGTGTCGACGGCGTGCAGCGGCGTGTACTTCTGGCGGTTGCGCCCCCGCCCACCGCCTCCGGCCTGCTGGGCCTTGGCACCGGGCCGGATCGTGCCGGTGACTGCATCCCCGTGCCGCATCCCGTACTTGCGCACCATCTGGATCGGCACGTACACGTCAGTGGCACCGGCGTGGTAACCGGTGGTGCGGATGAACGCGGTGTTGGCGTCGGCGAAGTCCAGGATACCGGCGACCGGCGTAGGCGGCTCATTGTTGCCGCCGCCGTTGTTCTGGTTCTGGTTGTTCTGGCCGCCCTGGCTGCCACCCCGGTCGCCGCGGTCGCCCCGGTTGTTCCTGTTGCCGCGGTCATTGCGGTTACGTCCGCCACGGTCGTCGGCATTCTGCTGGTTACCGCGGTTTTCCCGGTTCTCCTGGTTACCCTGGTTCCCCCCCTGATCCCCCTTGCCCCGGTTCCGCCGATTCCTGCGGTTCCGACGTCCCCGACGACCGCCTTCCTCGTCGCCGTGATCGCCCCGGTCGTTCCGATCATTCCGGTCGTGGCGTTCAGACCGGTCGTTCCGATCATTACGGTCGTTACGGTCGTTACGGTCGTTCCGATCATTGCCGTCATGCGGGGCGTTGCGCTCCCCCGCACCCCGCCCTTCGGCATTGCTGGTGTCGGCAGCGCTCCCGGCGCTGTCGGCGTTCTTTCCGTTGTTCACGTTCTCCACGTTGCCCGCCGTCGACTGGGGTACCTGCTGTTTCTTCCTGTCCTGGTTACCTGCTCCAGCGGGGTCCTCCTTCGGCCGCTCAGAGGCAGATTCCTCTGCCGGGGCTTTCACCGCTCCGGCAGGTGCCGAGGCCTGAGCCCCTGCGGGACGGCCGCTGCCGATCCCGGCGCTGGCGATGGCGGAGACCAGCTCCCCCTTCCTCATTCCGGAGATCCCCCGCAGACCCTGCGATGTCGCGATCTGCTTGAGTTCCGCCAGTTTCAGGGAGGCAAGCCCGTCGTTCTGTGCCCGGGAGACGATGTCCGGCAAAGTCACAGGTGTCCTTTCGGTTCACCTCCCCCTGCTGTCGACCGACGGCAGTAGCCGAAGGACGATCCCCGCCACGCCGGGTGTGCACGCCCGACAGGCGTCCACGGTCCCTTACAGCGGCAGAACAACGGAAGGTGACGTGCTCTCGTGAGTCGTCGATATGTGGAACGGATACCACGGTGCGCGCGGGCAACAGGACCGGCACCTCGTGTGCCGCCTACTGTTGTGGAACCCCGGTACCGGAGCAGATGATCGCGCCCGGTGGATAAAGCTGTCGGGGCAATGCTCCCGCGTGGATTCCCGTGAATCCGGATGACCGTCCACCGTCTCGGACCGGTTCCCGACTCTGACTCCTCAGGGCCGACGGGATGGCGGTGGTCGGTTCTCGGCGTCAATGCTACCACCCGGCCGCCTGTGTATCCCTAATCCGCACCGGCGTGCCGGTGTCCCGGCGGCCGTGCGACCATACGCGGGCCCCGTCCCCTATCCTTGGTGACATGGACGGCACCCACCGCACAGAGCCCGGTCACACCACCGGCCCCGCCCCCAGCACCGCGCCCCTCACGTCGTCGACGATGCGCGAGTACCCCCTGACCATGGCCTCCGTACTCGAGTACGGACGAGTGGTGCACGGTTCCACGACGGTGCGTACCTACTACGGGGCAACACCCGAGGACACCACGTTCAGTGAGATAGGGGGACGCAGTGCCGCCCTCGCCCATGCACTCTCCGATATCGCAGGTGTCGGGCCCGGGGACCGCGTCGCGACGTTCATGCCCAACATCACCGAACATCTGGAGTCGCTGTTCGCGGTGACGTCGATGGGTGCGGTGCTGCAACCACTGAACTCCAACCTCGTCGCGGACCAGCTGGTGCACATCATCAACCACGCCGGTGACCGGGTGATCATCAGCTCACCCCGCCTGGCACGACGCCTCGCCCCGGTGATGCCGGACTGCCCGGAGATCCACACGGTGATCGTCACGGGCACCGGTGGCGCCGAAGCACGGGACGATCTCCACGCGCTCCTCACCGAGGCCGGCCGCGGGGACGTCACTGTCCTCAGCTACGAGGAGATCCTCGACGGCTACGCCACCACGTACACCTGGCCTGAGGTCAGTGAGACCGCCCCGGCTGCTCTGCTGTACTCCACCGGCTCCACCGGCGCGCCCAAGGGAGTGGTGTACTCCCACCGCGCGATGTGGCTGCACGCGATGAATCTCCGCACCCCCGACTCCTTTGGCATCCGTAACGGTCACAGCTTCCTCTGTACGGTCCCTGTCTTTCACGTGCTGAGCTGGGGTGTCCCGATCGCCGCTTTCATGGCTGGCGCACCGCTGGTCTTCCCCGGAGGAGTTGCCGGCCCCACACACCTGGCACATGTCATCGCCGACTCGATGCCACGCATGGCCCACGGCGCCCCCAGCGTCTGGATGCAACTCGTCGTGCACTACCAGCGCACACCACCGGATAAGATGAGCCTGCAGGAGATCATCTCCGGCGGTGCGCCCGTGCCACCCGCGTTGATCGACGCGTGGGAGGAACGCTACGGCGTCGACATGGTCCATTCCTGGGGGATGACGGAGACGGGGCCGGTGGGTACGGTCGCCCGTACCCCGGTGGGTGTCGGCGGCGCTGCGCGACGCCGCTACCGCGACAGCCAGGGCCGGTTCCCCGTCGGCATGGAGTTCCGTGTGGTGTCTGAGGACGGCACTCCTCTGCAGCCCAATGACCGGTCAAGCGGTGAGATACAGGTCCGCGGCAACTGGGTCACCACCGACTACCACCACTCCCCCGCATCCGCCGCGGGCGGTGCCGCACACGTGTTCCGCGGCACGGACGTCGATGACTCCGATGACGCCGCCGAACGCTTCACTGACGACGGTTGGCTGCGCACCGGTGACATCGGGACGATCACCCGGGACGGATTCCTCACCGTGCATGACCGCCAGACCGACACCATCCGGTCCGGAGGAGAGTGGATCTACTCGGCGATCCTGGAGAACATCGTCATGGAGTCCGACATGGTCGCAGAGGCCGCGGTCATCGGTGTCCCTGATGAACGGTGGGGCCAACGCCCGCTCGCCGTGGTGGTGACCATTGCAGGCGTCGACCGCGACCGTCGCACCGCGGAGGCACTCGCTGCGGCGGTCGCCGACAAAGTGCCCCGCTGGATGGCGCCGGAGTACTGGACCTTCGTCGACCGGATCGACAAGACGTCGGTCGGCAAGTTCGACAAGAAGGACCTCCGCGCCCACCTGGCGTCCGGGGAGTTCGACGTGATCAAGCTGCGTAGTCCCGGCGAGCCGAAACCGCAGGACGCGTCCGGTGACACACCCACAGACGCGTCCACAGACGCGCCGTAGGGGCACCACCGGCATCCCCGGGAGAGTCGTACCGCCCCCGGTCCCGGACTGTCAGTCGACCTCGACCGAGGCCCGTCGTCCGATACCGGTCTCCAGGACGGCGATCCCCCTGCCCCTGGCCTCCTCCAGCAGTGGAGCGTCGACGGAGGACGTCGACAGGACCATGACCGTCGGGCCTGCTCCGGAAAGGAAGGCCGGGAACCCCAGGTTGCGCAACCTGTTGACCCACTCGGTCGTGACCGGAAGAACCTCCGCGCGGTACGGCTGGTGCAACCGGTCGCGCGTGGCCTCCCACAACAACTCAGGGTACGAGCTCAACGCCAGGGGCAGAAGCGCGGCACGGGACACGTTGAACCGGGCGTCCTGGTGGGACACATCGCTCGGCAGGACCCTGCGTACCGCCTCGGTGGAGGCGTGGAAGTCCGGGATCAGAGCGGTCGCGGAGATGTCCTGGTGCACGGGGACGGCGACGGCGTGGTATTCGGGGGCACTGCGGCCATCGACCGGGATATTGGTCCACGAGACCACTCCCCCGCCGAGGACACACGCGGCGGCGTTGTCCGGGTGTCCCTCGAACGCAGACGACAACTGGATCAGCGTGTCGTCGTCCAGGGCACCGGTCGGGTGGTCTCCGCCGGCGAGTCCGCTGGCGGCCGCCACGCCGGCAACCGCTGCCGCCGCCGAGGACCCCAGGCCACGCGAGTGCGGAATGCTGTTCCGGCACACGATCCGCAGGCCACCCACACTCACGCCCGCCTCGTGCAGACCGGCACGCAGCGCGCGGACCACGAGGTGCCGTTCGTCGAGAGGAACCTCGCCTTCACCTTCCCCATGCACGGTGATATCCAGACCAGCGTCGGTTGACTCCACCTCGACGGTGTCATACAGCCCGACGGCGAGACCGAGGGTGTCGAAACCAGGACCGAGGTTCGCGGTGGACGCCGGTACGGTCACGGTCACCCGGCGGCCGGGGGCAATCGTCCGCACCGGTGTGTCGGCGGCACCGGTGCGCGCAGTCGAACCGGGCATCATGCGAGGTCCAGTGCCTCAGCGACCGCGTTGGTGTCGACGTCGATCGGGGTCGGCTCCGGCATCTCGCTCAGAGCAGTCGTCGGGTCCTTCAACCCGTGACCGGTGACGGTGCACACGATGCGCTGCCCCTTGTCGACCTTCCCCTCTGCGTGGGCGGCCAGCAGCCCGGCCACCGACGACGCCGACGCCGGCTCGACGAAGACGCCTTCGCGGGCGGCGATGAGACGGTAGGCCTCGAGGATCTTCTCATCCGTTGCGGCACGGAACGCCCCACCGGACTCCTCCTTGGCGGCAACGGCCTGGTGCCAGGACGCCGGGTTACCGATCCGGATGGCGGTGGCCACGGTCTCGGGTTCGAGCACCGGTTCTCCGCTGACGAGGGGCGCGGCACCTGCGGCCTGCACACCGAGCATCACCGGTCGCTTCGTCGACAGGCCCGCCTCGGCGTACTCCGAGTACCCCTTCCAGTAGGCGGTGATGTTCCCGGCGTTCCCCACCGGCAGGGCGTGGATATCGGGGGCGTCACCGAGTGCGTCGACGATCTCGAAGGCGGCTGTCTTCTGCCCTTCGATACGCATCGGGTTGACCGAGTTCACCAGTGCGATCTCCGGGAAGTCGGTGGTGGTCTTGCGCACCAGTTCCAGGCAGTCGTCGAAGTTACCGCGGACCTGGATGATCTTCGCACCGTGCATGACCGCCTGGGAAAGCTTGCCCTGGGCGATCTTGCCCTCGGGGATCAGCACCGCCGAGGCGATGCCCGCGCGTGCTGCGTAGGCTGCGGCCGAAGCCGAGGTGTTGCCGGTGGAGGCGCACATCAGCACCTTCTTACCGGCGTGGACGGCGTCCGTCACGGCCACGGTCATTCCGCGGTCCTTGAACGAACCGGTCGGGTTGGCCCCCTCGACCTTGAGCCAGACATCGCACCCGGTGATCTCGGAAATGTAGTTCGCCCTGATCAGCGGGGTCCCACCCTCGTTGAGGGTCACCGGCTCCCAGTCCGCGGCGAAGGGCATCCAGTCGCGGTACTCGTTGATCAGGCCGGTCCAGTGGTGGAGCACCGGGGTGCGCTTGTCGGTCATCAGTTGCCTTCCATTCGGATCACGCTGTTGACGGCCTTCACGGCGTCAAGGTTCTTGAGGTTGTCCACCGTCGACTCGAGGTCACTTTCGGCGGCGTGGTGGGTGATGACGACCAGTCGTGCCCCGGCGTCGCCCGCCTCCTCCTGCCGGACGGTCTTCAGCGACACACCCTGCACGGAGAACGTCGAGGCGACCTCCGCCAGCACACCCGGGCGGTCGTCGACGACCATGTCGACGTGGTAGCGGGTACGCACCGACCCGAAATCACCGACAGGCAGGTTGGCGTAGGTCGACATGCCCGGGGCACGTCCGCCGTGCACGATATTGCGTGCGGCAGCGACCACGTCACCGAGTACGGCCGAGGCGGTGGGGGCACCACCGGCACCGTTACCGTAGAACATCAGACGTCCGGCGTACTCCGCGACGACGAAGATGGCGTTGAAGGACTCGCTGACACTGGACAGCGGATGGTCCAGGGGAATCAGTGCCGGGTAAACACGGGCAGAGACCGACTCCCGCCCCTGGTCGTCGACGAGCCGCTCACAGATGGCCAGCAGCTTGATGGTGCAGCCCGCGGCCTTGGCTGCCTCGATGTCGGCGACGTTGATCGAGCGGATTCCCTCGACGTGCACGTCATCGCTGCCGACCGGGGAATGGAACGCGAGGTTCGCCAGGATCGCCGCCTTGGAAGCGGCGTCGTAGCCGTCCACGTCAGCAGACGGGTCCGCCTCGGCGTACCCGAGGGCGGTGGCCTCGGCAAGCATCTCGTCGTAGGACGCACCACGCTTGTACATCGCGTCGAGGATGAAGTTCGTGGTGCCGTTGACGATACCCATCACCTGGTTGACCCGGTCCCCCGCCAGGGAACGGCGCAGCGGCCCGACCACGGGGATCGCCGCGGCGACGGCGGCCTCGAAGAACAGGTCGGCCCCGGAGGAGTCCGCGGCCTCGGACAACTCGCTGGCGTGTGCGGCGACGAGTGCCTTGTTCGCCGTCACCACGGACTTGCCGGCACGCAGTGCGGCCAGCACGACGGTACGCGGGTAGTCGATACCGCCGATCACCTCGATGACCAGGTCGATGTCCTCGCGGTTGACGAGACCGAAGGCGTCATCGGTGAGCAGTTCGGAGGGGACACCCGGGCGGGGCTTGGACAGGTCGGACACGGCGATACCGCGGACCTCGATGGGTCCACCGGTGCGGGCGGTGAAGTCCTGCGCGTCCTCCTGGAGGATGCGCAGGACCTCGGTACCCACGGTCCCCATACCCAGCAGCGCTACGCCGACGGTGGGCGCGGCGGCATTGTTGTCAGCCTGATCAGCCATTACTCTCCCGAAGTTGTCTCGTGTGGGGTCTGTCATATGAAAGTTCGTTTTCCCGATGATAAACCATCAGAAATTCTCCAGCGCGAGCACGTCCTCTACCGTCTCCCGGCGGATCATCACCCGGGACTCCCCGTCCGCCACGACAACCACCGGTGGACGGGTCATCATGTTGTAGCGGGAGGCCATCATGTAGCAGTACGCGCCCGTGGCGGGGATGACCAGCAGGTCACCTGGGGCGATGTCGTCGGGCATCAGCGCGTCATTGATCAGGATGTCACCGGACTCGCAGTGGCTGCCGACCACCCGGGTGGAGACAAGGTCTCCGGTAGCCAACCGGTTCGCCAGGCGGCAGTCGTATTCCGCCTGGTACAGCGCCGGCCGGATGTTGTCGCTCATCCCCCCGTCCACGGAGATGTACCGACGGACCGTGTCATCAGCGGTATGGACGTCCTTGACGGTACCGACCCGGTAGACGGTGACGGCCGACGGTCCGACGACGGCACGACCCGGTTCGACATTGACCACCGGCGCGTTGACCCCGTAGGACGCCGCCTTCGCCGCGACGCGGGACAGAAGGTCACCGGCGACCGCCTCGACATCGAGCGCCTCCTGGTCCGGGGTGTAGGCGATTCCGTAACCGCCCCCGAGGTCGAGGACGTCCAGGGCCGACACATCGACGTTCGCGGTCTTCTTGCCGCTGACCAGCCGTGCCCACAGCCCCAGGAGACGGTCCGCCGCCAGCGCGAAGCCGTCGGCCTCGAACACCTGGGAACCGACGTGGCAGTGCAGGCCCCGCAGTCGCAGCCCGTCGGTGGACAGGCAGGACAGGCAGGCGTTCTCTGCGGAACCCGACGCCAACGAGAAGCCGAACTTCTGGTCCTCGTGACTCGTGGCGATGAACTCGTGGGTGTCGGCGTGGACTCCCGGCTTCACCCGCACCAGAACGTCCTGGACCCGTCCTTCCCGCCGGGCGATCTCGGCGACCCGGTCGATCTCGATGAGGGAGTCGATGACGACAAGCTCGACCCCCGCCTGGACGGCGGCGGTGATGAACTCGTGGTTCTTGTTGTTTCCGTGCACGGTGATGCGCTCAGGTGGGAAACCGGCGGCCAGTGCGACGGCGAGTTCTCCGTGGCTGGCCACGTCGAGTGCGAGTCCCTCCTCGTCGACCCACCGGCAGACCGTACGTGACAGGAATGCCTTGGACGCGTAGTGCACCCGCTCGCCGCCACCGAACGCACCGGCCAGACGTCGGCACCGCGCACGGAAGTCGGCCTCGTCCATGACGAACACGGCCGTGCCGTACTGATCAGCCAGGTGTGTGACGCGGTTACCGGCGATGACCAGTTCACCGTCCTCCGCCCGCCCGGAGGAGGCGGGGAAGACATGGGCGGGGATCTTGTTGAAGTCCTCGAGGGTCTCAGTGCGCTTGCGCAGCGGAATCTGGGGAAGATGAACGTCGGGATCCATGGGGCGGGTCACATCCTCTCTGGGGTGGAGACGCCGAGCAGCCCCAGGGCGTTGGCGAGGACGCGACGTGTGGCCTCCGCCAGCGCCAGTCGCGCCAGGAACACCGGGGCGGTGGCGTCACCGGCCGGCTCGTCGGACTTGGGGAGAATCTGGCAGGAGTCGTAGAAGCGGTGGAAGGTTCCCGCCAACTGCTCGGCGTACCGGGCGATACGGTGAGGTTCACGCAGTTCCGCCGCCGTGGCCACGACGCCCGGGAACTCGCCCAGAGTGCGGATGAGGTCGCCTTCCCGGTCATGGTCGAGAAGGGAGAAATCCAGTGTGGACAGGTCCTCCGGGAGACCGACGCCGATATCGGCGGCCTTCCGCTGCAGCGAACACAGACGGGCATGTCCGTACTGGACGTAGTAGACCGGGTTGTCACTGGTCTCGCTCGCCCACAGGCCCATGTCGATGTCCAGTGACGAGTCGACGGAGGTGCGGATCAGGGCGTAGCGGGCCGCGTCCACACCGATCGCCTCCACGAGGTCGTCGAGTGTGATCACCGTGCCGGCGCGCTTCGACATGCGCACGGCTTTTCCGTCACGCACCAGATTGACCATCTGGCCGATGAGCACCTCGACCTGGTCGGAGTCGTAGCCGAGTGCGGAGGCCGCTGCCTTCAGCCTGGCGATGTAGCCGTGGTGGTCGGCACCGAGCATGTAGATGCACAGGTTGTGCCCACGGTCAATCTTGTCGGCGATGTAGGCGATGTCACCGGCGATGTAGGCGGCGTTGCCGTCCGACTTGATCACGACCCGGTCCTTGTCGTCACCGAACTCCGAGGAACGCAGCCACCACGCACCGTCAGCCTCGTAGAGGTTGCCGTTCTCCTTCAACGTGACGATCGCCTTGTCCACAGCACCGGACTCGAAGAGTGCATTCTCGTGGAAGAAGACGTCGAACTCCGTACCGAACTCGGCCAGGGTCTGCTTGATGTGCGCGAACATCAGCTCGACACCCTGGGAGCGGAAGATCTCCTGCACCGTGGCGTCGTCGTGGTCGGCCCAGTCCGGGGTCGCCTCCATGATCTGGTGTGCGATGTCGGAGATGTACTCTCCGCCGTAACCGTCCTCCGGGGCAGGTCCGTTCTTCGCCGACGCCACCAGTGAGCGCGCGAAACGGTCGATCTGGGTGCCGTGGTCGTTGAAGTAGTACTCGCGGGTCACCGCGGCACCGCGGGCGGTGAGAATACGGCCCAGCGAGTCGCCGACGGCCGCCCACCGGGTGCCTCCGAGGTGGATGGGCCCGGTGGGGTTGGCGGAGACGAACTCCAGGTTGATGCGCTGGTCTGCGTAGTCGTCACCGGTGCCGTAGGAATCCCCCGCCTCGATGATGTCGGCGACGAGCTTGCCCTGTGCGTCTGCGGCAAGCCGGATATTGATGAACCCCGGGCCGGCGATGGACGCCTCGTCAACACCGTCGACGCGGCTGAGTTCGTCGGCCAGCCAGGTGCCGAGGTCGCGGGGGTTCGTTCCCGCCTTCTTCGCGGTCTGCAGCGCGATATTGGTGGCGTAATCGCCGTGTTCCGGGTTTCGGGGACGCTCGACGGTAGCCAGGTCAGGCGCGACGGTGGGGTCGAGATCATGCTCCGTCAGGACGGTGCGGGTGGTCTCGGTGATGATGGAGGCGAGTTCAGCTGGAGTCACAACCCACGAGAGTAACAAGGAGGGGTGAACACTCCGCGAATCGCGTCCCGTGCGGGGGTTTTGCGGTGCCGTGGACCCGCGGTGCTATAGTAACCGCATTGCCTCCGTAGCTCAGGGGATAGAGCACTGGTTTCCGGTACCAGCGGTCGGACGTTCGAATCGTCTCGGGGGCACACTGCGCGGCCCGACCACCATCATTGATGGTGGTCGGGCCGCTTTCTGTATGCCCCCGCGGTGGTTAAAGGGTCTCCCCCGCTACCCGCGCTGCAGCTCTGCCATGGAGGTCACCGTCGCCCCGGGGACACTGTCGAACCGTGCCGGATCACAGGTGAGGATGATGATCTGGTTCGTCCTCGCCAGCTGTGAGAGCACGACGTTCATCCGGTGGATCCGGGCGGTGTCGGAGAAACCGAGTGCGTCGTCGATGACGACGGGGACTCCTTCACCACGCCCGATGATGTCCGCGACCGCGAGCCTGGAGAGGATGGCGAGTTGCTCCCTCGCCCCGCCGGACAGTTGTGCAGCGTCAAGCGCGGTGGCGTCCAGAACCCGGCGCGAGATACTGAGGTCCTCGTCGAACTCGATACTGACGGCACGGCCGTACAGTGTCCTGGCCAGGCTTTCCACGGAAGCGCGGTAAGGGGCTTCATAGCGGCGCCGCGCGTCGTCCCGCGCGGCCTGGACGGCACGGTGAAGGGTATCCGCCGCCTGCGCCTGTCGTGCGACCCGTTCTTCGGTCCGTTGTGCCCGCTGGAGTCGTGCGGAGGCCGCTTCGAGTCGTTCGGCTACGCCGCTGTGCTCGCCCAGCGCGCCGTTCGCCCGCGAGATCTCATGACTGACCCGGTCGGCACGGTCACGCAAGGTCCTCACCCTCGACTCCGCTCCCGCCAGGAGTCCTTCAAGGGTGTCGAGGTCGCTGACGGAGGGATCGAGTTCGGCGGTCAGTCCCTCCAGTTTTGCCGTCGCATCCTCTACCTCACGGTGCGCCTGGTCAACCTGTGTTCGCAGGTCATCGTCGCTGACGTCCGCCCGCAGTCCCTCCAGTGCCGCCTTGAGTTCCGCCACCCGGGCCGCTGCCCGTTTCTGTTCCTCGAGCCGGCTGTTCAGGACTGCTGCCGCTCCGGTTCTGGCGAGGGTGTCGAGTTCCTCGCGGAGCCGGTCGACGCGGCTTTCGCACGCTTCGGCGTCCTGAAGCAGCTCCTCCTTGTCTGCGGTCTCGGCGTCCGGCAGTTCAACTTCGTTGTCCGGGTCCCCGGTGTCGAGAGCGTCGAGGGCTTCGCGGGCCGCGGACACCGCCTGTTCCGCCCGCCGGTGCTGCAGGTCGTGTTCCTTGATGTTCCTGTCGAGTTCCTCCAGTCCGAGCCCGCCGGTCGCCTGGCTGACCTTGATTCTGAGTTCTGCGAGCTCGGTCTGGAGCTGCCGGCGTGTCTCGGCTTTCCGTGTCACCGCCTCGACGGTGTCAACGCCGGCGCCGGCGAGCGCTGACTGCAGACGCGCCGTCGCACTGTCGACGTCGGCGGTGAGGTCACTGCTGCCGTCCGGCCCCCCGACCCCCTGTGCCGGGGTGATCGTGAGCGAAAAGTCGCCGAGTTGCAGTGTGCGTCGGGAGGTGACGCGGAGTTGTTGCGGGGTCTCACCGAGTTCGTACTCGCCTCCGTCAACGGAGAACCGTCCACCCTGCACCCCGGTCAGCTCGATCAGCGTGGCCGAGGCGTCCCGGACGCTCTCCGCCCTGGTCAGATCGGCGTCGGCGCGTCGCACCGTCTCGACCGCCTCCGCTGTGACGGGATTCTGGTCGATGAGTTCACGGGTGTCGGTGATCTTCTCCGCAATGCCGCGGGCCTCTGTCTGTTTCGACCGGAGTGTCTGCAGCGTCTCTGCCACGGTGTCACGGTGGTGGACCGCGTCAAGGTAGCGGATGAACGCCGTCGTGGTGCGGGCCTGCCGACGTTCGCGTGTCAGCGCCGTCCGTAGCTCGGCCTCCTGCTGCTGTGCACCTTCTGCGGCGTCCGAGGCCGCAGCGGCCTCTGCGGTGGCCTTGTCGTGGCGGTCCACGGCGTCGGTCAGCTCAGTGACACGGTCCCGACGCACCTGGAGCCGTTGTTCAGCCAGTTCCAGTCTCTGCTGTGCGCCGGTCAATCCTGCGCGGCATTCATCCAGTCGGCGTTGTCGTTCCCGTCCCTTCTCCACGTCGACCGCTGCGGTTTTCGCCTTCTCCCGGGCGTCGGGCTCCTGCTGCGCGATGGTCTCTTTCTCGGCGCGCAGACGCTCCAATTCGATGATCAGTGTCTGCGCCTGGTCATAGGCCTTTTCTGCTGCGGTATGCTCCTCCAGCGCGGCCGCGTGTTCGTCCACGGCCGCTTTGTACTCTTTCGACGGTTTTCCACCCGGAGTGAAGTAGCGCGACCTCTCCGTGGCGATCCTGTCCACCAGGGCGGCCGCTCCCCCGCCGTCGGCATCGGCGGTGCCGACACCGTCATTGTCATCAGATTCCTCAGATTCCTCCGCCGTGTCTCTGTTCAGCGCCCTCTCCAGCGGTCCGAGACCGGCGGCGGCGAGTTGGTCGAGACTCGCCCCCTGTTCCACTGTCAGCGCGTCGAGCAGGTCGGTGTCGACTTCCCCCCGCATGATTTCGGCGAACCGGTCCGACGCTTCCCTTCCGGTCAGGCTTTCCGCCCGGGGCGTTGTGACCCGCAGTTCACAACGTCCGCTTCCTTTGTTGAAGGCCTTGGTCAGCTGTAGTTCGGTCTCTCCGACGACCAGCTCGGCAGAGATCGTGGTCGGCTCGTCAACGCTGACGTCCTTCAACGCCTTGACGTCCCGCCTCCGGGAACTCGTCGGGGTGTCATCGAGCAGGAGGCGGACCGCACGGAGCAGGGTCGATTTCCCCGCCTCGTTGGGTCCGTGCACGACCAGTACGCCGCTTTCGGGAAACTCGAGATGGGCATGGCTGACACCTGCCACGTGTGACAGGGTGAGTGACCTGAAGTTCAGCATGTTCGTCCTAGTTCCCCTTCTGTGCGCTGAGCCGGTACAACAGGCGCAATGCGTCACGGGCGTCGGCGTCGTCGTGGGAGGCGCGTTCGGCCAGTCCACGGGCCGCCGCACCCACCACCCCCGGCCAGTCGGCGAGCGCCAGTTCCTCGTCCCCGGGGACCACGTGGAGGTCCATCAGCCGACGACGAGGGTACAGAGCTGCGAAAGCCGGAGCGATGCGGTCAAGTTCCTCGTCAAGCACGGCGGCGGTAGCCAAGTCAACTGATCCGGCCAAGGCGTACTTCACGACCGTCGTGCGCTTGTCCCGGATATCCTCGAGCCTGTTGATCCACTCGGCCACGTCTTCACTGCTGTTGATCTGTGCGGTAAGCGCCAGAAATCTCCAGCGACCTGTCTTAACCTCCTCGACACTGACCTGTGGAGCCCGACCGGCATTCTCCCCGGTGGTAGGCAGGATGTCGACGACCAGGGCATATCCTGACTTCGTTTCGCCACCGCCTCCTTCTTCCCGGAAGTCGGTCACCTCAGGGCTCCCGGAGTACCAGACGGTCCCGTCGGGGTGCAGGGATGTGACGGAGTGGGTGTCCCCCAGGGCCAGCATGTCGATGACACCGTCGCGACAGGCCCTGGCTGCTGCATCGACATCGATGACGGCGGGATCCTCCCCGGACGACCGTGATTCGGTGGCACCGTGGCCGACGAGGATCTTCACGGTCTGCTCCCCTGTGCGCTCCGTGTGGCCCGGCCCCCCGGCTTCCGCCTCCCGGGCGAGCACGGAGGCCACAGGATCGGTGCTCATGTACTTCGACAACAACGGTGCCCCGATGATCTCCGCTGCCGGAGAGCTGTCCGTACGGCCAGGGACAGCCCGCGGTCGGCTGTCATTGAGCACCTGGACCGCCGGTGCGAGCCCGTCGAACTCCTTCGACCGGTAGACACTGGCCGCGTCGTACGGGTCGTGGTTTCCCGGGAGGAGAAACACCGGTACCGGACTCCGGCGGAGGATGTCCACTGTGCGGCGCCAGGTCACCGGATCAACAAGGTTGTCGTCGAAGACGTCACCCGCCACGACCACAGCTGCGCACTGACGCGCCCCTGCGACGCCCAACAACCGTTCCACTGCCGCGAGACGCGCCTCACGGTAGCGCGGCCCCGCCTCCTCCCCGAGGAACCATCGGTCCATACCCAACTGCCAGTCCGAGGTATGGAGGAACCGGAACACGCCGGGATCAGGCGTCGTCGGTAGCTGCCGCGAGGAATCAGTCATGGTGACCACTACTATCATCCGGCCCGGACAGCCACGGTTCGCGTTCGAACTCCTGCCCATCCCCGTCGTCACCACCGGCCGGGCCGTCGAGCACAGTCAACGCCTCGAAGCACCGCGTCAGGGTGTCGAGGACCCGCAGTTGGTCGGCGTTGTTCCAGCTGAACTTGCGCAGTGCCGCGTCCCGGGCGGACCTGTCGCCGAGTTCCAGTCCGAATTCGACCTCCAGCGGCTCCCACACGGCAAGATCCCCGGGGTCCCCCCAGAACTCCGTCGGTGAGTACGTGACTTCCCGGTCGTCGTCGGTTTCGCCCGGGGTTCCGGTCGGGGTGTCGGAGTTTTCCTCACCTCCGTCCCCTCCGTCGACGGTCTCGAGGAGTCGGTCCATGTCGATACCGCGCCACGCCAGGAAAGCCGAAGGGTCGCCGGTGAACTCTGCGGCGAGTGCATAGGCGACACATACCCGGTGTTTACAGAATGTCGCATGGTCCGGGCAGGAGCAGAACGAATCGATGTAGTGTTCAACGCCGAACAGGACGGTGGCTATCGACGACTGGGGTCGCCGTCCTGCCAACAGGTTACGGACGCTCTCCGGGTGGTCACCGCATTCTCCGACGACGAAGTCGATCTGGCGCCGGGTCAGCGGGCGCCAACGGATCTGCACCTCGAACGGTTCAAGCTGGGTGCCACTGACGAGACCGTTGACCTGCCCCAGTTCGTAGTCGATACGGAGAACATTCCCGCTGCGGAAGTAGGTGCGTCCACGTGAGAGACGAGCCGAATCCGCCAGCGCAGTCGCGGTCCGCATCACTTGGCCGGCCGACCAGCTTTCCGTCGGCGAGGACCGTTCCTCCACCTCCGTGGCCGGTTCCTGCGGCTTCTCCACCCCACGCACCCGCGGCGGGGTCGACTGGATGGACGACGGCGTTCTCCGCTTCGTCGCGGACCTGTCGCGGCCCCGGGTGAAGTCAGCGGAGACGACGTTGTCACCCCATTCGGGCTGCGGTATGCCGACGCGTTTCCGGTCTGTGCCGCGGCGTCGGCGCCTGTCATCGACCATCGTCGTCGCCCGTCCTTCCTGCGTGGTTCGTCACCGGAGTCGCTCTGTGGTCTCCGGCGGTCTCCCTGGCGACAGACGACCGGTTGAGCTGCCAGAGCTCGGCAAGATCCTGGTCATTGAGGCTGGCGATCCACCCTTCACCACTGGTGACGATGTCACCGGCCAGCTCCCGCTTCGAACTGAGGATGTCATTGATCCGCTCATCCAGCGTACCGGTGGTCACCAGCTTATGGACCGTCACATCCCTGCCCTGCCCGATGCGGTACGCACGGTCTGTGGCCTGATCCTCGACAGCCGGATTCCACCACCGGTCAATGTGGACGACCACGCTGGCGCGGGTGAGAGTGATCCCGGTACCTCCTGCACGCGTCGACAGAATCATGACCTTGGGGCCGCCGTCGGACTGGAAGTCGTCGACCATGGCTGACCGTGCCGATCTGCTGAGCCCGCCGTGGAGGACGGGAACGCCCTCGTCCAGCGCCCCGAAGTGTCGTCGGAGTTCAGGGACCAGCATCTCCCCGAAGGACGGGAACTGGGTGAAGACCAGTACCTTACGGTCGCGGGCCAGGGCGTCTTCGATGATCTCGAACAAACGCTCAACCTTCTTCGACCGGTGGCGGCCGTTCTTCAGGAGCCCTGACCCGTCCCCCGAGAAGTGGGCCGGATGATTGCAGATCTGTTTGATCCGCACCAGGGCTCCGAGAATGATGCCGCTGCGGCCCTTACCTTCAGCCTCGGCGATCCGCTGTTCGAGACTCTTCGTGTAGGCCTCGTACAGTGCCGCCTGCTCCTCGGTCAACGGGACGGTGTCGATCACTTCCCGCTTCTCCGGAAGGTTCAACCCCATCGATTCGTCATTCTTGACCCGTCTGAGAATGAACGGTTCAACCAACCGACGGAGCTGATCCAGGGTATCGCCGTCCTGGTACCTCTCGATGGGGATGGCCAGCCGGTTCTGGAAAGCCTGGGCGCTGCCGAGTATTCCGGGGTTGCAGAAGTCGAGGATCGAATGCAGCTCCGCGAGCCGGTTCTCCACCGGAGTCCCCGTCAACGCCAGGTGGTGGCCCGCCCTGATCGCCCGGACCGCCCTGCTCTGGGCGGTGCCGGGGTTCTTGATGTTCTGCGCCTCATCGACGACGACCCGCCCCCAGGCGAGCCCGGAGTACCTGTCCGGGTTACGGCTCACGGTCCCGTACGTCGTCAGCACGAGATCGGACGACTGCGCTTTCTCCACGAACTCGGTACCGGCCACCTTCTTCGCACCGTGATCGACGAGCACTGTCAGATCGGGAACGTGGCGGGCCACCTCATTCTGCCACGTGTCCAGAACAGACGTCGGGGCGACGACCAGTGTCGGCCCGTCACAGTCGCCGGCCTCCCGCTCCCAGGCAAGAAGGCTGAGAACCTGGAGGGTCTTACCGAGACCCATGTCGTCGGCGAGGATGGCCCCGATCCGGTGCCGGTACATCCAGACCAGCCAGTTCAGGCCCCGACGCTGATGGTCTCGGAGCGGCGTCCGGACAGCGGCGGGCACCTCTATGATCTCCGGCGGTGCAATCGTCGGACGCTGGTCCTCCTCCCCCGGCGCGGGGAAGAACGAACGGACCATCCGTGCCAGCCATCCGTCGGCGTCGACGGTGATGTCCCCCGCCTTCGCCGCCGGAGTCCCGTCGGCGACGGACGTCAACTGCGCGTCGACAAGGTCAGCGAGCGTGAGCTCCGCTGTCCCCTCGTCGTTCTCTGCCCCGGCGTCGCGGAGTTTCGCGAAGTAGCTGCGCGCCACACTGAGCGAGTGTGTGTCGAGGCGGACGTAGCGTCCCTGGATCTCGACAAGTGACGACGCCGTGGTCATCAATGTGGACATCTCCGAAGCGCTGAGCGGTTCTCCGTCAACGGACACCGACCAGTCGAACGACAGGACCTGCTCCAGGCCCATCTTCCCGGACCCCGGCCCCTGGCCGACCGGAGTGACCTTCACCCGCACCTCTGGTCGTACCACCGACCATGCCCGGGGTACGAGAACCTCAGTGCCACCTGCCGTCAGCGACGTCGCGCCGTCGACGAGCAGTCTCTCGACCTGATCGGTGGTCAAGGCAAGGTAGACCACCCGGTCCTTCTCGGGACGCCCCGTCAAGGACGACGTCGGTGGGAACCACACCTTTGTCCGGAGCCACGCCTCCACGGCCGAGGAGAACTGTCTGAGCTCAGGCCAGGCACGGTAGGCCTGGTCCAACCCCTCGCGCAGCGAACGCCTCAGCGACTCCGTAGCTTCCGCAGCGGGGATCGGCTCGGCAGGACCGTCGTCCACGGACATCCTGATCTCCAGTCGCCACCGCGGTTCAGCACGGTCGGGCTCCCCCTCGTCGGGACTACCGGACACCGCCCCGGCGAGAGAATCCGGTTCCTCCAGCGAGAGGACCATCCTGGTCGACGCCTGCCGCGCCGAGGCCCGCCAGGTGTTGAGGGCCTCCGCCGTCACAGGATTCGCCCGCGCATCCGCCTCCCCGGTGAACAGCGACGAGATGAAGTGGTTCTCCGGTGCACCTCCGACCACCTCGGCCCGGTCCTGCAGCAGGCGGACACACATCCAGTGCACCAACTCGTCTGCGGCGCGCAGCAGCGTGTCCGGACCACCGTTGAGGGTGAGCACCGCAGGTGCCGTGGCCTGCAGCTCACGTACCACCCGGTTGTGCGCGCCACTGCTGGACAGGCACCAGGTGGGGTACCACTGTCCGTCGGTGAACTGCATCTTCATCATCACGCGACCGGCATGAACCGCATCGAGCAACAGATCGTAGAGGCGGACGAGCCACAATGCCTCCGGACTCAGTCCACTCGGGGCAGTGACAGGGCTCCCCCCTGCCTCCGTCCCGACCCCTCCGCATGAGTGCACATAGTGCGAGAGCATACCGAGAACAGGAAGCGCCTGGTCCGGGGTGTAGGCCTGCGTCGGAAGGTCCAGAGAACGGATACGTCCCTTCGGCGTAGCAACGCGGACGGCGTCCCGACGTCGCAGAGGACGTGACGTCATCACCTCCCGGAGCGGTTCAGGAAGATCTCCCGCTGCGATGGACGCCGCATCGACGACGACCACGTGGCCGTCGATCTGCTCCGCCCATACGTGGAGGCCCCGGCCCGCGAGCCAGAGGAGATGTACCTGGTGTTCCGTCACCCTCCTTGTGTACCACGCCGGACGGACACGAAAGATTCTCGCCGCTGCCGTATGGGGAGAACGCTGACAGGACCTGCACAAACCTGGCAAGATGCTGGACGGAACATTCGGATTCAGTGGACCGGCAACTGGATATCGACGCCGCAACATGGAAACCTGATGTGACGCCGTCTCCGTTCCGGGGATGGCAGCTGCTAATTCTGAACAATCTACCGCTACCACCTACTGAGGAGGCCCACGGTGAGTGAACAAACGTGGTTCATTATCGCCATGGTGATCTATCTGGCTGTGATGCTCGGCATCGGCGTCTGGAGTTTCACCAAGACAGACAAGTACGAGGACTACATGGTCGGAGGCCGCGGCCTCCACCCATTTGTCGCAGCACTGTCCGCCGGCGCGTCCGACATGTCCGGTTGGCTGCTGATGGGCCTCCCCGGAGCCCTGTTCATGTCGGGATTCTCCGAGATTTGGATGGCGGTCGGCCTCTTGGTCGGTTGTTGGTTCAACTGGAAGTTCACCGCACCGCGCCTGCGTAGCTACTCGGAGGTCTCCAACAACTCCATCACGGTGCCGTCGTTCTTCGAGAACCGGCTCCGCGACCACAGCCATACCCTGCGTATCGTCGCGGGCATCATCATCCTGGTGTTCTTCACCTTCTACGTCTCCTCCGGAATGGTGTCCGGCGGCCGCTACTTCGAGTCCACCTTCAACGGTGACTACCTCACCGGTCTGCTCATCATCGGTGCGGTGACGGTCATCTACACCTTCGTCGGCGGTTTCCTCGCCGTGTCCTACACCGACGTGGTGCAGGGCTCCATGATGTTCGTGGCACTGATCCTGGTCCCGGTCTTCGCAATCATCTCGCTCGACAACCCCGGTGACATCTTCACGTTCCAGGTCGACAACGCCTACGGACTCGATGAGGCTCTCGGCCCGAACTCGAACTTCTACAACCTGTTCCAGTTCACAGACACCACCAGCTGGGCCGCGTTCATCATCATCATCTCGAACCTGGCCTGGGGTCTGGGCTACTTCGGGCAGCCGCACATCATCGTGCGCTTCATGGCGATGAGGAAGCCGTCCGACGCCGTGTCCGGTCGTCGTTGGGGCGTCAGCTGGATGTTCCTGTGCCTCATCGGCACGGTCTTCGTGGCGATCACCGCTCCCGTTTTCTTCTCCCAGAACGCCGACGCGACCATCGCCGACACCACGAACTACGAGACCATCTTCCTGGACATGGGCAAGGTCGTGTTCCATCCGCTGGTCGCCGGACTGGTTCTGACCGCGGTCCTGGCCGCCATCATGTCCACCGTCTCGTCTCAGCTCCTGGTTGTCGCTTCGGCTCTGGTGGAGGACATCTACGCCGGCCTGATCAACAAGAACGCCTCGGACACGCTGCTGAAGAACCTGTCACGCGTGATGGTCGTCATCGTGGCCGTCATTGCCGCTCTGGTCGCACTGGATCCGGATTCCGCGATCCTCGGACTCGTCGAATTCGCCTGGGCCGGCTTCGGTGCCTCCTTCGGCCCGGTGGTTGTCGCAGCGCTCTACTGGCGCCGACTCAACGCCCAGGGTGCCGCAGCCGGTATGATCGCCGGTGCCATCGTGGCCTTCATCTGGGGCGGCCTGCCGCAGTTCGGTGTCATGGACAAGCCGTTCGACCTCTACGAGATGATCCCGGGTGTCGCCATCAACGTCATCCTCATGGTCATCGTGACCCTTGCGACGTCGCCGCCGAGCAAGGAGATCACCACGGAGTTTGACGAAGCCGTCCGTATCTCCAAGCTCACCGCCGGAGATGACACCGCCGATCTCAACGCCGTCCGTGCCAAGGTCAAGGAAGAGTCTGCCCAGGGTAAGCTCTAGAACCTCTGACTGTCCCCTGCGGGGAACCTCCGGGCCGGTCGGGGGAGTCTCTCTAATCCATGAGACTCCCCCGGCCGGTTTCGTCGTTCCCGTCCTTCATCGCCGCTGCCGCTGTCACGGCGCTGGCTGTCATCCTCGGCACATGGACCACGTGGCATGTCGGCGACAGGTCCGCCGTACCGCTGGCCGCAGACCGCGTCACCGTCTCACAGACGTTGGAGCAGCTCACCACCGTGCCGCGGCGTACCCATGTTCTCGACTACTCCCGCGATCACTTCGGCGGCTGGTCAGCGCAATGGTGGACAGACCCCGGCGGGGATCCCGGGGAGCAGGCTGGTGCACAGTGCGATACCCGGCACGTCGTCATGCTGCACGCCTTCGACGACCGCTCCCCCGGCGACGACGGTTCCTGTCCCACCCCTCGCGGCCAGATCACCGATGTCTACACCGGTGAGCCCCTCTCGCCCGACGACGTGGAGATCGACCACGTCGTCCCCCTGTCCGCAGCCTGGGACCACGGTGCATGGGCGTGGAGCCGTGCGGAGCGCGTGTCCTTCGCCAATGACCTCGAGCTGAACCTGCTCGCCGTAGCGAGCGCCGCCAACCAGGCGAAGAGTGACGGGAGCCTGGGCGAATGGCTTCCACCGACAGCAGAAGCCGGCTCCCCTTCGGAAGCCGGCTGTGCCTATGCTGCGAGATACCTCGCTGTGTGCCTACGCTACGGACTGACAGTCAGTGACGACGACGCCACCACCGCGAGACACTCCTGCGGGATATGACCGTCACTGACGGCCAGTCCCCACTGTCCCGTGGTCAGTCCCGGCGGGCCCCACGGTTACCGCGGTAGCTGCCACGGCCACCGCGGTCGCCGCGGTCACGGTCGCTGCGGTCACGGTCGAAACGTCCACCCCGGTCGTTTCGGTCGTTGCGTCCCCGACCTCCGCGGTCACCACGGTCGCTGCGGTCACCACGGGGGCGTCCACCGCCACGGTGTCCGCCACGGTCGCGGTCGCCGTCCTGGCGGTGCCGGGCCGGACGTCCGGCGGGGGCGCCGGGATCGGGTTCGATGTTGATCAGTTTGCCGGAGATGCGAGTCTGGTCGAGGGACTCGAACACTTCCTTCGGCAGATCCGACGGCAGCTCAACCAGGGAGTGCTCGGAAAAGATGCTGATCCGGCCGAAATCGCGGGAGTTCATGTTGCCCTCATTGGCGAGAGCTCCGACGATGGCCCCCGGGCGCACACGCTGACGGTGGCCGACACCGATGCGGTACACAGACAGGGACTTCCCGTTACGGTCGGTGACCGTGGGAGCCTGCTTGTTGAACCGCTCCTTGAAGGGACGGTGGACACCGGACTGCGCCTCGGAACCGTCCCGACGGTCCGTACGGTCGTTACGGTCCCGGCGGTCCCGCCGCGGAGGCTCCTGGATCTCCTCCATGTAGAAGGGCTCCTTGCCCTGCAGCTTCGCTGCCAGCGCGGCGGCGATCTCCGTGGGGTCGACCTCGTTCTCTTCGGCGTAGGTGGAGATCAGCTCACGGAACGTATCGACCTGCTTGCCCTTACGGGCTTCGGTGATCGACGCGTGGAACTTGTTCTTGCGTGCTTCGTTGACCTTGTCGACGCCAGGAAGCTCAATCTCGTTGAGCTTCGACTTCGTCGCCCGCTCGATGTTCTTGAGCAACCGACCCTCGCGGGGGGTCACGAACAGGATCGCTCGACCGTGCCGGCCTGCACGACCGGTGCGGCCGATACGGTGGACGTAGGACTCGGTGTCGCGCGGGATGTCGTAGTTGAACACGTGGGTGATGCGCTCGACATCGAGCCCGCGGGCAGCGACGTCGGTGGCGACCAGGATGTCGAGACGCCCGTCCTTCAGCTGGTCGACGGTGCGTTCACGCTGGTTCTGCGGTATGTCACCGTTGATGGCCGCCGCATCGAAGCCACGTTCACGCAGCTTCTCGGCGATCTCCTCGGTGTCGTTCTTCGTACGGACGAAGAGGATCATCGCCTCGAAGTCCGTGACCTCAAGAATGCGGGTCAACGCATTGAGCTTGTTGCGGTAGGTCACGTACAGGTAGTCCTGCTCGATGTTCTCCGCGGTACGCTGCGTGGACTTCACGGTGATCTCGGCAGCGTCATTGAGGTACTGCTTGGACAGGCGACGGATCGCCGACGGCATGGTGGCCGAGAACAGGGCGACCTGGCGGTCGTCCGGGGTGTCGGACAGAATGCGCTCGACATCGTCCTGGAAGCCCATGTTGAGCATCTCGTCGGCCTCGTCGAGGACGAGGAAGCGCAGACCAGACAGGTCCAGGCTGCCCTTCTCCAGGTGATCGATCACGCGCCCCGGCGTGCCGACCACCACGTGTGCGCCACGACGGAGACCCGACAACTGGGCACCGTAGGGGGCACCACCGTAGATCGGCAGCACGCTGATGCCGCCGAGCTGGTTGGCGAAAGACTCGAAGGAATCGGCGACCTGCAGCGCGAGCTCTCGCGTAGGGGCGAGGACCAGGACCTGCGGGGTACGCTGATGGGGATCAAGACGCGACAGGGCCGGCAGCGCGAACGCTGCGGTCTTGCCGGTACCCGTCTGCGCCAGACCCACCACGTCCCGCCCCTCCATCAGGGGCGGAATGGTGGACGCCTGGATCGGCGACGGCGTGGTGAACCCGACGCCTGCGACGGCGTCAAGGATCTTCTGCGGTAGACCCAAAGAATCGAAGCCGTTGGTGTCGGCCGCGTCCTCGTCGGTCTTCTCGTTCTCTGTTCGGATGTTCTTCTCGGTGACGTCCCCGTCCACAGTGCTCTCGGGAATCTCTGCGCCCACTACGTCACCGAGGTCCGGCGACCCCGTGACCGGGGAGGCGGCATCCTCGTGCAGATTCTCCTGAGGTACTGACGACTGGGAGGTTTCCGGCATTTTCTCGTCGCCGGTCACGTTCTCAGTTTCAGACATTGACCTCACAGTACGTTGTCGGAGCCGCAAAAGCGATTCGGCCGCCCTGTGCTGTGATATAGGACTCTTCGATGGTTAATATGTGAGTCCGTGAGTGACACAAGCACCCCCGCACGGCGACCGAGACAGTTACGCCGCACCCTGACCCACAGGCACATACATTTCATCGCCCTGGGCTCCGCCATCGGTACGGGCCTCTTCTACGGCTCGTCCGGCGCCATCGGTGCCGCCGGGCCCGGTGTCGTCTTCGTCTATCTCCTCGGCGGGGCGGTCGTCTACTTCATGCTTCGGGCACTTGGTGAGATGGCGGTGGCGGACCCCGCCCCCGGGTCCTTCGCAGAGTACTGCCGCCGGTATCTCGGCGGCTGGGCCGGGTACATCACCGGCTGGATGTACGCCTTCGAGATGATCATCGTCTGTCTCGCCGATCTCACCGCCATCACGGTGTACATGACGTTCTGGTTCCCCGAGACCCCCGGCTGGGTATGGGTCGCAGTGGCGCTCCTCGTCGTCGGTGCGGCGAATCTCGCCAGCGCCCGCTGGTACGGCGAGCTGGAGTTCTGGTTCACCTCGATCAAGGTGACCGCCGTCATCGCAATGATCCTCGGCGGCGCTGCGATTCTGGTGTTCAACGTCGATACCGGTGGTTCCGCCGGATTCGACAACCTCTGGAACGACGGCGGCCTGTTCCCCAACGGGATCACCGGTGTCTTCAGCGCACTCATTCTTGTTCTTTTCGCTTTCGGCGGGACAGAGATCATCGGCGTGACAGCCGGCGAGGCCGCCGACCACGAGAAGACAATCCCCAAGGCAGTCAACACGGTGCCGATGCGCATCCTGCTGTTCTACATTCTCGCGATTCTCGTGATCGTGGCTGTAATTCCCTGGCGCGACATCACCGGTGAGGAATCGCCGTTCGTCCAGATCTTCAGCGGTCTCGGTATCGGATGGGCGGCTGCCGCCCTCAACGTCGTGGTCGTTTCCGCCGCCCTCTCCGCAATCAACTCCGACCTCTACGGGGCCGGGCGAGTGGTTTTCGGCATGGCGCGCCAGGGTCTGTCGCCGAGAATCTTCGCCCGCCTCAACCACCGGGGTGTGCCGGTGACGACGATCGGTGTCATGCTCGTCGTGCTGCTGGTCGGCGTCGCCCTGCAGTTGGCGAGTGACACCGCTGCCGACATGTTCCAGAACATCGCGGCACTGGCGACCTTCGCCACGGTTTTCGTGTGGTTGATGATCCTGCTCGCCCATCTCGGCAGTCGGTACCGGTCGCGTGGCAAGGAGGGTGCGACCTCCGGGAATCTCACGTTCCCGGTCCCTCTGTGGCCTGTCGGCCAGTACTTCGCCATCGCCGTCATTCTCGTCACGTTCGGCACCATGGTCTGGATGGACGAGTACCACTCCGCATTGTGGGCCGGCGTCATCTTCCTGGTGATCATGACCGCCTTCTACCCCCTTGCCCGTCGACGCGCCGCTGCAGTCCGGGCGGCCACCTCACTCCGGGGGGACGAAACGGCGTCCGACTAGGTGTCTGACGGCCCGTTAACCTACCTTTGTAGTGTCCTTTTACCCCCTTACCGGGGATAGTCAACCCCCTCCCAGCCCATCACCCCAAGGAGCTCCCCCGCCCATGAGTGCACAGGCCCCCGATTCCCAGAGCGACTGGAACTCGCGCATTCTGCTCGCCGAACAGATCCTTCCCCTGCTGTCTCGACTGCACCGCGAACACAATGTCGTGACGTCCGTCTTCGGACGACTGCTCATCAATGTCACCGGTGTCGACGTCATCAAGTCACACCGTTACGCACGACTGGTCACAGACCGTGAACTGCCGTTGAGCTCAACACTTCCCATCCTGCAGGAACTCGTTGAGATGAACCTGGGGACGGCATCCATCGACCTCGGCCGTCTGGCGACCGGGTACGAGGCCGAAGGGGCCTCTGCGGGGAGCCTGCGCAGTTACCTCGAACGCGAGCTCGCCGAAGTCGTCGGCGGTCACTCCGAGAAAGAGCCCACCGACGTGGTGCTCTACGGTTTCGGACGGATCGGCCGGCTGCTGGCACGTATCCTCATTGCCCGCGAAGCCGCATACGGCGGCGTCCGTCTGCGCGCGATCGTGGTCCGGCGCAACGGTGACGACGACCTCGAGAAGCGTGCCAGCCTGCTGCGTCGCGACTCCGTCCACGGAGCCTTCGACGGGACGATCACCGTCGACACCGACAAGGAGATCATCTGGGCCAACGGCACACCGATCCAGGTCATCTACTCCAACGATCCGGCACAGGTCGACTACACCTCATACGGCATCACGGATGCGGTTCTCGTCGACAACACCGGACGGTGGCGCGACCGCGAGGGACTGTCTCAGCACCTCACGGCACCGGGGGTCAGGAAGGTGCTGCTGACCGCCCCGGGCAAGGGCGACGTCCGCAACCTGGTCTACGGCATCAACCATGCCGACATCACCGACGGTGACGCCGACAACATCCTCTCGGCCGCCTCCTGCACCACAAACGCCATTACCCCGGTACTCAAGGTGATCAACGACAGGTACGGCATCAGCCACGGGCATGTGGAGACCGTCCACTCCTTCACCAACGACCAGAACCTCATCGACAACTTCCACAAGGGCGACCGACGTGGCCGCGCAGCGGGACTGAACATGGTGCTCACGGAAACCGGGGCGGCGAAGGCCGTCGCCAAGGCTCTCCCCGAGCTTGAGGGCAAACTCACGGGCAATGCCATCCGCGTGCCCACCCCGGACGTGTCAATGGCGGTACTGAACCTCACCCTCGACAACGCCACCAGCCGCGACGAGGTCAACACCTACCTCCACAAGGTTGCGCTGCACTCCAACCTCCGCCAGCAGATCGACTACATCAAGTCTCCCGAGGTTGTCTCCACCGACTTCGTCGGCTCCACCCACGCCGGCATCGTGGACGGACTGGCCACCATCGCTGACGGCAACAACCTGGTTGTCTACGTCTGGTACGACAACGAATACGGCTACTCCAACCAGGTCATCCGCATTGTCGAGGAGATCGCCGGCGCCCGGCCACGGGTCTTCCCGCGGCGGCTCACACCGACGGAGCTGTTCTGACCCACAACCCTATCGAACGGATGTTCGATAGGGTCAGGTCGGTCGATCCTCGTGTCCACCGCCGGCCGTAACGTCCCGGGACATGACAAACCCCGACAACACCGACAACACCACCGCGCCCGCAGTGTCTCTCCGCACCCTCATGCGGCGGCCGCTCAGCACCCTGAGGCCCTCCCCCTCCGTCCGCCGGGCAGCCGACCGGTGCGCGGGCGTCCTACGCCATCCTCGCAGCCGGATCCAGGTGACACCGGGTTGGCAGGCTCCCTCACTGCAGGTCGCACTGCCGACAGGCCCCGCACAGGTATTCCTGTCACGCCACCGGGTCTCGCCGGTGATGTGGCGCAGGCTCACCGGTTCCGGTGCACTGGACTACCCACCCCCAGCTGTATGCCATCTGGTCACGCTGACGGCGTTCGCGACGCCCTCCGAACTCAGCGGGTCAGAACGAAATATGACGGTCGACGTCCACTCGCTGTTCCGTAGGACACTGCTCCCACCGGACTGCGCTGACCATCCGAGGAACAGAGAACTCGCCGACTGTGACTGCCTGCCCTGGCTGTCAGAGGACGTATGCGGCGAGCCGACCTCCGACGGCCGACGTCTGGAGTGGACGTGGCACGCCCTGACACATGGAGAGCCGGGCCGTTCCCACCCGCACAGCCACGGACACGGACTCCGGACCAGGCGCGATAACGTGGCCTGACCGGAACCGTGCAACGGCCGTGGCCGGGTCCCGGGGTACCAGGTCACGAATCCTCGTCGGTCTCCTCGTCCCCGGACGGGCCGTCCCCGGCAACATCGTCCTCCCACAGCGTTTCCAGGGGGACCAGGAGTGATTCCCAGTGGGCCGCCTGGGTCTGCGCGAGTGCAAGGACATCGAAGAGCCGGTCAAAATCGGTGTAGTGTCCCAGGTCGAGGACCTCTTCGGACATGTCCGCGACATTGGCGACCAGACCGCGGAACATGGCCTGACGCTCCATCTCCGAATACTCCTCACTCAGGGCCCCGTCATCCCACACGTCGGCGATCGCCTGATCCATCAGGTCCTCGAAGCCCTCCCCCAGCGAGATGAATTCGACATGGGCAGTCGGCTCCACGGACTCACCGTCAAGGGTGACAACCAGCTCAGAACTCTCCCCGATCTCCGCGGAAACACGGAGAGCGTCGCTGGCATCCTGCTCAAACTGCAGATCGACGATCCGCGAGTCAGTCCCGTCAATCAAGTCACGGATGACACCCACCACAAGGTCGGTGGCGACATGACGTGCGACGGTGGCGACCGCGTCATCCACGGAGAACACCACTCCGACCAGTGCAGCCTCAAAATCCTCGTCGTCCTCCGCCACATCGGCCATGGCGAGAAAGACATTCGCCGCCGACAGGCCGCCGGGCACGCCGTCCTCGATCTCGACGAACTGAATCTCCAGATCCGAGGAGACCGGCACAAAAAGGGTACCGTCATTGACCCTGGACTCGATCCCCTCCGAATCCAGGGACTCTGCAACATCCTCATAGAACCCCATGGCGGGTGCCTCCTAGGTACCTAATCCATACGTTGTGCAGCACGCGCCGGTTTCACGCGGCCCGCCTACCGGAACTCCCCCATGCTAGCCCAGTTCCGCCGCTGCAGCGGAGACGGAAAACGGTCATTTTGCCGACAGAACAGGACGTCCGTCACACTACGTCGAGCAAGTTACTGAAAACATACCCTCATCTGCCTGTTTCGTCCCTGACCCCGACGGATTCACCGTCCGCGGTGTTGTAGTAGGGTGGAGCGTCGAGATTGACCACATCATGAAATGAGGCGAGGACCTGCTGTGAACAGCACCAATTTCGGCCAAAATGAATGGCTGGTCGACCAGATGTACCAGCAGTTCAAGGAAGACCCCCAGTCCGTTGATCCGGAGTGGCGGGAACTCTTCAACAAGCGGCCGGACACGGTTGACCACGCCTCGGGGACACCGTCCCCGAGCTCCACGACCTCCGGGAACAGCGGCAAGACCGCCGAGACGAAGAGCACGCCGGCCGCAGAGGCCACGAAGGCCACAGGCTCCGTCGAGAACAAGACCAAGAGCGCGCCGAAGAGTGCGCCGGCCTCCCCGAAGAAGTCGCTTTCTGCATCGGTTAACCCGATCCCGGAACGCGTCGCACCTCCGGCACCGAAGGGGCCCGCCGAGGCGCCTGCCGCCGGTGAGCACCCGCTGAAGGGGGCCCAGAAGTCCATCGCGAAGAACATGGACATCTCGCTGGAGATCCCCACCGCCACGACGGTGCGCGACATGCCCGCCAAGCTCATGTTCGAGAACCGGGCCATGGTCAATGACCACCTGAAGTCCCGCGGTAAGGGCAAGATCAGTTTCACCCACATCATCGGCTGGGCGATGGTCAAGGCAGTCCAGGCCCATCCGTCGATGAACAACAGCTACAAGGTTGTCGACGGCAAGCCCGTCCTGGTCACCCCCGAGCACATCAACCTCGGCCTGGCCATCGACATGGTCAGCAAGAACGGTGCCCGCAATCTCGTCGTCGCCGCCATCCGCGAGTGCGAGACGCTCACTTTCGACGGATTCGTCGACGCCTACGAGGACATCGTCAAGCGTGCCCGTATCGGCAAGCTCACGATGGACGACTTCAGCGGCGTGACTATCCAGCTCACCAACCCGGGCGGCATCGGCACCCGCCACTCGGTGCCCCGCCTCACCCGTGGCCAGGGGACGATCGTCGGCGTCGGCGCCATGGACTACCCCGCGGAGTTCGCCGGAGCGTCCGAGGACCGTCTGGCTGACATGGGTGTCGGCAAGCTCGTCACCATGACCTCGACGTACGATCACCGCATCATCCAGGGTGCGGAGTCCGGCGAGTTCCTCCGGGACATCAGCCGACTGCTGATCAACGATGACTTCTGGGACGACCTGTTCGCCGCGATGTCAGTGCCCTACGCCCCCGTCCGCTGGAGCCAGGACCTGCCGAACATCGGCGTCGACAAATCCACCCGCGTCATGCAGCTCATCGAAGCCTACCGCAGCCGCGGACACCTGATCGCCGACATCGATCCGCTGCAGTGGACCCAGCCGGGGCTTCCCGTCCCCGACCACTCCGACCTGGAGATCGAGACCCACGGACTGACCCTCTGGGACTACGACCGCAGCTTCAACGTCGGTGGATTCGCCGGACGCGAGAAGATGACGCTGCGTGAGGTCCTCGCTACGCTGCGTCGTGCCTACACCCTCAAGGTCGGTTCCGAGTACACCCACATCCTCGACCACGACGAGCGTCAGTGGCTGGAGGAGCAGATCGAGGGTGGCCAGCCGAAGCTGTCCAACCCGGAGCAGAAGTACCTGCTGCAGACACTGAACTCCGCCGAGGCGTTCGAGAACTTCCTGCAGACCAAGTACATCGGCCAGAAGCGGTTCTCCCTGGAGGGCGCTGAGTCGCTCATCCCGCTGCTCGACGCTGCCGTCGACTCGGCTGCCGAACAGGGCCTTGAAGAGGTCGTCATCGGCATGCCCCACCGCGGGCGCCTCAATGTCCTGGCCAACATCGTGGGCAAGCCGTACTCGAAGGTGTTCACGGAGTTCGAGGGCAATATCGAGCCCACCGTCGCCGGCGGATCCGGTGACGTGAAGTACCACCTCGGCCAGACCGGCCAGTACACCCAGATGTTCGGCGACAACGACATCGACATCACACTGACGGCGAATCCGTCGCACCTTGAGGCCGTCAACCCGGTGATGGAGGGCATCGCCCGCGCCCACCAGGACATCTCAACCAACGGCCATGATCACCCGATCATGCCGATCCTGATGCACGGCGACGCCGCGTTCACCGGGCTGGGTATCGTCCAGGAGACCATCAACCTCGCGAAGCTCGACGGCTACACCGTCGGCGGCACCGTGCACGTCGTGGTCAACAACCAGATCGGGTTCACCACGACCCCGGATGCCGGACGTTCCACCCATTACGTCACCGACCTCGCCAAGGGCTTCGACGCCCCGATCTTCCACGTCAACGGCGATGATCCGGAGGCAGTCGTCTGGGTGGCCCGCCTGGCGGTCGAGTACCGTCGTCGCTTCGGTAAGGACGTCTTCATCGACCTCGTCTGCTACCGGCGTCGTGGTCACAACGAGTCTGACGACCCGTCCATGACCCAGCCGGGGATGTACGACCGTATCCAGGACCGGACCACCGTCCGCGCTCTCTACCACGACACCCTGGTGGGCCGCGGTGAACTGTCCGAGGAAGACGCGCAGCGCGCCGCCGACGACTTCCAGGGACAGCTGGAGACCGTGTTCAACCAGGTCCGCGAAGCGGAGAAGGGCGCCACCCCTGCCGAGCAGACCGGCATCGCCGGTTCGCAGTCCCTGACCCGAGGTCTGGACACCTCCATCTCCCGCGAGGTCCTTGAGGCCGTCGGCGACGCCTTCACCGGCGTCCCGGAAGGATTCAGCGTCCACCAGCGGGTCAAGCCGGTCGTCAAGCGTCGCCAGGAGATGACCCGGAAGGGCGGCATCGACTGGGCCTTCGGTGAGCTCCTCGCATTCTCTACCCTCGCCCAGGACGGTCGGCTCGTCCGGCTGGCCGGCGAGGATTCCCTGCGGGGCACCTTCACCCAACGTCACGCGGTGCTCTTCGACTCCGAGACCACTGAGCCCTACAGCCCGCTCGAGAAGCTCGCTGAAGAGTCCGGCAACGGCGGTTCCTTCCGCGCCTACAACTCCCCGCTGACCGAGTTCGCGGGGCTCGGCTTCGAGTACGGCTACTCCGTCGGAAACCTCGACGCCGTGGTTGCCTGGGAGGCGCAGTTCGGCGACTTCGTCAACGGTGGACAGACGATCATCGACCAGTACATCGCCTCCGGTGAGGCGAAGTGGGGTCAGCTCTCGAGCGTGATCCTGCTGCTGCCGCACGGTTACGAGGGCCAGGGCCCGGACCACTCCAGCGCCCGCATCGAACGTTTCCTGCAGATGGCTGCCGAGGGTTCGATGACGATCGCTCAGCCGTCCACCCCGGCGAACTACTTCCACCTGCTGCGGCGTCATGCCATGGGCACGATGCGCCGTCCGCTGGTGGTCTTCACGCCGAAGTCGATGCTGCGCAACAAGGCGGCAACCTCCGCGGTGGAGGACTTCACCGATGTGACGAGCTTCCGCTCCGTCCTCGACGACCCCCGTCTGAGCGACTCCGCCGCCACGCACGACGACATCACCACCGTCCTGCTGTGCTCCGGGAAGATCTACTACGACCTGGAGAAGAAGCGTCAGGAGGACGAGCGCGACGACGTCGCCATCGCCCGTGTGGAGATGCTGCACCCGTTGCCGCACAACCGCATCAAGGAGGTTCTCGACCGGTACCCGAACGCCGAGTTCCGCTGGGTGCAGGACGAGCCCTCCAACCAGGGGCCGTGGCCGTTCATCGCCCTGAACCTGCCGGAGCGCATCGAGGGACTCAAGCTGAAGCGGGTCTCCCGTCGGGCCCAGTCCTCGACGGCGACCGGCCTGGCCAAGGTCCACAAGCTTGAGCAGGAGCAGCTGCTCAACGAGGCGTTCGCCAAGTAGCCCCTCCGCGCCCGCCCCTCCGGTGGGTGCCCGGTAGGCCATAACCCGGCGGGGAAGGCACGACAGTGACCTTCCCCGCCGGGTTTTCTGACGTCTGTCGCTAGTCGTCGTCCCCGTCCGCAGCGAGATCGTCGCTGGAGACGCCTCCCGCCACATTGTTCAGCGCCCGACGGTCCGCCCGCTCCAGCGCCGTCTTACGGTAGACAGCGACCGTGTTCTGCGGGAGCGAATCATCGTCACACCCGACGGCTTCCCCCGGGTCGCTGGCCTGGAGATCGGTCGGGAGAGCCGAGAACATGGTCGTGTGGGCGATATCGCGCCACTGGCTCGGATCCGCACCCTCGTCACGTGCCTGTGCATAAAGCCCCCGGAGTTCCTCGCCCTTCACCGGGTCAAGCACGTCGAGCAACTCACCGACACAACCCAGGACGACGTTGACCTCACCGTTGCGGAGCAGGCCCAGGCGGTCTGAACCTTCGATGTCCCGCAGCTCCACCGGCCGACCGGTCCCGGCGAAAGCGCTCTCGTAACTCTCCGCCAGCCGGTGCTGCACCGGATCGTCTGTGAGACCCAGGTAGATCGGACCGGACGTCTCCTCTGCCATCCCCTGTGCCGCCGGCCCGGTCACGCCTCCCGCCGAACAGCCGGAGAGTCCCACCGCCACCGTCGTACAGACCGCCGCGGCAGCGAGAGCGCCGCGGCGGTCCCGCCGACGGCGCGGCCGCACCGCCGGCTCCCAGAAGCGTCTCACACCCATGTACCGTCCGTTCTCCGTCCATTCGTACCGGGGCGTGGGATCCCGCCCGTGATCGGTAGTGCCACCATCATGTCACCACCATGCCACGACGTAGACACCCACCAGCGCAAGCCACGGGACCACACCCCACAGGCGTGCCCGGTCCGAGAGCAGTGCCCCTGCCACAGCCACCGCCCCGCCCACCGCATGGGGAATCCACAACGGACTCCCCACCAGGGCCAGGATCACCGCGATCCCGCACAGACCGCCGGCGATCAGTCGTGACATGGTTTCCTCCCGCATTTCCAGCAGTACCTCGACATCGGCCTAAGAATACCCGCACAGTCGATACCGGAAGAAGCTCCGGCACCACCGAGACACCGGTTCACAGCGCGCCCACGGGATACTGTGCCGTAATCTCTAGTCTCATGGACACCACACGGGTATTCGCCGGACGTCTCGCCGGCATGCTTCTCCTCGGCGCGGACGGCGAGTCTCTCGGACGGATCCGGGACGTCGTCCTGACGATCCGTTCAACGCGGGCAGTCGCTCTCGGGCTCGTCGCCGAAGTCGCGGGCAAACGTAGGATCTTCCTGCCGATGGGACGCGTCACCTCCATCGACCCCAAGGAAGTCACTCTCAACACCAGCTCGGTGAACCTCCGTCCGTTCCGGTCCCGCGCAGGAGAGCTGACGGTGATGGACGACCTGATCGGAGCGAAGGTGCACACCGACGACCCCGAATTCAGTCACCTCGCCGGTCGGGCGGTCGAGATATCCGACGTCGAACTCGAACGGACCCGCACCCGCGAGTGGGAACTCAGCCGGGTGGCCGTGATCACCCGTGGTCGGCTGGGACGCCGGACGACCCCGGCGGTGATCCCCTTCATGCATGTCCACGGGCTCTCGGCGTCCGGTGCGGGCCCCCGCGACGTCGACGCGGAACTGATCGCCGAATTCACCACGATGCGCAACGCTGACATCGCCCACGCTCTCCGGGACATGGACCCGGACCGGCGGTTCCGGATCGCCTCGGAGCTCGACGACGAACGCCTCGCCGACGTGATCGCCGAGCTTCCCGACGACGAGCAGACCGAGCTCGTCGAGGAACTCAATATCGAGCGCGCTGCGACGATCCTGGAGGAGATGGACCCCGACGACGCGGCAGACCTGCTCGGAGAACTCCCCGGGGACAAGGCCGACGTCCTTCTCGAGCTGATGGACCCTGAGGAGTCCGAGCCCGTGCGCCGGCTCATGAGCTTCTCCCCCGACACCGTCGGCGCCCTGATGACGTCCGAGGCGATCATCCTGACGCCCCAGGCAACCGTGGCAGAAGCACTGGCCCATGCCCGCAATCCGGAGGTCCCGCTCTCCCTGAGCTCACTGATCTTCGTGGTGCGGCCTCCGCAGGCGACGCCGACGGGCCGGTACCTCGGTTGTGTCCATCTGCAGAAACTCCTGCGGGAACCACCGTCCTCACTGGTCGGCGGGATTCTGGACCTCGAACTTCCTGCGTTGCATCCCGACGACACCGAGGAGACGGCCGCCCGGTACTTCGCCACCTACAACCTGGTCTCCGCGCCGGTCCTCGACGAAGACAGTCACCTGCTCGGTGTGGTTGGCGTCGACGACCTGCTTGACCATCTGCTGCCCGAGAACTGGCGTGACGAGGACTGGCGCAGCAACCGGCCCGCCCGGACACAACTGACCGCAGGACGAGAGTGAGGGCACCATGCCGGACAACTTCTCCAGAACTGACCTGGACACTCCCTCGACGGGTCCCCGCCGCAGACTCATCGCGTACAACGACGACGCCGTCGGCGTCGGTGCCGAGAAGGTCGCCCGGTTCCTCGGGACAGGGCGCTACCTCATGTGGCAGACCATCATCGTGGTGGTCTGGATCTGCCTCAATGTGGGCGGATTCTGGTGGAACTGGGACGTCTACCCGTTCATCCTGCTGAACCTCGCCTTCTCCACCCAGGCCGCCTACGCGGCACCGCTGATCCTGCTCGCACAGAACAGGCAGGACGACCGCGACCGGGTCTCCCTGAACGAGGACCGACGTCGCGCCGAGGAAACCAAGGCCGACACGGAGTTCCTCGCCAGGGAGCTCGCCGGGCTACGTATCGCGGTAGGCGAAAACGTCACGCGGGACTATCTGCGTCGCGAACTCGATGACCTCGGTGACATGCTCCGGCGTATCGAGGACAAGCTCGAGGATCAGCGCAACGACGAACGGGCCGACGGAAATCCCTCTGACGCCGCACGGTGATTGGCCCTGAACTGGGGTGGGAGTATCATCGTGGTCAATGTCTACTGTCACTGAATCAGCGGTTCGCAGTGCCCTGGCAACTGTGGAGGACCCGGAGCTCAACAAGCCCATCACCGACCTCGGGATGGTCAAGTCGATCGATGTGGACGGCACCCATGTCGCCGTCGAGATCTATCTGACCATCGCCGGTTGTCCCATGAAATCGACGCTGACGACACGCACGCGCGATGCCGCCGAGAGCGTCGAGGGGGTCGACCAGGTCACCGTGACCACCGACGTCATGAGTGACGAACAGCGACGGGAGCTCCGCACGAAGTTGCGGGGTGGAACCGCAGAACCCGTCATCCCCTTCGCTCAACCTGAGTCGACGACCCGGGTCTTCGCCGTCGCGTCCGGCAAGGGCGGGGTCGGTAAGTCCTCCGTGACGGTGAACCTCGCCACCGCACTGGCGCAACGCGGTCTGCAGGTCGGTGTAGTCGACGCCGACATCTACGGTCACTCGATACCCCACATGATGGGATCGAACCACCGTCCCCACCAGGTGGACGACATGATCATCCCGCCACAGGCACACGGGGTGAAGATCATGTCGATCGGCCACTTCCTGGACAGCAATTCACCGGTCGTGTGGCGCGGACCGATGCTGCACCGCGCCATCCAGCAGTTCCTCGCGGATGTCTTCTGGGGGGACCTGGACATCCTGCTGCTCGACCTCCCTCCGGGAACCGGCGATGTGGCTATCTCCGTCGCGCAACTGGTCCCGAACGCGGAGCTTCTGATCGTGACCACGCCTCAGGTGGCGGCGGCGGAAGTTGCCGAGCGGGCGGGCAGCATCTCCCAGCAGACCCGCCAGCGGATCGGCGGTGTCATCGAGAACATGAGCTGGATGGACATGCCGGACGGCACCAGGATGGATATCTTCGGCACCGGGGGCGGGCAGGTCGTCGCCGACCACCTCAGCCAGCTGACCGGCGGTGAGGTTCCCCTGATGGGCCAGATTCCGCTGGATCCGAATCTGCGGATCGGTGGTGACCTCGGTAACCCGATCGCCATCTCCGAACCCGATTCAGCGGCGGGCACCGCGTTGGGGGCGATCGCAGGGAAGCTCGCCACGCGACGGCAGTCCCTCGCCGGACGTCAGCTGAATCTCGGTGTCGCCGGGCAGTAGTCCTCTCCCCGCGCCCTGGGCCGCGCGCCCGGGTGCCTACATGGTGTCGTCGTAGTTTCCGGCGTCGCCCCAGTCCCGGGACTGGCCGACCTCGTCCTGCTGTGGGAGTTCCACCCGTTCCTCTTCCTGTGCCGCGGGAACCTCGTTTTCCTGTGCCGTGGGAACCTCACTCGGCCTCGGAGGGTTCTTCGGTGCCCTGCCGGAAATCTGGGCGGATGTGCCCCGCACTGCTCCGGTGACATCCTTCGCTGAAGACTCCAGGTCCGTGAGGAAACTGTCGTCGTCGTCCAGCAGCGTTTTCGTGATGAATCCACGGGCGCCCATCTGACGGACACTGTTGAGTTGGGACAGGGGCTTGCGGAACTCCTCGAAGTCCTCACCGAAGTCCTGGTCCAGCTCCTGCCGGGCGTTGGCGATGGCGGTGCGTGCCGCAAGAAGCAGAGCCTTGAGGTCGGTGATCAGCCGAGGAAGTCGTTCCGGTCCGACGACGATAATGCCCACGACAATCAGGACGAGGACTTCGCCCCATCCGATGCTGGAGAACACCAGACACGCCTTTCTCTTGACACTGCCGACTGCCTGATTCTAACCCCCGCTGCGCTGACGTGGCTATTTCGCCCTTCCCCTGGTGGTCCGTCTCTGAACTTTGCGCGCTGCAGCAGCCATGCGGCCGGTGATGCTGTCCGGGCGACGGCAGCCGTCGATACCCACCGCATCGCTGTCGGTCAGGGCATCCTGCGGGGCGCCGCCCCCCTGTGCACAGTCGTCGGGGATACGGACGAGCCGGCTGAGCAGACTTCCGGAAGCGTGGAGCTGGTCCATCGGGATGCTACCCCGCAGACGGTCGGACGCCTGGCGCTGTGCACGGACTTCGTCCCGGCACTCCTCACAGTGGACCAGGTGGATCCGCGCCCGGTGTTCCGCCCCGCGGGACAGTTCTCCGTCCACCAGTGCCGCGACAACCTCCGGGGTCAGATGGCCGACATCCGACAGCTTCCCGACTTCCGACATGACTGGACCTCCTTGACGACTCGCACGTCGCGTGCCTCATCTGCCATCGATGATAGCGCTAAGACTGCGGGATGTAGCTGAGTTCACCGGCAAACCGGGCCAGGCTGGCCCTGAGCTGGCTTCTCGCACGGTGGATCCGCGAGCGTACCGTGCCCATCTTGAGACCCAGCGTGTCGGCGATCTCCTCGTAGGTCATGTCGAGCCCGTCACACAGGATCACCGCGACACGGAACTCCGGGCTCAGATCGTCCAGAGCCTTTTCCAGCGCCGGATCGAGGTTGTTCATCTCGAAAGCACGTTCCGGGCCGACCCGTGTCCCCTCGACGCGGTCGTAGTCCTCCGGCAGCGCCTCCATCCGGATCGTCCCCCGGTGGCGGACCATGTCGAGAAAGAGGTTGGTCGTGATGCGGTGCAGCCATCCCGAGAAGGTTCCCGGCCGATACGACTTCAACGACCGGAATGCCCGCATGAAGGTGTCCTGCGTAAGGTCTTCCGCGTCCTGCCGGTCGCCGCTGAGCCGGTACGCCAGACGGTAGACACTGTCCGCGTGTTCCTCGACGAGTTCGCTCCAGGACGGCATGGCACCTTCCCCGCGGTCGAAAGCGCCCGTCGCCCCGTCAGGGCCGGAGTCTGCTGCGGTGTTCATGGTCTCCATCCTGACGCACGTCCATTAGCTTTGTGTGCCTGGGCGCTTCGGATTCACTGTGAGCCTGTGAGTACGTCGCGCTGGTGCCTTTCCCTTCAAAATATATCCTGTGGTCCGGGCTGCTGTAAAGCTGTAACTTGCGCCCCACCAAACACAGTTTTCCCACGTTAGGCAGTGTCCGCCCGACTCGCCGGGGGCGGTCACCACATCGGCAGCTCAGCACCCTTACAGTTACACCCGTGAACGCAGAATCCAGCTCCGCCCTCGACGCCGTCCGCGACTACGTCAACAGCACAGCCGCAGCCGACGAGTCACTCGACGCTGCCCGCGATTCAGCCACCGAGTACGGGCTGCTCACCCCTGACGCGATGACCGGTGAGTTCCTCACTTTCCTGGCGGCCCAGATCACCACCCCGTCACCCACCGCGGTCGTCATGTCCCCGGCCTTCGGTGTGATCGGTCTGCACCTCTTCGCTGGATTCTCCGGTGGAGGGCACGTCACCTGCATCGACCCGGAAGTCCAGCACCAGGCGCTGGCACGCAGTGCGTTCAACTCCGCAGGGGTCCGCTCCAACGCGTACCGGTTCCTGCCCTCGGCACCGCTGATCGGTGTGTCCAGGTTGGCCACGGACGCCTACGACATCATCGTCTCCCAGTCCATGGTCGAGCATCTGTCGGCGACAGTCGACGCCGCGCTCCCCGTCCTGCGCCCGGGCGGGGTGCTGGTACTGCTGGACTCGCTCCTCGACGGCACGCTGGCTGACCCTGCACACACCGACCGGCAGACGCGTGCGGCCGCCGACGCCGAGGAACACCTGCGGTCTCTGGACGGCATCACCGTCGCACGACTGCCGCTGGGCGCCGGATGCACCGTCATCACCAAGCACACCGAGCACACCGAGCACACTGCCTGATAAACAGCTCTCATCGCGCGACGCGACACCGAGGTCCGCGACGATGGTATACAGGGATGACGTGAACCGCTACAGACCTGAACTACACGTCACCGCGGAAGTCGGCGTTCTCGAGGCACCGGCCGGAGCCTTGAGCCGGGGGGATTCCCTCCATGTCTTCCACCAGTTCCGGCCCCGACCTGACGCCGGGGCCCGGTGGGCCCACCAGGTCGCGTCCGGCATCCCCTACGGCTGGGACGTCTGCGACGACGTCCTCGTTCCCCGCGACAACGAGATCGACTGCCTGGCAGGATCATCGGTTCCCGTGGGCGACGGGGTCGAACTTTTCTTCGTCACCACGACCCCTGCAGAAGACAGCGACCCGTCCGGTCTCCGCTCGAACACCGTCGCACACGGCCACCGGGGCGACAGGACATTCACCATTCAGCGCGCACGCGTCGCCGACCTCGGCGCGGCCACCACGGAAGTCTCCGACGACCCCAGCGTGGTCTCCCCGTTCGTCGAGCGTCTCGGCCCGGTGGACATCGACGACTCCGCATACCCCGTCCACGATCTCGCGACACCGTCCGTCGTCCGCCGTGGCGACGTGTGGACCATGATCGCTCTTGACCTCATCGATGACGTAGATGCCCGCATCGTCGTACTGGACTCGACGGACCGCCAGACATGGACCGTCCGTGGGCCCCTGGAGTTCGCCGGCGAATCGGTCCCTCAGGGGCGCCCGTACGCCCCCCGCCTGACCTCGATGACCGACCATGGGACCGGTGAGGACAAGGACGTCCTGTTCATCACCTACCCTGACGACAGTGTCGACAGTGTCGCTGATGTCGCTGGCACCGCCGGTTCCCGGGAGCAGGCAGGCGAGACCACGGGCTACATCGTCGGTACGCTCGACGGAACGACGTTCCACACCTCGACGAATTTCCAGGTCCTCGACCACGGCCACGACTTCACCCGCCCGCGTCTGGTGCCCGGCACCCGGCCCGTCCTCTCCGGTCTGGTCGGTGCTTTCCCACACAGTGGCGACGGCGACGAACCAGCCACCTGGGCCAACTGCCTGTCAGTGCCGAGGTTCCTCAGTCTCCGGGAGGGGCACCTCTACCAGGACGTCATCGGGCTCCCCACCGCCGTCCGCTCCTACACCGACCGTGCCGCCGTCTACACCGCACAGCTCGACGTCGAGACGGGTACTGCGACGGTGGACCTGCTGGACAAGGACGGGAGTGTCATCGTCAGTGTCGCCCACTCAGGTGAGCAGGTCTCCATTACCCGCGATGATGATACGCGGGTGGCTCCCCTCGCCGACGGCGACAGTGACACGCTCACCATCTTCGTGGATGGGCCGGTGTGCGAGGTCTTCGCCGACGGTGGCCTGGTCTCGCTCACCACGGCCCTGACCGGCCCGCGGGTCTTCGACAGGTTCTCCGTCACCGCTACCGGCGGCGCACGGGTCCTGTCCGCGATGGAGTCGCTGGGGCGCCAGCTTCAGCGCCAGCTCGCCCACCTGGACGATCCGGCCGAGCAGGAGAAGCTCATCCGCGAGGCGGTCCTGGCAGACCGGGACCTCTCCGCCGGGATCGACCCCGGGGAATAGCGGGCTCTGAGCCCCCTCAGCCCAGATCGGGGTCGCGCCGCAGGCGGGTGATCGCGGCGCGCGCGGTGACCGTCATCGTCTCCGGCAGTGCAGCGATACGCTCGGCCAACACGGTGGGGTGGATGTGTCGCGCCGAGGGACTCATCCCGATCTGCGCGGCGATCGAGGCCTGGTCCAGATTCATCTGGAACTCCACGTTCTCGGGGTCACCGACAGGTACGAGGTGGCCCGACGCCTGTGCGATCATCCGTTCCACCTTGCCTTCCTCGACGTCGATGATGCCGAGCGGTTCACGCAGCTCCGCCAGGTGGCCGGCATCTGCCGTGAGCACGATGACCTGCCCCTCCGAAGACAGCACCCGGGCGAACTCCGCGGCATTACGGGGAGCGAAGATCACCGTGATCGCGTCCACGACCCCGTCGCGCAGCGGCAGCCGGGACCAGGCGTCGGCGACGACTGCACCGATATTGGGGTGGCATGACGCCAGTCGCTTCGCCGCCGGAACCGACACGTCGATCCCCACACCCCGGGAGTTCTGGATCGAATCCAGGGTATGGGACAGGTAGTAGCCGGTACCTGCACCGATTTCCACGATGGACGGGTGCGCATCGTCGGCGACGCCTGCGTCGTCGAGAGCGTGGCCGACATGGTCGGTGATCGCCTCGACGAACGGAGCGAAGTGCCCCCCGGACAGGAACGTCTCCCGCGCCTGGATCATTTCGGCGTCATCGCCGGTGTAGCGCAGCCCGGCACCACCGGCAAGGGTGACGTAGCCTTGCCGTGCCACATCGTAATTGTGGCCGGAGTCGGAGACCAGGGTCTTCCACGCCTCGTCACCGGCACGCAACGGGGTGCCGTCCACCGGGTCGGCGAGAAGGTCGATGACATCAGAGAGCACGGGTGCGGGGTCTCCCCTCGATAGCGGAACGAAAAAGTGCCGGGTCGGCTACTTCCGGAACCACTCTACAAGAGTACGGGCCGCGAAACCCGTGCTGCCCCGGTCGATGTCGCCCCGCACGGAATCCGACCACGACGGGCCCGTGGTGTCGAGGACGGCGCAGGGCACGCCGTCTGCGAAACGCCGGAGGTACATCGCCGCAGTCAGTGCACCGGGCCCCTCCGGTGCCACCGTGACGTCGGCGTCCCGGGCACTGACAGTCTTCTCCAGATACGCCGGCGTCGGTAGCGGCCACCACCGCTCACCGACCCGCGCGCCGCGCAGTGTCACCCTACGGACCGCCTGTTCGTCACCGGTGACGGCTCCGGTCAGTTCACCGAGCGCTGATTTCGATGCCGTCGACACCGGTCCGACGACAACCACACGCCGGGGCCGGTACCGCTGGACGCCGTAGGCCACCGCATCCGCCAGTGCCAACCTGCGGCACGCCTCCGCCTGCTCCACTGCACCGGCGGCACCCGGAAGCTGGCTGGTGGTCCCGTTGACGTGTTCGACGACCGGTCGGGCGCGACCTGGTACCCAGGCTGGGAGGCTGTAGCCGTGGACCGGCACCAGCCCGACGACTTTCTGCGGTCCCTTCAACTCCGCCAACGCCCGGATCACCGCAGGTACCGGGGCACCCCCGACGAGCAGGACCTCCGGCCGGTCGTCGTTGAGGTCCCCCTCCGCCGCCGCCGGATCCCAGAACATCTCGACGAAACCGACCTCGTCCTCGCCCTCCGGGTCATTGACCCCGGCCCCGGCAGTTGCGGTGACGAGGATCCCACCGAAGCCCTTGCGCTGCAGCCACCCGCGCCCGTGGGTCTTCACCCGGGTACCGGCAACATCACCGAGGACGGCCTTGGCCTTGCGGCGCCACCACACCGACGTCGCCGACGGTGCCGGTACAGCATTGATGTCCCTGGCCAGCACCGTGGCCGCACCCAGCACCCGACCGCGGTACACACTGTCCTCTGACCGCCGGACCACCGCCTCGTCAGCGACGTCGCCGATGTCGACGTGGACGGAACGTACCTCTGTGGCAGGGTCTTTCCGCGTGACGACGAGGTGGCGTCCGCCCAGCACGATTCCCTGGGCCAGGTTCCGGAGCTGCTGGACTGTCGTGGCCTCCGGCACACGGATCTGCACCGTATGCCGCTTGGCACGCACCGGATGCCCGTCGACAAGCGTGCCGAGGCGACGGATCAGCACGGCCCCTGCCGCCCGCCATCCGTCATCGGCTAACCGGGGTTCCTCGGACAACTCCGCAAGATCCGTCAACGGCCGCGCATGCCGGGGAACACAGATCTCCCACACTCCGTCGGCAGCCAGACCGGCTGTGGGGTCCCGGTCGGCGGGGCCCTCCGGCGCGTCGGCGAACACGATACGGCAGTCGATGACATCGCTGCCGGTCACGGTGGCTCCCACCGTGATCTCCGGTACCGGCCGAGGTAGATTCGGAATCCTCTTCACTGTGCCCTCTCCTGCTGTTCCTCGTGCCCGTCATCACTCTGGTCCGCGTGCACTGCCCGTCGTTGTCCCCGGGTACTCCCCGGTGCCGCCGGCTCACGGTCGAACACGGTCAGCACCAGGTAGACGAGGACCAGTCCCACCAGCAGTGACGCGATGACGGTGATGAGCAGATACATGGCAGCCGAGACTACCCGAACGACCGACCGTCAGAATCGCTCCGGCCCTCGGAGCCGGCCTCACCGGACATCCGTCCGGCCTGCTTCTCCAGGTTCTCGAGTTCCTGCAGGAGCTGACGTCGTCGTTCCTCCAGTTCCTCGACCTGCCCCTGGTGCGCCTCCACGCAGTACGCGACGGCTTCCTCAGGCGAATCCGTCACAAGGAACAGGTCCGGGTCACCGTCGGAGATCATCCCTTCATCGACGAGCCGTGTGGTGATCCAGTCGACCAGCCCACTCCAGAACTCGCAGCCGAGCAGGACGATCGGGAACTGCCGGACCTTGCCGGTCTGCACCATCACCAGTGCCTCGAAGAGTTCGTCAAGCGTCCCGTAGCCACCGGGGAGGCAGATGAAAGCCTGGGCGTACTTCAGGAACATCATCTTGCGGACGAAGAAGTAGCGGAAGTTCAGGCCGAGGTTCACCCACGAGTTCAGCCCCTGCTCATGGGGAAGCTCGATTCCCAGCCCCACGGACACTCCGCCGTCCTCGGCCGCTCCCCGGTTCGGAGCCTCCATCAGCCCGGGGCCTCCTCCGGTGATCACCGCGTACCCGGCTTCCTTCAGCCGTCGTCCGAGTTCACGACCGGTCTCGTAGTAGGGGTGGTCCTCGGCGATCCTCGCCGACCCCCACACGGTGACCGCCTTCGGCAGTTCCGCGAGCGCACCGAAACCTTCGACGAACTCGGACTGGATGCGCATCACCCGCCACGGGTCGGAGTGCAGCCAGTCGGTGTTCGGCTGTTCGTCCAACAGCCTCTGGTCCGTCGTCGACCGGGGGTACGGGGTCGCCGGGTAGACACCGTTGATACCTCGACGCATCACCGGCCCCTGAAAGGTGAACGGTTGCGGGTTGTCATTCGCCATTGCACGTCACCGTGCCTTCCGGGTCAGGTAGTCGGTCAACTGGGTGCTCACGGTCTCGATCATCTCCACCGGGCAGTTCTCCTGCGGGGTGTGGCACAGCCCCGGGTCACCCGGACCGAAGTTCACCGCCGGTATCCCGAGGGACGAGAAGCGGGAGACGTCGGTCCACCCGTACTTCGCGCGGACGTTGCCGCCGGTGGCGTCAACGAGCGCGGACGCCGCAGGGTGGTGGAGTCCCGGCAGAGCGCCGGGTGCGAGGTCGTCGATCTCCAGGCTGAATCCTTCGGACGGGGCGTCGGGCGTGCCGACGCCGAGGACCTCCAACGTGTGGGCGAGCGCCTCCTCACCGGAGCGGTCCGGGGCGAAGCGGAAGTTCACGAACATCCAGGCCTCGTCGGGGATGGTGTTCGTGGCGACGCCTGCTTCCAGGTGGACCACGTTGAGCCCCTCGCGGTAGAGACAGCCGTCGATGTCGACGTCACGGGGACGGTAGTCACTCACCCTCGCGATGACCGGCGAGAGCCGGTGGACCGCATTGTCACCGAGCCACGCACGTGCCGAGTGCGCCCGGGTACCGTGCGCAGTCACACGGACCCGGAGCGTTCCCTGGCACCCGGCCTCGATCACCGCGCCGGACGGCTCCCCCAGCAGCGCGACATCCCCCTCGAGCCATGCCGGGTGGGCCTCGACGAGGTGCCCCAGACCGTTGTAGCGGGTGGCGACCTCCTCACCCTCGTAGAGCACGAGTGTGAGGTCGTGGGCGAGGTCGGGGGAACTGGCGAGGCTGGCGAAGGCGTGGATGTACACCGCGTCCCCGGACTTCATGTCAACGGAGCCGAGGCCGTGGATGCTGTCCCTGCCCTCACTGTCCGGGCGGCGGGTCGACGGCAGGTTGTCGGCGGGGGGGACGGTGTCGATGTGGCCGGCGAGGATCACCCGGGTCGCCAACCCGCGGTGGGTCCGGGCGACGAGGGTGTTGCCGTGACGGTCGACAGTGACGTGCGGGTGCTCGTCCCGCAGTCCCTCGAGCGCGACCTGGAGCGCATCGGCGATCGCCTGTTCCTCGTGGGACCGGCTCGGGATGTCGACAAGCCTGCGCGTCAACTCCACCGGGCAGGCCGACAGGTCGGACGCGGTCAGGGTGGTGGTCGGTGAGGTGGGCGGCGGGGTGGGCACAGAATTCGTCATCGTGGCACTCACTCTAGTGGGCTCTGGTCTCGCACGCCGGGCGGGTGTGCGAGAATCCGGAAGTATGAGCACACAGCACACCGACTCCCCCACCGATTCTCAGGGTGCGGCACCGACCGAGGCCGGAAACCGGGACCTCGGACACAGCCTCAAGGTCCGGCACCTCACGATGATGGGACTCGGTTCCGCTGTCGGGGCGGGGCTCTTCCTCGGTACCGGCGTGGGTATCAAGGCGGCGGGGCCGGCGGTTCTGCTGTCCTACATCGTCGCCGGCATCGTGGTGGTCTTCGTCATGCGCATGCTCGGCGAGCTTGCGGCCGCCCGCCCGGCGTCGGGCACCTTCGCCACCTACGCGAAAATGGCCCTGGGCCCCTGGGCCGGCTTCTCCACGGGCTGGTTGTACTGGTTCATGCTCATCATGGTCATGGGCACGGAGATCACCGGTGCCGGGGCCATCATGGGCAACTGGTTCGGTGTCGAGGGATGGATTCCGGGCCTGCTGTGCGTGATCCTGTTCACCGTGGTCAACCTGTTCGCGGTCCGTGGTTTCGGAGAATTCGAGTACTGGTTCTCCTTCGTCAAGGTTGCGGTCATCATCTTCTTCCTCGTCGTCGGTGCGCTGTTGATCTTCGGGCTGCTTCCCAGCCATGACGCTGTCGGCGTCGACAACTTCACCCCCTTCGCCCCGAACGGCGTGTCCGGCATCGCAGCCGGCCTCCTCGCCGTGGCCTTCGCCTTCGGCGGTATCGAGATCGTCACCATCGCGGCCGCCGAGTCCGAGAAGCCCAGTGAAGCGATCACCGCTGCGGTGCGGGCCGTCGTCTGGCGTATCTCGGTGTTCTACCTCGGCTCCGTGCTGGTGATCACCGCTCTGCTGAACGTCGCCACCCTCGATGATGCCGACAGCGCCGCAGATTCCCCGTTCACCCGTGTGCTCGCCATGGCCGACATCCCCGGCGTCGTCGGGTTCATGGAGGTCATCATTGTCCTGGCGCTGCTCTCGGCGTTCAACGCGCAGATCTACGCGACCTCGCGACTGACCTTCTCCTTCTCCCACCAGGGCAACGCACCCAAGCTGTTCCGGAAGGTGTCGTCACAGAAGGTTCCGACGGCCGCCGTGATCTGCTCGCTGGTCTTCGCCTTCATCTCCGTCGGACTGCAGGTGTGGGGACCGGACAACCTGATCAACATCCTGTTCAACGCCGTCGGCGGGTGCCTGTTGGTGATCTGGTTCATCATCGTGCTCAGCGAACTGAAGCTCCGCCCGCAGCTCGAGGCCGAGGGAAGCCTGAAGGTCCGCATGTGGGCCTGGCCGGTCCTCCCGATCGTCACGCTGGTGGCACTGGTCGGCCTGGCGGTGCTGATGCTCTTCGACGAGACCGCACGTGACCAGGTGGTCACCGTAGCCATCGCCTTCACCGCGGTGAGCCTGCTGGGTGTGTACGTCACCCGGCACCACGCCCGCACGGTGGCGAACGAGGAACCCGAACGTACCTCGTAGTGTCCGGGGGCGACAGGTAGACTGTGACACCATGACTGCCGCATATGGAACCGGAATTGCGACCCTGACAGCTGACGACACCGTCCTCGACGTGTGGTACCCCGAGTTCGGTCTCGGGGAAGCACCGTCGACCCCGTCAGACTTCTCCCACCTGGAGGGTGAGGACGCCGACCGTGACGTCCGACGCACGGTGGTGACGACGGTCATCGAGGACCTGGACGCCGCCCCTGTCGACACCGCCGACGTCTATCTCCGTCTCCATCTGATCTCCGGCCGGAAGATCCGGCCCCACGGCTGCAACCTGGACGGCATCTTCGGCAAGTTGGCCAATGTCGTCTGGACCGACTTCGGCCCCTGCGCCGTCGAAGGGTTCGAGGCCACCCGCGCGCGCCTGAGCCGGCACGGCCGGGTCACGGTCTTCTCCGTGGACAAGTTCCCGCGCATGGTCGACTACGTCGTCCCCACCGGGGTCCGGATCGGCGACGCCGACCGGGTCCGTCTCGGCGCCCACCTCGCCGAAGGCACCACGGTGATGCATGAAGGCTTCGTGAACTTCAACGCAGGCACCCTGGGGTCGTCGATGGTGGAGGGACGCATCTCCGGTGGGGTCGTGGTCGGCGACGGCTCCGACGTCGGCGGTGGCGCCTCGATCATGGGCACCCTCTCCGGCGGCGGCAAGGCCGTGATCTCCGTCGGTCGCCGCTGCCTTCTGGGGGCGAACTCCGGGCTCGGAATCTCACTCGGCGACGACTGCGTCGTCGAGGCCGGCCTCTACGTCACCTTCGGGACCAAGGCGGTCGTCTCCGGCGCTGTCGCCGAGGCAGTCGGTGTCGCTGACGGGAGCACGGTGAAGGCCTCCGACCTCTCGGGGGTCTCCAACGTCCTGTTCCGTCGCAACTCCGTGTCCGGCGCCGTCGAAGCCGTCGCACGCACCACCGGTTCAGTGGAACTGAACGAAGACCTCCACAAGAACTGACCGACACCGGGGCTCCTCTCCCCGCCCCGGCTCTCCGCTCTCCTTCCTCACTCCCCTCTTCTCCTCGACACCTCCGTCGGAAAGCTCTCCTCCCATGGGACATCCAGCAGCCTCACCTGCCCACCCGGCCCGCATCACGCCTGTCGGCCCCCGCCCCGCCACCACACAGCGATGACCCGCGCAGCACGGACGCTCCTCCGTCTGAGCGGCCGCGGTCTCCGGGCCCACCGTGCCCGGCTGGTACTGACAACACTGTCCGTGGTTCTCTCCACGTCCTTCCTCACCGGAACGGCCCTGCTGTCGGGGATCCTCGGTGACTCCGTCAGCCGGCTCAGCACCTCGGACTACAGCCACGCCGATATCGTGGTCCGCCCCGCAGACGGCCACCGTGAACTCACGGACACGGTGGAACGCCGCATCCTCGACAACCCGCAGGTCGACCGCGTCGCCGTCGACGACCGCCGTAGCGTCGTCCTCACCCGGGGCACAGACGCAGACGGCCCCACGGTGGACACCGGCGGCATCCCCGTGCGTCCGACGCCCTGGTACGGTCCGGAGCGCTCCCTCGACCCCGGCGAACACCTCGTCACAGGCTCGCCCCCGCGCCCCGGCGAGCTGGTCGTCACCGCCACCGCAGCCGAAGCCACAGGTCTGGCAGTCGGCGACGAGCTCACCGTCACCGGCCCGGCCGGTGCCTTTCCGCTCCGGATCAGCGGGATGTCCGGCGGTGGCGATCCAGGCACCTTCGCCGTGGCGATGAATGAACGGACCTACCGTGAGAACCTCGCCCCCGACGGTCTCCCGGGGCTGGCCCTACGGGTCACACCTGGAGCAGTGCCCGAGGACGTGGTCACGACCCTGACCGAAGACCTTGCCGACCCTGCCGACCCTGCCGACCCTGCCACCACCGCCGGCGGGGCTCCCGACGTGGCGGTACCATCCGTCCGCACCGCAGCCGAGGTGGAACGATCCGACTCCACCATGCTGGACACAGGACTGGGGTACCTGCGCTACATTCTCGGCGCGTTCGGCGCCATCGCGTTGATCGTCGGGATGTTCATCATCGCCAACACCTTCGCGATGACTGTGGGGCAACGCATGCGGGACTTCGCACTCATCCGGGCCCTGGGAATGTCCGGCCGCCAGGTGTCCGTCTCAGTGCTGTGTGAGGCGGCGGTCGTCGGAATCCTCGGCTCCACGTCGGGAGTGCTTCTCGGCGCCGGACTGGTCACCGCCGCAACACGACTGGTCACCCTGTCCGGCCCGCTGGCCCCGGAGCTCCCCGCCGCCGACGCGGGACTCCTGATGACGGCGTTCGTACTGCCGTGCGTGGTCGGGACGCTGGCCACCGTCCTCGCGGCATGGGGACCTGCCCGCCGGGCCGCGTCCGTTCCACCACTGGCGGTCGCGCGGACTGACCTCGCGGCCTCCCCCGCCGCGTCGTGGTCGGCGCGGGCACTGACAGGTGCTCTCGTCTGTGTCACCGGGGTCGTGGCCGCCGGTATGGCCGTGGAGGTAGGCGCCGGTTCAGGAACCCGGACAAGAATGATCATCTGCGGGGCAGGGATCCTCATGACACTCACAGGGGTGTATCTCCTGTCCCCCTCACTTGCCCGGCGTGCCCTGCCGTCTCTCGGACGGTTGCTGGTGCTCCCCCTGGGTAAGTCCTTCCGGGTGGCCGGCACGGTAGCGGTACGCACCACCCGGCAGTCTCCCCGTCGGACCGCCGGAACCGCCTTCGCCGTCACGCTGGCCCTGTGTCTGGTCACCGTGACCGGGATGACGGGTGCGTCGACGGTGGCGTCGCTGCGACAGACGGTCGACACGGAGGTCTCCGCGGACCTGGTGATCGCAGCCCCCGGTGGCGCGGTTGATGCCCCTGTCCCCGGCGCCACCGTCGACGAGGTGCGCGGGTCCTCCGGCGTCGGCACCGCCTTTCCACTGGGTAAAGGGGTCGCCTTACTCGGCGACAGGCCGGAACCCGGTCTGCCGCTGGTGACCGTCAGCAACGGGGATCCGTCTGCGGTCCTGGATCTCGGTGAGCAGCACGGTGACCTGGAGATCGGCACCCGGGACGGGGTCACGATGTCGGCGTCCTACGCTGCCGCGAACGGATGGAGCATCGGAGACCGGGTCCCGGTACGGGCCCAGGGGCAGGCACGCGCCGTCGACCTCGAGTTGACCGGAACCTATGAGTATTCCCGGATCCTCGGCGACGTCGTCATCGGTGCGAGCGCATTCTGGCGGGTCGCACCGGGCACCCAGGGCGGGACCGGCCACCGTGTGATCGCTCTGCTGGTCACCGGCGACGGCTCCGTCCCGCGGGACACCTTGGCCACCCGGCTGGGCAGTCTCCTCGGCGACACGGCGGCAGTGACCGTCCAGACACCGGCCGAGTTCGCCGGTGAACAGTCTGTGCTGGTCGAACGCATGATCCTCGCCGTCTACGCCTTGCTTGCCCTGGCCGTGGTCGTCGCGGTGATGGGGGTGGTGAACACCCTTGCGTTGTCGGTGGTGGAACGTCGCCGTGAGATCGGCATGCTCAGGGCAGTGGGAATGAGCCGTGGCCAGGTACGCCACATGGTCGTCGTGGAAGCCCTGCAGACGACGGTCTACGGCGCTGTACTCGGTACCGGGGTGGGGCTCGTCGCAGGGCGGGCACTGCTCAGCATCCTGTCGGAGAGCGGGCTGTCCACGGTCGTGGTGCCGTGGCCACTCGTCGGGTCGGCCCTGGCCGCAGCCGTGCCTCTGGGCGTCCTCGCAGCCCTGGCCCCTGCCACACGAGCCGCGAGGATCCCTCCCCTTGAAGCGGCCCAGCCGTAGACGACGGCGCCGGAGACGTGCTATTCAAGCCCTGCGGCGAGCCGCCGGGCGGCGGTGACGATCTGCATGTCCGTGGCGGTCAGCCCGATCCGTACATGCTCCGCACCGCCAGGACCGTAGAAGTCGCCGGGCGCCACCAGTATGCCGAGACGTGCGAGCCGGTCCACGGTATCGCGACAGGGGCGCCCTTCCGTGGCCCACAGGTAGAGACCGCCGTCAGAGTCGTCGATGCGCAGTCCCGCGGCCTCCACCGCAGCGGACAACAGCTCGCGGCGCTCACGGTAACGCTCCTTCTGCAGAATCTCCTGGCCGTCGTCCTCCAGGGCCGCGACAGTGGCCGCCTGAACGGGGCCAGGCATCATCAGACCCGCGTTCTTCCGGACGCTGAGCAGTTCGCCGATCAATCCCCGGTCACCGACAAGGAACCCGGAACGGTACGACGCGAGGTTCGAGGTCTTGGAGAGCGAGTGGACGGCGATCAGGTTGGTGTGGTCGCCGTCACTCACCCTGGGATCAAGGATGGACACCGGGGCGTCCTCCTCCGACCATCCGAGACCGAGGTAGCACTCGTCGGAGACGACGACGACATCACGTTCCCTGGCGAACTCCACGACCTTACGGAGATGATCGATCCCCAGCACCTTGCCGTGCGGGTTGGCCGGCGAATTGATGAAGATCAGCGTGGGCGTCTCCGGGCCGAGCTTGAGCAGCGAGTCGCTCCGGACAGCCCTCGCCCCGGCGAGGCGGGCGCCGACCTCGTAGGTCGGGTAGGCGAGCTCCGGGATCACCACCGTCTGTCCCGGCATCACGCCGAGCAGGAACGGCAGCCATGCGATGGCTTCCTTCGTACCGACCACGGGCAGAACGGCGTCCTCACCGACGCCGGTGACGCCGAACCGCCGGGCCAGCGCCTCAACGACCGCCCGACGGAGCTCCGGTGTGCCGACCGTCTGCGGGTAGCCGGGGGCAGCCGCGGCTTCCGCGAGTGCCAGCTGGATCGACGGGGCGACCTCGTCGACCGGCGTCCCGACCGAAAGGTCAACGAGACCGTCCGGGTGAGAGGACGCCACCTGCTTCGCACCAGACAACGAGTCCCAGGGAAAGTCGGGGAGCTCGGAGGAGAGGGTACGGCGGGAACGGCTCGACATGATTTTCCTCAGGTTTCCTCAACAGTGGTGGCGTCGGCGGAGTAACGGTGGCGGGGTCAGTCCTGGTTCTGCGGCGGGAGGTTCTTGATCCCCTCCACGTCGAAGTCCTGCGGGCCGAGCTTCGCAGCTCCACCCGGGTCCCCGAGATCATCGAAGAAGGCGACGTTGAAGTCGATGTAGTCCTCCCACTCGTCAGGGAGGTCGTCTTCGTAGAAGATCGCCTCGACCGGGCAGACCGGCTCACATGCGCCGCAGTCCACACATTCGTCCGGGTGGATGTACAGCGAACGCTTGCCCTCGTAGATGCAGTCGACGGGGCATTCTTCGACACACGCCCGGTCCATCACGTCCACACACGGCTGTGCGATCACGTAGGTCATCTGGTTGTCACCTTCTGGAGTTCGTCACTGTCAGGAGTTCTCAATGTATTTGTCAGCCGCCCCGGAGTCACCGGGGGCTGCAGTCGTCGCTGTGATCTTCTCACTTCAACCGCAGTAATGCCCAACCGCCACCGGCCGCTCCCAGTGGAAGGAGTAGCAGAGCCCAGACGGTACCGGCGAGGATGGTGTCGCCGCCCAGGCCGGGCAACACCGGCCAGAACAGCAGCAGAGCGTATCCGGCCAGCCACACCCACAACGGCGCGGCAGCGACCCGCCGGTTGTCGGTCCACAGCAGTGCCGTCTTCACGAGCACGTAGTTGAACCACGGGCCGACGACCACCGGCCAGGGGAACGGCACCGAGACATCACCGACGGTGATCCGCGACCCCAGGTAGAGCGCTGACAACAGAATCGCCACCAGTGATCCGACGCAGAGCCAGACGATACCGGCCACCCGTTCCGAGCGTGCGGTGTCCCGACGAACCTGTGAACGCTCCGGATCACCCCAGTGCGGCTCGGCGGCGGGGTCCACGGCTGTCGTGTCCTCAGAACTCATCGGGTCACCTCCCTTCGGCAAATAGACAGTCTAGTCTGTCCAGAGTGTCCGGGGGAAAACTGCCCCGCGTGGAGAAGTCTTCTCCCAGCGTGTAGCTCTCAGAATCCAGCAACGGTTGGGTGATGAGATTGGACAGGCAGAAGGCCGTCGGCCCGGAGGAGTACCGTGGACGGTCGTTGACGTCAGAGACCGAGCCGTCCGCGACCCACAACTGGGTCGCGTGCGCCGCCATCGCTCGTCTCTTGGCTGCGACGTCCTGCTCGCTGCCCTCGATCCTGGCGTCGACGACCCGTGACGGAACAGTCGCCAGGTCTCCGGGCTGAGCGCGACGCCAGCCCTCGGGCGGCGCACCGTGGGCGTCGAGGGCGCGCAACCCCTCGTCGACGCGTTCACGTTCCTGGGCCGTCCAGTAGATCCTGGCCGGAGTCCAGCGGCCCTCCCGGACCGCGTCGGCGGCGGCACGATGGGTGATCTCGTGAGCACGGACATGGTCCGGATGACCGTAGCCGCCGTCGGGGCCGTAGGTGACGACCACATGGGGCCGGAGTTCATCGAAGACCTCCCCGAGCTGGTCGACGGCGAGTTGACCCGAGTTGACGAATGCGCGCGGATGCTCCGCGGCAGGGGTGCCTGCCATCCCGGAGTCGCGCCACCGTCCCGGCCCACCGAGGAACACCGGTCGCCCTAGCCCGAGCTCCGCGAGTGCGCGCTGGAGTTCGGCGATGCGGTAGCCGCCGAGGATGTCGCGGTCGTCGGCGACGAGGCTGGCGTACTTGTCACCGATGACCTCCCCCTCCTCCCCGAGAGTGCAGGTCACCACGGTCACCTCCGCCCCTCGACGGCTCCAGTTCGCCATCGCCAGCCCGCCCCAGATGGACTCGTCGTCCGGATGGGCGTGGACGGCGACGACGCGCAGCCCTGTCAGGTCGCCGTTTACGCGTGTCTCACTCATTGTCGGTCTCCCGGGTCGTGTCGGTGTCGTTGTGCGTCTCATCGTCGTCTGACCCAGAACTGTCGGCCCTGAACCATTCCGGGACGGTGACGAAAGGCCCTGACCGCTCACCCACCGGCCAGGATGCGACCCTGCCCGGCGGACCCGCAAGCTCGGCGGACCGACCCACCACGACCCGGTCTCCCATCAACGGCAGGGACAGTGCCTGACTGGCGAGATACTCGCCCACCTGTTCATCGGTCCCGTCGTCCAGAAGGGCGTCCAGCTCCGGGTCACAGATGCCCGAGATATTCGACGCCCGAGCGTTCGGGGCCGCCTCATCCGATTCCGTCGTGGTGGGCGGGGCCTCCCCCGACGTCGTCGGTTCGGTCGTCGGTTCGGTCGTCGGTTCGGTCGTCGGTTCGGTCGTCTGCGAGGACGTCGCGGTGTCGTCCGCGTCCGCCTCGGTGGACAGCTCCGACTCCGTCGGCAGCTGCTGGGACGGCGACCGCAGCGGACGGTCAGCCTCGTCGCAGGTGAAGGTACTGCGTAGGTCGGTACGCGAGCGCTCACGGTCCTGCCAGACCACCACCGCATCGACTTCTCCCCGGGGAAGAAACGCCGAATAGAGGTCGGACGCGGTCGGGGTGACGACGGTAGCGGGAACGCCGGCGGAGCCCAACTGGTCGACGACCCGACGCGCGGCCTCGACGGCCTCGTCGTCCAGTGTGTCGGCAGCGATGCGCAACGGGTCAGCGGCGGTGGCTCCGGTCGTCTCCGCAGCGTTCCCGGGGTCCGTATGCCCCCGGAAAGCGCCGGTGCCGCCGTCCGGTGCGACAGCGTCGGGATCACCGGTCACCAGCCTGGCGATCTGGTCGGAGTCGACGCTCGACAGCAACGCTCTGCGGGCCTCGGCCGACTCCAGGCGCCCGGCGGCGACGTTCGGGACCAGGTCCATCCGGGTGTCCAGATCGACGGTGGTCGAACCCACGCCGGGCAGACTGCCCACTGACTCCGCGGTCACCGCACCGCTTCGCGTCGTCAGCATCTGGAACTGACCGGCACGCAGCATCTGCGTCGACGTGTTCAGGTCACCCGACTCAGAGAAGACCACCCGGTCCGTCCTCGCCGGCGACGTGCCCCAGTACCTGGTGTTCCGTTCCAGAACGAGGTTTCCTCTCCCGGGATCGAACTGCCGCACCGTGTAGACCCCGCCTGAGGCTGCCGGAAGAGTGCCGAGCACGGTGCTGAAGTTCCGCCCCTCGGCACCGTAGATGTGGCTGGGCAGCAGGTGTGCGAAAAGTTCGCGCCAGTCCTGCTGGGGCCGGGAGAAGGTGACGGTGACGGTGTTGCCGCCGGCGGACACCGCCAGGTCGCTGATGTCGGCGTAGCCGGCGTTGTCGGTGGTTCCCGGCATCGTCGTGACCTGTTGCCACAGATAGTGGAAGTCCGAGCCGCTGATGGGGGTACCGTCGGACCACTGTGCCTCATGCGCGAGTGTGTACCGCACCTCCGTCGGCGCATCCTCCTCGCCGGAGCGTACGTCGACGGACTCCAGCAGATCGGAGTTCAGCACGGTCCGCCGGCCGTCCTCGCCGACGGTGAAGGCACTGGGCAACGTCAGATCGGCCACGGTGGAGGTCAGCATCGAGCGGGAGCTCACCAGGTGGGGGTTCAGGTCGGCGGGGATCCGGTCGACGCCCACGGTGATCGTGCGCAGTTCCTCCGGGACAGCAGAGGCTTCGTCATCGGGGTCCCCGTCGGTGTCCCCGGACCCGGAGTCATCCGGACGACCCTCCCCCGCCTCCTCCGCGTCGTCGACGGTGGGCGCGTCCCCCGGGTCCGCCTGGCAGCCGGACAGCACCAGACCACAGGCGGTGGCGACCGAGGCGACCACGACGACGGACGACGGACGCCGCCGAGACCTACTGAACTGCTTCACCTGGCGACGGCTCCTCATGGTCCGGACTGTGGAGGGATTGCCCTACTTGTTGCGGGCCTTCATGCGCGACAGGGCACGCGCACGCTCGCTGGCTCCGAGGATGACCTTACGCACGCGGATGTTCTCCGGCGTGACCTCGACACACTCGTCCTGACCACAGAACTCCATGGCCTCGTCAAGGGTCAGGTTGCGGGCCTTGGCCAGCGTCACGGTCGCGTCCGCCGTCGCGGAACGCATGTTCGTGAGCTTCTTCTCCTTGGTGATGTTGATGTCCATGTCTTCGTCACGGTTGTTCTGACCGACGACCATGCCCTCGTAGGTCTGGGTGCCGGGCTCGACGAAGAAGTCACCACGGTCGGCGAGCTGGGTCAACGCGTAGGCGGTGATCTGGCCGGTACGGTCGGAGACGAGTGAACCGTTGGGGCGGTCCTTGATCTCCCCTGCCCAGGCCTCGTAGCCGGCCGAGTAGTGGTTGGCGATACCGGTACCACGGGTCTCGGTCATGAAGATGGTGCGGAAACCGATCAGGCCACGGGACGGGACTGTGAAGTTCATCCTGATCCAGCCGGTACCGGTGTTGTCCATGCCCTCCATACGACCCTTACGGGCTGCCATGAGCTGGGTGACGGCACCGAGGTGCTCTTCCGGAACGTCGATGATCATGTGCTCGTAGGGTTCCTGGAGCTTGCCGTCGACGGTCCGGGTGACCACCTGAGGCTTACCGACGGTCAGCTCGAAGCCCTCACGGCGCATCGTCTCCACGAGCACCGACAGTGCCATCTCACCGCGTCCCTGCACCTCCCAGGCGTCGGGCCGCTCAGTGGGCAGGACGCGGATCGAGACGTTACCGATCAGTTCCTGGTCCAGTCGGGCCTTGACGACACGGGCGGTCAGCTTGTCGCCGCCGCCGCGCCCGGCCATCGGGGAGGTGTTCACACCGATGGTCATCGAGATCGCCGGCTCGTCGACGGTGATACGGGGCAGCGCCACCGGATGATCGGGATCGGCGAGCGTGTCACCGATCATGATGTCCTCGATACCGGAGACCGCGGCGATGTCACCGGCGATGACCTCCTCGGCCGGGACACGGGACACCCCGACGGTGCGCAGCAGCTCCGCGATCTTGGCGGTCTTGGTGTGCTCGACCCCGTCGGCGTCGTAATGGATCCAGGAGACCTGCTGACCCTTGCGGATCGTGCCCGCGAACACCCGGATCAGGCCGATACGGCCGAGGAAGGAGCTTGAGTCCAGGTTGGTCACGTGGGCCTGCAGGGGCGCCTCGATGTCCGCGGACGGCTCCGGGAGCACATCGTAGAGGACGTCGAAGAGAGCCTGGAGGTCCTCTGCGTCCGGGACATTCCCGTTGCCGGGGTTCTCGGTGGAGGCCTTTCCTGCACGCCCCGAGGCGTAGAGGACCGGCAGATCCAGCAGTGTTTCTGCGGCAGCTGCCGCTTCCTCGTCGTCGAGAGCCGCAGCGAGCTCGAGCAGCAGGTCCTGCGCCTCGGTGACGACCTCGTCGATGCGGGCATCCGGACGGTCGGTCTTGTTGACGCTGATCATCACGGGCATCTTCGCCTCGAGGGCCTTGCCCAGCACGAAGCGCGTCTGGGGAAGGGGCCCCTCGGACGCGTCGATCAGCAGGACGACGCCGTCGACCATCGACAGCGCGCGCTCCACCTCGCCACCGAAGTCCGCGTGGCCGGGCGTGTCAATGACGTTGATGACCAGGTCACCGCCGTCTTTACCGAGGCCGGCACGGCGGATCGCCGTGTTCTTGGCCAGGATGGTGATGCCCTTCTCTTTCTCCAGATCCCCCGAATCCATGACACGGTCCTCGACCTCGCCGTGGGCATCGAACACCCCGGACTGACGCAACATTGCGTCGACGAGGGTGGTCTTACCGTGGTCAACGTGGGCGACGATGGCGACATTACGGAATTCAGTCAGTGACACAGATCCTTCAGCTTCCTAATTGAGAGTCAGTCGAGGTCGGGGCCCGGGGCACCGCTGAGCGGCCCCGGGGGGACAACGACGCTCCAGGGTACTCGACAGAGCCCCATTTTTTCTCATCGACGCAATCCAGCGCAGGTTAACGCCCGTCACTGCTATGGTGGTCAAAAGCGAACCTTGGCTGCTTTTTGTTACTCGTGTTACTGTTGTGGCCAATGTGACGTTTGATGCGCTCGTGACGTTCCTTCGACGACACGATTCACAACCACCGAGAGGCTGACAGTGCTTTCCCAGTTCACCCGCACCTCGCGGATCGCACGGACCGGACGACCCGCCCGTCGCATCTCCCGCGCCGTCTCCGCCGTCCTGACCGCTGTAGCCGTGTCCGCAGGCGCGTCGTTGGCTGCGGCGCCGGCGGCACACGCCGCCCCTGCACTGCCAGGCCTCCCCGATCTTCCTGTCGACAACCTCGGACGCCCCACACCGGAGCTGCTACAGCAGATCGAGGATTTCGCCAACAGTCCTGACGTCCCCGACAACGTCAGTGACATCCTCAAGCGCGTGGTCAGCTTCTTCCGTGGTGACGGGGAACCCGGTGTCGGCCTCCCGGACAACGCACCGGGGTTCACCCAGTTCGGTTGGCCGACGCTCGCGTCGAACTGCATCGGGGGCACAAGTAATGCAGTCGGCCTCGCCATGGGTGTCCCCGGCCCTGCCGAACTGCCTCTCCCCGGTGTTCCCGATGGTCACGTCTCCTTCGTGTTCACTGCGCTGGGGACCGGGACCGTCGCCGAGAAGCAGAATACCGGGATGCGGGTGCACTGGGTGAACATCAACAACGGACGGATCGGCCACACAGAACTCGCCTACGGCGGGATCAACCCGGAGGGCCCTGCCACCATCAACGGCCTGGCGGACACCGGCCCCGGCAATGTCCTCGCCCTGCTGGAAGGCGGAGTGACCACCAACGAGGAGGGCGCGCAGGGCAACTGCACCTTCCTGCCGACCGCCGGGATCTTCAACGTTCGCTGACTCCGCACCACCACATCTTCATGAGTGCCACGCATCCGCCCAAGGTCGAGAACTTCGATCTCGCCGGGCTGAGCAACACCGACCCCAAGGGCTTCCTCCGTCAGGTGGACCGGTGGGACCAGCGTGACGGCATGCTGTACATGGCCAGGCCGGCGGACCACCCACGTTTCGGCTACCTCGAGAGCTGGTTGATCCCGGCACTTGATCTGCGTGTCAACCGCTTCCACTTCCGCGACGGAGAGGGCGGCAGGTTCCCCGGCCAGGACCTCTACGTCGACATCGCCCTGATCAACCGTGGCGACCTCCTCTGGCGGACGACCGACCTCTACGTCGACCTGGTCACCTATGCCGGGGGCCGATGGGAGGTTCTCGACCTGGAAGAGCTCGGTGATGCACTCCTCGCTGGTCATATCGACGCCACCACGGCTGCGCGGGCGCTTGAGTCGTCCCAACGTCTCATCAACGGGATGCTGGACGAGGGCGGGGTAGACAACTGGTTGAGGTCCCAGGGGTACCCGCTGTCCTGGGCCGAAGAGGTCACACTGGCGGCCCCCGAAAAGGCGTAGTCTCCTGCGCCGTCCCACTGCGCGACCGCTACGTGAATTTCCACTGACACTGCAGGGCACTGCCAGCATCCTCCAAGATCACCGCCGTAAGTTCATTGTCAGAGCCACCGCAACGGTGGCCACAGGCAGAGAAGCGACCGGAAGGACACCCCGTATACGGCAGCTGAGCATTCTCCTCTTGAAACGTCAGCAGTTAACCCCCGACCCTCTGGGCCGGGGGTTAACTGTGTGTCCGGGCCTGTTAGTGCCCTCGTAGATCTGGACATCAGCAGAAGTCTTGCCAGCAACCGACTAAACGAAGTCCTTTCCGCAGACGACCTTGTAACAACCGTCGCAGGGAACTCCCGTGTCTCTCCTGTAGAGGCTCTCATCGCGCTCGGGCGGCTCTCCCCTGACGAGGAGTTCTCACCTCTCAACCTGGAGGCGCACCGCTGGCTAGCCGAAGACACGATCTCCTTGCCCATCCCAATCGAACATGAAGCTGCAGCAAAAGCCATGGCCGCTGTCGCCAGGAACAGGCGAAACGTCGGGCCACGAAGGGCGATTCGAACACTCGGGGGCACCCGCGTCTGTCCGATGAAGATAATTGAACTGTCCGCCACGAACACACCCCTTAACGCCGCAGACAGCAGCCAAGATGAAGACGCAGGAAGAGAGGAAGATAGTGCAGACCCTCTCCCTTAACCACCTCCACCACCTGGTGCGGGAACGCACCGGGCGGACAGTCCGCTGGCACAGCGGCGGGCCGAAAGGTGCCTGGAAGGACGGCCGGGTAAGTATCCGACACGGCACGAGCGACACGCAGACCAAGTGCACGATCGCTCATGAGCTGTCCCATGTCGCACACGATGACCCGTGCAACGGTGACGACGCCGTGGAGGCCCGTGCCGATCGGGAGGCTTCACGCCTGCTAATACCCCCCATGGCATACGCTGAGACAGAACTGGTCTACGGCCCAGACATCCACAAGATCGCCGAAGAGCTCGGCGTCACCACACACCTCGCTATGACGTGGCGAGACACCTTCGAGAGGACCCTACTATGACCATCCGACGTACAGCCCTCGCTGTCGTAGCCGCCGGGGCACTCGTAATAGCAGGATGTGGCAGCCGTGATCGAAATGCCGCCGTCGACGAGACGGCTAATCAGGGACCGAGCAGGCCGCAGAACGCAAGCTCAAGCACAGACGTATCGGGAACGAAGTCTGTAGGCGATATGGCTGTGCAACGCCTGGGGCGAAAACCTGACATTCAAGTTACAGCCGACCCAGCCCCCGTTGGCCGGAGTGGTTCGACCTCTGATTATGCAGTACATGTCACCGGGACCTGTACCTCAAGGGCAGATGTCTACATAACCCGCGACTACACCATCACAGAAGAGCTTATGGTCCGGATTATCCCGGAAGGCGAGGAATTCGGTGCCTACATGAGTCCGGAGAACGCCAAGAGGGGGTCCACACACACCTGGCATGTCGAGCCAGATGAAGGCGGAACTTGCGACCTGAGTGGCTACGACCCTGCGTCGGGGAGCGACTTGTTTGACGAGCGAGGTGTCGGCACAACGACCGTAGAGGTGAAGATCCCAAGGAACCTAGAGAACTCCTAAGAACGAAGAGCCCCCGGCTGACACTGGCAGTCACACCTTCGAGAGGACAATACTATGAACACCAGGCGAGCAAGCCTTGCTGTCTTAGCCGCTGGAGCATTTGCACTTGCTGGATGCTCCGATGATTCGGCCGCGGACGAGACCGCCTCCACCCCGGCGCCGACAATAGCTTCAGAGTCCGACGGTCAAGTTACTGAAACGACCCTCCTCCACGACGGTGCTCGGATGACAATGCACCGGCCATTGGAAGATTTCACCGTAGCGCTTGATCGCACCGACGTCGCATACTCGAACCTGGAGAGCTTCGTCGATGACCCAGGTTGGTCGACCGACACAATCTCAGTAGAGCTCACCGGGCAGGGGGCAAAGTTGTGGATCAGCTCCACAGACGACACCGCATCATGGCTCGGAAACCGAGTGGACTCTGACATTAGCGCAGGCACGTACACGCTGCTGGGAAAGAATTGGGCTGCCGATGTCAATCTAAGTGACGACGTTGATGGACAACTGAAAGAGGATGCCCTAATCAGGATGGCTGAAGAGCTTCCCGCTTCACTGTGGGCTTTCCGGTGACCTGCACGTAGCCGCACCGCAGAGTTGACCCCCAAGCCGCCGGACTGACGCCGGCAGAAGCACCATCAGAGGAGAACACCATGACCATCAGACGAACAGCGCTTGCCGCCGTAGCCTGCGGCGCGCTCGCGCTCACCGCGTGTGGAGACGCCGAAGCGGAGGGCGAATACCACGGCTTCGATACGGAGGCGGAATATAGCCGAGCCCTCGACGACTTCGCGTGTGGCTTGGCAGAGGACGGCGCTTACGCGGTACAGGCGTACAACACCGTCCGTGAAGACCCCGAACTGTCGAGCCAGTACGGCATCCCCTCCAATGGTGACCCACAGCTACTCCATGACATCACCTACGGCACGACCACCTACGACTGTTCCGTCCCATGGGTCAGGGAGGGGGCGGCGAAGACCGTAGAGAACGGAGAATACTTCGATCGGGACTATGCCATCGAAGAAGGGGTGATTGAAGAATGACGAGCCAGCAGCCCAACAGGATCATCCGAGCCCGACAAAGCCTAATCGGCAAGAAACCATCTGAGATCGATCCCAACCGCGACAGCAGTCACGCGAGGTCATTCGTCGGGATCGGAGGGCTCGTCATCGCATTCGCCATCCTTATGATCGTGCTCGGAGAGACCGGAACGGGACTGCTCGTCCTCATCGTCGGCATCCTCATCGTCGCGGCAGCCACCATCGTCCAGGCGATCAACAAGCAAAGTGAGAGCCGATCATGACCATCCGACGCTCCGCCCTCGCTGCATTGTTTGCGCTCCCCCTCATCCTCACCGCATGTGGCAGCGACGACCAGACCCCTGCGACCACGACCAGCAGTACCACATCCACGACAGTCAGCACTACGAGCTCAACCACTGTGAGCACGACCAGCAGCACAACGTCCGAGATGCCCGAACCGGAACCCATGGTCGAAGAACCAGCAGCGGTAGAGCCCGTCCCCGAGCAACAAGGCATCTGGGCGCCACCCGGCCAGGGAACCAGGTGCCCCGGAACCGACGCCTACGTCTGGAACTACGCCGACTGCAATCCCTCCAACGGAGTAATCGACCCCGAAGAGTTCTACCGACTTACGGCACCAACCCCGGAATACGAAGAGCCCTATCGGTCCGACGGTTGCGTAGGCCCAGCCGCAACGTGTGGCTACTACGACGCCACCGGCGACCCAATCTGGGTCGACAAGGAGACCGGAGAGACCTCGCCGCGGTACTACGACGAGGATGGCAACCCCACCATGGAAGCCCCCTAGACACGAAAAGCGGCCCCCACCACCGGGTCGTGTGACATAAACCACTCAAACACTGACGATTTAGACGCAACAAGGTACGGTATGGACCATGACAACGATCAGCCCGACACCCAAACAGACTCCCCGTCTGAACAGGGAGAGTCGACGCACGATCAAGCGAGCAGTAGTCATCCCTCAGGATCAAGTCCTTCGACAGGCCTGGCACACCACCGGTCAGTCCCTCAGGGAAGCGATGAACAAGAACCGCTCGACGCCGAACCGCTAGACCCCGATGTCGCCCAACAGATTGGGCAGAGGGTTCTTTCTGTGACCCGAAGCGGACCGCTTCCGACAGTCGATGAGTTTAGAGGATACGACGGAGTCGTCGACGGGGCAGCCGACCGAATTCTCCGTATGGCAGAACTGTCCGCCGAGGCAGCCGCGGACGCGACATCCGCAAACGCCGAAGCTACAAGAGCGGAAGCTCAAGCTACCCTAGCTGGCGCTGATTCAGTCCGTCAGGACAGCGACTCAGTCAAGCGAGGACAGATCATCTTCGCGATCCTGTCGGTAGTCTGCATCATCGCGAGCACTGTTCTTGGCGTGGCCGGAATGGGAGCAGCATCAATCGCCCCACTCGTAGCAGGAGTGATATCGGGTTTTGGAGTGCTCATCCGTCCAGTGAACCCATCTCGCTGGCGCAACCATGGAGAATCGACACCCCCCAGCGGCGAGTAGTAGAAGGCCCCCACCGCCGGGCAGGGCGATGAGGGTGAATGTCCAACACATATACGCACGTCAGACAGGAGAAGTTTATCATGAGCGTTCAACGACGCCCGAAGACCGGCAATCCAGCGAAAAGACGCCCGAAGTGGGTCGTACGCTACCGTGACCCCAGCGGACGCGAGCACAGCAAGACCTTCACCTACGACGAATACAAGAGGCCAGAGAAAGCGGCGCATGCCTACGACCGGGAGCAGGCCCGCCTCCTCCAGCGACGCGAGTGGGTCGATGAGGACAACGCCCCGCTACTGAAAGACATCTGGCCGCTATGGGAGCAGATGGCCACGAACGAGGGAACCAAGGCAGTGCGGGAACGCGTCGGGAAAACCTCGGAGACCTCGGCAAGACGAAAATCACCGATCTGCGGCCGACTCAACTACGTACTTGGCAGGCGACCCCTGAAGATGGGGCGCCCGTGGGTGAAGGGGTGCACCGGACTGTCGCTGAATACCCGGGTGTCCTGGTGGACTTAGCTGTCCGGCTGCCTACACATGGCGGTCACGGACGAGATGCTGATCGTGAACCCCTGCAGCAATATCCCGGGGCCCGGGGCAGGGTCGGAGCCAGTGGATCCGCGGACCCTCCCGACGATGTCGCAGATCCGGACCACCGTCGAACACGCGAACAACACGGGCCGGAACACGCTGGCGACGATGATCATCCTCGCGGTATCGACCGGCATGCGACCCGGCGAGGTCGGAGGACTGCGGTGGAAGAACATCGACCGTCAAGCCGGGGTGATCCATGTGGTCGAGCAGACTGTGCAACAGCCGACGGAAGATTCTGACGGGTGGGGCCCGCTGAAGACCCGGTCGTCGCGGCGGAAGGTACCGGTGCCGCCGGAGACGATGAACCGGCTTCGCCGTCACCGGCTGAAGCACCCCGCCGACGCCGACGACGGATACCTACTGGCATGTGCTCCCCGATGAGGAGGATCTGGTGCGGAATTCTGCGGCGGGTCTGGTGCGGGATGGGCTCGGAGTCGTCGACGCACGCAGAGCGGGGCGCGGAGGGCTAAAACCCCCTCTGACCTCTACGCGAGGATCTGGCGGCCCATGACCATGCGGCAGACCTGGTTGGTGCCCTCGTAGATCTGGGTGATCTTCGCGTCGCGCATCATGCGCTCGACCGGGAAGTCACGGGTGTAGCCGTACCCGCCGAGCAGCTGTACCGCATCGGTGGTCACCTGCATCGCGATGTCCGAAGCGAAGGTCTTCGACCCGGCGGCCAGCAGCCCCAGCTTCTCCCCGCCCTCTGCCTCACCGCGCTCGGCGTTGGAGGCCGCAGTGTAGATCATCAACCGTGCAGCGTCGATCTTCATCTTCATGTCGGCGAGCATGAACTGCGTGTTCTGGAACGCCGCAATGGGCTTGCCGAACTGCTTGCGCTCCTTGACGTACTCCACTGCGGCGTCGAACGCGCCCTGGGCGATACCGAGCGCCTGGGCCCCGATCGTCGGCCGGGTATGATCCAGGGTCGCCAAGGCGGTCTTGAAACCGGTCCCCTCGTCCCCGATGATGCGGTCGCCGGGGATCCGGCAGTCCTCGAAGTACAGCTCCGCAGTGGGTGAGCCCTTGATGCCCAGCTTGTGCTCGAGGCCACCGACCCGGAATCCGGGATCGTCCTTGTGCACCATGAAAGCGGAGATCCCGTTGGCACCGGCCTCGGGATCAGTCACAGCCATCACGGTGTACCAGGTGGATTTGCCACCGTTGGTGATGAAGCACTTGGAACCGTTGAGGACCCACTCGTCACCGTCCTTGGCCGCCTTGGTCTTCATGCCGCCGGCATCAGAGCCGGCCTCACGTTCGGTGAGCGCGTAGGACGCCATCGCACCGTTGACGATGTCCGGGAGGACCTGCTGCTTGAGTTCCTCGGACCCCGACAGGATCAGGCCCATCGTGCCGAGCTTGTTCACCGCCGGGATCAGTGAGGACGCCCCGCATACACGCGCGACTTCCTCGATGACGATCACCGCTGCCAGGGAGTCACCCCCCTGTCCGCCGTAGGCCTCACCGACGTGGATCGCGTTGAACCCGCTGTCATTGAGTGCCTTCAAAGCCTCTTCCGGGAAGCGCTCGTCGGCGTCGACGGCAGCAGCGTACGGAGCGATCTCCTGCTCCGACAGCCCCCGGATACTGTCGCGGAGCTCGCGGTATTCTTCCGGCAACTGGAAAAGGTCAAAATCAGGGTTGAAAGCCATGAACGTCAGTCTCCTGGGAAATCGTTGGAAATGCTCGCACCGGACGTTACCCGGGACAGTCCGCCTGCACCGCGGTACGCCGAACCCGATGATGTGATTCAGCCTACACTGGGGGTCATGGTTACTCAGCGCCCGCAGGAGACTCCGAACAGCACAGATACCACCACCAGCGCGGCCGGTCGCGCCAGGTTCCGTCGCACCGGGACTGTGGGAGCTGTAGGGGCGTCAGTGGTTCTGGCGATGTCGGTTCTCAGCGCGTGTTCCGACGGAGACAGTTCGACGGACGCGGGCACGACACCGATCGAGGACGCCGGGTCCACCAGTGACTCTGCCGCGGAACCCGCCGACACTGCTGCCGGCACTCCTGCCGACAGTGGTGACAACGCCGGGGACAACGGTAGTAACGGTAGTTCGGGCGGTGAAGACCGCTGTACGACCGACGGTCTCGACATCACACTGGGCCAGAGCCAGGGTGCGGCTGGCAGCCTGCTCCTGGACGTCGACTTCACCAACTCCGCGTCCGAGGACTGCACCCTGTCCGGGTTCCCCGGGATCGCACTCGTCGACGACGCCGGCGATCCGATCGGCGCCCCTGCAGTCCGCGAGGACAACGCCCCCGGCGGAGTTGTGGACCTCCGCCCCGGCGACTCGGCTACCGCAGCCCTCAAGATCAGTCGGGCAGAGAACTACGATGACCAGACCTGTGGCCCGACTCCCGCGGACGGACTGCAGGTCATCGTGCCCGAGGAAACCGACACCACAGTCCTGAACTTCACCGACGGTTCCGGCGACCTCACCCAGGTCACCGCGTGCAGCGACGACTCGGTGGAGCTGCTGTCCGTCCAGCCCCTCACTGCTGGCGCGTGATCCGGGCACTTACTCCCGTCGTCATCACAGTCGCCGTCCTGGTGCTGCGGGGGTGGCAGCTGAGCCAACGAAGCTTCTACTGGGATGACCTGGTCATTCCTGCCCGCTTCCGGGACACCGGTCTGTGGGTCCCCTACGACGGTCATCTCATGCCCGGCTCCGCAGCCGTGCAGATCCTCGCAGACTCCGTGGCCCCCTTGCAGTGGTGGCTACCTGCGGTCGTCACTGTTGCTGCGACCGCTCTGGCAGCGTTCCTCTGGTGGCGTCTGCTCGGTCACCTCACAGACAGGCGGCTGGTCCGCACCGTCGCCTTCACCGCGATAATGTTCTCGCCGTTTCTGGGAACCGCCTCCGGCTGGTGGTCAGCAGGCATCAATGCCCTCGCCTGGCAGGTCACGGCCGCAGGAGTCGGCATCATCGTGCTGTCCACCCCGGCGCGTTCGGGGCTGGGTACGACGACGGTCCGTTCCCTGGCCGCGAGCATCGTGCTGTTCGCTGGTCTGTCCATGACGGAGAAGTCGCTGTCAGTGGTTCCTGCGTTGTTCGTGGTGGCGCTGGTGCTGCGTGCGGGTGGACGACGGAACTCGCTGCCCGTGTTCAGCCTGCCGGGTGTGTTGACCGGTGGATGGGTCGTTGTCTACCTGCTTCTTGTCGACCGGTCTTCGGGGGCGTTCGCTCCTGCTCTCGACGGGATCACCACGGCGCTCGGTTCCTCGGTTCTGCCGGGGGTCCTCGGTGGTCCCTGGAGTTGGGACCGGTGGAACCCGTCTCCCGCGTTCTCGACGACTCCTGGCGCACTCCGGGTCGCGGCCGCACTGGTGGTGGTCGGACTTGTTACGGCCTACCTTGTCCACCTGCGGGGCCGGTTCCTCACCGGCCTTGCCGCCCTGGCGGGTTCTGCGGGCTACCTTGTGGTCATCCTGCTGCTGCTTCGCGAGGGGCGCACCGGTGAAGGATCGACAGACCTGTTGGCCCGTGGCATGCACTACTACGCCGACTGGTGGGCAGTCACCGTCCTCCTTCTTGTTGCGGCGGTGGCCGGGGCTCCGCGCCCGGAGGCCCGCCGTGCTGGCCCCGCGGGGTCCGCTGCCCGGGCGAAACCGCAGACGGCAGCTGCGGGGGTGGTCTGCCTCCTGTTCATCGTGAGCTCGACCGTGTCCACCGTCACATGGGTTTCCGCGTGGTCCGGGGATGAGACCGGCAATTATCTTGCCGGAGTACGCCAGGCGGTGGGTGACGCTGAGTCTTCCGGTGTTCCCTTTCCGGACCAGAACACCCCGCTTGAGGTACTCACCCCGCTGATGTCGCCGTACAACACGGTCGGTGCGGTGGCGGGTCGGCTGCACGGCGGTGGCGGCATCGGCGCAGTCACCACGAATCCGCGGGTCGTGACACCCGACGGCCGGGTCGTGGATGCCGCGGTGCTCGACATCGCCAGAAGCGCTGCGGGAGACGCCCCTGACTGCGGCGTCCGGGTAGAAGCCGGCCAGCCCCAGATCATCACCGTTGATCCCGCGCTCCCCTTCGGGGACTGGACTTGGGAGTTCACCGCGACGGCCGACGAGCCTGTCACCGTGGGGCTGTCCACCCCGAACGGGCTCGAGGAAGAGTCGCAGTGGCGTGCACGGACCGTGGATGTCGAGGTGGGCACTGATCTCGTGACCAGGTGGGTCAATCTGTCCGGCGGCGGCGGGACGATCCTGGCAGAGATCGACGGTCCGCCCGGTTCCCACGTCTGTGTCGGTGCCGGTGCGGTGGGCCCGCTTCTGGCCCGCTAGGCTGGGGGCGAGATCCAGGACACAAACGACCTCGACGAAAGGCACCCACACCATGTACGACATCGTCATCATCGGCGGCCACGGGAAGGTGGCCTTGCTGACGGCACCGATGCTCGTCGAGTCGGGCAGCACCGTGACGTCGGTGATCCGCTCCCGTGACCAGTTCAACGAGGTCAGGGAGACCGGTGCGACCCCGACTGTGGCGGATATCGAATCCATGAGCACCGACGCCATCGCCGAACTCCTTGAGGGGCATGACACCGTCATCTGGGCGGCAGGCGCCGGCGGAGGGGATCCCGAGCGCACCTGGGCGGTGGACCGTGACGCGGCGATCCGCACCATCAACGCCGCCGAAGAGGTGGGTATCAGTCGCTTCATCATGGTGTCGTGGTCGGGTTCCTATCTCGACCACTGCATTCCCGAGGACAGCGACTTCTACCCGTACGCAGAGTCGAAGGCGGCTGCCGACCAGCATCTCCGCGATTCCGAACTCGACTGGACGATCATCGCGCCGAGCAAACTGACCGATGACCGGGATCGCGGTGGGATCGAGATCCTTCCGGAGGGCGACGGACGGACCGACGCCACCGAGGTACCGCGGGAGACCGTGGCCCAGACCATTGTCGCTGCACTGGAGTGCCCGCAGACCTCAGCACGGACGATCAGGTTCAACGAGGGCAATGAAGATCCCCACGAGGCGTTGCGGAGGATCGAGTGGTGACCCCCTCCGACTCAGCACACCTGGAAGCTCCCGATGTCGCCCTCCTTTTCGAGGGCGGGGGAATGCGCAACAGTTACACTGCGGCCTGCGTGTCCGAGCTCATCGAGCGGCAGATCCGTTTCGGCTGGGTCGGCGGAATCTCCGCCGGCGCATCACACACGGTGAACTTCCTGTCCCACGACGCAGAGCGTGCCAGGCAGAGTTTCGTGGAATTCGGCGCGGCCCCGGGCACAGGCGGTATCAGCTCTTTCCTCCGTGGCGACGGCTACTTCAACGCCGAATTCATCTATGAGACTTCAGGGCTGCCGGGCAACGAGTTTCCTTTCGACTGGGAGGAGTTCTCCGCTGACCCGACACCGTTCCGCATCGGCGCCATGCATGCCCGGACCGGTGAAACGGTCTACTGGGGCCGGGACGACATCCCGGACCTGCAGTCGTTGATGAAGAGAGTCAGGGCGTCGTCGACGATGCCCGTACTGATGAAGACGCCTGAGGTCGACGGCGAGCCCTATGTCGACGGAGCCCTGGGGTCCTCCGGCGGAATTCTGCTGGAGGCGGCCGAGGACGATGGCTTCGAGAAATTCCTGGTCATCTGTACCCGCCCACGCGATTACGTTAAACCCGAGGTCAAGTACCCCGGGGCGGTGCGCCGGGTGCTCAGGGACACTCCTGCTGTCGCCGAGGCCGTCATCACCCGCCCTGCCCGCTACAACGCCACCAAGCGCCGTCTCCTCGAGTTGGAGGCCCAGGGCCGTGCACTGCTGTTCTTCCCTGACCATATGCGTATCGCGAACACCGAGCGCAAGATCGACAAGTTGCGGGCGTCCTACGAGGACGGAGCGGCACAGACCAGTGCCGACTGGTCCCGGTGGATGGAGTTCCTCACGGCGTAGTCCGTAGTCGCTGACCGGCGGCCGGCTTCCCTGTACAGTTCGATCCATGGACGCCAGGCCCCGCGGAGACGGGCTCCTCCGCCCCTCCGATCTGCCCGAGGTCATCGCGCACCGACGCGCTCTCCTCCGGCGCAGCCGTGTCTCCCCTGCTGAGTTCGCCGCCTCCACGGACGATCTCCGGCGCATCGACAGGATGATCACCGCGAATGAGGACAAGGCACAGTCCCCGGCGTCCGCCGTGGCATGGACCGTGGTGGTCACAGCCATTGCGGGGCTGCTCATATTCGGTGGGTTCCGACTCATCACCGCTGTCACTGAACCGCAGGTCTGGAACGTCGCTGTGACGGCCGGAGGCCTGCTTATGGTCCTCGGCGGTTCCTTCAGCGGCGTACTGTGCCTGGTCTATCTGTGGGCAGGGGTCGCACTGCGCCGTCGGTGCATCCGGCAGGACCGCGCATTCCGGTCCTCCGTGAGCGCATTGTTGTCCGAGGTCGACGAAGGGGCTGCAGTCACCGGTTCCAGTCGTGCCTGGTTGGTTGATCAGCTCAACGCTGTCGGGGAAGAAGAGAGGCGGTAGCGGGTAACGTTCCCGCAGCGTAGTCGATTGTTTCTTTGAGTGAACCACTATCGGACTTTCTCACCATCCTGGAAGTGATGCACCATGTCATCCTCACGCTCTTTCCCTCGGCGACTCCTCGCCGGGGTCGCCGCTCTGGCCGCCTCCACAGCGCTGGCGGTCGGGATCGCCAGCCCCGCACAGGGCCAGGAGGGCCGACCGTTGGCCGTCTACCAGATCCCGGCGCTCGGGCTCCACGTCAGCGGGCTTGTCGTTCCCGGCCCTTACTTCGCCTCCGTCGTGGCCCGAACCACCGGGGCTCCTGGTGAGGTGAACATTTCTGCCCCGGCGGACCCGACCATCTGTTCCGGAAGCGCAGCCAGCTCACACGTCACCGTCAACTACCTGAACCTCTCGACGGGAAAAGCCGGTGAAGTCACAGTGAAACCATGCCCGACCTATCTCGACCCGACTCCGCTGAACGTCGCTGAGAGAACCGGCAGCGGACAGGTCGCGGTGTCCATCCGGGTGACGAACTCCCCGATGTTCCCGGATTCCGGTCAGCCGTCGTTGCCCGGGGCAGGGACATTCCGCGTTCCGTGACGGTCCACACACCGGCCGGGCCCACGATGTCCTAGGATGGGGAACCTCTCCCCCATTCTCTGACCTCTACGGAGTACACCATGGCCGGTGGCCTGATCGCACTGCTCGACGATGTCACCCTCATCGCCAGGAAAGCCGCCGCCAGCAGTCGTGATATCGCGCAGGCGGCCGCGACCACCAGCACGAAAGCCGCCGCGGTCGTTGTCGATGACGCCGCCGTGACCCCCAGCTTCGTTCAGGGTGTCAGTCCTGCCCGTGAGCTTCCGATCATCTGGAGGATCACGAAAGGCTCACTGGTCAACAAGATCGTCATCATCCTGCCGGTGATACTTCTTCTCAGCTGGCTGGCACCGTGGGCGCTGACGCCCATCCTCATGGTCGGCGGCACCTATCTGGCGTTCGAGGGGGCGGAGAAGATCTGGCACGCTGTAACCCACGGCGGCCCCGACGACAGCACCACCGATACCCCGGATGACGAGGATTCACTGGTGAAAGGGGCAGTGCGGACCGACTTCATCCTGTCCGCCGAGATCATGGTCCTGTCACTCAACGAGCTGACAGGACGGGGGTTGCCCGAGCGCGCGGCGATCCTCGTCGGCGTCGCGCTTTTGATCACCTTCGTCGTCTACGGGGTGGTCGGGCTGTTGGTCAAGATGGATGATGTCGGGCTGGCCCTCGCCGATCCCGGCCGGGAACGGACAGAGACCGTCCGTCGTCTGGGGCGTGGACTGGTGGCACTGATGCCCCGCATCTTGACCACACTGTCGGTGGTCGGCACGGCTGCGATGCTCTGGGTCGGCGGGCATATTCTCCTGGTGGGTACCGACGACCTGGGCTGGCATGCGCCGTACGCCGCCGTCCATCACCTTGAGGAGCAGGTCGCTTCCGCCGGTGGCGCCGTGCAGTGGCTGGTGGAGACCGGCTGCTCGGCGTTGATCGGGCTCCTCGTCGGTTCTGTTGTCGTCGCAGTTGTCACGGCTGTCCGTCGCGTGGTCGTTCGCTCGCGGTGATGTACTCGCCACGCTCGTAGTCGTAGTCCACGGGGTTCCCGTCCTCGTCCGTCCGCGTGTACCAGTCCGTGACTTCGGCCGCGCGGGAATTGAAGTCACCACCGGTGGCGTAGTCACTGTCGGCGTCGGTCTCTTCGACGGCAATCGCGAAGTTGTCGCCGTGGTCACGGACACCGTGCACCACCGCATTCGACAAGGCCTGCTCCTGGAAGTCGTCCCGGATCGTGTACGGGTCGGTACGGAGTTCCCGGAGCAGCGCTACCGCCATCAGCACCAGGACGACGGCGAACGGCAACGCGGTGACCGTGATGAAGTTCTGCAGCCCCTGGAGGGCGTTCTCACCTCCAGCGAGAAGAATGACCACGGCGATACCTGACATGCACAGCGCCCAGAACACGGTCACTCCCTTCCGGGGGTCCGGGTTGCCGCGCTGCGACAGCTGGGAGTTCACCAGTGATGCAGAGTCCGCCGTGGTGATGAAGAACACGGCGAGCATCACGATAACCACCGGTGCCACGATGCCGGCACCGGGCAGATGGTCCAGCACCGAGAAGAAGATCTCCTCGGCGGCGGGCATACCGGACGGGTCATCACCCGGCGCGATGTCCCCGGACTGTCGCTGAATCCAGATCGAGGTGCCCCCGAGGATCGTGAAGGCCAGCACGATGATCGTCGACGGAATGAAAAGGACACCGAGGATGAACTGGCGGATCGTGCGTCCCCGGGAGATCTTGGCCACGAAGACCCCGACGAACGGTGACCAGGAGACCCACCATGCCCAGTAGAATGTGGTCCACCCGGAGAGGAACGCCTGCATCTCCTCACCTTCGCCCATGTTCGCCGACAGCATCTCCGGCATCGACCCGACGTAGTCGACGATCACCGCAGGGATCATGTTGGCGAGAAACGCCGTGGGCCCGACGATGAAGAAGAACAGTGCCAGTCCGATGGCGAGCACCATGTTGATGTTCGACAGCCACCGGATGCCCTTGGCCACACCTGAGACCGCAGACAGGATGGTTCCGATGGTCAGGACCATGATGATCACGAGTGCGAAGGTGTTTCCCGCCGGCGACCAGCCGGACACCACTTCCACGCCCTTGGCGATCTGCAGTGCACCGATCCCTAGCGATGCCGCGGTACCGAAGAGCGTCGCGACGATGGCCATTCCGTCGATGAGACGCGCGGGGAGGGTGTCGGTGGATTTCACCGAGAACAGCGGCATCAGGATCGAACTCATCAGAGGGACCCTGCCTCTGCGGTAGGACACGTAGGCGACGGCGAGTCCGACGACTGCGTAGATGGCCCAGGCGTTGATGCCCCAGTGCATGGCCGACTGGGACATCGCACCCTTGACCGCTTCCTGGGTGGCTGCGTCATATCCGCCGGGGCGTGGGTCGAGGTAGTGGCTCATCGGTTCATACGGGCCGAAGAAGATGATGCCGATACCGATACCTGCGGCGAACAGCATGGCCGTCCACGACACCGTGGAGTACTCGGCCTTCTCGCCGTCCAGGCCCAGCGGTATCTTCCCGTACCTGCTGAAGGCCAGGATGAGCAGGAAGAACATCAGCCCGGTCGCGAGAGCGGTGAACACCCAACCCATGTTCTCCATGACCCAGGCCAGTGCTGCCGACGAGGTGTCAAACACCTGTTGGGGGTCAACCACGCCCCACGCGATGAAAGCGACGATCAGGCCACCGACCACGCTCACGATGCGCCAGTCGACGGAGTACCTGATGCGTTGGTCCTCCACAGAAACCCCCGGCACCAGGGCCGGATGGATACTGTGCGGGTAGGTCACTTCCCGGATGAAGCTCTTCGCGGATTCCTTGCGGGTGGGTCTGCTCTGCTCGCGTTTCTCTCCAGGTTCTGAGGGGTCCACGATTGTTTTCTCCGTTATCTTCTCTTGTGGTTCGTCACTGCCAACCCTTACAACGGTAGAGAAAAACTTCCTGCGCTGCAGGAACCGTCACGCTGGTCCCCCGAGAACCCGTCCACGACATGTGGAGAACCGGGTACGGGCGCCCTGCATCGTCCAGGTCGTCCCGGCCGATGACGGTGAAACCGCGTCGACGGTAGAAGGCCACCGCCTGCACGTTCTGCTCATTGACGTCACCCCGGCGTGCGCCTCAGGAGCCGATGATCCAATGGAGTACCCCAGACACTAGGAGTCCCACGAGGAGTGCATTTGCTGCGCTGACGAGTACGGCAGACACGAGTACCACCGACCGGCGGATCCCCGAGGCGCGCATGATGAACGCAGTGATCGGGACACTGAACAGAAGTCCGCTGACGAGCATGGCGACGGGAGACCCCCAGTCCCCGACACGGCGCATCACCCGGTGATGTTTCCACCTGCCCTCCTGACGACGGCCTACAGTGCCCGCTACCCCTACCGCACACACGGTGACCACGACGGTCCCTGCAGTCCCGAACAAGACTGTCGGAAGCCAGTGCATACCTGAGAGGACACCGACGAGCGCAGCCACATCGCCCTCGAGAAGCGGCACCACCCCGATCACGAAGACCGCTGTCAGCTGCAGCGGGCCAGGAAGGGTGTCGACATACTGCTGCAGTGAGATGATCCAGTCCTGAATCTGTTCCACGTGGGGTTCCTCCCTCGAGTACATGCGTCTGATTCGCCGTCGACCATCCTGCCCGGACCGGGATCAGCTCCGGCACCGGCGCACGGTCAGGCGATGTCGTGACACAGCGTCACTGGCGGACGCCCCGTCGAGCTGATGCAATGGACCCGTGACTTATCAGCCGTTCCAACACGCTCCAGGCATCCAGGAGATGGTACGGACTCGACGTGCACGGTCAGTACTGCTCTCTGTCGGGGTCACCGTCGTCCTGGGAATCGCGAATGCCACGAGCTGGAGCGACCTCGTCGCTGTTGGCCCGAGTCTGGTGCTCACTGCGATCCTGATGTTACGTCTGGGCGACGAACCCAACCGTGCACTCCTGGCCGTCGCCACCTGTGTCGGTGCCTTGACGCTGCTGTGGTCTGCCCTGTCCGAGTCGAACCCGGTCGGTTCTGCGGGCGTCGCCGCAGCGTTGGCAGTCGTCATCGACGCCAGGTCATCCCGCCCCGGGATCTGGGGAGTAGTCGGATTCTGCACGATCGTGGCGGTCAACGCGCTGGTGTTCACCACCGGATCCCCGAACGCGTTGGGGATGTTCCTCAAGCTTACGGTCGTCGCGGGTGTGTGGATGGTGGCCATCATCGACAACGGCGCCGAAGCTCGACTGCTCACCTTGTTCGAACAGGCCAAGGACAATGAACGCGAGCTCTCCGTCCTCGATGAGAGACGGCGCTTCGCTGCAGACCTGCATGATATCCAAGGGCACTCGCTGCACGTCATCAAGTTGAAGGCAGCTGTGGCTGCCCGGGTTCGGACCACTGATCCGGACCGGACTGACCGGGAACTCGAAGCCATCCAGGGCCTCGCGGCCGATTCCATCAGAACGGCCCGGGAGCTGGCTGAAGACACCCACCTGATGAACTTCACCAGTGAGTTGTCGTCGGTCACAGGCCTGATGACTGCCGCCGGCATTGAAACGACAGTCGACCGTCCCGCCGGCACGCCTAGTGCGTTGCACGATGCTCTTCTGGCCCGCGTGCTGCGCGAGGCCACCACGAACATTCTCCGACACTCCCGGGCCGAACAGGTATCGGTCTCCGTCATGCGATCCACCCTCACCGTGACCAATGACGGGGCCACCGGACTCCCTTCCCCCGAGGACTTCCGGGGACTGGCAGCACTCCGACAGGCACTCCACGCCCGGGGCGGCGACGTGACGTTGAAGTACCATGACGGGGCAGTCGTCCTCACGGCACATGCGGGAGCAGGAAACCAATGACGAGGGAACAACCGGTACAGGTCATGCTCGCTGACGATGAGCGGCTCATCCGTACGGCGTTGGCGACGTTGCTTCCGTTAGACGGAACGATCGTCATTTCCAGCGAGGTAAGCGATGGCCTCTCCGCCGTCGACGAGTTCACCCGTCTACGCCCCGACGTCGTCGTCCTCGACCTTGATATGCCTGGGCTCGACGGTCTACATGCTGCCATGCAGATGCTTCAGATCGTTCCTGATCAGGCACTTCTCCTTCTCACCCGCCACGCGCGCCCCGGAGTGCTACGGACCGCCCTGGAGAACGGCATCCGCGGATTCCTCGGCAAAGATGCTGATCCTGACGAGATCACCGCCGCGGTACTCAGACTCGCCAACGGCGGCCGCGTCATCGACCCGTCCGTGGCAGCGAAAGCCGTCACCGATGAATCGCCACTGACGGAGAGGGAGAAGGACGTGCTCCGTGTCACCGGCGAAGGCTACAGTGTCCGTGACATCGCGAAGATCCTGCACCTGTCCCCTGGGACGGTACGCAACTACATCTCCTTCGCGATACAGAAGACCGGCCACACCACCCGACATGACGCGGCCCGTCACGCGAGGAACAACGACTGGCTCTGACCCCTCGCCCCGGGATCTCACATCCATTTGCTGCGACGGAAGAAGACGTAGAGCAGGACGGCCACCCCGAGCATCATGCTCAGCGCCATGGGATACCCGAAGGCCCAGTGCAGTTCCGGCATGTCGTCGAAGTTCATCCCGTAGATCGCGCCGACCAACGTCGGGGCGAAGAGGATGGCGGCCCAGCCGGAGATCTTCTTCATGTCCTCATTCTGGCGCTGTGCGACGAGGGTGGCGTTCACGTTGAGGATCTGGGCCAGGGCCTCCCGATGGTCCGCAGCCAGGGTGCCTGCGCGTGTCAGGTGATCGGCGACGTCATCGAGGTAGGAGCGGAGTTCCTCGGGGATGTCGTACTTCACGAACCCCGCCCGGAGCGCGTCGAGCACCTCTGTCATCGACGCTATGGCCTGCTGGACGTCGATGACCTCCTGGCTCAACCGGTAGATACGTTCCGCAACCGCCGCATCACCGCTGAACACCTGCCGCTCGATCTGTTCCTTGTCGATCGCAATGCCCCGGAGGACGGGAGGGTACCCGTCGACGATCGCATCCAGGATGCGGTAGACCACGGCCTCCGGCCCCAACCGCAGGACGTCCCGATCCGCCAACAGCGTCCGTTCGCGGGGGTCGCTTCCGCCCGACGCGGCAAACCCGGCGCTGTCCGTCCCGTCGACCCACCGTCCGTCCTGGCACAGCACGGCAACGGAACCGTCGCGGACGAGGATGTGGAACTCGGAGAACGCGACATCCTCGGCCGCGTCATTGTACCGGGCAGACCTGGCGACGATGAACAGCACGTCACCGTACCGTTCGAGCTTCGGGCGTTGGTGGGCATTCACCAGATCCTCGACGAGCAAGGGGTGCAGGTCCCATGCGTCAGCGAGTTCCCCGATGCCCTCTCTGCCCGACGTCGGGTACAGCAGCACCACCATGCGTTCCGGACGATCGACGGCGGACGCTGTCGCCTCTGCCACCGTGGTGTCGTCCGGGACCGGTTGTGCGCTGCCGTCGTCAACATAGGTCAGGACGGGCGGCGTCTCGGTCGAGGTCGGCTCCTGCCCTCCGACCCGCTGCTTCCCCCGGGTGAACCTACTTGCCCTGCCGTCGTTGATCCTGCGGTTGCCCATACGTGTTCCCTCTCGGCCCGAGGTCTGCTCTGTTGTCCGTGAGTTACCCTAGCCCCCGACAGGCCGGGCAGGTAACTCCGGACGTGTCTCAGGCGGTCGCGACGGGTTGCAGGCCGCGGCGGGCGGCGACGAAGCCGTCCCGGCGCTGATCCCCCGAGGTCTGGACGAGAATCGGCAGGTGGTCGGAGCGGCCCTGGGGCAGGACGTCGACCTGAGACTGCCTGAAACCACGCGAGAGTGCGAAATCGTAGTTGCCCCGCAGTACGCCGTAGCGGGAATACGTCGCTCCGGCGCTCCTGGCCATCTCGAAGCCGTGAGCGTCGACGTGCCGCCGCAGACCACTCTGGAACAACGGGTAGTTGAAGTCTCCGACCATGACGGACGGCACCCCGGCGCCGATCTGGCCGAGCGCCTCGAAAGAGGTACGGATCTGCTGACGACGGAGCGCGTTCGTCGCTGTCAAAGGGGCAGCGTGGAAAGACGCGATGACGACGTCGCGGTCATGCTTGACGTCATGGGCCCTGACCATCACCAGCCGCTCGGACGCAGGCTTCATGACACGGTCATGAAAAGACTTCTCCAGCGCGGTCACCTGCAGATCCTTCACATCGAACCGGTCGGCGCGCAGGTAGACGGCCAGTCCGAGACGGTTCTCCGTGGTCGCGTGGACGAGTTCCAGGCTACCGAGACGGCTCGGCAACCGGCGGGTGTCCGCCTCCTGGACGCAGACGGCATCCGGGACATGGGTACCCGCGAGCGGGAGAAGCTCGGTGACAGCGTTATGTTTATGCAGGTTATAGCTAATCAGCTTCATTGGTGCACAAGCATAGTCCATCCGGGGCCTCAGTAGATGAGTGAATCCAGTGAGGTCAGTACCGTATTCCACAGGAAACCAGGTGAGCGGGACTTTCTTCCACGGCACGCGCGCCGCCCTGACGGTCGGCGACCTGCTGTGTGCCCGGTATTCTCACTCCACCTCGCCATCAAGGTAGAACCACTGTCCGTGCTCGCGGACGAACCGGGAGCGTTCCTGCATCACCCCGATACCGCCGGTGTCGGCGATATAGGTGGCCCGGAACTCCACGACACCGGTGTCGTCGTCCACTCCCCCGGCGACCGTGTCGATGATCTGCACCCCGCGCCAGACAGGGTTGTCCGACAGGTCCACCTGGGCTGGTCTCGTCGTCGGATGCCAAGTCTGCAGCAGCCAGTCCTCATCCGCCCGTCGAAAGGCGTCGAACCGCGACCTCATCAGCGCCTCGGCGGTGGTTGGCTCCTGCGAAGCATCACCGCCGCGCTCCACTACTGCAGCTCCTCGCCCGCCCAGGCGGCACTGTAGAAGTCCTGCGAACGCGATTCGAGCAACTGCTTGTAGATGTCCGGGTCCAGGTCCTGCGCAGAGTCGGTGGGGATCTTGTTCGAGAATGCTGACACACCGAGCCCTGCCTGCCGGTCCTCCATCTCGATGCCGGCGGCTTCCAGGATCGTCGGCATCATGCTCAGTTGATCGACACCCCCACGCATCGTCGAGGTCCTCTTCTCGTCGCCGGGAACCCAGACGCGGTTGAAGATGGTGCGGTTCGGGTGGTCACCGAGTTCTTCAGCGAAGGCGTTGCTGGACCCCATGTGCTTGAGGTGGTCACCCATGAGCACGACGGCGGTGTCCTCCAGGTACCCCTGCTTCTCCATATAGCTCACGAAGTCCGCGACCTGGGTCATGGAGCACGCGAACATGGAGGTGACTTCACTTTCGGTGTCCACATCGCAGTAGTCGTAGATATGCACCGGTTCGTGGGTGTCCACCGTCAGCATCGAGAGGTTGAACGGCGTGCCTGTCTTCGTCGACTCCTCGTGCAGGGCGTCGACGTGTTCCTTCGCATTCGCCATGAGCCGCTTGTCACTCAGGCCCCAGTCGTCACGGAACTGGTCGCTCGGCTCACCTTTCGCCCGCCAGTCATCCAGGTCGTACTGCTCGTCGTAACCGTGGGTGGTGAGGAACTGGTCTTTCGCGGCGAACGAACCGTTCGCGCCACCCATGAAGACGTTCCGGTACCCCTTGTCCTTGAGGATGTCGCCGACACAGGTCAGGCCACCGAGGTAGTTTCCGACGTCACCACCGAGCGAGTTGAGCCCGGATTGCCCCGTGATCAGGCCATTGCCCTTCAGCGGCACACCGCACTGTGTTCCGGTGATGCCCGACATGGTCCAGCCGCCGCCTTCGTACTGCTGGAAGTTGTCGACGCTGTTCCAGCCGTCCTCCTCCCGGGTGACGTCCTTGAGCGGCACGAACGGATCTTTCTCGAACAGCGTGGTGTCAGACAGCGTCTCCTCACCCGACTCGAGGTAGATCATCACGACGTTGCGCGCGTTCTCGGCCGAGTCGACCTCGGGTTCCCTGTAGTACTGGTCGATGGTGTAGTCGGAATTCGCTGCCTTGATGTAGGCACCGACATGGACCGACGTCCCGAACATCGCCGTGCCGCTGACGACCACAGCGGCAACCAACACGATGGAGACCGTACGCTTCACCCATGTCCGACCGACCGGTCGTTCCTCGTCCTGGTTGGCCTGGTTGGCACGGTGCTTACGAACGCGCCGGTGGTGCCAGAAAGCGATGCCGAGGGTCAGCACTACCGGCAGGACACCGAAGGCGAGGATACCCAGCCAGACGAGATCACCGCCGCCACCGTCAGCCTGCATGGAGACCAGGTTCATCATCATCTGGTCAACCGTGATCGAGCCCCAGAACATGTGGATCCCGATACCGACGATGAACAATGTGAGGGCCAGCCAGATCAGCAGGTATACAGCCAGGTGCCCTACAATGGAACCGACCCGTTTGGCCGAGATTTTGACGGGTCCAGACACTGGGACATCTCACCTTTCCGACGCAATGCGCATGACGCGCGGGTCGCTCCGTCCTGCCGTCATACACGAGGTCGGCAGAAGATTCATCCGATTAATATCTGGGATTCAACCACAGTTCACCGCCTCAACGCGAGAACCGGCGTGTACCCGGAGCGCACCAGGCACCGGTGAATCTGATGAACTTCTCCCCGTATTGCCTGTTCAGAAATGATACATAACGTGGTTTTGCTTGATGCCGACAGGGACACGTCCCTGCCCGCTCCCGCAGGACTGGTCGGCTATCGCCTGCAGAACCGTAAGCATCGCAGAGCGCTCAGACGTTGAACTTGAACTCCACCGAGTTACGTAGCTCCGTAACCTCACTGAACAGTGAACTCTCCCTTGCACCTCTCTCGGGAGGGTGATATCGTGAGTACTATCACGATCACCGTGATGAGTAGCCCCCTCGGCCGGACGTCCTGCTCCGACCAAGGGTTTTCTGCAGCAGGACAGCCTCGCCGGGACCCGGGCTCCACGACGAGGTGCTCGATCCAATGGCGGTACCCGGGGACCTCGCTCACGGCCGTAGTCACCGGCACCGTGAGGGGACAACGGCCGACGGTGACCACCAGGAGTGAGGTCAGCTACCTGGATTACGGGCACTGAGCACCGACCCGGGATCACGACGCGCGTGGACGTCCCCGGTGATGAGGTCACCGCGCACCGGCCCCGGACCGGCAACCCGGGTGACGAGATCCGGATGACCGACATTGTGCCGCTACTCCTTATTCAGGCTTATGCCTGGTGAGGAGCAGTTTCTGATGTCCGCATCACTGACACTGCGGCAGGCGGCCGATACCGCCGGCATGTCCCCCGTGACCATCCGCCGCCACCTCCGGGACGGCGACCTTCCCTCGACACGCGACCGTCGTGGACACTACCGGGTTGACTCGGACGACCTGGCCCTGTGGCTGGCGGGGCGATCGATCGACGAGGCTATCGCGCAGGTCGTGGCTGCAGCCCCGGCCCTGTCCGATGTACAGCGGTCACGTCTGACTGGCATCCTGCAGGGGGTGGCCTGAGATGAGCACAGCAAAAAACCCCGAGGCGGGCAACCTCGAGGCCAATTCCAACACCACCACTGATGAGGACAATGTCCAGGTTACAGGCTTGTCTGACACGGTGTCAAGCCCCGATGTCGATATCAATATCGATTTCAGTGATGGCGTGGTGTACGAGGAAGACCTCCCCGACGAGTTCTACAGCGATGACCTGGCCGGTTTCCCTGATGAGCCGCAGATCGATCCGCCGGACGACGTCGACGCTGTCTACGAGGTGCAGCAGCTTGAAGAAGCTGAAGCCGCTGAGGAGCAGGCACAGGCCGCCGTGGAGCGTGTGGTCGAGGGTCACTTCCCCACCGTGGACGTCCGTGACCTGGTGGACATCGATGTTCACAGGTGGGAGCCGATCCAGACGCTGGGTGCGACTGCCATGACCAGCTGGGTTGCCCGTATGCGTGCGACCGGGTTCTCCGACGCGCGGTTGATGGACGTGACGGCGGTCAGGCGTGAGGTGCCTCGCATTCTCACGGACATCGCTTCGCGGTTCAATGCTGCGGTCAAGGCTGCAGGCAGTGACGCCGACTTCGTTGCACCGCCGAAGATGGTGGCACCGAAGACCATCCCCACGGAGGTCGCCGTAGCCTCGTTTATCGCCATCTACCAGCCGGTTTACGCGGATGGTGTGGTCGTAGCCCACTACGATCCTGATCCGATGTCGGCCAGCTACGGGTGCCACGTCGTGACAGCCACTCACCTGCAGGGATGGGTGATCGGCATGACCGGTCACCCCCTGACACGTAACGAGACAGACGGCTACCTCGAGGGCATCGCACGGACGACACCGAAGGTCGCCAGTGAGGTGGGTGGTCGGATGATTGCCCTGAACAACGGCATCTTCGACTACCAGGAGAAGGTGTTCACGCCGTTCAGCCGGGACATCGTGGTCATGTCCAAGTCCAGTGTGAACTGGAACGCCAACGCCGTGTCCCCGGTCATTGATCTGGGACAGGGTCGTGAAGAGGTTGAGGGTATCGGGCCTGAGGCCGGCACCTGGGAGGTCATGCACTGGCTGCGTGACCTGGCCGATGATCAGAGGGACATCTTCGAGCTGCTGTGCCAGGTCATCCATGCGGTCCTGCGACCGACGCATAAGTGGGCGAAAATGCTGGTCTTGTATTCACCCACAGGCAACAACGGAAAGGGAACGTTTCTCAGTCTCTTGCGCGGCATTGTGGGTCAGGAGAATGCTGTCACCATTCCCCTGGAGAATCTCGGTGGTACCCACGATCTGGAGCAGTTGCTGCCGGTCGGAGGACGTGTTCCTCAGCTGATTGCGTCGGACGAGAGTGATGCCACGTACCTCGACAAGATGGCGACGCTGAACGCCCTGGTGACGCAGAACGAAGTGCTGGTCAACCCCAAGAACAGGAGCACCACCACGCTGCGGTGGCGTGGCCTGATCGTGCAGTGTATGAATACGCTGCCCAAGGTCAAGGCCGTCGGCGGCCCGACTGAGCGTCGCTGGCTCATCGTTCCGTTCGTGAAGAATTTCGGCGCTGGTAACGATAAGATTCCTGAGATTCCCGAGATCGCGGAGGATTTCATTAGTCGTACGGAGGTGCTGGAGTTCCTGGTCCGGTTTGCACTGGTCGACCTGCCTGAGTTCGGGCGCTTCACTGTCCCGGAGGCATCGGTGGAGCTGAGCCATGAGCAGCAGCTGGACAGTAACGCAGCCCTCGCGTTCTGGGAGGAGTTCTCCGAACAGTTCAGGTGGTTCCACCTCCCCAGCCAGTGGCTGTACGACCTGTACAAGAAGTGGACGGTCTCTGTAAATCCGTCTGGCTCGGCGCTGTCGATGCGGAAGTTCCTTGACCAGCTGGAACCCGTCGCCGCAGCGGACGGGTGGGTTACTGGACGGTTTAGTGGTACCTCCCTGTGCGAACGTGAGCCGCTGACTTTGCAGTACGGCCTCATGTTTGACTGGGGTAGTCCAGAGGCCCACAGCGATAACGGCAGGGCAAAAGTCCCCGAGGCAGTGAAGCAGGCGCGGTTCAGGGGGTTCGTCTGGAAGGGACTCTCGAGTGCTTCGCAGCCCAGTGATGCAGACCATCGCGATCGTTAGTGCAAGGGGTCGCAGGGAATAGAGGGGGGGGCTCGACCCACAGTGCTGGCCACATGGCCACAGTGCTGCCCACAGTGGCCAGCACTGTGGCCATCACGTTTCCGCAGGTCACAGTGCGAAAAGTTACTCTTTTGCCCACATGGCCACAGTAAAGTGAAACTATATCGAGGAAGTTGCTACCCCCGTTATGGGGTAGTGTTACCCCCCTGTTGAGGGTAACCTCCCTACCCCCTTTTCATCTTGTCCCTAGAGATAAAAGTGCAATCACTGTGGCCATGTGGGCAATAACGTCCAAAAACCTGTTCTGACCAGCAATAATGCCATGGCCACAGTGCCGGCCACTGTGGCCCACTGTGGCCAGTACTGTGGCCAGCACTGTATCTAGAGGTCTCGTTACAGCAGAAAACGTAGCTTGAGCTGCAATAACGCCATGGCCACAGTGTTACAGCGTCACAACTCCCCTGTTGCACCCTCCATCACCTTTTCTCTTTGACCCCCGTATCTGGCGGGCGTCAGCCCGTGCGGCGGCAGCCGCCCCACCCTGCCGTGGGAGCCGACCGGCGTCAGCCGGACGGTGACCGGCACACATCACCCTTCACCCGTTGCCCATGCGGCGCAGCCGCTGGGGCTTGCTCCGATGCCAGTGGACACGGGTCTATACAACCGGGCGTATACAACGTATACATCGTTGTATACGTTGTATACGTTGTATAGAACACGGTTGTTCGAAGCTGGTTTCTAGTAGCGAAACCTTGCGCTACCAGCTCCGATGATATATAATAGAGGTGTACAAACGTTCGAACTTTTAGCGATTGGAGGGACCAGATGCCCTACGACAAAGACAGGTGCTGGATCTGTGGAGCTGTTTCAACGGCGATCATCGACACTTACACTGACGACACTCCTACGTGCGATGCGTGCGAGGGCCCGACCTTGACGCAGTTCCAGCGCTCCGGCGTCACCGTCTGGGGTGTGCGCCGTCTCACCGATCCGGCCTTCCGAGGCATTACACCACGTAAGCGAGGACTCTTCTGATGGCTACATCACCGATCGACAACGAGCAGGAACACCTCGACCATGACAGGGTCGACAAGATGCGGCAGGCATTGTCTGCCGGTGGAATGGATGAGGTGAAGCGCCGCCTCGGTCAGGATGCCGGTGGTCCCGAGCTTGCTGAAGCCCAGCGACAGCAGCGCCAGGCCCGTGACCGGCATCGTCGTCAGCGTGCTGAGCTGGCAGCCCGTGGCCACGATGACTCTGGCACGGGTGACCGTGGTACCGGTCAGTCGAAGCAGGCTCAGGAACGTCAGCGCCAGCAGCAGCAGCGTTCTCAGGCATCACAGCAGGCCACACCGCAGAAGGCGACCGAGTCGAAGCCGATGACCGCTGGTCAGAAGGCGCAGATGCAGGTTCGACAGCGTTTGGCTGCCCAGCGTGAACGTCAGCAGGAGGCTGGCCTCTCCCGGTGACACAATAGAGACAGTTACGAGACAGATAGAAGACAGATACCGGCACCTTGTGTGCCGGTTTTTCTGTGTCCGGCGGTTCTGTCTCCTCAGAGACAGTTACGAGACACAATCGGGACAGGTAGAAGACAGATCGCTATCTGTCTCCTCAGAGCCACTTAACTGACAGATCATCTGTCTCCTCAGAGACAGTTACGGGACAGATCGTTATCTGTCTGCTCAGAGACAGAAAAAAGACACGTAGGAGACAGATCATCTGTCACCTACGTGTCTTCTACGTGTCCCTATCATGTCAGCAGCTTCATCTGGCTGATGTCGACCAGGTCGACCTTGACGCCCTCGGGCCTGACCCCGGGTCCGGTGTCACCAGGACGCTTCCCACGCAGCAGCCTGCCTTCATCGACCGACCGGGGCCTCAGTGATGTCGCTGATACCGACCCTGTCTTCTGAGTGGTGAGGCTCTGCCTGCCTGCGTGATCGACCGTGGAGGAAACGGACGGGGATTCTCCGGCCCATTTGGCAGCCCGTTCCAACATTTCTTCTTCCGGTGCTCCGACGAGCAAAAGGACGGTGGGGAACACATCCCTCAGCTCGGTCATCCCGTCATGGCCGAAACGCCTGCTGAACTGGCTCGTTCCCTGCACGGCGACCAGGAGGTTGATACCCATGGCTCGGGATTCGGTGACCACAATCGGGAGTTTCTGCCATGGCAACGTGTTACACAACTCATCGACCACAAACAGGATTCTCGGGAGCTGTTTCGCCTCTGTCTGGTTTTTCCTCCAGCGCTTGCTGATCGTGTCGACCAGGCCGACAGCGGCACCTGCGGCGAGGCCGTCGGCGGGGGCGACCATGAACAGGCTGGAGTTGCGGGATCGTAGCAGGTCAGGGGTGAAGACGAGCTCGTCGCCTCGACCTCGGACAGCACCGTGAAGCCAGGGCCCGAGGGCCGTGTCCATGGTGATCAAGACGGAGCTGCGTTGTTTCTCGTCGAGGTGAAGGGCCGAGCGAAGCTTCCGTGCCAGCATGTGCTCACCCCGGTCGACCAGCCGCTGGACGGCGGTGGTCCATGACGGCACCGGTTCACCGTCCTCTTCCTCGGCATCGACCAGACCGACAGCTTCAACTGCCCACTTGATACCGTCCTGACCTGCGGCGTAGAGGATCGCGGCCAGGGGCGGCGTGGCCAAGTTGTCCCAGAACGCATCACCACCACCACCGCTCTGACCACCGCCGGCCTTCGACGCCTGGATGAGGATCGTCGACATCTCCAAAGCATCGGTCGGAGACTTGAGCAGGGCGACGGGGTCGACAACGCAGCGGGTGGCCCCGCGGAGCTGTTCGTCGGGAACATCGCCACTGAGGTCGATGACGTAGGTTTTAGCCCCCTGACGTGCTCGTTTGGTGGGCAGACACAGCTTGATGAGGTCGGGCTTTGAGCTGATTGCCACGACCGGTCCCTGCCACAGCAGGATCCCGGGACCGAGGACACGACGTGATTTACCGGTACCGGTGGGGCCGCTGACCAGGACATGGGGACCCGGGACGGCCTGTTTGCCGTCGATGAGACCGGCGTAGGGCGTTTCGATCAGGTGTGGGTCAGTCATTGCCAGCGTCCTTCTTCCCCCACCGGGACCGCATCGCTTCCCGGCCTACAGCGGCACGCCGGTCAGTCTCCTCCTGCAGGGCATCCTGCAGGGCGGCGGCAGTCGCCTCGTCCTTGGTCTCCACCCTGCTCAGGGCGTCCTCCAGCAGTGCCCTGATGACGATGCTCACCGGAAAGCCCAGGTCAGCGGCCAGATGCTTGAGCTCGGTGACCTGCTCGGTGGGGAGGGTGATGGCGAGACGCTTAGTGCTGCTCATGGTGTGGGCCTGGGCCTTTCTGATCTTCTGCTGGGTCCGGGCGGCGACTGCGGCCCGTCGGTCGTTAGCACTGTAACAGGTGCTACTTCGCTGTGGTGTGTCGGGTACGTTTTCCATCTCTGACCTGCACTTTCTGTAAAGGTGTTGCATGTGTTATGCCTCTATAGTATCGTAACGGGTGTAACACCACAAGACATCAACAGGAAAGGGCGGTGGCGACGATGAAGACACTGAAGACGGTGGCGGTGATTACGACACTCGCAGTGGTCGTGATCGGTGCGCTGGCACTGGTCATGGCAGGTCGTGGGTGGTGGAACGCGGGCTCGGGTACCGAGGAGTCCGCGACACCGACCACGGTGACGGTGACGGCAGAGCCGGACACGGAGACTGAGGTCACTGAGACCGAGACGGAGGAACCGGAGGTCACCGAGTCAGAGGCCACTGAGACCGAGGAGCCGGAGAGCACTGAGGCTGCAGAACCGGAAGACACCGGAGATCTCGCACTCAAGCGGGACAAGGAGACGGTGGAGTCCCTGTCAGGTCAGGAGCGCACTGCGGTACGAGGCGTTCTGCGTGACTGCATGAACGAGATCGGGCCGATTCATTACGTCAGCCAGATCAAGAAGTGCCTGGCCGGTGACGTCACTGAGTGGTCAGAGGACAGTGCCCGACGATCAGGAGAGACGGCGTACTGACATGGACATCAAGAAGCTCATGAGCCATCCCCACGCGCAGGTCAGGGGCATCCACGTACGCAATCAGGCCGGTACCTCGCTCGGTGCCCGGCGACGTGGTGAGGTGCTTCTCGCGGCCGCAAAGGCCGACCACAAGGCCTCCATCGGTGCTGTTGCTGAGGCCTCCGGTGAGGTCGTCACACCTCGTCTGACGGCACGTCTGATCCGTGGCGTCGAGGGCGCCAAGGCGACCGTCGGTCGCCTGCTGGCCGTCCTCGTCATCGGTGGTCTGGTCCTGGTGTTCACCTGGCCGGCATTGATCCTGGGCTACATCATCTACGGGATTTGGGTGCAGCTGCACTCGCGTCTGACCCCTCGCACCTGGATCGCTGCGGTGGCTGCTGTGGTGACTTTGGTGGCCGGTTGGATGGTGTGGTCACTGGTTGGTCATGCCACCAACGGTGACGCGGTCAAGGCGCTCTGGTGGGCACTGCAGCCGGGTCTGGGACTGGCGTACACGGCATGGCTGGTACGTGCCTGGGGCTGGTCTGCAGTGGTCACGGAGACAGCGGTGGTCACACCGATGACGGGCTTCGTACCTGTCCCGGATGAGCTGGCTGATGTTGTCGAGGTGCCTGTGAAGACACGGGACGAAACCACTGATCCGGAGACGAAACCACTGCCCCCGGTTACCGGATTCGTTCCCTTCCCCGATGACCCTGAGGTCGTTGCTGAGGAGTCCGAAGAGTCCAGTAATGAGGTCCCGGATGACTTCGTTGAAGAGCCACCTGCTCCGGAACCTCCGGATGACGCGGTCACCACTGCCGACGATATCTCGCTGTTCGGTGATGACGATGATGACGACGATGACGATGAGTACGACGACTACAACGCCGCTTTCGGCACCAACAACCTCGAAGGAGAAGAACGATGAGCACTACACCCCAGGTAACCGTAAACGTCGAGTCCGGCATCGGTCGCGTACTCAATGTCGTCGGCACGATCCTGCTCTGCGGGGCAGTCGGCCTGGTTGCGTACAGCCTTGCACAGCGGGGCTGGCTGGAGATCGCGGCGACACTGCTGACCGCGTTCGTTTTCCAGCTCACACGGATGCTGCTTGACGCCGGTTTGATCGATCCTGCAGCTTTCGCCCGTAAGGGCGGGGACACGTCCCAGCCGTCCGGTGCGTTCGCTGGAACGCGCGGTCTCCTGCGACAGGCGCGGGCGGACTGGCGGATGGCCTTGGCCGAATCACCGCTGTGGCGACTGGGTCTGATCGCAGTCGGGTACGCCATCCTGTTTATGGCTTTCAGGGCCGGTGCGTCGGTCGCGTTGACGGTCTTCAGCAACATGTGGATCGCCATGGCATCTGCTGCGTTGCTCGGTGCAATCATCATCGCCCCGGGACAGATCATGGACCTGCTGCGTGCATTCCGGGTGAGTAAGACAGCACCGTCTGAGGCACCTGTTACCGAGAAGGAGGACGCCTGATGAGGTGTCTGTGCGCGGGATGCCGGGGCCCGTGATGACAGCCCGGAACGCCAAGCTTTTTCACACACCACGAGTCCTAAGGAGGACACCAATGCTTTACCCTGTCCCTGCCAACGCCCCCACCAGTCCGAGCGATGTGGTACCCGACGGGACTCCCGATCGGTACGACGAGATGGCCACGTCCATCATCGACCGGTTGCCCGACACCGCGCATCTGTCAACGCTGAGGATCAAGCCGGGTGAGTGCACTGTATGCGGTACTAACACGCGGATGAGCGTTCTTGTGAACAGCGATCGTATGCCTGAAAGTGGCGGACCGATCTACGCCGAGGCGTGTGATTACTGCCTCGGTCGGGTGTGCATGAAGCTCACCCACGCAGGCATCGAGGTGTCAGGCCTTGGTGCTGATGATCACGACGACCACGACGTGTTCACACCCCCTGTCGTGACCACTATCATCGACCGACTGCCCGACACCGCGTTCCTGATCACCGACATGCACCCGTTGTCGGGTGACCCGGAGAACGGCGCAGAACCTGTCCAGTGCGGGATCTGCGATCACGTCGCAACTCCCGACATGATGGCCGTTCTTGTCGACGACAACCACATGCCTGATAGTGGCGGACCGACCTACGCCGAGGCGTGCAACGACTGCATCGACTGGCTGTGCGGGAAGCTCGCCGACGCCGGTATCGGTGTGGACGTTGAAGACTAACAACTGACCAACAACACGTCCAAGGAGGACAACATGACCACCAAGAAGAGCCGCATCGAAGCACTCATCGATGACGGAATGACGCGCATCGAAGCGGAATTCCAGGTCGCAAAGCAGGACCTTGAGGAACAGGAAAAGCGCATCGAGACAGCCGCCATCGACGTCATCAAGACCGACTTTCCTGACACCTGGGAGGCCGCTCTTGCGGTCGCACGGGAGTCTGTTCTTAAGCCGAAGCGGCGTCGCAAGACGGCGAAGAAGACTGACACCGAGGACGCCGTCATGGTGACCGACAGTGTCACTGAGAGTGTCACGGAGAACAACGGTTACTCCGGTTTCTGACACTCGAAGTCAACCCCCATCGGACTTGTTCCGGTGGGGGTTTTCTCGTGCCCGGGCCCAGTCCTCTCAGCCTGATTCAGGTGATCTGAGGTGATCTGGACCGGGCTACGACCGATACCCCCTCTGACCTGGCCAGTCCTCTCAGTCCAGGATTCAGGCACCCTCTGAACTGGGGGTTTACACCCCCAGTCCTCTCAGGAATTTCGTGTCAGAGGGTCAGATGAGGGGGTATCGGTGTCTTTTCGGACGGCTCGGTCACGAGACGGCACCGGAGCAGGCACGGAGTGTCTGCGCAGGTCAGTGGGTGGTTCCATAGGAGGGCGGAGCCCTCCTTGGCCAGCCGAACGGAGTGAGGGTACTGGCCTATCTGGGAGGCCCGACGAAGTCGTGTCCGGACAGATAGGCAGCTGGCCTATCTTCCTTCGTAGCGATACACTGGTGTAGGACAGGGACAGGGCCCCCAGGCCCTGACGGCGGACGGAGCCGGTGGGTCGATACGAAGGGTGGCTGACGATGACTGCGAAGCAGGCACGAGGGAGTGCGCAGAGGGGCCACACGGAACGACGGAGTCGGTCTGTGGAGGTGCGCATGAGTGATGCCGAGTTGGAGCTGTTGACCCGTGTGGCGGGTCGATTTGGAACCACCAGGTCGGGTGCCATTCGGGCGGCGGTGGACGCGTATGACGCGGCCACTGACGGCCGTCGGGTCAGGCGTGAAACGCTTGGCCCGGAGACGCGTGCTGTACTCACGCGGCTGACATCGGAGATGAATCGGGTTGGCGTCAACGTCAACCAAATCAGTAGGTCACTGAACGGTGCGCGTTCGCACCGAGCTGACCGACTTCTTTACACTGACTCCAGCCCCGTGCTGGGTCAGACAATGACGGGTAACGACGTCCGTGATCGTGCCACAGCACGTGAAAAACGTCGTATGGGTGAGCTTGAGATCATGATCACCGAGTTCCGTCAGTTGCGTGAAGAGCTGGCTCAGATGACAGCGATGATCAACGACATGCGTACGTCTGAGACAGAGTCGGAGGACGCGTCATGAGTGTTCTTGTCGGTAGTCATGTAGGTAAGGGTGGCGCTATCGGATGGGGCCGCTATTGCCTGCGCCTGGACCTCAGTGAAGTGGCGCGGCGGAAAGCCGTGCCTGTGGTCATCAGTGATCTCGGAGACGATCCTTACGAGATCGGAATGAACGCCGAGTTGTTGATCGAGGGCACGACGCGGAAGAACGTCGGTGAGTCACTTGTGTTGTCTTTTCCCGCGCATGAGATGAACATCGACGATCCCGAGCATCAGCGTTGGGTCGCTGAGATGGCGTACGAGCTGGCGAAGAGAGCGGCACCCAATGCACCGGTCGTGGTGGCAGTCCACACGGACAGTGAGGGTGGGAAACTGCACGCCCACATCCTCGTCGTGAACCATGATTTGTCGACCGGTTTGAGCAACCAGGCGAGGATGGACATCAAGCACTTGAGGCGCATCAACGACCGGCTCATGCGTGAGGAAGGACTTGAGGTCTGCAACCAGAACGACAAGTCCAAGGGTCGCACTTGGCAGGAAGTGATGCAGGACCGTAAGGATGCGGAGAAGGCGACTGCGGAGCTCCTGGAGGCCAACCCGGACGCCACGCCGGAGACGTCACGACTGACGATTGACGACGTCAAAGAGAAGCCGACGAGGAAGACGTCGCGCGAGTTTTTCCGTCAGGAAATCGATGAGGCGGTTGTCGATGCGGCGGCCCGTGAGGTCCCCGGAGACAAGCCCTCTGCGTCGCTGGAGACGCTGAAGGAGACGCTGTCGGAACGCAACATCTCGATGAAGATCCTGCCCGACAATGGACATGGTGAGACGGTCACTTTCGGTGCTGTCGATGACGACGGGATGCCTGTCACGGTGTCACGGAAGAGCAAGTCCAAGACGAAACCGACGAAGACATCGCCGGTCGCTGCGAAGGACAACCAGCTCGGTGCGGCGTACACAGCTGACGCACTGCGGGAGCGTATGCAGGAGGTCGTACGGCAGCGGATGCTGGCGGACCACCTGCGTGCGGAGATCGACGAAAGCATCGAAGGTGCGGGTCTCAGGATGCTTGATGAGCCGTACAAGGATCCCATCGTTCATCTGCAGACCGAACTGCGTGAGCGCGGTGAGGCGGCTATGGATATCGGTGGCGGTGGTCGCGTCTCGGTGCACGACTCCCGTGAGGACACCCCGCTGTGGGCGCCCACTAGTACCGACAACTACGTCGCTGTCGAAGATCTCGACACTGACGGTGAGAACGAGTACTCCGCTGACCGACTCCGTGAACGGGTGGAGGGAGCTTACCGTGGCGTCGCTCCGGCACCACGACCGCAGGGTGGCTCCCCGGCACCACGACCGCAGGGTGGCTCCCCGGCACCACGACCGCAGGGTGGTGGTCTCGGTACTGATCCGAAGCCGAATGGCGGCGGTCTGACGGAGGGTCAGAAGGCGAAGGCTGCCGACCGAGCGTTCCTCAAGAAGCAGAGCGAGGCGGCGAAGACGAAGACGAAGACATCAGATATCGACTTCGGTGACTGACTGAGACATGACAAACCCCCGGCACCAACGGTGTCGGGGGTTGTTGTTGATGTCAGCGTGTCAGCGTCAGCGGTCCCACTTCGGAAGGTCGATGAGCCAGCCGGCGACGTCCCGGTCATCCTTGGTTGTGAATGTGATCGCTATGTGGCCTGCTTTTTTGATCACTATGTGTCGTACTGACCTGGTCAGTGGCCGAGTACCAGGGTGCTGGCGGCAGCTTCAATCACATCGTCGGTGATGGTCTCCAACTCGTTGATCTTCAACACTCGCTTGATCTGTGGGAACAATCGCTCCACCACACGGAAATTGCCGCGGGTCAGCCGCTCGATCGCGGCGATGGCCTGCGCATCCGTGAAATCCTCCGGGTTCAATTCTCTACCCAGGCGCCTCCAGTGCCGGTTCAGCACGAACAGCAGCTCGTCTTCGCCCAGGGCACGGTAGCGATGCGAGAACCCCAGCCGGCTGAACAACTGAGGGTAGTGCCGGAAGCGCTGGTCAATACCGGGCATGCCGATGAACATGATCGCCACACCGTCACGATCGTGGATGTCGCGCAGCATCTCCAGGGCGGTGGGAGGCAGACGTTCTGCCTCATCAATAATGATCAGTTGGGTGAGCTTCTCGCCACTGGATCTGCGCATGTGGAGCCTGTCCCGCTGTCCGGTGGCCATCAGATGCTCCATGATGCAGACGTCGAGTTTGCCCCGGTAAAATTCGATGTCACGGATCAACGTCCGGTACTTCGGTTGCACCTCAGGGGTGTAGAACACGGTGCGCGCCCGATGAGCCGTCGCGTAGATGGCCAGGTCAGATTCACTGCGTGGACCCCAGTCGTCAATGAACGAGCCCAGAGCATCCCAGTGGGCATAGCGTCTGGCGGACTGTGTTTTGCCGACTCCTGCATCACCGTGGCAGATGCCGATGGTGGCGTCTTTGCGGATCGCGTTGGCGAACTCGACGAAGCGGCGGTGCTCTTTGGTGACGATGAAGTCGCGGTTCATGGTGACAGGTCCTCTTCATAGGTCCGCAGGCGAGACGTACGACCACGCGGCCGTGGCGCTTCGGCGCTCACATCGGGGTTCACAGGGGCAAGGTCTGATGGGCGTGGCTCGTGGATGGGGATGCGCTCGTTGATCCCGGCACGTAGTTGACGCCGTCGGCGTCGACGAGCGGCCTGGATATCGGCCAGGCTGTAGCGCTGGTTGGGGTGGTCTTCATCGACAGCGACGCACAGCAACGTGTCGTGGTCGTAGACCCGGATCTCGGAGAGATCCCGCGGGTCGTAGCGGATGGTGACGTCATGGCCGACAAAAGGTGCCAGGGTCGGGCTGATGTAGCGCTGGCCTTGGAAGTGGATGCCGTCTCGCTGGACTCGGCGGTGGGTGGAGACCCGCAGCAGGAGTCCGTCGAGTTCTTCAAGGTTCTCCGGCATTCTGGGGATCCACCCCTGCCCGATCCACGCGGCTTTCGGGCTGGTGTTGATTGAAGAATGCGTGCGCTGGTTGTAGCTGCTGATGAACTCGCCGACGGCGGTATCCAGGCTCGTCAGGTCTAGTACGGGGTGTGGGTTGCGGACGCCGGGGGCGAGGTGGCCGGGCAGGGTGGTGAGAAGTTCGGTGTTGACGGTGCTGAAGAACCGCTCGATCTTGCCGCGGCCCTGCGGACGGGCGATGGTCGAGTGGATGATCCGGATCTTCAGTGCTGTCGTGGTGTACGTGATATGGCCACTGGTGAAGTCGGAGCCGTGATCGACGTAGAGGACGTCGGGAATACCGCACATCGCCCAGGTGGGGTCTGTTTTTCGCCAGATCGCCTGGCGTAGTGCCAGGGCGGTGTTCATTGCCGAGGGTGCGGTGGTGGTGACCATGTAGCCGCACACTGCCCGGGAGTAGTCGTCGATGATGATGGTGAGCCAGGGGCGAGTCGGGGTGCCGTCCGGGTTCTGGATGAGGATGTCGAGTTGGGTGTGATCGGCCTGCCAGATGGCGTTGGGGTGTTCAGCCCGGTGCCGGTAGACCAGTTCGTGTCGATCTCGGTAGGACGTCGGGCCCTCCAATGCGAGGGTGACCATCGCCGGGTCAAGGGCTTGGATGATGCTGCGCACGGTGGCGTAGCTGGGTGGTTTCAGCGATAGTTGTTGTGCTCGACAGCTCACGAGGCGATGCAGGGCGGCGATCGATGGGCGTGGCTTGGTGAGACCAAGGTGTTCGATGTAGGCGACGAGTTCCGCGGATATGCGATGGGCTCCGGCGTCGGATCGTGTGGTGTTGCGTAGCCCGCGGATTCCGTCGGCGCGGTATCGGGCTACCCACCGGGATAGGGTTCGGGTGCTGATGTCGGTGGCCTGTGCCAGGTCGGTCAGGGTGATGTCGTCTTCGATGTGGAGCCGGAGGATCTCCCAGCGTTGCATCTCGTCCATCACCGTCACCTCACGCGCTGGTCATTGTGTCCGTGTCAGGCGGGCAGTGCTGACTGTCGTCGTTTGGCGCCCTGCAGATGGCGGTACAGTGTCGCCCGTGACCAGCCGACCATGCTCGCGGCGTCTTCGGCACTGCGGCCTTTGGCTCGTTCCTCGGCGACGATGGCGAGTTTGCGGTCGACCACCTCTGGATCCACAGGTGGTCGGCCGAAGCGGGTGCCGTTGGACTTTGCTGCGGCGATGCCGGCGTTGACGCGTTCGGTGATCAGTTCTCGTTCGTACTCAGCCAGGGTGCCCAGCATGCCGAGCATCAACCGGCCCGAGGAGGTCTCCGGGTCGATGCCGTCGGAGACGGACTTGATTTTCACGTCTCGTTCGCGTAACAGGTTCACCGTGTTGAGTACATCGAGTAGGGACCGGCCCAGCCGGTCGATGCGCCACACCACCACCGTGTCACCGGGTTGAGCGTAGGCGAGGAGCTTCTTCATCCCCGGACGCTCAGTAGCGTTTTTCGCCCCGGAGGTGACATCGCTGAAGACATCACGGTCCTGAACCCCGGCGGTGACCAAGGCGTCGTGTTGAAGAGTCGGATCCTGACCGACGGTGGACACCCGGGTGTAGCCCAACAGTCTCATGACCACCATCATGCCTCACCAAACCCCAGATTGGAAGAAGGTGGAACACATTACGGTGAGACAGGTATACGAGACAGTTTTCGGGTCGATTCTCGCAGGAGCGCCCTGTTTCAGTGCGTTCGCCGTAGATGTCTTGTAAACCTTTAGCTAAATGAGACATGATGAGCGATGCGTCAAAGGGTGCCGTCGTCGCACAATTTCGGGCGCTGAGAACGTCTCGAAAAGTTGCCTCATCGCGCTCTGCCTCACGGGGTCGCGCGACAGGAGTTTGTGAGGCATGCTGATCGGGTGAGGCTTCTCGGGTACACGCGCGTGAGCACCGTCAGTCAGGACGCGCGCCTGCAACTCGACGCCCTGGGCGCGACGGGTGTTGAGGCGAGGGACGTCTTCTCAGACGTGACCTCGGGCAGCCGTGCCGCGGTGCAGCGGCCAGGGATGAAGAGACTTCTGGAGTACGCGGAGCCCGGCGACACGGTGGTCGTCTGGCGCATCGACCGACTCGGGCGCTCCCTCATCGACGTGCTGAACACGGTGAACCTGCTGCGCGAGAAGGACGTGAAGGTTCGATCGATTTCGGATGGCATCGACCCCGAGACCTCGTCCGGGCGGATGATGCTGGGCATGCTCGCGACGCTGGCGGAGTACGAGCGTGAACTGATCACCGAGCGAGTCAACGCCGGCATCGCCGCGGCGAAGCAGGCTGGCACGCGCTTCGGCCGGCCACCCGTGGATCCGGGCGTCGTGAAGGAGAAGCTTGCGATCGTGCGAGACGCGCGCGCGAAGGGACGCACCGCCGAAGACGCAGCCCGACTGGTCGGATGGTCCAGAGCGACGCTCTACCGTCATCAGCACGCCACCGGCACCCCGGCAGCGGTCGGCGACTAGATGTGCCATGGACGCGCTGGCCCGGTGGCGGATCCTGCGTCTCCATGTCGAGGATGACATTCCCCTGGCCACGCTGGTCAGGGAGACCGGAATCGGTCTGCGCACCCTTCAACGCTGGAACCATGACTACGCGGTGGCGGGGATCGACGGGCTGAAACCGAGCGCGCGAGCGGACGCGGGGACCCGGCGCACCGACCCAGACCTGGTCGCGTTCGTTGAGCAGCTCGGACTCACCAAACCGCGTCCCGGGATGGCGGCCTTGCACCGGCTCGCCATGGCCGAGGCCGACCGCATCGGGTGCGCCCGTCCAAGCTATTCGACGGTCCGGTCGATCCTGCACCGCCTTGACCCGGCACTCGTGACCCTCGCGCTGGACGGCCCAGCCGCGTACCGGGACCGACACGAGCTAGTGTTCCGCCGCCGAGCCGAGCGACCGAATGCGATCTGGCAGGCCGATCACACCGAACTCGACATCCTCATCGTCGGCGCCGATGGGAAGCCGGAACGCCCCTGGCTAACGGTCGTGATCGACGACTACTCGCGCGCGATCTGCGGGTACACCGTGTTCACAGGGGCGCCCTCGGCGATCAACACGGCGCTCGCATTGCGGCAGGCGATCTGGCGCAAGACCAACCCGGCTTGGGCGATGTGCGGTCTCCCCGACGTGCTCCACGTCGACCACGGCAGCGACTTCACCAGCAGGCATCTGGAGTACACGGCGGTGGCGTTGAAGATCCGGCTGATCTACTCGACAGTCGGCCGGCCGCAAGGTCGCGGGAAGATCGAGCGATTCTTCGGCACCGTGAACACCGAACTTCTCACGACCCTCCCCGGCCACCTCACCCCTCGGGCACGAGCCCCGAAGCCGCAGCTCAGCCTCGCGGACCTCGATCAGGCCATCGGCCGGTTCGTCACCGAGTACAACGAGCGCCCCCACAGCGAGATCGGCGCCAGCCCGAAGGAGGCCTGGATCGGTGACGGCTGGTTGCCGCGGATGCCCGACAGCCTCGACCAGCTCGACGGGCTGCTGCTGACCCTGCCGAAGAACCGCGTCGTCCAACGCGATGGCATCCACTTCCAAGGCCAGCGGTACCTCTCACCCACACTCGCGCCGTTCGTCGGACGCAGCGTGACAATCAGGTACGACCCGCGCGACGTGTCCGAGATCCGCGTCTACGACCACGACACGCACATCTGCATCGCGATCGACGAAGCACACCCCAACCAGCGACTCTCCCTGCGCGACATCGAGACCGCCCGACGCGCCCGCCGTCGGCGGCTGCGTCAACAGATCAACGAACGCATCCCCCAGACAGCCGTCCGTGACGAGCCGCGAACCGAGCCGCGGACACCACGCCAGGTGAGACTACGCACCTACGAAGAGGACGAGCCATGAGCCGCGACTTCATCGTCACGAAAGAACACCGCCGCTTCATCGAATTCGCCAACGCCGTCCGCAAGGAACGCACGATCGGCATCTGCCACGGCGATGCCGGCGTCGGCAAGACGCAATCCGGCCGCCGATACGCCCACTGGGACACCCTGGAACCCTTCATCACCGAGTGGGGACCGCGGAGCGAGACCGACACAGAGCATTACGCCACCGCGAACCGATCCCGGACCCTGTTCTACACGCCACCGGTCCTCCCCAAGCCGGCGCAGCTCGTCCATGAGATCGACCACCTGCAGACCAGGCTGGGCATCTGCATCGATGAGCACCTGCGCGCCACCGGCAAAGTTACGGGGACTCACGGCCGCTACAACATGGGCAAGCGGGTCGAGCTGCTCATCATCGACGAGGCCGAACGCCTCACGCCCACGGCCCTGGAAGTCCTCCGAGACCGGCACGACCGTGAGCACACCGCGATCATCCTGATCGGCATGCCCGGCATCGACCAACGATTCCGGCACTACCCCCAGCTCTACAGCCGCCTCGGGTTCTCCCACCGCTACCGCAACCTCGGCCGCGACGAACTCCTCTTCGTCCTCGAACGTCGCTGGAAGCGACTGGGCCGCACCCTCGACCCCGACGACTTCACCGACGCGCAAGCCATCGCCGCGATCGAACGCATCACTCGCGGCAACTTCCGCCTCCTCGAACGCCTCTTCCCCCAAATCGCACGAGTGCTCAAGATCAACGAACTCGAGACCATCACCGACGACGTCGTCGAAGCCGCCGCCAGCGTCCTCGTCATCGGATAGCCACCGCCAAACAACAACGCAAGAACACCGCCAAAGAGCGTCAACATTCACACCTGGTCGTCGACGTCGACGAGGCCGCCGAAAACGATCGTTTACGGCTGAGCCCGCAGCTAAGTTGACTTACCATACGTATGGTAGGTATATTTGAAATGTGCCAACCAAAATCGAACTTCTCGATCACGCAGTTGAAGTCCTTCGCCGCGGCGATGCCCTCGCCCTCGATGCAGTCGCTCGCGAGGCGGGGTTGACGAAGCCCGGGGTGGTCCACCATTTCGGCACGAAAGAAGTTCTCACTGTCGCAGTCGTGAACCGCATCATCGACCGCTGGGAAGCGGATCTGCATACTCGGGCCTCGACGGATGCCGAGCCGATCGACAAGCTGCGCGCGTACGTCGACTACGCACTCAATGGCGACTTCGACTCCAGCGATCTCGCCCTGCTCGCGGACGTGAACCTGCGGGAGCGGTTGTCTGCTCTGTGGGCGGAACGCCTCACCCCGTGGCTCGGCAGCGACATCGACACTGACCCGGCGAGCCGCGCATCACTTCGAGCCGCCCGCCTGCTGGCCGACGGCGCATGGTTCAACGCTGCTCTCGGCATCCCCACCGTCCGCGACGACGAACGATCCGTCCTGCGCGCGATCGCCCTGCAACTCGTGAATGAAGGAGACCCCCAGTGACCAACAAAGCCAAAGGCTGGCTGTTCCTCATCGGCGCGATCGCCGCAGAGGTCACCGGCTCACTATCCCTCAAGGGGGCGCTCGACGCACCCGCCCTCTATGCACTCGTCGCAGCCGGCTACATCGGCGCCTTCGTGTTCCTCAGCCTCGTGCTGCGCACCGGCATGGCCCTCGGCGTCGCATACGGCATCTGGGGAGCCTCCGGGGTCGCACTCACGGCGCTCCTCTCCCTCATCATCTTCGGCGAACCGCTCACGCTCTTGATGGGCATCGGCATCGTCGTCGTCATCGCCGGAGTGCTCTGCGTCGAACTCGGCGCACAGGCCGGTCACAAGAAGAAGGCAGAGGTCGCGTGATGGTCTGGCTGTTCCTCATCGGCGCAATCATCTTCGAGGTCGTCGGCACGCTCTCCCTGCGTATGGCCGTCGACAAGAAGCGCTGGTACGTCGGCGTGGCGGTGGGCTACGTCCTCGCATTCACCATGCTCAGCCTCGCCCTCGCCGGCGGCATGGCGCTCGGCGTCGCCTACGGCATCTGGGCCGCATCCGGCGTCGCACTCACCGCCATCCTCAGCAAGTTCCTCTTCAAAGAGCCCTTCACCTGGCTGATGGGCCTCGGCATCGTCCTCATCGTCGGTGGCGTTCTCTGCATTGAACTCGGAGCCGTCCACTAACCCGGCGATCGTTTACAGCGGGGCTACCAAACGTCGGTCGGGTCAGAGATTCGCTGACATGCTCCCTGCCATACCCAGCACCGCAGCTTGTCGCCGTCGATCGTCACCTGGACGCCCACGGCGTCGGCCGTCCAACGTTTCACCTGGACGACGCACCGGACGTTCGTATCCCCGAACTGGAGCCAGGCGTGACCCCATATCGTCATCTGCTCGGGAACGATGGTGAGCGGCTGCGCATGCAATCGAAGCTGGAGGGAATCGAGGGTGCGCAGCGGCCCGCGCTTGCGCGCCTCGCGCAGCTCTCGCTCTTCGCCCCTCTGCGCCGGCAGATGCGGGTAGCGCTTGTTCGTTCCCACTGTGACATCGTTACGGGAACATCAGACGTCGAGCGTGGCTACTTCGCCTCGGGCGTCCCGCAGTTGGGGCATAGGAGGTAGCCGCCGTCCTCGTCGACGAACTCGAACACGTCGCGGCACCGCGCGCAGTTGATCTTGCCCTGGTGCATTCGCCATGCGTCGACGTAAAACCATGTTCCGTCAATGCCCGGGTAATGGCTCAGCTCGCTGTTGGTGGGACGCCGTGCGGGGAGTCCCGTGTTGTGACCGACAACGGTCGCGCCGGACCTGCGGTAGAAGTCCGCGCTATTATTCCGGTCGTCCACGAACCCGTCGAGGTAGCGGCCACCATGAGGAAGAGCCCAGTACGCGGCCTCTGAAAGCAGCTCTCGGCCGATACCGGACCCGCGGGCCTCAGGCAGCACGAAGAGGGCGGCGAGGATTCGGTGTGTTGTTGCGAACTGCCGCGCGGCGTCGGGCTCTTTCGATATCAGCTCGTCGGACACGAACGGCTCGACCACGGCGCCGCCCAGCATCATCCCCCGGTCATCACTCGCACCGATGATGATGCTCGGCTCAGGGTGGGTGTCGTCTCCGAAGATCCTCCGGAGCTGCGCCGCTCTTCGCCGGTCGTCGGCCGCCACCATATGCGGGGGCGCATAGCCGATGATGAGCTGCGCCGCGACGGTCTGCACAATCTGCCTGGCCTGCGGGGTGTCAATCCGTCCTACGCCCATCTGTCCTACTCGCTCTCTACCTGCACGGTTGTCTCTGGCGACACATGGCTGAATGTGCCAGCCGGGGCCTCAAGAATCGCGTCTACGACACCCGGGGACGCCTCACGGGGGCATGGGTCCGTCGAACACGGCTGGAGCGTCACAACGCCCGTCACGCGCCCGTCGCGGATCCACACGACGTCGAGCGGCACACGGGTGTCCTGCATCCACACCTCCGTGCGCTGTGCGTGCTCGAGCGGGAACCACATGCCGGTGCCCTCCGGCACGCTGTCGCGCCCGCTGAGCCCTTGGCGCTGCGCCTCGGTGCTGGTTGCTTGCTCGGCGGTGACCGTCACCCCGTCGATGGTCACGCGCAGCTCGTCGACGCCCGCTGAGCATCCGGCGAGTATCGCTGTGAGAACGGCGGCCGCCGCCGCCGCTCTGAACGTACGGTGCACGGAACTATGCCGCTTGGAAGGTGACCACTCCGCCGGACAGGACGAAGATCAGGCCCGCAGCGATGAAGCCAACGATGCCAATGACGAGGCTTCCCGTCTTGGGTTCCATAACGCTTCTCGTGGCGAAGGAGTAGATGACAAGGATCACGGACGCGACGGCAGCCACGATCGCAACCCACTGGATGATGTTGTTCAGGTTCTCAAACATTGCGGTTCGCTTTCGTCATTCCAGCGGCCGGCCCACGGGGCCGGTGCCGGGGGGCATCAGCTCGAAGTGCTTGCCCCCGTTGAATTCACGCTCCAGGTCCTCGACGAGGCCCATGACGCCGTGCAGCTGCATGTCGGTCATGTTCCGCCAGCGGTACTTATCCCGACCAGCGAAGTACGCGGCGCGGATGCGGCCGCTCTGGTCGCTGTCCGCGTAGTAGGTCATCTTCGGGCGGGTGAGCTTGCTCGCTCCCTCTCCCCCGCTCGGCGTCGATGCTGCCGGCGCTTCCGCAGCCGGGGTCGGTGTCGGCTGCGCTGCCGGCACTGCCTGGGTGTTGACGGGCGTCTGCCCGCTGAGCGCGGACGTGCGGCGTTCGCTTCGCTTCGTGGCCATGTTCTTAGTTCCTTCCGGTGAGCTGGTTGAGGTATCCGTCGTAGATCGCTGCGAGCTCGCGCCAGTCCGGGCCACCCTCGTCGAGCCCGAGCCCTTCCTCAGTCGCATCCGAGATTGACTGCCGCTTTGGAACAGGCGGGGTGAGCAGCGAGAGGCCGCGCGCCTCGGCGGCCGCCTCGATTTCGCTCGCCCAGTGGCCGCCTCCGACCGTGCGGGACTCGTGCTGGTTGAGAACGACGCCGCCAACGCGCAGCCGGGGGTTGTAGCTGTTCTGCACCTGCGTGATGGTGTCGAGAAGCTTGGCGAGCCCGTTCGCGCTCCAGAGCTTCGTCTGCGTAACCTCGACCAGCTCGTCATCAACGCGCTCGCGGCCTGGATGTTCCACAGGTAGAGCCGTGCCGCCTCGACGACGTCTCCCGTGGCCTGCCTGTAGGTCTGGAATCGGGCGGTCGGGATGGCGTGCTCGATCTGCCTGGCGGCACAATATGTCAGCCTGGGCACTGGATACTTGCCTTTCGTTCGGGGGAGCGGTACTGTTTAGCCCATATAGCGGGACAGTACCCGCAGTTACAGGACACCGGCGCTGAGATTAGATCTCAGGGCCGGTTCCTTTTTTGCTTGGCCACAGGGCGGCCACACGAGCATCGAGCTACACGCCCAGGCGACTACCCGTCGTCTACCTTCGTAGCTGGGGTCTGCTCGGGGGAATGCAGTCGACTACCAGGCACTTTGCTCATTGGAGGGCCACGCGCTGTCCCGATGTCTCACCCCGTAGCAACATCGCTCTGATGTGGGTCGGTTCGCAGCATGATTCCTGAGATGCACTGTCCTTAGCCTGCAGAACATGCGCCAGGCGGAGCAACTGCACGCCGAACGTAAACGAAATCGCCGAGTCAGCGGTTCGATTGCTGTGCGATGTCGGGTTTCGCTCTGCCATCTGCTGCTCCCACGGTGCAGGGTACGCGAGGTCGAGCGCATCGCCCTCGATGACGACGTGCTTGACTCCGCGTGCAGACAGGAGGTCATGAAGGGCGAAGGCCACGGTTGATTTTCCTACACCGGATCGCCCGCCGATCAGAAGCATATGCGTGCTGTTCATGGCCTCATGATGACATGTCCCGATGTCGGAGGGCTATCAGCGGCTTGCCCACCGTCGAGGCGCTGATCAACGGTTTCGCCGCCTAGTGATGTCATGACCTTCTCGTGTGTGTGGCAGTAGGCCACTTCGAGTGAGGCAGCGGGTATCGAAAGGTAAACTGCCCGCATGCAGCAGACTCAGCCACACGTCATATGGATCAACGGTGCGTTCGGTTCGGGCAAGACGACGGCAGCGAAGTTGTTGGCACGAAAAGTTCCCGGTGTGGTGATCGTTGACCCTGAAGAGGTCGGGGCTCTTCTAAGGCCTGTTCTTCAGCCGGTGGTGCCCGTCCACGACTTCCAGGAATGGCCCGCATGGAGAAAGCTTGTGGCTACCACGCTCAACGCTGTCCTCCGGGAGTTGCCGGAGGGCAGCCCCGTGACCATCGTTGTTCCCCAGACTGTGATGGTGGAGGACTACTGGTCGGAGATTACGTCCGACCTTGATCCATCGGTCCGACTCACGCCTGTGGTACTGAACATCGATCCAGTAGAACACCGACGCCGCGCAGAAGAGGACACTGAAGAGTCTGGTGCTCTGCGATGGAGGCTGAACAAATTCCCAGTCTTTCAACAGGCAGCATGGCTCCGACGTGCGTTTACCAACATCGACGTTTCCTCGTTGACCCAGGAGCAGACGGTCGCAGCTATCAGGGCGGTGGCGTTCCCTCCCGACCCTGAAGCTGTGTGAGGGGCAGGTCACGATCGGATACAAAACCTTATGTCCCTCTGTGTAACGTGACCCGGTTTGAGACGACAGCTTTAGGTGCGGAGTTGGGCCCTGCACGCCACAGAGCGACCACAGAATCACGCCATATATCGATCACATTCACAGTCAATGTGTACCAACAGGATTGCAAATAGGTCTGTGTTACACTATGTAACGTAGGGTCTAGAGATTGATGGAACAGATTGGTGATAATGACGGTGAGCAGCGGGCAGCGGGTGGCCTACATCAGGGTGAGCACGACCGACCAGAACCTCGATCGACAGATCGAGAGTGTGGGTGAGGTCGACAGGGTCTTCCAGGACAAGATTTCAGGGAAGAGCACAGCGGGTCGTGAAGGTCTCGCCGCCGCGCTTGACTACATCAGGGACGGTGACACGCTGGTCGTCTCGTCCATCGACCGTCTGGCCAGGTCCATGACGGACCTCCGGCAGATCGTGGACCGGGTGGTGGAGAAGGGAGCCGCCGTGGAGTTCGTGCATGAGCACCTTGTTTTCTCTAAGGATGGTACGGACCCAAGGTCGACACTGATGCTGGGGATTCTCGGCAGCTTTGCCGAGTTCGAGCGCTCGATCATCCGTGAGCGGCAGATGGAGGGGATCGCCGAGGCGAAGAAGAGGGGCGCGTACAAGGGCGGAACACCGAAACTGACCGCCGACCAGGTCGCGGAGGTGAGGGCCAGGGCCGCAGCCCGGGAGCCGAAGACCGAGATCGCACGGTCGATGGGGGTCAGTAGGCAGACGGTGTACAGAGCGCTCAGCCACCACCGGTGACGTAGGTCGGCCCCCCGGATCCACTCAGCCGCCCCGTGGGGGAGGAATGACGGCTACATGGAATATGCCGCCACCGTGCCAACGATCGAACACAGCCCAACGATGGTGCCGGGGATACCTGACAGCGTTACGACGCCGGTAGACATACCACGCTGCTTCTATGAGCCGGCCCTGTCCAAAAAAAAACTGTGGCTGCCTTGAAAGTACCGAACTCCTGAACACTATCCGCCCTCCGACTAGACACTGCTGCGAAATTAAATATCACGCTAATTAAGTACCGTCTCCCTGAGAATATATCCTCTCGGACAATGCCCACAGAATTTCTAAAGTCCTTTAATCCAGTCGTTCATATTCACCCGTACAAAATTCCCCGTATATACCTTACCCAGCCCACCCAACGACTCAGGACAGAGAAGTTTCTGATTGACCTCATTCAGGTTCTGCTGAAATATCGAACCAATAAAGATAGGATTCGCAGCCCCTCGTCCGGCCTCGTGCGCCAAGTGCGAAGCCCGATTGACGACATCGCCCATGTAGACCACCTCGTTAATCCTACTACCACTAAACCCTGCTTTGACCATCAACACTCGTCCATAGTCAACACCAATTCCAATCTTGATAGGATCGATTCCTTTCCTTTCGTAGTGGTGATTCAGCAACTTCAACAGGGTATTCGCCTGAGATACAATTCCGAAAACACCGTCGATGTCGGCCTTTTTCGGCGTCTTGTAGACCCCCCATACGCAATCACCGACGATGTTCACTTCCCTCACGTTCTCGTGCGAGTTAAGCACCGAAACCATCTCGGAAATGAAGGCTCGATAGATCTTCGCCAACGTCGGCCGCTGATTCTTATCAGTTAGCCCAGATGAATCTCGTATGTCGACAAAGACCGCCGAGCACCATCCGTAGAACCCATTGTTATAAGTCAGCCGGTCGCGGTCAGGTAGCGCTTCTACTTCGTCGAACTGGCCCGAAGGCTGTTCCAGAATCTCCTTGATGCGGTCCGAGCTAGCTTCGTAGTCATATGCCTTGTAATTGCCGTCCATCGTACCTTCCCAGTATTTACGTCTCTGTAATGTTGATGATCAGTGCCAGCACGGCAACCGCCACACCAGAGGCGACCGCAGCGAGGATCGCCCACATCGCGAATTTAGTCTTGAGGGTCGCGACCAGCGCGTTTGCGTGAACTTGGTCGGCGATCTGTTCAGTCAGCCGAACGGGATCAGAGGACAGCGCCGCCAGCTCGGACCTGTAGCCTCGACGGTCCTCAGCAAAACCCTGGCTGATGTGGGCGAAGAACAGCAGGCCCCTCGCCTCCGCATCACTACTCTTGTCTTTCACTCGCGGTGTCAGTGTCCATGCGCACATGCCTACCGTCACGGCCAGAAGAACGCACGCCACTGCGGCAGGGATGATGGTCAGACATGACCATCTACTCACGTCTTTCAAGAGGTTGAACGTCAGAGTGCCCATCACGCCCACGAATGCGAGAGTCACACCAGCCTTAGCATCGGAGTGCCGTATCCACTCGTTGACCAAGGACAAAGTCTTCCACGCATGGTCGGGATTAGGACCCGGCAGATCGCCGTCAGCAGGTGCAACAAGATGCTGTGTACGGCGGCGTCGCCACGAACTCACCATGACTCGAAGAGTACCAGCCGTGTATGTCGCGATGTAGCACCACGTAGTCACACGAGACACCTGGCTAATGCCGTTTGACGGTCCCCTCGTTCGGGTCAAAGCGCTCTTGCTCGTGGTGACGGCTGTGGTGAGTATGACCCACGGTAATGAGGACGTGTGGCGTCATGACTCGGTCAGTCGGCACGCCAGCGGATCTCAACGCTGTCCGGTCGGAAGGTCCGCGAACCTCGCACACCGGGATGAAGTGCGACCTCGGCCAGCAGATCAATGATGCGGCGTCGCGTCGCCAGGTCCGCCTTGTCGAAGAGCTTCACCGGATCTGGTCCGCCCAGGATGGCGGCCAGTTCGTCCCCCGCTGTCAGACGGAGCCTCTGAGCGGTCAACTCCTCGATGACAGCGCGGGCGCGGTCCCTGATGCGCTTGAGGTCCGTTGCCTCAATGAGCTCGGCGTCATAGTCGGACTGAGCCCGGGAGATCTTGGCGCGATGATCAGCGATCTCATCGTCGACAGCACTGGTACGTGCCGCGTCTGTGCTCGTCATGACCGACGCGATGTCCGGCCGTGCGAGACGTGCACGGACGACCCTTACGACATAGTCGTCCACCTGTTTCTGAGACCGCAGGACATGCGCGTCCGGACACCTGTACCGGGCTCCATGGGTGCGTACCGGCCTGCCGCACTGGGCGCAAACATAGAGACCCGACCCGAGGTGAGTGCGCGCTGTGGACCCAGTGCGATTGGTCTTCCGCGTCGGATCATCCAGATGCTCTTGCACTCTCCACCACAGGTCGGCGGACACGATCGGCTCCCACATCCCCTTGATGGGCTCCCCGGCTTCATCACGAACAATGGCGTCCCGCCAGCCAGACCATTTCGCCTTGTCTGCACCAGTGCGTTTGCGGTAGACGCTGTAGCCGGCATAGCGGGGGTTCCTCAGGATCGACAGCAATGTGGTTGGTATCCACGGGTAAGGGTCGGTGACCGGCTTCTCCGGCTGTCCTGCGGCACGGCGGCGCTCATTGCGCTCGATGTCGAGAGTGTGGGTGTGTCGTGGCGTCTTGGGAAGCGGTGGCAAGGGGACCTTCGTACCGTTGCGGGCGACCTCGGTGTCACCGTTGAGGGCTCGGCAGACATCACGGAGTGACGTACCCCGGTCCATGGCCTGGTAGATCCCGAGGACGACGGCGGCCTCTGAGGTGATGACGTCACCGGACAGCGCGTAGCCGATCGGTCTGATCCCTTTGGGAGGTCTCCCCTGCTCTGCCCTCTGACGCTGTGCACGCGACTGACGCTCCCCCTTGCGCTCGACCTCGGCCCGAGCGACCGCAGCCTTGATGCGGGCATACATCCGTCCACCGTCGGTACCAAGGTCGGCCTCGCCGTTAGCCGTGGTCAGTAGGAGTCCGTGTTGCTCGGCCCGGTCGATCCAGTCCTCCAGCTGCCTTGGTTGGCGCGTGAGGCGGTCGAGGTCGTAGCAGACGATCGCGTCAAGCAGACCCGCCTCGTAGTCGGCGACCATGCGGTCATAGGCTGGGCGGGTCACATTCCGCTTGGAGGCTGATATCGACTGGTCAACGTATGTTTCGGTGAGTGTCCAGCCCCGTTGTTCGACGATTGCCTCGCAGTCCTGACGCTGCCGGTCGATGGCGAGTCCGTCCATGGCGCGGTCGAGGGAGATGCGCAGGTAGATTGCCGCTCTGGTGGCTCCGTCAGTCATGGTCGCGATGATACGCAGCGAGGTGGGGAGGTTGAATTAGAACACCTGACCTGTGTGTTCTGCTGCCTGCCCAGCGGAGCCGTAGACTACCGCACATGACCAGATCCGAGATCCCTGTGACACTCTTCGATCAATCCGATACAGCTCCCCTGCTCAGCGCCGATAAAGTCATCGACCCGCCCAAGCGTCGATCGGCTGCGCTGCGGTATCCAGGAAGCAAGTGGTCCTTGGCGAGCGAGATCGTCAGCCACTTCGGTGAGCACTACCACTACATCGAGCCGTACTTCGGTTCGGGGGCGGTGTTCTTCACCAAGGATCCGAGCGGGCATGAGCTGGTGAACGACTCACACGGCCTCGTGGTGAACTTCTTCCGGGTTCTACGTGACCGGACTGATGACCTCGTGTTCGCGCTGGAGACCACCCCGTGGAGCCGCGAGGAGTACAACCAGAGCCACCTCGTCACAGGTGACGAGCTGGAGGATGCGAGGCGGTTCGTCACCCGCATCTGGCAAGCGCATGCGTCCGACCTGGCAAAGAAGACGGGGTGGAAAAACCGCGGCTCCCGACAACGCGCTGGCGGCATGTCGCTCAGGTGGGCGAAGGTCCCCGGGGAACTGCAACAACTGGCTGCACGGCTCAAGGATGCAGAGATCGAGTGCCGTCCCGCCATCGAGGTCATCAAGCGGTTTTCGACAGCGGACACCCAGATCTACGCGGACCCGCCGTACCTGATGGAGACCCGCACCCAGAAGATGTATGCCTCCGAGATGTCCGTCGAGGAGCACGTCGAGCTGTTGGACGCACTGATCGCGCACCCGGGTCCGGTGGTCATATCCGGGTACGCGAACCACCTCTATGACGAGAAGCTCGTCGGCTGGGAGAAGATCCTGGTCAAGCCGCCGAAGGTCGAAAAGGCAGCGGAGCGCATGGAGGTGCTCTGGGTCAAGAAGTGATCAGACCTGGTTCTGGTCAGTTTCTGGGTCGTCGATCACAGATCCGACGGGCCACGCCCCAGGCCAGTACTCGTCGACCTTGGCCTTGAGGTCCTTGACCTGGCAGGTCTCCAGCTCGAACGGCTCGGTTTTCCACTCCTCCCACCCGAGGGGCGGGTAGAACTTGAGCTGCCCGCCCGACCTGGCGAACCACTGCCACAGACGATGCGGTTTCTCGATGGACGGGTCGGGATGCTCGATGTAGCCAGCTACTGATGAGGGGTTTCTGGCCGAGCCACCTTCCACCACCCACTCGATGTCACCGGCCAGGTCCGACTCGATCGCGTCAATGTCAAAGCAGGCCATCTGGAACGTCTTCCAGGAGCGATCGTGCGTGATCAGCAGGTATTTGCTGGCGTCGACGTCGTAGAAGTCACGCACCGCGTCGTGCCATGAGCGCACGGTCTCGATCAAGTTGGGGCCAGCCAGTTCAGGTTGGGTGCGCCAGTCGATGCCGAGTTCCTCCTGGGCATCGGTCAGCTTCTTCGCCGAGTTGGAGAGCTCCATGAACCAGGTCTTGTTCTTCACAGGCTGCTTGGCGGTCATCTTGCACGACACACCCCACTGGCTGGCACGTGGACGGGGGACGGCCACATCGAAGATGCCCTTGTCCTCGTTGGTATCGCCGCCAAGTACAGCAGCGGTGACTCGTTCAAAGGCGAGGTAGTCAGGCATATAACCGCCAGCGACCTTCAGCCGTTGTCCCGAGCCGTCACGGAACGTGCTGAGGAGGAGTCGCACCTGCTCCACCTCGTCGGTGGTGAACGGCCGATCTCGAACGGCCTGCATCAGAGGGTTCACCGGATCAGTCACTTCTTGTTCGCAGAGGTTGTATTAAAACGGAACTCCACGACGTCGCCGTCCTGCATCACGTACTCCTTGCCTTCCTGGCGGACCTTGCCGTGGTTACGGGCCTCGGCGACGGAGCCGTACTCGTCCAGATCGGAGAACCCGACGATTTCGGCCTTGATGAAGCCTCGCTCGAAGTCGGTGTGGATCACTCCGGCAGCCTGAGGAGCGGTCGCACCCTGCGGGATCGTCCAGGCGCGTGCCTCCTTCGGTCCGGCCGTGAGGTAGGTCTGCAGGCCGAGCGTGGCGAATCCGGCCTTGGCCAGCGTCTGCAGCCCCGGCTCGTCCTGCCCCACCGAGGCCAGCAGCTCGGCAGCCTCCTCGTCGTCGAGCTCCAGAAGTTCCGCCTCGGTCGCGGCATCCAGGAACACACAGTCCGCCGGGGCCACGAGATCCCGCAGTTCCTTCTGTCGGGACTCGTCGGTCAACACCGCCTCATCGGAGTTGAAGACGTAGAGGAACGGCTTGGCGGTCATCAGGTGAAGCTCACGGACCGCAGCCAGATCAAACTCCCCGGAGACGGAGGCGGAGTACAGCGTCCGTCCGTCCTCCAGGATCCCCTGCGCCTGCTTGGCGGCGGTAGCCTGGTCGGCCTTCTCACGGTCCTTGCGTCCCTCCTTCTCCAGGCGGGGCACGGCCTTCTCCACGGTCTGCAGATCAGCGAGGATGAGTTCGGTCTCGATCACGGAGATGTCGGTCGCAGGATCGACGCGACCGTCGACGTGGATCACGTCGTCATTCGAGAAAGCACGCACAACCTGGCAGATGGCATCTGCTTCACGGATGTTGGCGAGGAAGGCGTTGCCCATCCCCTCACCTTCGGAAGCACCCTTGACGATGCCGGCGATGTCGACGAAGGACACGGTGGCCGGCAGGATCCGCTCGGAAGAGTAGATCTCCGACAGGCGGTCCAGACGCGGATCGGGAAGTTCGACGAGGCCGACGTTCGGCTCGATCGTGGCGAAAGGGTAGTTCGCCGCGAGGACGTCATTGCGGGTCAGGGCATTGAACAACGTGGACTTACCGACATTGGGCAGGCCGACGATTCCGAGAGTTAGGGTCACGGCGCCCATCCTAACCCGTGTCGTCCCCGCCTCGGCGCCCACCCCCGCACGTGCGGGTCCTGACGAAACCGTTCCCTAACTGTCTGTTTCCTGGAAGTCTGGTGGGAATCTAGGATAGATTCGATTTCTTCAGTTCACCTGCCACAACTAGACACCCGGAGGCCCACGCACATGTCTGCAGACTCTCCTTCCGGGCCGCAGGTCGGATCCGACGGCAAGGACGGAAAGGTCACCCGCGACACGTTCAACTCGCGGCTCCTCTTCCTCTTCGCCGCCATCGGTTCCGCCGTCGGCCTCGGCAACATCTGGCGATTCCCCTACGTCGCCTACGAATCAGGGGGCGGTGCCTTCCTCGTCCCCTACATGATCGCCCTGCTCACCGCCGGCATTCCTCTGTTGTGGATGTTCTTCGCTCTCGGCCACCGCTTCCGGGGCTCTGCACCACTGGTCTTCCGTCGCATCCACCCCCGCGCGGAGATCCTCGGGTGGTTCCAGGCCGGGATCTCCTTCTTCATCGCCGTCTACTACGCCGCGATCGTCGGCTGGGCACTGCTCTACACGATGAAGTCCTTCACCAAGGGATGGGGAGAGAATCCCGGTGACTACTTCTCCGGCGAGTTCCTCCAGGCAGACACGGAGACCGTGTTCTCCGGCAGTTTCGTCATGCCCATCCTGATCACGATGATCGTCGTCTGGGTCGTCGTTCTCGCGACTCTGGTTCTGGACGTGAGCAAGGGTATCGGGCGTCTCAACGTCATCTTCATCCCCCTGCTTCTGGTGCTGTTCATCGTCATGGTGGTCCGCGCACTGTTCCTCGACGGTGCCGGCACCGGCCTGGATGCCCTCTTCACCCCGGACTGGAGTGCCCTGACCGACGCCTCCGTCTGGATCGCCGCATACGGACAGATCTTCTTCTCCCTGTCCATCGGCTTCGGCATCATGATCACCTACTCCTCCTACCTGAAGCCCCGCTCGAACCTGACCAGCACCGGTCTGGTCACCGCTTTCGCCAATTCCTCGTTCGAGGTGCTGGCCGGCATCGGCGTGTTCGCCGCACTCGGGTTCATGTCCGCCGCGTCCGGAATCCCGGTCAGCGAAGTCGCCACATCCGGTATCGGGCTGGCGTTCGAAGCATTCCCGACGATCATCAACCAGATGCCCGCCGGGGAGATCTTCGGCATCCTGTTCTTCGCCAGCCTCGCGATCGCAGGTGTCACCTCACTGATCTCCATCGTGGAGGTCGTGGCCTCCGCCGTCCGTGACAAGTTCGACCTGCCTCGCCGCACCGCGGCACTGGCGGTCGGCATCCCGATGGCCGTCCTGTCCATCCTCGCGTTCTCCGCGACCAGTGGACTGGTGACCCTGGACGTCATGGACAAGTTCACCAACAACATCGGTATCGTCCTGGCTGCACTGGTCGCCATTATCGTGGTCGGGGTCCTGACCATGCGGATCAATGAACTGGAGCAGCATCTCAACGCTGTATCGTCCTTCAAGGTCGGCCCGACATGGCGCACATTCCTGATGTACGTGACCTCCGTGATCCTCACTTTCACGCTCCTCAGTGAAGTCTCCACACTCCTGGACGAAGGCTACGGCGGTTACCGGGACAGCCAGGTCTTCACCTGGGGTTGGCTGCTGATCATCGTCATCGCAGTGGGCGGTGTCATCATGCACGCTGTTCCCTACCGCAGGAAGTCCCTCGTCCTGGACGGAACACCGGGGTCTGACTTCGGTGTTCCCCCGGGCGGCCGTGGACGTGGAGTCCCCAACCCACTTGCCGGTGGCCCCACCGCCACCTCCGCACCCAAGGAAGAAGGAGCGACCCGATGAGCACAACAGCAATCGTCATGATGGTCCTGTTCATGGTTTTCCTCTGGGGCGGCCTCGTCCTCGCCGCTGTCAACCTCAGGAATCATTCCGATGAAGAGTCCGGGGACCTCGGCACCGCCCCCGGTACCGACGACGAGACTCTCATCCTGCACGCCACATCCCACCCCGCGGGGTGAGTACCCGGCCCGTCCCGATGACGCACACCGCGTTGTAGGGCACAATGGGTCGGGTGAGCAGTGATTCCAAGAACAACAACGGGTCCTCCGGGCGGAAGAAGTCCGGGGGACCGAACAGCCCCGACCCACGCGATGTCGTCGACGGCCGGGACTTCGCCGATATCCTCATGGGATCCGGCCGTATGGACCCCGAGTCCTCGCTGCCCATCCCCGGAGAGGATTCGACACCGGTGAAGAGTCCTGCCGAGGCGTCCCGGGACTCGATCTTCCTGGAAGACGATCCGGCCATGCAGGAACCGGACGATCAGTCCGCGGTCCTGCAGTCCGACGAGAAGGCCGGGCCGGGAGAAGAACTCCGCGACCGTGCCGAAGTCATCGGCACATCAGCCCGGTGGGCGGCAGGCTGGAGCCTGCGGTTCCTGGTGGTCGCAGCGGCGCTGTGGGTCCTCGGTTTCGCCCTGTCCGGGCTCTGGACGGGCATCCTGCCGGTCATCCTGGCGATCATCGTCTGTACCGTCCTGTGGCCGGTCGTGCGTCTGCTACGCAAGGGGCACGTGCCCAATGCGCTTGCGGTGCTGCTGACCATCATCCTGTTCTTCGCCGTGATCGGCGGCATCATCGCCGCGATCGCCCCGAGCGTGTCCAAGCAGATCCCCCAGCTGGTCGACAGCGGTGCCAGAGGTATCGAGCAGATCCAGGAATGGGTCGCCGGTCCCCCGCTGAATCTCCAGAGTGACCAGATCGACAACATGATCGACCAGGCCACCAGCTGGGTCCAGGACCAGACCGACCAGATCACCCAGACCGCCATCACGGGCGTGTCCGCGGTCACGTCCGGCGCCATCACCCTCTTCGTCATGCTGGTGCTGATCTTCTTCTTCCTGAAGGACGGCGAGAAGTTCCTGCCGATGGTTCGCCGTATCACCGGCCGTCGTGTCGGGTGGCACCTGACCGAGGTGCTGACCCGCTGCTGGAACACACTGGGTGGCTTTATCCGGACCCAGGCCATCGTCAGCTTCGTCGACGCGTTCTTCATCGGCCTCGGCCTCGTTATCATGGGTGTTCCCCTCGCCGGACCGCTGGCGATCATCACCTTCTTCGGTGGTTTCATCCCGATCGTCGGTGCTGTCACCGCCGGCGCACTCTCGGTGCTGATCGCGCTCGTGGCGAACGGGTTCACGACGGCGTTGATCATCCTGGCTGTCGTCCTGGCTGTCCAACAGCTCGAAAGCAATATCCTGCAGCCCGTCCTGCAGTCACGTGCGATGAAGATGCACGCGGTTGTCGTCCTGCTGTCCGTCACGGTCGGCGGCGGTCTCTTCGGCATCATCGGCGCATTCCTCGCCGTCCCGGTGGCCGCGTTGATCACCGAGGTCTTCCGTTACATCGGCGACCTCACAGACCTGGCGACCGGAGAGAAGCACTCCAAGGACATCACCTTCGCCACCACCGCCGGCAAACAGACCGGTGCCCAGCGTGAGCAGGCCGCCCAACGATGGCAGGACTGGAAGAAGTCCCTGACGAGTGACGAGTCCGGCGAGCCCAAGCCGTTCAGCCGGTTCCTCGCACCGCTCCTACCCGACGACAAGGATGACAAGGACGGTAGAGACGACAAGGACGACAAGCCGCGTGACGACTCTGCTTCGAAGCAGTCGTGAGGATCGGGTAACATCAGCGCCCGTGACTTCTGACACCACTGACGAGTCCGCCCCATTGAACCGCAGGGGCCTGATTCCGGTATGGGCCCCTCTCCTCGTGATGGCGGCCGTGGTCCTCACCGGGATCGTGCTCGGCGGGGTCGGAACCGCCTACATCGTGCTCTTCGCCGTCTCGGCGGTCGTATGCACTGCCCTGGTCGAACTTCGTGGACTGTTCCTCACCGTCGTCCTGTTGCCTGCGTACTGGTTCTTCGGCATCACTGGGGCGGGATTGGCCGGAGACACTCCGACGTCGGCGGGGTCCAGCCTCAGGACCACTCTGATCACCGCCGCCTACCCCGCGATCGAGAAGTTCCTCTGGCTGGCCGGCACATTCGTCATCTGCGTGATTATTGCCGTCGTGCGTCAGCGGATCGACGCCGCGGTACTGCAGAGTCAACACCGGCGCGAGCGCTCCCGCCGTCGCCAGATGAGTGATGCAGAACAGAACAACCAGCGTCTGAACGCGCGGGTGCGCGACTACGACCGCACGTCGGATCGGGCACGGAACAACCGTGCCGACCGTCCGGACCGGAACGCGCAGACGACCCGGCCATACCGGACGAGCAGCGACGCCACTGACGCTCGGGAAGAACGCCCCGCGGGCGACTATCCCCGGTATTCTGCGTCTTTCGATGAAAACCGTCCTCCCGCTACCCGGCGGGAAGAGACGGAGAAGTCCGACAGCACCGAAACCCGCACCCGTACGGCCGCAGAGCTCCGGGAAGCGAGTCGTCGCCGTCGGTCACGCAGTCAGGACCGTCCCCTCGACATGGACTAGTACCCCCGGAACCGTCTGACGCGATGATTCCGGGGGTGTAGTCAGCTGGCGTTCCGGGCGGGCCGTAGTTCACGCGGCAGCGAGAAAACCAGGTCCTCAGTGGCGGTGGTGACTTCCTCGATGCTGGAGAATCCGTGCTCTGCGAGCAGGTCCAGCACACCTCGCACGAGCAGTTCCGGGACCGAGGCGCCCGAGGTGACCCCCACCGACGTGACACCGTCGAACCATGCCGGGTCCACCTGTTCCGCGTAGTCGACCAGGTGGGACTCCTTCGTCCCGTGCTGGAGCGCCACCTCGACCAGCCGCTTCGAGTTCGACGAGTTCTGCGACCCCACCACGATCATCAACTCGACCTGCGGGGCAATGGCCTTCACCGCGACCTGCCGGTTCTGGGTCGCATAGCAGATGTCGTCGCTCGGTGGCGTCTCCAGTTGCGGGAACTTCTCATGGAGGAGTTTCACCGTGCGCATCGTCTCGTCGACGCTCAGGGTGGTCTGAGAGAGCCAGATCAACTTGGCGTCCTCGGGGAAGTCGAGCGCATCGACATCCTCCTGCCCGTCGACCAGGTGCACCACGTCCGGCGCTTCGCCGGCGGTCCCCTCGACTTCCTCGTGACCGTGGTGACCGATGAGGATGATCTGGTAGCCCTGCTTGGCGAACCGCTTGACCTCGTTGTGCACCTTCGTCACCAGCGGGCAGGTGGCGTCGAAGGTCTTCAGGTTCAGCTGTTTCGCCTCCAGGTGCACCTGCGGAGAGACCCCGTGGGCGGAGAAGACGACATTTGCACCCTCCGGCACCTCCGTCGTCTGGTCGACGAAGATGACACCGCGTTCCTCTAGTGTCTTGACGACATGCTTGTTGTGCACAATCTCCTTGCGGACGTACAGGGGTGCGCCGTGCTTCTCGAGCGCCTTCTCCACTGTCTCCACGGCTCGGTCGACGCCGGCGCAGTAGCCACGCGGCGCCGCCAGCATCACCCGCTTGCTGTCACGCCTGTCGGCGTCCGGCCTCGGGTTGTCGATGGTGGTCGTCGGGGCAGTTGTGGTGAAGTTATCCACAGGTGAAGCCTCAGTCATGTCCCCCATGCTATCGGACCTCTACAATCAGAGCCATGTCAGATGCCTCGCCACCGTCAGGTTCACCACCGTCACCGACCTCTGCGGAATCACCGTGGCCGGTCCACGTGGTCAACGACAAGGTGAAAGGGTGGATCGAACGTCTCGGCCATCTCTGGGTGGAAGGGCAGATCACCCAGGTCAACATGAAACCGTCCTGGAAGCTCTCCTACATCACCCTGCGTGACGTGGAGAAGGAGCAGTCCATCCCGCTGACCTGCTCGACATCGATGCTGCGTTCCATGCCCACACCGCTGAAGAACGGTGACCGGGTGGTGGTCTACGGCAAACCGGCCTTCTACTCGGGTCGTGGCTCATTCTCCCTGTGGGTCTCACGTGTCCAGCATGTCGGTGTCGGAGAGTTGCTGGCACGGATGGAGCAGCTCAAGCGTGCGCTGGACGCTGAGGGGCTGTTTGACCTCCGCCTCAAGCGCCCTCTTCCGTTCCTTCCCCGCCGGGTCGGTCTGATCACCGGGCGGGGTTCCGCTGCGGAACGGGATGTCCTGGCCGTCGCCCACGATCGGTGGCCCGCAGTCCAGACCGAAGTCATCAACACCGCGGTCCAGGGGCCCCAGGCAGTGCCGCAGGTCCTTGCCGCGCTCCAGCAACTGGAGTCCGATCCACGGGTCGACGTCATCATCGTGGCCCGCGGCGGTGGTTCGGTGGAGGACCTCCTCCCCTTCTCGGAAGAGGCCCTGGTCCGTCAGGTGAGTCGGATGACCACACCGGTGGTCAGCGCCATCGGTCATGAACCCGACAACCCGATTCTCGACAACGTCGCCGACCTCAGGGCAGCCACACCGACGGACGCCGCCAAACGTGTCGTCCCGGACGTCGCCGCTGAAATCGAGCTCGTCACCGAACTCAGGGACCGCGCCGCCGGGGCCCTGCGGTCCTGGGTCGCCAATGAGCAGCGGGGCCTGTCCACCGTCCGCTCCCGGCCTGTCCTGGCCGACCCCCTGCTGCCGATCCGGCGCGAACAGGACCTCGTGTCCGAAGCCCGGGAGCGCAACGACCGCGCATTGGGGATCACCATCCGGGACATGCGCTCCCAGATCACGTCGCTGAAAGCACAGGTCAACGCCCTGGGTCCGTCACAGACCCTGCGCCGCGGATACTCCGTGGTGCAGGTGCTCCCGAGAGACCACACACCACCTCAGGTTGTGACGACAGTTGACGACGTCACACCGGGTTCCCAGTTGAGGATCCGTGTCCTTGACGGATCCGTCACCGCCGCGGCCATGGCGGTACAGCGCGCCGAGGGAACCCCCGCACCAGCCCCGGACGACGCATCCACGTCCTCCAGCCCAGACCGAAACACCGACCGAAAGGACCCCACCACCGATGAGTGACAGCGACGACAAGCAGACATTCCGCCCCCTGGAGGAACTGAGCTACGAGCAGGCCCGTGATGAACTGGTGGAGGTCGTCAAGATCCTCGAGCTCGGGCAGATGAGCCTCGATGAATCACTGCGATTCTGGGAGCGGGGGGAGGAACTCGCCGCCTACTGCGAGCACTACCTCGACGGCGCCTCCGAGCGGGTGGAGGCGGCCCTGCAGAACCGCCGCGACACCGACCCGGAGAACTCCTCCGACGAGGAGAATGGGCCGGAGGAGTCAGAGTAGCCCGGACTAGGTGTGGTTCCCCGTGAGCTCGTCAACCTGATGTCCACAGAGCCCCCTGAGAGGTTTCCGCCGAAATAGTTCTAGCCCCGAGCACACTGCCGGGAAAAATACGTGCCCGAGGCTAGAACTATTTCCGGCGCCGGGTCCTCGGCGTCGTCTGGCTCCCACCTTTAGGACGCGTGCACCTAACCCGTGACGATCGGATCCGTCGACACGACCTTGTCGGCCAAGGTCTCGTAGATCTCACCGGTGGCGGTGCCCGACAACAGCACGGTGGCTTCGCCCAGGTCGGCCGCCCAGATGGTGCGCGCGTCATCGCCGGTGAAAATCCGCCAGGTCACTGTGTCCCCACTGTCCCCACTGTTCCCGGCGGCCCCGAGCGTCTCCGCAGTCTTCCCGGAGGCCGAACTACGGTGCGAGTCGGTCTCCTCACGGTAGTCGTCGTCCACGTCCGCGACAGCGTCCTCGAGTTCGGCGCCGGTCTGGGTCAGGGAGATGTAGTACTTCTCGTCGACGACCCACCCGGCGATCGAGGACGGCTCACCGTCCACGGTCGTCCGACGCCCTGAATTAGGCTCCCAGTTGTCCGGCACGTCCGGATTGCGCACCGGAATGCTCAGACTCCGCGCCTCGGTCCCCAGGATCGAGTCGATGTCCACCTCGTTGACCTGCCCCGTCGTATCGGCCGGGCCAGGGTTGTAGCTGCACAGTCCGGTGAAGCCGACAGAGAAGGCCATCACCAGCCCCAGCACGCCCAGCGAAATCAGCAGGTCGCGGGTGGAGGTGAACATGCGCGGTTTCTCGAGTTTCACGGCATTGATTATTGCAGACAACCGTGCCCAGAGCCCTAACCGTCACCATCGGGCGACCGTGTGGGGACACCTGAGAGGAGTCGTGGAACAATGGAGGGCACCCCCGATGCTCTCCCGATATCAGAAAGCTGGTCTCCCATGACTTCCGGACCCGACTCCGTCCCCACCCCTCCCGAGGCACTGCCTGCCTCCTCCCCGGACCGCAACCTCGCCATGGAGCTCGTCCGCGTCACCGAAGCGGCGGCGCTGGCCTCGGGCAAATGGGTCGGGCGCGGGAAGAAGGAGTCCGGCGACGGGGCCGCCGTCGACGCCATGCGACGGATGATCAACACGGTGCAGATGGACGGCACCGTGATCATCGGCGAAGGCGAGAAGGACGAGGCCCCGATGCTCTTCAACGGAGAACAGGTCGGCACCGGTGAGGGCCCGGCCGTCGACATCGCCGTGGACCCGGTGGACGGGACGACGCTGATGGCCGAGGGCCGCCCCAACGCCATCTCCGTTCTCGCCGCCGCCGAACGCGGGTCAATGTACGACCCTTCCGCCGTGTTCTACATGAAGAAGATCGCCGTCGGTCCGGAAGCTGCCGGCAGCATCGACATCGAGGCCCCCGCCGCGCACAACATCAACGCCGTCGCCAAGGCCAAGGGCGTCCATCCCTCCGACGTCACCGTCATCGTCCTGGACCGTCCGCGCCACACCGACCTGATCGCCGAGATCCGCGCCGCCGGTGCGAAGGTCCGGCTCATCGGGGACGGCGACGTCGCCGGAGCGGTCGCCGCCGCCGGCGAGAGCCACGCCGTCGACCTGATGATGGGTACCGGCGGCACCCCGGAGGGCATCATCACCGCCTGCGCGATGAAGTGCATGGGTGGCGAGATCCAGGGCATCCTGGCCCCCACCGACGACGCCGAACGCCAGAAGGCCCTCGACGCGGGTCTCGCCCTGGACACCGTCCTCGGGACGAATGACCTGGTGTCCTCGGACAACTGCTACTTCGTCGCCACCGGTGTCACCAACGGTGACATGCTCCGCGGCGTGAGCTACCGGGCCGGCGGAGCGACCACCCGGTCACTGGTCATGCGCTCCCGGTCCGGCACGATCCGGAACATCGAGGCCACCCACCAGCTGCAGAAGCTCAAGGACTACTCGGTCCAGGACTACATCTGACGTCCGGCCCCACCCCCGCAGCATCCCGTCACCACTGCGGTGCGGGTACCCTTATATGTCAGTCGACACAATAATCAGGAAGGACACGACAGTTCATTATGAGTGAGCAGGAATTCCGCATCGAGCATGACACCATGGGCGAGGTCAAGGTCCCGGTCAACGCCCTGTGGCGTGCCCAGACCCAGCGTGCCGTGGAGAACTTCCCGATCTCCGACCGTCCGCTGGAGGCCGCACAGATCCGCGCGATGGGCCTGCTGAAGGCAGCCTGTGCCCAGGTCAACAAGGACTCCGGCGCGCTGGACGCCGAGAAGGCCGACGCCATCATCGCCGCCGGTAAGGCCATCGCCGAGGGCACCTACAACGACGAATTCCCGATCGACGTCTTCCAGACCGGCTCAGGCACCTCGTCGAACATGAACACCAACGAGGTCATCGCCTCACTGGCGAAGCAGGACGGGGTGGAGATCCACCCGAATGACGACGTGAACATGGGCCAGTCGTCCAACGATACCTTCCCCACCGCAACACACGTCGCGGCCACCGAGGCCGCCGTCACCGACCTGATCCCCGCACTGAAGGTTCTGCACAACTCCCTGGCCGCCAAGGCCAAGGAGTGGAAGAACGAGGTGAAGTCGGGTCGTACCCACCTCATGGACGCCGTCCCGGTCACCCTGGGCCAGGAGTTCGGCGGCTACGCCCGCCAGATCGAGCTCGGTATCGAGCGTGTCGAAGCCACTCTCCCCCGCCTGGGCGAGCTGGCCATCGGCGGCACCGCCACCGGAACCGGCCTGAACACCTCGGCCGACTTCGGCGCGAAGGTCACCGAGGAGCTCAAGAAGCTCACCGGTGTCGAACAGCTCACCGAGGCCGAGAACCACTTCGAGGCACAGGCCGCGCGTGACGCGCTCGTCGAGTTCTCCGGCGCGATGCGTACCATCGCGGTGTCCCTGAACAAGATCGCCAACGACATCCGCATGATGGGCTCCGGCCCGCTCACCGGATTCGGCGAGATCCACCTGCCGGACCTGCAGCCGGGCTCCTCCATCATGCCGGGCAAGGTCAACCCCGTCCTGTGCGAGACCGCCACCCAGGTCGCCGCCCAGGTCATCGGCAACGACGCCGCCATCGCCTTCGGTGGTGCCCAGGGCCACTTCGAGCTCAACGTGTTCATCCCGATGATGGCCCGTAACGTGCTGGAGTCCACCAAGCTGCTCGCGAACACCTCCCGCGTCTTCGCCGAGCGCCTCGTCGACGGCATCGAGCCGAACAACGAGCGCATGCGTACCCTGGCCGAGTCCTCACCGTCCATCGTGACTCCGCTGAACTCGGCGATCGGCTACGAGGCAGCCGCCAAGGTCGCCAAGACCGCGCTCGCCGAGGGCAAGACCATCCGGCAGACGGTCATCGACCTCGGTTACGTCCCGGACACCCTGTCCGAGGAAGAGCTGGACAAGCGTCTCGACGTGCTGGCAATGGCCAACACCGACCGCGACTGACCCAGGTCGGCCCACCCGCCGGTCCCCGCACGCGCCGTAGGGCGCCGTGGCTCCACTGCCACGGCGCCCTACGGCGTTCTAGGCTGGGGACATGTCGGTCGATTCTCCTGCCACCCCCAGTCACATCACCGTACGTGGAGCGCGCGTCAACAACCTGAAGAACGTCGACGTCGACATCCCCCTCAACAGGCTCGTGGGTATCGCCGGGGTGTCCGGTTCCGGGAAGTCCTCACTGGCGCTGGGGGTTCTCTACGCAGAAGGCTCACGGCGCTACATCGAAGCCCTGTCCACCTACACCCGGCGGCGTATGGCCCAGAGCACCCGGGCCGAGGTCGACTCGGTGGAGCACGTGCCGGCCGCCCTGGCACTGAGGCAGCGTCCCGGTGTGCCCGGGGTCCGCTCGACGTTCGGCACCCTCACCGAACTCCTCAACGTCCTTCGTCTGATGTTCTCCCGGCTGTCGTCCCATGTCTGCCCGAACGGCCACCGGGTCGACCCCACGATCGCAGTCGCCGCCGAACGACCGTTCTCCTGCGCTGTCTGCGGCGAGACGGTCTCGCCGCCGGGGGCGGAGGACCTGGCGTTCAATTCCGGTGGGGCGTGTCCCCGGTGCGAAGGAACCGGCGCGATCCGCACCGTCGACGACTCGACCCTGGTATCGGATCCCACGAAGACGCTGGACGGTGGTGCGATTGTCCCGTGGTCGATGTTCGGCTTCAACGTGCAGCCCGACATCGCCCGGGAGTTCGGCGTGCGCACCGACGTCCCGTGGAACACGCTCTCCGACGCCGAGAAAGAGATCGTGCTGGACGGTCCGGAGGAGAAGAAGCATATCTCCGTCACCTCGGTGAAAGGTGTCCATGAGCTTGACTTCACGTTCCGCAATGCGCGGTTGACGGTGATCCGCGAGCTGGAACGCGCGGACACCGAGAAGAGGTTGGACCGGGTGAGCAGGTTCCTTTCGACCGGGACGTGCCCGGACTGCCGGGGAACACGGCTGAGTGACGCCGCGCGCATGCCTCGGATCATGGTCAGCAGGAACGGTGAGGACGGAGGAATGAACCTGGCGGAGGTCACCGCGCTTCCCCTCGACGACGTGCTCGCCTGGGCGGCACTGGTGCCGGACTCTCTCCCGGAGGAGATGCATGCTCTCGCCGGAGGGCTCGTCGACACACTGCAGCAGATGGCGCAACGGCTCACCGAACTCGGCCTCGGGTATCTGTCACTGGACCGTGCCGGTTCCACCTTGTCGACCGGCGAGCGCCAACGGATCCAGTTGTCACGTGCGGTCCGGAACCGTACGACCGGGGTCCTGTACGTCCTCGATGAACCGTCGATCGGTCTCCACCCGGCGAATGTCGACGGACTACTGGGCGTCATGTCAGACCTGGTGGCGGACGGGAACTCGGTGGTCTTCGTCGACCATGACGTCCAGGTGCTCCGTCGTGCCGACCACCTTGTCGAGATCGGCCCCGGCTCCGGTGGTCAGGGTGGTTCGGTGATGGCGACCGGCGACGCCGCCGACCTCACGGCCTCGGGCGTCTCGCGGTTGGCCGGGTTTCTCGACGGTGACGAGCCGGTGGTGGTCCGTGACCGAACCGGAGCCGACTCACTTTTCGCCGACGGGTCAGTCCACCTGGAAACGGACCGGATCCACACCGTCCACCCTCTCACTGTCGATATCCCGGTCGGACGTGTGACGGCGGTGACGGGCATGTCGGGCTCCGGCAAGACGACGCTGATTCTCGAGTCCCTGGTGCCCGCGCTCCGAGGTGATCGTCCCGGCCATGTGACCGCATGTGACGCTCCGTCCGGTACCACTGTCCACGTCGTGGACGCGACGCCGATCGGCATCAATGTCCGTTCGACGGTGGCGACGTATTCCGGTGTGATGGACGATCTCCGCGCGGCATACGCCGCAACCGGGGAGGCGGTGGCGGACGGGCTGACCGCCTCCGACTTCTCCTACAACACCCGGTCCCGGAAGACATCCGGGAAGACATCGCGTAAACATCCGTTGGCGTGCCCGCGCTGCGAGGGCACCGGCGAGGTGTCGCTGGACGTCCAGTTCCTCCCCGACATCGACATCCCCTGCCCGGAGTGCGGTGGACGCCGGTACTCCCCCGACGCCGACCGCTACCGTCGTGACGGTGTGAGTCTGCCGGAGCTGCTCGGGATGACCGTCGCAGAGGCGCGCACGGTGGTCAGCGGGCTTCCGAAAGTCCACCGGCGGCTCACGGCACTGACGGACCTGGGACTGGGCTACCTCGTCCTCGGTGAGGGCACTCCCGCCCTGTCCGGCGGAGAGGCGCAACGGCTGAAGCTTGTCAATGAGGTGCACCGGACCCAACGGGACGCGGTGTTCGTCCTCGATGAGCCGAGCGTCGGTCTGCATCCCAGCGACGTCCGTACGCTCCTCGAGGTTCTGCAACGGCTGACCGGGCAGGGGGCGACGGTGATCGTCATCGAGCATGATCTCGACATGGTGGCCAATGCCGACTACGTCATCGACATGGGGCCGGGCGGAGGTGCGGACGGTGGCCGGGTCGTCAGCACCGGGACACCGGACGAGGTGGCGGCTGACTCAGCGTCGGTGACGGGGCGGTACCTCGCACAGCACTGCGCACGTCCCGTGTGCGACGATACATCCCATGACGATCACCGCAGCCGCTGACGGCTCTGCCCTCGGAAATCCCGGCCCGGCGGGGTGGGCCTGGTACATCGACGACCACACCTGGCGCGCCGGAGGCTGGCCCCACGGAACCAACAACATGGGTGAGCTGAAGGCCGTGCTGGACCTGCTAGAGGCTACGGCTGCCGAACCCTCCACCGCCGGCGAGCACCTGCTGATCCTGTGCGATTCCCAGTACGTGATCAACTCCGTCACGAAATGGATGCCGGGATGGAAGCGTAAGGGATGGAAGAAGAGGGACGGCAAGCCGGTCCAGAACGTCGAACTGATGCAGGCGATCGACGCAGCCATGCAGGGGCGCGCCGTCGACTTCGAGTGGGTGAAAGGACATGCGGGACATCCGCTGAATGAGGCGGCGGACAAGCGGGCCAACGCCGCAGCCACCGCATACTCGGCGGGCCGGAGCCCGGAGACCGGGCCGGGCCTCGACGCGTACGGCAGCACCCAGGAGCAGGTCCCGGCCGGGACGCAGGACGCCGGGACTGCCGGTGCGGCAGATACCGCTGACGCCGCAGAACGCGAGCTCGCACTCTACACCGATGACGTCCGGGGGAACCCTGAATTCGCCGAGGCGCTCCTGCACCCCGACCTCTGTGTCATCGACAGTGCGGGCAGGGTCCTGGACCGCCGGGAGTACCTGGCGTCCCTGGCGCCCCTCCGTGGCTTCGACCGACTTGAGATCTCCGACGTCATCACCGAGACCCTCTCCGACAATGCGGTACTGGTGCGTTCCACGGCCTCCGGCGCCTACGGCACGACGGTGCGGACGTCGCTCTGGGTCCGGGTCGATTCGGGTGATCCTCATCTCGTTCTGCGGCATCACCAGCAGACAGTCAGGAACTGACCACCCCCATAAGGGGGTTAACGATATTTTTGCATTGCGTGCAACTTTTCACTCCGTGTAGACCTGTCTCGTGACTGAAGCAAGGAACGAATCCACACAGAGCGCCGTCGACTGCGGTCTTCGTGAGCGCAAACGCCGGGAGACCCGGCTGCGCATCGAGGACTGCGCCACTGCGCTCATCCTGGAACACGGATTCCACCAGGTCACCATCGACGAGATCTGTGAGAAGGCCGAGGTGAGTCGTCGGACGTTCTTCAACTACTTCGACTCCAAGGACCAGGTCGCCGCGGGTCGGGGCGTCCCCCCGATCCCCGCGGACGACCTGGAGGCCTTCGCCACCACCGACTCCTCCAACATCATCCGTGATGTCCTCGACTACATCGGGAAAGCCGTCGACAACGACCCGGACTCCTCACTGCGTCTGTCCCCTGACCGGGCCACCAGCCTGATGGTCCGGGAGCGTCGGCGTCAGATCGTCGTGGAGACACCGGAACTCAGCGCCGCCGGAATGCGGCGATTCGATGCGCTGGCCGGCGACATCCTCGCCGCCATCACCGCATTCCTCACCCGTTTCCCGGAGCACCGGCATCTGCCGGACGTCACGGTGCAGCAGGAGTCACTGCAGTTGACCGGACTGATCCGCACGGCACTGGCCACAGGAGGGCTTCTCCACCGCGAGCAGCCGGAGTTGACCAAGTGGGAGGTCCTCACCCACGCAGGCCGGCACATGACCGCACTCGCGGCCAATTACTCCCATGGCTGGGACTAGCCCCCGACTAGCCCCTGACTAACCCCTGACCGTTCGATCCACACGTAAGAAAGCACGAGAAGAGATCCTTCATGAGCACAGTTGAGAAACTCGAGTCGTCACCGACGACTCATGAGGACACACACGCCTCAAAGAACAATATCCCCCTGGTCTTCGCCAGCCTCATGCTCGGCATGCTGCTGGTGTCACTGGGCCAGACGATCTTCGCCACCGCCCTGCCGACCGTCGTCGGCGAGCTGGGCGGCGTCAACCAGATGAGCTGGGTGATCACGGCATTCCTGCTCGCCCAGACGATCGGCCTCCCGATCTACGGCAAGCTCGGCGACCAGATCGGCCGTAAACCCCTGTTCATCTTCGCCCTGAGCATGTACCTCATCGGGTCCGTGGTCGGCGCCCTGGGACAGAGCATCTGGATCATCATCATCGCCCGCGCCATCCAGGGTCTCGGTGGCGGCGGCATGATGGTGCTCTCACAGGCCATCATCGCCGACATCATCCCCGCCCGTCAGCGCGGCAAGTACATGGGCCTGATGGGATCCGTGTTCGGCCTCTCCTCCGTCCTCGGCCCCCTGCTCGGCGGCTTCTTCACCGACGGCCCGGGCTGGCGCTGGGCACTCTGGTTCAACGTGCCGCTGGCACTCGTCGCCATCGTCATCGCCGTCTTCGCCATGCACCTGCCCGCCCGTGGCGGCGGACATGCGAAGCTGGACATCTGGGGCACCGTCTTCATGGCCGGCTTCGCCACGTGCCTGATCCTCTTCCTCAGCTGGGGCGGCAAGGACTACGAGTGGGGTTCGGCCACGATCATCGGTCTGATCATCGCCTCCGTCGTGTGCGCGGTCCTGTTCGTCGTCGCCGAGCTGCGTGCCAAGGCACCGCTCATCCCGATGACCCTGTTCACCAACCGCAACTTCGTGCTGTGCACCCTCGCGGGCCTGGTCATCGGTGTCGTCATGCTCGGTACGCTGTCCTACATGCCGACCTACATCCAGATGGTCCACGGCATGTCGCCGACGAAGGCCGGCCTGATGATGATCCCGATGATCCTCGGCATGATGCCGACCTCCATCGTCGTCGGCATCATCGTCAGCCGGACCGGCAACTACAAGTGGTACCCGGTCGTGGGCATGTTCATCACCGCCGTCGGCCTGTTCCTCCTGGGCGGACTAGAGACCCACGACGGTCTCGTGCACCTGGGTCTGGTTCTCTTCGTCTTCGGCTTCGGCCTGGGCTGCGCGATGCAGATCCTGGTGTTGATCGTGCAGAACGCCTTCCCGGTCAGCATGGTTGGCACCGCGACCGCCTCGAACAACTTCTTCCGGCAGATCGGTATGTCCGTGGGCTCGGCAGTCGTGGGCTCGGTGTTCACCTCCCGTCTGCAGTCGCTGATGGGCGAGCGGGTCCCCGGCGCCATGCAGGAGATGGGACCCGACGCGGCACAGTACACCGACGCATTCTCCGGTGCCGGTTCAGAGAGCATCACCCCCGACCTGGTCGGACAGCTGCCGGGGGCGCTGCATGAAGCAGTGATCACCAGTTACAACGATGCCCTCGTGCCGATCTTCACCGTGCTGATCCCCCTGGCCGTCGTCGCCGGTATCGTCCTGATCTTCACCCGGCAGGACAAGCTCAAGGACACCGTCGAATAGGAGAGGCTACTCCCCGACCCGCGCCCGGTACTCCGGGTAGGCGGGTCCTCCCTCGAGGATCTTCTCCAGGAGGAGGATGTCGCGCCAGCGGCCTTCCATCGGACCGTAGTTCATCCGCGCCATCGTGTGCGCGACACCGATCTCCGTGAACCCCCGCGACAGGTGTAGCTTCAGGGAGCCCTGGTTCTCCGGGAACACGGTGGAGTGCATCGCCCAGTACCCCGCCTCGGTCGCCGCCGCGATCATGTGGTCCAGGAGCGCACCGGCGACTCCCCTCCCCGCAGCGTCCGGCGCGATGTAGACCGAATCCTCCAGTACCCCGTCGAACACCGACCGTCGGGACGCCCTGGACGCCGACACCCACCCGAGCACGTCACCGTCCTCGTCGGCGACGAACATCAGGTCGGCGATCTTGTGCTCCATGAAGGCATCCCAGGAGAGGGTCTCCCCCTCATAGGTGGCGTGGCCGGTGTCCATGCCGGACTGCTGGATGCGCGCCACCTGAGCGTAGTCGTCCTCCCGCATAGGACGAATCGTGAATGTCATGGAAGGCATTGTAAACGTGCCGCGGTCGCCTGCGCAGCACAGCAGCACATCACCCTTTTTCCAGGAGGCTGGTCACGAGTTCCGCGACCGCTGAACGCTCGGACCTCGTGAGGGTGACGTGCGCGAACAGGGGGTTGCCCTTCAGCTTCTCCACCACGGCCTGGATGCCGTCATGTCTCCCGACGCGCAGGTTGTCCCGTTGCGCGACATCATGGGTGAGCACCACGCGGGAATTGCGCCCCAACCGCGACAGCACGGTCAGCAGGACGTTCCGTTCCAACGACTGCGCCTCATCGACGATGACGAAGCTGTCGTGGATGCTGCGTCCCCGGATATGGGTCAACGGGAGCACCTCGAGAAGCCCGCGGTCGTCGATCTCATCGAGCACATTCCCGCTGACCAGACCGTCGAGCGTGTCGTAGACCGCCTGCGCCCACGGGTTCATCTTCTCGATGCCGTCTCCCGGCAGGTAGCCCAGGTCCTGGCCCCCGACGGCGTGCAGCGGACGGAACACCACGATCCGGCGGTGGCTCTGCCGTTCCAGCACCGCCTCCAGACCGGCGCACAGGGCCAGGGCCGATTTTCCGGTACCGGCCGATCCTCCGAGGGAGACGATTCCGACCTCCTCGTCGAGCAGGATGTCGAGCGCCACCCGTTGGCGCGCACTGCGGCCGCGCAGTCCGAAAGCCTCACGGTCCTGCGGCACCTGCCGGAGGACCCCGTGGGTGGTGACTCGCGCCAACGCCGACTGGCTCCCGGAGGTCAGTTGTACGCCGCAGTGCGCCGGGAGATCCACCACGTCATCGACGTCCCCGGTGGCGTCGACCACGCCCTCCGCGAAGATCCGGTCGATGAGGTCCGGGGCGACCTCGGCCGTCACCATGCCCTCGTACCCGGTCAGGACGACGTCCTGCGCGCGGTACTCGTCGGCGTCCAGGCCGACGGCGCCGGCCTTGACCCGCAGGGGGACATCCTTGGTGACCAGGGTGACGTGCTCGCCTTCTGCGCGAAGATTGAGGGCGGACGCGAGGATCCTCCGGTCATTGTCCGCACCGTCGTCGGGCCGTGCCCGCAGACCGGCGGGCAACACCGACTGGTCGACGTGATTGAGTTCGACACGCAGTGTGCCACCGTCCGGGGTGACCTCGATTTCCCGGTCGAGTCGTCCACTGGTGCGACGCAGGTCCTCGAGGAGACCCAGTGCCTGGCGGGCGAACCAGCCGAGTTCGGGGTGCTGGCGTTTCGCCTCCAGCTCGCCGACGACGACGATGGGCAGGACGACATGGTGCTCGGCGAACTTCAACGGCGCCCAGGGGTCGGAGAGCAGGACAGACGTGTCGATGACGTAGGTCCGGACAGTGCCGGGGACGGCACCGGGTGCGTCGTCCGATGTCAGGGTGGACGGGGTGGCGGTGGTGGCTCTGGTCATGTCCCCGAGGCTAGGAACCACACGTGTAGATCACATGGTTGTGAGATGAAGACTGGGTGAACTCAGCGGGAACTGGAGGCACGTCTGCCCCTGCAGATTCCGACGAACTGCTGGATGACCTCGTCGTCTCGGTCGCGTCGCCAGACCAGCGCGATCGACGTTCCCTCCACCCCCGCCAGGGACCGGTGGACGACCCCGCGCCGGTTCACCGCTCGGAGCAACGGACGTGGGGCGACGACGACACCGACATTGGCGGCGACGACCTCAAGGTTCTCGCGCACCTGCCCCGGATCGACACCACGGTAGAGCACGGTCTCCCCCTCGATGTCCTCCGGGGTCACAGCCTCGTTCTCGCCCACCGCCTCCAGGGCATGCTCCTTGGGTGCTGCGATTCCCGGTGTCTCCTCGTACAGGACAACCCGGTGGACATCGAGCGACTCCATTGCAGCGGCGTCCACATTGCTCTCCGGCATCCCTTCCCACTCCCCCGGCAGACGGACGATCCCGATGTCCGCCGTCCCGTTGAGCACGTGGGTCAGCGGGTCGTCCGACGCTGCCGAGGCTGCTTTCCACCCGTCCATGCGCTCATCGAACCTGCCGACCCACTTTCCGGGGACGACACCGGTGGCGAAGACGACCTTGAGGTAATGGAGGTGATGCATGACGGCCATCCTAGCTGTACTTCCCGGGGAGGTTGTGAACACTCCGTCGGGGGATGACGCATAAGGAAGACCTCCGGT
>NZ_VDYZ01000400.1 GCF_007673095.1 Corynebacterium glyciniphilum AJ 3170
GGAGGTTGTTTGTTTTTTTGTGCATAGGTTGAGATGTGAGTTGGTGGAGGGTAGATGGTAGGATATGGCGTTTGGGGTTGAATCGCTCGATGAGTTGGTGTTGTACGAGTGTTTGACGAGGAAATAGGGGAGGGAGAAGAATTTGTCCTTGAATGGTGGTCTTGAGTTGGGTTGTTTTTCGTTGGGTATTGATGTATTTTGAGGGTGTGTTAGGTATTTGGTTT
>NZ_VDYZ01000401.1 GCF_007673095.1 Corynebacterium glyciniphilum AJ 3170
CCCCACCCTCTCCCTCCCTATCCCCCTCGACAAGAACCCCTGCTCCCCCCCCCTGCCCCTCCGCTACCTCCTCGCATTCACCATCCTCACCCTCCCCCTCCCCCCCCTCCAACCACCCAACCCCCTCCTCCCCCTCCTCCTCCTCCCCACCCCATTCATCCCCACTCCCCTCCCTTTCCTCCCCGCCCCACTTCTCGCCCGCACTCCCCTCGCCCAGGCTCCCC
>NZ_VDYZ01000402.1 GCF_007673095.1 Corynebacterium glyciniphilum AJ 3170
CTCTACATGGGGGGGACGAGTGTGGGTGGGGTGGTGGGAGGGGTTGTGGGTGGGGGGGTGGTGGGTGTAGGATTGGAATCATGGGAAGTAGGAAGTGAGGTGTTGGGTGGGGGTGTGCAGACGGGGTGTCGGAGGGGGTTTGGAGGGGTGGGATGGGAAGTGTGGTGGTTGGTGGGGGGGGTGTGGGTAGGGGTTTGGTTGGGGGGAGGAAGAGAGTGGGGAAA
>NZ_VDYZ01000403.1 GCF_007673095.1 Corynebacterium glyciniphilum AJ 3170
ACCTCTACAGCCTTTCCACCCACTCTCCTCACTACCATCCAGAACTCCTCGCTCCACTCCACCTCCCCTTCACAATCCTCTCCCACCACCACCTCCCCCTCCCTCTCCCCCACCTCCGCAACAACCCCAACATCTCCCACACCCCCCACCCTACACACACCCACGACTACATCTCACCACCCTTCCCCTACACCTTCTCCACCCCCCTCCCCACTTCTCTGCCA
>NZ_VDYZ01000404.1 GCF_007673095.1 Corynebacterium glyciniphilum AJ 3170
GGCGATGGGGATGTGGGGAAGGAGTTCAGGGATGTGATGGGTGGTGAAGTCCTCAGTGTGGGGGAGGAGGTGGAGGGGGGTGTGGGGGTGGGGAAAGTGATGGGGTTGGGCTGGGGGAGGAGACTGTGAGAGTGGAGGGGGGTGGAGGGGAGGAGGGGGGGAAGGGTGAGGATGGGGGGAGGGGAGGTGAGGGGTAAGGGGATGGTGATGGATCGGGGGGTGGG
>NZ_VDYZ01000405.1 GCF_007673095.1 Corynebacterium glyciniphilum AJ 3170
CCCTCCCTCCACCCTCCTCCAACCTCTCACCACCCTCAATCAACTCCCCCCTCTCCATGACCATCCCCTCCCCCCCCTCCCCAACCCCAACCCTCCCACCCCCTTCTCCCACTCTCCTCCTCCCCCCCCTCATTCCACCCCCTCACCAACCCTCACCTCCACATCTTCACCCCTCCTGCGCCGAACTTCCACCACCTCACTCTCCTCCTCACCTACAATCCCA
>NZ_VDYZ01000406.1 GCF_007673095.1 Corynebacterium glyciniphilum AJ 3170
TGGTGAAGGTGTGTCGTGCGTGGTGGTCAAGGCGTTGTGGCAGTCTGTCCGGAGGGGAGGAGAGAGGTGTGATGATGTGGTGGAGATGGGGAAGGGTGTGGGGGTAGAGGGGGAGAGAGGTGAGAGAGTGGTCGGTGTGGTGGTGGGGGAGGTGGTGATTGAGGTGGCGGGCGGTAGGGAGCGTGTGGGGGGGGATGTGGTGGAGGGGAATGGGGGGAGGGAC
>NZ_VDYZ01000407.1 GCF_007673095.1 Corynebacterium glyciniphilum AJ 3170
CCCCTCCTTTGACACCACCACCACCCAGCACTCACTCCATACCCCTCAACCACCCCTCCCCACTCACCTTCACCTCCCACACCACACTCTCCCCCCTCACCTACCCCACCGTCACCCTCCACTCCCCCACCCCCTCCCCAACCTTCCCCACCTCCTCACCCAAAACCCCCCCCAACACCGCTCCCTTCCCCCCCAACTACTTGTACACCCCCTCCTTCTTTCC
>NZ_VDYZ01000408.1 GCF_007673095.1 Corynebacterium glyciniphilum AJ 3170
CACACCGCCCTCCCGCTCCACATCTACTCACCCACCCTCTCTCCCTCCCCCATCATCCACCACCACTATCCCTTCACCGCCTACGCCGACCCTGCCCATCACCTCCTTCCACTCATCTACCTCATCTCTCCTCCCCCATCACAACCCCACTCCCTCTCCCCCCGACACCAACCACACTACTCCCAGCCCCAACTCCCCATACGTACCCATCCCCACGACCTCC
>NZ_VDYZ01000409.1 GCF_007673095.1 Corynebacterium glyciniphilum AJ 3170
GGGGGGCAGAAGCAGCCGGAGCAGGATCGGAGCGGGTGTGGGGGGGGGGGTTGTTGTGGGGGGTGAGGGTGGGAGGGGGAGGGTTGGGGTTGGAGTTGGGGGAGGAGTGGGGTGGGTAGAGGGTGGTTGGGAGGAGGAGGAGGAGAGGGATGGGGATGATGAGGAGGGGGATTGGGGGGGGTAATGGGGTGATGGTGAAGGGGAGTGAGAAGGTTGGTTGGGG
>NZ_VDYZ01000040.1 GCF_007673095.1 Corynebacterium glyciniphilum AJ 3170
CTTGGGAGAGAGAAGTTGGCTGCGTGTGCGGGGGGGGTGACGGTTACGGGATGGGGTGGGGGGTGAGGGGTTAGCGGGGGTGGGAGAGGGGGGGGATCTTGTGGTTGGAGAGACTGTTGAGGTTGTGAGGGGCGTGGTGGTAGGCGGGGATGATGAGGTGGTGGAGGGTGTCGAGATGGTGGGGGTGAAGGAGGGAGGGGTGGATGGTGAGGGTGTGGGGGTGGTGGAGGAGGTGGAGGGGGTGGAGGGGGTGGAGGGGAGGTAGATGAGGAAGGGTGAGATGGAAGGTGGGGGTATGGGGATGAAGGGGGAGGTGAAGGGTGGTGGGAAGGTGTGGATGAAGATCTTGGGGGAGGGGCGGGTGAGGGAGAAGGCGCTGGGGGTGGGTATGGGTTCCGGTAAGGGGGGGGTGGAGAAGTGGGTGGGATATGAGTGAGGAGGATAGTGGGGTATGGGGAGGGGGTGGGTGAGGGAGGGGGGTGGGGGAGGGGGTTGGTGGTGAAGGTGGTGGGCGAGTAGCTGGTGGGGACGATGAGGAGGGGTAAGGCCAGGGGCGGTGAGAAGGGCGGGATGGCTGCGGCGGGGGGTGGGGAGGTGGTGATGGGGGGGGGAAGGATGATGGGAGAAGAGAGGTGAGAACGA
>NZ_VDYZ01000410.1 GCF_007673095.1 Corynebacterium glyciniphilum AJ 3170
GTGTTGTGGTGTGATGGTGGTTGTGGGGGGGTTAGTGGGGGGGGTTGGGGGTGAAGTGTGGGGTGGGGGTAGGTGGAGGTGAGGGGAAAGGGGAGAGTGAAGGGGGAAGGTGTTGAGGGATGGTGATTAGGGGATGGTGTTTGAGTTGTGGATGAAGGTGGTGAGTTAGATTGAGATGGGGAGGGGAATTGTTTTGCAGGAGGGTGTAGGTGGGTGGGGTAA
>NZ_VDYZ01000411.1 GCF_007673095.1 Corynebacterium glyciniphilum AJ 3170
GGGGCTGGGTCGGGATAAGTTGGGTACAGGGGGTGGGGCGTGTATCCTGATGAGGTTGGTGAGGGAAGGAAGGGTGGTGGGGTAACCAGTGGGGGATAGGGGGGAAAAAAGAGTAGAGGAGAGGAGGTGATGAGGTGCGTGGGTGAATAGGAGATGATGATTATGATGGAGGGGTGAGAGGATGAGGGGAGTGTTTGGCCGTCGGTGGGGAAGTTGGTGGAG
>NZ_VDYZ01000412.1 GCF_007673095.1 Corynebacterium glyciniphilum AJ 3170
GGCGATGTGGCAGGAGGAGGAGTTGGTGGTGAGCGGGCTGCGTGAGGCGGTGGGAGAGGGAAAGGAGGTGAGGGTGAGGATGGGTGGTGGGGAGGTGGTGGTGGGGGAGGGGGTGGAGGTGGTGGAGGAGGTGGGTGGTGGGGTGGATGATGGGGATCATGATGTGGGGGGTGATGTTGGTGGTGATGTTGGGGGAGAGTGAGAAGGGGGGGGGGAAGAAGG
>NZ_VDYZ01000413.1 GCF_007673095.1 Corynebacterium glyciniphilum AJ 3170
TGGTGTGGTGGGTGGGTGTGGGGGTGGCTGTGACCAAGGTCATGGGAGGGGAGATGGGTGCGGGGATGGTGATTGGTGGGGGGAGAGGGTTTCTAGGCGGAGTGATGGTGGTAGTGGTCGTGCTGATGTCGGGGAAGGTCGGGTATGAGCAGTTCGCCGGGTGGGGAGGATGAATGGGGTGTGGGGTAATGTGCGGGGGGTGAAGGGGGGGGGATGAAGTTC
>NZ_VDYZ01000414.1 GCF_007673095.1 Corynebacterium glyciniphilum AJ 3170
AGGTCAGTTAGACGGGATGGGTGGGTGAGGGAAATTGGGGTGAGGAGTATGTGGGGGAATGGGTGGAGGGGGGGTTGGGTGTGGGGGGGGGAATGGGGTGGGATGGAGTAGATTTGGGATGAAGAAGGAGGGGGGAAGGGGAGGTGAGGAGAGTGGGGGGGGGAGTGTTGGGGGGAGAGGGAACGGGTGATGAGTAGATGAACAGGTGGTGGTTGGGGTTGA
>NZ_VDYZ01000415.1 GCF_007673095.1 Corynebacterium glyciniphilum AJ 3170
GAAGAAAAGTGAGCGGGGGGGGTGTACAGCAGGGGGTCGTGGTGTGGTAGAGTGAAGAGTTATGTTGAGGGGAATGGTGGAGGAGAGGGGGAGGGTGGGGGAGGTGGGGAGGAAGTTGGGGGGGTGGGTGGAGATGAGGGTGATGGAGGTGATGGTGTAGTGGTGGTGTGGTCAGGTGCAGTGATGAGGGGTGGTCGAGGGGGAGGGGTAAGAGGGGGTGGG
>NZ_VDYZ01000416.1 GCF_007673095.1 Corynebacterium glyciniphilum AJ 3170
GTGTATGGATGTGCTGACGGAGGTGTGTGGGGTTGAGTCGGGAGTGAAGGGGGTGGGTGTGGCACTGGTGGAGGAGGAGATGGAGGAGTGGGGGGGGGAGGGAGTTGATGATGATCGAGGAGGGAGAAGGATTGGGTCGGAGGGGGGTGGAGATGGTTGGGGAGATGCATGATGGTGAGGGTGTGGGGATGATGTTGATGGGGATGGCCGGGATGGACGAG
>NZ_VDYZ01000417.1 GCF_007673095.1 Corynebacterium glyciniphilum AJ 3170
ACCAACCCCACCCCCTCACCCACCAAACCACTCCTTCCCCCTCTCACCCGGACCACACCACCAACCCCCCCCAACCCCACCACCCCCCCCACCATCCCCCCCACCACCACTCCCCTCCCCCCTCACTCCTCCACCCACCCCCCCACCCTCATCGTCCTCTCCCACATCCATTTCCTAACCACCGCGGAGCTCTCGTTTCCCTCCCGCCCTACCCCTCATCA
>NZ_VDYZ01000418.1 GCF_007673095.1 Corynebacterium glyciniphilum AJ 3170
AGCATCATGAACGGGAATATGGAACAGCGATTAGAGGGGTATGATTGTGGGATGACGAGAGGAGGGATGTAGACGCGGATGTGGGAGGAGGATGAGGAGGGTGGGGGAGTGGGGGGAGGATCAAGGTGGGAGGAAAGAAGATGTGGGAGATGGGCGAGGGAGAAGTTGGGGAAGTGGGTAAGAGGGAGATGTGGATGGTGTTGCAGGATTTGGGAGTGGTG
>NZ_VDYZ01000419.1 GCF_007673095.1 Corynebacterium glyciniphilum AJ 3170
AATTTCTTTCCACTTCTTCGCACGTTGTCTCACCTCACCCCCTCCACGATCTCCTCTCCTCTCCCCACCCACCCCTCCCCCTCCCACCCCCAACTACTCCACCATTCCCATCCGCCCTCCCTCCTCACACCATCATCACATCCCCCTCCTCCAACTCCTCCACCGTCTCCTCCACCTCCTCCTCCTCCAACCCCCCCAACACCCACATCCTTCACATCCCC
>NZ_VDYZ01000041.1 GCF_007673095.1 Corynebacterium glyciniphilum AJ 3170
TTTGGTTCTGTCGGGAGTGGTGGGTGAACACGGCCTCATGGGAGTTGAAGAGGTAGAGGAAGGGGTTGGGGGTGATGAGGTGAAGGTGAGGGAGGGGAGGGAGATGAAAGTGGGGGGTGAGGGAGGGGGAGGAGGGTTGGGGGGTGGGGGGGTGGTGGTGGATGAGGGGGGAGAGGTGGTGGTGGAGGGGGGGGTGTGGAGTGGGGTGTGTAGGAGGAGATGGAGGGGGAAGGGGGTGGGGGAGGATGGGGGGTGGAGAAGGTTGGGGAGGGGGTTGGTGGTGGAGAGGTTGGTGTGGGTAAGGTGGAGGAGGTGGTGATGAAGGGGGTGGGGGGGTGGATGTTGGAGAGGTGGAGGTGGAGGAAAGGGGGAGTGTGGGGGAGTTGGGGGAGGGGGTGGGGAAGGCGTTGGTGGAGGGGTAGGTGGAGAAGGGGGAGAGGGACGAGAGGATGGAGGTGGGGAGGGGGGTGAGGGGGGAGATAGTGGGGGTGGGGGGAGAGGGAGGGAGTGGTGGGGAGGGTGGTGGGGGTGTTGGTGGGGGGGTGGGTGGTTGTTTGGAAGGGGGGTGGGGGGTGGGGTGAGGGAGTGGGTGGGGATTGGGGGGGAGGTGGAGGTTGAGGGTGT
>NZ_VDYZ01000420.1 GCF_007673095.1 Corynebacterium glyciniphilum AJ 3170
GGATGTAGGGGGGGGGGGGAGAGAGAGATTGGAGTGGAGAGGGATTGAGGGGTGGTGGATGGGGGGGTTGGGGGAGGAGTGAGGATGAGTATGATAAGGGTTTGGGTGGGGGGGGTGGGGTGGTGAAGTGGGGAGGGGAGTGGATGAGCGGGATGGGGAGAAGAATGATGAGTGGGGTGGGGATAAAGAGGGGGGGGTACTGGGGGAGAGTGAGGGGGGGT
>NZ_VDYZ01000421.1 GCF_007673095.1 Corynebacterium glyciniphilum AJ 3170
GGACGGGTGCGCACAGGAGCATTGGGAGGAGATGTGGATGTGGTAGTGAGGAGGGGTGGTGGAGATTGTGGGCGAGGGGGTGGATGGGGGGAGGGTGGGGGAGAAAGGGTGGAGGGGGAAGTGGGGGAGTGGGGCGTGGAGGAGGGGGGTTTGGGTGAAGTGTCGTGGTGTGGGGATGGAGAGGAGGGTAGGAGATTGTGGATGATTGAATAGAAAATGGT
>NZ_VDYZ01000422.1 GCF_007673095.1 Corynebacterium glyciniphilum AJ 3170
TCCCGCAACCCCCCGACCCTCCCTCCCAGCGCCTCACCCAGCACCCCTTCGGCGACCCTCCTTCACACCCCCTCAACTCCCCCCACCCCTACCACAACCACAACTACCATCCCCACCATCCCAACACCTCCCACCTCCCCCCCACTCCTCCACCTCCTCCACCCCCTCCCCCCCAACCTCATCAACGTCCACGACACCTCCCACGACACCCGCCCTCCCTT
>NZ_VDYZ01000423.1 GCF_007673095.1 Corynebacterium glyciniphilum AJ 3170
CCACCCACTGCCCAGCACGTAGCACGGCTGGTCCGGGTGGGTCTGGTAGGCGTTGACGGTGACTGTCAACTGGTCGCGGTGCCCGCCGAGCAGGCGCAGGGCGACCTGTCCCCGGCAGTGCGACATCAACGGGGCAGGCGGGGGTGGGGTGTCGGTTTCGGTGTCGTTGCTTTCTGTGGTCGTGTCTGTCGTGTCTGTCATTGTTTCCCGGCGGGTCTCC
>NZ_VDYZ01000424.1 GCF_007673095.1 Corynebacterium glyciniphilum AJ 3170
CTCCATCTTCATCGCCTCGATCACCGCGACCGCATCCCCGGCGGCCACGGTGTCACCCACCGCAGCGTTCACGGTGACCACACCGGCGAACGGTGCGGACACCTGCCCGGCCACAGCCGGATCGGCCTTCTCCGCGGTCGCGGTGACCGACTCGACCGAGCGGTCACGCACCCGCATCGGACGGATCTGCCCGTTGACCGTGCACACCACCTGACGCATA
>NZ_VDYZ01000425.1 GCF_007673095.1 Corynebacterium glyciniphilum AJ 3170
GATGTGGGGAGGGTTGGTGAGGGAGAGGGTGGGGTAAGGGGGGGGCTGGGGGTGAAGGTGGGGGGGTAGGTGGTGGAGGTGGTTGTGGTAGTTGAGGGGGATGTGGGAACCGGGGAAGTGGGTGAAGTTGGGGGGGAGGGGGTGATGGAGGGGGTGGTGTTGAGGTTAAGGAGGAGGATTGTGATGGTCGGTGGTTCTGAGTGGTGGTGTGGGGGGGAGG
>NZ_VDYZ01000426.1 GCF_007673095.1 Corynebacterium glyciniphilum AJ 3170
AGATGGTGAGGTGAGGATGTGTGGTGTGAGTGGGAGGAAGGGGGGGGGGATGGGAGGGTGGAGGAGGTGATGGTTGGGGGTGGTGGTGAATGTGTTGAAGGGGAGAAGTGGAGGGGTGGATGGAGGTAGGGGGTGAAGGATGGAGAGGTGGGTGAGGAGGTGGGGGTGAGGGATAGAGAATGGGCGGAGTTGGTGGGGAAGGGGATGGTGATGAATAGGG
>NZ_VDYZ01000427.1 GCF_007673095.1 Corynebacterium glyciniphilum AJ 3170
GTCTGTATGTGCTTGACGCTGAGACGGTGCGGAGGGGGACCTAGGGGTTGGGTGAGGTGGTGGAAGGGGAGAAGGTGGGGTGAATGAGAGGTATGTAGTTTAGAGGGGGAGGGCGGGGAGGAGGAGGTGAAGGGGGGAGAGAAGGAGGTGGAGAAGGTGAGCGAGGAGTAGGTGGGGGAGGTGGATGGGGTGGTAGAGTGGAAGGAAAAGGAGTTGATGG
>NZ_VDYZ01000428.1 GCF_007673095.1 Corynebacterium glyciniphilum AJ 3170
GGAGAAGTGGGTGAGGAGGAGTGTGAAATGGTTGGGGTGCGTTGGGTTGTTGAGGAGGAGGGAGGGGGCGTGGGCGGTGAATGGGGAGAGGGGGAGTTCGAGGGAGGGTGGAGGCGTGCGTGGAGGGGGGGGGGAGAGGAGGGGGTTGATGATGGAGGTGGTGATGATGGTGGTGGTGAGGGGTGTGGTGTGGGTGAGGGGGGATGGAGGAGGAGGGGGG
>NZ_VDYZ01000429.1 GCF_007673095.1 Corynebacterium glyciniphilum AJ 3170
CCCCCTTCACGCCCATCCCGTCCCGTACGACAACGCGCACCACCCCACACCACTACATCCCACACACCCAACCCGACTATCCCTCCCTCACGCTCCCCCCTCCCTCACACTCCCCCTCACAAACCCCTTCCCCCCCTTTCCCTCCTCCATCTCCACACCCACCCCCTTCTCACCCCCCAACCCCCCACCGACCAACACCACCTGGCCCTCCACACGTCCC
>NZ_VDYZ01000042.1:0-240 GCF_007673095.1 Corynebacterium glyciniphilum AJ 3170
GTGATTTAGGTGGGGGTAGTGAAGAATATGGGAATATTGGAGGTTGGATGGGTGAGTGAGGATAAGTTTGGAAGTGTGGGGGAGAAGTTGTGGGTGAAGTGGAGTGGGGAGTTGGTAGAAAGGATGAGGTGGGATATACATTGAATGGGGAAAGAGTTTAAAGTGGTGAGTGGGGAGGAGTAGTGGGATGAGGGTTTTGAGTATAAGGCAGTAATTTCGTGACCCTTCGTAGATCTGGGT
>NZ_VDYZ01000042.1:250-601 GCF_007673095.1 Corynebacterium glyciniphilum AJ 3170
TCACCATAACTTTCCAAGTCTCCCCGACAACTTCTCCCTCAACTCCACTCCCCACTTCCTACAAACCATGACCTCCCATATACATTCAATCCCCAAACACTTTAAACTCCTCACTCCCCACCACTACTCCCATCACCCTTTTCACTATAACCCACTAATTTCCTCACCCTTCCTACATCTCCCTACTACACCTCCCATTTCCCCACTCCCCCAATATATACTCCCATCCATCACACCCCAACGAATATTCTACAACCGCCTACCCAACTTTCCAACCCCTTTCCCCCATCATCTCCCAACTCTTTTCCAACTATACGTCCCGCAACAACTTCAGCAAATCCCTAACCCCCT
>NZ_VDYZ01000430.1 GCF_007673095.1 Corynebacterium glyciniphilum AJ 3170
GGGGGGGGGTGAGGGTGGGAGTGGGAGATGGGGTGGGGGGAGGATGGAGAGGTGTGTGTGTGGGGGGACGTGGGTGATGTGAGGGTGGAGATGGGGGAGGGGATGCGGGAGGAGATGGAGAGTCGGTCGGATAGTGCGGGGGTGGGGGTGGGGGGTGGGGGGGTGAGGGTGGGGTGGTAGGGGGTGATGTAGGGGTGGAGGATGTTGGAGGGAGAGGTGG
>NZ_VDYZ01000431.1 GCF_007673095.1 Corynebacterium glyciniphilum AJ 3170
GGAGTTGTAGTCCTTGCGGTCGACGCCGTTGGAGTCGAGGTAGTGGGCGGCGGGGGTGGCGGGGTTGATCGAGGATGCGGGGGAGATGTGGTGGGTGGTGAGAGGGGTAGGATGGGGGAGATGAGTTGGAGAGAGAGGAGGGAGAGGAGGAAGATGAACGTGGTGTTGAACAAGGGGGTAGGGATAGGGAGGGTGGTGGGGAAGTGAGTGCCGGGATAG
>NZ_VDYZ01000432.1 GCF_007673095.1 Corynebacterium glyciniphilum AJ 3170
GGGGAGGGGGGTGAGAAGGTGGAGAGGGGGGGGTTGGTGGAGGTGGGGGGGGTGATGGGGGGGGTGTGGGGGGGGATAGGGGTGAAGGGGTGGTGGTGGGGGGTGAGTGAGAGGAGGTGGTGGGTGTGGTGGATGGAGTGGAGTGGGAAGAGGTGTGTGCGTGGAAGTGGGAGGGGAAGGAGGGGAGGAAGAAGATGAAGAAGATGGAGGTCGTGGAGG
>NZ_VDYZ01000433.1 GCF_007673095.1 Corynebacterium glyciniphilum AJ 3170
GGGGAAGGCGGGGGCTGACGGGTGTGAGGTATCAGTCGGGGTGTGTGGCATGGGAGGAAGGTGGGAAGTGGGGAGGGTAGGGGGGAGGAGGAGTGGATGGAGGTGGAGGGGGAAGGTGGGAAGGAAGGGGGGTTGGGGGGGGGGATGGGGGTGGGGGTGATGATGGGTATGGGGGGGTTGATGGGGTTGGAGTGGAGGAGGGTGTTGGGGTGGGAAGGG
>NZ_VDYZ01000434.1 GCF_007673095.1 Corynebacterium glyciniphilum AJ 3170
GTAGTAGGGTGATTGGCGTGAGAAGGGTGGTGAAGGGGGCCTGGAGGTGGGGGGAGAAGAGTATGGGGGGGGTGGTGGGGGTCGGGGGGGGGAGGGGTGGGTGGGGGGGATTGTGGAGGTGGGTGGGGAGGAGGGGATTGAGGTGGGTGGGGGGGAGGATGTGGGGGTTGAAGATGATGGGGGTGTGGTAGGGGAGATGGGAGAGGAGGTTAGGGATG
>NZ_VDYZ01000435.1 GCF_007673095.1 Corynebacterium glyciniphilum AJ 3170
CCATGATCCCCCACCCGGACATGTCGACGGACTTCTTCCGGTCGCTGTTCGCGACTTCCACCCACTCCCCCTCCCCCTCACCCTCTCCTCCTCCCCCTCCCTCACCTCCCCCCCCTCCTCCCCTCCCTCAACTCCTACTCCTACTCCATCCATGTCTCCGTCCTCTCCATCCCCCCTCCCATCCCCCTCCTCTCCCCTATCCCCTCACTCCTCTACCT
>NZ_VDYZ01000436.1 GCF_007673095.1 Corynebacterium glyciniphilum AJ 3170
GTAGTTATTGACAGGGGGGTCGAGGGGTGTGAGAGTTGTGGATGTAAGTATGGAGATAGTTACGTGAAGGAGTGGGGATGAGGGAGAAGATTGTGATTAGGGGCGGGAGGAGTGGATTGGGGGGGGGAGCGGCTATGGAGGTGGGGCGTGAAGGGGAGGAGGTGATGGGGGGGGGTGAGAGATGGGGAGAGGTAGGAAGGATGGGGGAAGAGGCAGAA
>NZ_VDYZ01000437.1 GCF_007673095.1 Corynebacterium glyciniphilum AJ 3170
GGTATGGATGGTGGCGGGGGGATGAGGGGGGTGTATGGGGAGATGGGGATGGTGATGGTGAGGAGGTTGGAGGAGGAGGAAGGGAAGAGGTTGGTGAGGAACCCAGCGGGGAGGGGGATGAGGGGGGAGGGGGGGGGGAAGGGGGGGTGGGTGAATGTGAATTGAGGGGTAGGAGGGATGTGGAGGCAGTGGTGTGGGGTGGAGAGGGAGGGGGAGGA
>NZ_VDYZ01000438.1 GCF_007673095.1 Corynebacterium glyciniphilum AJ 3170
GGGAGGTAGGGGGGTGAGGGGAGAATCGGGGAGTGGGTGGAGGGGGATATGGACGACGGGTGCAGCTTGCATGAGGGGTGGATTGAGGAGGAGTAGGTGGAGGTGGAAAGTGGGGGGGTGGGAGATATGGATGTTGTGGGGGAGGTTGAGGTTGATGAGAGTGAGGTGAAGATGGGGAGCTCGTGGGTGTGTGGGGAGGGTTGGTACGTGTGGGGATG
>NZ_VDYZ01000439.1 GCF_007673095.1 Corynebacterium glyciniphilum AJ 3170
GAAAGAGGGGGAGAGCGGGATGGTGGTGGGGTGTGAGGTGGAGTGTGGTGGTGGGGTAGAGGAGGTGGAGATGGTGGGTGAGGGTGGTGAGGTGGGGAGGTTGGGGGGGGTGGGGAAGGTGTGAGGTATAAGAGGGAACGAGGCGTGAAAAGTGATGGGTGTCGGAGAGAGTGTGGGGGAAGGGGAAGTGAACAAAGAGGTGCGGGGCGATGAAGTG
>NZ_VDYZ01000043.1 GCF_007673095.1 Corynebacterium glyciniphilum AJ 3170
TGAGTGCGGGGGGGTAGAGATGGGGGGGGTTGATTGGGTGGAGGAGGTGGGCGGTGGTGTAATGGGGGGGGATGTGGTTGGGGGTGTGGTGATCAACGATTGGGGTGGGGAGAATAGTGAATGTGGGGTGTGCGAGAGTTGCAGTGATGTAGGGAAGGGTGTGGGGGAGTGGGCGTGGGAGTGGTGGTCGGGGGGGTGGGAGTGTGGAGGGAGAAGGGGGTGATGATGGGGAGGGTGGGGGGGGGGGTGGATGAGGTGGGGGGTGAGTGGGGGGAGGGGGGTTGTAGGGGGAGTGGGAGAAGTTGGGGGATGTCAGGGTGGGGATGGTGGGGAGGGAAGGGGGTGGGGAGGGTGAGAAGAAGGAAGTGGAGGAGGTGATGGGTGAGGTGTGTAGGGGGAGGATGGAGTTGGGTAGAGGGTGGGGCGCGGATAAGGTGGGTGAGGAGGGGAGAGGGTTGAAGAGGTTGTGGGACGGGGTTGTGGGGGAGATGAGGGTGGGGTAGGAAGGGATGGAGATGGAGTGTGAACGGGGGGTGTCGATCACGGTGTAGGGCGCCGAACCGGGTTGAGGGTCG
>NZ_VDYZ01000440.1 GCF_007673095.1 Corynebacterium glyciniphilum AJ 3170
GACTCAATGGTACCCCACCTCTTCCACCCCTCCCTCTCCCCCACTCAACCCCCCCCCCAACACCATCTCCCATCCCCCGATCCCCATCCACACCCCCACCCCCACCCTCATCCCGCTCCCCCTCCCCCTCCTCCTCTTCCCCCTCCCCTGGAAAGCCACCGTCGCCGGGACGCGCCTCATCCTGGTGGGTATCCGCGTCTCCGCGATCCTCACCAGT
>NZ_VDYZ01000441.1 GCF_007673095.1 Corynebacterium glyciniphilum AJ 3170
TCCCCTTGTTCGACGCGTTCTCCACTATCTGGATTTGTTTTAATAATTTGGTTTTCAGGATATTTATCACTATAATTTCTTGATATGTCACCTACTTTTAGATGATGACTATCTAATACCTTTTCAGCTTGTTTTTCAGTTTTCCCTTTAAGGTCAGGCATTTCTTCATATTTATTTCCAAAAACAGCCATAGCTACAAAAGAAAATAAACCAATT
>NZ_VDYZ01000442.1 GCF_007673095.1 Corynebacterium glyciniphilum AJ 3170
CCCCCGTTCTACTCCCTACTCTGCCCCCCATCCCTTCCCCTCCCCCTCCCCCCCCCCCCCCCCTCACTCCTCTCCAACACCACCTTCCCCACTCCCTCACCCAGCCCAACCTTCCCTCCCACTCCATCTCCTCACATCACCCCCTCAACCTCATCACTTACCTCACCTATCTTTTCCAGACCGTCCTCCCGTACTCCACCAAACCCCCGACCCAAC
>NZ_VDYZ01000443.1 GCF_007673095.1 Corynebacterium glyciniphilum AJ 3170
CCCACCCCCATCAGTCCATCAAACACCATCCCCACTCCTCATTCACCGCAACACCCTTCATCAACCCCTTCCCCCCCTCACCCAACTCCCCCCACCACCCCCGTCCCTGCTGCCAATCCCCCCCCACTCACCACCCGCACTTTTCCCCCGCCTATCACCTCCTCCCACTCACACCCCCCTCCGTCCAACCCCCTCCCACCCCCCACATCCCCGAGA
>NZ_VDYZ01000444.1 GCF_007673095.1 Corynebacterium glyciniphilum AJ 3170
GTGGTAAGACTTTTTGTGAGGTGGGGTTTTGGTGTGCGCGATGGGGCAGAGGTGGTAACACTTGGGATTGCGGGGGGGGGGGGTGGAGGTGGGGGAGGAGGGGGTGGAGGTGGTGGGGGTGGATGTTGAGGAGGTGGTTGCGGGTGAGATGGAGGTGGGGGGGTTGAGGGGGGGGGTTGGGGGGTGTGGTGTTGGTGGTGTGGGTGATGAGGGTAA
>NZ_VDYZ01000445.1 GCF_007673095.1 Corynebacterium glyciniphilum AJ 3170
TGGAGGAAGGGGGCGGAGGGAAGGGTGATTTGGTAGAAGGAGATGGGGGAGAGGAGGATGGAGATGATGGGGAAGAGTGGGAAGAGGGGAGGTTGGGTGGGGGAGAGTGGGGGGAGGTGGGGGGGATGGGGTGGTGGTTGGGGGGGATGTGGTGGGTTGCGGGGGGGGGGGGGGTCGGGGTGGGGCGGGAGCGCGGGGGGGGGCGACTGGGTCGCG
>NZ_VDYZ01000446.1 GCF_007673095.1 Corynebacterium glyciniphilum AJ 3170
AGTAGGAAGGGTGGGGGGAGAGGTGGGAGTAGGAGGGGGTGGTGGGGGCGAGGTGGATGGGGGGGGAGAAGGAGGTGAAGGGGGGTGGGTTCGGGGGTAAGGGGGTGATGGAGGTCGGTGTGAAGGAGGGGATGGAGGAGGGGGAGGAGGTGATGGAGGAGAGGAAGGGGGAGGAGTGTGGGGGGAGGATGGGGTGGGGTGAAGTGAGGGTGGAGG
>NZ_VDYZ01000447.1 GCF_007673095.1 Corynebacterium glyciniphilum AJ 3170
ATCCCCTCCAACACTCCACGACATGAACCACCCACCCCCCACCCACCCCCACCACACCCCCCACCATCACCCCCACCCCCCCCACCTCATCCTCCACTCCCTCGCACCCCCACTCCCCAATCACCTCCTCCACCCACTCCCCCCCCCTCCGGCATCCCGCACCCCCCCGTCATTACCCTCAGTCAAGCCCGGCACCTGCTCCACGGCGTAAGCCAC
>NZ_VDYZ01000448.1 GCF_007673095.1 Corynebacterium glyciniphilum AJ 3170
AGGTCTGCCCGCAGCCGAGGTGGAACTGGTGGTTGAGCGCGTGGAGGGTGTCGGCTCGGGGGGGGTGGAGGAGATAGTGGAGGAGATGGGGGAGGGTGGGGAGGGGGATGTGTTGATGAGGGGGGAGGAGGAGAAGATGGAGGGGGGGGTGGGTGGGGGTGAGGGAGTGGGTAGTGTCGGGGGTGGAGTGGGAGGAGATGTGAGTGAGGAGGGATG
>NZ_VDYZ01000449.1 GCF_007673095.1 Corynebacterium glyciniphilum AJ 3170
CCCACCTCCCACTCCTCCCTCCCCGTCGCCAACACCTCGTTATCCTCCCTATCCACCATCCACCCAACCTCCCCTATCACCCCCATCTCCACCTCCTCCACCTTCCACCCAACCCCAACCCCCCCCTCTCCAACATCATCCATTTCCCCAAGTTCGACTACCAACAGGACCACAACCCTCGCCACCCTCGCAAGAACCACCAGCACACCCTCCGC
>NZ_VDYZ01000044.1 GCF_007673095.1 Corynebacterium glyciniphilum AJ 3170
GAGGAGGATGGGTTGGGACGGGTTCAGCGTGGCGGCGACGCCGGGGGGGAGGTGCTGGGGGGTGAGGAAGAGGAGGGGGAAGAAGGGGGGGATGTTGAGGGTGGGGAGGGGGAGGGTGTTGGGACGCTCGGCGGGGGAGGGGGGGATGAAGAGGGGGGGGAGGGGAGGGAGGGTGAGGAGGGGAGGGAGTTGGAGACAGCGGGGGAGGGTGGTTGGGTGATGGGGGTGAAAGGGGAGGAGGAGGGACGCGGCGGGTGGGAGGTGATCGAGAGCGAGGTCTGGGTGGGGGAGAAGGTGGAGGGGTGGCGGGAGGTGATTGGGGAAGAGGCGAGGGTGGTGAGGGTGGGGAAAGGGATGGAGGAGTGGAGAGGTAGAGGGATGAGGGAGGTGATGGGGGAGGTGGAGGAGGATGAGTGAGGTGTGGAGGATGGGGGTGATGATTGGGTGGATGGGAGTGGAAGGGGAAGGGGTGGTGTCGGTGGAGGTGATGGGGAGGGACGGCAGGGATGTGGGGGAGTGGAGGGGGGGGGGAGAGGTCGACATGGGGGTGGGGGCGGGTGTG
>NZ_VDYZ01000450.1 GCF_007673095.1 Corynebacterium glyciniphilum AJ 3170
TCAACCTTCACGCTACCACAATCATTCACAACACATCATCCTTCCTCTCCTCCCCCTCACCCCCACCTCACCGCCCACCTCACCCTACCATCTCCTCACCCACTTCAGGACCCCACCCCCCCCCCATCCCCCAACCTCCCTACCCTCACCCATCCACCAACCACCGCACCCTCCTCTTCCTCACCTTCCCCATCCCCTACCTCTATCCGCTCTTC
>NZ_VDYZ01000451.1 GCF_007673095.1 Corynebacterium glyciniphilum AJ 3170
GACAGGTAGGGACGTCTGGAGGTGATGTTGAAGAAGGGGGGTATCTTGGGTGGTGGGAAGGTGATGGAGGAGTTGAGGGTGGAGGAGGTGGAGGGGTAGATGGGGGGGGGGGATGGGGAGGGGAATGGGGAGATTGATGCGGACGATGGGGAGGTGAATATGGAAGTTGAACTGGGGGGTAGTAGGGGGGTGAGGGGTGAAGATGGGGGTAGGGT
>NZ_VDYZ01000452.1 GCF_007673095.1 Corynebacterium glyciniphilum AJ 3170
AGGGGCGACTGGACGGCAGGGGAGGGGGGAGTGGGGTGATGATTGGGGGGGTGGTGGTGGTGGGGGTGGGGATTGGGGTTGGTGTGGATGGATGGGGCGAGGGGAGGGGGGGGAAGAGGTGGATGGGGTGGGGTGGGGTATGGAGGAAGGAAGTGGTGGTTGGGGAGGGAGATGGTGAGGGAGTTGGGTGAGGAGTAGGAGTAGACGGAGGGGTA
>NZ_VDYZ01000453.1 GCF_007673095.1 Corynebacterium glyciniphilum AJ 3170
GGGGATGGGGGAGGAGTGGTGCGGAGCCGCGGTCGCGTGGGACGTCGCGAGGGGGAAGTTGAGTGGGGTGGGGAGGGGGGGGGCACGGGGTTGGTGGAAGGGAGAGAGAGGGAGGGGGAGGGAGGGGGGGAGGGATGGTGGGTGGGGAGTGGTAGGTGATGGAGTTGGTGAGTGAAGAGGAGGGTGGGATGGGGTATGAGTTGTGGGGGTATGA
>NZ_VDYZ01000454.1 GCF_007673095.1 Corynebacterium glyciniphilum AJ 3170
GAGGAGGGGAGGGTGTGGGGGCGGGTGGCGAAGAAGATGACGGAGGGGGAAGGTGAGGGGATTGGGGGAGATGTGGGGGGGAAGGGGGGGGAAGTGGGGGGTGGAGTGGTGGGTGAAGATGAGGGTGTGGTGGGGGAGGTGGGGGAGTTGAAGCAGACCGTGATGGACCGGGAATTCGGGGGTGAGGGAGTGTGGGGCGGGTTGATGTGTGGGG
>NZ_VDYZ01000455.1 GCF_007673095.1 Corynebacterium glyciniphilum AJ 3170
CACTCCACTTCCATCACTCCCAAGATGTCAATTTACCGAAACACCCAGTACACCTCCGCTTTAGCTCACTCATCTTCGATCCCTCCCTTCTTACTCTACAACACAACACCAACCCCACCCCCCATCTCCTCCCCTATCCCCATCACCACCCCCCCACACTCCAACCCCAACTACCCCACAACACTCATCCACACCCCACCCCCCACCCTCCTTC
>NZ_VDYZ01000456.1 GCF_007673095.1 Corynebacterium glyciniphilum AJ 3170
GGGTAGAGGGGCATGATGGAGGTGGTGTCGGGGGTGAGTGGTGGGCTGGGGGAGGGGAGGAGGGGGGTGGAGGGGTTGGTGGGGACGTTGGGGGGGGGGAAGGTGTGGGGGGGGGGGAAGGGGTGTTGGGGGGGATGAGGGTGGGGTGGGGAGGGAGGTGTATGTGTGGGGAGGGGAGGGATTGATGGACAAGGTGAGGGAAATCATGTGTGAG
>NZ_VDYZ01000457.1 GCF_007673095.1 Corynebacterium glyciniphilum AJ 3170
GGTGAGGTGTTGAAGAGGGGGAAGGAGAAGAGCGGGTGGATGATGTTGGTGGAGGAGATCGAGGGGGTGGGGGGGGAGGTGTTGAAGTTGTCAGCGGGGGGGTTGATGAGTGGGGTGTGGTAGGGGAAAAGGAGTGGACGGAGGGAGAGGGATGTGGGGGTGGGGGGCAGCGGGTCGGGGAGGGTGAGATACGGGGTGTGGAACGGGAGGAGGG
>NZ_VDYZ01000458.1 GCF_007673095.1 Corynebacterium glyciniphilum AJ 3170
CTCCAACACGCCATCATCATCTCCCTCCCCAACCCCCCCCACAACATCATCCCCCTCTCCCTCCCCCACCCCCCTCACCTCCTCCTTACCCCCCCACAACCCCACCCACACCACCCACCCCACCAGTACCCTCACCACCACCCTCACCCTCCCCACCACCACCCCCCACACGAAACCACCCCCAGCCACCCCCCCCCTCCTTGAAGAACAAAAA
>NZ_VDYZ01000459.1 GCF_007673095.1 Corynebacterium glyciniphilum AJ 3170
GGGCGGTGGGTGGATGGGGTAGGAGGGGGGATTGGGGTGCTGCGTGAGGGGATTGTTGTGGGAGGTGGAGGAAGGGGTGTGAAGGGGGGGGGAGAGGGGGGTGGAGGAGTTGTGGGATAGGTTGATGGTGGTGGAGGAGGTGGGGTGGGAGGGGGGGGAGGGGGGAGAAGTGGTCGATGGGGTGGTGGAGGGGAGCTTGGAAGAGGGTGGTGGG
>NZ_VDYZ01000045.1 GCF_007673095.1 Corynebacterium glyciniphilum AJ 3170
CTGCACGGTGGTGAACCGGTAGGCCTCAGTGTCCGGGATGCTGGCGGGGTCCGGGAGTTCACGCACCCGGGTCGCCAGGGCAGCCAGTTCACCACCGGTTCGGGCGGTCACCCACCCACTGCCCAGCACGTAGCACGGCTGGTCCGGGTGGGTCTGGTAGGTGTTGACGGTGACGGTCAACTGGTCGCGGTGTCCGCCGAGCAGGCGCAGGGCGACCTGTCCGCGGCAGTGCGACATCAACGGGGCAGGCGGGGGTGGGGTGTCGGTCTCGGTGTCGTTGCTTTCTGTGGTCGTGTCTGTCGTGTCTGTCATTGTTTCCCGGCGGGTCTCCAGGGCTGCGGTGTTGATCGCTGACCACACTGCCTCGGCGGTGAGCTCACTGCCGCAGTCCAGGGTCAACCGGGTACCCCGGCGGGTCAGTGATACCGCTCCGGCCTCTGCGGCCTCGGTGTCCTGCACGATCAGTGGGGCGACTCGGCACAGCACTTCGTCGGTGACATCGGCCAGGGCGGTGTGGCAGGTGATGCCGGTGTTCTGGATCCAGTCGGTCAC
>NZ_VDYZ01000046.1 GCF_007673095.1 Corynebacterium glyciniphilum AJ 3170
GATTGGAGTTGGGGAGGTCGGAGTGGTGGGTGGGGGTGGGGAACAGGTGGGTATGGTGGGTATGGAGGATGGAGGGAAGGTGGGGTATGAGGGGGATGTGGAGGTGGTGGAGGGCGGGGTGGGGGATGGGGATGAGTTTGGTGTGTGGGAGAGGGTAGAGGGGAAGGGGGGGGGAGGAGCGGTGGAGGAAGGTGTGGGTAGGAGGGGGGGTGAGAGGGGGGAGAGGGGGGAGATTGGGGAAGCGGAGTAGAAGCGGGTTTTGTGTGAGGAAGGGGGGTGATTGTTGCTGAGGACGAGGGTTGGGGGTGGGGTTGGAGGGGTTGAGGTGGGAGAAGAAGAAGTTGGTGGGGGGGAAGAGGAGGAGGAGGAGCAGGGACGGGAGGTAGATGTGGATGTGGAGGGAGATGGAGCAGATGTGGTGGAAGAGGGTGAGGTGAGGGTTGAGGGTGGAGTCGTCCTTGGCTTCCGGGGGAAGGTGGAGATTTCGGAGGTAGTGGAGGGAGGAGGGTGGGTGTGGTTGTGTTGGTGGGGGGGGTGG
>NZ_VDYZ01000047.1 GCF_007673095.1 Corynebacterium glyciniphilum AJ 3170
GTCGGTGACATCGGCCAGGGCGGTGTGGCAGGTGATGCCGGTGTTCTGGATCCAGTCGGTCACCCCCAGGGCGACAGCGGCATCGACGGCAGCGGCGGCAGCGGCGGCAGCGGCGGCATCGACGGTGTCGAGGGTGTCGGGTATCTGTGTCCCGGTGGTGGTCAGGGCGCGGGTGTGCCGGTGGATCCGGGTCCAGATCGCATCCAGGTGATCGACCGAATAGCGCCCGTCGGCGCGGAACGAGTGGAACAGGTCGGGCATGCGTGCCGCCAGGTCGGCGGCGTGGGTGTAGCGGTGGGCTTCACGCGGTGTTCTGCGTCGTACGGCCAGGGCGGTGGCCTGGCGGGTGTTGGCCGGGATGGTGGTCAGAAAGGCCACGAGGTCGAGTTCGGCGGTGTTGACGGCGATGGCGAAGCGGGTGGCCAGGGTGGTGTAGGTCTCGCCGGTGGTGGGTTCGGTGGTGTGGGTGCTGGTCATGGTGTCCCCTCCTTGGATACGAACACTGTATCGCAC
>NZ_VDYZ01000048.1 GCF_007673095.1 Corynebacterium glyciniphilum AJ 3170
GCCATCGCCCGCGAGCGTGGCACGGCGTTCCGGAACTTCGCCAACTCCGACTACGCCTCCGGGGTATTCTTCGACGCCTACGATCCCGCGTGGTTCCAGCCGCGCACCGAGAAGGTCGCGGCGATTATCGAGGGCTCCTCGATCCACGTTCCCACCACTGAGGACTGGGCCGAACTGAAGGCGGCGGTGATGGCCGACGGGCTGTACAACCGGAATCTGCAGGCTGTGCCGCCGACGGGGTCGATCTCCTACATCAACAACTCGACGTCGTCGATCCACCCGATCGCGTCGAAGATCGAGATCCGCAAGGAAGGCAAGATCGGTCGGGTGTATTACCCGGCGCCGCACATGGACAACGACAACCTCGAGTACTTCGAGGATGCCTACGAAATCGGCTACGAGAAGATCATCGACACCTATGCTGTGGCGACGAGGTACGTGGACCAGGGACTGTCGTTGACGTTGTTTTTCAAGGACTCGGTGAC
>NZ_VDYZ01000049.1 GCF_007673095.1 Corynebacterium glyciniphilum AJ 3170
GGGAGGGATGTTGGGTGAGATGAGGGAGCTGTGGGAGGGGGGGATGGGGACGATCGGGATGGTGTAGGGAAAGTGGAGGGGTGGGGGGGGGTAGGGGGAGAGGGTGGGGAGAGGGGAGGTGGGTGGAAGGGGGCGGGGAAGGGGAGGGTGAAGATGAGGGAGAGGAGGAGGATGGGGTGGAGGGTGAAGATTGGGGGGGAGGGGGAGAGGGAGAAGGAGGAGTGGATGGTGGTGGTGGGGTGGGAGAGGGAGGGTGGGAAGGGGGAGAGGTGTTTGGTATGGGGGGTTAGGGGGTGGTGATGTTGATGGTGGGGGTGAAGAAGAGAGGGAGGGGGGTGATGGAGTGGGAGGAGGGGAAGGAGTATGGGGGGGGGGATTGGGATGTGAGGGAAGGTGGGGAGGAGAGGGATGAGTGGGGTGGGGGTGGGGGGGATGATGGGGGAGATGTAGAGGAGGGGGGGGCGATGGGTGCTGGGGCGGA